>NZ_VIRM01000021.1 GCF_006874475.1 Microbispora hainanensis
CACATCCCGCAGCTCGATCAGCGACATTCGCCGGCGGGGGAGGCCGTGCCCGACCTCCCTGCCGTCGACGGCGAGGCTGCTGGGCGCGCAGGCGAGCATTCGGAAGGCGCGCTCGGCGATGTCCAGGGGTGACCGGTCCGGGCCGGCGGTGTCGGATGGGTTCGTGCTCATCGGGTTCTCCACGGCGAGAGGGATTTCGCTTCGTCGAACCCGGTTGTAGGAGGGGCCTCTGGCGCGGCTCCGGCGCTAATCCCCGAGGACCTCTGGCACGCCTCTGGCGTTTGGTGGTGCGGCATTTCAAGAGGCATCCGCCAGGGCGACGCCAGAGGTACGCAGGTGCTCTCACCAGGTCTGACGGCTCACGCCGGAGCGGTGCCGGAGGCCGCTGCTGCACTCGAAGCGCGTATCTGAGTTCCGCCCCGGAACAGAAATGGAAGTAACGAGCACGACCTGGCTACAGGTCAACCGCCAGCCGGCCTCGGCCGGGTGGCTCCCTCTCGCGAAGGCTCTCTCCATGCAGGAGGAGGCGCGATGAGGGCTCCGTACTGGCGAGACGACCACTCCACCCTGTACCTCGGCGACGCGCGCGAGGTGCTCTCCGAGATGCCCGACCGGTCCATGGACTGCCTGGTGACCAGCCCGCCCAGCTACGGGCTTCGCGACTACTGTCCCGAGGAGTACGGCCAGGAGTCGACGCCCGACGAGTACGTGGAGAACCTCCGCGCCACGTTCGCGGAGGCCCGGCGAGTGCTGGCCAACGACGGCACCTGCTGGCTCAACCTCGGCGACGTCTACGCCGCCGACTCCGACGGCTACGCCCGTGGCGCCGACTACAACCAGCGGCAGCCGGTCGTACGGCCCCGCTCCCGTCGTGTCGTGCCGCCCAAGAACCTGCTCGGCATGCCCTGGCGGGTCGCCTTCGCCCTCCAGCGGGACGGCTGGATCCTGCGCAACGCGATCGTCTGGTCCAAACCCAACGCCATGCCGCAGTCGGTCCTGGACCGACTCTCCACCCGCTACGAGCTGATCTTCCTGCTCGTCAAGCAGCGCTTCTACTGGTTCGATCTCGACGCCATCCGCGAGCAGTACACCGGCGACCGCTCGCTGTCTCGCCGTTCTCGGCGCGGCGAGATGAAGCGCAACGCCATCCAGACGCCCTGGCCGCCGGTCCGCAAGTACAACCTGGCGGAGTCAGCCGGCGCACAGCACGGCACGGTTATCCGCCCCACCGGCCGAGCCCATGATGCGGCCAATCCGAACGGCCGCAACCCCGGCGACGTCTGGACCATCTCGACCAGGCCCTACCGGGGCGCCCACTACGCCCCGTTCCCGATCGACATCCCGCTCCGAGCCATTGCCGCCGGCTGCCGCCCCGGCGGCACCGTCCTGGACCCGTTTGCCGGAGTGGCAACGACTTCCCTTGCCGCCCGGCAACTCGGCCGGCAGTTCATCGGCATCGAACTCAACGCGGACTACTGCGCGCTCGCCAAAGCACGCCTGCTGGCTGCCGGAGCGGAGAGAGGAGGGGAGGCGGAGTGACGCCCATGACCATCGAGGAGGTACTTGCCCTCCCTGCCGTCGTCCCTCTGCTGACCGCCGCCCGCGCCCTCGGCCTCAGCCGCAACACCGCCTACCGCCTCGTCAAACGCGGCGAGTTCCCCTGCTCCGTCATCCATGCTGGGGACACCTTCCGGGTACCCACGATAGAGCTCCTTCGCATCCTTTCTCTGCGAGTAGAGGACTGAGGAATAGATAGTACGAGCCACGGGACCGGCGGGCTGAGGCTGAAGGGCATCCCGCCGGTCGGGGCCCATCGAAGGGACCTTCACCCAGGCCCCAGCCCTCCTGAGAGGTATCAGGTGAGAAGACTATTCAGACGGGCAAAGAGCTGTGTCGCACGAGAGACCGTCACCGAGCTGATCTTCTGTAGCAGAGCTGCCTGCTCGCGCAGTAGGAGAGCTGCGGGTTTGTAGTGGTTGAATTTCCCAAGGCCGTGCTGCTGGAAGTAGCCCTCGATCTGCCTCACGATACGAGGGTCACGGGGGTTGAGATCCGCGGACGTGATGCGCGAAGAAAGTTCTTTGCTGTAGGCCTTATTGACCAGCTCAAGATAAAAGTCAGTCTCGAAGAGGTCTTCGATATCGGCATCTCCCGTGCCAACGAACTCGCTGACTTGGATCAGGCCATTAGCTCTAAGCTGACCATTGTCACGTAATCGCCTAATCGCGCCGACATCCTTAGTGCTAGAGTCGGCTAGGACCGCGATGTTGAGTCGATTCGCACCCAACAGACTGACAAAGGTCGACAGTTTGCCTGCTCCGCCGACAGGGATCTTTACCCAGTGCGGATCTAGCCCCGCACCGCCAGTACTCTCGACCACGTCAGTGAGCACATCGAGGTAGATGAGATCGCTCGGCCCTTCCAACAGAAGGTTGTGCTCCCCGATGAACATCGTCTGGGTCATCTCGATGCCCATAGCAGTGAGTAGCGGGAAGATAGTGTCTTCGTCGGCCTTGAAGATTTCCGCTGACACCTTCGTGCCGACCTTGTCCTGATCGATGACCGTGCGCACTCGATGCAGGTGGTCAGCCGAGACTAGGAACGGCGAGTGGGTGGTGTAGAGCACCTGATGTTTAGGAGCGAGGCGCTCATCGATTAGGCGGAGGAGGTCTTCCTGCGCGCGCCCGTGGAGAGACAGGCCTGGTTCATCGAGCAACAGAATCAGGTCCTGCTCAGCAGCCTCCTCAAGCTCGGTAAAGTATGCGAGAAATGAGAAGAACCAGACAAAGCCCCGGGACCGCTCATCGAAGGGGACTGAGGCGCGGTGTCGACGATTCAGAACGCGCACCTGCAGGATCGGTCCCTCGTTCAGGGGCGGTTGGGCGTCCTGCTCCGGCTGCAGGATCTCAAGCTGCACTTCAAGCTGATCATTCTGAGACCAGTACTCAAAGACCTCATCAGAGATGACATTGCTCGAGTTCTCCAGCTCCCGAATCAGGCGCTCATGCCTGTCCGTGGTCTGGAAGTCTCTAAGGTCGACGCTGGCCATATTGAGGAGACTGAGGAGCGCGCGGTCTCGACGTGATAGAGAATCAGCGTCGCGACGACGAATTAGGTCAGGGATAGATACCTTCCCGCACATGATATCATAGTCGTCAAAATAGACAAATCTCGGCATCCATGCACTGGCGTATTGATCGACGATATGTAGCATGAGACTGGACCTGCGCCAGTCGCGGATTCGTTGAACGATGGCCGAAGACCCCGAGGTCGCATCCTCTAAGTTCTCTAACGCGGCCAGCAACTCAGGAATCGTCGTCGCGGCTCCCACTGCGGCAGCACCTGCCGAGGGTAAATCAAGCGGCTTGCGCAGATGTTCGACGACTACTCCCTCGTTGATTTTTAGGTCAAAGGTTCGCGCCTCATTGCGGTAGCCGGCCGTAACCGTGAACTCTGGACTTTCAAGCACCCCTACGCCGAGATCCTCTTCGATCTTTTCGATCTCGCCATCGTCGAAGCGGAAGGTTAGCTGGACGACAGGGATTCGCTCGTCAGCCTTCCACTGCTTGCGTTTGCTCGTTAACCGGGCCGGAAAGTCAACGACCTCGTCGAACCTCTTGGACGACTCCACTGGATTGCAGCGATAGATAGATTGCAGGACCGCCGTCTTACCCGACTCGTTCTTGCCGACTAAACAGGTAACATCCGGCTCGATAGTAAAGCGCCCGGAATCTTCCACCGAGCGGTAATTGGTAATGTGGGCACCGATCAGCTGCACGTACTCCTCCTTGAGTTACGCGGAAGGACCGGGATACGCCCCAGTTTGGCAACGTGGAACAGCTGTCTGAAGGAGACCACGTGCCCTGATGCTAGCTGGGGCATCGTTCAAGTAGGGATGGGGAAGGCTCCAGTGTGCCTGCCGCCGCGAGCGACGCACCCCGGAGTTTTCACGTGGCCGAAAGCCTACTCCTGGCTACCGACATTTAGCCTCGCTCGTGGAGCTGCCGGTGCATCTTGGCGGTTTCGTAGGGTGTCCGGGTGGGTCCTTCCAGTACGGCTTCCGTACCGACTGGCAGCCCTGACCTCAGGGCCGGGGACTCCTGTCTTTTGATCGTCCGGCTGGACGGATCTACCCGGCGCATGTGCATCCCTGTTGGGAACTCGCGGTCGCCTCTCCTCGTCGCTCACCTGCGGCGTCCGGCGACGAACCGCTACTACCGAATGTCAGGGCAAACACTCGATCACTTTGCGGAACATGCGTCCACGCTCGTACAGGCGAGGCTCCCACGCGCACCGTCGTCACCATCGCCACAAAGAGGGGATGCTGTGAAACTCCGACTGGGTATCGATGTCGCCTGCCGGGCGGCGCACCAGGTGGCCTGCGCGAACGAGGCCGGCGAATTCCTCTTCTCCGGCCGCAGATTCCGCACCACGGTGAAGGATCTGGAGGAGCTGTGGGCCAGCCTGCCGCAACAGGCCGCCGAAGTCCTGGTGGTGATGGAACCCACCCGCAACGCCTGGATCCCGCTGGCCGCCTGGTTCGCCGCCAAAGGCGCGAAGATCGCGATGGTCACCCCTGAACAGTCCGCCGATCTGCGCAGGTACTACCACAAGCACACCAAGAACGACCGGCTGGACGCCCGGATCCTGGCCCGCATCCCGCTGCTGCACCCCGAAGGACTACGCCTGTCAAGCACCGGCGAACTCGGCCCGGCCGATCCCTTACGCCGAGCCACCCGCCGCCGCCGATCGCTGGTCAAACGCCGCACCGCCACCGCCCAGCGCATCGACGCTCTCCTGGAGATCTACGGCCCGCAATGGGCGGACGTGCTGGGCCAGGGAGACTACTCCAAAGCCGCGCTGACCGTGCTAGAACGCACCGGCGCCGACCCCGCCGCCCTGCGCCGCCTGGGCCACAAGCGGCTCACCGCCCTGCTCATCCGTGCCAGCCGCGGCGCCTGGCGCGAGGGCCACGCCACCGCCATCCTGGCCGCCGCCGACACCACGATCGCCTTTTGGGCCGCCAGTGGGCTCAACTTCGCTGAACTCGCCGAGGACCTGGCCGCCGAAGCCCGCCTGGCCCTGCACCTGTCGGAGGAAATCGCCACCCTCGACTCCCGCATCGGCGTGCTGTACTCCGAGGCCGACCCCGCCGGTCTGATCGCCTCAGGACCGGGCATGGCCACCATCTCCGCCGCCGCCGTGCTGGGCGCGCTGGGCAACCCCGACCGCTTCGACAACCTGGCCGGCGTGCGCGCCTTCACCGGCCTAACCCCCAGCCTGGACGAATCCGGCACCAGCTCCCGGCACGGGCCACCCACCAAAGCCGGCGACCCCGCCCTGCGCGAGGCACTGTTCAACGCAGCCGACCGCGCCCGCAAAACCGACCCCACCCTCGCCGCCCGCTACCACCGGCTCGTCGTCACCCAGGGCAAGCACCACAACTCCGCCGTGTGCACCCTGGCCGCCACCCTCGTCACCCGGCTGGCCGCCTGCTGGCGCACGCGCACCCCTTACCAACTGCGCGATGTCGACGGCACGCCGATCACCCCCGAGCAGGGCCGCACAATCTGCGCCGAGCACTACACCGTCACCGACGCCGACCGCGCCAAGAACCGGCCCAAACGCGTCAGCAAGCGGCTCAAGCAAGGAACGAGCCGACGCGATCAGGAGTCACCCAGCGATGCTCCGGCAGCCGGCCCGTCCACACCCAACGCTACCCAGCGAACACCCACCTGACCGCCGAGCCGCCTCACGCTTCTGACCGCTCACCCTCCACACGACGACAGCAGGCCGCCGCGCCAATCACCCTGCCCCCACACCCAAGCTCATGATCGGCTTGACTTCCGTTAGGAACTCAAAACTCGGCGGATCACTCCATTTGCTCCTAGAGCCCGTCTGACAAATGCTCGTAGCTGATGCGGTTAGTACTCCAGCCGTAGATGGCGATCTTGCGCGTGGGCTGGTGGCAGAGATGGGAACGGCCACCGCGATCATCGAGTGTTGTGCTGACAATCAAAGATCGGGCGGTGGCCGCAGGCGATAGCGTAGCGGCCTCGCGGTGGCAGGCGATGTTCGATGAGCTCACCGACCGGATCGGCAACAGGTTCTCCCGGGTGGAGCCACGGCGGCGTGTCCGAGCCCTGCTGGGCGGGCTGCTGTCGGAGTTACCGCGTAAGAACTGCTGGACGCTGGCCGAACACGCCGGAGACCGCACACCGGACGGGATGCAGCACCTGCTGTCACGGGCGGTATGGGACGCCGACGCTGTCCGCGACGACCTGCGCGGTTATGTGGTGGAGCACCTCGGGCACGATGGCGCAGTGCTGGTGGTGGACGAGACCGGCGACCTGAAGAAGGGCACCGGCACGGTCGGCGTGCAGCGCCAGTACACCGGCACTGCCGGACGGATCGAAAACAGCCAGGTCGCGGTCTTCCTCGCCTACTCCACCCCGGCCGGGCACGCCTTCATCGACCGGGAGCTGTACCTGCCTCAGGCATGGACCGGCGACGCCGACAGGTGCGGGCGGGCGGGAGTACCGCAGGACCGCCAGTTCGCCACCAAGGGCGAACTGGCGACGCGGATGGTCGCCCGTGCTCTGGACGCCGAGGTCGAGGCGAGGTGGGTGACCGGTGATGAGGTTTACGGCCAAAGCCCGCACCTGCGCGCGGAGCTGGAAGCCCGCAAGGTCGGGTACGTGCTCGCGGTCGCCTCCAGCCACCGGGTGACCACCGGAGCGGGAGCCTGCAGAGCCGACCAGGTGATCTTCTTGGTGGCGCAGGCGTCCTGGCAGCGGTTGTCGGCCGGCACGGGTGCCAAGGGGTATCGCTACTACGACTGGGCCCTCGTCGAGATCGACCGTGAGCGGCCAGGCCGGCACTGGTTGTTGATCCGCCGGAACCGGCGCACCAGTGAGCTGGCCTTCTACCGCTGCTACGCCCCCGTCCCGGTCCCGCTGGCGGTCCTGGTCATGGTCGCGGGGCGTCGCTGGACCATCGAGGAGTCCTTCCAGACCGGCAAGGGCCTGACCGGCCTCGACGAGCATCAAGTCCGCCGGTGGACGTCCTGGTACCGGTGGACCACCCTGGCCATGCTCGCCCACGCCTTCCTCGCCGCGGTCACCGCCCACCAACGAGCCGACCAGCCGGCCGAACACGAACTGGCCCCAATGACGCTCGGCGAGACCCGGCGTCTGCTCGTCCGGATGCTCGTCCAGACCGCCCACAGCATGACCGACCTACTCCAATGGTCCCGCTGGCGGCGACGCCATCAAGCCCGCGCTCGGGCCAGCCATTACCGGCGGCAAGCTCTTTATGAGCCATGATCAGGAACTACGGCTGGAGTATTAGATGATCGTTCGTGGTGAGACGTAGTGAGCTGACCAATAAGGCCTGGCAGCGGATTGAGCCGTTACTGCCCGCCACGGACGGCAAGGGCCGTCCGTGGCGCGATCACCGGCAGGTCATCGACGGCACCTTGTGGCGGCTGCGAACCGGCGCGCCGTGGCGTGACATCCCCGAGCGGTACGGCCCCTGGCAGACCTGTTACGAGCGGTGCAAGCGCTGGGACCAGGACGGCACCTGGGCCCGGTTGCTGGCCTCTCTGACATGGGGATTTGAACCTCACCTGCCCTTCATGTAGAGCCACGTAGGCCCAGACCGCCAGGTATCACAGAGTGATCTGCGAATTACCAGCCGCCAGGAGGGAAGCAAACCCCATAATCGCACTATGAGCGCTGATTTAAGTGCAGAACGGGTACGTGAGCGCGTCGCGCGGTCCTCACGCTCGTGCTCCGTGCTCCGGCAGGAGATCGGCGCCTGGCTGGACGATCACGAGAGCGACCCGCAGTTCGCCCGGTTCACCGCGCATTTCACGATCCTGCGCCGCGTGCTGACCAGAATGCTGCATGCTCTCGACGCGGAATTAGACACCGCCAAGACCATGCTGGCTCCTGAGGCGTACGAGCGGTGCCGAAAGCTCGACCGCAGCCTACTGACCGTCCGGCGGATCTTCACTTGGTATGCCGACAAGTACGACCAGCGCCGTCTCGACCGGCTCGGTCGTCTGCTGCGCGCTGCGGACGAGGTAGTTCGCAGTTGCTGGACCGAGCCGTTCGCCGCGCTGGGTAGGGCCGCTCCCGTGGGTCCGCTGCCGTACGTGGACATCCGCTTCGATGGGATGTCCACCCCTCGTGTCTCTGTGCCGGAGGACCTGAGGGCACCGGCCGACGGGCCAGCCGCGAAGTACATCCGGCAACTGCCGGTCCCGACGATAGCCCTGCCTGACTGCGCTGTCGAAGAAGCCTGGTGGCTGGTCATCGTCGCGCATGAGACGGGCCACCATGTACAGAAAGACCTCGGACTGGAACGGGCCACCCGGGAGGCGATCCGGCGGATCGCGGACGAGGACGACACGCGCTGGACGGGCTGGGGCCTGGAGTTGTTCGCGGACGCTTACTCCGTGCTCATGGTCGGGTCCTCGGCGCGCTGGGCAGTGGAGGAATTGCAGTACGGCATGACCAGACCGTCGGCGCGGTACCCGCCGTGGGACGTACGAGTGGCCCTGATCGAGGCCATGGATCGCGGCGACGGCGACCCAATGGCGGACGCGCTCCTATCGATCCCGGTGCAGGGCAGGCCGTTGCGGGAGGTTACCGGCGAGCGGTTGAGCGCGCAGCAGATAGCCGCGTGGGCGACGGCTCTCACCAAGCCAGACCCAGCGGTATCCCGGCTGAGCAGACGGGAGACAGCCCGGCTCATTGTCAGCGCCTCCGTGGTCGCGGCGAGGCACGGAGATCAGGCAATAGTTCAGGAGAACTTGGTGCGGATCCTTCCAGAATGCGGGCCTCCCGGGGTCCTCGGTCCCTCCTTGCCACCCCCCGAAGTGGACGAGCTGGCCGAACGGTTGGCCCGGGAGTTGGTTGGATGATCCGCGTGACCGTGGAGGTCACCGAAACGACGGTGACAGTGAAGCACGGGGACCAACAACTGGTGCCTCCGTACCAACTGCGGCTAGACGACAAGCCGACGGAGGTTCTCGCCCGACTGCTGTCGGATGCGCCTTGCCCGGGAGACATGGTTGCATACGGCAGGTGGCTTTACCGTGCCCTGCTGGCCGAGTCTTGGCCGACGATCCGTGAGCTCGGTCCGGAGATCGAACTGGCGCTGGCCTTCGACCGCTTCTTCTTGCACGGCGAGGTGTGGGAAGCCATGTGCGGTGATGACGGCAAGCCCCTCTCTGCCGACGCCTGCCGGCTGGTCGCCTACACCCGGCTGATTACCTCGCAAACGGCGGCGCCCGTCACCGTCAGGCATCCGCCACGCCTTCTGTTCGCCATCGGCGCGTCCCTCACTGACGCCGTGATCCGACCCGGCGCAATGTTCGTAGGGCTGCTGAAGGGATTTGCCCATGAGGGCTCCTGTGTTACCCGTGTCCTGCAAGGAGCGCGCCTCGACGACCTAGAACGTGTGTGCTCCGACTTCAAGCCCGACCTTGTGCACTTGGTGGCCCACGGCGACGTGGACGTGGAGGGGAACCCGGTCGTCAGGCTCAAAGACAGGGCGTATGGCGCCACCCACCTTGGCAAGGCATTCGGCTCGGTGCCAAAACTGCTCGTGTTGAGCTCCTGCCGTAGCGGGCAGCCCGGCAGCTATTTGCCGCTGGCCGCGGAATTGGTCACAGACGGCATTCCGATCGTCGTGGCGATGTCTGGCGATGTCAGCGAGAAGGCGTGCCGCCTGTTTGTGCGCCGGTTCACCGAGGCCGTTCACTTAGGGCTTCCGATCAGCCGGGCCGCCGCCGAAGGACGGCACGCCGCGCTCCTGCACAGCGAGTGCGAGGAGGGGCTGGACTGGGCCTTTCCGACGATCTTCATGGCGCCTTCCGTCGAGCCTGGCTTCCGCCTGGTCGATCCGGAGCCAGGGCAGCGGATCAACGAACTCACCCGCTTCCTGGAGCTACACAAACCGCCGGTGTTCATCGGGCGCGGCGACATCCTCCGCGTCACGGATCACCTATTCAGCCCCGTCCCGGCAGAGCGGCTGGGCATGGTGGTGTCCTGGACCTCGGGCTCCATCAAGGGTGAGGGCGGCACACGGCTACTGCGCGAGATCGGCTTGCGTCTCCTGCGAGCCGGGCACCTGCCGCTCATGCTCGGGCCGTACAAGTCGGGAGGTTTCTGGAGCAGGCCTCCGGACGACCTGAGACAGCTCATCTACCAGATCTTCCGTCAGGCCTACCGCGTTGCCGACTTCCTTGATCTACCACTGACGGGGCTGCACCTGCTGCGCGATCCGCTGGAAGAGGGGCTGGCCGAGTTCAGGGATGGCACGCAGCCGCTGGACACAGATGTGGCCCGGAGGCGGCTCGCCAAGGACCTGGAACGATTCACTCATGTACTGTCCGGGGCGGGTGACCCGTTCGGACCCAGTACGCGGGTTGCGGTCCTTGCCGAGAACATCCACGAGTGGCGAGTACTGCGCGACCTACTTGCGATGGTGGAGACCACCGGGCTCGGCACGAGAACGTGCCCCGTGCCAGTGGTCGCCACCGGATCACTGAACGACGCAAACGGGCGAATGCTGAAAAGCTTCCTCGAAACGCACAGAGGGCCGGGGTACGCGTTTCCCGAGCTCACCCGGCTGTCCAGTGCGGAAGCGGCCCTGGAGTTCCAGTGGGTGCTGTTGCATCCCTGGAAGGAGGACCATCGCATGGTGTACGTCGCGAAGAGGGGCGTGAAGCTGGAGGACTGGGCCTTCGAGGCCCTCCAGGGCAGGCCCACAGAGGTAGACGGGGGCCTCTACGGGATCGCAAAGTTACACAAGAACTACGGCCGACTCACAGAGGACGACGACGCGGCCGCCTGGGACGCCTACGTGAGCAGGCGTCAATGAGCGCGCTCCGGCTTCCAGGCGACTCCCCCGACGGACGGTTCGACCGGTTCGACCGCGACCTGCTGGCGGTGCTCGCGCTGCTTCCCGAGTGGACCAGGGACCTCGCGAGGCGGGTGCTCCCCTCGCTGCCACTACTCGCCACCGCTTCCCATGACGGCACAGTACGCGTCTGGGGTGCTGCCACCGGCGCCGAACTGCGCCGCCTCAACGAGCGGGCGTACGCGGTGCGGAGCGTTGAGGCGATTCCGTCGGATGATGGCATCCTGTTGGCCTCGGCTGGCGACAACCGCATGGTCCGGATCTGGAACGCCGCCACGGGGGAGGAACTGCGCCGTCTCGACGGCCGCACCCGCGCGGTGTGGCGGCTTTGCTCCTTTCCGTTGGACGACCGGACGCTGCTGGCCACCGCTTCCTTCAACGAGTCCGTGCGGCTCTGGGACCCCACCACGGGGGAGGAACTACGTCGGCTGAAGGGCGACACTCGGACGGTTCGGGGGCTTTGCTCCTTTCCGCTGGACGGCCGGACGCTGCTGGCCACCGCTTCCGCCGACGCGACCGTACGGCTCTGGGACCCCGCCACCGGCGAAGAACTCCACCGACTCGGCAGCCACATCGGTCCAGTGTGGCAGGTGGGCTCCTTTTCATTGGGCGGCCGGACGCTGCTGGCCACCGCGGGGGACGACGGCCACGTTCGCATATGGAATCCTGTGAGCGGGGAGCAGCTGTCCCACCACAGCAGTCACCGCGGTCCGGCCCGCGATGTGTGCGCCGTGCCCCTCGGACCCCGAACTCTGCTGGCATCCGGAGGCGACGACGGCCGGATCCTGATCTGGGACCCCGACACTGGCATCGTCGTTCAAGAGAAGCGGCACACTCACGGCGGTGTGTACGGGGTCTGCGTGCTCCCCCTCGGCGGCCGGACCCTGGTCGCGTGGTCCTCCAGTAATGGCACTGTCGGAGTCGTGGATCCCCTCACCGGCGAGGAAGTGCAACGCATGGAGTCCCACGGCGGTACGGCCTGGGCGGTGTGCGCGTTCCCTCGCCCTGGGACCGCTCCCCTGGGCGAACTCGAGGACGCCGGCGTCATCGAGCAGCAGCAGGCCCTCGGCACGTTCTGGGTTCGGGACAGGGTGCGCGCTGAGCTGGCCGAACACCTTCGCGGCTTCCCCGTCGATCCCGAGATCATCGCCCCCTTTGTCACCAACCCGCTCTGGCTATCGGTCACACGGACGCACCGTCACGACCAATCGGGGATGAGCTTGGTAAAGGCGGTTGACGAACGGGCGTCCGAGGGGGACTTCGCTGCCACGGCGCAGCTGATCGCATGCGCCGAGGCCGTGGGCACGGTGGCGGCGGGATCCCTGGCCGGTGCGGCCCGGCGGGCCCGGTGGCGCGTCGACCTCTTTTACCGGCAGCAGGACGACGCCCACCACCTCCAGCACTATGTGAGACGGCCGCTGATCGAAAAGGAGATCGCGGCCCTGTTCAACGACGACGTCCATTGGACGCTGCATCTGCTCGGAATGGGCGGGGTCGGCAAAACCATGGTGATCCGCTACCTCGCCTCCGGTCGCTTCGCCGCCGATCGCGGTCTTCTCGCGCCGCTCGTCGCCAGGGTCGACTTCGACCACCTCGATCCCCGTTACCCGGAGGACCGGCCTGCGGAGTTGCTGCTCGCCCTGGGGCAGGAGTTGCTGCCGTACCTCGCCACACGCGACGACGAGGCCCTTTACCGGGAATTCGTCGACGCGGCCGACCGCCTACACGAGGAGTGCGCGCGGGAACGTAGCGACGCCGCACTGGTCGAGGAGCTGCTCGCCCAGACCGTCGAAGCCTTCGCCGCCGCGCTGCGGAACCCGAAGCGCCCGATCCTGCTCGTGCTGGACACTTGTGAGGAGCTGGCCAAACTTTACCTGCCTGGAGCCAGCGCCCCGGCGTTGAGGCGCACCTTCCAGATCCTGTCCTCTCTGCACGCGGCGGCTCCCGCCCTGCGGGTCGTTCTGGCCGGGCGGAGGTGGCTGGTGGAGCCGCCGACCCCGAATCTCGCCACCGGGGGTCCCCTGCTCGAAGCCCGGCCTTTCGTGCGGGTGGTTGAGGTAGGCGGCTTCACACCGGCGGAGGCCGAGGACTACCTGAAGGTGCGCCGCGTGCCCGCCCGATGGGCCGAAGTGCTGCTCGCCCGTTCCAGGCAAGGAAACCGGCACAACCCTTTCGATCTGGCTGCCTACGCTTCATGGGTGCTGACCGACCCGTCCCTCGAGCCGTCCGCGCTCGAACGGCTGGGGCGCGACCCGTACGTCGAGCAGCGCATCATCGGCCGATTGCCGTCGACCGGCCTCAAGGCCGTGCTTGGAGTGGCAGCGGAGCTCGGCAGGTTTGACCGGGAACTCGGCGAGCTGACAATGGGCGGCCCCGCATTTGACCAGCTCGCGGCACAGGAGTGGGTACGCGTGGTGTCCTGGACACCTGAGGGGCGCCCACGTGTCGTCGAGATCGACGAGAACCTGCTTCCACGACTGCACGTTGCAATGGCCGGCCGGTACCCGGTGGACCGAGAGAAGATCGGCCGCACTGCCGCCACCCTGCTGGTGCAGGCGAATCTTATCGATCTTCCGGTGGAGACGGTGGAGATCGCCGTACGGCTCCTGCCTGTCGAGGAGGCGGCCGACCTGTGGGCGGTGCTTGAGAGCCGGATCGTGGCGGAGGGGGCGTGGGGCTGGGCCTCCCAGGTGGCGCCCCGCGCTCTAGCGGCGGAGGCACTGCGCGCCCACGAGGAAGACGCGACCATCCGCGCCGCCATTCTCGCCACCCAGGCGGCGGCGCACCTGCACCTCGGGCAGCGCACGGATCTGTTGCGTCTGTGGCAGGCAGTAGGCAACAGCGCAACCCGGCACCCGTCGCCGGAGCAGCGGCTGGTGCTGGCGGCACGGGCGGCGCTGGGCAGGATAACGGCCGGTTCCACCGAAGAGTCGCCGGACCAAGTGCTGGACCGGTTCGGCGACGCGGCCCCGCCGGACGCGATCCTCGCGGCCGACGAGGCATGGCTGCTGGCCCGCGACGAGGTGGGACGCCGCCCGCCCGGAGACCCCGTCCAGAACTCACTGCAGGTCATCCGATACATACTCGCCGGCAAGTACCAGGCCGCGGCCGAGTACGATCTGGCACCGGAGGGCTCCGCCACGTACAGCCGCGGTTGCCGTGACTGGCTGCCACCGCGGGACCTCGACGCGAACGTGTGGACGGTCCGGCTCTTCGCCGCCTGGATGGCGGGAAAGGTATGGACCGATGAGGAGGCGATCCACGAGAAGATCTCCGGGGTCCTGCCGAGGCTCGGCGACATCGACGCCGAGCGGATGGCATCGGTCGGCCTGCGGCTGCTGCTCGCCCAGGGCATGGTGGACGTGCGGCTGCTCACCATCGTGGAGCAATCGGAGCGGTACGTCCCCGGGCGGTGGCCGATCCGGTGGATACACCATAGGATTCGGCCTCTCATCGTCCAGCTCGCCGAGTGCTGGGACGTTCTCGGCCAACCTGAACGGGCCGCCGATCTGCTCCGCGACCGCATTGAGGCGGCGGTCCAGACGGCGGACGACCCGGACACTGTCGACGAGTGCCAGCTCATGCTGCTTCGGCTCTGCCGCAGGAACCGGACGACCGAGCTGTTCCCGTCCATCCGCCGGGTCGCGCTGTCGGGATCGCCTCGCGTACGTGCCGAGGCCTGGTTGGTCCTCACCCTCGTGGAGGGAGCACGCCCTGCGAAGGTGCAGGATGCAGGTAGCTTCCATGGCTTCTATCAGTGCGCTGACCCGAACGAGAGTCTCCCTCACCATGCGTTACCCGAGGCAGAGCCGGGCATCGCGCCGGCGGAGTCCGCGGCGGACATCAGCGAGATGCTGGGGCGGCCGCCCCGTTTCAAGGGATTCGTGTGTGATCCGGAGTTGATGCTCCGGTTAGGCCGCCCGATGTCCTTCGCCGACGGCGAGCGTGGCAGGGCGTTCCTGTACGTAGGCGAGTCTTTGGCGATGCGGGATCCGCACCAGGGGAGCCTGCTGCTGAGGCAGGCCGCCCGGCTGTTGCGCGCGGGCCAGTGCGCACCATATGCCGAGCAGGCCGGAATCCTCTCCTCGCTGGCGGTGATCCGTGCCGGAGGGCAAGCGTACGTCGATTCACACGGCCCGCTGAGGCCCCCATGGCAGGACAGGCGCAGGGCGATCGAGGAGTATCCGTTCCCGACGGTCCAGTCGTCGTCGCCGGAGCTTCACTTGCGGGGAGCGCTGCCGATACGCACCGGCACCGCCACCCTTGCGACGTCGTGGGCGCACGAGCCGATCGTCGTCGTTCCACCGGGCCGCGAACTGGATGAGGCAAGGCTCCGTGAGGCCATCCGAGGCGAACCGCGGGCACGGCTCGTGGCGGTGCAGGTTTCCCATGATCAGGATCTTGCCCCCTGGGAACAGTGGGCGGGCCTCGCGGCCCAGGACCGGCGCAGGCTGGTCGCCTTCCGCTGGCAACCAGGAGGGCCCTGGCCACATGGGAGCTTCGAGGGGATCCACTATTACGGGCCCGAGCAGTTGGCACGTACCGAACGAGGACTGGACGGACGTCTCCTGCCGGATTCCTGCTGCGTGGGCACGCCCGTGAGGACGGCCGCCGGCTGGCACATCCGCATCGCCGACCGCGACGGCGGTTCCTCCTCCAGTCGGCAGAACCTGCTGCGACCGGCGCCTGCCGACCGTACGGGCGTCTTCTTCCTGATGGCCGATCCGGTCGACGGCCCGCCTCGGCCGTTGGGCAAGCTGCGTACGGGGTTCGTTGCCTTGGCTCGGGAGATCGTCGACGTAAATGACGCCACCGCCATCCTGATCGTCCCACCACTGCCGGACGAGACGGCCGCACAAGTGGTGCAAATAATGCTCACCTTGCGCGCGCCGATTGTCCCTCTGCAGATCATCAACCTGACACGCGAGGTCAAACGCCTGATAGCCCAGCATGAGCACGACGACGGCGAGGACCTGCCGAGCCGCGATGTGATCCTTTACCTACGCCTTCCGGAGGAGACCTCGTTATGACCAAAAGCCGGATATGGAACCGGGTGCGCCGGTGGTTCGACGACGACGCCGAGCACGTCACGGTCCGGTTCCTGGAAGGCCCCGAAAGCGAACCGCTGCCGCCGCGCGACGGATATCTGCGACTCTGGCTGGTCGAGGGTTTCCTGGCCAAACGGGTCGAGTGGACCGAGAAGTTCTTCCCTGCGCTCCAGGGTGGAATGTCCCTGAAGCTGCGGGGATCCGAGAGCACGCCCTTCTCTGCCTTCAGCAGGCCTCCTGGATCATGGCAGGCGCCGGGCGCGCAACTGGATTTCCCAGTGACACCGCTGCTTCCATACAACGGAGGCGTGGTCGAGATCGAGGCCGCGCTCTACAAGGCAGCCGTCGACGGCCCGCTCGCGACAGCGATGGACGTGGTCAGCGGTTTCGCCACCCTGATGGGACCTCCGTTGTCCACGGCCGCAGCGATCGCGGACAAGATTTCCGATGGGTTCGACAACCTTCTCGGCTCGACCGGAGACCGGCCAGAACTGGTCGTCCACTACGCGATGACCTCTCACGGCGGGGGCGGGAACGTGCTACGCCCCGGGCACCTTGCTGTAGTGAAGCCGAAGGTGAGCGGCGAGCTGGAGGTCAGGGACGGCCAGCTGCATCACGACGGCGCCCAGCTCACCGGAGTGGACTTCCTGCTCCTGCGCGTAGAGTGCCGCCGGGAGCGGGATGACTGGTGTCTTCCGGAGCTGGATGCGTTGATCAGAGCCGCGGGAGCCGCGTACCTGGAGGGCGACGAGGAGAGGTTCCAGGCACGGGCCAAGGAGGCAGTCATCCGCGCCTACGACTCGGCGGATCTCACGCCTCGGGACCAGCTCCGGGTCGCCAAACTGGTTCGACAGGAAATCGACGCGATCCGGGAGCTAGGAGCCGCACCGGGCTCGGAGCGTACGATCGAGTCGATCGCAGCCGAACGTCTCATCGATCCGGACGACCCCCGGCTCGACGAGGTCACCCTCGATGACCTCCTCGATTTCTGAGTGCGGTACGGCAATCGACCCGGAGACATGGTCACCTGAGACCGTCTAACGGTAACTGGGCCACATGCAATAGGTGCGACGCAAGGTCTGGCAGGGGTGCAAAGGGGGCCGGCCCTGTAGGAGCTGACCTAGCTCATGGGCGGCGCCGACCTCCGCGTGCTCCCCTGGCGCGCTCGCCGGCCCGCTTGGCGGCTGAGGAAGACGGTGGGGCGTCGAGGTCCGCCGTACAGGATCGCCTCGATGAACGCGGTCAGGCCGCAATCGGCGCCACCTACGATCTGGGCTCTTCCCTGACCCGTAATTCAGTTGCCCGCCAAACTCACTTGAACGCATCGGTGCCCGCTAGTGACGGACAGCGCGACGGTCAGATGACGGTCAAACGATCAAAAGGCCAGGTCCCGGATCTTGGGAACTGGCCTTTGAGCTGGTATTTCGTGGTGGGGCTACCAGGACTTGAACCTGGGACCTCTTCCTTATCAGGGAAGCGCTCTAACCGACTGAGCTATAGCCCCGCACCGCGCAACGAAGGTTACCGCATCCCGTATCCGGTGGCGAATCCGTCGTTCCGAACGAGGAAAAGCTTACCGTGTCCGGGTCCGTGGTCGTGCCATCGAGGCGCAACCGTACGGCGGGCCGCTCGTGTGGGCGGCCTGCCGTATCGGCGGGTCATTCGGCTTCGCTGAAGGTGACCTCGACACCGCCCACGAGGTCCGCGGAGATGTTGTAGATCACGGCACCGAGGGTGGACAGCGCGGTGATGAGCACGACGTTCAGCGCGCCCAGCAGAGCCGCGTATCCGAGGATGCGGACGGGCTCGAACCAGCTCGCGATGTCGATCGTGCCGGCCCCGGCGCCACCGGCGCCGCTGGTGAGCTGGTTGACGGTGTCGGTGATCGAGGAGAAGACGCCGAGCGCCGACAGCACGCCGTACAGCACGGCGACGGCCACGAACAGCACGACGAAGCACACCAGCGATACGACGAAGCTGAACTTCATCGCCGACCACGGCTCGATCCTGCGCAGGACCAGGTGGGCCTTGCGCGGCGGGCGTACGCCGAGCTTCTTGTCCTTGTTCTTGGCGGGCTCGGGCCGGTCTCCGCCGGCCGGCCCGAAGCTCAGGCCGCGTACGGAGCCGCCGTCCACGGAGGGACGAACGTTGTCCACAGGCGGACGGCCATTGTCCACAGAGGGTGTGGACGTACCGAGGCCTGCGGGCCGGGGGTACTGCGCGGTCGCCCCGCCACCGTCGCCCCTGCCGCCGTCCGGCCGGCCGTTCTCGGACCGGCCGTTCTCGGACGCGCCGTCCGAGCCCGGCTGCCGCTTCCACGGCTGGTCGGCGCCCGAGGTCCGGATGCGCATGGTGTCGTCGGCCTTCGCCTTGTCGGCGGCGGTCACGTCATCTCCTTCGGAAGCCACCTTGGCGACGCTACCGCCATCGTGCGCCCGTGCGGTAACGCCGTTCGAAGACGACGTCGGGCGGGCGCCCGTGGGTTTCTTGGCGCCGGGTGTCCGCGGTCCGCCGGTGTCACTCATGCCACGCCCTCATCTGACGGCTCGGGTGCGCATCCGCGAATCGCGCTGTGGTCAGCGATTCGCCCGCTACGCTCGCTCATGCCTCGCCTCCTGCCCCGTTCTCCTCGGTCTCCAACGACTCGGCGTTGCGAGCGAGGGCCACAACGCTGTCACCCTCGGCCAGATTCATCAAGCGGACGCCCATGGTCTGGCGGCCCGACTGCTTGATCTCGCCGGCGCTGGTGCGGATCACCCCGCCCGCAGAGGTGATCGCGAAGACCTCGTCCTCGGGACGCACCATGACGGCTCCGACCAGCTTGCCACGAGCGCTGACGATCTTCGCCGTCAGTACGCCCTTGCCGCCCCGGCCCTGCACCGGGTACTGGTCGGCGGGTGTCCGCTTCGCATACCCGCCCTCGGTCGCGATCAACACGTCGTCGCCGTCGCTCATGACGTTCATCGCGAGCAGTTCGTCGCCGTCCACGAACCGCATGCCGATCACACCGCTGGTGGCGCGGCCCATCGGGCGCAGCGCCTCGTCCGAGGCCGTGAACCTGATCGACTGCGCGTTCTTGGACACGAGCAGCAGGTCGTCACCCTCGGAGACGAGACGGGCGGCGATCACCTCGTCATCCTCGCGCAGATTGATAGCGATCAGGCCACCGGATCGCGGCGAATCGTATTCGGACAGCCGCGTCTTCTTCACCAGGCCGCTGCGGGTGGCCAGCACCAGGTAGGGCGCGACGTTGTAGTCCCGCAGGTCGAGGATCTCCATCACGTGCTCGTCGGGCTGCATGGCGAGCAGGTTGGCCAGGTGCTGGCCGCGGGCGTCCCGGCCCGAGTCCGGCAGCTCGTACGCCTTGAAGCGGTAGACCCGGCCCTTGTTGGTGAAGGCCAGCAGCCAGTGGTGCGTCGTGGTGACGAAGAAGTGCTCCACGATGTCGTCCTGGCGGAGCTGCGCGCCCCTGACCCCCTTGCCGCCGCGCCGCTGCGCCCGGTAGAGGTCGGTGCTCGTCCGCTTGGCGTAGCCACCGCGCGTGATCGTGACGACCACGTCCTCCTCGGCGATCAGGTCCTCGATGGACATGTCGCCCTCGTACGCGGTGATCTCGGTCTTGCGCTCGTCGCCATACCTGGCGACGATCTCGCCGAGCTCGTCCGACACGAGCCGGCGCTGGCGGGGCTCGGAGGCCAGGATGTCCTGGTAGTCGGCGATCTGCGTCATCAGGCCGTCGTACTCGTCCTGGATCTGCTGCCGCTCCAGCGCGGCCAGCTTGCGCAGCTGCATGTCGAGGATGGCCTGCGCCTGGACCTGGTCGATGTCCAGCAGCGTCATCAGGCCGCCCTGCGCCTCGGCCGCCGACGGCGACCGCCGGATCAGGGCGATGACGTCGTCGAGCCGGTCGAGCGCCTTGAGCAGACCGCGCAGGATGTGCGCCCGCTCCTCGGCCTTGCGCAGCAGGAACCGGGTCCGCCGGACCACGACCTCGATCTGGTGCGTGATGTAGTGCCGGACGAACTGGTCGAGGCGCAGCGTGCGCGGCACGCCGTCCACCAGCGCGATCATGTTCGCGCCGAACGTGGTCTGGAGCTGGGTGTGCTTGTAGAGGTTGTTCAGCACGACCTTGGCGACCGCGTCGCGCTTGAGCACGATCACGAGCCGCTGGCCGGTGCGCGAGGACGTCTCGTCACGGACGTCCGCGATCCCGGTGACCTTGCCGTCCCTGACCAGCTCGGCGATCGTCAGCGCGAGGTTGTCCGGGTTCACCTGGTACGGCAGGGCCGTGACGACCAGGCACTGCCGTCCCTTCGGGTCCTCCTCGACCTCGACGACGGCCCGCATGATGATCGAGCCGCGGCCGGTGCGGTAGGCGTCCTCGATGCCACGGCGGCCCACGATCAGCGCGCCGGTCGGGAAGTCGGGACCCTTGACCCGCGCGAGCAGCCCCTCGAGCAGTTCCTCGTCGGTAGCCTCGGGGTTGTCGAGCGCCCACTTGACGGCCTCGCCCACCTCGCGGAGGTTGTGCGGCGGGATGTTCGTCGCCATGCCGACCGCGATGCCGGCGGATCCGTTGACCAGCAGGTTCGGGAAACGCGACGGAAGGACGATCGGCTCCTGCGACCGCCCGTCGTAGTTGGGCTGGAAGTCGACGGTCTCCTTGTCGATGTCGCGGAGCATCTCCATGGCGATCGGCGCGAGACGGCACTCGGTGTACCGCATCGCGGCGGCCGGGTCGTTGCCCGGCGAGCCGAAGTTGCCCTGGCCGTCGACGAGCGGGTAGCGGAGCGACCACGGCTGCGCGAGTCGTACGACGGTGTCGTAGATCGACGTGTCGCCGTGGGGGTGGTAGGAGCCCATGACGTCACCGACGACGCGGGAGCACTTGAAGTAGCCGCGGTCGGGCCGGTAGCCGCCGTCGAACATCGCGTACAGCACGCGGCGGTGCACGGGCTTGAGGCCGTCGCGGACGTCGGGCAGCGCGCGGGACACGATGACGGACATCGCGTAGTCCATGTAGCTGCGCTGCATCTCGGCCTGGATGTCGACCGGCTCGATGCGATCGGCGGGAGGCCCAGGCGGCGTGTTCACTTCCGTCACGAAAAGTCCTTCTGGTCGGCCACGCTTGCTCAGACGTCGAGGAAGCGGACGTCGCGTGCGTTGGTGATGATGAAGTTCCTGCGGGCCTCGACGTCCTCACCCATCAGCACGCTGAACAGGTCGTCGGCCTGCGCGGCGTCGTCGAGGGTGACCTGTCGCAGCACCCGGGTGTCGGGGTTCATCGTGGTGTCCCACAGCTGGGAGGCGTTCATCTCGCCCAGACCCTTGAACCGCTGCACGCCGTCGTGGAGCCGGGGGTCGCGCCGGCCGCGGGCGACGCCGTCCTCGATGATCGCGTCCCGCTCCCGGTCGGAGTACGCGTACGACGCGTCCTCGCCCTTGCGGTCCCACTTGATCTTGTAGAGCGGCGGCTGGGACAGGTAGACGTGCCCGGCCTCGATCAGCGGGCGCATGAAGCGGAACAGCAGCGTCAGCAGCAGGGTCGTGATGTGCTGGCCGTCCACGTCGGCGTCCGCCATGAGGATCAGCTTGTGGTAGCGCAGCTTCGAGATGTCGAACTCGTCGTGGACGCCGGTGCCGAGAGCGGTGATGAGCGCCTGGACCTCGTTGTTCTTGAGGACCTTGTCGATCCGGGCCTTCTCGACGTTCAGGATCTTGCCGCGGAGCGGGAGGATCGCCTGGAACTTGGGGTCGCGCCCGCCCTTGGCCGAGCCGCCGGCCGAGTCGCCCTCGACGATGAACAGCTCGCACTTCTCCGGTTCCGACCACTGGCAGTCGGCCAGCTTGCCGGGAAGGCCGCTGCCGCTCTCCAGCAGCGACTTGCGCCGGGTGAGGTCGCGGGCCTGCCGCGCCGCGATGCGGGCGCGGGCCGCCTGGAGCGACTTGTTGATGATCTCCTTGGCCTCGCCCGGGTTGCGCTCGAACCAGTCGCGCAGGTGGTCGTTGCAGGCCTTCTGGACGAACGACTTCGCCTCGGTGTTGCCCAGCTTCGTCTTGGTCTGGCCCTCGAACTGGGGGTCGGCCAGCTTCACCGAGATGATCGCGGCCAGGCCCTCGCGGACGTCGTCGCCGCTGAGGTTGTCGTCCTTGCCCTCTTTGAGGAACTTCTGCTCGCGCGCGTACCGGTTGACGATCGTGGTCAGCGCCGCGCGGAAGCCCTCCTCGTGGGTGCCGCCCTCGGCCGTGTTGATCGTGTTGGCGAAGGTGTAGACCGACTCGGAGTAGGAGGCGTTCCACTGCATGGCGATCTCGACCGAGATGCCGTCGCCGTGCTCCTCGAAGTCGATCACCGAGTTGTGGATCGGCTCCTTCTTCGAGTTCAGGTGCCTGACGAAGTCGGACAGGCCGCCCTCGTAGTGGTAGGTGACCACCTTGGGCGCGCCGTCGATGATGTGGTCGGGCCGCTCGTCGGTCAGCGTGATCCTGAGACCCTTGTTGAGGAAGGCCATCTCCTGGAACCGGCGTGCCAGCGTCTCGAAGTTCCAGGCGGTCGTCTCGAAGATCGCCGGGTCGGGCCAGAAGCTGATGGTCGTGCCGTGCTCGTCGGTCGGCTCGCCCTTCTCCAGCGGGGCCGTCGGCTTGGCCGTCACGTACTTCTGCCGCCACACGTGGCCGTCCGTGCGGACCTCGACCTCCAGGCGCGACGACAGCGCGTTGACGACCGAGGCGCCCACGCCGTGCAGGCCGCCCGAGACGGCGTACGACTTGCTGTCGAACTTGCCGCCGGCGTGCAGCACGGTGAAGACGACCTCGACGGCCGGCCTGCCCTCGGCGGCGACGATGCCCACGGGAATGCCACGTCCGTGGTCCATCACGCGCACGCCGCCGTCGGCGAGCAGGGTGACCTCGATCAGGTCGTTGTAACCGGCCAGCGCCTCGTCGACCGCGTTGTCGACGATCTCGTAGACGAGGTGGTGCAGCCCGCGCTCACCGGTGGAACCGATGTACATGCCGGGGCGCTTGCGGACCGCTTCCAGCCCTTCGAGAACGGTGATAGAGCTAGCGTCGTAGGACAAGTGCGAAATCCTCCTGCCGCGGACACGCGGCGGGCGACACCGTGGAATGGCTGCCCCTGCCGTGCCCGTCACCGTCGTGAGTGCCCCGATGCGCACACCCAGGGGATGTCGGCCCATGGGACCGGGGTGACGCAAACCGGACGTGTCCTTGAGTCCATTTGCATTCTACCGGTCCGAGAGACAAGAGGTGGCATTCACGGGGGCTGTGATGCCCTGTCGCTTGACGATCATGTTTCCGAGCACCCCCTACACGGAATGGGGGTCGAAGCCTCAGACGCGATTTTGGGCCGGTTCGGGGTCTCCGCGGGTCGGTTCACGGCTCTCCACCGGCCGATCCGGCGGGCGCCGCGTGGCCGGCCCGGATTTCGTCACGGACCGGCTGGCGTTCGCCGCAGCCGGTATGGGTTCGCCGAGCCGCGGACCGGGCTTGGCGTTCGCCGCGGCCGGTTCGGCATTCGTCCGGTGTTCGTCCGGCGGGCGTCGCGGGCCGTGGGACGCGCGCGCCGCCGTGTCGTCAGCCGTACGTGTCGCCCGGCCCGCGACTTCCGCGTACGCGCAGGCCGCCCTCCGGGCGGTGGCCCACGCCGGGGCCGTGCACCTTGACCCGGGTCACGGTGCCGTCGCCGAGCTCCTCGTTAAGCCGCTTGACCAGCGTGGACGCGAGGAGCCTGACCTGGGTCGCCCAGGCGGTCGAGTCGGCGGCGACCACCACCTCACCGTCCTCGAAGCTCTCCGGCCTGGTGTGGGCGGCCAGGTCGGGGCCGACGATCTCCGTCCAGCGGCCGAACACCCCGCCCACCGCGACCGGCTGTTCCCATCCCCGGGCGGCGAGCAGGTCGCGGATCGCCCGGCCGAACGGCAGCGGGTCGCCGGAGTCACGCCGCGCGCCGCCCGACCCGGAACGGCGGCGCGGCTCGCTGCGGGGGAGCTGGCCCCGCTTCAGCGCGTCGGCCTTCGCCTGGGCCAGTTTCTCCCGCGCCAGCGAGGCGCCCCGCGCGGCCGAGCCCTGCGGGGACTGTCCACCGCCTGTGGATATCTCATCGGACACGGGTCACGCTCCCTTCCATCACGTCGAACCGGGCGCCGGCCAGCTCGGGCGGCACGTCGTCCGGCACCGCCGCCGTGATGAGCACCTGCTCGGCCGGGGCGACGATCTCGGTGAGCCGCCTGCGCCGCTGACCGTCCAGCTCCGCGAAGACGTCGTCCAGGATCAGCACGGGGTCGCCGCCGTCGGCCCGCAGCAGGTCGTAGGCGGCGAGGCGCAACGCGAGGGCGAACGACCACGACTCGCCGTGGCTCGCGTAACCCCGGGCCGGCAGCTCGCCCAGCCGCAGCAGCAGGTCGTCGCGGTGCGGGCCGACGAGGGTCACGCCGCGTTCGAGCTCCGCCTGACGGGCCTCCGCGAGGCCCGCCCGCAGGTGCTCGGCCAGTAGTTCCCGGTTTGTCCCCAGGGTGGGGATATCTGTGGATAACCCCGACGGCCGGTATTCGAGATCGGCGAGTCCGGACGACGGGGCGAGAGTGGCGTACGCCTTCGCCGCGAGCGGACGCAGCGTGTCCACCAGGTGCAGCCGCGCCGCCAGCAGCTCCGCGCCGTGGCGCACCAAGTGGGAGTCCCAGACCTCGAGCGTGCTCAGGACGTCTCCCGCGCCGGCGGCGGCGAAGGCCGCGTCGTCCTCCTGCCTGCGGCCGCCGCGCCGCCGTCCGGCCCGCGTCGCCGCGGCCGTACGCAGGAGCGCGTTGCGCTGCTTGAGCACCCGCTCGTAGTCGGCGCGCACGCCCGCGAACCTGGGGACGCGAGCGACGAGCAGGTCGTCCATGAACCGGCGGCGCTCGGACGGGTCGCCCTTGACCAGCGCGAGGTCCTCCGGGGCGAACAGCACGGTCCGCAGCAGTCCGAGGGCGTCGCGCGGCCGGGGGACGGGGGAGCGGTTCACCCTGGCGCGATTGGCCCGGCCCGGGTTGATCTCGATCTCGACCAGCGCCCGGCGGTCGTCCCTGACCACCGCCGCGCGCACGATCGCCCGCTGCGCGCCGTGCCGTACGAGCGGCGCGTCGGTGGCCACGCGGTGGCTGGAATGGGTCGCGACGTAGCCGAGCGCCTCGACCAGGTTGGTCTTGCCCTGCCCGTTCGGCCCGACGAACGCCGTGGCCCCCGGTTCCAGCACGAGTTCGACCTCCGGATATGACCGGAAGTCGGTGAGGGACAGGCTCGCCACGTGCACCCCGCCAGGCTAGTGCCGGTGCCCGGCCTTCGCGTCCCGGCCGCGTTGTCCTGTGGAGAAACGGCGCGCTGTGGAGAGACGGGCCGGTGCGGGATGGTTCGTCCACAACCTGTGGACGATCGGTGCCCGCGGAGCCGTCCGCCGGCGATCAGGCTCGGCGGGAGGCCCGTTCGCCCTACATATCGCCCTACGTGCGGACGAGTCCGGCGGCGTCACCCGGGCGAGGCCCCGGCGTCCACAGCGTGTGGACGACGCCGAGGCGCGTCAGCCCTCTGCCTCAGCCCTCTGCCTCGACCGGCGGGGTGACGTCGGCGCCGGGGGCGTCGGCGCCCTTGCCGGTCTGGCCCTCGGCGGAGGCGACCGCGTGCCCGCCGAACTGGTTGCGCAGCGCCGCGACCATCTTCATCGCCGGGGAGTCGGCCTGGCGCGAGGCGAAACGCGCGTACAGCGCGGCCGTGATGGCCGGCAGGGGCACCGCGTGGTCCACGGCCGCCTGGACCGTCCACCGGCCCTCGCCGGAGTCCTCCGCGTAGCCCTTCAGCTCGGAGAGGTCGGGGTCCTCCTCCAGCGCCCGCACCAGCAGGTCGAGCAGCCACGAGCGGATCACCGTGCCGCTCCGCCAGCTCTTGAACGTCTCGGGGACGTTGGTGACGACGTCGCTGGCCTCCAGCAGCTCCCAGCCCTCGGCGAAGGCCTGCATCATGCCGTACTCGATGCCGTTGTGGACCATCTTCGCGAAGTGGCCCGCGCCCACGCCGCCCGCGTGGACGAAGCCGTCCTCGCCCTCCGGCTTGAGCGTCTCGAAGATCGGCATGAGCCGGCGGACGTGCTCCTCCTCGCCGCCGGTCATCAGGGCGTAGCCGTACTCCAGGCCCCAGACGCCGCCGCTGACGCCCACGTCGACGAAACCGATGCCGCGGGTGCCGAGGTCCTTCGCGTGCCGCTGGTCGTCCAGATAGTGCGAGTTGCCGCCGTCGATGACGATGTCGCCGGCCGACAGCAGCTCGCGCAGCTGCTCGACCGTGCTCCGCGTTGGCGCCCCCGCGGGGACCATGACCCAGACCGCGCGCGGCGCCTGAAGCCTCTCGACGAGCTCCTTCAGGCTGCTCACGTCGCTGATGGAGGGATCGCGGTCATAGCCGACGACGTCGTGGCCGCCACGCCGCAGCCGCTCGGCCATGTTCCCGCCCATCTTGCCGAGCCCGATCATGCCGATCTGCATCTGAGCCACCCCTCAAACGTCTGCGTCGTCCACGGAGGCACGCGTACCCATGCACAGGGGGTCCATGCCCGCAGGAGATCGTACGCCCGGGGTGTCCGGGCCGCGTCAGCTGGACAGGCGGATGGGCATGATGAGGTAGCGGTAGTCCTCGCTCCCCCCGTCGTCCACAGGCTTGCCCCCGGTGAGGATGGCGGGCTTGGTCGGCGTGGTGAACTGCAGTCGCGCGACGTCGGAGTCGATCGCCCCCAGGCCCTCCAGCAGGAACTGGTGGTTGAACGCGATGTTGATCTCGTCGCCGTCGAAATCGACCGGCAGCGCCTCCACGGCCTGCGCCTCGTCGCCGCTGCCGGCCTCCAGGACGACCTCTCCGCCGCGGAAGGCCAGCCGTACGGGGGTGTTGCGCTCGGCGACGAGCGCGACGCGCTTGACGGCCTCCACGAACGAGGCTGTGGACAGATCCGCGCGGGCGGAGAACTCGGTGGGCAGCAGCGAGCGATATTTGGGGAACTCGGGGTCGAGCAGCCGGGTCGTCGTCCGCCGTCCGGAGCTGGAGAACCCGATCATGCCCTCGCCGGTGCCGCCGGCCGAGCTCAGCGCGATCTCGACCTCCGCGCCGGTGCCGCCCAGCGCCTTGGCCGTGTCCGCCAGCGTACGGCCGGGGATCATCGCCACGGCCTGGAAGTCCGGCTGCTCGGGCTGCCACTTCAGCTCGCGTACGGCGAGGCGGTAACGGTCGGTGGCGGCGAGGGTCACGGTGTCGCCCTCGATCTCCATGCGCACGCCGGTGAGCATCGGGAGGGTGTCGTCCTTGCCCGCGGCGACGGCCACCTGGCCGACGGCGGAGGCGAACACGTCGCTGCCGACCCGTCCGGCGGCGGGCGGCATGGCCGGCAGGGAGGGATAGTCCTCCACAGGCATGGTGAGAAGTGTGAACCGGGCGCTGCCACAGGTGACGACGGCCTTGGCGCCGTCCACGACCAGTTCGACCGGCTGTGCGGGGAGCGCGCGGGTGATCTCGGCGAGGAGCTTGCCGGAGACGAGCACCACGCCCGGCTCCCCGGTCTGCACTTCGAGGGTCACCTCGGCGGAGACCTCGTAGTCGAAGCCGGAGAGCTTCAGCCGCTGGTCGTCGGTCACTTCCAGCCGCATGCCGGCGAGCACCGGCACCGAGGGACGGGCCGGAAGGCTCCGTGCCGTCCACGCCACGGCCTCGGCGAGCACGTCGCGATCGATCCGGAACATCACGTGGATCAGCCTCCTGGGTGTCGCTGCTTCGTCAAGTCTTCACTCTCCCGCACCTGTGCGCCTCCAGAACCCCTTCTATGGTTCTTGAGTTCTTAGGGAGAGAGATACAAGTCGTCTCATTAGGCAGTGTGGATATGTGGATGTCGAGCATTTTCGCAGCTCAGCGGAGCTGATTCATCCACTGCCGGTGTGGGGGAAACGTGGACGGACCCCCTGTGGACTGTGGGTGGCCGCGCTGTCCCCACACCTGTTCCCCAGACGGAGGCCCCTCTGTCCACGAGTAATCCACGAGGTTTCCACCGGTTGTCCACGGGGTAAAAGGGACGCCTGAGTTGTGTGTGACGGGTACGCACAGGGCGTCCCCAGCTCGTCCACGGGTATTCCCCAAACCATCCCCAGGTTCTCCCCAAAGTTGTCCCCAAGTGGGGACGGCGTGTTGGAGGGCCGGAGAGGGTAGGGGTAACGCGACGGAGCCGCCGTCGAGGGCGGCGTTTTTGATCCACAGAGTTATCCACAGCTGTGTACTAAGCGTTGCGTGCCCGCTGCTTGATCCGTGTCGTCAGCTCGTTGACCTGGTTGTACATCGAGCGCCGCTCCGCCATGAGCGACCGGATCTTACGCTCCGCGTGCATCACGGTCGTGTGGTCGCGCCCGCCGAACTGCTGGCCGATCTTGGGCAGGGACAGGTCGGTCAGCTCGCGGGCCAGATACATGGCGATCTGCCGGGCGGTGACCAGGGCACGCGAGCGTGAGCTTCCACACAGGTCGTCGAGGGACACACCGAAGTATTCGGCGGTTGTGGACATGATGAGGGAGATGGTGATCTCCGGGCTCGCGTCCTCACTGATGAGGTCCTTGAGGACGATCTCGGCGAGCTGTATGTCCACAGACTGCCGGTTGAGGCTGGCGAACGCGGTGACCCGGATGAGCGCGCCCTCGAGCTCGCGGATGTTGGTCGCGATGCGGCTGGCGATGTACTCCAGCACGTCGGGCGGCGCGGCCAGGCCCTCCTGGATCGCCTTCTTGCGCAGGATCGCGATGCGCGTCTCCAGCTCGGGCGGCTGGACGTCGGTGATCAGCCCCCACTCGAACCGGTTGCGCAGCCGGTCCTCCAGCGTCACGAGCTGCTTCGGCGCCCGGTCGCTGGAGATGACGATCTGCTTGCTGGCGTTGTGGAGGGTGTTGAAGGTGTGGAAGAACTCCTCCTGCGTCTGCTCCTTGCCCTCCAGGAACTGGATGTCGTCGACAAGGAGGATGTCCACAGCCCGGAAACGGGAGCGGAACCCGTCGGCCTTGTGGTCGCGGATGGAGTTGATGAAGTCGTTGGTGAACTCCTCGGAGCTCACATAGCGCACCCGGGCGCCGTCGTACAGGCTCTGCGCGTAGTGACCGATCGCGTGCAGCAGGTGGGTCTTCCCCAGCCCCGAGTCGCCGTAGATGAACAGCGGGTTGTACGCCTTGGCGGGGGCCTCGGCGACCGCGACGGCGGCGGCATGCGCGAAACGGTTGCTGGCGCCGATGACGAACGTCTCGAAGGTGTACTTGGCGTTCAGCCGGGCCGGCTCACCGGAGGTGCGGCCGCTGCGGGCGTCCCAGCGGTTCTGCCCGGGGCCGCCGGACGCGGAACCGGCCACCGGGCCCGGCATCGGCTCGGGCTTGGGCGCGGCGGGCGGCTCGGGGGAGTAGCCGCCTGGCCGCTGCGCGTGGTCCGTCGGGGACATGTGCTGCGGAGGCTGTGGATACTGCTGGCCCTGTGGATAATGCGGCCCGTGCGGCTCGGCCTCGCGGCGGATCGGGCCGTCCTCCGCTAAGGGAAAGCGGGGAGCCTGCGGACGGGGCTGTGGATAATCTGTGGACGGCGTCTGTGGACGATGATCTGCCGGCGACGCCGCGGCGGGGTCCGAGGCGGCGGGCAGACCGGCGCCGGGATCCACCATCACGGCGATCCGCACAGGCCGGCCGAGTTCCTGCGACAACGCGTGCACGATCAGCGGGCGCAGCCGTACCTCGATGACCTCCTTGGCGAAGTCGTTGGGGGCCGCCAGGAGAATCGTGTCGTTGATGAGGCCGGAGGGCTGCGTCATCTGGAGGAACGCGCGCTGCTGCCCCGAGACGCCCTCGTCGAGCAGGGTCCTGAGCGCCCGAGCCCATACAGCGTTGAGATCGACGCCTTCCATGGCTCGGCCCCTCCTCTCGTTACGCGGCCCCGCTCGCCCGCCGCGATCCGTGTCGTTTCTCAGTCCTGTGCGCCTCGCCGCACCGGTCCTCGTCCGGCTGCCATCCACATATGATCCACATGATGTGCACAGCCCGTGCATCCTCCCCGGGCATATTCACGCTGATGGGGGGAAGGGCCGGACGGCCGACGGTAGCGGTGTGCGCAACCTGCGTTCAAGGCGTTGTCCACAGCCTAACGGCCCATGGTCGCTCGCCGTACTCGCTTGCCGTCACGTGTGCCGGTTTGACCTGACGTACGGTGGGCCCGTAACGTGTCCCGGTCGGCTAATCACGCGACGGCTTTTTCGCATGCCCGCGCATCTGACGAGCCGTGACCTTGGAATGTACCGCGCCCGCGGAACGCCGCGGACGTACCCGAAGCATGGAGCCCACCCGTGAGCAAGCGTACTTACCAGCCGAACAACCGTCGCCGCGCGAAGACCCACGGCTTCCGGCTGCGCATGCGCACCCGGGCCGGCCGCGCCATCCTGGCCGCGCGCCGCCGCAAGGGCCGCGCCGAGCTGACGGTCTGACGATCAGACGCCGCCCGCCCGTGCCGAGCGGAGCGGGCGGCCATACGTCGAGGAAGGCCCGGTGCTGCCGTCCGCGTCCCGCATGCGGCGGGGTGATGAGTTCGCCGACGCGATTCGCCGTGGGCGGCGCGCCGGGTGTCCGACCCTGGTCGCACACCTGAACCTGCGTGACGCCGACGAGCCACCGCTGGTCGGCTTCGTCGTGAGCAAGGCAGTCGGTGGCGCCGTGGTGCGGAACCAGGTCAGGCGCAGGTTGAGACACCTTGTGCGGAGCCGCCTGCCACTGCTGCCGAGAGGTAGCCTTCTGGTGGTACGCGCCAATCCACCGGCCGCGTCCGCGCGCAGCGAGCACCTGGCCGCCGAACTCGACGTCGCGCTGAGTCGTTTACTCCGGCGGCGCGGGTCCGATTCCCGGACCCCGACGGATGGACGGTAATGACAGCGCAGCAACCGACCCCGGCCCTGATGGCCGGGGAGGCCGACCGGCCCGCGACCGGGCCGGTCGCCCGCGTGCTGCTCGCGATCATCCGGTTCTACCGTGCCTTCATCAGCCCGATGCTGGGGCCGAGGTGCCGGTTCGAACCGTCCTGTAGCGCCTACGGCCTGGAAGCCGTCGCCGTTCATGGAGCGGCGCGCGGGGTATGGCTGACCGTCAGGCGTATCGGACGGTGTCACCCGTTCCATCCTGGAGGTTTCGACCCGGTGCCCCCACGCCGAGTCCGGTCTCACGACGAAACGCAAGGGAGCTAGCTCGGTGGAGCTGCCATTCCTGAATTGGCTGTATACGGCGGTGGCCTGGGTGATCACCCAGATCCACGCCGGCTACAGCACTTTCATCCCCTCCAGCAGCGGTCTCAACTGGGCGCTGACCATCATCACGCTGACCGTGCTGATGCGTCTGCTGATCTTCCCGCTCTTCATGAAGCAGATGCGCTCGTCGCGCAAGATGCAGGAGCTGGCGCCCAAGGTCCAGGAGCTGCGCAAGAAGTACAAGAACGACAAGCAGCGCATGAACCAGGAGGTCATGCGGCTGTACCAGGAGGCGGGCGCCAACCCGCTCGGGGGCTGCCTCCCGATCGTCGCGCAGTTCCCGATCTTCATCTCGATGTTCACCGTGCTGCGGGCCATCGCCGAGGACCGGGCCGTTTTCGGCATGACCAAGGAGCTGGTGAACAGCGCGCGTTCCGCGCACATCCTCGGCGCGCCGCTGGCGGCGAAGTTCTTCGACAGCGCCGAGGTCATCCGGAGTCTCGGTGCCGATCCGGTGACGACGAAGATCGTCCTCGCCTGCTTCGTGGCCGTCAGCTCGTGCACCACGTTCCTCACCGTCCGGCAGAGCGTGAAGCGCTCGATGGCGCAGATGCCGGACAACCCCATGGCGCAGCAGCAGAAGATCCTGATGTACATCTCGCCGCTGTTCGCCATCTTCAGCCTGAACTTCCAGCTCGGTCTGATCCTTTACTGGGTGACCACCAACCTGTGGACACTCGGCCAGCAGCACTGGTTCTACAGCCGTCACCCGATGCCGGTCGTGGACGAGAAGGGCAACATCACCACTCCCGAGCCGACGAACGGCATCTTCACCAAGCTGGTGGGGAAGCCCAAAGCGCCGGCGCAGCCTGAGCCGGAACCCGCCCCCAAGATCGTCCGTCAGCAGCCGACGCGCCAGCCCCGCAGCAAGCGCACCGGCAGCAAGAAGTCGTAGGAGAAGGAGAGTCCGGACGTGACCGAAGCTGAGGAGACCCTCAAGCCTGCTCCCGACATCGAAGCCCTTGAACAGGAGGGCGAGATCGCGGCGGACTATCTGGAGGGCCTGCTCGACATCGCCGACCTGGACGGCGACATCGACATGGACGTCGAGGGAGACCGTGCCGTGGTCTCGATCGTCGGCGTCAAGGGCGAGGAGCTCGTGGGACCCGGCGGCGAGGTGCTGGAGGCGCTGCAGGAGCTGACGCGCCTGGCCGTGCACCGCCAGACGGGCGAGCGTTCCCGGCTCATGCTCGACGTGGGTGGCTATCGGGAGCGGCGCCGCGCCGAGCTCACCAAGGTGGGCGCCGCGGCCGCCGACGACGTCAAGCGCACCGGCGAGCCGAAGGCGCTCAAGCCGATGACGCCGTTCGAGCGCAAGATCGTTCACGACGCGGTCGCCGCGGCCGGCCTGCGCAGCGAGTCCGAGGGCGAGGAGCCCCGCCGCTTCGTGGTGGTCCTGCCCGCCTGATCGCCTTCACAGTTCCGACAGTTTCGACGCGGGGAAGCCGCCGGTCCCGACATCCGGGACCGGCGGCTTTTCCGTCCTGTACGTCCCTTCCTCGCCCTCCCGCTCTGGCCGGGTCCGCACCGTCGGCCGTCGCCGAGAGGGAAGGACGGTTACCCTTGGCCAAGAGCGTTCCTGGATGAGTGAGTGATGACGGAGAGCAACGAGCTGCCCGAGGCGCCCCCGGTGGCCCGGGAGATTTTCACCGGCGAGGCGTTGGAGCGGGCTCGGCTGTTCGCCGAGTTGCTCGCCGGGCCGGGCGTGGTGCGGGGACTGCTGGGGCCGCGCGAGGTGCCCCGCATCTGGGACCGGCACCTGTTGAACTGTGCGGTCGTGGAGGAGGCGGTCCCGCCGGACTCGACTCTGATCGACATCGGCTCGGGCGCCGGCCTCCCCGGCCTCGTGCTCGCGATCGTCCGGCCCGACGTGACGGTGACGCTGCTGGAGCCGCTGCTGCGCCGCACCGTGTTCCTGTCGGAGTGCGTCGAGGCGCTCAAGCTCGACAACGTGGAGGTGCTGCGCGGGCGGGCCGAGGAACTCGCCGGCAAGCGCGTTTTCGACGTGGCGACGGCGCGGGCGGTCGCGCCGCTCGACCGTCTGCTGTCGTGGTCGATGCCGCTGCTGCACGAGGGCGGGGAGTTGCTCGCGATGAAGGGGGAGAGGGCCCAGGAAGAGCTGGACGCCGCCCGCCCTCGATTGGATTCGTTCGGCGTGAGGCACGTCGAGTTGGTCACAGTGGGGCGCGGTAGGGTCGAGCCGCCCGCGACCCTCGTTCGCGTCGTCGCCGGACGGTCTCCGCGAACGGACACGCGGAGGCGACGAAAGAGGTGAGCCGGTGGCGGACGCCGGATCAGGCGGTGTGACAGCGGGCCTGGGTTGGCCGGAGACTCGGCTCCCCCTACGCTGGGAGATCGCGACAGCAGGCCGGTCCTCCGGGGTGGGCTGGCCTCGTCCCCCTGTCTCGCCGGTCGAAAGGACGACGACCGTGTCCCAGACCCCCCTTAACCCTGGCGATTCGCCGCTGGTACGAGAGGCACTGAGTTCTGTGGTTTCACGTGAAACAGCCGCCACGCCCCCGCAGGCGGCTGCGCCTTCCGTCGGTTACTCGACGCGCGACGAGGGGTCCTGGCCCCGGCCTTCCCGGTGTCGCGTGATGACGGTGGCCAACCAGAAGGGCGGCGTGGGCAAGACCACCACGGCCGTCAACCTCGCGGCAGCGCTGTCCATGCACGATCAGCGCGTTCTCGTGGTCGACCTCGACCCGCAGGGCAACGCGTCCACGGCGTTGGCGACAGAACACCGGTCGGGGATGCCGTCGGTGTACCAGGTGCTCGTGGACGACATGCAGCTGTCGCAGATCGTGAAGCCGGTCCCCGACATGCCCAACCTCTACTGTGCTCCGGCGACCCTCGACCTTGCGGGCGCGGAGATCGAGCTGGTTCCGATGGTCGGCCGGGAGACCCGTCTGCGGCGGGCGCTCGCCTCGTTCGACTCGATGGAGTTCGACTACATCCTCATCGACTGCCCGCCGTCGCTGGGCCTGCTGACCGTGAACGCCATGGCGGCGGCGCAGGAGGTGCTGATCCCCATCCAGTGCGAGTACTACGCCCTGGAGGGGCTCACGCAGCTTCTGCAGAACGTGGAACTGGTGCGCGCGCACCTCAACCAGACGCTGTCGGTCTCGACTATCCTGCTCACGATGTACGACGGGCGCACCCGCCTCGCTTCCCAGGTGGCCGAGGAGGTGCGCTCCCACTTCGGAGACACCGTGCTCGACGCCGTCATCCCCAGGAGCGTCCGCGTCTCCGAAGCGCCCAGCTACGGCCAGTCGGTCATGACGTACGACCCGGGTTCGAGCGGGGCACTGGCCTACATGGGCGCCGCTCGCGAGATCGCCTACCGCGCCGCGGCCCTCACCGGGGCCTGACGGCGTGGCGTAGGCGGCACCGTCCGGACGGCGGGAGAGATCGCGTGCGGACGAGCACGTGCCGGCAAGGCGTTCCTGGCCCCGGCGCAGCCGATGCGCCGGGGCAGCACCGGGGCGGGGGCGATTCCGGGGTCGTGGAAGTTCAGAAAGGCCCCCACTTCTGAGCCGTGACGACCCTGGGCGGCCGCAGCTGCCGCACGTGCCGGCTGTGACAGGCAAGATTTCGGCATCTGATGGCCTCCGGACGTTCATGGATCCGAGCGTCATGGGCTTCGAGACGCTCACACCGGCACACGTGCCGACGTATGGGGCGGGCTGTCCACAGCTGGACGCGCGTCGACTCATGGCGGGGCTTCGCAGCGGTACTCTCTCCTGGTGTGTGCGTGCCGGTGCCCAGTGACTCCGAGTCGCTGGGCATTGGCTTCTGTGCGGGTGCGGGCGTGAAGGAGCAGCGGTGAGCCAGCAGCGTCGGGGACTGGGCAAGGGTCTTGGGGCACTGATCCCCACGGGACCGATCGTCGATCCGGCGTCCACGGCGAGCGCTCCCCCTCTCGGCCTGCAGTCGACCGCGCCGGGCACGCCGGCGACGGGCCTGCGTCCGGTGGAGGGCGCCTACTTCCAGGAGATCGAGGTCGACTCCATCTCCCCGAACCCACGGCAGCCGCGGGAGGTGTTCGACGAGGACCGGCTCGGCGAGCTCGCGGCGTCCATCAAGGAGGTCGGCCTGCTGCAGCCGGTCGTCGTCCGCGCCGTGGAGGACGGCCGTTTCGAGCTCATCATGGGGGAGCGGCGGTGGCGCGCCTCGCAGCTCGCCGGGCTTGACCGCATCCCCGCGATCGTCCGGAGCACGCAGGACGACGAAATGCTCCGTGAGGCGCTGATCGAGAACCTCCAGCGGGAGCAGTTGAACGCCCTGGAGGAGGCGGCGGCCTATCAGCAGCTGCTGGACGACTTCGGAGCCACGCACGAGGTGCTGGCCAAGAAGGTCGGACGGTCGCGCTCGCACATCAGCAACACCCTGCGATTGCTGAACCTTCCTCCCGAGGTGCAGCGCCGGGTGGCAGCAGGGGTTATCAGTGCCGGGCATGCGCGGGCGCTTCTGGCGCTGAACGACCCCGCCGCCCAGGAGCGGCTGGCGATCCGGATTGTGGCCGAGGGCCTGTCGGTCCGGACCGTCGAGGAGATCGTGGCTCTGGGCGAGGCGACCGCCGGGCCGGCGCCGCGCAAGCCCCGGGCGAAGAAGCCGACCGCCCCCGCGCTACGCGATCTGGCGGATCGCCTCTCGGACCACTTCGAGACGAAGGTGAAGGTCGATCTCGGCAGCCGGAAGGGTCGCATCGTGGTCGAGTTCTCCACGATCGACGACCTGGAGCGCATCATCGACACGATGGCGCCGGATGCCGCCCACGCGATGCGCAGCAGGGGCATCACGGCGGAGTGACCGCAGAGCCTGCGGCAGGAAAACCGCGCCCCCGTGGTCGGGGGCGGCGAGGGCGGCATCCGGGTGGCTGCCGCCCTCGCGGCGTCCCGGCCCGGGCGCAGTACAGGCGCCCCTGCCGCAGGTTTCACGTGAAACATCGCGCCCAGTGCCCCGCAAGTTGAGCCTGGGGTCGTGTGTCGCCCCCTCCGTTGCGAGCAGGCTCGCAGCCCGTTCGCTCACCGGCGTCCCTGCGAGCCCTCGTCGCCTTTACCAATGCCTGACCACGCCCCGTTGCGGTCCTCCCGGCTGCCCGACCGGGTGTCCCCGGCGCTCACATGGGTTGGTTGGCCACAGGAGGCCGACCGCTTGGCTGCGCCGTGGTTTCCGGCGGCCAGCCACGCCTTGATCGGAGCCGTCTAATGCGGTGTCCAGGAGCCTCGGCCGGGTCGGTCACTGCGCCGGAAGGAGCCCTCCGGTGCCCGCGGAGCCCACTCCGCTCCCTCTGCTCGCGAACGGGCGCACTTGCAGACGTCCATTCGAGCCGCCCCGGCGGCGTCGACGGGGTAGATCGGCACCCGATGCCTGGGAGCAGAGGCGATCGCCTCCTGAAGCGAGGTCTCCACCAGGTGCTCATGGACCAGACCGCCACGGCGCTCGGCCCCCTCTCACGACCACGACTGGGGCCGCTCGGTGTGGTCCCCCCCGGATCGCCCCCGACGCGGACCCGACGCGGACCCGACGATGACCGTGATCGCCTCGGATCCCCGGCGGCCTGGGAGGGCTCCTCCGCCGGCGACTCCTACACCACCGAGGCCGACGTTATGTTCGGGGTGCCCCCAGCGCAAGAGGCAGACATGCCTCCCGGCTGGCGGCGGCAGGACGGAGTGCCGCCGGGGTGCCGGGTCGCGATGGGGGAGGGTGCGTGGGGCGCCCCTGGAGACGCTGTCTTCCGTGTCATGCTCCGATGCGTCGATGGGGAAGCCGGACCAGGCGGCTGATAGGCGCGTCAGCCTCGTCGGGCCATCCCCTGGCGTTCGTGCCTCAACCACCGTCCGGACGAGGGAGCGGAGCGGAAGGGAGTGAGGACCGCAGCGAAGGCCCAGGCCCGGGCCCCGCGGAAATTCGGAGCTTGCGAGGGATTTTCGTGGGTGGAGCGGAGCGGACTTCGGGAGGACCGGAGGTTCCTTCCGGCGCAGTGACCGGAACCCGGCCAAGCATCACACTGACTCCCTCGGCTACGCGCCCCCACGCAACCGATCCCGCGACCATTCTCACGACCGTTCTCACGACCCCAAGCCAGGCCAACCCGTCCCTAGAGTTCCCGCGCATGGGCCGCGCGAGCGTGTGGCCGGTGGGCTCCGCGCGGTTCTTAGCCGGGGGGCTGGGTGAGCCTTGTGGTCGCGGGGTTGTCCGCGTAGGGCGGCGCGGCTGGGGTCTGTGAGGGTTTTTTGGTCGGGGCAAGCTAGTGTGCTTCGTGGTCGTGAGGTCGGTCACGGGGTCGGTCTGGCTTGGGCGCGCGCCGCGGCTGTCCTCACCCACCCCAATGCACACCAACTCCCCCTCTAGGACTGGCCTGGAGGAGGAGTGTTTCACGTGAAACGGAGGCGAGTCAGCCGCGGGCGGCGGCGAGCTCCAGGAGTCCCTTGCACAACGTGCCGAGATCGCGGCCCGCAGCCTCCGCGGCCATGGGCAGCAGGGAGGTCTCCGTCATGCCGGGTGCCACGTTCACTTCGAGGAAGTACGGCTTGCCGTCGGCGTCGACGATGAGGTCGGTGCGGGAGATGTCGCGCAGGCCGAGCGCGGTGTGGGCGGCGACCGCCATGCCGGCACACGCCTCGGTGGCCTCGCGGGAGAGCCGAGCCGGCGCGAAGAACTCGGTCTGCCCGGCCGTGTATCGGGCGGCGTAGTCGTAGACGCCTCGGTCGGGCACGATCTCCACCGGCGGAAGCGCGACCGGCCCGTCGCCGAGATCCACCACGGAGACCGCGACCTCCACACCCTGGACGTACCGCTCGATGAGTGCGGTGTCGCCGTAGGCGAAGCACCCGACCATCGCGGCGGGCAACTCTTCCGCCGTGCGCACCATGGAGGCGCCCAGCGCGGACCCGCCGCGCGAGGGCTTGACGAAGAGCGGCAGGCCGAGCCGGTCGATGATGCGGGCGAGCACGGCCGTGGCGCCGAGATCGTGGAACGTCTCCTTGGGCAGCGCGACCGAGTCGGGCGTGTTCAGCCCCCAGGAGCGGACGACCGCCTTCGCCGTGGGCTTGTCGAACGCGACCCGGCAGGCGTCCGGCGTGGCACCGACGTAGGGCACGTCGAGCAGTTCCAGCACCGAGCGGATAGCGCCGTCCTCGCCGGCGCCGCCGTGCAGGGTGACGAAGACCGCGTCCGGGGGGTCCGCCAGCACGCCGGGCACGAGGGTGGCGTCGGCGTCGCGGGTCTCCACGTCCACGCCGGCGGCCCGCAGCACCTCCGCGACGCGGCGTCCCGAGCGGATGGAGACCTCACGCTCGTAGGAGAGCCCTCCCGCCAGGATGAGCACGTGGCCCAGATCGCTCATCACGCCTCACCGCCCATGCGCTCCACCACGGCGCCGATCGCGGTCCAGCGGTGATTCGTCTCGCCTGGCCCGAGTCGCGTCCCCCTCCACGGACGCGCGGGGGGCGATCCTTGGGTCATCGTTCGCTCGCTCACGAAGAGGGCCTTTCTCGCCTCGACAAGTCAGTACGGCCAGCCTGAACAGGCTAGTGCCCCGCCCGCGCCGCCGCGTCGTCGCGTCAGGTCTCAGACGAGGTCGTACTTGTGCCAGAGCCGCCCATGAGCGGTGCCATGGGCGGCTCCTCCGTCACGTTGGGGCAGCGGCCGTACCGTGTTCAGGCGAGATCCGGGCCGGGAGTGTCGACGCCAGAGTGCCCCGGTGTGGAGCCCGTGCCGAACGTGTCCCGCAGCCGTAGCTCCTGCTCGATCACGCCGGCCAGGCGGCGCACGCCCTCCTTGATGCGCTCGGGCTCCGGATAGCAGAACGACAGGCGCATGTTCCGCGAGCCGCCGCCGTCGGAGTAGAAGCCGGTGCCGGGCACGAACGCGACCCGCTCGGCGACCGCGCGAGGGAGGATCGCCTTGGAGTTGAGCCCCTCGGGGAGGGTCATCCAGACGAAGAACCCGCCGGCGGGGCGGGTCCACGTGCAACCGGGCGGCATGAGCACGTCGAGCGCGCCGAGGAGCGCGTCGCGCCGCTCACGGTAAAGCTCGCGGAACGACTTGATCTGCTCCCGCCACGGCTGGGTGGCGAGATACTGCCCGACGGCGAGCTGGGTGAAGGACGAGTGCGACAGCACCGCCGACTCCATGGCCAGGACCAGTTTGTCGCGTACGGCGTGCGGGGCGAGGGCCCAGCCAACGCGGAAGCCGGGGGCGAGGGTCTTGGAGAACGAGCCGAGGTAGACCACGCCCTCGGGGTCGTCGGCCCGCAGCGCCCGCATCGGTTCCCCGTCGAACCCGAGCAGGCCGTAAGGGTTGTCCTCCACCACGAGGACGCCGGCGCGGCGGCAGATCTCCAGCACCTGGCGGCGGCGCACCTCGTTGAGGGTGACGCCGGCCGGGTTCTGGAAGTTGGGGATCGTGTAGAGGAACTTGATCCGGTTGCCGGCCGCCTGGAGCGCGTAGATGGTCTGCGCGAGGGCCTCGGGGATGAGGCCCTGGTCGTCCATCGCGATGTGCACGACCTTGGCCTGGTAGGCGCTGAACGTCCCGAGCGCGCCAACGTACGAGGGTCCCTCGGCGAGCACGACGTCGCCGGGGTCGATGAAGATCCGGGTGATCAGGTCGAGCGCCTGCTGTGAGCCCACCGTGACGACCACGTCGTCGGCGTTCGCCTCGATGCCCTCCATGCGCATGACCTCGCAGATCTGCTCGCGCAGGGCGGGGTCGCCCTGCCCGGAGCCGTACTGCAGAGCCACGGAGCCGCGCGAGGCGACCAGGTCGGCGACGAGCTCGCTGACGAGATCGAGGGGGAGCGCGTTCACGTACGGCATGCCGCCGGCGAGCGAGACCACCTCGGGCCTCGACGCGACGGCGAAGAGAGCTCGGATCTCGGAGGCGACCATCCCGGCAGCGCGGGCGGCGTACCTGTCGACGTAGGCGTCAATGCGCGACCCTTGAGTCGCGTTCGTCCGACCGTGATCAAGCTCTTGTGCCACGGTCCACCTCCGATCACGTAGCCGAGAAATCCAGGGTACGGTAACGCGCCACTCCGATCACAACAGGGTATTGACCATCAAGGGCCCCTTTTCTTGCATTCCCGCACCACTGGTTTCGGCCGGCCCAACCCCTTTAATGGTCGTCGGCGGCTGTTGTGGCGCGCCCGCTCCCGGCCCTTCCCCTGAGTTACGATGCGAGCTGGAGACGCCGTATTCGCGCGCTTTTCTGGCAGGACTCCTGACGGGGATTGGGGCATCACGTGTCGCGTCGGCTGGTCAATGTCACGCTGGACAATCTCGATGACCTGCCGCGACGGTGCCGGCGGTGCGTGTTCTGGGAGCTTGACCCGGTCGGCGGCGAGCGCGCCGTGGAGGCGGGCGACCCGGCCCTGGAGAAGGAGGCGTGGATCTCCGCGACCCTCCTCGAATGGGGAAGCTGCGGGAAGATCGCCTACGTGGACGGGGTGGCGGCCGGGTTCGTGCTCTACGCCCCGCCGTTGTACGTCCCGCGTTCGGTGGCGTTTCCGACCTCTCCGGTCAGCTCGGACGCGGTGCTGTTGATGACCGCGCACATCGTGCAGGAGTTCACCGGCGGCGGGCTGGGCCGGATGCTCGTGCAGGGCGTCGCCAAGGACCTGACCCGCCGCGGCGTACGGGCGATCGAGGCGTTCGGCGACCTGAAGTGGGAGAAGCCGGGCGGCTGCGTGCTGCCCGCGGACTATCTGCTGTCGGTCGGGTTCAAGACCGTGCGCCCGCATCTGCGCTTCCCCCGCCTCCGGCTGGAGCTCAAGACGGCCGTGTCGTGGCGTGAGGACGTCGAGGTGGCGCTGGAGCGCCTGCTGGGGTCGATGTCCCCGGAGCGGGCCCTGCGGCCCGTCTGAGGGGCACCACAGGTCTCGCCCGGCCCACCCCGTCTGTCCCTGGCCCACCGGTCTAGCGCTGGCTCACCGGTCTCGTTCCGGCCCAGAAACCCCACTGGCCCAGCAACCCCACCGGCCCAGAAACCCCACCGGCAAGAAAACCCCACCGGCTCGGCGGTCCCGCGTACGGGACCCGGGAAACGCGAGAGCCCCCCGGCACGCGTGCGGGGGGCTCTTCGGATGATGCCGGCGGGTATCGGCCGTCAGATGACGCCGTCGAGCTCGCGCAGCAGCATGGCCTTCGGCTTGGCGCCGATGATCTGCTTGACGACCTCTCCGCCCTTGTAGACGTTCATCGTCGGAATCTGGAGCACACCGTAGTCACGGGGCGTGACCGGGTTCTCGTCGATGTTCAGCTTGACGATGGTCAGCTTGTCGGCGTTCTCGGCGGCGATCTCCTCGAGGATCGGCCCGACCTGACGGCACGGACCGCACCACTCGGCCCAGAAGTCGACCAGAACCGGCTTGTCGCTCTTGAGGACCTCGGCCTCGAAGCTCGCGTCCGTCACGCTCTTGATCGCGCCCACGGTATCTCTCCCCTTGCATGAGTGGTGTGGCGGTGCAGACAACCGCGGGGACAGTCCCCGCATTCCCGACGTCGGGACTCAGGCGTTCACCGTCAGCCAGCGCTCGGCGTCCAGCGCCGCCGCACATCCGGTCCCGGCGGCCGTGATGGCCTGACGATAGGTGTGGTCGACGACGTCTCCGGCCGCGAACACCCCGTCGATGTTCGTGCGCGTCGACGGCGTCTCGACCTTGATGTACCCCTGCTCGTCAAGGTCGATCTGGCCCCTGACCAGGTCGGTGCGCGGCTCGTGGCCGATCGCGATGAACAGGCCGCCGACCGGCAGTTCGGTCTCCTCGCCGGTCTTGACGTTGCGTATCCGCACACCGGAGATCCGATCCTCGCCGAGCACGTCGACGACCTCGCTGTTCCAGATGAAGCGGATCTTCTCGTTCGCGAACGCCCGGTCCTGCATGATCTTGCTGGCGCGCAGCGAGTCGCGGCGGTGGATCACCGTCACCGACTTGCCGAACCGGGTCAGGAAGATCGCCTCCTCCATCGCCGTGTCGCCGCCGCCGACGACCGCGATCTCCTGGTCGCGGAAGAAGAACCCGTCACAGGTGGCACACCACGACACGCCCCGCCCCGACAGCCGCTTCTCGTTCTCCAGCCCGAGCTCGCGATAGCCCGACCCCATGGCCAGGATCACGGACTTGGCGTAGTAGGTGTCGGTGTGGGTCTTGACGACCTTGGGGTTCGCCGTGAGGTCCACCTCGACCACGTCGTCGGCCACCAGCTCGGCGCCGAAGCGCTCGGCCTGCTTGCGGAAGTTGTCCATGAGGTCCGGGCCCATGATGCCGTCGGGGAACCCGGGGAAGTTCTCCACATCGGTGGTGTTCATCAACGCGCCGCCGGCGGTGACCGACCCCTCGAAGACGAGAGGCTTGAGGTCCGCGCGCGCGGTGTAGACGGCCGCCGTATAACCGGCCGGACCCGACCCGATGATGATCACGTTACGAACGTCGCTCAACGGACCCGCCTTCTTCGCTCCCGGTGGACATGCAGTGCCCTCAACAGATCCTAGGCCCCGGTCATTCCCGGGGGGATCCCCGATACGGCGAAGCCCCCCGGAGGTCGCGGGGGGCTTCGTCACTGCCGATGGTACGGCTCGCGCCGCGCGGTCACTTCCAGGAGGCCAGGACCTCGGGCCGCAGCTTGTGGCACCGCGAGTCCACGACGACCACTCGTACGGCGTTGCTGCTCTTGTCCTCCCAGAACGCCATCACCGTGGCCTCGTTGCCGTTGTAGAGGGCCTTGTCGACGCCGATCGGTGTGCGGTCGAGCTCGGTCGAGAACCGCTTGACGCAGGTGTCGAGGTCCTCGTCGTCGTTGGTGCCCGAGCCGGGCGCCACGCCGAAGTAACCCAGCAGCGGCCCGCGCAGCTCCCGGCTGGTGTAGTTGTGGCCGCTGGCGTACGTCGAGTAGGTCAGCGCCTGGACGTTGTCCGGGCTCTGGCCGGGCGCGCCCTGGCTCACCACCTGCCGGGACGGCGAGTCGCCGAACGAGAGCAGGCCGGTGGCGAGACCACCGCTCCCGATCACGACGGCCGCCGCCGCGGCGACCGCGGCCGGCAACGCCCACGTGCGCCGCCTGGACGCCTTGCGGCCCGCCGTACGCGGTCCGGATCGGCGCCCGGCCGGCACGATCGTCCCGTCGTCGGCGACGACACCCAGCGGAACCACCGGCGCGGGCTCGCGCTCCGGCTCCGTGCGTGTGTCCGCGGCGATTTCCGAGGTGGTCTGCGAGGTGGTTTCCACCGAAGCGGCGACCGGAGGCTCGACCGTCTCCCACGGAACGTCGTCCCATGGGGCGTTTTCCCACGGGGCCGGCTCCTGTGGAGCGCTGTCCCAAGGGGCGTCCCGCAGGACGCGGTCCCAGTCCGGAGCCTCGGCGGCCAGCGCCCGGTCGATACGCCTGGCGACGCCCAGAGGCATCGCCGGCACCGGCATCGCCGCCAGGACCTCCCGGACCGCGGCCAGGTCGGCAAGGCTCTCCCCGCAGGGGTCGCAGACCGCGAGATGCTCGCGGACCCGCCGGGCCGTCGTGTCGTCGAGGAGACCCTCCGCCAGTTCGGCGAGAACCTCCAGGTCGTAGTGCGTGTCACCCGTCACGAAGTTCTGCTCCCTTCCCGGATGAGACGCGAGTGAGGTCGGATCGGTTCCGCAGATGCGAAAGAATCGGTGCGAGTTTGGCGCGTCCCCTTGCGCAGCGGCTCTTCACGGTGCCCGGCGGGACGCCCAGCACCGCCGCCGCGTCGTCCACCGCGTACCCCATCATGTCGACCAGCACGAGAGCCGCCCTCTGGTCGGGCGGCAGCAGCTTGAGCGCCGCCGTGACCTCCAGGGAGACCTCGCGCTCGCCGGCCTGGTCGGTCGCGGGGGCCTCGCGCTCCGCGGCCTCGATGAGCTCGTCGTCGGCGACCGGCCGCACGGACTTGCGGCGCATGCGGTCGAGGCAGGCGTTGACCACGATGCGGTGGAGCCACGTCGTGACCGCCGCCTCGCCGCGGAAGCTGTCCGCCTTCCGGTAGGCCGAGACGAACGCGTCCTGGACCGCGTCGGCGGCCTCGTCGGGATCCCCGAGCGTGCGCAGGGCGACCGCCCACATCCGGTCGCGATGCCGCTTGACGATCTCGCTGAACGCGTGAGGGTCGCCGCCGAGGTGGCGGGCCAGCAGATCGGCATCGGACGTCGCGCGTCGCGCGTGCTCAGCCGTCGGGGGATTGTCTGGTGGGGAATTCACAAGTCCCTGCTATGCCGATCCTGGGGAATGCACCGTTACTTCGTAGATAGTGCCACGATACTGCCCGTTGTAGGGGGGAAGCCGAGTGAACCAGATCAAAACGTACTGACCCGTCGTGGCCTTTTCCGGGGTGAGCGTCACCGAACCCGATGCGCCCTTCTTCTCCGCCACGGTTTTGAGAGAGGACAGATCCGCCGCGTCGCCCACCTTGAGCTGCACGGTCGATCCGCCGGCGTTGCCCAGGGAGACGACCACGTCGGCGATGGGGATCGGCTTGCCCATGTCGAGGATGAGCCCGACGCCGTCCTTGAGGCGCCCCAGGTCGGTGGTGCTGTAGCTGTCGGTGTGCCAGTCGGTGGACGGCTTGCCGTCGACGGCGAGCGGGGCGAGCTCCGGCTTCTCGGCGCGGTCGGTGCCCAGGGGGTCGAACCCCGCCGCGCTCACCGGCTTGACGGTGACCGGCTTCCGCGAGGGGGAGGGGGACTGCGCGGTGCCCGACTGGGCCACGTCGCGCGGGGTGTTGCCGAGGTTCTTGCCCACGGTCCAGGCGCCCACGCCGACGGCCGCCATCACGAGCAGGACGATGACGGTCAGCAGGACCTTGCTCGCGGCGCCGGTCTGCGGACGCGGCGGCGGTGGCGGCGGGACCATCGACATCTGATGTGCCAGATGAGACGGCACGCGGGGCGGCATGGCCGACCTGCCCAGCCCGTCCGGCGCCTCGGTGTGCAGGTTCAACGCGGGCGGCGCGGTGGTGACCGGCGCCGGCGCGGGGCGGGGCACCTCGGCGAGCGCCTCGGCGACGTCGGCCGGGGTGGCCAGCGGCGGCTGCCCGCGCCGCGGCTCCTGCAGCAGCGCGCGGCAGGTGATGGCGTCGAGGTAGCCGGGGACTCCTGCGGTGACCTGCCGTGGTGTGCAGATCTTGCCGTCGTCCAGGGGAGCGGGGGGCAGCCCGCAGTCGGAGTCGCCGGGCCAGTGGCCGGTCAGCGCCGCGTAGAGCAGGCGGCCCAGCCCTTCGGCGTCGTCCTTGGCGGGGTCCTCGCTGCTCAGGTCGAGGATCGCGGCGTCGACGGCGAGGCCGAGGAGCTTGACCGTGCCGCCGCTCGTCCAGACCAGGCGGCTGGGGGTCAGGTGCAGGTGGGTGAGCCCCGCCGCGTGCGCGTGCGCCAGGGCCTCGGCGGCCTCGGCGACCAGGGCGGCGCCCCGCTCGGGCTCGACGGGCCCGCTCTCCAGCAGGTCGAGCAGCGACTCGCCGCTGACCCACTCGCTCACGACGTACGCCGTGCCGTCCTCGTCGGCCGCGTCGAAGACCTGGGTGAGGCGGGGGTCGGTGAGGCGGCTCGCCAGGCGGGCGGCGGTGACGACTTCCTCGACTCGGGAAAAATCGGGTGCGAACGTGTGGACCGCGACCGGGCGGGCGAGGATCTCGTCCAGCGCCTTCCAGAGGGTCGCGCCGCCGGATTCGTGGACCCTGTCCTCCAGGCGGAACCGATCCGCCAGCTTGGTCCCCGGTTCGACCGTGGACATGCTCATGCGGCCGCCCCGCTCCGCGGCTCATCGGCATGCATCAGCCGATGCCGGGTGGTTCCGCCCACGCCTTCCCGCTTCCGCTCGCCGGTCCGAAACACCAGATCGCGCCCCTAAAACCTCCTGCCTGCCGTGGTCGCCGAGCGGAGCACCGCCGGGTCGGCGAGACCCCGGAGACGAGCATCCGCGGAGCCGGAACAGGCCCGTACGGCCGCCGCCGCCGGTCCTCCTCCGCCCTCGCGGTCACCCGCCCGGCCGAATCCATCGGTAGGGCAAGTTCTGCGGGACGTTCTCTGAGTGTGTCTCAACACTCCCTGGCGCACCATGCTAGTGCCGTGCCGCTTGTGCCCGCCTTCCCGATCGAAGACGTCCGAATCGGACTTTCGCGTTACCTTCCAGTTGCCGGTCGTTCTTGAGGACTCTTACCGTCCTACCCGGCTTGCGACAAGTCCAATGATGGAGCGGACCTCGGGAACCCGCAGCCGGTGCGCGGCGAACATGTACAGCAGCAGCCCGGCGCCGCCGCCCACCACGAGCACCACGGCCGAGCTGACGGGGGTGATCGAGGTGATCTCCCTGGCCAGCCACAGGACCGCCAGCGCCAGCGCGGCGGCCGGGATCGCCGCCGCGTACATCCGGCCCAGGCCGGCGACGATCTCCCTGCCGCCGAGCCCGCCGATCTTCCGGCTCGCCAGCACCCACGCGACGCCGCAGAGCACGATGTACGTGATCAGGTAGGCGAACGCCAGACCGATGACGATGTACCGGTCGGGGAGCGTGAAGTAGGCCACGAGGCTGAGCGAGGCGTTGACGACCACGTTCACCCCGGCCATGATCGCGGGGGTGCGGGTGTCGCCGAAGCTGTAGAAGACCCGCAGCAGGAGCTGGAAGATCGAGAACGGCACGAGCGCGACGCCGAACACCTGCAGCACGTGACCGATGTAGATCGCGTTGCCCGTCGTCATGTTGCCCCACGAGAAGATCAGCGTGGTGACCGCCGGGCCGAGCACCATCAGCAGCAGGCCCGACGGGACGATGACGGAGGAGACCAGCCGCACTCCGGAGGAGAACTCCCCGCGGGCCGTGGTGAGGTCGCCGTCGGCCACGAGCCTGCTCATCCGGGGCAGCATCGCCGTGATGACCGACACCGCGATGATCCCGTACGGGAGCTGGAAGAGCTGGAACGCGTAGGCCCACGCGCTGTTGCCGGCGCCCGGGGCGCGGTCGCCTGCGCCGGTGGCGAGCTTGGTGGTGACCCAGAACCCGATCTGGTTGACGCCGACGAAGGCGAACGTCCACGCGGCGGCCCTGGCCGCCTCGCCGAGACCGGTGTTGCGCACCCCGAACCGGGGGCGGAACCGGAACCCGACCCGGTGCAGCGCGACGATCAGCACCAGCGCCTGGGCGAGGATGCCCGCGGTGGTGCCGAGACCGAGCAGCGTGAGGTCGCGCTCGGTCACCTTCTCGATGTCGGACGTGCCGATGACGTAATAGGCGGCCAGCACTCCCATGACCACGATGTTGTTGAGCACCGGCGCCCACATGGGGGCGGCGAACCGGTCCCGGGTGTTCAGGATCGCCCCGGCCAGCGAGCCGATCCCGAAGAACGCGATCTGCGGGAGCAGATATCTGGCCAGCGTGGTGGCCACCGCGACCTTGTCCTCGGACCAGTTCGAGGCGGTGTAGAGCTCCATGATCGGCCGGGCCAGCAGCACGCCGATCACCGCGACGGCCGTCAGCACCACCACGCCCAGCGTCATCAGCCGCTGCTCGAACGCCTGGCCCCCGTCGGGGTCCCGCTTCTGCGCCCGCACGATCACCGGCACGACCACGGCGCTGAGCACGCCCTGGAGCAGCAGGTCGAGCAGGATGTAGGGGATCTGGTAGGCCGCGTTGTACGCGTCGCCGAGCGCGAGGGTGCCGATGGCCGCGGCGAGCATCGCCGTACGGATGAAGCCGGTGAGCCGCGAGACCATCGTCCCGGCCGCCATGATCGCGCTGGCCCGCAGCATCCTGCTCATGGTTGTCCTTCGGTTCGCGGCGGCCTGACTTGGGGTGGCCGCCTTCCTCCAGTGGTCCCGGGAAGGCGACCCAAGACTACGGCGACTGGGTGCGTTCGGCCGGGACGGCTCCCTGCCGGTCGCCGGGCGGGCCGTCCTCGCCGCCGGAACCGTCGAACGGGAACGCCTTGCGCGACCTGCGGCGCAGGACGCGCATCACCACGGCGGCCAGCATGATGACCACGGCCGCCCCCACGATGACGAGGGCGATGCCGGTGTAGCCGGTCGCGCGCACCACGACGCGCACCGCGTTGCCGTACTTCTCGTCGCCGTCGGTCAGCAGCTGCACCGAGATGCTCGCGTCGCCGCCCTCGTCGCGCACGATCACCGGCACGTTCACGAGCTGGCTGCGTCCCGCGAGGATCGTGGTCGTGGGGGTCATGTAGACCCCTCCGGGGGCGTCGATCGCGAGCCGCGACTTGCTGGCCGAGGTGACCCGGATCTTGATCTGGATGTCCTTGTCCAGGTTGTTGGCCACGCTGACGGGGACCTGGCCGTTGCTGCCCGCGACCGCGCGCGGGGTGTCGAGCACGGACACGTCGTCGATGCGCGCGTCGATGGCCTTCTGCACCTGCCCGGCGAAGGACAGCGCCCGCTTGCCGTCGCCCCGCCAGGAGGCCGACGACAGCCGGAGTATGGCCGTGTGGAAGACGTCCGTGTGCTCTTCGGTGACGGTGGCCACGGCGTCGGCCTTGCGCTCCAGCTTGCGTACGGTCGCGAGGTAGGAGCGGCTCAGCTCGGTCTGGCGGTCGTGCTCGGTGTACGTCAGGTCGGCGCGCGGCACCTGGACCCGGCCGGGCTTGATCGAGTCGAGCGAGGTCATGCGCAGCCAGGGGGCGCTGGATGCGGCCTGCAGGAGGCTGGAGACGAACGCCGGGTCGGGCGTCCACAGATGCGACTGCGGGGCCGCGATCACCGTGCGCGTGGCCGCCTTCGCCGTGCCGCCCTGCCCGGTCTGGCCCGTCTGCCCGGGCAGCCCGTTCTGCTGGGCCGGCTGCTCGAAGGCGATCATCGCGGTCTCGGCGAGGAACCGCTGCCGTGCGAGCATCGCGGCGCCGGGAGCCGACACGTTCCCGCCGAGGACCTCGCTGAGCGTGGGGTCGGCCAGCAGCGCGGTCAGCGGGTTGTCGGCGATCGTGTCGAGCCGGGCGGCTCCGTCGGGAGTGGCCTGCTGCGCGGGCGGGGGGACGGGCTGTCCGGTCTGCGTCGTGCCCTGGCCCTCGGGGCGCGGCGGCAGCGCGTCTCCCGACAGCAGCACGGACGTCACACCCGACATGGCCAGCTCGTCCACCGCGTCGCGGTCGATCTTGCCGCCGGGCGGCCACGCGGTGGTGCCGCGGATCTCCCGGCCGAGCAGCTCGCCGGCGAGCGCCGCCCCGCGCTGGACGGACGCCGCGGCCTGCTTGTCGAGGCCGTGGTGGACCAGCGCGGCCATGTCCGGATCGGCGTACGGCGTGGAGATGACGGTCTTGTCGGTCAACGCGCTGCGCAGGCCGTTCAGCCACTGGCCCGCGGCCTGATCGGCGTCCTTGCGCGTGCCGCGCACGTTCCTGGGGCCGGAGGACAGGGCGCGGACGTCGTCGAGCAGGGCGGGGTCCACGAACCAGGTCACCTCGTCGCCGGTGTCCTGTGCCGTCTGGAGCAGCGACGCCAGGCGGCCCGAGGTGAGCGAGGCCGGCAAATCGTCGTCCATGAACGTCGCGTCGTCGGCGCGGTGGGGCCGGTCGACGAGCGGCAGGGCGACGGCCAGCTTGATCGTGGGGATCTGCTCGCCCTTGGGGGCGTACGTCAGGAAGGTCCGCTCGATCCCGAGCCGCTGGCCGGTCCCCGCGTCGGTCAGCTCGATCTCGAAGGGATAGACCCCGGGCCTGGGCAGGCCCAGCTCCGCGGGAGTCACGGTGAACCGGAAGGGAAGCTTTCCCGACTGGTCGAGCGCCGTGGCCTGGATCCTGGTGCTCCAGTTGGTGGTGCCGTACCCCTGCTCCGACAGGTAGGCCGCCATCTCGGCCCGGGAGGCGAACGGCCTGCCCCGGGAGTAGCGGACGGCGACCCGGACGAACGATCCCGGCGTGCCGGAGACGGTCCCCTCGACCGTGATGGGGTCGGTGGCGACGCGCACGACCTCCGGCGTGATCTCGCTGACCTGAAGCGGATCGGCCGGTGCCGCGGTCACGACACGACCCGGAGGAGGTGCCGCGACAGCCGTACCGGCCATGCCCGCGGGGGAGGCGAGCAGGGCGGTCAGCAATGTCAGCAGCGCGGCCTTACGGATCATGTGCCGGCCGGCGGTGAGGTACGGCGCACGCCCAGAATGCTATGGCCTAAGCAGTCCGCATAGGACTCACGAGGCTCGTGGGACCCCTCTGCCGGGTGGCGCTCAGGTCGACGGGCTTGGCCGCCACCAGGTCGAACAGGTGGATGGCACGCACGCGCAACGCGGTGCGGCGCTCGCCGGTCGCGGTGTGGACGACCTCGTCGGGATCGATGCGCTCCAGCAGGCGCTGGTCCACCAAGACGGTCAGGTCGTCGGGCAGCAGAAGCGGGCAGACCAGGCCGTGCGCGTAGTCGGTCGCGGAGTTCACGGTGTAGGCCGACGCGACGGTTACCCTGTGAGCGCGCAGCACGGCGCGCACGTTCGCCGGCCCGGGACAGGCATTCACCGCGGTCACCACGGCCACCTCGTGTGTCCGCCCTCGCGCCGACACCTCGAACAGCGACACGCACAGGCACCTCTCGGGTGATACCCCCAGCACCTCGGGAAGCTCGTCCGAGCATGTCAACGGGCGCGGAAGACGTACGATCTCATGGTGGATCTGGTGGGCGAGGAGCCAGCGGTGAATCGCGAGAGCGTCTTTCATCTCGTGTGCTCCTTGCGTCGTCCAGCGCCCCCGAACCGTCCGTGGCCTGGTGATCGCTAAGCGTGTCTCCCCTGGGTGACACCTGAACACCTGGGCCATCGGGGGAGAGTTTCTGTTCCGTGACCGAAGGACCTACCCAGCCTTGTCCGTTTCAAATCTGAGCGACAGCCAGCAGCGCGCCGTGAACGAACTGTTCCGCCGGATCGCCCCGGTCGCCGACGAGCTCGGTGAGCTGTTCTCGGCCCGGGGGCACGAGCTGGCCCTGGTCGGCGGTTCCGTGCGCGACGTCCTCCTCGGCCGCGCGAGCAAGGACCTCGACCTGACCACGGACGCCCGCCCCGAGCGGGTGCTGGAGATCGTCAAGGACTGGGCGGACGCCGTCTGGACGATCGGGATCGACTTCGGCACCGTCGGCGTGCGCAAGGGCGGCTGGCTGCTGGAGATCACCACCTACCGCAGCGAGTCCTACGACCCCGCCTCGCGCAAACCCGAGGTGATGTACGGCGACTCGCTGGAGGGAGACCTGGCCCGGCGCGACTTCGCGGTCAACGCCATGGCCGTGCGGCTGCCGGGCCACGAGTTCGTCGACCCGTACGGCGGCCTGCCCGACCTGGCCGCCAAGATCCTGCGGACGCCGGGCAGGCCCGAGCAGTCGTTCGACGACGACCCGCTGCGGATGCTGCGGGCGGCCAGGTTCGCGGGCCAGCTCGGGTTCACCGTGGCGCCCCAGGTGGTCGAGGCGATGACCGCGATGTCCGGCCGCATCGAGATCGTCTCGGCCGAGCGCATCCGCGACGAGCTCGACAAGCTGATCCTCGGCGCGCACCCGAGGCTGGGGCTGGCGCTGCTGGTGGACACCGGGCTCGCCGCCCACGTCCTGCCCGAGCTGCCCAAGCTGCGGCTGGAGATCGACGAGCACCACCGGCACAAGGACGTCTACGAGCACACGCTGATCGTGCTGGAGCAGGCCATCGACCTGGAGGCGTCCGGTCCCGACCGGGTGCTGCGGTGGGCGGCGCTGCTGCACGACATCGGCAAGCCGAAGACGCGGCGCAACGAGCCCGGCGGCCGGGTGTCGTTCCACCACCACGAGGTCGTCGGCGCGCAGATGGCCAAGAAGCGGCTCACCGAGCTCAAGTTCCCCAAGGACGTGGTGTCCGACGTGTCCAGGCTCGTGGAGCTGCACCTGCGCTTCCACGGTTACGGGACGGGGGAGTGGACCGACAGCGCCGTGCGCCGCTACGTCCGCGACGCGGGACACCTCCTCGAACGCCTCCACAAGCTGACCAGGGCGGACTGCACCACCCGCAACAAGCGCAAGGCCCAGGCCCTGTCGCGCACCTACGACCAGCTCGAGGAGCGCATCGCCCGGCTGGCCGACGAGGAGGAGCTGGCCAAGATCCGCCCCGAGCTCGACGGCAACGAGATCCAGGAGATCCTCGGCGTGCCGCCGGGACCGGTCGTCGGCAAGGCCTACAAGCACATGCTGGAGATCCGCATGGACCAGGGCATGATCGGCAAGGAGGCCGCGCGGCAGGCCCTGCTCGACTGGGCGCGCGACAACGGGATCGTCTCGTAGGTGGACGCCGCGGAGGTCCTCCGGCTCGACCGGGAGCACGTCTGGCATCCCTACACGGGGGTGCCGTCAGGGGTGCCCGTGCACGTCGTCCGCCGGGCCGAGGGCGTGCGGATCACGCTCGGCGACGGCCGTGAGCTGATCGACGGCATGGCCTCCTGGTGGGCGGCCGTTCACGGCTACAACCACCCGCGGCTCAACCGCGCCGCGCGCGACCAGCTCGGCGACATGGCGCACGTCATGTTCGGCGGCCTGACCCACGAGCCCGCCGTACGGCTCGCGCACCGGCTGGCCGGGATGACCGGGCTCGACCGCGTCTTCCTGGCGGACTCGGGCTCGGTGGCGGTCGAGGTCGCGATCAAGATGGCGGTGCAGTACAGCGGGCGCTCGGCTCTGATGACCGTGCGGGGCGGCTACCACGGCGACACGTTCGCCGCGATGTCGGTCTGCGACCCGGTCGGCGGCATGCACCACCTGTTCACCGGGATGCTCCCGCGGCACGTCTTCGCGCCGATGCCGCCGCATGACTACGGCCGCCGCCCGGGTGGGACCGCGCAGGCGGGTCCCGACGAGGTCTATCTGGCGGAGCTCACCGCGGCCGTCGAGGCCCACGCCGACCGGCTGGCCGCGATCATCGTCGAGCCTGTCGTGCAGGGCGCCGGCGGCATGCGGTTCTATCACCCGGCCTATCTGCGGCGGCTGCGCGAGCTGGCCGACGAGCACGGCATCCTGCTGATCGCCGACGAGATCGCCACCGGCTTCGGCCGCACGGGGGAGATGTTCGGCTGCGACCACGCCGGGATCAGGCCGGACATCATGTGCGTCGGCAAGGCGCTCACCGGCGGCTACATGACGCTCGCCGCCACGCTGTGCACTTCGCGGGTGGCCGAGCGCATCGGCGTGCTGATGCACGGCCCGACCTACATGGGCAACCCGCTCGCCTGCGCCGTGGCCGGCGCCTCGCTCGACCTGCTCGCCGAACGGCCCTGGCGGGAGGAGGTCGCACACATCGAGGGGGCCCTGCTCGACGGTCTCGCCCCGGCCGTGGGCGCCCCCGGCGTACGGGACGTACGGGTGCTGGGCGCGATCGGGGTGATCGAGACCGACCAGCCCGTCGATGTCGCGAAAATTCAGGACATCGTGATGGAGCACGGCGTGTGGCTGCGGCCCTTCGGCCGCCTGATCTACACGATGCCGCCGTACGCCTGCACGCCCGGCGACATCGCCCGCATCACCGGTGCCATGGTCGCCGCCACCGCGGCGCTGTGAGGCCGATCAACGGGAGACCGATCAACGGGAGACCGATCAACGGGAGGCCGATCGACGGGAGTCAGTCGACGGCGGGCACCGGCGGCCTGCGGCGTGCGGCGGAGGGCAGGGTCAGCCGATAGACCACCGCGCCGAGCAGGTAGCCGGCCCCGATCACTGCGAGCGCGAGATAGGACATGCCGTCGCGCGGCAGCAGCGCCGCCGCCAGCACCGCGCCGAGGACCGTCATGCCGTTGAACAGCATGTCGTAGACGGAGAAGGCGCGGCCGAGATAGGCGTCCTCGATGTCGCGCTGCACGACGGTGTCCGCGCAGATCTTCACGCTCTGCCCCGCGACGCCGATCACCAGCCCGGCGGCGACGAACGCCCACTCCTGGAACGTCGCGCACAGGGCGAACTCCAGCACTCCGCACGTCACGAGCATCGCCGGCACCCAGACCTCGATGCGGACCCGCTCGGTGGCCCACGGGGTGACCAGGACCGCGGCGAAACTTCCCGCGCCGACGGCGCCCAGCACGAGCGCGATGCCCTTCAGCGCGTCGTCTGGGTCGTGGGTGAAGTGGTAGCGGTAGAGCATCACCACGGCCGCCGTCGAGATGCCGAACATCAGGCGGTGCGTCGCGATGCCGCTGAGGGCCGCCCCCGCCGAACGCCGGTGCGCGATGTGCCGCGCGCCGTCCACCAGGCCGGCGAGCACGTGCCGTACGGCCTCGCGGGCCTGCGGGCGGTCCGGATCGTACGCGGGGCCGAGCAGAGAGCGCTCCATCGTCCGCGCGATCAGCGCGCTCAGGCCGAAGACGACGCCGGAGCAGACCAGCAGCACGGCCACGCCCCTGTCGTCCGATCCGGAGATCACGCGGAGCACGACGCCCGCGCCCGCCCCGACGAACGTCACCACCGTGCCCGAAGTGGGCGTGACCGCGTTGGCCATCATCAGGTTCTCGGACGGCACGACATGGGGCAACGCCGCGCTGAGGGCCGACAGGAAGAAGCGGTTGACCGCGAGCACGCCGAGGGCCGCCGCGTAGAAGACGACGTCGGAGGCCCCCGCCGCGACGAGGCAGGCGGCCACCACCAGCAGGACCCCGCGCACGACCGGCGCGATGACGAGGATCTGCCGCCTCGACCAGCGGTCGATGAACACCCCGACGAAGGGCCCGAGCACGCTGTACGGCAGGAGCAGCACGGCGAGGCCCGCCGCGATGGCGGTCGCGCTTGCCTGCCTTTCCGGGCTGAAGAACGCGTAGCCGCCGACGGCGAGTTGGAAGATCCCGTCGGAGAACTGCGAGACGAGCCGTGTGGCGAAAAGCCGCCGGAAGTTTCGACCCCGCAGGACCACCCGCAGATCAGAGGCGTAGGACACGGGCGACAGCCTACGCGGGCGATCACGCACGGGCATCAGGCGCAACCCTGATAAAGACCCGTACATCTCACCCGCGGCAAGGTGATCACGTACTCTCGCAGAGTGACGTCACAGGAACATGTCGTGCTGGTCGACGGCGAGGGAAACCCGATCGGCACCGCCCCCAAATCCACCGTCCACAGCGCCGACACGCCGCTGCATCTCGCGTTCTCCAGCTATGTCTTCGATCAACGCGGACGCGTGCTGCTGTCGCGGCGGGCGGGCTCGAAAGTGACCTGGCCCGACCAGTGGACCAACAGCTGCTGCGGGCACCCCCTGCCGGGCGAACCGCTGTCGTCGGCGGTGATCCGCCGCCTCGGGTTCGAGCTGGGCCTGACGGTCGAGTCCGTCGACCTGATCCTGCCGGGCTTCTCCTATCGCGCCGTGATGGACAACGGCACGGTGGAGAACGAGCTGTGCCCGGTCTACCGGGCCGTGGTCACCGAAGAGGCCGCGCCCAACGCCGAGGAGGTGGGCGAGGTCAGGTGGGAGCCCTGGACGCGCTTCGCCGCCGGGGTGATGAGCGGGGAGCTGGACATCTCGCCCTGGGCCAGGGAGCAGGTGCCCCAGCTCGTCGCGCTCGGGCCGGACCCGCTGGCCTGGCCGGTGGCCGACGCCGCCGCCCTGCCGCCGGCCGCGCGCCCGCTCACGAACCACTGAGGTCCACCGGGCGTGGACATGGGACCGCCCCGGTCCGATCGAGCGGAACCGGGGCGGGACACGCGGTGGACGACGGACGTCAGCGCTCGGCCTCGCCGCGGATGAACTTCTCCACGGCCTCGCGGGCGGCGTCGTCGGAGTACTGCTCCGGCGGCGACTTCATGAAGTAGGACGAGGGCGACAGCAGCGGGCCGCCGATGCCCCGGTCGAGGGCGATCTTGGCCGCGCGGACCGCGTCGATGATGATGCCGGCGGAGTTGGGCGAGTCCCAGACCTCGAGCTTGTACTCCAGGTTGAGCGGGGTGTCGCCGAACGACCTGCCCTCGAGGCGGACGTAGGCCCACTTGCGGTCGTCCAGCCACGGCACGTGGTCGGACGGGCCGATGTGGACGTCGGCCTTGGCCATCTCGTGCGGGATCTGCGACGTGACCGACTGGGTCTTGGAGATCTTCTTGGACTGGAGGCGGGTGCGCTCCAGCATGTTCATGAAGTCCATGTTGCCGCCGAAGTTGAGCTGGTAGGTGCGCAGCAGCTCGACCCCGCGGTCCTCGAACAGCTTGGCCAGGACGCGGTGCGTGATCGTCGCGCCGACCTGCGACTTGATGTCGTCGCCCACGATCGGGACGCCGGCCTCGGTGAACTTCGCGGCCCACTCGGGGTCGGAGGCGATGAAGACCGGCAGCGCGTTGACGAACGCCACCTTGGCGTCGATCGCGCACTGGGCGTAGAAGCGGTCGGCCTCCTCCGAGCCCACCGGGAGGTAGGACACCAGGACGTCGACCCGGGCGTCCTTCAGCGCCTGGACGACGTCCACCGGCTCCTCGTCGGACTCCTCGATGATCTCGCGGTAGTACGTGCCCAGGCCGTCGAAGGTCGGGCCACGCTGCACGGTGACGCCGAGCGGCGGCACGTCGCAGATCTTGATCGTGTTGTTCTCCGAGGCGACGATGGCCTCCGACAAGTCGCGGCCGACCTTCTTGGCGTCCACGTCGAAGGCCGCGACGAACTCCACGTCACCGACGTGGTAGTCACCGAACCGCACGTGCATGAGGCCCGGCACACGGCTGCTCGGATCCGCGTCCTTGTAGTAATGGACGCCCTGCACCAGCGATGAGGCGCAGTTGCCCACACCGACGATGGCTACGCGCACCGAACCCATAGCACTCGCTCCTTTACCTATCTGCCTCGGGCGTGTCCGCCCTCTGGGTCTCTTCCTGTACGGCTTGCGCGGGATCCGGAGGGTGACCCCCCTCGCCGGGAGCCGAACGGCTCCGCCGTTCCGAGTCGATCAGCTCGTTCAACCAGCGGACCTCGCGCTCGACCGACTCCAGCCCGTGGCGCTGGAGCTCAAGCGTGTAGGTGTCCAGCCGCTCTCTTGTGCGGGCGAGAGCCTCACGGACGCGGTCGAGGCGTTCTTCCAGGCGGCTGCGGCGGCCCTCCAGGATGCGGAGCCGCACCTCCGCCTCCGTGTGGCGGAAGAAGGCGAAGTGGATGCCGAAGCTCTCGTCCTCCCATGAGGACGGGCCCGACTGGCTGAGCAGCTCCTGCAACCGCTCCTTGCCCTCCGCCGTGATCTTGTAGACGATCTTCGACCTACGGCCGAGAACCGTGTCCTCGGGAGGCTCCTCCTCGGCGATGAGGCCCTCGTTGAGCAGACCCCTGAGGCAGGGATACAGCGAGCCGTAGGAGAAGGCACGGAACATGCCGAGCAGCGTGTTGAGCCGTTTGCGCAGCTCATATCCGTGCAAGGGCGTCTCGTGCAGCGATCCCAGGACGGCGAGCTCCAGCACACCTCCACGAGAGCCCGTCACTGGAACCACCCCCTGTGTCCGACCGATGTATCGACTCGATACATCCGCAGGATACGTCGGGGTGTCATAGATGGCAACGGGTCAACGGTTGGGCAAGTTTTGGCAAAGGGTCGTAATCTGGCCGTATGTGGTCACAGCGGTCGGTCGTGGACTACGGCCTCGCTAAGCGGGCGGCCGTCCAGTCCGTCCGCGCCGGCCGCATGCGGGCGCGGGACGTGTGCGACGCCCACCCCTACCTGCTCCGCGCGGCCCGGTTCCACGGAGAGCCGACGAGCCGCAGCTGCCCCATATGTGAACGAAGGAACGTGACCAACGTCACATACGTATATGGGGACGAATTAGGACGAGTAGCCGGCCAGGCAAAAGGGATGGCCGAGCTCACCGCGATGGCGCGGGAATACCGCGAATTCCGCGTCTACGTGGTGGAGGTCTGCCAAGGTTGTTCCTGGAACCACCTGGCGGTGTCGTTCGTCCTCGGAACAGCCGATCCCCCGGGCCCTTCCCTCTAGGGCGGACCTCCACCTCCAGGAGGCAGCCCGCCGGCCTGCCGGCCGACGTCGATAAATTCCCCGAACCATCTGACGAGGACGCGTGACTTACAGCAGCTACGGACCGGAGCCGACCGGCCGTCCCGAGGACGCCTCGGGCTCCGGTGGATCATCCCGCCCTGGGCGCCGTCGTCGCTCGCCCCGGGAATCCGACGAGTACGGCGAGTACGGCGAGCCCGCCCCGCCACGGCAGCCCGGCAGGGGACCGGCCCCGCAGCCGCCCCGCGGCGCCCGGCCGGCCGGACCCGACCGCCGCCGTGAGGCGGCCGCCTTCGAGGACACGGCGGCCATGAACGCGGTGCCTCCCAGGCCGGAACCGCGGCCGGAACAGGGCCGGCCGCAGCGAACGGCTCCGGGACCGCAGGGGGCCCGGGGACCGGCGGGCGGCGGACGCCCGCCGGGGGGCCGTGACCCGCGCTACGCGGCCGGCCCCGGCGGTCCCGGCGGCCCTGCGGGCACCGGCAGGCCCGGCCGTCCCGGCGGGGACGAGCGCACCCAGGCGATGGGCATGCCGGCGGGCGGCTTCCCCCGCGACGGCCGCGACACCCGTGACGGCCGTGACCCCCGCGACCCCCGCGACCCCCGGGGGGACGAGCAGCGCACCGAGGCGATCCAGACCGGCGGCCGCCGCCGCAGGCCCGCGGGCCGGGGTGGCCCCGGCGGCCCCGGTGGACCCGGCGGCCCGGGTGGTCCGGGTGGTCCGGGTGGTCCCGGCGGACGCGGCCCCCGGGATCCGCGTGACTTCGACGACTTCGACGAGGACGACGAGAGGCCGCGCCGTACGGGCTGGCGGCGCTTCGTCCCGAGCTGGAAGATCCTGGTGGCGGCCTTCACCGTGCTGGCCGCCGGCACCTTCGGCATGATCGCGGTGGCCTACGCCAACACCCCGGTTCCGGAGGCGACGCAGGCGGAAGCCATAGCGCAGGGCAGCGCCATCTACTACAACGACGGCAAGACGCTGATCGCCAAGGTGGGCACCCCGCGCGTCATCCTGGACGACATCAACAAGGTGCCGCGGCACGTCCAGGACGCCGTGATCGCGATCGAGAACGACACCTTCCGCGACGACAGCGGCATCTCGATCCCCGGCATGATCCGGTCGGTCTACATGACGGCGACCGGGCAGCAGCTCCAGGGTGCCTCGACCATCACCCAGCAGATGGCCCGCAACTACTACGACGGCCTCAGCCAGGAAGTGTCGATCAAGCGAAAGATCAAGGAGATCTTCGTCGCGGTCAAGCTCGACAAGGAGATGACCAAGGACCAGATCCTCCTGCAGTACCTCAACACGGTGCCCTTCGGCCGGGCGTACGGCATCGAGGCCGCCGCGCAGGCGTACTTCAAGAAGCACGTCGAACAGCTCACCGTGGAGCAGGGCGCCTACCTCGCCGCGCGCATCCAGACGCCCTCCCTGGACGCCGACTCCCCGCGCTTGCAGAGCCGGTTCAAGGACGTCGTCAACGCCATGGCGAAGCTCGACCCGGCCAAGTACGGCAAGCTGCCGGGCACGGCCAAGTTCCCCAAGACCGTTCCGGAGCGCAACAGCAACGAGCTGGGCGGTCTGAAGGGCTACATGGTCGTCCAGGTGCTGCAGGAGCTGAAGACCCGGATGAACCTGCCGCCCGACCAGGTCAGGAGCGGCGGTTACAAGATCATCTCGACCTTCGACAAGAAGCTCATGCAGGCCGCCAGGAAGGCGGTCCGCGGCACCACCGCCAGCCTGCCGAAGGAGATCCACGCCGGTCTGGCCGCCGTGGACCCCAAGAACGGACGGGTGCTCGCCTTCTATGGCGGTGAGGACTACGTCAAGGACAACTGGAACGAACCGTTCGACTCGAAGAAGCAGGCCGCCTCGGCGTTCAAGCCGTACGTGCTGGCCGCCTGGCTGGACGCCGGGCACAGCCTGAACAGCTTCGTGCCCGGCAACAAGACGGTGCCGGAGGAGCTCCCGGGCACCAAGCCCATCGGCAACAGCCACAACGTCGGGTCGGCGATCAACGTCACCACGGCGACCGCCGACTCGGTCAACACGGCCTTCGCGTCCATGGCGTACAAGCTGGACGAGGAGAACGGCACGATCGGGCAGCTCAGCGCGGTGAAGCAGATCGCGGAGGAGGCCGGGCTCGACAAGACCCGGCTGGAGGACGACGTCAAGGAGCACAAGTACGCGTTCTCCATCGGCAGCGCCCTGGTCACCCCGGTCGAGCAGGCCGCCGGCTACTCGATCTTCGCCAACGAGGGCAAGCACGTCGACTACCACGTGGTCAAGGAGGTCCGGAAGGACAAGGCGGTCGTCTTCGCCGAGCGCCGTGAGGCCAAGCAGGTGATCACGCCCGAGGCGGCGGCCGACTCCGTGGCGGCGATGGAGGAGGTCCTCAAGACGGGTACGGCGCAGGGCAAGGGCATCGGCCGCCCGGCCGCCGGCAAGACCGGCACGAACAACGACAACAAGGAAGCGTGGTTCGTCGGCTTCACCCCGCAGATCTCCACCGCGGTCGGCATGTACCGCGAGCAGTGCGTCACCAAGTCGGGCAAGATCGTCCAGCCCGTCAACGCGAACTGCCCGGACACCCCCGGAGGGAAGCCGAGCAAGAAGTACGGCCCGAACAACCCCTACTCCAAGCCCCGTGAGATATCGCTCGGCGCCGGCATCGAGGGCGCGACCTACCCGACCACCATCTGGCGGAACTTCATGATGGAGGCGCTCGCGGGCAAGCCCGTCGAGCAGTTCCCGCAGAAGGCCGGGCTGGGCAGCCCGGAGAACATCGTGCCGAGCCCGACGCCGACGCCCAGCCCGGAGCCGGACGACGCCGGGTTCCCGACCGACTTCCCGACCGACTTCCCCGACGACGGCAGCTGCTTCAACGGCGGCCCGGGGTGTGACAGCGGCGACGGCCTCGGCGACGACCGGGGCACGGGCGGTTCGGACGGCGGCCCCGGCGGCGACGACGTCCCGTTGAACATCAACCAGCCCCCGGCCGCCCTGCCGACCGGGTCGGGAAACGGCAGGAACGGCACCGGCGCCTGATCCGCGATCCGGTGTCCCGAAGGGGCCCGCGGCGACTCCCGCCGCGGGCCCTTCCGATGCGCGGAGTCGCCAAGCCGAGGCGTTGAATGGTGCAATACCGAGCATGACGACCCGGATCACGAACGACTTCGCCCGGCTGCTCAGGGTCGCCGCGCGGGCGATGCCGTACCTGCCTCTCGGGCTTCTCGGGGGGCTCGGCGCCGTTCTCGCGTACCTGTGGAAATATCCCTGCCGGTTCGGCGGAGCCTGGAACGGCGGCGTCGGGCAGTTCACGAACTTTTGCTACACCGACATCTATCCGCTGTTCTGGGCCGAGAAGCTCAACGAGGGCAAGGTCCCGTACGTCGACTACCCGGTCGAATATCCGGTGGGCATCGGCGGGATCATGGAGTTCGCCCGCCGCCTCGCGGGTGGTGACGGGATCGTGTTCTACGACGTCACCGTGATCCTGATGGGGATCGCGCTGGTCGTGGGCGTGCTGCTCACGGCCGCGCTCGCCGGGCACGCCCGCCGCTGGGACGCGCTCTGGTATGCCGTCGGCCCGGCCGTCATCCTCTGCGCGTACATCAACTGGGACCTCGCCGCCGGGGCCCTCGCGCTCGGCGGCCTGCTGGCCTGGGCCCGCGACCGGCCGTGGCTCGCGGGCGTGCTGCTGGCCCTCGCCGTGGCCACGAAGTTCTACCCGCTGATGTTCTTCGGCGCGTTGTTCCTGCTCACGGTGCGTACGGCGAAGTGGGTGCCGTTCCTCAAGACCGTCGCCGGGGCCGCTGCCGCGTGGCTGCTGGTCAATGTGCCGATCATGCTGGTCAACTTCGAGGGCTGGGAGAAGTTCTACGCGTTCAGCAGCGAGCGCGGCGCCGATTGGGGCGGGCTGTGGTTCTTCTTCCAGAAGACCGAGTGGTTCGGCATGGAAAGGCCCGGTTTCCTGGCCTTTCTCGGCGACGCCGAGAAGCTGAACACCATGGCCATGGCCGCGCTGGCGGTGCTCCTGCTGGGCGTCGCCGTGCTGGCGCTCGCCGCGCCGCGCCGCCCGCGCCTGATGCAGCTGTGCTTTCTCGCCCTGGCCGCCTTCATGATCACCAACAAGGTCTGGTCGCCGCAGTACGTCCTGTGGCTGGTGCCGTTCGCGGTGCTGGCCAGGCCGAGGTGGGGGGCGCTGGCCGCCTGGCAGGTCGCCGAGTGCTGGTATTTCTTCTCGATCTGGCTCTACCTGATCAGCCAGTATCCCGACCACGCCGGGGAGGGCATCGGCGACGACCCCTACTTCCTGTCGGTCTGGGCCCGGGCGCTGACCATCGTCATCCTCATGGCGCTCGTCGTCCGCGACATCCTGCGGCCCGAGCACGACGTCATCCGCCAGGGGGAGGTCGACGACCCGTCGGGCGGGGTGTTCGACCACGCCGAGGACCGTCTCGTGCTGCGCCGTTCGCTCCTCTCGCGAGGGGTGCGGCGACAGCCGGAGACGGTGTGAAGCCGTGAAACTTACATCGGATTTCGCGCCCGTCGCGGCGCGGTTCCGAGCCGTCCGTGCGGAGGCATCGCGTAGCGTCGCGTGAGAGTGTCCGCGACGAACGGGGGAGACACGATGCGCCGGAGGCCACCATGGCTCCTGCTGCTGGTGTGGGTCGTGACCAGGGGGATGCTCCTCCTCGTCGCGACCCAGACCATCCCGACCGGGCACGGCGAGGCGTTCAGGAACGACGTCACCCTCTATCGCCACTGGTCCGAGATCCTGGCGCAGGGGGAGTTCCCGGCGGGCGACGAGAAGTGGCAGTATCCGCCGTTCGCGGCGCTGCCGCTGCTCGCCCCCCGGCTGCTGCCGCTGGGCTACCACGTCGCCTTCTATCTGCTGGCGGCGCTGTGCGACCTCGTGATCCTGCTCGTGCTGGTGCGGTTCTCGAACTCCCGGCGCGGCGGGAGCCGTACGGGCCCGTGGGCGTGGACTGTGGGCGCGGCCCTGCTCGGCCCGGTGCTCGTCTCCCGCTATGACCTCATGGTCACGCTCGTGGCGGTGCTCGCGCTGACGGCGTCGGCCAACCCGGTGGTGCGGGGGGCGCTCATCGGCGCCGGGCTCCTCGTGAAGGTCTGGCCGGTCGCGCTGCTCGCCGGCCTGCGGCGGTGGCGCGAACTGCTGACCGCGTCGGGGCTCACGATCGCGGTCGCTGCCGGGGGGTGCGGTGTGGCCGCCCTTAGCCTGCCGCACGCGCTGGACTTCCTCACCGCGCAGGAAAAGCGCGGGCTGCAGATCGAGTCGCTGGCCGCCACGCCGTTCGCGCTCGCCCGCGCCCTCGGCTGGTGGGACGGCTACACCACCTATCGGCACGGCGCGATGGAGGCCGTCGGCGGCGGCGTGGGCGTGGCGACGATGCTGAGCCTGGCCGCCACGCCCGTGGCGCTGGCGCTGATCGGCCTGTGGTGGCTGCGCGCGGCCCCCAGCCCCCGGTCGTACTACGACGCCGCCCTCACCACGGTGCTCTTCCTGGTCGCCACCAGCCGGGTGCTGTCGCCGCAGTATCTCGTGTGGGTGATCGGCATCGCCGCCGTCATCCTGTCGGTGCGGCGCGACCGGCCGGGCCCGACGCAGCGGCCCGCCGCCCTGCTCGTCATGGTCGCCGCCCTGCTGACGGGCGTCATGTATCCCTGGGTGGAGCTCGACTACAGCTGGACAGGCACCCTGCCGGGGACGCTCGTGCTGGTCCTGCGCAACCTCGTCTTCCTCTCCGCGGCCGTCACGTCGTACGTGCAGTTGTGGCGCGCCACGCGCAGGACCGGGAGGGTGCGGGACGAGCGAGGGGTTCCGGCGCCCGTACCCGCTTCCTGACGGTTTCAATCCGCAGAGTTATCCACAGGGTGTGGACGAGTGCCTACAGGTGCTTGCGCAGGAACGCGATGTCGTCGGCCTGGCCCTCGAACGGCGTCTCCACCACGATCGGCGCCCCGGCCTTCCGGCAGACCTCCAGGAGCAGCTCGGGGTCGATCTGGCCGTTGCCGATGTTGGCATGGCGGTCGGCCCCGGAGTCGAACGCGTCGCGCGAGTCGTTGCAGTGCACGAGGTCGATGCGGCCCGTGATCGCCTTCACCCGCTCCACAATGCCGTCGAGCTTTTCACCGCCCGCATGGAAGTGACAGGTGTCCAGGCAGAAGCCGACGACCGAGGGATCCGGCGCCCCCGCCGTCACCGCGTCCCACAGCCGGGCGATGCGCTCCAGCTTGCGCGCCATGGCGTTGCCGCCGCCGGCCGTGTTCTCGATCAGCACGGGGATCGGGCACTCGGTGCGCTCGAAGACCTTGCGCCAGTTGTCGAAGCCGATCTGCGGGTCGTCGCCCGCGCTGACGTGCCCGCCGTGGACGATCAGGCCCTTGGCGCCGATCGCCGCCGCCGCCTTGAGATGCGCGTCGAGCAGCTTGCGGCTCGGGATGCGGATGCGGTTGTTCGCGGTGGCCACGTTGATGACGTACGGCGCGTGCACGTAGACGTCCACGTCCGAGGCGCGCAGGGCGTCGGCGGTGGCGGGGATCACCGGGCCCTTCCACCCCTGGGGATCGCCGAGGAAGAACTGCACCACGTCGGCGCCGCGGGCCGCCGCGTGCGCCAGCGGATCGTCCTGGTCGACGTGGGCTCCGATCCGCGGGCGGGCGCCGTTGTGGCTGTCCATGCCGTTCCTCCATCAATGCTTGCCGCCTGATCGCGAGGCCGCCGGACGCGGGGGCGAACTCTAGGCGCTCTCCAAGAGCGTTTCAAGAGGGCGCGCTGTTTCAAGCGTGCGAAACAGGGCAGTCGCGTGTGCACGCGCCCCCCAGACCCGCGCGCGATACTACTTCGTCGTCAAGGAGACGAGCATGAGATATCGCTTAGGCAGCTTCATCCTTCTCATCTACATCCTCGTCGGCCTCTATGTGGCCTGGCTCCACCACTACATCACCCCCACCCTCCTCAAGCAGGTCGCCCAGGCGCTGATCGCGGTCTTCCTGTGGTTCCTCGTGCTGCTCGGCGTGGACCTGCACATCGGCGGCTGAACGGTCACGCGTCAGTTGCGCAGGGAGAAGCCACGGGGGAGGAATCCCCCGTGCGCGATGCCCAGCGCGGCGCCGACGAACGACCCCACGATCCCCACGATGATCAGCGCCCGCTGTCTGGTGGTCGACGAGACGAACTGGGCGTACAGCCCGCCCCAGAACCCGACCGCGCCCACCCATGACGCGATCATGTGGGCCGCCACGATGAAGCCCGTGACGAACGCCACCAGGCCGCACACCAGCGTCGCGATCGTCATCGCGTTCTCCCGCGGGTGCGGCCTGCCGTCCGTGTCGAGTGTGAAGTGACCGGGGTGCCTTCTTTTTCGGCCGATGGCGTTTCGCATCGCGGCTACCCCCTCTCCGACCTCCAGTTTCACTCTCCGGGCCGGGTGGGGCCAAGTGGCTGATAGCCTTATTCGACTGCGTCTGATAAGGGCCGGGGGGCATGCCACCCGGCGCGAGGCGCAGGGTCCTCCTGTCACGGCAAGGCGTCGTGACCGCAAGAGTCCAGAGGAGGTTGGATCACACATGCGTCGCTACGAGATGATGGTCATTCTCGACCCGTCCCTCGACGAGCGCACCGTGCAGCCGTCGCTCGACCAGTTCCTCAGCGTCGTCCGCAACGACGGCGGCACCGTGGAGAAGGTCGACGTCTGGGGCCGTCGCCGTCTGTCCTACGACATCGCCAAGAAGTCCGAGGGCATCTACGCCGTGGTCGACCTGACCGCCGAGCCCGCCACCGTGAAGGAGCTGGACCGCCAGCTCAACCTGAACGAGGGCATTCTCCGCACCAAGGTCATCCGCCCCGAGCTCCACTGAGCTTCACTGGCAGCACCCCGAAGCCCGGCGGTTTGTCGGGCCCGGGCCGTACTCTGAGCCTCTGACGGCTCAGCTGACGGGATAGGAAGGCGAAAGCGACCGATGGCAGCAGGCGACACCCAGATCACGATCGTCGGCAATCTTGTCGACGACCCGGAGCTGCGCTTCACCCCGACGGGGCAGGCCGTGGCCCGGTTCCGCATCGCGTCCACTCCGCGGTTCCTCGACAGGCAGACCAACGAGTGGAAAGACGGCGAGGGCCTGTTCCTCACCTGCAACGTCTGGCGGCAGGCGGCGGAGAACGTCGCCGAGAGCCTCCAGCGCGGCATGCGGGTGATCGTTCAGGGACGGCTGCGCCAACGGTCGTACGAGACCAAGGAAGGCGAGAAGCGCACGGTCTACGAGGTCGAGGTCGACGAGGTCGGCCCCTCGCTGCGCAACGCCACGGCGAAGGTCAACAAGACCTCGCGCCAGGGCGGTGGCGGTGGCGGTGGCGGCGGCTTCGGCGGACCGGCCAACGACCCGTGGGCGACCGCGGCGCCCGCTCCGCAGGGGGGCTACGGCTCCGGCGGTGGCGGCGGCTTCGGCGGCGGCCCGCAGGGCGGCGGCGGCGGCTTCGGCGGCGACTTCAGCGACGAGCCGCCCTTCTAGGTCACCGGGGCCTTCCGGTCCCAACCACCGTAAACACAACCGAGCGACCATTCCCGCTTCATGCGGGGCTCTGAGAGGAGCACCACGATGGCGAAGCCGGCAGTGCGCAAGCCCAAGAAGAAGGTTTGCCTCTTCTGCCACGACAAGATCTCCTACGTCGACTACAAGGACACGGGGCTGCTGCGGAAGTTCATCTCCGACCGCGGCAAGATCCGTGCCCGCCGGGTGACGGGCAACTGCACCCAGCACCAGCGCGACGTGGCGACCGCTATCAAGAACGCTCGTGAGATGGCCCTGCTGCCGTACACGAGCACCGCGCGCTGAGAAAGGAGACTCAGGACAAATGAAGCTCATCCTCACCACTGAGGTCTCCGGCCTCGGCGCTCCCGGCGACATCGTCGAGGTCAAGGACGGCTACGGCCGCAACTACCTCATTCCGCGTGGCTTCGCCATCCGCTGGACCCGCGGCGCCGAGTCGCAGGTCGCCTCGCTGAAGAAGGCGCGTGCCTCCCGCGAGATCCGCGACCTGGGCTCCGCCAAGGAGGTCGCCGGCCAGCTCGGCGCCCTCAAGGTGCGCCTCACGACCCGCGCGGGCGAGTCGGGCCGGCTGTTCGGCTCGGTCACGACCGGCGACATCGCCGACGCCGTCAAGGCCGCCGGCGGTCCGCAGCTCGACCGCCGCCGCATCGAGATCGGCAACGCGATCAAGAGCGTCGGCACCCACAAGGTGAGCGTCCGGCTTCACCCGGAGGTCGCCGCCACCCTCGACGTCGAGGTGGTCGCGGGCTGACACCCTTCGCAGTTCCGTCGAGGGCCCTTCTCCGTACGCCGGAGAGGGGCCCTTCGCGGTTCTCCGAGCCGTCCGGTGCGGAGTGATTCCCCTCAGGTCAACAAGGGTTATACGGAACGCTAGTATCTTGCCGTCCGATTTAGCGGATTTCGTGGAAACACCCCTTGATGGAGGCTGCGATGCGCCGTCCCTCACTCCTGCTGGCGTCCGGCGCCCTCGTGCTGGCGGCCGCCGCCTGCGCTCCGGCGGACGACACCTCCACCACCGCGAGCGCCGCCGCGAGCCCGGCCGGCTCCGCCGCCGCCGACGCGTGCGCGAAGGAGAGCCTGAAGCTCACCACCCCCGGCAAGCTCACGATCGGCACCGACAAGCCGGCGTACGAGCCGTGGTTCAAGGACGACAACCCCTCCAACGGGCAGGGGTTCGAGAGCGCGGTCGCCTACGCCGTGGCCGAGAAGATGGGCTTCACCAAGGACGAGGTCGCCTGGGCGGTCGTGCCGTTCGACTCGTCGTTCGCCCCGGGGCCCAAGCAGTTCGACTTCGACGTCAACCAGATCTCGATCACCCCGAGCCGGGCCAAGGCCGTCGACTTCAGCCAGGGCTACTACACGGTCAAGCAGGGCGTCGTGGCCCTCGACGGCACGAAGTTCGCCTCCGCCACCAGCCTCGCCGAGCTCAAGGACGCCAAGATCGGCGTACAGGCGGGCACCACCGCGCTGGAGGCGGTGCGGTCGGTCATCCAGCCCTCCAAGGACCCGAGCGTGTTCAACCAGCAGGTCGACGCGGTCAACGCGCTGAAGAACAAGCAGATCGACGCCATCGTCGTCGACCTGCCGACCGCCTTCTATGTCACCGCCGCCCAGGTGGAGGGCTCGAAGATCGTCGGTCAGTTCGACGCGAACGCCGGGGAGCCCGAGGAGTTCGGCCTGCTGTTCCAGAAGGGCAACCCGCTGGTGAGCTGCGTCGACAAGGCGCTCGGCGAGCTGAAGTCGTCGGGTGAGCTCGCGCAGATCGAGAGCCAGTGGCTGACCGCGGCCGCGGGCGCGCCGGAGCTCAAGTGACCGACGGGCAATCCGCGGCGGGGGCTTCCGAGGACACGAAGCCGCCCGCCTGGGTGAAGAGCGAGCGCCAGCTCCGCCGGGAGGCGGAGCTGCGCGGCCGGGCGCGGCGGTCCGTCTCCGTCGCGACCGCGTCCACGATCGTCGTGGTGGTCGCCCTGGTCGTCGGGATCACCTCGTCGCCGGGGTGGCCGCGGGTGCGGGAGACCTTCCTCAGCCCCGAGGCGTTCGTCGCCGCGCTGCCCGACGTGCTGCGCGGCTTCGTGCTCAACATCGAGATGTTCCTCATCGCCGAGGTGTTCATCCTGGTGGTGGGCCTCCTCGTCGCCGTCGTACGCGGCCTGCGCTCACCGGTGTTCTTCCCGCTGCGCGCCCTGGCCGTGCTCTATACGGACGTCTTCCGCGGCATTCCGACGATCCTGCTCATCTACCTGGTGGGGTTCGGCATCCCGGCACTCCAGTTGCAGGGCACGCCGAGCGACCCGGTCACGCTCGGCATCATCGCACTGGTGCTGTCCTACGGCGCGTACGTCGCGGAGGTGTTCCGGGCGGGGATCGAGTCGGTGCACCCGAGCCAGCGGGCGGCGGCGCGGTCGCTGGCCCTGAGCCACGGTCAGACCATGCGTCACGTGGTGCTGCCGCAGGCCGTCCGCAGGGTGATCCCGCCGCTGCTCAACGACTTCGTCTCGCTGCAGAAGGACACCGCGCTGGTCTCCGTGCTCGGCCCGCTGGAGGCGCTGCGCCAGGCCCAGATCCACGTCGCATCCTCCTTCAACTACACGCCCTACCTGGTCGCCGCGCTGCTCTTCATCGCGCTGACGGTGCCGATGGCGCGGTTCACCGACCATCTCGCCGCGCGGGCCGCCCGGCGCCGTACGGGAGGCGGCACGGCATGAGCCTGCTGAAGATCGAAGACGTCTGGAAGCACTACCACGGGCTGAGCGTGCTGCGCGGGATCGACCTGGAGGTCGCGCCGCACGAGGTGGTCTGCCTGATCGGGGCGTCCGGCTCGGGCAAGTCGACGCTGCTGCGCTGCGTCAACCTGCTGGAGACGATCGACGACGGCGCGATCCACCTGGACGGCACGGAGATCACCGACGTGCGGGCCGACCCCGACGACGTGCGCCGCCGCATCGGCATGGTGTTCCAGGCGTACAACCTGTTCCCGCACATGACCGTGCTCGACAACATCACGCTCGCGCCCCGCAAGGTCCACGGCGTGCGGCCCGAGGAGGCCGAGGCGCGGGCGCGCGAGCTGCTCGACCGGTTCGGGCTGGCCGGCAAGGCGGGGGAGTATCCCGACCGGCTGTCCGGCGGCCAGCAGCAGCGGGTCGCGGTCATCCGCGCGGTCGCGACCGACCCTCGCCTGCTGCTGCTCGACGAGGTCACCTCCGCGCTGGACCCCACGCTGGTCACCGAGGTGCTCGGCGTGATCCGCGAGCTCAAGGAGACCGGGATGACGATGATCCTGGCCACCCATGAGATGGGCTTCGCCCGCGACATCGCCGACACCGTGTGCTTCCTCGAAGGCGGCGTGCTGCTGGAGAGCGGCCCGCCCGAGCAGATCTTCAGCGCACCCGAGCATCCGCGCACGCAGGCGTTCCTCCAGCGCGTGCTGGAGGCCCGCCGCATGTGAGTCAGGCGGCCGTCCGCGAGGCGCCCGTGACCATCCAGGCGCTGCCGTACGCGCGGAGGGCCAGCGTGACGAGCCGGGCGGCCATCCAGACGCCGAGCGCGAGCCAGAGGGCGACCAGGGTGCCCGCGACGGCGGCGAACGGCAGGTAGGCCAGCGTCGTCCACAGCCCCGCCCAGGCGAGGTAGCGCTGGTCGCCGGCCCCGATGAGCACCCCATCGAGCACGAACACGACGCCCGCGACCGGCTGCAGGAGCGCGACCGGCCACAGTACGGCGAGCAGTTCGGCGGCCGCCTGGCCGTGCGCGTCGAACAGGGCGGGCACCAGCGGGCGCGCCAGCAGGACGGCCGCGCAGAACACGACACCGCATCCGATGCCCCACATCACCATGCGCCTGGTCGCCTCGCGGGCGCCCGTGGTGTCGCCCGCGCCCAGCGCGCGGCCCGTGATGGCCTGCCCCGCGATCGCGATGGCGTCGAGGGCGAAGGCGAGGAAGGTCCAAATGCGGGCGGCGATCGTGTGCGTGCCGATCTGGTCGTCGCCCATCCGGGTGGCGATCGAGGTGGCGACGAGCAGCACGGCCTGCAGGCATGCCGTACGGACGACAAGGGCGAACCCGGCGGCGCCGGCGGCCCGCACACCGGCGAGGTCGGGCAGCAGCGAGGCGCCGTGCGCGCGGGCGGTCCGCACGACCAGAGCGAGGTAGGTCGCGGCGGCCAGAGACTGCGCGACGACGGTGCCCCAGGCCGATCCGGCGATCCCCCAGCCGAGGCCGAGCACGAACCAGATGTTGAGCAGCCCGTTCAGCCCGAACGACGCGACGGACACGGCCAGCGGGGTGCGGGTGTCCTGCAGCCCGCGCAGGACGCCGGTGCCGGCGAGGACCAGCAGCATGCCGGGGATGCCGAGGAGGCTGATGCGCAGATAGGTGACGGCCTGCGTGGCGAGCTGGCCGGTCGCTCCGAACAGGTGTACGATAAATGGAGCAAGAGGCCAGCACGCCACACTGACGGCCAGTCCGATGATCGCGGCCAGCCACAGGCCGTCCATCCCCTGGCGCATCGCCTGCCTGACGTCCCCCGCCCCCAGCCTCCGCGCGACCGCGGCGGTGGTGGCGTATGCGAGGAACACGCACAGTCCGACGAGGGCCGACAGAGCCGCGCTGGCCACGCCGAGAGCGCCGAGCGCTGGATCGGGGAGGTGGCCGACGATGACGGAGTCGGTGAGCAGGAAGAGCGGCTCGGCCACCAGGGCCCCGAATGCCGGGATCGCGAGCCTGAGGATCTCCCTGTCGTGGGCACGGCCGTGTCCCGCCCCGGAGGTAAGTGGCATAAGCCTATTTTGGGGCTTACTGAGCCATGCTCGATCGGTATCGAGATTCTCCGGCCACTTTCTTTCCTCCACAGGCCGTGGATATCGAAATCCCAGGTGGCAGCGGCCTTCGCCGACGTGGTCACCGCACTGTCCACAGGGTCGTCCCCAGGGTTTTCACATGTCGGGGGAGCGGACTGCACACGTTGTCCACAGGGTTGTCCACTGGTCAAGTTGCCGCCTGACCCCGGGGTTGGGGAGACTTGCGCACCGGGCTGGGGTTGCTGTGACCGCTGGGCAGGGGGTGTGAGGGTGAGCGTGCTCGACTTCCCGGGGGGACCGGGAGGCTCCGATTCGACGTTCGAGCGGACGCCGCCACACAACATCGAGGCCGAGCAGTCGGTGCTGGGCGGCATGCTGCTGTCCAAGGACGCCATCGCCGACGTCATCGAGGTGCTGCGCGCCGACGACTTCTACCGGCCGGCCCACCAGATCGTCTTCGAAGTGATCACCGATCTGTACGGCCGGGGCGAGCCCGCCGACTCGGTGACCGTCTTCGACGAGTTGCAGAAGCGCGGCGAGGTCGCCCGGGTCGGCGGCGGCGCCTACCTCCACACGCTGACCGCGATCGTGCCCACCGCCGCCAACGCCGGCTACTACGCCAAGATCGTCCGCGAGCAGGCCGTGCTGCGCCGCCTCATCGAGGCCGGCACCCGCATCGTCTCCTACGGCTACGGCGGCCAGGGCGAGGAGGTCGACGACCTGGTCGACCGCGCGCAGGCCGAGATCTACAAGGTCACCGAGCGCCGCACCTCCGAGGACTACCTCCCGCTGGCGGAGATCATGCCGTCGGCGCTGGACGAGATCGAGGCCATCGGCAGCCGCGGCGGCCAGATGGTCGGCGTCCCGACCGGTTTCCAGGATCTCGACGCCCTGACCAACGGCCTCCACCCCGGCCAGATGATCGTCGTGGCCGCCCGTCCGGCGATTGGCAAGGCGCTGGCCCTCGACACACCACTGCCCACGCCCGATGGGTGGACCACGATGGGCGAGGTGAAGGTCGGTGACCATCTCATCGGCGCCGACGGACGTCCGACTCGCGTCGTGGCCGCCACGGACGTCATGGTGGACAGGCCCTGCTACGAGGTCGAGTTCAGCGACGGCACGGTCATCGTGGCCGATGCCCAGCACCAGTGGCGTACGAGCACGCGGGCCGGCCGCCGGCAGCGCTCGGAGAGCAGAACGAGCTATTACTGGTCCTCCGCCGAGCTGCGGAAGGTAGAGGACGCCTACGCGGCGGCGCTGACGCTTCCCGACGAGCTCATCACCCATCGGGAGGCGCTGGCCGTCGTAGGCTCGCGGTTCCATAACGTGCTGCACACGGTGGAGCGCGCGGTCGGATCGGCGGGGAAGGCGCCCCGCCCGCTGAGCGGCCCGGCCCGCAGCCATGTCTGGAACACGCCCGTGTACTCGCGCAGGCGGCTCTTCGAAAGCCTGAACGAGCACGTGCGCAGGCCGAAGAACGCGGCCACGACCGCCGTCCACGGCGACGTCGTGACCACCGAGCAGATCGCCGCCACTTTGCGCTGCGCCTCGTCGGACAACCGCCCGAACCACGCGGTGGCCGTCGCGGAGGCGTTCGACCTGCCCGAGCGTGAGCTGCCCCTCTCGCCGTACGCTCTGGGCGTCTGGCTCGGGGACGGCCACAGCGACAGCGCGAGGATCACGACCGTCGAGCCTGAGATCGTCGCGCAGCTCGAGTCCGAGGGCCTGCGGGTCGTCCGGCTGGGCACGGGCATCGCCTACGCGCTGAAGCTTCCCGCTCCGGAGCCGTCGCCGGAGCGTGACTGCGTTGTCTGTGGAAAACCGTTCGTTCCCAGGACCTCCCAGGTGCGCACGTGCGGGCGGTCCTGCGGGGGCGGGGCGCGGTTCGTCTCGGAGCCGGTCTCCGCTCCAGCCTGCGGCGACTGCGGCGAGCCGTCCTCGGGGGGCAGGCGGTGTCAGAAGTGTCACGACGACCACGGCAGCGTGCAGGCGATCCTGCGGGGCCTCGGCGTGCTCGGTGACAAGCACATCCCCCGGTCGTACCTTCGCGCGTCGCAGCGCCAGCGGCGGGATCTTCTGGCCGGACTCCTGGACACCGACGGCTACGTGAACCGCAACGGGCAGGTGCAGCTCGCTCTCACGAACCGCAGGCTCGCCGAAGACGCGCTCGAACTCGTGCTCAGCCTGGGCCACAAGGCCACGATGAGGACGAAGACCGTCAAGGGCAGGACCGCGGAGTCGTCCACCTGCTACATGATCAACTTTACTCCGGTGGAGAAGGCCTTCCGGCTCGCGCGGAAGGCCGACAGGCAGGTGACGAAGGCGCATCCCACCACGCGGGTGCGTTACATCGTGGACGTCCGCCCGGTGTCTTCCGTCCCGGTGAGGTGTGTGGAGGTCGACAACGCCGACCACATGTATCTGGCCGGCAGGTCATGCATCCCCACGCACAACTCGACCCTGGGGTTGGATTTCGCCCGATCTGCGGCGATTAAGCATGGGATGACCACGGTCATCTTCTCGCTGGAGATGTCGCGCAACGAGATCACCATGCGTCTGCTGTCCGCCGAGGCGCGGGTGGCGCTGCACACGATGCGCTCGGGCATGATGAGCGACGACGACTGGACGCGGATGGCCCGCCGGATGGGCGAGGTCGCCGAGGCGCCGCTGTTCATCGACGACTCCCCGAACATGTCCATGATGGAGATCCGGGCCAAGTGCCGCCGCCTGAAGCAGCGCCACGACCTGCGCTTCGTGATCGTCGACTATCTCCAGCTCATGAGCTCGCCCAAGAAGACCGAGAGCCGCCAGCAGGAGGTCTCGGAGCTGTCCCGTGCGCTGAAGCTGCTGGCCAAGGAGCTGGAGGTGCCGGTCATCGCGATCTCCCAGCTCAACCGTGGCCCCGAGCAGCGTACGGACAAGCGCCCACAAGTGTCGGACCTGCGCGAATCGGGCTCTATCGAGCAAGATGCCGACATGGTCATCCTGCTGCACCGGGAGGACGCGTACGAGCGGGAGTCGCCGCGCGCGGGCGAGGCGGACCTGATCGTGGCCAAGCACCGAAACGGCCCCACGGCCACGGTGACGGTGGCCTTCCAGGGGCACTACAGCCGCTTCGTGGACATGGCCACGCACTAGCTTCCCCACGCTGTGCGCGCCCCTGGGCATGTGGGGCGACGGCTCCGGCTGCGGGCATCTTCCCCTCCCACAGGGTGAGGATGAAGACCGCCTCGACGGTGAACGAACGGTGGGTGGGCTCCGGTATCCGCGGGTGGGAGCCGGAGTGCACCCACCCAGCCGGGCCCGCGGAAGTCCTTACTCGGCCCCGGCCTGCCCGGCCTTTTCGGGCTCCAGTGCGGCAACCCGCGCGGCGGCCCATTCGGCCCACTCGCGCTGCGCGGCGGTCAGGCGCAGGCCCCACTCGAGCGCGATGTCGCCGTACAGCCGCAGCGCGTCGCCGCCCTGGCCGATGACGAACTCGCGGATGCCGAGGAGCTGGTCGTGCTCGTGGACGGCCCGCTCGGCCAGCCGTTCCAGGTAGCCGCGGGCGGCGTCGGCGCCGACCTGATCGAGGAAGAAGACCCGCAGCAGCATGTCGCTGCGCCGGGTCATGGTGGGCGGCACGTCGACCAGCCAGTGGCGCAGCTCGGCCTGGCCCTCCTCGGTGATCTCGTATTCCTTGCGCCCGCGCGGGCCCTCCGCCGCGACCCGCACCAGCCCTTCCTTGGCCAGCCGGCCGAGCTCGGCGTAGAGCTGGCTCTGGGTGGCGGGCCAGACGTTCTCCAGCGACAGTTCGAAGGTCTTCAGCAGGTCGTAGCCGCTGGCGGGCCCGGCCGACAGGAGGCCGAGCATGGCATGACGAAGGCTCATGGATCCGATCGTACATTCCTGTGTTGACATGTCGATAATGGAAGTTCTACTTTCGACATGTCACTAATGGAACGTCGAACCGAAGGAACCCCCGGTGCTCCGTTACGTCCTCACCTTCCTTCCGTGGATCGCCTTCGCCGTCCTCAGCACGAACGGCGAGGCCAGGTTCGGAGCCACGGCCGCGCTCCTCGTCTCGCTCGTGCTGCTCGCCGTCGACCGCAGGGCCGGGCGCGGCTGGGACGAGCTGGTCATCGAGCTCAGCTCGGGGGTGTTCTTCGCCGGTCTGACGCTCGCCGCGTTCACGATCACGCCGGCGCCCTTCGGCGAGTTTGGCCCGGCCGTCTCGGTGGCCTGGCTGGCGCTCACCGCCTGGGGGTCGCTGGCGATCCGCAAGCCGTTCACGCTGGGCATCGCCCGCCGGACGACCCCGGCCGAGGTGCAGGCGACCCCGCTGTTCTACCGGGTCAACGCCGTCATCACCGCCGTCTGGGCGGTGGGCTTCACCCTCAACGCCGTCGGCCTCGCCCTGCTGCTCGCGTTCGCCCCGCACGCCACCGCCGCGATCATCGCCGTGAAGGTGTGCGGCTTCGCGCTCCCCGCCCTGTTCACCATCCGCTACCCCCAGATCGTCCGCGCCCGCTACGCCGCCTGATCGGAGCCTCCGCCATGACCACGCAGCCGACGACCACGACACCGACGACCACAGAGCCGACGACCACGGAGCCGACGACGACACCGGCGACCTCGCAGCCGACCGCCTCCTATCTGACCGGCCGCCTCGCCCCCGTCCCGGACGAGATCGACGCGATCGACCTGCCCGTCGAGGGCACGCTGCCGCCCGAGCTCACCGGCCGCTACTTCCGCAACGGCCCCAACCCCCGCCCTGGGGAGGACGGCGGGCACTGGTTCGTCGGCCACGGCATGATCCACGGCATCCGGCTGCGCGACGGGCGAGCGGAGTGGTACCGCAACCGCTGGGTCCGCACCACGCGCTTCGCCGGCGCGCCGTACGTGCACGAGCGCGGGGTGGACCTCGCGGCCGTGCCCGCCAACACCCACGTGATCCGGCACGCCGACAGGATCCTCGCGCTCGTGGAGAACGGCCTGCCGTACGAGATGACGCCCGAGCTCGACACGGTCGGCCCCTGCGACTTCGGCGGGCGGCTGGCCACCGCGATGACCGCGCACCCGAAGGAGGACCCGATCACCGGGGAGCTGCACTTCTTCGGGTATGGCTGGGCCAAGCCCTACCTCACCTATCACCGGCTGTCGGCCGGCGGCGAGCTGGTGGAGAGCCGGCCGGTGGACGTGCCGGGGCCCACCATGGCCCACGACTTCGCGATCACCCGGCACCACGTGGTGTGGCTCGACCTGCCGGTCGTCTTCGACTTCGACCTGGTGGGCCGCGGTATGCCCTACCGGTGGGACGACGCGTACGGCGCGCGGCTGGGCGTGATGAGCCGCGCCACCGGCGACGTGCGGTGGTTCGACATCGACCCCTGCTACGTCTTCCATGTGGGCAACGCGAGCGAGGACGAGCACGGGCGCGTCGTCGTCGACGCGGTGCGCTACTCGCCGGGGGCGTTCTGCGGCTTCTGGCCCACCATCGGCGGCGTGGCCAACCCGGCCGCCCACACCGGGGGCGCGGCCCTGCATCGCTGGACGCTCGACCCCGCCACCGGCGTCGCGCGTGACGAGCAGCTCGACGACCTGGACGTCGAGTTTCCCACGATCAACGAGACGCGCACCGGCCTGACCAGCCGTTATGTCTACGCGGTCGGCAAGGACGCGATCGTGAAGTACGACACCGCGAACGGCACGAGCCGGGCCCACCAGACGGGCGAGCGCTCGCCGGGCGAGGCCGTGTTCGTCCCCGCGCCGGACGCCGGGGCCGAGGACGAGGGCTGGCTGCTGTCGATCGCGACCACCGAGCACGGCGCCGAGCTGCTGGTGCTCGACGCGTCGGACCTGGCCAGGGTGGCGTCCGTACGGCTGCCGCGCCGGGTGCCTGCCGGGTTCCACGGCTCGTGGATCCCCGACGAGGCTCCCGGCGCCTGACAGGTCAGGGCCCAGGTATTCAGGGCACGGGTATTCAAGGCCCAGGTATTCAAGGCCCAGGTATTCAGGGCACGCGTTTTAAAGCACAGGGCGGTAGTGGGTGGTGATCCGGCCGTCGTCCAGCACGTGGAGGGCGATGGCCGGCGGCAGGTCGTAGTCGAGCGTGGGGCGCCCCGATGCCTCGGACGGCAGCAGCGCGGTGCTCACCACTCCCGGCGCGACCAGCAACGGCAGCCCGGCGAACGTCGTCGCCGCGGCCGTGTGGGCGTGCCCGGCCAGCACCGCGACGACGTGCGGGTGGCGGCCCAGGACCTCCGCCAGCCCCTCCGGCCGTCCGAGCCGGATGCCGTCCACGTACGGGATGCCGAGCGGAACGGCCGGGTGGTGCATGCCGACGAGGGCGGGGACGCCGGGTGTGGCGGCGAGTACGGAGTCGAGCCAGGCCAGGGTGTCGTCGTCCAGTGCGCCCTCGGGGCGGCCGGGGATGCTGGAGTCGCACAGCGCGATCGTCGCGTGGCCGAGGTTGAGGGCCTGGTTGACCGGGTGGTCGCCGTCCTGCTCCAGCAGGACCTTGCGGAGGTCGCCCCGCGCGTCGTGGTTGCCCGGGCACAGCACGAGCGGCACGTCGTCGCCCGCGATCAGCTCGCGGACCGTCTCGTACTCCTCCGCGGTGCCGTGGTCCGCGAGGTCACCGGTGAGCACGATCGCGTCGGGCCGCAGCGACCGCGCGTAGGCGAGCGCGCGGGCGGCACGCGAGGTGTTGCGCTCGCTTCCGTCGATGTGGATGTCACTGACGTGCGCCAGCACGAGCATGTGATACCTCCCGGGCGTAATGGGAGCTCCAGCTTCTCACGCAAGGATCGTGTGAGGCGCTCGCGACCGCGACGTACACCGAGTCGCTGGAGTCGTTCACGAACCCCGCGTAGACCGCCCGGATAGCCGTTCGGCGAGGATGCGGGCCCTGGCGAGCTGCACCTTCCGCGCCTGGCCCGCCGCGAAGCCGATCACGAGCCACGGCGCGCTCAGGTCGAGCCGGTCGTCCATGCGCGTGCCGCCGTCCTCCGGCGACAGGTCGAAGCGGTAGCCCATCCGCACGCCGCCGGGGCTGTCCACCTGTCCCCGTACGGAAAGTCTCTCGGCCGTGCGCTCGGTCAGCAGCGTGACGGCGATGGGGTTGTCGTATTTCAGGCCGAGGAAGCGGAACCGTTCGACCGAGGTGTAACGCACCACCCCCGGCTCCGACCGGTCGACGTCGCGTACGGCCACCACGAGCGGCGACAGGCCGATGTAACTCTCGGGCGTCGTGAGGTGCTCGAAGACCTCCTCCGGCGCGGCGTCCACGTGGAACGTGTTGGTCAGCACCCGTGCGGGCACTCCGGTCTCCTCACCCTGGATCTTGGTTGAGGGAATTGTGGCAGGACCGTATCGCCGCACGGACGCCGGACGATATCCGGACGATCACGAAGAGGCGCCGCGGAGGAACGCCGCCGTCGCGGGGTCGGCCGGATAGAACGACTCGATGGCCAGCTCGGAGACCGTGATGTCGAGCGGGGTGCCGAAGGTCGCCACGATGCTGAAGAAGGACAGCTCCCGCCCGGCCCGCCGCACCCGGAGCGGCACGAGGATGTCTCCTGGGCCGGGCAGCTCCACCTCGGGTTCGGGCTGGTCGCAGGGGTATTCGCGCAGCTCCGCGTACAGCTCGGCGAGCTGCGGGTCGGCGGTGAGCGTGATCTGCCGCCGCAGCCGGCCGAGCAGGTGCGCCCGCCATTCGCCCAGGTTGACGATGTGCGGGGCGAGCCCCTCGGGGTGCAGGCTGCCCCGCAGCACGTTGCCCAGCAGGTCGGGGTCGATCCCCTCCGCGAGCAGCCCGATGCCGTCGTTGGCGTCGACGAGGTTCCAGAGCCGGTCCACCACCACGGCCGGGAAGGGATCGTGGGCCGACAGCAGCCGCCGGATCGCGTCGTACACCGCCGCCATCTGCGGCGAGGCGAGCGGCGACTCGCCATAGACGGGGGCGTACCCCGCGGCCAGCAGCAGGTGGTTGCGCTCGCGGAGCGGAAGGTCGAGATGCTCGGAGAGGTGGAGCACCATGTCGCGGCTCGGCGTGGCCCGGCCGGTCTCCAGGAAGCTGATGTGCCGCGTGGAGATCTCGGCGCGGTTGGACAGGTCCAGCTGGCTCATCCGCCGGTGCTCGCGCCACTGGCGCAGGAGCTCCCCGAACGACCGCTGATAGGGCGTTGCGACGGTCACGCCCTGGACGCTATCCGGTCGCCGATCGGCCCGGCGATTACCTCCGAGGTAGGCGCCGGGCCGTACGGGCCGCATGGGCTACTCCCAGCGGAACAGCCGGGCCGCGGCGAGACCGGCGGCCAGTGCCCAGCCCGCCAGTACGGCGAGGTGGAGCGGCTGGGGGGTGTGCCCGCCCAGGGTGTCCATCAGCCCCTGCCCGAAGGCGCCCGTGGGGGTGAAGTCGCTGATCCGGCGCAGGACCTCGGGCATCAGCGGCCGGGGCAGCCACATCCCGGCGAGGAACAGCAGGGGGAACATGAGGGCCGCGCCCACGCCCTGGACGACCCGTGAGCTCGGCGCGACGGCGGCCAGCAGCAGCCCGATGGCGAGGACGGTGAGCGTGCCGAGGACGAAGACCCCCGCGAACGCCCAGGGCGAGCCCGGCGTCGGCACCCCGAGGACCAGGTGACCCAGCACCAGCGTCAGCGTGGTGGCGACCACGGACACGACCACGTTGATCAGCAGTTGGGCCGACAGCAGCGCGCCCGGCCGCACCGGCGTGGTGGACAGCCGCCGCAGCACGCCGCGCTCCCGGTAGAGCACCAGGCCGGCCGGCAGCACGCTGAGCCCGAGCGTCACGACCGACAGCAGCACCATCATCGCCGTGAAGGGCGCGTCCACCAGCCGCTGCCCGCCCAGCGACGGATCCGCCTCGCGGAAGGCGGGGATCGTCGTGCCCAGCGCCAGCAGCAGTCCCACCGGCAGGACGATCGCGAAGAACACCGCCATCGGCTCGCGGAGGAAGAGCCGGGCCTCCACGGCCGCGAGCTTTCCGAATGCTTTCGTCATGACTCCTCCTTGCCGGTCAGAACGAGGAACGCGTCGTCGAGGGTGGTGCGCTCCATGCGCAGGCCACGCGTACGGGACGGGGGCAGCACAGCGGCGACGGCGCTCAGCAGCTCGCCGGTGCCGGTGACGGTGACCTCCGGGCCGTTCCCGACGTCGGCGACGGTGACGGACGCCACCTCGGGCAGCGCCCGCAGGTCGTCCACGGGGTCGTCGGTGTGGAAGACAAGGCGCTGCTCGCCGCCGGCGCGGGCGACCAGCCCTTCGGGGGTGTCCACCGCGCGCACCCGTCCCCGGGAGATGACCGCGACCCGGTCGCACAGGCGCTCCACCTCCTCCATGAAGTGGGTCACCAGCAGGATGGTGACGCCGCGTTCCCTGATCCGGGCGATCAGGTCCCACGTCTCGCGGCGGGCGCGCGGGTCGAGGCCGGTGGTGAGCTCGTCGAGTATCGCGATGCGCGGGCTCCCGACCAGTGCGAGCGCGACCGAGAGCCGCTGGCGCTGCCCGCCCGACAGCTTCCCGAAGGGCGCGCGGAGGTCGAGACCGGCCTCCTCGGCCAGGGCCCGCCAGTCGGCCGGCCGGGAGTAGAACGAGGCGTAGAGCGCCAGCGCCTCCCCGACCCGGATCTTGTCGGGCAGCGAGCACTCCTGGAGCTGCACGCCGACCTGTTCCTTCAGGTCCGCGTCCACGGTGACCGTGCCCGCAGTGGGGGTGCGCAGCCCGGCGACGCATTCGACCGTCGTCGTCTTGCCCGCCCCGTTGCGGCCCACGATGCCGAAGACCTCGCCCTCCTTCACGGAGAACGACACGTCCTCGACCGCGACCCGCGTCCCGTACGTCTTGCGGAGGTGATCCACGGTGATGATTGCCATGGCCACGACGCTAGGAATTCGGCGGTCCGCGGAGAATGCGGCTGCGGACCCGACGGGGGTGCACTTTCCTCCACCCCCATCGTGCGGCTTCGGCCACTGTGCCCACCCGGCGTCAGCGCCCAAACTGGACTCATGGCCGCAGCTCGTCCGACCCTCACCGCCCTGGCCCGGAGCACCGCCCTCGCGGGCCTCGCCCTGCTGAGCCTGGCCGCCGGCCTGGTCATGCTGACGGCGGTGCTGCTCACCTTCCTGGTCGGCCTGGTGATCGTCTTCCCCTCGGCCGTACGGCTCGCGCGGGCCGTGACCCGGCGGCAGCGCGTGCTGGCCGCCCGCTGGTCGGGCATCTCGATCGACGATCCTTACCGGCCCGCGCCGCCCCCGCCGGTCCCGCAGGCCGACGGGTGGTATCGCGACGGCCGCACCCTCTACAGGAAGCCCACGATCCCGGCCTTCAACAAGCGGTGGAACTGGATGACCAAGGACCCCGCCACCTGGCGCGACCTCGCCTTCCTGCTCTCCGCGCCGGTGGCCGGCGGCTTCGTGGTCGCCGCTCCGCTGCTCGCGGTCGCGTACGGCGTCGCGTGGGCGGCCGGAGGCGACCCGGCGACGGGCGTGGTCTGGATCCTGCTCGCGGTGATCGCCACGCCCTGGTACGCGCCGTGGGCCGTGCGCCTGCACGGCCAGGTCGCCGCCGCGCTGCTGGGCCCCACCGAGAAGGCCAGGCTGGCCCAGCGGGTCACCCGCCTCGACGCCGCCCGCACCGAGGCCGTGGACTCGCAGGCCGCCGAGCTGCGCCGGATCGAGCGCGACCTGCACGACGGCGCCCAGGCCCGCCTGGTGGCGATCGGCATGACGATCGGCGCGGCCGAGCAACTGCTCGAAAGCGACCCTCAGGCCGCCCGGGCGCTGCTCGGCAAGGCGAGGGAGGCGTCGGCGACCGCGTTGCAGGAGATCCGGCGGCTGGTGCGCGGCATCCATCCCCCGGTGCTGGCCGAGCGCGGCCTCGGCGACGCCGTACGCGCCCTCGCCCTGGACAGCCCGCTGCGCGTCCACGTCACGGTCGACCTGCCCGAGCGCGCCTCCGCGCCGCTGGAGTCGGCGGCGTACTTCGCGGTCAGCGAGCTGCTGGCCAACGCCGCCCGGCACGGCGACGCGACCGAGGTGTGGGTGGACCTGAGCGCGCAGGGCCCGGCGCTGCGCGTGACGGTGACCGACGACGGCCACGGCGGTGCGGACCCCGAGCGCGGCACCGGCCTGCGCGGCATCGAGCGCAGGCTCGGGGCCTTCGAGGGCGTCCTCGCGGTGAACAGCCCCGTGGGCGGCCCGACCACGGCCGTCATCGAGCTGCCCCGGGCGTTCCGGCAGCGTCCGGCGCCGTCGTCCCCGTGGCGCGTCCTCGGCGGCCTGTGCTGGGTGCTGTGGCCGATCGCGCTGTTTCCGCAGGGGTTGGTCGCGATGGTGTTCAAGCTGGTGGGATCGCCGGTGAAGTCGTGGTTCCTGGCCCTGCACGTGCCCGGGCCCTTCCAGTGGCCGGTCATCGTCGGCATGATTGCGCTCGGCGGCGGCCTGCTGGCCGTCGCGCTGGCGACGACGGTGCGGACCAGGGAAACGGAGGGCGGCGGGTGCGTGTAGTTCTCGCGGAGGACCTGCACCTGCTGAGGGAGGGGCTGGTCGCGCTGCTGCGCGCACACGGGTTCGAGGTGGTCGCGGCGGTCGAGTCCGGCCCCGAGCTGCTCGCCGCCCTGGTCGGCGAGCGTCCCGACGTCGCCGTCGTGGACGTACGGCTGCCGCCGACCTTCACCGACGAGGGGCTGCAGGCCGCCCTGGCCGCGCGGCGGCAGGTGCCCGGCCTGCCGGTCCTCGTGCTCTCCCAGCACGTCGAGCAGCTGTACGCCAGGGAACTGCTGGCCGACGGGTCCGGCGGCGTCGGCTACCTGCTGAAGGACCGGGTGTTCAACGGCGAGCAGTTCGTCGACGCCGTACGCCGGGTCGCGGCCGGCGGGACGGCCATGGATCCCGAGGTGATCGCCCGGCTCCTGGCGAGCAACGCGCGCAACGAACCGCTCGGCCGCCTCACCCCCCGGGAGCGCGAGGTGCTGGAGCTGATGGCCGAGGGCAGGTCGAACGCCGCGATCGGGCAGCGGCTGTTCCTCAGCGACAGCGCGGTGGGCAAGCACACCGCGAGCATCTTCACCAAGCTGGGCCTCGCGCCCTCCGACGACGACAACCGCCGGGTCCTGGCCGTGCTCGCCTTCCTCAACAGCAAGTAGCGCCGCCGGGATTGTCGGTGCAGGCCGCTACGTTTGGGAGCGAGCTGTGGCACAGGCAGGAGGTCGGGATGAAATTCCAGGTGAACCGCGACGTTCTGGCGGACGCGGTGGCGTGGGCGGCCCGGGTGCTGCCCGCCCGGCCCGCCGTGCCCGTCCTCGCGGGCCTGTTGCTGGAGGCGGGTGACGACCTGCGGGTGTCCGCCTTCGACTACGACGTCTCGGCCCGTGCGGACGTCGAGGCCGACGTCGCCGAGCCGGGGCGGGTGCTGATCCCCGGCAAGGTCCTCGCCGAGATCACCCGGAGCCTGCCCGCCCGGCCCGTCGAGATCGTCAGAAGCGGCTCCGAGGCGGTGCTCACCTGCGGCAGCACGGAGTTCGGGCTGATCACGATGCCCGACGAGGACTTCCCCGCGATCCCGCCGATGCCGCCGAAGGTCGGCGCCGTGGGCGGCGGCGCGTTCGCCACCGCGGTCGGGCAGGTGGCCGCCGCCGCGAGCCGCGACGACACGCTGCCCATGCTGACGGGCATCCGCGTGGACATCGAGGGCCCGCGGGTGTCGATGGCCGCGACCGACCGCTACCGCATCGCCGCCGCGGAGTTCCTGTGGCATCCCGAGCGGCAGGACGCGCGGCACGGCGTGGTCGTGCCGGCGCGGGTGCTGGTCGAGGTGGCCCGATCGCTGCGGGGCGGCGAGGTGGCGATCGGCCTGGGCGACAACGTGGCGGGTTTCGAGAGCCAGGGACGCACGACCACCGTGCGGCTGCTGGACGACCAGTTCATCGACTACCGGTCCCGGCTGGCCGCGGAGTGGACGAACCACGCCGACGTGGAGGTCGCGCCGTTCGTGGAGGCCGTCAAGCGCGTCGTGCTGGTCGCCGAGCGCAACGCCGCGGTCCGGCTGTCGTTCTCCCAGGGACAGGTGCTGATCCAGGCGGGGGGCGGCGACATCGGCAGGGGCGCGGAGGTCGTCGAGGCCGCGCTGGCGGGCCCGGACATCCAGATCGCCTTCCAGCCCCACTTCCTGCTCGACGGGCTGGCGGGGGTCGAGACGGGGCGGGCGCGCATCCACATGGACTCGCCGACCCGTCCCGCGCTGATCACCGACGAGGGCGAGGACCCCGGCTTCCGCTACCTCGTCATGTCCCTGCGGCTCGGCTGAGCACGCTCGCCGGGCGGGGCTCAGGAGGGGTTCAGGAGGGGCTCAGGAGGGGATGGCGGCGGAGTCGGTGAGGGCGATGAGGATGTGCTCCATGCACGCGTGTCCGGCCCGCTCGGCTGCGGTGGCGTCGCCGGCGACGATCGCGCGCACGATCGCGTCGTGGGGGATGTAGTTCTGCTCCAGGGAGCCGCCGGCCGCCGCGATGCTCGCCCGCAGCGCCGCGGAGAAGTCGATGTAGAGGTCGATCAGCACCCTGTTGTGCGTGGCCTCGACGACCGCCACGTGGAAGGCGAGGTCGGCCTCGACGAACGCGTCCGGGTCGCCGTCCGACCATGCCTTCTCGCGCGCGGCCAGCGCGGCCTCGACGGACGCGATGTCCCCGTCGGTCCGCCGCGTCGCGGCGAGCCGGGCCGCCTCGACCTCCAGGGCGCGCCGGACCTCCAGGATCTCCAGCTGCTCGGCCGCGCGCAGCCGCCGGGCCATGGCGCCCGACAGCTCGCTGGTGGCCCGCACGTACGTGCCGTCGCCCTGGCGGCACTCCAGCAGTCCGGCGTGCGTCAGCGCGCGGACCGCCTCACGCACCGTGTTCCTGCCGACTCCGAGGTGCTCGGCGAGCACCGTCTCGGTGGGAATCTTGGCATTCATCTGCCAGGAGCCGGAGGTGATCTGCTCCTTGAGCTGGTCGATCACCTGGTCCACGAGAGACGCCCGCTGCGCCGTCCGCAGGCTCACGTCAGCCTCCTTTGGGTTGCCAATCATCCGATGATGGAATGAGTGGTAGACCCTCATTATTCCAGAGCCTCCAGCACAAGTCCGGAGCCCCAGGAGGCTATCGAGCGAGCACCGTCGTGGTCATGGAGCCCGGTATGTTCACGCGGATTCCGACCGCTTCCAGGGCTCTACGATATGCCCCTGTCTGCCGGTCGAGGGCACCGGCCTGGCCCCACAGGTCGCCGAGCATGCGCCAGGCCCGGGCGGTCTCCCGGTCGGGCGTCTCGCCGTCCAGCAGGTCGTGCGCGCGCTCCAGAGCGGTGGCCGGATCTTCGGACCGTGCCAAGGCGATCTCGGCCAGGATCATGTTCGCGGTCGCCGCGGTGGTCCCCTTGGCGCCGTCCAACAGATCCAGTGCCCGGCTGGCGAGCTCGGCTGCGGATTCCGCGTCTCCGGTCCGGAAGCGTACGAAACCCAGCACCACGAGGCTCCGCCCGTGGTCCTGCCGTTCGGCCGGGAACGCCGCGAAGACGTCCGCCGCGGCCTGCGCCAGGGCGTTGGCTCGATCCAAATCGGCGCCTTCGGGATTCGCCGCCGTGATGCGAGCCCAGTGCATCGCGATGCGGGCTCGTCGCACGGCGATCCGGGCCGGACGGCCCGCCGCGAGGGCGTCCTCGGCGAGCTGCACGGCCAGGGCCGAGTCCTCGCCCTCGGCCGCCGCGACGCTGGCCTGCCACAGCGCGAGGATCTCCGCGCTGCGGTCGCTCGCGTGCCCCGGGTCCGTGGCCGACAGCACCCGCTCGACGTACGGCAGGCCGGTCTCGGCCTCCACCAGCGCCAGCGCCAGCTCGGTGGCCAGCTCGCCCTCGACCACGCCGATCCGGTCGATCTGGCCGAGCGCCTGGGCGCCGAGGTCGCGCGCCCGCAGCCGGTCGCCGGCCCGCTGGTAGCAGCGGCACAGCGCCACCGTCAGCGGCAGGTCGGCGAGGCGCTCGGGATGCGCGGCGGCCTCGCGGCGCAGCCGCTCGTACGCCTCGACGGCCCGGCCGATGCGGCCCTGGGCCTCCAGCGCCCGCGCCACACCGAGGCGCGCGTGGGCGGCCAGCATGGCGTTGTCCTCACCCGCCGCCTTGACGATCTCCCCGAAGCGGTCGGCCGCCACGGCGGGATCGCCGTGATACAGCTCGAGCTCGGCATGTCGCAGGCCGAGCTCGGTGTCGATTCGCTGCCGGGGTTCGATCCCGTGGAGCAGGAACTCGGTGGTGCAACCGAGCCGCTCGGCGAGCAGTCGGGCGACGACCGGTGTAGGTGTCCGCTTTCCGGACTCAATGAGTGAGACGTAACTGTCGGACAGGTCGGGTCCGGCCAACTGGGCCTGTGACATGCGCCTGCTCAACCGCAATCCGCGGACGCGGTCGCCGATGGTTCCCTGACTCGGCATCTGATCTCTCAGGGCGGGGGAAGGGTCAATAGTGTCGCCATAATGGCACGAAGCGGCCGAATCGTGTAACCCTCCGTCAAGAATCACGACGATGAAGGTTCGATCACGGTGTCGAGATATCGGACGGTGGGCCTTCGGTCAGTCGTCGTCCCCGTCCTTGCTGGGGAAGATCATCTGGCAGACCTCCAGGTACAAGGTCTCCGGATAGGGGATGTGGGGGACGGTGCGCAGGGCCTGATCCTGGCCGGCCGACTCCATCACGAACTCGCCGTAGCCGAGCATGCGGCCGAGGAGCGAGCGCTGGAAGCTCATGTCGGTGACCTTGCTCAGGGGCATCATCGCGACCTTCCGCGTGATGAGGCCCGTAGTGAGAAGCATGCGCTGGGAGGTGACGACGAAGTAGTCGACCGACCACTCCGCGACCTTCCAGACGAATCGAACCAGCAGCAGGAGCCAGGCCCACCAGACGAGGGCGAGGGCCTGGCTCGCGCCGTTGTCGCTCAGGAACTTGCTGAGGACTCCGGCGAGGATGAGGCCGCCGAAGATCTCGGCGATCGGGCGCAGGAGGACGGCGGGGTGACGCCGGACCATGATGACTTGCTGTTCGTGGGGGAGGAGGTAGCGGTTGACCGACGACGGGGCCGAGTCCCCGTGGGTCACAAGTCTCATGTCAGGGTTGCGAAGAACTGCGCCATCGAGTCGGCCGCGTTGATGATCCCGTTGAAGGCCCCGTGGACCGTGTGGGCCGCGTCAGTCGGTCTTGTGAGCAGATAGAAACCCGCCGACACGATGAGCGTCCACTTGATGACTTTCTTCGCCTGCACCGCCGTCACCACTCCCATGACCAATACATTACCCAGACGCCCCGTTTGGTAAAGCGGCTAATCGCCAACGGGTTTTCTTGATCGTGACGACGGTCAGCCCCGCTCCGCCGCGGCGGTCGCCAGGACCCGCAGATGCTTGCGGGCGATGCGCTCGACCAGTGCGGGATGCGCCTGTCCGGTGACCTCGATGGCGCCGTGGTGGGCGGCCTGAACACACCGGGTCACCGTCGCGGGAGGATGCACCTCCGCGAACTCGTCCCTGAGCAGGGCCTCGAGCTGTTCGTAGGGCTCCTCGGCCGGATGCTGGATCATCGCTCTCCCTGGTGGCGCGCCGCTCGCGAGAGCGCGAGGTGACGTCGTCATCACACTGCGTACCCTACCGGGCGCGTAGTGTAACCAGAGGTGGGATGCGGACGGACCACGCGGAAAGGAAGGGAAATCAGACCCCCGGGAATCACCCGGGGGAATCAGCGCGGCGGGAGGTCAGACGACGCCGTACAGGCGGTCGCCGGCGTCGCCGAGGCCGGGCACGATGTAGCCGTTCTCGTTGAGCCGTTCGTCGAGGGCGGCCGTCACCACCCGGATCGGCCGGCCGCCGCCGCGGAACGCCCCGTCCAGGTAGGCGATGCCCTCCGGCGCGGCCAGCAGGCAGATCGCGGTGACGTCCCGTGCGCCGCGGTCGAACAGGAAGTTGATCGCCGCCGCCAGGGTGCCGCCCGTCGCGAGCATCGGGTCGAGCACGTAGCACTGCCGGCCGGACAGGTCCTCCGGCAGCCGGGTGGCGTAGGTCTGGGCCTTCAGTGTGGACTCGTCGCGGATCATGCCGAGGAAGCCCACCTCGGCGGTCGGCAGGAGCCGGGTCATCCCGTCGAGCATCCCCAGCCCCGCGCGCAGGATCGGCACCACGAGCGGCGCGGGCCGCGCCAGCCGTACGCCCTGGGTGGACACGAGCGGTGTGTCGACCGTCACGTCGGTGACCCGCACGTCTCTGGTGGCCTCGTAGGCGAGCAGCGTGACCAGCTCGTCGGCCAGACGGCGGAACGTCGGCGAGTCGGTCCGCACGTCGCGGAGAGTGGTGAGCTTGTGGGCGACGAGCGGGTGGTCGACGACGAGGGTCTCCATGGGAACAAAAGTTACCCTCTCCTGGGCAAAGCCTCGACGTCGGCTGAGTCTTTGATCACGATTTGGAGTGAGCGCCATACGGTGCGACTCCGATTCTGCGACCATTGCCTGCGTGAAGAGCGTGCGGTGGGGAAGACGATGACAGACGTGGACACTCTTGACTTCGCCATCGTCGTCTATCGCGAGGAGGACCGCTGGGAGGCGGAGATGCTCCCGGTGGCGCTGACCTCCGATCTGGACGGCCTCATTCACGCCCTCCGCCAGACCCCCAGCATGGGAACCACGATTGGCATGGTCGCCGTAGGGGATGACTTCTTCGTGGCGTTACGGGTCTTCGGCGAGCAGGTGGACGTCTTCCTCTCGGACATCACGGCCGCCTGGGAGTGGCCGCTGGCGCAGCAGGTCCTCGAATACCTCGACGTGCCCGTCCCCGAGGAGGAGGAGCTCGACAGCGTGCTTCCCGCCGGGGACCTGTCCATCTTCGCCGACCTCGGGCTCGACGAGATGGAGCTGGGCGCGCTGTCCGGAGACCTCGATCTGCTACCCGACGAGGTCCTGTCCAGCATCGCCGCGCGGCTGGGCTTCTCCCAGCCATTCGAACGCGCCGTCGACGCCGCCATCGGCTGACCTGGGGAGACGGCAATGCCCTCCAGATCCAACCTTTTCTCCGCCGGTTTCGCCCGCATCGACGGCCGGTGGATCGGCGCCGAGGTCGATCTCGGCGAGGCCGAGATCGCCGACGACCTGAGCGACGCCCTGCAGGAAGCCCTGGGGCTCAGCGGCGATGAGCTCGCGCTGCTCTGCGTGGAGGTCGAGGACGAGTGGTTCGCGATCATCCGTTATGAGGACGACCTCGATCCCCGCGTGTTCATCTCCGACGCGCACGCCGTGCAGAACGACCCTCTGGGCGAGATCTTCGCCGAGCTGGCCGGCGTCGTGGTCGACAAGGACGCGCCCGACCTCGGCATCCGTCCGGTCGGCGACCTGGAGCTGCTCGCCGACTTCTCGCTGAGTGCGGAGGAGCTCGTGGAGCTCAGCATGGAGGAGGGCGTTCTGCCCGCCGACATCCTCTCCCTCATCGCCGAACGGCTCGGCTTCCCCGACGAGCTCGACCGGCTGCGGTGACCGCCTCCCCGCCCGACGCGTACGAGGCCGCCATGCGGCTGGCGCTGGCGGAGGCCGTACGGGCGGGCGGGCGTGGCGAGGTGCCGGTCGGCGCCGTCGTGCTGGGCCCGTCACGGCCCGGCTCGGAGGAGCCGGGAGAGGTGCTCGCCGCCGCGGGCAACGACCGCGAGGCGAGCGCCGACCCCACGGCCCACGCCGAGGTGCTCGCCCTGCGCGCGGCCGCCGCGCGGATCGGCGACTGGCGGCTGACGGGCTGCACGCTGGTCGTGACCCTGGAACCCTGCACGATGTGCGCCGGAGCCGCCGTCCTCGCCCGCGTGGACCGCGTCGTGTACGGCGCGGCGGACGAGAAGGCCGGCGCCGCCGGATCGCTGTGGGACGTCCTGCGGGACCGCAGGCTCAACCACCGGCCCGAGGTGGTCATGGGCGTGCTGGCGGGCGAGTGCGCGGCCGTGCTGACCGGCTTCTTCTCGGGCCGCCGCGCCTGAGCCGGCGGCCGGAAGAAAACGGATGCACGCGCAGTGGGGTTCGTCCGGTAAGCTGCTGCGCGGTGGAGTCGCCTAGTGGCCGAGGGCGCACGCCTCGAAAGCGTGTGTAGGGCAACCTACCGTGGGTTCAAATCCCACCTCCACCGCCACCAAAAAGAGCCGCTGACCTGCGTGAACGGGTCGGCGGCTCTTGTGCGTTCAGGGGGCGGTCGACTTGGGGCCGGCCAGGCGCCGTACGCCGGCCGCGATCCAGATGCCGGCCAGCGCGGCGTAGGCGGTGAGCAGCGCGCCGGAGGTGGAGGACAGGAGCATCGCCAGGGCGGCGGCCAGTCCCAGGAGGATGGCCCAGCCGTACAGGACGGCCCGGCCCCGGGGCGCGCTCGTGTGCGCCGCCTCCTGCACGGGGGTGACCAGCGCCATGACCGCCGCGCCGCCCGTTCCCACCGCCTCCTGGGCGGTCGCCACGCCCGTGACGAGCAGCGCCGCGCCCAGGGCCGGTAGGCAGCAGCACACGAGGGCGGTGCGCGCCTCCGGGCCCTCGAAGAGCAGCCGGGTGGCCCTGGCGCGGGCCAGGCGCAGGGTGGTGACCGCCTCGGCCACCCAGGCCGCCCAGTGCAGGAGCGCGATGAGGACGAACAGGGCGATGACCGGAGGCGCGACCGGCAGCAGGAGCAGCATCCGCCACCCGCCGAAGAACGTGCCGCGCAGCCGGGCGAGCAGGCGATAGATCGGATTGCGCTGCTTGAGCGCCGCCACCAGGAGGTCCCTGGCCTGGTCGAACCCCGGAGACAGGCGGAGCACCTCGCGGAACGCACCGGCGGCCTCGCCGGGTGAGCCGAAGGCGAGCTGCGCGCGTCCGTACGCCAGGTGGGCCAGGGCGCTCTCGGGATCGAGCCGCACGGCCCGCGCGGCGGCCTCCTTGGCCTCGGCGGCGTCGCCGAGCATGGCGAGGGCCACCGCGAGCAGGCTCGCCAGGTCGGCGTCCTCGGGCGCGAGGGCGAGCCCGTGGCGCGCCGCGTCGGCCGCCAGCGGCCACTGCGCCGCGTCGACGTGCACCCGGGCCAGCAGCTCCCAGGCCGGCGCGTGCTCGGGGGCGAGCTCCAGGCACGCCCGCGTGGCCTCGGCGGCTTCCCTTGGGCGACCCGCCCGGTAGTACGCCTGACCGGCCACGTAGTGCGGGAACCAGTGGTCCGGCGCGAGCCGTACGGCTTCCGCGGCCTCGCCGATCGCCTCGGCCGGCCTGCGCTGCTGCGCCAGCGCCACCGCGAGGTAGGCGTGCCCGCTGACGTTCTGGGGATCCTCGGCGAGCAGGCCCCGCAGCTCCCGCTCGGCCTCGGCGGGACGGTTGAGCTCCAGCAGTGTCCGCGCCCGCTCCAGCGGTGCGGCGGTCACCATCCGCCCTTGCTGCCCTTCTTGCCCGTCCTGCCCGCCTTGCCGTCGATCCAGGGCATCAGCTCGTCCCACGCCCCGGAGTCGTTGGCGTGCAGGACGTAGTTGCGCGCCGTCCCCAGCCACTCCTTCACGGCCGTCGGCCGCGTCGCCTGGGCCACGGTGAGCAGGTCGTTCGTCGTCAGCGGGAGGGGACGGCCCGCGCTGATCGACTGGCGCAGCTTGGTCTCCACGGCGCGGTCGACCACGCCCTTGAGGTCCGCGCCGACGAAGCCGTCCGTCACCTTCGCCACCGCGTCGTAGTCCATCTCGGCGAGCGGCTTGTCGCGGCACAGGATGCGCAGGATGGCGGCGCGGGCCGAGGCGTCCGGCGGGGGCACGAACACCATCTGGTCGAACCGCCCGGGACGCCGGAAGGCCACGTCGATGTACCAGGGCGCGTTGGTGGCCGCCAGCACGAGGACGCCCTCGTTGGCGTTCTCCTCCACGCCGTCGAGCTCGGCCAGGAACTGGTTGACCAGCTGCCGGGTGTGCGCCTGCCGCATGTCCGAGCGGCGCGCGGCCAGCGCGTCCACCTCGTCGAAGAAGAGCACGCACGGCCGGTGGCGGCGGGCCATCTCGAACGTGGCCCGCAGGTTGCGCTCGCTGGAGCCGATGTACATGTCGAGGATGTCGGCCAGCCCGACGCTGATGAACGCCGCGCCGAGCTCGCCGGCCGCGGCCCTCGCCAGGTGGGTCTTGCCCGCGCCCGGAGGGCCGTACAGCAGCACGCCGCCGCCCGCCCGCTTGCCGAACGCGGCGAACAGCTCGGGCTGCTGGACGGGCAGCAGGAGCTTCAGCCGCAACGACTCCTTGACCGCCTCCATGCCGGCCACGTCGGCGAACGTGACGCCCGAGCGCTCGGCCTCTGCGCCGTAAAGGGGTGTTTCGGGCGCGTACGGCGGGGCGGCAGGGACGGGCTGGGGGGTCAGCCGGGCGGCGAGATCGGGGTCGGCCAGCGAGGGATCACGGGCGACCGCGTCGTGATACCGGCGCGCCGCCCCGGCCACGTCGCCCTCGCCCAGCAGCGCCCTCGCGGCGAGCAGCCCCACACGCGGCGCGTGCCCGGGAGCCGCCAGGAGCGGTTCCAGCGCCGACAGCGCGGCGCCGTACGCGCTCTGCCGTACGAAGGCCTCCGCGAGACCGGCGATGACGTCCGGGTCCTGCGGCGACAGCACGAGGGCGGCGCGGAACTCGGTTTCGGCCTCGGCGAGGTAACCCTTGGTCAGAAGCTGCTCGGCGAGGTGGCGCCGCAGGGGAAGGTTGTCAGGAGACAGCCGAGCCGCCTCGCGGAGGGCGTGGAGTCCGGCGTCGTCGAGCACTGCCCGGCTCCCTTCTTTCGAGGGCAGGTCACGTCAAATGACCGTAAGGCTACCGAAGCAGGCAGACAGCGGATCTCGCCCGGAGACCGGCCTAGTCCTGGACCTCCAGCACGCGGGCGTGCAGCACCGAGCGCTGGTGGAGGGCGGCGCGCAGGGCGCGGTGCAGGCCGTCTTCCAGGTAGAGCTCGCCCTTCCACTGCACCACGTGCGGGAACAGGTCGCCGTAGAAGGTCGAGTCCTTGGCCAGCAACGAGTGCAGGTCGAGCACCGCCTTCGTGGTGATCAGTGTGTCGAGCCGGACCTGCCGGGGCGGGATCTTCGCCCACTCGCGGGACGACAGTCCGTGCTCGGGATAGGGCCGTCCGTCACCGACCAACTTAAAGATCACGGTATGTAGTTTAGGAGACGACGCAAAGGTTCGCGCCCGAGGCCCTTTATAGGGTCTCAGATGCCCCCGGAGAAGGTGTCGCAGCGCGCCGGGTCGCCCGACGCGTAGCCGTTCGTGAACCACTTCTGCCGCTGGGCGGAGGTGCCGTGGGTGAACGCGTCCGGGTTGACCCTGCCCTGCACCTGCTCCTGGATGCGGTCGTCGCCCACCGCCGCGGCGGCGTCGAGCGCCTCCTGGATGTCGGCGTCGGTGAACGGCTTGGCGTAGAAGCCGGTGTCCACCGCGTTCTTGGCCCACACGCCGGCGTAGCAGTCGGCCTGGAGTTCGAGCCGCACCGAGCCGCTCTGCGCGCCCTGGTCCTGGCCCACCCGGTTCATCGTGCCGAGCAGGTCCTGCACGTGGTGGCCGTACTCGTGGGCGATCACGTACGCCTGGGCGAACGGGCCGCCCTTGGCCCCGAACCGCGACTGGAGCTCGTCGAAGAACGACAGGTCCAGGTAGACGTGCTTGTCGGCGGGGCAGTAGAAGGGGCCGACGGACGAGTCCGCGGCGCCGCACCCGGTCTGCACCCCGCCGGAGAACAGCGTGGTCTTCGCGCCGGAATAGCCGTCGATCTGCTCGCCCCAGTATTTCTGGATGCTGTTGACGACGCCCACGACGCGGCACTTCTCCGACTGGTCGGCGTCGGCGCCGGTCTTGCACTGCGCGCTCAGGTCGCTGGTCGGCTGCAGGCCGGCGGGCTCGTCGCGGCCGGTGATGTCGCCGGGGTTGACGCCGAAGATCAGGGCCAGGATGAGGGCGATGATGCCGGCGGCTCCGCCGCCGACGGCCAGACCCCCGCCGCGTAACCCTCCTCCACGGCCGACGTCCTCGACCTGCGAGGCGTCGAGTTGCGCTCGGTCATCGAAATCCATCTGCGACGCTCCCAATGGAGTGGCCGGTGGTCGGCGGGCTACTGCCCCGGACGGCGATGATCATGCGGGACGAACGCCATGCCGGATCCGTCTTGCCCTGATCTTCGGGTTTTGCCGGGTTAGGATCACCGCGTGCCTCTGACCGCCTTACCCCGGCTGGTGCCGCCGATGCCGGGCGGGCGGGGGTGGTTCGGCCCGCTGGCCGTGGCCGCTTTCGGGGGGTTCCTCCGGTTCTATCGCCTCGATGTCCCGCACGCGCTCGTCTTCGACGAGGTCTACTACGCCAAGGACGCCTATTCGCTGATCAGGTTCGGGGTCGAGCGGCAGTTCGCCGACGGCGCCGACCAGGTGTTCGTACGCGGCGGCACGGACGTGTTCAAGGCGTGCGGCACGGTCGAGGAGTGCGCCGCATACGTCGCCCACCCGCCGCTCGGCAAATGGCTCATCGGGGCAGGAGAGTGGCTTTTCGGCGTCACGCCCTTCGGGTGGCGGTGCGTCGCCGCGCTCGCGGGCACGCTCAGCGTGCTGGTCCTGGCGCGGACCGCCCGCCGGATGACCCGCTCGACCCTCCTCGGCTGCCTCGCCGGGCTGCTGCTGGCCATCGACGGCCTGCATCTCGTGCTGTCGCGCTCCGCCCTGCTCGACATCTTCCTCATGTTCTGGGTGCTCGCGGGCTTCGCCTGCCTGGTCGCCGACCGCGACGCGGCCCGCACCCGCCTGACGGAGTGGTATCGCACCTCCGCCCTGCTCGGGCCCCCTCCCCGGCTCGGCCTGCGGCCCTGGCGGCTGGCGGCCGGCGTGTGCCTGGGCGCGGCGTCGGCGACCAAATGGACCGGCCTGCTGTTCGTCGTGGCGTTCGGGATCATGACGCTCGTCTGGGACTGCGGGGCCCGGCGTGCCGTCGGCCTGCCCCGGCCCTGTCGGCGGGCCGCCCGCCTCGACTGGCCGCTCGGCCTCGCCTGGCTCGGCGCCGTGCCGGTCGTCGTCTACGTCGCGTCGTTCGCCGGATGGTTCGCCTCGGCCGGAGGGTGGGGCCGCAACTGGGACCGCGCGACCTCGAACGGCTGGGCCTACTTCGTCTTCGACTCGCTTCGCTCCCTGGTGGACTACCAGAGCCAGGTGTTCGGCTTCCACCAAGGGCTGAGCACGCACCACGACTACCAATCGGACCCGTGGACCTGGCCGCTGCTGTTGCGGCCCATCGCGTTCTTCTACCGGTCGCCCGGCGGCACGTGCGGCGCCGCCTCCTGCTCCCAGGAGATCCTCGGGACCGGCACCCCGGTGATCTGGTACGGCGGGCTGCTCGCGCTGGTCGCGATGGTGGCGTGGTATCTGGGGACCCGCGACTGGCGGGCCGGCGCCGTCCTGCTCGCCTACGGCGCGGGATGGCTGCCGTGGTTCTACTTCGCGCTGGCCGACGACCGCACCATGTACCTGTTCTACGCCCTTCCGGCGGTGCCGTTCATGGTCCTCGCGATCGTGCTGGCGTGCGGGCTCGTCCTCGGGCCGCCGGGCGCGCCGGCCGCGCGGCGCTCCACGGGGGCGGCGGTGGTGGGCGCGTTCACACTGCTCGCGCTCGTGAACTTCTGGTGGCTGTCGCCCGTGCTCACCGCCGTGCCCATTCCGTACGACGCCTGGCTGAGCCGCATGCTGCTGCGCGCCTGGATCTGATCGCTAGGCGTAGACGATGAAGTCGGGATAGACGTGGACGCCGGGCCGGCCGCCGATCTCCGCCACCGCGTCGCGGACCTGCCGCAGGTGCTCCACCGTCATCTGGAGCGGCGGCTCGTCCGGCTGATAGGTGGTGCGGATCCGGTAGTCCTCGCCCGGCGTGGTGGTCATCTCGATGTGGCAGCCGAGCACGTGGGTGACGGGGCGGTCCTCGGCGAACTTCACCAGGCGGTCGATCGTCTGCGCGAACGCCGGCCAGTCGGCGACGTACAGCCGCCCGGGATAGACGGTGTCACCGGTCAGCAGCAGACCGGTGGCCCGGTCGTAGAAGGTCACGGCGGACTTGTGGTGTCCGGGGCTCGCCACCGCGTCCAGGACGCGGCCGCCCAGGTCGACGGCGCCGGGCGTGTCGAGATCGTCGCCGAGGCCGAAGAACTCGCGTACGCGCTCCGGCGCGGGATCCACGATCACCGTGTGCGGGCGGTCGCGAAACTGGCCGTCGCCCGCGATGTGGTCGCCGTGGCCGTGCGTGTGGGCGACGAGGAGCCCGTAGTCCTCGCGGGGGTGATCGGCCAGCCAGCGGTCCACGATCTCGTCCACCGTCCGGCGCAGCGGGAAGTACGCGGGTGAGGCGGTCGCGCCGGTGTCGAGCAGGAGCGCCCGGGTGTTCCCGAACATCAGGAACATGAAGGGCGCCTCGTAGTTGATCGCCTTGTTCTGGCGCAGGACGTACGTGTGCTCGTCGTAGCGGTGCACCTGGATGTCGGGGTCGGCGTTGTGCTTGGCCGACTCCGAGCCGTGGATCCACCGGACGTCGAGGTCTCCCGCACGCGGACTCGCCGGGAAGTCGATCAGTTCCATGCGGGCCAGCCTAGGGAGACACGACCTAGAGACGGGTGGCGGCCCGGACCAACCCGGCGACGGCCTGCGAGCGGCTGTGCGGCGGCCACGCGATCAGCGTCGTCACCTCCGGGGCGTCCAGCACCGGCACCGCGGCGAGACCGGCGGGCAGATAGGCCCTGGCCGACTCCGGCAGCACCGCCGCGGCCCGGCCGAGCGCGATCAGCTGGAGCAGCTGCGCATGATCGCGGACCTGCGGACCGGGGCCGTCCGGGTAGGTGCCGTCGAGGTTGGGCCAGCGCGGCATCGGCAGCCCGGGCAGGGCGGTGACGTCGGCCATCAGCACGTGCGACCGGGTGGCCAGGGGATGCCCGGCCGGCAGGACGGCCACCTGCCCCTCCGTACGCAGCTCCTCGGTGTCGAACCCGGACGCCGAGTCGAACGGCCGGTGCAGCAGCGCCACGTCGGCCCGCCCGTCGCGCAGCAGGCGCTCCTGCTCGCCGATGCCGCACAGGAGCACGTCGACGGCGACCGCGCCGGGCTCGGCGGCGTACGCGTCGAGCAGCTTGGGCAGCAGTTCGGCGGCCGCTCCGGCCTTCGTGACGAGGACCAGGCTGGGGCTGCCGGTAGCGGCGAGCGCGGTGCGGCGGGTGCGGCGCTCGGCGGCCTCGACCGCGTCGAGGGCCGCCCGGCCCTCGCGCAGCAGCACCGACCCGGCCTCGGTCAGCGTGACGGAGCGGCTCGTGCGCTCGAACAGCACCACCCCGAGCCGCCGTTCGAGCCGGCTGATCGCCCGCGACAGCGGCGGCTGCGCGATCCCGAGCCGATGGGCGGCCCGTCCGAAGTGCATCTCCTCGGCGACGGTGACGAAATACCGCAGTTCCCGCGTCTCCACGCCGCCACGGTATCCCCGGGGAGCGCGGGATCGATACCCGCGAGGTATCGATGGTGGACCAAACGGTGTTGGAGGTCCCGGCGGGGTCGCGGACAGGATGAGACGCATGAGCGAACAGACGATCGCGCTGGTCACCGGCGCGAACAAGGGGATCGGTTATGAGATCGCGGCCGGCCTCGGCGCCCTCGGCTGGAGTGTCGGCGTCGGCGCCCGCGAGGACGAGCGCCGCGAGTCCGCGGTGGAGAAGCTGCGCGCGGCCGGCGTCGACGCGTTCGGCGTGCCGCTCGACGTGACCGACGACGCGAGCGTGGCCGCCGCCGCCGCGCTGATCGAGGAGCGCGGGGGCCGCCTCGACGTGCTCGTCAACAACGCGGCGATCACCGGGGGCATGCCGCAGACGCCCACCACGGTGGACCCCGCCACGATGCGGGCGACCGTGGAGACCAACGTGATCGGCGTCATCCGCGTCATCAACGCGATGCTGCCGCTGCTGCGCCGCTCGGCGTCGCCGCGGATCGTGAACATGTCGAGCACCGTCGGCTCTCTCACCCGGCAGACCGCTCCGGGCGTCGAGACGGGCCCGATCGCCGCCGCGTACGCGCCGTCGAAGACGTTCCTCAACGCCGTCACCGTGCAGTACGCCAAGGAGCTACAGGACACGAACATCCTGATCAACCTCGGCTGCCCGGGGTTCTGTGCGACCGACCTCAACGGCTTCCGCGGCGTCCGTACGCCGGAACAGGGCGCGGCGATCGCGATCAAGCTGGCGACCCTGCCCGACGACGGCCCGACCGGCGGGTTCTTCGACGACGCAGGGCCGATTTCCTGGTGAATCTCCGGATACGCGAAAGGCCCGGCTGGATGGACCGGGCCTTTCGCGTTCTTGCTGCTCAACCAAGCGCGGAGGATAGGAGATTCGAACTCCTGAGGGGTTGCCCCCAACACGCTTTCCAAGCGTGCGCCCTAGGCCAACTAGGCGAATCCTCCGTCGGACAGCTTAGCCCACTTTCCGGCGTGGTTTCGACTGTTGTCTCGACGGCCCGCGCACACCCGTCGAGTGGCTAGACTGTGGAACGGACCCCTCGCGCGGCGTCATCCTGTGAACCTCCCCAGGGCCGGAAGGCAGCAAGGATAAGCGGGCTCTGGCGGGTGTGCGAGGGGTCTCTCCGTTAGCGGGGTACTCCGGCCGGGTCGACCCTCCGAGGAGGCGGCATGAGTCTTGCGCTGTACCGCAAGTACAGGCCCGGGACGTTCGCCGAGGTCAAGGGGCAGGAGCACGTCACCGACCCGTTGCGCCAGGCGTTGCGCAGCGGCCGGATCCATCACGCCTATCTCTTCAGCGGTCCGCGCGGCTGCGGCAAGACCTCCAGCGCCCGCATCCTCGCCCGGTCGCTGAACTGCGAGAAAGGCCCCACGCCCGACCCCTGTGGGGAGTGCGAGTCGTGCGTCGCGCTGGCCCCCACCGGGCCCGGCCACCTCGACGTCATCGAGATCGACGCGGCGTCGCACGGCGGTGTGGACGACGCCCGCGACCTGCGCGAACGGGCCTTCTTCGCCCCCGTCTCGGCGCGCTACAAGATCTACATCATCGACGAGGCCCACATGGTCACCCGTGAGGGCTTCAACGCGCTGCTGAAGCTGGTGGAGGAACCGCCGCCGCACCTCAAGTTCGTCTTCGCCACCACCGAGCCGGAGAAGGTCATCGGGACGATCAAGTCCCGCACGCACCACTATCCCTTCCGGCTGATGCCGCCCGCGACCCTGCGCCGCCTCATGGAGGAGATTCTCGACTCCGAGTCCGTGCCGTACGAGCCGGCGGCGTTACCGCTGGTCGTACGGGCGGGGGCGGGATCGGCCCGCGACACCCTGTCGATCCTCGACCAGCTCCTCGCGGGCGCCGACGAGTCGGGCATCACCTATCAGCGGGCGGTGTCCCTGCTCGGCTACACGGACGGCGACCTGCTGGACGAGGTGGTCGACGCGTTCGCCAAGCGGGACGGCGCGGCCGTGTTCCACGCCGTGCACCGGGTGATCGAGGGTGGTCACGACCCGCGCCGCTTCGCCACGGACCTGCTCGAACGCTTCCGCGACCTGGTGATCCTCTCCAACGTCCCCGAGGCCGCGGGCAGCGGCCTGCTCGACCGGCCGGCCGACGAGCTGGAGCGTCTGCAGGCGCAGGCGGCGTCGATGGGCCCCGCCGAGCTGACCCGGGCGGCCGAGGTGTTCAACGCCGGGCTGACCGAGATGCGCGGCGCGACCTCCCCCCGGCTGCTGCTGGAGCTGATGTGCGCCCGCGTGCTGCTGCCCGGGGCCGACCAGGGCGAGGCCGCGCTGCTGACCCGCCTCGAACGGCTGGAGCGCGGCGTCGCGGCCGGGACCCACACCGTCGCGCCGCCGGCTCCCGTGTCGTCCGCGGCTCCCCAGGCCCCCGTGGCTCCACAGCCCGCGACCCCGGCACCGTCTCCGACACAGGCTCCCGGCCCGGCCGCGGACGACTGGCCGACCCCCGTACGGCCCGGCGCCGGGGCGGCGTCGCCGCCTCCGCAGGCGCAGCAGGCCCAGGCACCCGCCGTGGGCGGTGGGCCGGTGCAGCAGGCGTGGCCTCGGGTGCTCGAAGCGATCAAGAACCGCCAGCGGGTGGCCTGGATGATCCTCAACGCGCAGGGCAGGCTGCTCGGCGTCGAGGGCAACGTCGTGACCGTCGGCTTCGAGAAGCCGGGCGACGTGCAGGGCTTCCTCAAGGGCAAGCGCGACGAGGTGGTGGCCGCCGCGCTCGGCGACGTGCTCGGCGGCACCTGGCGCGTCGATGTCGTCGTCGGCGGTTCGGGCCCCGGCCCTGCCGGTCCCGCCACCCGCGGGCCGTCCGGTCCGCCGGCGCCCACCCCGTCCCCCACCTCGTCCCCCACCTCGTCCCCTGCGCCGTCTTCCGCGCCCACGGCTCCACCGGCTCCGCCGGCCGCGCCCGCCGCGTCGGCTCCTACGCCCGCGCCGCCGCAGGCCGCCGCTCCCAAAACCGCCCCGGCTCCGGAGCGGAAGGCCGCCGCACCCGCGGCGTCGCCCGCCGGCACGACCGACGAGTCGTGGCCGGACGCGCCGTCCGACGACTACGACGCGCCGTCCCCGTCCCCGTCCCCGTCCCCGTCCCCGTCCCCGTCATCGTCATCGTCACGGTCCGCGCCGGGCCCGGGCCTGGCCGCGGCGCGCTCGGCGGCCAGGGCCGCCGCCCAGACCGGCCCCCGGCAGGCCTGGCCGGAGACGGTGCCCGGCCGCAAGGGCGGCGGATCCTCCCGGCCTGACGATGACGTGGACCCGCTCAACGACGACGACGCGGACGTCAGCGAGCTGTCGGGCATGGCGCTGATCCAGCGCGAGCTGGGCGGTCGCGTCATCGAGGAGATCGACCACTCCTGAGCGCCTTCCCTGCCTGAAGAACCGCCGCCGCATGGACGGAGACTGGTGGGGTAACCGGTGTTCGTCCGCCTGCGACCCGGCGCGGAACACGTACGCACGCCGGTGCGGAACCGGGGCGGACACCGTAGGCTCGGTCGCGACGAACACGTCGCTGGACGCTGAGGAGCGCAACCATCGTGAACCCAGGGGATGTCAACCTCCAGCAGTTGCTGGAGCAGGCTCAGCTGATGCAGCAGCAGCTCGTCACCGCGCAGCAGGAGCTCAGCGACGCCGAGGTCGAGGGCAGTGCCGGAGGCGGCCTGGTCGTCGCCACCGTCAACGGCAGCGGCGAGCTTCTCGAGCTCGAGATCAGCCCGCTGGCCATCGACGCGAGCGACCCGGAGGAGACCGCGCAGACGATCGCGGACCTCGTGCTCGCCGCCGTGCGGGACGCCGTACGCGCCGCGGGGGAGCTGCAGCAGGAGAAGCTCGGCCCGCTCGCGCAGGGACTCGGGGGCGGCCTCGGCGGCCAGCTGCCGGGGTTCTAGAAGCATGTACGAAGGGGTCGTCCAGAACCTGATCGACGAGCTCGGGCTGCTGCCCGGCGTCGGTCCCAAGAGCGCGCAGCGGATCGCGTTCCACCTCCTCGCGGCCGACCCGGCCGACGTCAAGCGGCTCGCGCACGCGCTGCTCGAAGTGAAGGAGAAGGTGCGCTTCTGCCGCGTGTGCGGAAACGTGGCCGAAGAGGACCAGTGCCGGATCTGCCGCGACGCGCGGCGTGACCCGCACGTCATCTGCGTGGTCGAGGAGTCGAAGGACGTGGTGGCGATCGAGCGGACCCGCGAGTTCCGTGGTCGCTACCACGTGCTCGGCGGGGCGATCAGCCCGATCGACGGCGTCGGCCCGGACGACCTGAAGATCCGCGAGCTGATGACCCGGCTGGCCGACGGACAGGTGACCGAGTTGATCCTCGCGACCGACCCGAACCTCGAGGGCGAGGCGACGGCCACCTATCTGGCCAGGCTCGTCAAGCCCCTGGGATTGAAAGTGACCCGACTGGCCAGCGGTCTGCCTGTGGGCGGTGATCTCGAGTACGCCGACGAGGTCACTCTGGGCCGCGCTTTCGAAGGACGGAGGCTGCTGGATGTCTGACGAGTGGAACGACCTGGCCGCACGCGTCGCCGGACACGCGCAGAACTTCATCGACGGCCTCACCCGCCTGGCCGGCGGTGAGGGCGGCGACGCGACGCTGCCGCTTCTCCTGGTGGAGGTGGCCCAGGTCAGCCTCGCGGGCACCCAGCTCGGGGCCGCCCAGGACGTGATCCTCCAGGGCAACGTCGAGCCCGCGCTGAGCGAGGACCCCGACATCGACCCCCTCCGTACGGCTCTCGCCGCCCGCCTCGCCCCGGTGGACGACTACGCCGAGGTGTTCGACCCCTACAAGGACACCGTGGTCACCCCCTACCGGCTGTCGGACGACCTCACGGCGGTGGCGGCCGACCTCATCCACGGGCTGCGGCACTACCAGGCGGGCCGTCCGCTGGAGGCGCTGTGGTGGTGGCAGTACTCCTACTTCAACACCTGGGGCAACCACGCGGGCGCGGCGCTGCGGGCCCTGCAGGCGCTCGTCGCGCACACCCGGCTGGACGTGGTGGAAGAGGGCACCGCCGTCTGACCGTACGGCGGGGCGTCCACATGCTGGTCGGTGCCGGTCTCAGTTTGGGACGTCCAAGTACACTGTGAGCTCCACGTCCTGATTCGTTGGAGATTCCAGTGGCGCTCGTTGTGCAGAAGTACGGTGGTTCCTCCGTAGCCGACGCGTCCTGCATCAAGCGGGTCGCCCAGCGGATCGTCGCGACGAAAAAAGCGGGCAACGACGTCGTGGTGGTGGTCTCCGCGATGGGCGACACGACCGACGAGCTGCTCGACCTCGCCCAGCAGGTGTCGCCGCTGCCGCCCGGCCGCGAGCTCGACATGCTGCTGACCTCGGGTGAGCGGATCTCGATGGCGCTGCTCGCGATGGCGATCGCCAACCTCGGTCACGAGGCGCGCAGCTTCACCGGCTCGCAGGCCGGTGTCATCACCGACTCGACGCACGGCAAGGCGCGCATCATCGACGTGACGCCCAGCCGCATCCAGGAGGCCGTCGACGCCGGTCAGATCGCGATCGTGGCCGGGTTCCAGGGCGTCTCCCAGGACAGCAAGGACATCACGACGCTGGGCCGGGGCGGGTCCGACACCACGGCCGTCGCGCTCGCGGCGGCGCTCGGCGCGGACGTCTGTGAGATCTACACCGACGTGGACGGCATCTACACCGCCGATCCCCGCATCGTCCGTACGGCGCGGCAGATCCCGCGGATCTCCTATGACGAGGCCATGGAGATGGCGGCGTGCGGGGCGAAGATCCTGCACCTGCGCTGCGTGGAGTACGCCCGCAGGTTCGACCTGCCCATCCACGTCAGAAGCTCGTTCAGCACGAGGGAAGGCACCTGGGTCGTCTCCGACCCCTACAGCGAAGGAACCGAAGTGGAGCAGCCCATCATCTCCGGGGTCGCGCACGACCGGAGCGAGGCCAAGATCACTGTGGTCGGGGTGCCCGACAAGGTCGGCGAGGCGGCGGCCATCTTCCGCACGCTGGCGGACGCCGAGATCAACATCGACATGATCGTCCAGAACGTGTCGGCCGCGGCGACCGGTCGCACCGACATCTCCTTCACGCTCCCGGCCAACGACAGCCAGACGGCCCTCACGGCGCTGAAGAAGATCCAGAACCAGGTCGCCTTCGAGTCGCTGCTGTACGACGACCAGATCGGCAAGGTCTCCCTGATCGGTGCGGGCATGCGCTCGCACCCGGGTGTCACCGCCAAGTTCTTCGGCGCGCTGGCCGACGCCGGGGTCAACATCGAGATGATCTCGACCTCGGAGATCCGCATCTCCGTCGTCGTGGGGCAGAACGAGGTGGACACCGCGGTCGCCGCCGCCCACCGCGCGTTCGACCTCGACGCCGACCAGGTCGAGGCCGTTGTGTACGGAGGTACCGGACGATGAGCCGCAAGCCCACCCTCGCCGTCGTCGGCGCGACCGGTGCCGTCGGCACCGTCATGCTCGACATCCTGACCGGCCGCACCGACCTGTCCGACGCGTACGGCGAGATCCGGCTGATCGCCTCGCCGCGGTCGGCGGGCAAGGTGCTGAGCGTGCGCGGCGAGGACGTCGTCGTCCAGGCGCTGTCGCCGGAGGCGTTCGACGGCGTCGACATCGCGATGTTCGACGTGCCGGACGAGGTCTCCGCCGAGTGGGCACCGATCGCCGCCTCGCGCGGTGCGGTGGCCGTGGACAACTCCGGCGCCTTCCGCATGGACCCGGACGTGCCGCTCGTGGTGCCCGAGTGCAACCCCGAGCAGGCCCGCAACCGGCCCAAGGGGATCATCTCGAACCCCAACTGCACCACGCTGTCGATGATGGCCGCGATGGGCGCGCTGCACCGCGAGTATGGCCTGCGCGAGCTGGTCGTCGCCTCCTACCAGGCGGTGTCCGGCGCCGGCGTGGCCGGGCCCGAGCGGCTGTACGCCGAGATCGAGGCCGTCGCCGGCGACCGGACGATGGGCACCGTGGCGGGCGACGTGCGCAAGGCCGTGCCCGACCTGGCCGGCTCGCCGTTCCCGGCCCCGCTGGCGCTCAACGTGGTGCCGCTCGCGGGCTCGCTCAAGGACGGCGGCTGGACCTCCGAGGAGCTGAAGGTCCGCAACGAGTCGCGCAAGATCCTCGGCATCCCCGGCCTGAAGGTCTCGGCGACCTGCGTGCGCGTCCCGGTGGTGACCACCCACTCGCTGGCCGTCCACGCGACGTTCGAGCGGGAGGTCACGGTCGAGGGCGCCCGGGCGATCCTCGACGCCGCGCCGACCGTCGTGGTGCTCGACGACCCCGCGAACGGCGTGTTCCCCACGCCGGCCGACGTCGTGGGCACCGACCCGACCTACGTCGGGCGGATCCGCCAGGCGATCGACTTCCCGAACACGCTCGACCTGTTCCTGTGCGGCGACAACCTGCGCAAGGGCGCGGCGCTGAACACCGCCGAGATCGCCGCGCTGGTCGCGACCGAGTTCGCGTAGGTCGTCACCGGAACAGCACGTCCCAGTGGGTCGGCTCGTCGGCCCACACATCACCTCTCATGTCCGATCCCACCTCCGCTCCCATGTCCGGCGGCGCGGCGCGATACAGCGCCGCGCCGTCGGCGCGCGTGCGCCAGTAGTGATGGGCGCCGGTGATGTACGCGTCGAGGCACCGGTTGTGCGCGAGGTCCACCTTGTAGCCGTTGCCGTGGCTGTAGCGGCCGTCGGCGTGCCCGGTCTCGGTGCCGCCGGTGACCGTCACCGGGCAGCCGCTGTCGCGCCGCAGGTCGATGGTGCGCATCAGCGTGCCGTAGCGGATCGCCTCCAGCGACGTGCAGGAGGGGCGGCGGCGGTCGGTGCAGCCTCCGGTCGACTTCCGGCGCACCCCGGCGTCCAGCAGCAGGCCGGCCGCTCGCGCGTGGCCGATCCGCTCGTCCGCCGCCATCGTGTCCCAGGTCTTCACCGTGGCGATGAACGTGCCGGCCAGCAGCGGCGGGAGGGAGATCTCCCCCCTCACCTCCCCGCTCACCTCAACGCTCACCTCCCCGCTCACCTCGACACCGGGATCGGCCGCGGGCGGCGGTGACGGAGGGGGGAGGGGGTCCCTGCCGTGCTGCATGGGCAGGCAGATCAGTACGGCGGTGCCGATGCCGGCCAGCCCCCGCCATGACGGGCGGACTTCCACGTGCCTCGCTTCCTCGGTGTTTCCTTGGTCGACGACGGGGGCTGAGGTCTTCAATGCCACACGTGGGAACGGGCAGGCTCGCTGCCACGACGCGGTTTGCCGCGACTCGTGGATCATCTTGTCGGTTCATGACCGGACACGGGCCCGAGCCGTACAGTGACGAGCGTGGCCGAGAGTACACGGGAGCAGATCGTCGAGACGGCCCTCCGGTTGTTCAGGGATCGGGGGTACGAAGCGACCACCATGCGTGCCATCGCCGCGGAGGCCGGCGTGTCGGTGGGCAACGCCTACTACTACTTCAGGTCCAAGGAACAGCTGATCCAGGCGTACTACGACCGGGCGCAGGAGACACACGAGGCGGCCTGCCGTGAGGTGTTCGCCGCCGAGAGATCGTTCGCCGGACGGCTCGGCGGCGTGCTGCGGGAATGGGTGCGGATCTCCGAGCCCTACCACGAGTTCGCGGTGAAGTTCTTCAAGCACGCGGCGGAGCCCAGCAACCCCCTGAGCCCGTTCAGCGCCGAGTCGGCGCCCGCCCGCGAGTCGGCCATTGCGCTCTATCGGGAGGTGGTCGAGGGATCGGCCGGACGGATGGACGACGAGCTGCGCGAGGAGCTTCCCGAACTGCTGTGGCTGCTGTGGATGGGGGTCGTGTTGTTCTGGGTCCACGACAACTCGCCCGGCTGCGCGCGCACCTATCGGCTGATCGACCGGGTCGTCCCGCTCGTCGACCGGCTGGTCGGCCTGTCGCACCTGCCCGGTATCAAGGGCGTGGCCAGGGAAGTGATCGAGGTGGTGCACGAACTTCGGGCGTGACCGCGACTCCATACCGTCCGGTTGGTATGGTCGGGTCACAACCGTGAGAGGGGTGGCCGTGGACCGCTGGGGCATGACGATTCCGTTCTTCGGGCAGACGCCGGTCGAGTCGAAGGAGCTCGTCGCCGAGTTGCCCGCGCTGGGCTACACCGACGCGTGGTCGGCCGAGGTGGGCGGCACGGACGGGTTCGTCCCGCTGGCCCTGGCGGCCGAGTGGGCGCCGTCCCTGCGCCTGGGCACCGCGATCGTCCCCGTCTACACCCGCGGCCCGGCCCTGCTGGCCATGTCGGCGGCGACGCTGGCGGACCTCGCCCCCGGCAGGTTCGTGCTGGGCATCGGCGCGTCGTCCCCGGTCATCGTGGGCAACTGGAACGCCGGCGAGTTCGACAAGCCGTACGCGCGGGTGCGCGACACCCTGCGCTTCCTGCGGGCGGCCCTGGCCGGGGAGAAGGTGAGCGAGAGCTACGAGACCTTCGCCGTCAAGGGCTTCCGGCTGGAGAAGGCCCCCGCGACGCCGCCGAAGATCGTGCTGGCCGCGCTGCGGCCCGGGATGCTCCGCCTGGCCGCCCGCGAGGCCGACGGCGCGATCACCAACTGGCTGTCGCCCCAGGACGTACGGCAGGTGCGGGGCGAGCTGGGCCCGGAGACCGAGCTGACCGCGCGGCTGTTCGTCGTGGTGACCGAGGACGCGGCGAAGGCCCGCGAGATCGGCCGCCGGCTGCTGGCCGCCTATCTGACCGTGCCGGTGTACGCGGCGTTCCACGAGTGGCTGGGCCGGGGAGAGCTGCTGCGGCCCATGCAGGAGGCGTGGGCGGCCGGGGACCGGAAGGCCGCGCTGAAGGCGATCCCCGACGAGGTGGTGGACGACCTCGTCGTGCACGGCGACGCGGCGACCTGCCGCGCCCGGGTGCGGGAGTACGTGGCCGCCGGGCTGGACACGCCCGTGCTCGCCCCGCTGCCGGGCGGCGACCTGCCGCTCGCCGAGACCGTACGCGCGCTCGCGCCGGAAGCCTGACAGCCGGAACCGGGTGGGCCCCGCCGTACGTTAAGCAGCCGTACGTTAACCAAAGGGCAAAGCGGGCAGAGGTATCCCCCTGGAGGTGTCCTCATGGCGAAGGCAGGACGTGCGGCGGCCACCTGGCGCGCCTACCGCGAGGTCTCCAAGCCCGGCTCGCCGGGCCTTTCGGCCCGGCTGCGGGCCGTGCCCCGGATGCTCCGCGCGGCGGTGAAGGGCGACTATCGGGGCCTGACCAAGGGCAAGCTCGCCATGCTCGGCATGGCCGTGGCCTACATCGTGTCGCCCATCGACGTGATCCCCGACTTCCTGCTCGGTCTGGGAATCGTGGACGACTTCGGCGTGTTCGTCTGGCTGGCGACCGCGCTGCTCGGCGAGAGCGGCCAGTTCGTCGAGTGGGAGAGGGACCCCCGCGCCACGGTGAAGTGATCAATTGGTCATAATCCTACCGATTATGTAGGGTAATGCTCAAACCTCACTAAAGGTGCTGATCTACCGAAACGAGCATTACCGCCATGTCTTCACGCGCCTCCGCAGCCACGATCGAAGCCGCCCGAGCCGGGTGGGAGGCGTGGCGGGCGGAGCGGCTGGCCGCCGTACGGGCCCCGCTGGGCAACCTGGCTCTGGTGGAGACGCTGTGGCCGGCCCCGGGCGAGGAGGTGTCCCTTGAGGAGGCCCTCGCCGGCCGGCCGCCGAGCGTCACGGCCACGCGGATCGAGCGGACCCACATCGCGACCGGCGAGCCCGAGCACGGCATCCGGCTGTGGGACGCGGAGTCGCCCGCCATCCGTCACTTCGAGACCATCGACGTCTTCCCGTTCGCTCCCGAATGGGTGATCGAGGCCGTCTTCACCCCGGTGTCCGACACGCGCCTGCTGCCCTTCGAGCACCTCAAGGACGCCGGCGGCACCCGCGACCACGCGGTGCCCGGCGACATCACCTTCACGCTCGACGGCACGCCGTACAACCTGGCCGCCTTCGACGACGAGGGGACGCTGCTCCTCGTCCTCGGCGACCGCACCAACGGCTCGGCGACGTACGGCGGCGGGCGGTTCGTGACGGTGGAGCCCGAGCCCGGCGGCCGGGTCGTCCTGGACTTCAACCGCGCCTTCGCGCCGCCGTGCGCCTTCTCGCCCTTCTACAACTGTCCGCTGCCGCCGACGCGGAACCGGCTGGACGTGCCCGTCGAAGCGGGGGAGAAGCTCCCCGTCTTCCGTGACGGCTTCCTGCCGCACTGATCTCCCCCCTTTCTCCCACCTTTCTCCCCCATTCCCTCACCCCCTTTCTCACCCCACGGCACCAAGCGGCCGCATGGCCGCCGACCAGGAGAAACAGTGAACAGCAAGACGACGTCGCTGCTCGGCGCCGCACTCGTGCTCGCGCTCGCCCTCGCCGGGTGCGGATCGGGCTCCTCCGGGTCCGCAGGGTCTTCCGGGTCCGCAGGCTCGACGAGCGGCGCCGGGACGACGGCGGCGTACGACCCGGACGCGACGATCGAGATCGGATCGCTCTACGAGCCGCAGAACCTCGACAACACGGCCGGGGGCGGACAGGGCGTGACGGAGGCGTTCAACGGCAACGTCTACGAGGGCCTGTTCCGGCTCACCGACGACGGCAAGGTCGAGAGCCTGCTGGCCAAGGACCACACGGTGAGCAAGGACGGCCTCACCTACACCTTCACCCTGCGCGACGGCGTGAAGTTCCACTCGGGCAAGCCGCTCACCTCCGCCGACGTCAAGTACAGCATCGAGAAGGTCATCGGCCCCGACTCCCAGTCGGCCCGCAAGAGCAGCCTCACCGTGATCAAGAGCATCGACACGCCGGACGACTCCACCGTCAAGGTGAAGCTCTCCAGCAAGTCGATCTCACTCGTCTACAACCTCAGCTACGTGTGGATCGTCAACTCCCAGGCCAAGAACCTGACGACCACCGAGGACGGCACCGGCCCCTACACGCTGGGCGAGTGGAAGCGCGGCTCCGCGCTCACCCTTGAGCGCTTCCCCGGCTATTGGGGCACCCCCGCGACCAACAAGCAGGTCGTCTTCCACTACTTCACCGACGCGACCGCGCTGAACAACGCCCTGCTGACCAAGGCGGTCGACGTCGTGACCAGCGAGCAGAGCCCCGACGCGCTGGCGAACTTCGAGAACAGCGCCGACTACACGATCAACAACGGCAAGTCGACGACCAAGCTGCTGCTGGCGTTCAACGACCGCAAGGCGCCGTTCGACAAGGTGCTCGTCCGCAAGGCGATCACCTCGGCGATCGACAACAAGAAGCTGCTCAGCTCGATCTGGGGCGACTACGGCACGCTGATCGGCTCGATGGTGCCGCCCACCGACCCCTGGTATGAGGACCTCACCTCGGTCAACCCGTACGACCCGAACCTCGCCAAGCAGGAGCTCGCCCAGGCGGGCTACGCGAACGGCTTCTCCTTCACGCTCGACACGCCGAACTACGACCCCCATCCCACTGTCGCGACGTTCGTGAAGTCGGAGCTGGCCAAGGTCGGCATCACCGTGAACATCAACGTCATCACGGCCGACCAGTGGTACACCAAGGTCTACAAGAACCACGACTTCGCGGCGACGCTGCAGGAGCACGTCAACGACCGCGACGTGGTCTGGTACGGCAACCCCGACTTCTACTGGGGCTACGACAACCCGCAGGTCACCAAGTGGGTCGAGCAGGCCGAGCAGTCCGACACGGCCGAGGGGCAGACCGAGCTGCTGAAGAAGGTCAACCGGCAGATCGCCGCCGACGCGGCCAGCGACTGGCTCTACCTCTATCCGCAGATCGTCGTGGCGTCCTCGTCGCTGTCGGGCTACCCCGTCAACGGCCTGAACTCCCAGTTCTACGCGTACGGCATCAAGAAGAGCGGCGGCCGGGGCTGATGCCCTCGTCTGTGGCACCCTGATGACCGCATATTTGCTGCGCCGGACGGCGTTCCTCGTCGTCTCGCTGTTCCTGGCCGCCGTGGTGCTGTTCCTGCTGCTGCGCCTGCTGCCGGGCGACCCCGCCAACGCGCTGTTGTCGGTCGGGGCGAGCCCGGAGCAGGTCGCGGCGGCCCGCCACGCGATCGGGACCGACCGGCCGCTGCTCCAGCAGTTCGTCTCGTGGCTCGGCGAGATGGCGCGGCTCGACCTCGGCTCCTCGTTCGTCAGCACGCTTCCCGTCGGCCCCGAGATCGCCGCCCGGCTGGTCGTGACGGTGCCGCTGACGCTGCTCTCCTTCCTCCTGGCCGTCGTGATCGCCGTACCGGTCGGGTTCGTCGCGGCCTACCGGGCGAGCACCTGGTATGGCTCGGTGCTCAGCGCGCTGTCGCAGCTCGGCATCGCGGTGCCCGTCTTCTGGGTCGGCATGCTGCTGATCACGGTGTTCGCGCTCCACCTCGGCGTGCTGCCGGCCGGAGGGTTCCCCCAGGACGACTGGGCCGACCCGGGTGAGGCGCTCACCTCGCTGACGCTGCCCGTCGTCACGATCGCCCTGGTCATGTCGGCCTCGCTGATCCGCTACGTGCGGTCGGCCACGCTCGACGTGCTGGGCAGCGACTACCTGCGTACGGCGCGGGCGCTCGGCTCGTCGTTCATCGGGGCGATGTGGCGGCACGGTCTGCGCAACGCGGTGGTGCCGGTCGTCTCGATCCTGGGCATCGAGCTCGCCACCACCTTCCTCGGCGCGGTCGTGGTGGAGAGCGTGTTCGCGCTGCCCGGGCTCGGCACCATGCTCGTGAAGGGCTTCGCGCAGCACGACTATCCGGTCATCCAGGGGATCCTCGTGGTGAGCACGTTCGCGGTGCTGGTCATCGGGTTCGCGGCCGACCTCGTGCAGCGGCTCGTCGATCCGCGGCTGCGCCGCTCCCTCGGCGGGAGATTCCCGGGAGACGGCGCATGAGCGCGGGCCGCCGCCGTGTCTCCCGTCGTGTCCCCCGGTCGGCGACGCTGATCGCCGGCTGCGTCCTGGCCGGTCTCGTGCTCGCCGTGGCCGTCGTGTCGTTCTTCTGGCTGCCGTACGCGCCGGACGACACCACGGGCGGCCGGCTGATGCCACCGGGCCTGCCCCACCTGCTCGGCACCGACAAGCTCGGCAGAGACCTGCTCACCCAGCTCATGATCGGCGCGCGGGTCGCCCTGGAGGCGGGCGCGGGCGCGGTGCTGATCGGCGGGCTCGTGGGGCTCGCGGGCGGCCTCGCCGCCGGTTTCGCCACCCGCTGGCTCGACGACACGCTCTCGGCCCTCCTCGACATCCTCATCGCGTTCCCGACCGTGCTGCTGGCCATGCTCGTGACCGCCGCGCGGGAGGCGTCGCTCGGCTCGGCGATCATCGCGATCGGGCTGGCGATGTCGGCGATCGTGGCCCGGCTCACCCGGGTGCTGGTCAAGCGCGTGCTGGCCCAGGACTTCATCACGGCCTCACGCACCTCGGGCACGTCGTGGCCCCGGGTCGTCGTCGAACATGTGCTGCCGAACATCTGGCCGACGCTGTCGGTGAACCTCGCGCTGCAGTTCGGCCTGGCCGTCCTGGCGGAGGCGAGCCTGTCCTATCTCGGCCTGGGCGCACCGCCCCCCAACGCCTCCTGGGGGCGGATGCTCCAGGAGGCCCAGGCGAGCGTGTTCATCGCCCCGGCGGGGGTGATCGCCCCCGGCGTCCTGCTCGTCGTCCTCGTCGTCGGCGTCAACCTCATCGCCGACGGCGTGCGCGACGTGGCCGACCCGACCCGGAGGAGGACGAGGTGACCCTGCTCACCGTGACCGGGCTTCATGTACGCAGCGCCGAGGGCCGCGACCTCGTCTCGGACGTGTCGTTCACCCTGGGCGCGGGCGAGCGGCTGGGCCTGATCGGAGAGTCGGGGTCGGGCAAGTCCATGACCGCCCTGGCGATCATGGGGCTCGCGCCTCCCGGGATGACCGTCTCGGGCGGCGTCGTGTTCGACGCGCCCGGCCTGGGCCGTACGGACGTCGTGACGGCTGGAGAGCGGCGGCTCACCTCGCTGCGCGGCCGGGCGACGAGCACGGTCTTCCAGGAGCCGCTCACCGCCCTCGACCCGCTCATGCGCGTGGGCCGCCAGGTGGCCGAGCCGCTCCGGCGCCGGAGGGGGCTGCGCGGACGCGCCCTGCACGCGGCGGTGCGGGCCGCGCTCGAGGAGGTGCGGCTGGCCGACCCCGATCGGATCGCTCGCGCGTACCCCCACGAGATCTCCGGCGGCCAGCGCCAGCGGGTGGCGATCGCCATGGCCCTCGCCTGCGACCCCGCCCTGCTCATCGCGGACGAGCCCACGACCGCCCTGGACGTCACCGTGCAGGCCGAGGTCCTCACGCTGCTCGACGGCCTGGTGGAGGAACGGGGGATGGCGCTGCTGTTCATCAGCCACGACCTGGCGGTCGTCTCGCGCATCGCCGAGCGTGTCATCGTCCTCAAGAACGGCGTGGCGGTGGAGTCCGGCAGCGTCGGCGAGGTCGTCAACGCACCACGCCACCCGTACACGAGAGAGCTGGTGGGCAGCGCGCGCCGGCTCGACGGCGCACTCGAGTGGAGGACGTCATGACGCAGCCGACCCGGCCCGTCCTGGAGGTGCGGGGCGCGCACTTCGCCTACGGCCGTTCGGCCCCCGTGCTCACGGACGTCTCGGTCGCCGTCACGCCCGGACGCAGCCTCGCGCTGGTGGGGGAGTCGGGCGCGGGCAAGACCACGCTGCTGCGCCTGCTACTCGGGCTGGCCAGGCCGACGAGCGGCCAGGTCCTCTACGAGGGCAAGGAGCTCGCGCCGCGCGACCGGGCCCGGATGCGGGAGTTCCGGCGCGGCGTGCAGACGGTGTTCCAGGACCCGTACTCGTCGCTCGACCCCAGGCAGCGCGTGGGCCGGATCGTGTCGGAACCCCTGCGGTCGCTGGGGCTCAGACAGGACATGGCCGCCCGGGTCGCCGAGGCCCTGCGGTCGGTCGGCCTGCCCGAGGACGCCGCGAGCCGCTATCCGCAGGAGTTCTCCGGCGGGCAGCGGCAGCGCATCGCCATCGCACGGGCGATCGTGTGCGAGCCCCGCGTGCTGCTCGCGGACGAGCCGGTCAGCGCGCTCGACGTCTCCACCCGTGTGCGCGTCGTCGACCTGCTGCAGGAGCTCCGGGAGACCCGCGCGCTGACGGTCGTGATGGTGTCGCACGACCTGGCCGTGGTGGCCGCCCTCTGCCAGGAGGTGGCCGTGCTGGAGCGGGGCCGCATCGTCGAGCGGGGGGACACCGCCCAGGTGCTCGGCGCTCCCCGCCACCCCTACACGCGACGGCTGATCGACAGCGTCCCCCGGCTGCCCTCGCCGGCGAGCTAGAGCTGCTCCTGCCGCAGCCAGGCCCGGGAGGGCAGGGGGTGGCCGAACAGGCGGGCGGCGTTGCCGTACGAAACCCTGGCGATGTCGGCGGGAGGCAGGCTGCCGAGGTTGCGGGCAACGGCGCGCTGGGTGTCGGGCCAGGTGGACTCCGCGCGCGGATAGCCGGACTCGAGCAGCACGCGCTCCATGCCCACGGCGAGCCGCACCGAGCTCAGCGCGCTGTCGTCGAGCGTGCCGAAGTAGAAGTTGCGCCGCAGCACCTCGCTGGGCTTGAGGCCGCCCTCCCAGATCGGCTCGCCGGCCACGGGGTGGTCGAGCGCGTAGTCGGCCCGCTCGGCCAGCATCGGCAGCCACCCGACGCCGCCCTCCACGATGAGGACGCGCAGCTTGGGGAAGCGCAGCGCCACCCCCGACCACAGCCAGTCGGCGCAGGCGAACATGGCGCTCGCCGGGATCAGCGTGGTGATCGCCTCGACCGGGGTGTCCGGCGAGGGCACCGGTGCCCAGGAGGACGCGCCGGTGTGCAGGCACACGACCGTGCCGGTCTCCTCGCAGGCGGCGAAGAACGGGTCCCAGTGGCGGGTGTGGATGGACGGCAGCCGCAGCCGGGTGGGGAACTCGGGGAAAACGACGGCCTTGAAACCGCGTGACGCGTTGGCCCTGATCTCCTTCGCCGCGATCTCGGGATCGGGGAGCCAGGGAAGCTGGAGCGCGATCATGCGCTCGGGGTAGGTGCCGGCCCACACGTCCACGTGCCAGTCGTTCCAGGCCCGGACGAGCGCGAGCCCGAGGTCCTGGTCGCGGGTGCGGCCGAACGCCACCCCCGCCTGGCTCGCCAGCATGCCGGGGAAGCACAGCGCCGCCCAGATCCCGGCCCGGTCCATGTCGCCGACCCGGGCCTCGATGTCGTAGCAGCCCGGCCGCATGTCCTCGAAGCGTACGGGGTCGAGCGTCCACTGTTCCTTGGGCAGGCCCGCGCCCACGTCGAGCCCCGCGCAGGGATAGGTGGCGCCGCTGTACCGCCATACCTGGTGGCCCGAGTCGGTCTCCACGACCTTGGGCGCGAGGTCCTTGTATTTCTCCGGGAGGCGGTCCTCGAAGAGGTCGGCCGGCTCGATCAAGTGATCATCAACTGAGATGATCACGTAGTCCCGCCGCCTCGGCTCTGGGTCGGGATGCAGCGGCGTATTCACGGTAGTAAACGGTAGGGCCAAGGCATAACACGGTACAAGCTGCGAGGTCTCCGGTTGGTATCCGTTCGCTCACATTGCGGTGCGTACCGTCACGGCCTGTGACGCCTGCTCCGTACGGAGGTCGCGGGCCTCCCGGCGCACCAGGAGCACCCAGCCGCCCACCGCGATCCCGATGAACAGCCACCACTGCACGGCGTACGCCAGGTTGAGCCCGCCTCCGGCACCGACGTCGGGCGGCGGCAGGAGCTCGGGGGCCTCGCCGCCCTGCGGCTGCTGCGCGGTGAGCTCCACGAACCCGCCGAAGACCTTGTAGGGCAGGCCCCCGCCGATCGTGGGCGTGTCGATCAGCAGGATCTGGCCGGACGGCAGCCCTGACCGGTTCCTGATGCCGGTGTTGTCCTGCGTCTCGGCCGGACGGAGCCGTCCGGTGATCGTCACCTCGCCCGTGGGCGGAGCGGGCACCTGCGGCGGGGCGTCGGCGGTCGCCCCGGCCGGGACCCATCCCCGGTTCACCAGCACGGCGCCCTGGGGCGTGACGAGCGGAGTGATCACGTAGAACCCGACGCGGCTGTTCTGGGTCCGCCTGCGCACCACGAGCTCGTGGGTGGCGTCGTACCGTCCGGTGGCGGTGACGAGGCGATACCGGTCCCGCTCCGGCACGGATGCGCCGACCTGGTCCAGCCGGTCGAGCGGCACGGGCGCGGCGGCGAGGTTGGCGGTGATCCTCGTGCTCTCGGCCGACCGGTCCTCGAACCGCCCCCACTGCCACCTTCCCAGGAAGAAGAAGGCGGGGATCAGCACGAGCACGAGCAGGTGCAGCCCGACCCAGCGGCGCGAAAGGAGGAAACGGTACACGTCACCAGCCTAGGCAGCGACCTGAATGGTCCGGCTCTCAGGCTGCGTTTCAGGCCGGGTTTCAGGCCGGGGTACTGAGTCTGGCGCCGGGGCCGGGGCGGGGCGTCACCTCGCGCGGGCCGTCGATCCGGTGGCCCTCCTCACATGCCAGGTGCAGCGCGACGGGCGCGCCGCAGTCGCGGTGGGTCACCACGACCGGCGGTCCCTCGGGATCGGCCAGATAGCGGTCGCCCCAGTGCATGAGGGCGATCATGATCGGGTAGAGATCGAGGCCCTTCTGCGTGAGCCGATACTCGTCGCGCTGGCGCTGGCCGGGCTCCTGGTAGGGCACCTTCCGCAGCAGGCCCTCCTCGACGAGCCGGGACAGCCGCGCGCTCAGCACCTGCCGGGGCGCGCCGGTGCGCGTCTGAAGGTCGGCGAAGCGCCGGATGCCGTTGAACGCCTCGCGGAGGACCAGGAACGTCCACTTCTCGCCGAGCACGGCGAGGGTTCGCTCGATGGAGCAGTTGTCCACCCGATAACGCCGCATGTCGCGCATCGTAACCACAACCCCCTCCCTGCATCTAAGTCTACTTGACAGACTCAGCGCCTTCGGGAGAGCCTGAGTCCATGTTCGGAACTCAGGTGAGGCCCCTCGTGGACGTTCGTGTCGTGGAAGTGCGCGCGGCGCGCCCGGGCGACGACGAGCAGCGGGTGCGGCTCTTCGTGGCGGGCCTGTCGCAGGACACGCTGACGAACCGCTTCTTCGTCGGCCCGGGCCGGCCGAGCGCGAGCCTGATCCGCGCGATGGTCGCGCGCGACGACAGGCGCGACGCGCTGCTCGCGCTGCAGGGCGACGCCGTGATCGGCCACGCCATGAGCTATCTGGCCGACGGCTCCTCGGGGGTCGAGGCGGAGATCGCGGTCGTGGTGGACGACCGGTGGCAGGGCATCGGCGTGGGATCGCGGCTCGTGCGTACCCTCCTGCGGCGAGCGTCCGTACGCGGCGCGGTCGCCGTCGGCATGGACGTCATGACGGAGAACCGGCGGGTGCTGTCCATGGTGCGCAGGGCCTGGCCCTCTGCCACAATCACTACAGAGGGCACATCCGTCGAGATCAAAGCCGACCTCGCGTTTGCAGAACAAGGTTCTGTTGGTTCACCATTGACTATGTGAAGAGCGCGAAGAGCGGACGAGACGGCAGGGCCAGGATCATCGAGGGCGCCCTGCGCAGGTTCAGCCAGAGCGGGGTGTCTGCCACCACCCTGGCCAGCCTCCGGCAGGAGAGCGGCGTCAGCGTCGGCAGCTTCTATCACCACTTCACGAGCAAGGAACACGTCTTCGGCGTCCTCTACGCCGAGATCCAGGAGATGTACCAGGCCGCCTTCGTCGGCGAGCTCGTCCGCCACGAGGACGCCCGCGCCGGCATCGAGGCCATCGTCGCGATGCACATGGCCTGGTGCGGCGAGCACCCCGAGCGCGCCCGCCTGCTGATCAGCGAGCGCCCGCCCCGGCGCAACGAGCCCGGCGGGCCGGAGGTCGCCGAGTCGAGGCGCGAGTTCTTCCGCCAGGTCGCCGACTGGTGGCGGCCGCACATGAAGGACGGCGTGCTCCGTCCCGTCCCCGCCACCATGTGCTACGTGCTGTGGCTCGGCCCGGCGCAGGAGATGTGCCGCCTGTGGTTCAGCGGCGCCCACCAGCCCACCGAGGAGGAGATCCGCGAGCTGGGCGAGGCCGCCTGGAACAGCCTCAAGATGCCTTAGTCGCGTCTTGCCCCGCGATAGATTCGATGCGTGGACGCCCCTTCTGACCTGGTCCGGCGGCTTCGCGACAGATTCGTGGAGACCGGATACACGATCGACGGCGTGCGTGAGCGGCTGGGCGACATGGCCGCCGCCGCACTGGCCCGTGAGGAGATCGTGCCCGCGCTGCGCGCCACCAGGGACGCCGACCCCCTCGCCACACTGATCCGGCTGTGGTGGCTGGGCACCCCGGTCAGCATGGCCGCCGCCGACCTCCCGGTGCAGGGCCTCATCGAGGCCGGGCTGCTGGTGCGCCTGGGCGACTCCGTGCAGGCCACCGTGCACCTCCAGCCCTGGGACACCGGCACGGGCGACCCGGCGTACGTCGTCTCCGACCGGAAGGTGCGGCCCGGCGATCCCTCCCTGCGGCCCGACCACGTCGTGGGCGCGGGCGGCGCCTCGGCCAACCTCGCGCAGCTCGGCTGGGCCGCCCCGGTCGAGCGGGCGCTCGACCTCGGCACCGGCTGCGGTGTGCAGGTGCTGCACCTGGCCCCCAGGGCCGGGCACGTGGTCGCGACCGACGTGAACCGCAGGGCGCTGCGGCTGGCCCGCCTGAGCTGGGGCCTGTCCGGCGTGACCGGCGTCGAGGCCCGCGAGGGCTCGATGTACGACCCCGTGGACGACGAGCGGTTCGACCTCGTGGTGTCCAACCCGCCGTTCGTCATCGCGCCCGAGGCCAGGTACACCTACCGGGAGGCCGGGCGGCGCGGCGACGAGTTCTGCCGCGACCTCGTACGGCGCACGCCCCGGCACCTCGCCCAGGGCGGTCAGGCGCGTTTCCTCGCCAACTGGCTGCACGTCAAGGGCGAGGACTGGCAGGACAGGGTGGGCGGCTGGCTCGCCGAGACCGGCTGCGACGGCTGGGCCGTGCAGCGCGACGTGCAGGACCCGGCCGAATATGTCGAGCTGTGGCTGCGGGACTCCGCCGAACACGGCACCTCGGCCTACCGGGAGCGCTATGACGAGTGGCTCGGCTGGTTCGAGTCGATGGACGTGACCGGCGTCGGCTTCGGCTGGATCGCCCTGCACGACTCCGGCTCGATGACCCCGCTCGTGCGGGTGGAGGAGATGACCCAGCCGGTCGAGCCCCCGTCCGGCGCGCTGGTCGAGGAGGTGCTGCGCGCGGCCCGCACCGCCCACGAGCTGTCCGACGACGACCTGCTCGACGCGCGGCTGAAACCCGCCGAGGGCGTCGTGGAGGAACGCGTCGGGCCGCCCGGCGCCGACGACCCCTCCCGCATCGTCCTGCGGCAGACCCGGGGCGCGCGCCGTACGGCCGCCGTGGGGACGGTGGAGGCGGCCCTCGCGGGCGTGTGCGACGGCGAACTGCCCACGCGCCCGCTGCTCGCCGCGATCGCCGAGCTGACCGGTGAGGACCCCGGCGACGTGCTCGGGCGGGCTCCCGCCGCGCTGCGGTCGCTGATCGCCGAGGGCTTCCTCGACGTTGCAAGCCCACGTTGATCGGAGTTTGAACGGCCGGGCCGACACTGGTCGTGAGCGGGCTTCGGGGGGGTTCGGAGCCCGCGCACCAAGCCCGGCCGGTCGCCGACGTGAGGCGGCGAGTCGTCACGGGGCGCACCGGTAGGATCCGGGCCCCCTGCGCGTCCCAGCGTGACGACGGGCGACCGGCCGGGCGTCCAGCCTCCCGCACGCGAAGATGGGTGTTCGGTGTGATCAACCACGTCCGGATGAGCCGGCTCGACGATGATCTACGTCTCGACCTGTTCGCGCAGGAGGGCGCGGATGTCGTCGGCCTCGGGCGACTGGAGCCGGGTGAAGATGTCGAGGGCCTTGACCAGGGCCTGCCTGCCCCGGCCGGTCTCCCCGAGTCCCGCGAGGGCCTTGCCGAGGGCGGCCAGTGACTGCGCCTCGCCGTACGGGTGGGTGATCTCGCGGCTCACGGTCAGCGCCTGCTCGGCGTGCCGGGCGGCCTCCGCGAACCGACCGGCGGCGATGAAGGTGGCGGCGAGCCGATAGCAGACCCGCTGCTCCCAGACGCGCTGGTTGCTCGCGCGGAAGAAGGCCAGGCACTCGGCGTGGTGGACGACGGCCTCGTTGAGCCGCCCGACATAGGACAGCACATTGCCGAGGTGATAGCGGGCCCGGGCCACCCCCGCGCCGCTGCCGATCTCGGTGAAGACCGCCAGCCCGCGCTCGGCCGCCGCGATGGCGTCGTCCGGCCGTCCCAGGCCCAGGTGGTCACGAGCGGAGTAGCACGACGCGAGCGCCTCGCCCGCGGGGTTGCCCGTCTCCCGGTGGACCGCCGTCGCCCGCTCGAACCATTCGAGCGCCTCGGTGTGGCGGCGCCGCCGGCCGGCGACGACCGCCAGCGCGTTGCACGTCTCGCCCAGCACGATGTGGTCGCCGGTCTCCTCGCCCAGGGTCCGCGCGGCGAGGAAATGGGTCTCGGCCTCGGCCAGCCGGTTCGCGCCGAACAGCACCCGGCCCAGCACATAGCGGCAGCGCAGCTCGGCGCGCCGCTCACCGGCCTGGCGCGTCGCCGTCAGCAGGGCCGACGTGCGCTGCTCGAAGTCCCGCTGGTTGGTGCCCGACTCCAGCAGCGGCTCCATCGCCAGCAGCAGGTCGGCCGCCGCGAGCAGGTCCTCGCCCGATTCGTCCTGTGTCCCTGCTGCCTGGGCCCCGCATGCTTGGGCGACCGCGCCGAACATGTCCTCGGCCTCCGCCGACAGCCAGGCCACGGCCTCGTCTGCCGAGGAGAAGGAATGGCCGAGCACGCCCAGGCCCGTGAGGTTGTCGGCGATCCGGCTGCCCTCGTACGCCAGCCGGTGGGCCGCACCCGCCGACACCAGATAGAAGCCCAGCAGCCGCCGCAGGGCGAGCGCGCGGGCCGCGGGCTCCTCGGCGGCCTCCGCCTGCCGCCGGGCGAACAGCTTGAGCAGGTCGTGGAAGCGGTAGCGGCCCGGCGCGGGCGCCTCCAGCAGGCTGGCGTCGACCAGCGACTCGATCACGTCCTCGGCCTCGGCCGGGCTGAGGTCGAGCACGGCCGCCGCCGCGAAGACCGAGATGCCCGAGCCCGCCGGCAGCGACAGCAGCCGAAACGCCCGCCCTTGCCGGGTGTCGAGCTGGCCGTACCCGAGGGCGAACGTGGCCGAGACCGCCAGGTTGCCGATCTTCATCTCGTCGAGGCGGCGGCGCTCGTCGGCCAGCCGGGGGACGAGCGAGGCCACCGTCCAGGACGGGCGGGAGGCGAGCCGGGCCGCGACGATCCGCACGGCCAGCGGCAGGAAACTGCAGGCGGCGACCACGTCCATGGCGGCGGCCCGTTCCGCCGCCACCCTCTCGGGTCCCGCGACCGCCGCGAGCAGCGACAGCGCCTCCTCGGGCTCCATCACGTCGAGGTCGATGAGCCGGGCCGCGGGCAGGTCGGCCAGCTTGCCCCGGCTCGTGATGATCGCGGCGCAGCCGGCCGAGCCGGGCAGCAGGTGCTCGACCTGCTCGGCGTCGCGGGCGTTGTCGAGCAGCACCAGCATCCTGCGGTCGGCGAGCAACGACCGGAACAGCGCGGAGCGCTCCGCCAGGCCGTCGGGGATGACGTCCATCGGGATGCCGAGGGCCCGCAGGAACGCGACCAGCGCGGTCTCGGGCGCGGTCGGCTCGGCGCCGTATCCCCGCAGGTCGGCGTAGAGCTGGCCGTCGGGGAACAGGTCGTCGGCGAGATGGGCCACATGGACGGCCAGGGTCGTCTTGCCCACGCCGCCGATGCCCGACATCGCCGCGATCGGCACGCCCTCGCGCGCCCCCTCTCCACCCAGCAGCGCGAGCAGCCTGCGCACCAGGCCGGTGCGTCCGGTGAAGTCGGGCACGGCCGCCGGGAGCTGCGCCGGTCTCGGCATCTCGATGGCCGGGCCGGTCTCGGCCGCCGGGGCGTCATCGTGGACATCCTGCTGCGAGAGCCGTACGGGAGGGGGTGCGGGGGCGAGGGAGGGGTCGGCGGCGAGGATCCGCCGGTGGAGGCGGGCCAGCTCGGCCCCGGGCTCGATGCCGAGCTCCTCGACCAGCGCCCGCCGGGTGTCGGTGAAGACCGACAGCGCCTCGGCCTGCCTGCCGCACCGGTAGTAGGCCAGCATGAGCTGGGCGCGCAACCGCTCGCGCAGCGGGTGCTCCGCGGTGAGCGCGACCAGCTCGGAGACGATCTCCGCGTGCCGGCCCAGCTCAAGGTCGAGCTCCATGAGCGTCTCGACCGCGCTCATCCGGCGCTCGGCAAGCCGGTCGCGCTGGTGCTCGGCGTACGGGCCGACCGCGCCGGCCAGTGGCTCGCCGGACCACAGGCGCAGGGCCCCGCGCAGCCGACGGGCGGCCTCCCCGGCGCGGCCCGTACGGCGGTCGGACTCGGCGGCGGCGCACTCGCGCTCGAAGACGGCGAGGTCGAAGCGGGCGGGGCCGGAGTCTCCGGAATCGAGCCGCAGCGCGTATCCCCGGCCCACGGAGGTCAGCAGCCGCGGCGGGGTCCTCGGGGAACGGTCCGGCTCCAGGACGGTGCGCAGGCGGGAGACGTAGGTGCGCAGCGCGCCGAGCGCGCGCGGGGGCGCGTCCTCCCCCCACACGCCGTCGATCATCTCGTCCGGCGTGACCGCGTGCCCCTCTCTCAGCAGGAGCATCGCGAGAATGGAGCGTTGCAACGGTGTGCCAAGGTCGAGCTCCACGCCGTCACGCCAGGCAAGGACGGGTCCCAGCACGGCGAAGCGCAGGCCGTCCACGGCGGCGTGATCAGGCATGTGACCTGTCTCCCAATGGCAAGATTTCCGACCAAATGATAGATCGTGCGAGGCGGCGGCAATAGAACCATGCGCGCTGGTTCAGTCTGCGTACAGGTGCTTGAAAGTGGCCTGCAAACCACGGCGAGAGCGGTGAAAGCGGGTTGCAGGCGGGCGGGCCTATCACTGAGGAGCAACCCCGACAGCACCCCGCATCGGGGGATCGTCCTCGAACAGGAGAACCGAAATGCGACGCTCCATCACCCTCGGGCTCGCCGCCGCCACCACCGTCGCCGCCCTCGGGCTGCCGGCCCTGGCGACCGCGGCCAACGCCGCCCCCGCCTCCGCCCCCGCCTCCGCCTCCTCCGCCGCCACCGCCTCCGCCCCGCACCACCACGACTGGGACTACGACGGCTGGTGGGGCACCTACTGGTCCTCCAACCACCTCGCCAAGGCCAAGGGCTACGTCGACGTGAACTACGACCACGAGGAGTCGAACCGGGTCCACATCACCGGCAAGCTGTACGACAACGACCACCGCACCTACCGGCAGGGCGGCAAGTGCGCGTACATCAAGTTCCGGGTGTCCTACTGGGACGACGGCGAGGACGACTGGTCCTCCAGCTACAAGTCGTACAAGTACTGCGGCGCCGGCGGCTACAAGCAGATCAACTTCTGGCGCTACGACGTCGCCCAGGTCCAGGCGAAGGTCTGCCAGATCGGCTTGTACAGCAACGTGCCCGTCAAGTGCGGCTACTGGCGCGACATCTACAACGCCTACGACGAGGACTTCGGCTACGACGTCTGATCACCCTCGCATGAGGCGGCCCGTCCCTTCCGGGACGGGCCGCTTTTTTCTGTGGGCTCTTTATTGACTGATCACGCTGCTTCCGACGCCGGCTCCAGAATGCCCAGCTTCGCGCGAAGACGTTCGCGTACGGCGGGCCACTCGGGACTCAGGATCGAGTAGTACGCGGTATCTCGGACCGTGTCGTCGGCGCCTCGGCTGTCCGCTCGTCGCACACCGTCGAGGTGCGCGCCGAGGGCCTCGATGGCGACCCGGGATCGGGTGTTGCGTACGTCTGCCTTGAGGGTGATCCGGTGAACCTGCCAGGTCTCGAAGGCCAGGGAGAGCATCAGGTATTTGCTCTCCCGGTTGACACCGGTGCCCTGGGCCGACGCGGCGAGCCAGGTGTACCCGATGTCCGCGACGGACGGGACCTCGCCCACCGCGCCCTTGGTCCCCGGTGGCCAGGGCATCGGGCCCTGCCAATACTCCAGGTTCATCAGACGGGTGGCACCGACCACGCGGTCGGTGTGCAGCCACCGGATGGCGAAGGGCAGCGTGCGGCCCTCCGCCTGCTCAGCCAAGGCGGCCTCCACGTAGGAGGCCATCTCATCCCGGCCAGCGGGAACGCGAGTGAAGGCGTATGTGGAACGGTCTTCACTCGCCGCGGCGACGAGGTCGTCGAGCACCGCGAGGCTGAGCGGTTCCAGGCGCACGGAGCGCCCGGACAGGGTGACAAAAGCGGGCATGAGCACATGATGGGGGCTGCTGACCACGCCTGATACCAAATGACACGAGACATCTTGGCGGGGTGTGGGTTAAGGGGTGTGCCCCCGTGTGAAACCGCAGGTCAGAGCATTGATTCGGGCCCCCTGCGGCGGGCGGCCAGGGTAAAGATTTGGTCAAAGATCCACGGGGCCCGGCGAACGCTTCAGCCGAGTGTGACGGGGACGTCCGCAGGCGTGCCGAACCAGGTCTTCAGCGCCTTGATGAGCCCTTCGGAATCGGTGGCATCCGGGTCCTCCGCCCACGCGACGACGCCGTCCGGGCGGACGAGCAGCGCGCCGGGAGCGTGCGCGTCGCGTATCGCCGTCGTGACGGTGGCGACCCGGTCGCCGTACCCGTCCGCCGCCGTGCCGTCGAGCCGGGATCCGCTCTGGCGGCTCTGGCGGCTCTGGCGGACGAGCAGGCCGCGACCGTCGTGGAGGTGGTCGGCGAGCCGTGAACCGTCCTCGAACTCGTAGTCGGGCGCACTGCGCCCCACCAGGGGGTGGCCGCTGTCGCCGGGCATGTCGTACCGCTGCCAGACGCCGGAGATCTTCTTCACGAAGTACGTGGTGCCGGTGACCGTTCCGAGCAGGTCGGCGACCACCGTCCGCGCCGCCCGCGCGTGGGCGTCCGGACGCATCAGGGCGATCTGGGCGCGCGTCCAGTCGAGCACCCAGGCACCGATCGGGTGCCGCTCCCGCGTGTAGGTGTCGAGAAGCCCCTCCGGCGCCTGCCCGCGTACGACCGCCGCGAGCTTCCAGCCGAGGTTCACCGCGTCGCCCAGCCCCAGGTTCAGGCCCTGGCCGCCGAAGGGCGAGTGGACGTGCGCGGCGTCGCCGGCCAGCAGCACCCGGCCGAGCCGGTAGGTCGTCGCCTGCCGTGCGTTGTCCGTGAATCGCGTGACCGACCTGATCGCCTTGACGACGACGTCGGAGCCCGTGACGTGCCTGACCGCGTCCTGCAGTTCCCCCGTCGTCACCGGTTCGGTCTTGTCGGCCTTGCCGGGCGCGCCGTCGTCGAAGCGTACGACGAGGATGCGCCCCGGCACCGGCCCGTGGGAGTAGATCCCGGTGGGAGTGGACTGCCAGCCCACGCCGAGGTCGTCGGTGCCCTCCATCTCCGCGATGGCCTGGTAGGCGGTGATCTCCGGGTCCGTCCCCGGGAACTCGAAGCGGGCCAGCTTGCGCACCATGCTCCTGCCGCCGTCGCAGCCCACGAGCCAGCGGCCGTGCACCGGGCCGCCGGTCGTGGTGACCGTGACCTGCTCGCCGTCGTCGGTGAAGCCGGTCACCTCGACACCGCGCCGCACCTCGACTCCCAGCTTGGCCGCGCGTTCGGCGAGGATCTGTTCGAGCTGCTGCTGGGGCACCAGGCCGATCTCGGCGATCGGTCCCCGGCCGGACAGGTCGGGGTCGTCCTCGTCCAGGAGATCGGCGCTCAGCATCATCCCGGCGAAGTGGCCGGCGAACCTGGGCGGAGTCCGCTGTGGTCCTCCCGCGGCGGCCCGTTTCTGCATGAACGCCTTCACGACCTCCATCGCCCGCTCCTGCACCTCCTTCAGCGCGGGCAGCAGGCCCCGCCGATAGAGCGCCTCCACGCTGGGCGTGTTGAGCGCGCCGGCTTTGACCGTCGGGTCGATCTCGGTCAGCCGTTCGAGCACCACGACCGACGCCCCGCCCAGCCGCAGCTCGCAGGCCAGCATCAGGCCGACCGGCCCTCCGCCGGCCACAACGACGTCGTACGACATTCGCCCTCCCCGTAGTTGCCGTTGCTATAAACTTACTGTCGCTATAAGTTTTTAGCAACTAGAATGAGGCGGGTGACGGAGAGCATGGGGTTGCGGGAGCGGAAGAAGCGGCAGACCCGCTCGCTCATCTCCGACGTGGCGTCGCACCTGTTCATGCAGCGCGGATTCGACAACGTCACGGTCGCCGAGGTCGCCGAGGCGGCCGGAGTCTCGGCCAAGACCGTCTTCAACTACTTCCCCCGCAAGGAGGACCTGTTCCTCGACCGCTATCCCGAGGCGGTCGAGCTGGTCACCCGCGCCGTACGGGAACGCGCCGAGGGGGAGAGCCCTCTCGCCGCGCTGCGCCGGCTGTTCCTCGGCATGCTCAGGGAAGGTCATCCGCTCGGCGGGATCGCGCCCGGGTATGAGGTGTTCTGGCAGGTGATCCTGGACTCGCCCGCGCTCAGGGCCCGGGCGAGGGAACTGGCCGAGGAGTTCGAGGGTGTGCTCGCCGGCCTGTTCGCCGAGGCGGCCGGAAGCGATCGAGCCGACCCGGCCCCGCGCCTCGCGGCCGCCCTGGTGGTCGCCGCCTACCGCGCCGTTTATCTCACCAGCATCGACAGGATCCGCGCCGGTGAACCCATGCAGGACGTGATCGCCGACCGCGCCGTCCAGCTCGACCGGGCCCTGCGCGCGGTCGAACACGCCGTCGCCGCCTTCTGATCAAGCCCTGTCGCCGTTTTCTGAGCCTTCGCCGTTCTGAGCCTTCGCCGTTCTGGGCCTTGGCCGTTCTGAGTCTTGGCCGTTCTGGGCCTTCGGCGCTTTCCGGGCAGCGCCGTCCCCACTTTCTCGGCAGTGCCATCGCCGTTTTCCGGGCAGTGCCGCCGCCGTTTCCGGGCTTTCGGCGCTTGCTGGCAGTGCCTTCCGAGCCCTCTGAGCGGCGCCTTTGCTGCCCCTTCTGGCAGCCCCTTCTGGCAGCCCCTTCGGCGGCCGGCACGCCCTCTCTTCCGGGTTGACCTGCGGCTCCAACCTTTCGCTTCGCACTGTTGCTACTCGCTCACGTAGCGTGAGAGAATGCATACATCAGTTCGAATCAAGCGAGGAGGGTGTGATGGATCTGTTCGACATCGATCCTGAGCACCTTCGTCGTTCGAACGATGGCGACGGGGAGTGGTGGGACCGTCTGATCGCCAATTCCCCGCTGTGGTCGTCCGACGGCTCGTCCGCCCGCGACCCCTTCCCGATCATCGGCCTTGAGTCGCAGCAGCGTGCGAGCCTCGCCGAGGCCGAGGCCGAGGCCGAGGGCGACACCGACAGCGACACCGACGGCAGCGCCGGCGGTGGCGCGCCCGGTGCCGGTCAGGGCAAGGGCCGTTCGTCGTGGGTGGTGGTGGGGTCTGTTCGTGAGGTGGCGCAGGAGCTGGCGCTGGTCCCGCTTCCCGATGACGTGGACGTCTGTCTGGCTGAGGCGGAGGAGTTGCTGTTCGCCCGGGATCGGATCACGTGCGCGCTGGCCGACCGGGTGGGGCGGGTGCATGCGACCGGGCAGGCCAAGGAGCATGGGCATGCCTCCACCCGGTCGTGGTTGCGTACCGCCGGTGGGATGACGGTGGGGGGTGCGGGCCGCCTGCTGATGCTGGGCGCTGAGCTGCCGCGCCTGCCGGTGGTGCGGGAGAAGTTCGCCGTGGGTGAGTTGGCGGCGGGGGTGGTGGAGGCCATCTGCGCCGCTGTCGCCGGGCTGACCGATGAGAACGCCGCACTGGCGGAGCCGATCCTGGTGGAGCTGGCGGGT
>NZ_VIRM01000210.1 GCF_006874475.1 Microbispora hainanensis
GAGCGGATAGACGTAGAACGCGACCAGGTAGACGACGACCGGCACAAGGAACGCCCACGCCGCCCACTGCCCTCTTGCCTGCTGTCCTCCTGCCCGCTGCCCTCTTGACTGCTGTCCCGAACCGCCCCGGCGGAATCTGCGGCGCGCGCTGCCGGCCCCCGGCTCCGGGACCCGCTCCCGCCGGCCGTCCCCGGTCGCCGGGGCCGGCGTCTGTGTTGCGTGTTTCATGCTTTCCTTCGTCCGGACGACCAGAGGCGGGCCCGGAGCCGTACGTCCCGGGCCCGCGCGACGCTACTGGACGGCGCTCGCCGCCGTGGCCTGGGCCGCGGTCAGCGCCTCCTGCGGCGGCTGCGACCCGCTCAGCGCGGCCTGCATCGCCTT
>NZ_VIRM01000211.1 GCF_006874475.1 Microbispora hainanensis
GGGGTTTTTGTCGGTGGGGTTGTGGGAGGGCATGGTGGGGCCATGATCGTGTTTGGTGTTCCGGGGAGGTCGGCGGGCAGGCGTTCGGGTGGGGCGTCGGGCCAGTCGCGGGGTTGGGGTTCGGGGACGGGTTGGATGATTTTTGGGAGCAGGCTGCGGTAGGGGTGTCCGAGGGGGCTGGTCCAGATGATCAGGTGGGGGCCTGCGGTGGTGACGTGCCAGCCGCCGAGGTGCTTGGCGCGGTGGTCGTGGCGGCAGGCCAGGTGCAGGTTGGCGGCGGTGGTGGTGCCGTTGTCGGCCCAGGCTTGGATGTGGTCTTGGTCGGTGCGGGTGGCGGGCATGCGGCAGCCTGGCCAGGAGCAGACCCGGCCTCGAAT
>NZ_VIRM01000212.1 GCF_006874475.1 Microbispora hainanensis
GACGTTCTTCAGGGTGCCGGTGGCGGCCTTCTGGTCGCCGCTGGAACCCACGACGCCGGCCTTGGTGTCGGCGGACGCGCCACCCGTGGAAACGTGCTTGGTGGGGACCGTGGTCTCCACCGTGTACGGGGTGGCGTTGATCAGGTTGGCCTTGGCCTGCCCGTACCAGAACGCCGCGACCTGCTGGGCCGCGAAGTTCGTGTTGGCCAGGTTGACAGCCGGAACCGAGTCGGCGTGAGCCGGGGCAGCGATCGCCGCGGAGGCCAGCAGGCCGGCCGCGACCCCGCCCAGAGCGAGAGTGCGCTTCATAACTTTCTCCTGGTCTGTCGTGAGGCGTCACTTGCGCCCCATCCGTCAGTGAGGAACGAGGAGAAAG
>NZ_VIRM01000213.1 GCF_006874475.1 Microbispora hainanensis
AGGGCCAGGGCACCGGCCAGATCTGGGCCGGCGCCGCGGACGACGTGCCAGCCGGCACCCAGGCAAGCATCGCCGTCCCGGCCGAGACGCTGGCCGACGGGTGGAAGGTCCGCTGGAGGGCGCGCGCGGTCTCGGCCACCGCCGCCTCGGCCTGGTCAGACTGGCAATCCTTCACCGTCAGCCTGCCCAAACCCACCGCCACCGACCTGACCATCACCCCATCGAAAGTGGTGGACGGGGCGACGGTCACCCCCACCCTCACCCCCACGCTGCAGGCCACCCTCACCCACCCGGCCGGGCAGCCGCTGCGTGCCGAGTTCGAGGTCGAGCACGACCCGGCAGCCCCCGAAGGGCAGGGCACCGGCCAG
>NZ_VIRM01000214.1 GCF_006874475.1 Microbispora hainanensis
ACAGCACCTCCGACGGCGTGCAGCTCACCGTGTCCAGCTGCAACGGCGCGAGCAACCAGACCTGGAACCTGTCCACCCAGGGCAGCGGCTTCCGCCTGGCCGCCGGCAACAGCGGCAAGTGCGCCGGAGTGAAGGACGCCTCCACCTCCGCCGGCAAGGCCGTCCAGCAGGAGTCGTGCACCGGCTCCACGTCACAGACCTGGGAGCTGACCGCCTCGGGCTCCAACTACCGCGTCGTCAACGCCAACAGCGACAAGTGCCTCAACACCAAGGACAACTCCACCTCCTCGGGCGCACTCGTCCAGCAGAACTCCTGCGACTCGGTCTCCACCAAACAGTGGTCACTCCAGCCCACCGGCTCCCAGCC
>NZ_VIRM01000215.1 GCF_006874475.1 Microbispora hainanensis
CCGGCCAGGGCACCGGCCAGATCTGGACCGGCAGCACCGACAACGTCCCGGCGGGCACCCAGGCAAGCATCGCCGTCCCGGCGGACAAGCTGACCGACGGGTGGAAGGTGCGCTGGCGGGCCCGCGCGGTCTCGGCCACCGCCGCCTCCGCCTGGTCGGACTGGCAATCCTTCACCGTCAGCCTGCCCAAACCCACCGCCACCGACCTGACCATCACCCCGGCAAAGGTGGTGGACGGCGTGACGGTGACCACCGCGACCCCCACGCTGCAGGCCACCCTCACCCACCCGGCCGGCCAGGCGCTGCGTGCCGAGTTCGAGGTCGAGCACGACCCGGCAGCCCCCGAAGGGCAGGGCACCGGCCAA
>NZ_VIRM01000216.1 GCF_006874475.1 Microbispora hainanensis
GGAGCGGCCGTCGAACAGCCGCGCCTTGCCGTTCTCCCCCACCATGCGGGAGCCGTCCCGGTTGAGCAGGGTGCTGCCCAGAAGACCGACGATCTCCTCCTCGTGGGCACCGTCGAACACCGGCGTGGCGACCTTGGTCCAGGGCTCGACCCTGCCCATGTCCTTGTCGCGCAGGCGCTCGGCCCAGGCCTCCTCGAGACCGGAGACGTCCCATCCGCGGGCGGCGATCCACCCGAGGTGGGTCTCCAGCACCTGGCCGACGTTCATACGACCGGGCACACCCAGCGGGTTGAGCACGATGTCGACCGGCGTGCCGTCCTCGAGGAACGGCATGTCCTCCACCGGCAGGATCTTGGAGATGACG
>NZ_VIRM01000217.1 GCF_006874475.1 Microbispora hainanensis
TGTCATCTCCAAGATCCTGCCGGTGGAGGACATGCCGTTCCTTGAGGACGGCACGCCGGTCGACATCGTGCTCAACCCGCTGGGTGTGCCGGGCCGGATGAACGTCGGCCAGGTGCTGGAGACCCACCTCGGGTGGATCGCCGCCCGCGGATGGGACATCAGCGGGGTGGAGGAGGAGTGGGCCGAGCGCCTGCGCGACAAGGACGCGGACAGGGTCGAGCCCTGGACCAACGTCGCCACCCCGGTGTTCGACGGCGCCGGCGAGGAGGAGATCATCGGTCTTCTGGGCAACACGCTCGTCAACCGCGACGGCGACCGTCTCGTGATGCCCAGTGGAAAGGCGCGGCTGTTCGACGGGCGTTCG
>NZ_VIRM01000218.1 GCF_006874475.1 Microbispora hainanensis
AGGCGGCCTCAGCCCTTGACCGGCTTCGTCTTCGAAGCAGATCCAGGCGCCGTCGGCCGCCGCGGATCTTCCACCTGCGGCCAGACCTCCTTCTTCCACACCTCGATCGCGGCCTCGTCCCGCTCGATCGCCCGGCGGGCGGGGCGCTGGCACGACCAGCCGTTACGCCGCAGCAGGTACCACACCCCCTGAACGGTGTAGCCGAGGTGGAACATCCTGCCGATCAGCGTCTTGATCCGCATCAGCGTCCAGCGCTGGTCGGCGAACCCGTGCGCCAGCGGACCGCGTTCCAGCTCGGCCTCCAGCCGGGCGAACTGCGCCGGGCTGAGCCGGGGCAGCGCGTGCGGGCCTGCTGAGGCCAGC
>NZ_VIRM01000219.1 GCF_006874475.1 Microbispora hainanensis
GGGGGTGGGGGACGAGGTCGTGACGGAGCCGGTGCAGGTGACGCCGTTGAGGGTGAACGAGGCGGGCGTGGGGTTGGATCCCGACCAGCTGCCGTTGAAGCCGATGGACACCGACGCGCCGGTGGCGATGGCGGCGTTGTAGTCCACGTTCGTGGCCGTGACGTTCTGCCCGCTCTGGCTGTAGGTGGCCGACCACCCGGTGTCCACCCGCTGACCGCTCGCCGGGAAGGCGAACCCCAGACTCCAGCCGTTGATCGCGCTGCCCAGGTTCTGGATCGTGATGGCGGCGGTGAACCCACCCGGCCAGTCATTGGTCGTATAGGTCACGGCACACCCGGTGGCCGCCCGCGCCGCCGG
>NZ_VIRM01000022.1 GCF_006874475.1 Microbispora hainanensis
GTCGGGGTCGAGCACCGCCCGCAAATGGCGGCCGGCTTTGGCCACCTCCGCCGCCCCCGCTTTGCCCGCCAGCTCCACCAGGATCGGCTCCGCCAGTGCGGCCTGCTCATCGGTCAACCCGGCGACAGCGGCGCAGATGGCCTCCACCACCCCCGCCGCCAACTCACCCACGGCGAACTTCTCCCGCACCACCGGTAGCCGCGGCAGCTCCGCGCCCAGCATCAGCAGGCGGCCCGCACCCCCCACCGTCATCCCGGCGGCGGTACGCAGCCAGGAGCGGGTGGAGGCATGCCCATGCTGCTTGGCCTGACCCGCTCGATGGACCCGGCCTACCCGGTCGGCCAGGGCGCAGGTGATCCGATCCTGGGCGAACAGCAACTCCTCCGCCTCAGCAAGGCACATGTCCACATCGTCGGGAAGCGGGACCAGCGCCAGCTCCTGCGCCACCTCACGAATAGACCCCACCACCACCCACGACGGCCGAGCACGGCGGCGGCCATCCGCGTCAGCGGCATCACCACGGGCGGCACCCGAGCCAGAGCCATCCGCGCCAGCAGCGTCCGCACCATTAGCGTGATCAGCGCCCACACCATCAGCACTTCCACGGGCGGCATCCGCGCCAGCGCCGTCCGCGCCAGCGGCCTTCGCGCCGACGGCAGTCCCAGGCGTGGCATCCGCGCCGGCGGCAGTCCCAGGCGTGGCATCCGCGCCGTCGGTACCCATGTGCGGGCTGGCTGGGCTTGTGGCGCCGGGGGTATCCGCAGGATGCCGGGGCTCGAAGCCGATGATCGGGAAGGGCTCGCGGGCGGATGAGCCGTCGGACGACCACAGTGGGGAATTGGCGATCAGACGGCCCCACCAACCGTCGTCAGGATTGTTCGAACGATGAAGGTGCTCAGGATCGATGTCGAACAGATCCATCACACCCTCCTCACTTGATTCGAACTGATGTATGCATTCTCTCACGGCCCGTGAGCGAGTGGCAACTGTGCGGAGCGAAGGGTTGGAGCCGCAGGCCAGGCCGAAAAAAAGGGCGTACCGGCCGCCGAAGGGGCTGCCCGGAAGGCAGCAAAGGAGCCGCTCAGAGAGCGCGGAAGGCACTACCCCAACAAACGCCGAAAGTTCGGAAACGGCGACGGGGCTGCCCGGGAAACGGCGGCGGGCTGCCTGGGAAACGGCGACAGCGCTGCTCCGAAAGTGGCGAAGGCTCAATAACGGCAACAGGGCTGCTCAGAAGGCGGCGATGGCGCGCTCGACGGCGTGCAGGGCGCGGTCGAGTTGGACGGCGCGGTCGGCGGTCACGTCCCGCATGGGATCACCGGCGCGGATCCTGATGCCGGCGACGTACGCGGCGAGGGAGCCGAGACATGGCGGCGCGGGGCGCGTTCGCGCGGGGAAACGCCGGCTGTGGCGGACACCGGGGCAGCGACGGCGGAACGGGCGCGTTCGCGCGGGGAAACGCCGGCTGTGGCGGACGCGGGGGCGGCGACGGCGGGACGGAGCCCGTTCGCAAAAGAAAACGCCCGTCAGGTGCGGCCGATGTCGGCGGGCAGGTCGAGGGCGAGCACGTGGTCGAAATGGAGGAAGGTCTCGAACTTGGACCCCGGCTCGACCGACTCGTCGGCCTCCAGGTCGCGCAGCAGGCGTAGCGCCGCAGGAGTGTCGAGGTCGTCGTCCAATGCCCGCTGGACGCGCTCGGCATGGACGCCGTCGATCGGGCGGCTCGGTGACTCCGCCCATTCGGCCACCCGACGCCGGAGTCGCCGCAGTTCCTGGTCGGCGGCGCGCAGGGCGTCCCAGGTGAGGTCGACCGGCCGCCGGTAGTGGTGCTCCAGCAGGGCCAGCCGTACGGCGAGGGGATCGAGACCGGCGGCGACGACGCCGGACAGCGGCACGACGTGGCCGGTGCCGGCCGGGCGACCCTCGAACAGCAGGTGTCCGGAGTGCGCCCAGTGGACGGCGGCCTCCTGGCCTGTGGCGGCGTTCGACTGGGCCCGTGCCCTTTCGTGGTGGGGGAAACACAGGTCGGCGCGGCCGACGTACAGGTCGAAGCGGGGCCCGAGGAACCGCAGGGGCGTGGCCGAGCATTCCAGGTCGTGGCCGGGGAGCCCGCGGCCCCAGGGCCCGTTCCAGACCGGTCTGGCGTCGTCGCCGGTCGAACCCCGCGGCGGTTCCGGCACCGGCTCCCAGAGGGGCCAATCGGGCGCCGAGCCCGGCTTGCCGGAGATCTCGCCGTACGTGGGGAAGGACGTCGCGTCGAAGAACACGGCCCCCTCCGGGGTGGCGTACGCGTGCCCGCGCTCGATGAGCCGCCCGATGAGCTCGATCACCAGGCCCATGGTCTCGCTGGTCCTGGGGGAGTGCTCGGGAGCGCGCATGTTGAGCGCGAGCGCGTCGGCGTCGAAGGACGCGCCATCACCATCACGATCACCAGCACCGTCGCCGTCGCCGTTGACACCGCGACCGCCGTTCCGGCGGGCGAGGTCGGAGACGCTGCGGCAGGCGAGCACACGTAACCCGGCGCGTTCGGCGACGCGGCGGACGAGGTCGGCGAGCAGGGCGGGGCGCAGGTCGGCGAGGCCGGCGGGCTCGTGCGCGGTGCAGGTGTACATCCGCAGGATCCGCGAACCGGCCGGGGCGACAGGCACGACCTGCCGGGTCAGGGTGTCGTGGAGCCGCAACATGCTCCGAGCCTACGTGCTGCCACCGACATCCCCGCCCCTGAACAGCCGCGGCCTCTGAATAGCCCCGCCCTCTGAACAGCCCCGGCCCCTGAACAGCCCCGGCCCCTGATCACCCGGCCCCGATCACCCGCCCCTGATTACACCCAAGCCGGAATCAGGGGAGGAAGGTCAGGATGTCGCGGTCGCCGCGTTCGCGCAGGCGGTCGAGGACCTCCTCACGACCGGCTCCCTCGGGCAGGCCGATGCGGGCGCCGATGAGCCGCAGGCCCTCGGCCTCCGACGCCACCGGAGCGGTGTAGCCGATCAGGTGCAGCGCATGGTTGATCGCGGGCAGCCCGGCCACCGCCGCGGGCAGGAAGCGCGTGAGCAGCTCGCCGCCGTCGGAGACGGTGAGGAAGACGTGGTCGCCCTCGGACGCGTTGTATTCGGCGAGAACGTTCCTGATCGAGCCGATGGTCGGCTGGTTGTGCCAGCTGATCACCACCTCGCCCGACGCGGTGGAGGCGGTGAGCTGCCCCCCGGGCGCCATGCCGAGGTGCGCGGCGAAGCCGGTCGGCAGCGGGGAGCCCGAGCCGCGCAGGTGCTCGGCGTTCACGTCGACGCGGTGCCACCAGCGGCCGTCCCTGCTGCGGAAGCAGCGGCGGGTCATCGACACGTCCCGGCGCGGCTGGTAGGCATCGGCCTGGTCGGGGACGGCCACCCTGATGTAGCCGCGCTGGGTGCGCTCGAACCCGGGCCCTCCGGCGTACGCCCTGATGGAGCTCTCGCTCACGTCGTAGCGGGAGGTCAGATTGTCGACGACCGTGCTCACGGAGGCCTCGCCGCCCGCGCGCTCGATCTCCCGGATGATCATCTCCCGGATGCCGAGGTATTCCTCGCCGCCCCAGCGCCGCAGGCCGTACTTGCTGCGGTCGAGCCGGATGAACCGTTCGTCGGAGGCGAGCTGGTTGCGGATGCCGACGAGGCTGTAGTCCTCGCCGATGCGCGACTGGATGTCCTCGGGGGTGAGCGGGGCGTGGGCGACCGCCAGCACGGCCTCCGCCTTGTCGCCCATGCTGCGCGGCCAGAGGACGACGTGGCCGTCCATGACGCGAAGCTGCGGCACCGACGCCAGCCAGCGCTCGGCGACGTCCTCCCGGATGCCGAGCTGGGCGACGAGGGCGACCGCCTCCTCCAGGGGCCGGGGGCCGTCGGCGAACAGCTGCCGGGTCTTCTCCCTGAGCTCGTCGGCGCCGCCCGCGATCATCCAGCCGTCCACCTGCTCATAGCCGGTCAGGAGCGTACGGACGAACCGCCAGGCGGGAATCGCGAGCGTGATCAGCTCGGTGCGGTGCCACGGCACGGCGGCGGCGAGGTCGTCGGCGGGCACGGCCGAGCCCAGCCGGGTGCGCAGCCAGGCCAGGTGGGCGTTCAGCGGCGCGGCGGACGGGCCGTTGAGCCACTCGCCCACGTGGTCGCGCAGGTCGCGCTCGATCTGCCGGATGCGCTCGCGGGTGACCGAGAAGCGCTGGGCCAGCTCGTCCAGCGTGGCCCGCTGGCCCTGACCGGGGTGCTGTGAGGCGTCGAAGTAGAGCCGGTCGCGGGCGATGGCCCGCTGACGGTCGTCCAGCCGGGCGAAGATCTCGTCGATGATCTCGGGCATCGGCCGCTCGGGGAGGGCGGGCGGAACGGCCGCCCCGGCCGGTTCGCCCGCGGGCTCCGTGGCGAGCAGCTTGTCGATCACGTCGACGTACAGGTCGTGGACGCTCTCCCGGGGGCCGGGCGTCTGGAGGCTCTCCTCGGGGTGCGTGAACCTGAGCAGCGGGAGGATGTCGCCGAGGACCAGGTGCGCCCAGCACGCGGTGGTGAGGTCGGCGAGCCGGGAGGCGACCTGGCCGGTTCCCACCGCCGCGCAGGCCCGGTCGAGGGGGAGCGCCTGCCACCACGCGTCGGGAAGACCGGGGTCGCTCGCGATCGGCTCTACCTGGCTGGGCGCGGTCCAGCGCAGCGGAGGCACGATGTCGCTAAGGCTGAGGTTCATGCAGGTCCAACCGGCAAGGGGAATATATCCGCAGTTCAGACTAGGGGATCGGACGTCAGGCCGGGATGAATGGACTGGCGCGCCCCGAATAGGACACGTAGAGGACTTCCCCCGCCCGCGTACATGCCACGTAGAGCAGCCCCCGTTCGCGTTGCAGATCGTGCGCCCGGGCCGTCGGGTCCTCGTCGGCCGGGGTCAGCGCGTCCGGCGCCGGCACGATTCCGTCAGCCACGCCTATCACGGCCACGCGACGGAATTCCAGCCCTTTCATTCCATGAAGAGAGGTGACTTTGACCGTGATGCCCGCTTCGCGTAATGCGGTGCGCGCGGTACGCACGAGGTCCGGGGTACGCGCGGCCACCGCGATCTGGGCCGTCGGCACGCCCTCCTCCAGCCATTCGGCCACGGTGGAGACGAGCCCGGCGATCTCCGCCTCGGCGTCCACGTATCCGCGCACCATCGGGCGCAGGCCGTTGTCCAGCGCGCGATAGCCGTACATCGCGGCGTTGCCCGCGACCAGGCCGTCGGCGGGACCACCGCCGCGCAGGCGCACTCCCCACGAAAGGATCTCGGTGGGCAGCCGGTGGGAGATCCGCAGGCGGAAGTGGCGGGCGGGAATGCCGACGTCCGTCAGCGCCACCCGCGTGTCGAACATGCGCTGGTGCGGGTCTCCCACGATGAACAGGTCGTTCGGGGCGACGGGGACCGCCGCCCGCAGCAGCCGCCACTGGGCCGGGTGCAGGTCCTGCGCCTCGTCCACCACGATGTGCCGGTACGGCTCCCGCCCCGGCGCCTCGTCGCCGAGCAGGTCGCCCACCGCCCGCCCGAGCAGGCCCGCCGCCTCCGAGGCGAGTTGGAGCAGGGTCCGCCGGCCGGACTCGCGCAGGCGCCGTACGACGTGCTGGACGGCCTCCCACACCAGCGCCCTGGCCTCGGGGTCGAGCCGGACGCCGCGGCCGGGCCTGCCGGCGGCCTGATACTCCTCCAGCGTCCGCAGGTCCTGCGCGAGGATCACCTGCTCCCACTCGCGCAGCAGGAACGCGCTGCCGAAGCGTCCGGCGGCCGCCTCCTGCCACAGCCCGGCCAGGTCGTCGGAGGAGACGAGGGCGGGGGCGCGGCCCTCCGCCTCGGCGACGATGCGGTGCGCGAGCCTGTCGACGTTGCCCACCTCGACGCGCTTGCGGACGACCTCGTCGTCGATGATCATGTCGAGCCGCGCGGACAGCTCGGTCGCGAGGCCCTGGGAGAACGTCACCAGCAGCACCGGGCCGGTGGCCGCACGGGCGAGCAGGGCCGCCCGGTGCAGCGCGATGACCGTCTTCCCGGTGCCGGCGCCCCCGGTGATCAGCACCGGCTGCTCGTACGCCGGCCAGTTGGCGTACGTGTGCTGCGGCGGATAGAGGAACGTGCACCAGGCGGGCAGCGTGAGGACGCGTTCGAGCTCCGCCGCGTCGGCGGCGAACACGGCCCGGTCGGGGCTGCGCCGCAGCGCCGCCAGGAGGTCGTCGGGGTCGATCTCGTCGGCGACGCGGGAACGGCAGGCGTCCAGCTCGCGCCAGGCCGCCGGGAGCGAGTCGCCGCGGGCGAGCGCCGCGAGCGGCGCGTACTGGCTGTACGGGAGCAGGGGCTCCACGGCCGCGAGGTGCGACTCCGACGTCATCAGCCGCAACAACGGCAGCAGGTGGGCGTCGACCCCGATGTTCAGCAGGTCGGTGTCGCACCAGTTCTCGAACAGCGGCCGGCCGCCGCTCGCCGACGCGCGGCGCAGGGCCGGCTCGATCCGCTCCAGGGCCTCGGCGTCCCAGGTCTCGACGATCCCGATGGCGGTGTTGACCCCGAACCTGTAACGCTGCGCGTACGACCACGCCTCGGCGTCCGGCAGCACGGTGAGCAGCCAGTAGACGTCGTCCTGCCGCACCACCACGCCCCGGTGGCGGTCGGCGAGCCGCAGGGTGGCGACGCGGGGATCACGGCAGTTGCGCACCTTCTCTGGGTGCGGCGCGGCGGACGCGTTCAGCAGGAACCGGCGTATCGCGACGGCGACGTCCAGGCGGACCGGCCGGGTGAGCGCGCCGAGCCCGCGCAGGAACTCCGGGGAGATGGCGAGCCGGGGCATCGGCTATCCCAGCAGGGACAGCAGGTCGCGGTCCCCGCGTTCTCGCAGCCGCGCGAGGAGATCGGGCCGACCGACGGGCGCGGTGAGGCCGACGCGCGCGGCGATCACCCGCGCCGCCTGCTCGGGCGTGCCGCTCGGCGCGGTGTAGCCCACCAGGCGCAGCGCGCGGCTCGTCGCGTCGCCGCCGTCGGCCGCCGGCAGGTGCCGTACGCGCAGCATGCCCTCCTCGGACAGGGTCAGGAAGATGTGGCTGCCCTCCTCGGCCGCGACCTCGTCGAGAATCCGCCGGAGGGAGCCCAGGACCGGCCGCGCGTGCCAGGAGAGGCCGACCTCCCCGGCCGCGCTGCGCACCGTGCGGTCCTCGCCCGGCGCGAGACCGACGTACGCCGCGAACCCGCTCGGCAGCGGCACCTCGGCGCCCTGGATGTGGTCGGCGGAGACGTCGAGTCTGAGCCACCACCTGCCGTCCGGCTGCCGGAAGCACCGCCGGGTCAGCGCGACGTCCTTGAGCCCGCCCTGCTGCCCGCCCTGCTGCCGGTCGGGGTCGATTTCGGACGCCTTCTGGGCGCGCAGCTGCGGCACGCTCTCCAGCCACTGCCTGGCGACGTCGGGACGGATGCCGAGAGAGCCGATCATCTCCAGCGCCCGGGGGACGGTCGGCGGGCGCTCGGCCGAGGCGATCAGACTCCGCGTCCGCTCCCGCAGGTCCTCGATGTCGCCGTCCACGAGCCAGTCGCCGGAGAGGCGATATCCGGGGAGCGTGGCGAGCACGAACCGCCAGGCGGGCACCTCCAGCGAGCGCAGTTCGCGTTCGTGCCACTCGGCCGCCGAGACGAACCGGTACTTCGGGATCGCGGTGCCGAAGGTGTCGGTGAGCCGGGTCAGATGCTCGTTGTACGGCTTCGCCTCCGGCAGCGCGAGCCAGCGGGACAGCCGGTCGCGCAGGGCCGCTTCGAGGTCGTGGATGACGGCGGGATGGACGGCCAGCAGCCTGGCGAGCTGCTCGGGGTCGGACGGTTCGTCGGAGAAGACCCGGTTCTGCGCCACCATCCAGGTCTGGTCGTCCAGGTCGCCGAACGCCGCATCGATCAACTCGGGGATCTCCGAGACCAGCTCTTCCGGTGGATCCTCAACCGGCCCGGAGACAGGCCCGTCGATCAACTCGGGGATCAGTCCTGGGACAGGATCGAAGACCGGCTCGAAGACCGGCTCGAAGACTGGGGCCTCCTCGGGGGACATCCGTAAGAACACGGCGGTGAACAGCGCGGTCAGCACGGGGCGGGCCTTGACGAACGGCTGGTCGGCCAGCTCCCGGCCGGACAGCGCGAGCAGGCCGTGCCACGACCCCGCCCGGTCGAGCGCGATCGCGACCTGGGGGTCGTCGGCCTCGTCGGGGTCGAGCACGTGCAGCGCGGGCAGCACGTCGCCGACGGCCGCCGCCGTCCAGTGGTCGAGCGCGAGCCCGGTGAGCAGGTCGCCCAGCGCCTCGGCGTCCAGGACGGCGAGCACCCGGTGCAGGGGCAGCGTCCGCCACCAGGCGTCCGGCAGGCCGGGCCGGTCGGCCAGGGCCGTGATGCGGGCAGCGTCACTCCAGCGCAGCGGTGGCACAAGGTCACTCAGGCAGAAGTTCATGCGTTCCCCATCACTCACGAAGACCAGTCCATAGTCTGGCAAACCGCCCCGTCGTGGTGGAGAGGTCAGTGACGTTCTGCGGCGAAACGGAGGCGGACGTAGTCGGCCATCCAGCCGGTCTCCCGGCGGAGCGCGGGGGCGGCCAGCTCGTTGACCCGGCGCAGCAGCGGCTCCACGGCCGCCGGGGGGACCCGCTCGAGCAGCGAGCCGGCGAACATCCTGACCCAGTCGGCCGCGCCGTTCGGGCACTCGTCGAGCGGGGTGGGGCGGTCGAAATACTCCAGCAGCCGGACGGTGAACCCGCCCTTCTCCAGCCGGAGGGCATACTCGGCGGGGCTGGGGAAATACCAGGGCAGCTCGGGCTCGGGCAGGCCGTACTCCCGCCAGGCGGTGAGCACGGCCGAGGTCAGGGTCGCGCAGTTGCCCGCGCCGCCCATCTCGGCGACGAACCGGCCGCCAGGCCGCAGCGCCTCCCGCACGCAGTCGATCACCGCGTCGGGGTCGCGGCTCATCCAGTGGAGCGCGGCGTTCGAGAAGACCGCGTCGTACGGCTGGGCGACCGTGAAGTCGTAACCCTCGCCCACCGTGAAGTCGAGTCCGGGATGGTGCGCGATGGCCTGCTCGATCATCGAGTGGGAGCCGTCGATGCCCAGCACGTGGGCGCCGCGCCCGGCGATGTCGGCGGTGAGCACGCCGGTGCCGCACCCGAGGTCGAGCACGCGCTCACCGGGGCGCGGGTCGAGCAGTTCCACCAGTGGCGCGCCCTGAGCCGAGACGTAGCCGAAGGAGCTGTCGTAGGCGCGAGCGTTCCACCGGCTGAGACTGGGGGTTTCGTACCTCAAGATCGGCTCGCATTCTGACACGTGGTGCCCTGTGTCGGGATTGCCGCAATCTCGTGCCGACTTGTGAGACTGCTGGGATAACGACACACTTTACGGCTTCCGTCGCGTCTGCGAGATCGGGAGACGGCCGGCAGGCTCAGCCGACCATCTTGGCCCAGTGCTCGGCCACGTACGCCTTGGCCTTGTCCTGCTCGGGGATGCTCAGGATCACCGGCTCGCCGGACACCTCCGGCAGCCTGGCGGCGGCGTCCCCGTCCAGCGCGTCGCGCATCTCCATGGCCTCCATCCGGGCGGGCCGCGCGTACGCCTTGAGGAACAGGTTCTGGCCCTCGTCGGACAGCAGGAACTCCTCCCACAACCGGGCGGCGGCCGGGTGCGGCGCGTCGGCGCTGATCGCCTGCATGTAGTAGGAGGCGAGCACCTCGTTCTTCGGGATCGTCACCCGCCAGGCCGACTCGCCACGGCCGGAGGCGGTCCGCGCCGCGTTCATGAAGTCCCAGTCGACCACCGCCGACGCCTGGTCGGGCCGGCCGAGCATGCCGCCCTTCTTCAGCCGCGCGAACAGGTCGACGCCCCGCGCGGCGTCCGGCAGCCCGTGGCCGAGCGAGGTGGCCATCACGGCGCTGAACGCCGAGGCCGTCCGGCGCGGGTCGCCCGGCAGCGCCACGATCGTCCCCGGCCTGACCAGCGCGCCGTACGTCGCGGGGGCGGGGACCTTCTTCGAGTCGTAGCCGATCGACATGTATCCGCCGTAGGCGGCGAACCAGCGTCCCCGCTGCTCCTTGGCCTCGTCGGGGATGTCCGCCCAGCCGGTCACCCGGTAGGGCGCGAAGAGCTTGGCGTTGGCGACCGCGACCTCCAGGGTGAGGTCGAAGACGTCCGGCGCCTGCTTGGTCCCCTTCAGCCGGGCCGCGGTGTCGATCTCCTGCTTGCTGCTCGCCTCCGGCACGATCGAGGTCACCTTGATGCCGTACTTGTCGGAGAAGCGGGCCATGATCTCCTTGTAGCCGACCCAGCCGCCCGGCAGGCCCACGACCGTGAGCGCGCCCTCCTTCTTGGCCGCGTCGACGAGCCTGTCCATCGTGCCGAACCCGGACTGGAGGCTGTCGGCGCGGGGGTTCAGAGGAGGCAGCGGCTTGTCCGACGAGGACGACGTCGGCTTCGAGCACGCGGAGATCGCGAACAGGAGGAGGGCAGCCGAGGAGATCGTCACGGCGCAGGCACGTATCGTCACGCCGCGTATGCTCCCCGCGCGGAGGCGGTCGTTCGCGGCGGCACGCTGGGGCATTACCGACTCGGCCCCCAGAGCAGGCCAGGGGATTACCGGGCGGGCGGCGGCGGCACGACCTTGGCCGCGGCCAGGGTGTCCTCGGCGATCTCCACGAGGCTTCCGTCCCGTTTGCGCACGGTGAGCACACCGTCGCGCCAGGATTCCAACACGCCGACGGCGTCCCGGTGCCCACCGGGCACCCTGCGCCGTGTCGTCACCCTTTTGCCCACGTCGGCGGGGCTGATGGCGACCACGAGACGGGCTCCGAGCCGAGGGGCCACGACGTTTGCCCCCCTCCTGTTCCGGCTAGTCGGCAGGCACCGCAATACTAGGGCTAGCAACCCGCGGTCGAGCCGTGCAACCCAGAAGGAGCCCGAGGTGACGTACGTCATCGCGCAGCCTTGCGTGGACGTCCTGGACAAGGCGTGCATCGAGGAGTGCCCCGTCGATTGCATCTACGAGGGCGAACGCATGCTCTACATCCACCCCGACGAGTGCGTGGACTGCGGTGCGTGCGAGCCGGTGTGCCCCGTAGAGGCGATTTTCTACGAAGACGACCTTCCCGAGCAGTGGAAGGACTTCTACAAGGCCAACGTCGAGTTCTTCGAGGAGCTGGGCTCGCCCGGCGGCGCCTCGAAGGTCGGCAAGATCCACAAGGACCACCCGCTCGTCGCGGCGCTCCCGCCGCAGGGCGAGGACCACTGATCGACGAGCGACCGGCACGGCGCCCGACCGGCGCCTGACCGGCGCGGACCGTGACGACTGGGGGATTCTCTTTGCTTGCGTTGCCGGACTTCCCATGGGATCGGCTCGTGCCCTATCAGGACCTGGCGCGGGCGCATCCCGGCGGGATCGTCGACCTGTCGGTCGGCACGCCCGTCGACCCGGTTCCCCCGGTCGCCCGTGAGGCGCTCGCCGCCGCCGCCGACAGCCCCGGCTATCCCCTGACGTACGGCACGCCGCGGCTGCGTGAGGCGGCCGCGGGCTGGCTGCGGCGGCGGCACGGCGTCACGATCGATCCCGCTGATGTGCTGCCGACCATCGGCTCCAAGGAACTGGTGGCCTGGCTGCCGACGCTGCTCGGCGTGCGGCCCGGCGAGCGCGTGGTCCTCCCCGAGCTCGCCTATCCCACGTACGACGTGGGCGCGAGGCTGGCCGGGGCCGAGCCCTACGCGACCGACGGGCTCCTCGCGCTGGGCCCCGAGCGGGTGCCCCTGGTCTGGGTGAACTCGCCGTCCAACCCCACCGGACGCGTCCTGCCCGCCGAGCACCTGCGCAAGGTCGTCGCATGGGCGCGCGAGCGCGGCGCGATCGTCGCGTCCGACGAGTGCTACATCGAGCTGGGCTGGGAGGAGCAGCCTGTCTCCGTCCTCCACCCGGACGTGTGCGAGGGCTCCCACGAGAACCTGCTCGCGGTCCACTCCCTGTCGAAGCGGTCGAACTTCGCCGGATACCGCGCGGGCTTCGTCGCCGGCGACCCCCGGCTCGTACGGCGGCTGCTGGAGGTGCGCAAGCACGCCGGCATGATGATGCCCGCACCCGTCCAGGCCGCGACGGCGGCCGTGCTCGACGACGACGCGCACGCCGACGAGCAGCGGGAGCGGTACGCCCGGCGCAGGGCGGTGCTGCGGCCCGCGCTGGAGCGGGCCGGCTGGCGGATCGAGCACTCGACGGCCGGGCTCTACCTGTGGGCCACCAACGGCACCGGCTGCTGGGACCAGGTGCGCGCGCTGGCCGAGCTCGGCATCCTCGTCGCGCCGGGCGAGTTCTACGGCGACGCCGGGCGCGAGCACGTCCGCATCGCCATCACCGCCACCGACGAGCGCGTCGATGCGGCGGTGAGCCGCCTCCAGTAGGATCGCGCGCCATGACGACAGCGATCGTGATCGTGCTTGGCCTCGCCACGGTCGTCGTCGTGCTGGGCGCGGTCGTGGGCGCGGTCGCCGCGAGCCGGCGGGCACGCACGCGCGAGCCGGTGCGTACGCCGCCCGCCGATCCGGGAGCGGCGCAGGCGCACGACCCCGTGGCCGAACCCGACTTCTTCGATCCTCGCACGATCAGGGTGGGCGACACCGTCTATGTGGAGGCCGCCCGTTATCGGGCGGCCGGCGCCCTGCACTGCACGATGCAGGGCGAGAAGTGGACGGAGTATCTGCTGGACGAGGGCGCCCGGCGCTACAACTGGCTGTCGGTCGAGGAACGGCCGGGCACGGAGGGCGAGTCCCTCCACCTGGAGGTCCTGTTATGGACCGACGTGCCGACCCAGGGAATGGTGCCGGCCAGGCACATGCTCATCGTCGACGGCCTGGAGTTCTATCCCGTCGAGCGCGGCACGGCCGCCTTCCGGTCCGAGGGGAACACCGGGCTGCCCGAGCGCGGCCTGCTCGACTTCGCCGACTACCGGACGGGCGACGGCCGCCTGCTGTCCTTCCAGCGTGTGCAGGGCGGCCAGTGGGAGGCGTCCTATGCCAGGCCGCTGACCCCTGGATCGATTCGCGTGGATCGGCTTCCCTGATCATCCGGGTAGGTTCTGCTTGTGGAACGGCGCCTTACCAAACCTGTCGTGACCGTCGTGGTCATCGTCGCCCTGCTGGGCGCTGCCATCTTCTACGGCGCCTATCACCTGCTGAAGCGGACCGAGCCGTTCGCTCTCGGCGAACACTGCATGGTCACGACCCCTGACGGCACGCTCGACCTCGACATCGAGCAGGCCCAGGTGGCCGCGACCATCGCCGCCGTCGCGGTGCGGCGCAAGCTGCCCGAGCGCGCCCTCCAGATCGCCTACGTCACGGCGATCCAGGAGTCCAAGCTGGCCAACCTGCCGTACGGCGACCGCGACTCGGTGGGCGTCTTCCAGCAGCGGCCCTCGATGGGCTGGGGGACGCCCGAGCAGCTGCAGGACCCGGTCTACGCCGCGCGGAAGTTCTTCGCCGCCCTGGAGAAGGTGCGGCACTACACGACCCTGCCGCTGCACGAGGCGGCCCAGGCCGTGCAGCGCTCCGCCGACGGCTCGGCCTACGCCGACCACGAGTACAACGCCAAGATCCTGTCGGCGGCGTTCATCGGGCGCGTGCCCCAGGCCGTGCACTGCTGGTATCCGCCGTCCGACAAGCCGGTCACCCCGCAGGCCGTGGCCGCGCGCAAGCAGCTCGTGCGCGCCCTCGGCACGGACTCCTCGACCAAGCGCGGCTGGCTGATCGCCGCGTGGTACGTCACCCACGCCCAGAAGTACGGCCTCCGCCAGGTGCGCTACGAGGGCGTCACCTGGACGGCCGCGAGCGGTCACGACGGCTGGCGCAAGGCCACCAAGCCCGTCGCCACCGTGCAGGTGGCGTGACCGGGCCGGCCGGCAGGTCAACTAAGGTCGGGTGACATGCGGCTTGACCTTTCCCAGGACGTGGGCGCGCTGACGGCGCGACTGGTGGACATCGAATCGGTGAGCGGCGGGGAGAAGGCGCTGGCCGGCGCCATCGAGGAGGCGCTCGCTCCGCTGCCCCACCTGACCGTGCTGCGGGACGGCGACGCGGTGGTGGCGCGGACCGATCTCGGCCGGGCCGAGCGCGTGGTGATCGCCGGGCACATCGACACGGTGCCGGTGGCCGGCAACCTGCCCAGCAGGGTCGAAGACGGCGTGCTGTACGGCTGCGGGACGTCCGACATGAAGAGCGGCGTGGCCGTCCAGCTCAAGCTCTGCCTGCTGGCCGAGCCGAACCGCGACCTGACCTTCGTCTTCTACGACTGCGAGGAGGTCGAGGCCGAGCGGAGCGGCCTGCTGCGGCTCACCCGCACCCATCCCGAGTGGATCACGGGTGACTTCGCGGTCGTGATGGAGCCGACCGACGGGCTGATCGAGGGCGGCTGCCAGGGCACGCTGCGCGCCGAGATCAGCGTGAAGGGCGTGCGCGCGCACAGCGCCCGGTCGTGGGAGGGCGTCAACGCCATCCACGACGTCGCGCCGGTTCTGGACATCCTCCGCCGATACGAGGCGCGGCAGCCGGTGGTGGACGGCTTGCAGTTCCGCGAAGGCCTCAACGCGGTGGGCCTACGTGGCGGGGTGGCCGGCAACGTCATCCCGGACGAGTGCGTGGTCACCGTGAACTACCGCTTCGCCCCCGACCGCACCCTGGAGGAGGCGTTCGCCCACGTCGAGGAGGTCTTCGACGGCTTCGAGGTGCGGCTCACCGACGGAGCGCCGGGGGCGCGGCCGGGGCTGACCCACCCCGTCGCCGCGGCGTTCGCCGCCGCGATCGGCGGCACGCCCCGGGCCAAGCTCGGCTGGACCGACGTCGCGCGCTTCTCCGCCCTCGGGATGCCCGCCGTCAACTGCGGCCCCGGCAACCCCGACATCGCGCACACGGCGGGAGAGAACGTGAGCCTCGCCAAGATCGCCGAGAGCGAGCGCCGCATGACGGCCTGGCTGGCCGAGTAGGCCGTGGAAAGCCGCAGATAGAAGAAAGTGGCTTTCCTCGCCGGCCATTTGGCGGGGAAAGCCACTTTCGTCCCGAGCAGCACCCTCGTTTCTTAGACGGGGCCTCGGCGACGACCGGTTCCATCCTTCCGAGGATCTCTTTCAAGATTCTTCCGGTGTGTTTGGAGCGCGAGGCGCCGGGGCAGTCCGTGCGTCTCGCACCATGCGAGATCCCATGCCCGATCCCGTGCTCGATCCCATGCCCGATCCGATGCCCGATCCGATGCCCGATCCCGACCGTTAGCGTGACCGTCATGAACCACATCCGTCCCGAACGCCGCCAGGGTCCGTCGCTGGTCCGCGGCGGACTCGTCCCCGAATCGACCCACGACCAGCGCCTGCTCGACCGCCGCGGCCCGATCGGCTGGCTGCACGAGGACCCCTGGCGGGTGCTGCGCATCCAGGCGGAGTTCGTCGAGGGCTTCGGCGCCCTCGCCGAGCTTCCCCCGGCGGTGACCGTCTTCGGCTCGGCCCGCACCGGTCCCGACAGTCCCGACTACGAACTCGGTGTGAAGGTCGGCGCCGCGCTCGCCAAGGCGGGCTACGCGGTGATCACCGGTGGCGGTCCCGGGGTCATGGAGGCGGCGAACAAGGGGGCGCTCGAAGCCGGCGGCATCTCGGTCGGTCTCGGCATCGAGCTGCCGCACGAGCAGCGCCTGAACGACTACGTGGACCTCGGCATCGAGTTCCGCTACTTCTTCGTGCGCAAGACGATGTTCGTCAAGTACGCCAGCGGGTTCGTGGCCCTGCCCGGCGGGTTCGGCACGCTCGACGAGCTGTTCGAGGCGCTGACCCTGGTGCAGACGCGGAAGGTCACCTCGTTCCCGGTGATCATGATGGGCGTCTCGTTCTGGTCGCCGCTGATCGACTGGATCCGCGACTCGCTGGTGGCCACGGGCAAGATCTCGCCGCAGGACGTGGAGCTGGTCTCGGTCACCGACGACCCCGACGAGGCCGTGCGCATCATCGTGGAGGCGGACCGGCGCGCCTCCAGTCAGTAGGGTTGCGACGTGTTCGTCTGCGTGTACTGCTCGTCCAGCCAGAAGATCGATCGCAAATACCTCGACCTCGCCCGGGAGGTGGGCGCCGAACTGGCCCGCCGCGGCCACGGTCTCGTGAGCGGGGGCGCCATCGTCTCCTGCATGGGCGAGGTCGCCCGGGCCGTCCGCGAGGGCGGCGGCCACACGGTCGGTGTGATCCCCCAGGCCCTCGTCGACATCGAGATCGCCGACACCGACTCCGGCGAGCTGATCGTCACCGCCGACATGCGCGAGCGCAAGGGGATCATGGACGCCAGATCCGACGCGTTCCTCGTGCTCCCGGGCGGCATCGGCACCCTGGAGGAGCTGTTCGAGATCTGGACCTCCCGGGTGCTCGGCATGCACGAGCGGCCACTGGTCGTCCTCGACCCGTGGGGCCTCTACGGCCCGCTGCGCGACCTGGTCGACGGCATGTACGAGCAGGGCTTCACCCGGCCGAACGTGTTCGACGCGATTTCCTGGGCGACCACGGTGGAGGAGGCGCTCGACCTGCTGGAGCGGCCCGCCCTCCACCTCAGCCCCACGGGCGAGGAGCTCGGCGAAAGCTAGGAGCGCCTCTCAGGCCAGGCCGCGGCGGGTCAGGGCGGGGGGCCGGCGGCCCAGCAGGGCATCGGTCATGTCGAGGGCCTGCCGTACGTCGTGGGACGTACGGAAGACGCTCGCGCCCGCCCAGGCATACGCGGCGGCGGCCGCGACGGCCTCGGTCTCGTCGGCGGGGAGCGTCACCACGACGGTGTGCCCCGCCCGGGCCAGCGCGGACACCTCCGGCAGCGAGGCGGCCTCCACCCAGGCGGGCTCGATCTCGTCGTCGGGCCCGATCACGCGCGTCATGCTTCCATGCTCGCACGCAAAAGAGTTGTGGCACGATTCGTATGTGCTGGTCGTACTCGTCATCGCCGGACTCGCCGTGATCGCCTGCGTGGTCATGGTCTCGCTGGGACACGGCGGGGAGATGGCGGAGTTCCCCCCGGACGTGCCGCCTCTCGAACTGCCCGTGGCCGGCCAGGTGACTCCCGCCGATCTGATCGCGCTCCGGCTCCCGATCGGTCTCGTGGGCTACAGCACCCAGGCGGTGGACGAGACGCTGCACCGCGTCTCGGTCGCCCTCGGGGAGCGCGACACCCGCATCGCGGTGCTGGAGCAGCGCGTAGCCGAGTTATCGTACGCACGGCCGCGGGCCCGCGAGGAGACGAAGCAACCCGAGACGACACGGCCCGAGACGAAGCAACCCGAGACGCGGCAGCCCGAAGACATCGACGTCCGGGCCGAGCGCGTCGACGCGGAAGAGGCATGGTGACAGCGCACGACGACGGGCTGGTCCGCTGCGGATGGGCCGGCACGACACCCGACTACGTCGCCTACCACGACGAGGAGTGGGGCCGCCCCGTCCACGGGGACGACCTTGTCTTCGAGCGGATCACCCTGGAGGCGTTCCAGTCCGGCCTGTCGTGGCTGACGATCCTGCGCAAGCGCGACAACTTCCGCAAGGCGTTCGCCGGGTTCTCGATCCCGGCGGTGGCGGCCTTCGGCGAGGACGACATGGAGCGCCTGCTCGCCGACGCGGGCATCGTGCGCAACCGCGCCAAGATCGAGGCGGCCGTGGCCAACGCCCGCGCCGCGCTTGAGGTGCCGGGCGGGCTGTCGGCGCTGGTGTGGAAGTACGCCGAGGAGCCCGGCAGGGTCCCCGCCACCCTCGCCGACGTCCCCGCCCGCACCCCCGGATCCACGGCGCTGGCCAAGGACCTCAAGAAGCACGGCTTCCGCTTCGTCGGCCCCACCACGGCGTACGCCCTGATGCAGGCCATCGGCCTGGTCAATGACCACGTCGCCGACTGCCACGTCCGCGAGGCCGTCACCGCCCTGCGCTGTGTCTGATTGCTTCGTAGCGCCTATCGGCCTGCGCCGTGTTTGATTGCTTCGTAGCGCCTATCGGCCTTCGCTGTGCCTGATTGCTTCGAGGCGCCTATCGGCCTTCGCTGTGTCTGATTGCTTCGTAGCGCCTATCGGCCTTCGAAGTGGGGCCGCTCTTTACTGAGGAACGCCTTGGTCGCCGCCACGTGGTCGGCGGTGGCGACGCACTCGTCCTGAAGCTCCGCCTCCCGCTCCAGCGCCTCGGCGAGGGAGGACGACGCCGCGTGGTCCAGCGCCGCCTTGGTCGCGGCGTACGCCCGGGTGGGCCCCTGCGCCAGCCGTACGGCGAGGTCGCGGGCGGCGGACGCCAGCCGCTCGGCCGGGACCACCTCCCCGACCAGGCCGAGCTCCAGCGCCCTGGCCGCGTCCACGACGTCGCCGAGCAGCAGCATCTCCCGGGCACGGGCCGGGCCGACGAGCCGCTGCAGCGTCCAGGACGCGCCCGAGTCGGGGGCGAGCCCGATCCCGGTGAACGCCATCGAGAACTTCGCGTTCTCGGCCGCCACCCGGAAGTCGCACGCGAACGCCAGCGAGGCGCCCGCCCCCGCGGCCACCCCGTTGACGGCGGCCACGACGGGCTTGCCCATCGTCGCGATGGTCAGCACGACCGGGTTGTAGTGCTCGCGCACGGTGTTTGCCAGGCCGAGGCCCCGGCCGAGGTTTTCGGCGTGCTCGCGCAGGTCCTGCCCTGCGCAGAAGGCCCGGCCCGTGCCGGTCAGGAGCACGGCCCGCACCGACGCGTCATCGGCGGCGCGCCGCACGGCCGCGAGCAGGTCGGTCTTCGTCGCGAGGGTCAGCGAGTTCATGGCGTCGGGGCGGTTCAGCGTGATCGTGGCGACGGCTTCGTCGACGTCGTAGGTCACGGTCATGTCAGGCTGCTCCATTCAGTGTGCGGTCCACGAACGCGGCGGCGGCCGGCAGCAACCGAGTGGCCTCCTGCTCGAAGAAGGTGCGGGCCTTCTCTCCCGGCCAGCCCGGCGGCAGCAGGTCGGCGGGCAGCCCGGGGTCGCGGAACAGGAAGTTGCGCCACCCGTGCACCAGCCTGCTGCGGACCGCGAAGACCCGGTCGTCCGGGGCGTCCTCCGGCAGCGAGCCCACCAGGTCCGCCGCGCTGGCCAGCCAATCCTCGTACGCGCTGCCGATGCCGTCCAGATCCCACGCGCGGGCGAGCAGGTCCCGCGGGTCGCCCTCGTAAGCGGCGTCGAACCGGTGGCCGGGAATCCGCAGCGCGTCGAGCTCGGGCGAGGGCCGCGGGCCGATCCAGGTCGTCTCCGACAGCGGGGCGTACCCGAGGAAGGCGAGGTCGGCACGCAGCCGCTCGCGCCGTGCCCGGTCCCTGACCGGTTCGAGCACCAGGACGTGCCAGCGGCCGGCCCACGGCGCGTCGCCCCGCCGATAGACGCGGGCCGCCGTCTCGTCGAGCCGGCGTTCGCACTTCGGCGTGACCGCGTACCCCGGCCCCTGCGGCAGCCGTACGGGGTCGAGCCAGCCCTGCCTGACCATGCGGGATATCGCGGTCCTGACGGCCGGGGCCGCGATGTCGAGCGGCGAGAGCAGCCTCACGAGCGCGGCCACGGAGGCACGGCCGCCACGCGCGAGTAGGTGGTCCCCAAAGAGATCGAAAAGCGCGGCTCGGGCGTTCACCCCACCCAGTGTGGGGTCACGTCCGGTCCGTCCACAACGCGTGTCTCACGGCATTGATCCACTGACCGGATCCGGGCCGTTACCTTTTTGAGCTCGGAGGCGGGATAATAGAACATCACAGAAACGTGAATACGCCGGTTACCCTCCGGGGCGGCCGACAACGCGGGAAGGGATACACGCATGGCGGCGATGAAGCCGCGGACCGGTGACGGTCCGCTGGAGGTCACCAAGGAAGGACGGGGCATCGTCATGCGGGTCCCTCTCGAAGGTGGCGGCCGACTCGTCGTGGAGCTGTCCGCGGACGAGGCCAGCGCCCTCGGTGACGCGCTCAAGAAGGTGGTCGGCTGACCTCGTCGGCCGACCCGTTCGAACTACGGCCCTGGCGGCGGGTGTTCCCGCCCCGGGGCCGCCCTATTGGAGGTGGACGTGCCCATCCAGACCACGCCGGTCCTCACCGGTCCTGACGGCGCCGGGCCCGCGCCGGACGCCGACCTGGTGGCCGTGCCGTTCGGACCCGGACCGGACCTTGCCCCGGCGCCCTGGCTGGAGTCTCCCGTGCCGGTCGACGCGCTGCTCGCGCACCACGAGGTCAAGGGAGAGCCGGGCGAGGTCGTGGAGGTGCCCACCCTCAGGGAGGGTGGTGTGCGGCGCGTCCTGCTGTACGGCACCGGCGACGGCTCGGCCGCCGCGCTGCGCAAGGCCGGGGCGGCCCTCGCGAGGCGGGCGAAGGGCCGGGCGTCGCTGTCGGTCGTCGTCCCGCCCAAGGGGGAGACGGCCGCCCTGGCCGAGGGCGCGCTGCTCGCGGCGTACACGTTCACCATCGGCAACGGCGGCACGAAGCCGGTCGGGGAGATCGTCTTCGTCGGCGGGGACGAGCGGGACCTGAAGCGCGGAGAGGCGGTCGCGCGGGCCACCGCGCTCGCCCGCGACCTCGTCAACACCCCGTCGTCGGTCAAGACGCCCGCCTGGCTCGCCGAGCAGGCCAAGGCGATCGCCGCCGAGTCGGGGCTCGGCGTACGCGTGTGGGAGGGGGCCGAGCTCGGCGAGTTCGGCGGCATCCGGGCCGTCGGGCAGGGGTCGGTCAGCCCGCCGTGCCTGGTCGAGCTCTCCTACACGCCGGAGAACCCGCGCGCCCACGTGGTGCTCGTCGGCAAGGGCATCACGTTCGACACCGGCGGCCTGTCCCTGAAGCCCAACGAGGGCATGAAGGCGATGAAGACCGACATGGGCGGCGGGGCCGCCGTCATCGCCGCGATGAGCGCGCTCGCCGCCTTCGAGGCGCCGGTGCGGGTCACCGGCCTCGTGGCGTGCGCGGAGAACTCCATTTCCGGCTCCGCGCAGCGGCCGGGAGACGTCATCACCCAGTACGGCGGGCGCACGGTCGAGGTGCTGAACACCGACGCGGAGGGGCGTCTCGTGCTGGCCGACGCGCTGGCGTACGCGCACGCGGAGCTCGACCCGGACATCGTGATCGACGTCGCCACGCTGACCGGCGCGGCCAAGGTCGCGCTCGGGGTGAGCCTGGGCGCGCTCTACGCCACGGACGAGGCGCTGGCCGCCGACCTGATCGCCGCCGGGGAGGCCGGCGGGGAGCGGCTGTGGCGGATGCCGCTCGTCGAGGACTACCGCACGATGCTCGACTCCGACGTGGCCGACCTGGCCAACGTCGACAGGACGAAGTCGGGCGCGGCGGGGTCGATCGCCGCCGCGCTGTTCCTGCGGGAGTTCACCGGCGGGCGGCCGTGGGCGCACCTCGACATCGCGGGGCCCGCGCGGGCCGCCTCCGACGACGGCGAGATCACCAAGGGCGGCACCGGCTTCGGCGTCCGCCTGCTGCTGCGCTACCTCACCGCCGCGTCCTGAACGGCCGCTCACCGGCCGCTCACCGGCCGTGAGCGTCGTGTGAACGGCCCGTGAACGCGTCGTGAACGGGCTCAGTCGAGCTTGACGGCGGCCAGCAGCCCGGAGCCGAGCGGCAGCATCAGGGGCCGCAGCCGGTCGTCGTTCCTGACGAGCTTGCCCAGCTCCCGGAGCGCGACCGTGTCCGGGTCGCGCTGGGTGGGGTCGGCCACCTGGTCGTCGCAGAAGGCGTCGCCGAACACGACGACCCCGCCCCGGCGCAGGAGCCGCACCGACTCGGTGAGGTAGTCGATGTACTCCTGCTTGGCCGCGTCGCAGAAGACCATGTCGTAGCCGCCGTCGGCGAGGCGGGGAAGGACGTCGAGCGCGCGGCCGCCGATCAGGCGGATCCGGCTGCCGGAGAACCCCGCCTCCGCGAACGTCTGCCGGGCCATGCGCTGATGCTCCGGCTCCACGTCCACGCTCGTGAGCGTGCCGTCCGGGCGCATGCCGCGCAGCAGCCACAGGCCGGAGACCCCGCACCCGGTGCCGACCTCCACCACCGAGCGTGCGTTCACCACGGTGGCGAGGAAGCAGAGCGCCGCTCCGCACCCGGGCAGGATCGGGCGCGCCCCGACCTCGATGCCACGCCGGCGCGCGGTCCGCAGGATGTCGTCCTCCGGGACGAACTCCTCCGCGTACTCCAGGCTGGCCGGTGTCGCCATCGGCCTCTCCCTCCCCTGCTTCATCTTGGACGCAGCCTAGGGGAGTCGGACCGGAACGGGAACTCACGCCACAACGGGGACGTTGCACGCTTTGAACGGTCTTTGTAAGAGACCGCTCAGCCCGCGGTGCGCAGGAAGGGGCGAAACCAGGCACTATGGCTGTAGCGACGATCCTGCAGAGAGGAATGCCGGTGGACGAGCACGACCACCAGGCGGAGACTTCGGTGTCCGACTGGACGCCTCCCACCTGGGAGGAGGTCGTTCGAACTCATTCCACTCGGGTCTACCGGCTGGCCTATCGGCTGACGGGCAACGTCCACGACGCCGAGGACCTCACTCAGGAAGTCTTCGTCCGGGTCTTCCGGTCCCTGTCGAGCTACACCCCGGGCACGTTCGAGGGGTGGCTGCACCGGATCACGACGAACCTCTTCCTCGACATGGCGCGGCGCAGGCAGCGCATCCGCTTCGAGGGGCTGGCGGACGACGCCGCCGAGCGGCTGCACGGCCGCGAGCCGTCGCCCGCGCAGGCGTACGACGACGCGCATCTGGAGCCCGACATCCAGGCCGCGCTCGACGCCCTGGCGCCGGAGTTCCGGGCGGCCGTGGTGCTGTGCGACATCGAGGGACTGTCCTACGAGGAGATCGCCGCGACGCTCGGCGTGAAACTCGGCACGGTGCGTAGCCGCATCCATCGCGGCCGCGCCCAACTGCGGGAGGCACTCGACCACCGGGCGCCCTCCGCGAACCGGAACGGCGATCAAACCCCCCCTTCTATCAGCAGGGAGGGACTGTGAGTCATCTTGGCGAGCGCGTCTCCGCGCTCATCGACGGCGAACTCAGTCACAACGAGCGGGAACGCGCGCTCGCGCACCTGACGTTCTGCGCGGACTGCCGCGCGGAGGTCGACGCGATGCGCGCGCTGAAGACCCGCCTGCGGTCCATGGATCCGCCCGCCATGCCGGCGGACCTCACCATGTCGCTGCTGCGCATGGCGGAACCCGGAGGGCCGTTGCCGCCGCGGATGCGGCCCTTTCCCGACCATCCGGCCTTCGGTGCCGGGCGGCTTCCCGGCATGCACGCCGCCGGACCCATGGACAACCGGCCCAGGGGCCGGGACGAGGGACGATCGGGACCGGGGCGGCCCGGAAGGGCCAGAAGGGCGGGATACGTCGCCGTGGGAATGGCCGGCGCCGCCGTCGCCCTCGGCACCATGCTCATGGCCGGAGGATCCACGGCCACCCCGAACCCGGCACCCGGGCAGATGTTCGTACAGCATCCCGCGCAGAACAGGGCGCCCGTGGTGAACCTGTCACCCACCCCGTCACCCAGCGTCACCAGGGGTCTTTCGCGCTGATTCGAGGGAACGGCATACGATCGGACACCGCAGCCGTCGTGTGCCGCCTTCCTCGTTACCGCGGCTGCCCAGCGGATGACGCCGTGTGCGAGGAGTGACTGCCGCGATGACCGACAACACGCGTCCGTACGGCGCGTCGGACCGGCCCGAGTTCCTGCCCGCGGGCGAGGAGCCGCAGGGCCCTCCCGATGCCCCTGCGCCCGCCACCGGTCCGTACGGCATGGGCCCCGGCTGGGCCCCGCCGCCGCTGTATCCCGTCGGGCCGCAGCGGGAGCCGCGCGGCCCCAACATCGCGCTCTTCGCGGCCCTGGCCGTGGTCATCGCGCTCGTGGCGGGCGGGGTGGCGAGCTGGGGCACGTTCCTGCTGACGCGCCCGTCCTCCGGCATCGACCCGTCCTACACGCTGAGCACGCCGTCGAAGCAGCCCACGGCCCGGCCGCCGGACTCCGTGGCCGGGGTGGCCGCCAAGGTCCTGCCCAGCGTGGTCTCGCTGGAGGTCAAGGGCAACAGCGAGGCGGGCACCGGATCGGGCTTCGTCGTCAAGGGCGGCTACATCGTCACGAACAACCACGTGGTGGCCGTCGCGGGGCAGGCCGGGGAGATCCGCATCCGTTACAACGACCGCAGCTCCTCGGGGGCGCGCGTCGTCGGCCGCGACCCCAACTCCGACATCGCGGTCGTCAAGCCGGACGGGGCCGTCAGGGCGCCGGAGCTGCCCCTCGGCAACTCCGACGGTGTGGTGGTCGGCGACCCGGTCATCGCGGTCGGCTCGCCCCTCGGGCTGAGCGGCACGGTCACCACGGGCATCGTCAGCTCGCTCAACCGGCCCGTCGAGGCGGGCGGCAGCACCGGGTCCGACTACGCGCTCATCAACGCGATCCAGACGGACGCCGCCATCAACCCCGGCAACTCGGGCGGCCCGCTGGTGAACGCCGCGGGCGAGGTGATCGGGGTGAACTCGGCGATCGCCACCGTCGGCGGCTCCCTGCTCGGCCAGCAGTCCGGCAGCATCGGCCTCGGCTTCGCGATCCCGGTGAACCAGGTGCGCCGGATCGCCCAGGAGCTCATCACCACCGGGACGGCCCGCACCTCCAGGATCGGCATCACGATCGACCAGAGCTACCAGGGCAAGGGAGTGCGGATCGCCACCCGGACGGAGGGCGGCGCATTGCCGGTCACGCCCGGAGGCCCGGCCGCCAAGGCGGGCCTGCACGCGGGGGACGTCATCCTGGAGGTCGACGGCCAGCCCGTGAGCGACAGCCGGGAGCTGATCGTCACCATCCGCAGCAAGGCGCCCGGAGACCAGGTGCGGATCAAGTTCCGGCACGACGGCGAGGTGCGGACGGCGACGGTCACGGTCGGCGCGGCCCCCGCTCCCGCCGCGCGACCGTCCTAAGAGCGGCCCAAGAGCCGACGACCCCTGTCCATAGCGTGGGGTGCGGGCATTAGTCTGATTTCAGTCGTACGCGCAGGAGGAGATCGCCATGTTCGGACTCGGCTGGGGGGAGGCCCTGGCGCTGGTGGTGATCGCCCTGGTCGTCTTCGGGCCGGAGAAACTGCCTCAGGCCGCCTCGCAGGCGGGCCGTACGCTGCGGCAGCTCCGGCAGATGGCCAACAACGCGAAGGCGGACCTGCAGGCCAACATGGGGCCCGAGTTCGCCAACTTCGACCCGGCCGACCTCAACCCGAAGAACTTCGTGCGCAAGCACCTGCTCGACGACCTCGAGAAAGACTGGAACGACACCTCGGCGACGACGGCGGCCGAGCCGGTCGCCGCCCCCACGCCGGAACTGGGCGTGGGGGAGATCCCGCCGTACGACAACGAGGCGACCTGATCGGGCCGGTCAGCGCTTGAGTCAGGGCTTGAGTCAGTGCTTGACCGGTGAGATGTCGAGCTTCAGGCCCTTGAGGCTGGTCGACTTCTTGCCGAGCCCGGCCGCGATCCGGCGCAGCTCCGCGGCCGCCGGGGCGTCGGGGTCGGTCAGCACGAGCGGCTTGCCCTCGTCGCCGCCCTCACGCAGCCGCATGTCGATCGGCACCTGGCCGAGCAGCGGCACGCGCGCGCCCAGCGTGCGGGTCAGCGCGTCGGCCACGGTCTGGCCGCCGCCCTCGCCGAACACCGAGATGCGCTCGTCGCAGTGCGGGCAGGGCAGCCAGGCCATGTTCTCGATGACGCCGGCGATCTGCTGATGGGTCTGGGCCGCGATCGACCCGGCGCGCTCGGCCACCTCGGCGGCGGCCTGCTGCGGGGTCGTCACGACGAGGATCTCGGCCGTGGGCATGCGCTGGGCGACCGAGATCGCGATGTCGCCGGTGCCGGGGGGCAGGTCCATCAGCAGGACGTCGAGGTCGCCCCAGTAGACGTCGGTGAGGAACTGGTAGAGCGCGCGGTCGAGCATCGGGCCGCGCCACACCACCGGGGTGTTGCCCTCGGGCTTGAACATGCCGACCGAGATGACCTTGATGTCGTGGGCCACCGGCGGCATGATCATGTCTTCGACCTTGGTGGGGCGCTCGCTCACGCCGAGCATGCGCGGCACCGAGTGGCCGTAGATGTCGGCGTCGACGACGCCGACCTTCAGGCCCTGGGAGGCCATCGCGGCGGCGAGGTTCACCGTGACCGACGACTTGCCGACGCCGCCCTTGCCGCTCGCGACCGCGAAGACGCGGGTCAGCGAGCCGGGCTTGGCGAAGGGGATCTCCTTCTCGGGCCCGCGGTCGCCGCGGAGCTTCGTCTGCAGTTCCTTGCGCTGCTCGGCGCTCATGACGTCCATGTCCACGTGGACGCGGGACACGCCGTCGATCCGGGACACGGCGCCGGTGACGTCGCGGGTGATGGTGTCCTTCAGCGGGCAGCCGGCGACGGTCAGGTACACGCCAACGCGCACCACCCCGTCGGGGGAGATGTCGACGTTCTTGACCATGCCGAGCTCGGTGATCGGCCGGCGGATCTCCGGATCGTTCACCGTCGCCAGCGCGGCCATGACCAGTTCAGGGGATGGTGCCATGAATCCATGCTATGGACTCAGCGCGAATCCTCCGAACCCGCCCCACGTGATCTCCCCCCGTCCCCCCTCAGCTCCTCCTGCAGGCGCTGGAGCTCCGAGCGGATGAAGTCGCGCGTGGCCACCTCGCCGAGCGCGATCCGCAGACCGGCGATCTCCCGGGTGAGGTACTCGATCTCGGCCTGGTTGCGCTCGGCCGCCAGCCTGTCCTGCTCGTACTGGATGCGGTCGCGGTCGGCCTGCCGGTTCTGCGCGAGCAGGATCAGCGGCGCGGCGTACGACGCCTGGAGCGAGAGCATCAAGGTCAGGAAGATGAACGGGTAGGGGTCGAACTTGTACGGCGAGAACACGTTCCACAGCAGCCAGAACGCCACGAACACGGTCATGTAGACGATGAATCGCGCGGTGCCGAGGAACCGCGCGATCCGTTCCGAGAGCTGGCCGAACGCCTCGGGGTCGTAGTAGAGCCGCAGGCGGGGAGTCAGCTCGCGCGGCTGGTCGAGGCGGTCTGTCATGGGCGTTCCCGCCAGTCCTCCGGCAGCATGTGATCGAGCACGTCGTCGACGGTCACCGCGCCGAGCAGCCGGCCCAGCTCGTCCACGACGGGGACCGCGACCAGGTTGTACGTCGCGAGGTACGACGCCACCTCGCGCACCGTGAGCTCGGGCCTGATCGGGTCCACCGTGATGTCTATCACGCTGCCGAGCAGCGTCGACGGAGGCTCCCGCAGCAGGCGCTGGAAGTGCGCCACCCCGAGGTAGCGCCCGGTCGGGGTCTCGGTCGGCGGTCGGGTGACGTACACCTGGGCGGCGATGGCGGGGGTCTGCTCCTGCTGGCGGATGTGCGCGAGGGCCTCGGCGACGGTCGAGGTCGGCGGGAGGATGACCGGCTCGGTCGTCATCATGCCGCCGGCGGTGAACTCGCCGTAGGTCAGCAGCCGCCGGACCGGCGCCGCCTCCTCCGGCACCATGAGCCGCAGCAGCCCCTCGGCCTGCTCCGTGGGCAGCTCCTGCAGCAGGTCGGCGGCGTCGTCCGGGCTCATCTCCTCCAGCACGTCGGCGGCGCGCTCGCGGTGCAGCCGGCTGAGCACGAGCACCTGGTCGCGCTCGGGCAGCTCCTCCAGGACGTCGGCGAGCCGGTCGTCGTCCAGGGCGGCGGCGACCTCGGCCATCCGCTTGGTGGGCAGCTCGTGCAGCATGTTCGCCAGGTCGGCCGGGCGCAGCGCCTCGAAGACGGCGAGCAGGTTGGCCGCGCCCTGGTCCTTCTGGATCCCGGTGAAGCCGGTGACCTCGTCCCAGTCCACGATCAGCGTCTCGCCCCTGCGCCGCGTGCCGCGGCGTATCGCGACCTTGGTGATGAGCCACTCGGACGGCCGCGGCTGCTCCATGGCGAGGTCCTGCACGGTCACCCGCTCGCCCTTGTATTCGACGGTGCGGTCGAGCATCTCCCCGATGGCCAGCGTCTCGGTGTCGCGGCGCTCGAACCTGCGCATGTTGAGCTTGCCGGTGAAGATGAGGGCGCGGGCCTCGATGCTGGTGATCCTGGTGATCGGCAGGAAGACCCGGCGGCGTGGCTGGACCTCCACGACGAAGCCGTGGACCCGGGGGAGCAGCGGCCCCCGCAGCGAGACGACGACGTCCCGGATCCGGCCGATCTGGTCGCCGGCCGGGTCGAAGACCGCCAGTCCGGCCAGGCGGGCCACGAAGATCCGATCCACTCTGTCAGGTTACGCAAGGATGCGGACCGCTCCCGGTTATGACAGGATCAAAGCCGTTTATTGGTAATTACATGGGCAGGTGACGATGAGGGCTGTCAGCCTGGCGATCGCGGGCGTCTCGGCCTTCTGCTTCGGGTTCTCCGGACCGATGGCGAAGATCCTCGGTGTGGCCGGGCTCGCGCCGCTGGAGGCCGTGTGGATCCGCATGGCGGGGGCCGGCGTGCTCCTGCTGGCGGTCCTGGCCGTCGTGAAGCCGCGCGCACTGCGCATCCCCCGCGACCGTCTGCTGTTCTTCGCGGCGTACGCCGTGATCGCCGTGGCGGCCGTGCAGGCCCTGTTTTTCGTGGCCATCACCCGGCTGCCGGTCGGCGTGGCGCTGCTGATCGAGTACACCTCGCCGGTGCTGGTGGTCCTGTGGGTGCGGTTCGTCCGGCGGCTGCGGCTGCCGCGCTCGGCCTACCTGGGGGCGCTGATCGCGGTCGTGGGGCTGGCGATCGTCGTGCAGGTCTGGGAGGGGCTGCGTCTCGACGCGCTCGGGCTGCTGCTCGCCCTGATCGCCGCCGCCTGTTGCGCCGGATATTTTCTGATGAGCGACTCGTTCGGCGACGACGTGGACACGCTGGGCCTGATCGGCTGGGGCATGCTGGGCTCGGCGGTGGTCCTGCTGCCCGTCTCCCGGCCCTGGAACATCGACTGGACGGCGTTCACCCGCGCCGCCGAGGTCTCCGGTCGCACGGTCCCCGTCGCCGCGGCCGCCGTGGTGCTGGTCGTGGTGGCCACGGTCGTCGCGTACGCGACCGGGATCACGGCCGTGCGGCGGCTGTCGGCCGCGGTCGGGTCGACGGTCGCCTCGGTGGAGGTCATCGCGGGGGCGCTGGTCGCCTGGGTGCTGCTCGGCGAGCGCCTGGGAGCCGCCCAGATCGCCGGAGGCGCCATCGTGCTCGCCGGGGCCCTGCTGGCCCAGACCGCGACCGTACGGCTCGGCTCCGAGCGCCACGCCGCCGAGGCCGTGGAGACCGTACGCGTCTGATCAGGCGCGAGGGGTGAGCCGCACGACGGTGGACCCCTCGGCCCAGCGGGTGGTCAGACCGGCGGCGTCGCGGGCGTTGAGGCGCTCCTTGGCCAGCGCGGCCACCGCCTCCGGGGCGGCCGCCTGGTCCACCACCTCGGCGACGGCCGGGAAACGAACGAGCTCGGCGCCGTTGTCCTTGCTGCGCAGGACCACCTCGATCTCGCCCCGCCCGGCGGCGAGCTCGGCCAGCCCGGGCAGCGACTGCTCCTCTCCGCCGCTCACCACGTAGATCGCGCCGTCGTGCCACGCGTGCCAGGCCAGCCGGACCCCGGACGGCAGGCCGAGCCACAGCACGCCGGACTTCTTCGCGCCCTCTTCGATCACCGGCAGCGCCATGCGTCCCAGCGTAATCACCAGAGCTGATCACCACGCTACGGTGTGCCCATGCGCGCTCGACGATCGTGCCTGGCGGTGCCGGGCAGCAACCCGCGATTCCTGGAGAAGGCCCAGGGCCTCGCCGCCGACGAGGTCTTCCTCGACCTGGAGGACTCGGTCGCCCCCGGGGCGAAGGACGAGGCGCGCCGCAACGTCGTCGCCGCCCTCAGGGAGGGCGACTGGGCGGGCAAGACCCTCGTCGTCCGGGTCAACGACCTCACCACCCACTGGACCTACCGGGACGTCATCGAGGTCGTCGAGGGCGCCGGAGACCGGCTCGACTGCCTCATGCTGCCGAAGGTCGCCGACGCCTCCCACGTGGCCTGGCTCGACACCCTCCTCGGCCAGATCGAGCGGGCCACCGGCCTGCCCGAGGGCGGCATCGGCATCGAGGCGCAGATCGAGGACGCCCGGGGCCTTGTCAACGCGGACGACATCGCCGCGTCCTCGCCCCGGCTGGAGACGCTGGTCTTCGGCCCGGCCGACTTCATGGCCTCGATCGGCATGCGGACTCTGGTCGTGGGCGAGCAGCCGCCCGGCTACGACGAGGGGGACGCCTACCACTACATCCTCATGCGCATCCTGATGGCCGCCCGCGCACACGGCCTCCAGGCGATCGACGGGCCATACCTGCAGATCCGCGACCTGGACGGCTTCCGCCGGGTCGCCAGACGGTCGGCCGCGCTGGGATTCGACGGCAAGTGGGTGCTCCATCCCACGCAGGTGGAGGCGGCCAACGAGGTGTTCTCGCCCTCGCAGGAGGACTACGACCACGCCGAGCTCATCCTCGACGCGTACGACTACTACACGACGGTCGAGAAGCGGGGCGCGGTCATGCTGGGGGACGAGATGATCGACGAGGCGTCGCGGAAGATGGCCCTCGTGGTGGCGGCCAAGGGCCGCGCCGCCGGCCTGTCCAGGTCGAGCTCCTTCACCCCGCCCAGCTGATCACCCGCGGCACGCGAAGAATGGACATATGAACGAACCACAGCCGGGCCCGGACCAGGCTCGCGGCCCGAACCAGCTGCCCGGTCCCTACCTGGCTCCCGGGCCGTACGCGGGCGGGGCCGCCTGGCCGGCCGGTCCGCCGCAGCCGCTGCCTCAGCCGCCGCCCCCCGTGGCGGGGCCGTATCCCGGCCCCTATCCGTGGGGACCGCCGCCGCGTGCCCGCTGGGACGTTCCGCCCCCGCCCGGCCTTCCTTATGACCGCCTGGCCCGTACGCCCCTGCACCGCTGGTGGCGGCCGATCGCCGGCACGGTGGCGATCATCGCGGCCTTCCTGGTGCTCTCGATCGTCGTCGGCCTGGTGGCCTTCGTGGTCTCGCTCGTCACGGGTGTGCCCATGGCGCGGACGGGGACCCGGCTGTTCGCCGACCCCGTCCTCGACCTCGGGTTCCAGCTGGGGGTCATCGCGCTGCTGCTGCCGCTGGTGCTCGGCGCGGCGTGGCTGTTCCAGCGACGACCGCCGGGATCGTTGTCGTCGGTGGCCCTGCGGCTGCGCTGGCGCTGGCTGGGGGCCTGCGTGCTGGTCGCGCTGGTGGCGGTCGTGCTCGGCCAGGCGGTCGAGGTGGGGATGCTGATGCTCGCCGGGATCGATCCCGGATTCAGCTGGGCGGGCTGGGACGAGTTCCTCCCCGCCATGATCGTGATCCTGCTGCTGGTGCCGTTCCAGTCGGCGGCGGAGGAGTACGCCTACCGCGGGTGGATCATCCAGGCGTTCGGGGCATACCTAAACACCCCATGGCCGGCGATCCTGGTGGGCGCGGCGGCCTTCGCCGCCTCGCACGGCTACACGGGCTGGGGGATCGTCTACGTCTTCGCGTTCGGCACGCTCATGGGGTGGCTGGCGGTCCGCACCGGCGGGCTGGAGGCGCCGATCGCCCTGCACGCGACCAACAACATCGTGGCGTTCGGAGTCGTCGCGGCCTCGGGGGACATGGGAAGCGCCCTCGAACAGGGCGAGGTGCCCTGGCAGTCGCTCATCGGATCGGCCGTCCAGTTCGCGGTTTTCGGCATCGGGGTGCTGATAATCGCCCGAAAGTGGGCAATTCAGACTGTCTCCCGATAAATCTCACTAGAGAGGTATGGCCCCCGCGCGCTTCCCGTGTTGCTCTGGATTCGTGTTGGGGTATCACTGTGATCGCTTTGCCGTACGACAGGTGGAACGGTCCGGATTGACCTCTCCGGGGAGGAGGTGCTGAGCGTGGCCTCAGGCCCCGACGAGCACGAGCGTGACCGCCGGCGCGACGCCGGCGAACCCTCCTCCCTGCCCCCGCCGGAGCTGCACCACCGGCCGCCCGTCCCGTCCCCGTGGGCGCTCCCGCCGTTCGGGGCCCCCATCCCCGACGACGCAGCCCCTGATGACGCCGCCCCTGATGACGCAGCCCCTGATGGCGCAGGCGGGCCGGCGGACGACGAGGACACCCGGCCGTATCGCAAGATCGACGATTCGGATTTACGCGACCCGGACTTATCCGGCGGCATCTGGGCTCCGCGCCCGGGATCGGACGCGGCCCACGGGCCCAGGGCGGGCCGCAATCCGTACGCGGCGCCGTACGGGACGGGGTCGCATGGGAAGGGGCCGCACGGGACGGGCGAACCGCGCCACAGCCGCTCCGGCGGCCGAAGACCCGGGGACCCCGGGAAGCCCGGCGAGCCCGGCGAGCCCGGCGACGCGGGCGCCCCCACGACCTGGCACGGCGAGGGTGCCAGGTCGGCGGGGGAGCCGGCACAAAACAGGGCCCAAGACTCCGCACAAAACAGGGCCCAAAACTCGGCCCAGAACGCCGCACAGGAATCGGCGCAGGAATCGGCGCAGGAGGAGGGCCCGCGTCGCCGGATCGTGAACCGGCCGGACAAGCTGGTCGCCTCCGGCCCGCCCCGGCCGCGGCGGGCCCAGATCCCCCGCGAGAACCCGGACGGGCCCGGCGCCCCCGAGCTCGACACCCCACCGTCCGGACCGCTGCGCGAGCACGTTCCCCCGGAACACGACCGCACAGAACACGACCGCACAGAACACGACCGCACGGAACCTGTGTGGACGCACACGCCGCCCGAGCCCGCTCCCCGGCACGGCCTGGGGAGGTCCGGCGGCATCCGCATGAGCCCCGAGATCCCGGTCGAGCCCGAGCACGACGGCCCGCCCGTCGAGCCACGCGTCGAGCCGGTCGAACCCGTCGAACGCGTCGAGCCGGTCGAGCGCATCGGTCGTCCGCCGGGAGGCCGCCCGGCCCGGTCCGACGTGCTCGTGGCCTCCGGCCCGCCCCGGCCGGGCGGCGGACGCCGTCACAGGCGGGTGCTGCCGGTCCGGCGTTTCCCTCCGCGCCTGCCCCGGATGGTCGCCCCGGCGGTGATCGCCCTGGTCCTCGTGGCGGCCGCCGTGCTGGGCGTGGCCGTCGTCAGGTGGGCCGGCGGCCCGTCCACGGCCGGGCTGCGCCTCGCCGCGGGTGACGGCCAGTCGGGCGACGCCGCGTTCTCGGCGCCCGGGCTGCCGGGCAACGGCTCCAGCCAGGTGCTCAACGCGTTCGCCGCGGCGGGGGCGACGGTGGTGGCGGCGGGCGGCGACACGACGAGCCCGCTCACCCGGCCGCTGTTCCTCGTGTCCGCCGACGGAGGCGCGCACTGGCAGACGGGCCGGGTCGCCGACGCCCCGGGCTACGAGTCGGCGCCCGGGGCGGTCGGCAGGGTCGCGGGCGGCGACGGGCGCTGGCTCGCCGTCGGCACCGACGCGCCCGGCTCGGCGGGCCCGGCCGCGCGCGGCATGTGGGTCTCCTCCGACGGCCGGTCCTGGACCGCGGTGGACCCCGCCCGGCTGACCGCGTTCTGGAGCCAGGACAGGATCACCGACGTGGCGCGGACCGCGACCGGCTTCCTCGCCGTGGGCGCCACGACCCTGCGGGACGGCACGGCGGGCCCGGTCGCCTGGGTGTCGCCCGACGGCGTCGGCTGGACGAGGGTGGACAGCGACCAGATCGGCACCCCGGACAAGATCAGGGCGATGCGGGCGGTGGCCGCCAGGGGCGACCGGGTGGTGGCGCTCGCCGATCCGGGCTCGGGCGACTCCGTCTCGGTCGTCCTGCGTTCCGACGACGGCGGCCGCACCTGGCTGCGTACGGCCGCGGCCCTGGCGGACGTACGGGCCGAACCCGGAGCGCTGGCCGTCACCAAGAAGGGCTTCGTGCTCGTGCCCACCCGGCAGAAGTCGGACGCCGGCGAGGTGCGGGTCTACTGCTCGCCGGAGGGCGCCGACTGGACCCAGTGCGGCGCGATAGGGCCGCTCGGCGCGGAGGGGACGGGCGTGCGGGGCCTGGCGGCGTCGGCGGCGGGCCTCGCGGCGGTGGCCGAGTCGGGCTGGGAGCGGTACGCCGTCTACACCAGCCAGGACGGGCGCACGTGGACCAGGAGCGCCGATCTCGGTGCGATCCCCGGGACGCTTCGCGGGCTGGCCGTCACCGACGCCGGGGTCCTCGTGGCGGGCGGCGACAAGCGCGGGCCCGGCGACGTGGAGAACCTCCCCGTGCTGATCACCGCGGGAAAGGGCGAGGCGGCGCGCACCGTGCCGCTCAAGGAGATCGCCGGGCTCAACCGGCTCGCCAGGGACACCGCGGACGTCGCGGCCTCCGGCGGCACGTTCGTGGCCGTGGGCGCGGCCAACGGCGACGCCGCGATCTGGACGAGCGGCAACAACGGAGCCAACTGGAAGGACGCGGTGTTCCCCGACCTGCTGGGCGGGCCGGGGCGCCAGGCGCTCACCGGCGTGGCGCACGGCCCCAAGGGGTGGCTCGCCGTCGGCAGCACGACGACCGACCCGGCGGTGACCCGGCCGCTGCTGGTCACGTCGGCCGACGGGAAGAGCTGGCGGCCCGGTCCCGCGATCGAGGTGCCCGCGGGCCACTTCCTGCTCGCGCCCGGCGTGGTGGCCGCCGGGCCGAAGGGCTACGTCCTGGCCGGAGAGGACAAATCCGCGACGGGGACGCTGCCCGCCCTGTGGTTCAGCCCCGACCTCAAGCGGTTCACCCGTTCCGCGCCGGGCAGCATGCCGGCCGGAGGGGCGGGCGTGCGCCTCTACGACGTCACGGCGACGCCCGGCGGGTTCGTGGCGGTCGGCGGGTCGGGCACGGCCGACCGCGAGACCGGGGTGGTCTGGGTCTCCTCCGACGGGGTCAACTGGAACGCCCGCGGCCGCGTGCTGCCGCCGGAGACCACCTCGGCCGGGCTGCGCCACGTGGTCGCGACCGAGGCCGGTGTGGTGGTCGTCGGCACCGCGATGACCGAGGACGGCCCCCGCCCGTTCTCCGCGCTGTCCACAGACGACGGCGCGAGCTGGGAGTACGGCATGCTGCCCGCCGACGCCGCCGCCTCGGTGCTCGACCTGACCACGACCGGGCGGGGACTCGTCGCCGTCGGCTCGCATCGGTCGCCCGAGGAGGGCGGCGAGACCGACAGCGCCGCGTGGGTGTCCGAGGACGGGGTGGAGTGGTCGCGGCGGACGCTCACCCAGGACGGCCTCGGCGGCCAGGGGGCGCAGTGGCTCGGGGCGGTGGCGGTCTCCGGCGACCGGGTGGTGGCCGTCGGCAGGTCGGCCGGCCACGCCGACGACCACCTGACGATCTGGCGCAGCACGGTCACGGAGCACTGATCCCGGAGACGATCCCCCATTCGGCGAGGGCGTCGGCGAGGCCGTCGGTCAGCGGGAGCCGCGCGAGGTCGGCCGGCGCCCACCAGCGGGCGTCGGCGGCGTCGTCCCCGGCGACCGGCACGCCGGAGGCGGTCGCCACGTAGTCGTGGATCTCGTAGGTCGCGCCGCCGGGGGCGGGCCGCAGCACGGTCCCCGCGAGCCGTACGACGGTGACGTCGAGGCCGGTCTCCTCGCGCAGCTCGCGGCGCAGGGCCTGCTCGTCGGTCTCGCCGGGCTCGACCCTGCCGCCCGGCAGCGACCACAGCCCCTCGCCGGGAGGGCGTCCCCGCCGCACCAGCAGCAGCCGCCCTTCGGGGTCGGTGACGATCGCGCCCACACATCTGATGCACCGCACATCACCAAGATTACGACTAGATAACGGGCAGACTCTTGACGTACGGACATGACGGAAGCACCGTGAATATTTGTGAGAACCGCGCCAACATGTCCGCGGTGCTTCGGGCCGCTACACGAACCGAACGTCTGGTCGAGTTCCTGGCGATGCGCCGCTCACGGGGACGTCCTGCCCTTCCAGCCGCCCCGGCGGCCCTCTCAGGCCGCTCTGGAGGCCCTGTGCGAGGCGGCGCGGGTGCCCGTCTGGCTCCCGTGGCCGCTGCCCTCCGGATGGCTGGTGACCGGCTTCGCCGAGGTGGGTGACGAACGCACCGGCGTGAGGGCGAGCGTCGTCGCCCTCTCGGGCCCCTCGGTCACCCAGGGCCCCGCCGACATGCTGCTCATCGCCGAGGAGCCCGGCATCGGCCTCGGGGCCGCGTACGCCGGGCTGCCGGGCCCGGATCCCGGTGCCGGCTTCGACGCCGACCCCCCGCACGCCAAGATCGACGCACGCGGCCATCCGACGGCGCTGTGGTGCGCGGGGCGGGGAGTGCCGGAGGACCGGGCCGTCTATGTGGGCGAGGCCCTCGGCAACTGGCTGTGGACGGTCGCCTGGCCGGCCGAGGCCGGCTGCTTCATCGCCCTGGCCAACCTGTCACTGCGTGACCTGCGGGACCAGGACCAGGCGCTCGACCTGCCCTTCGGCGCCTTCTCGCCGCGTCTCGACGGGGATGTCTGAACGGCGGGCTGGATCCGCGAGAAATAGTAAGGTTCTGAGCCGTGACAGCGCGCATCGAACGAGTGGTGACCTCGGGCCTCGTGGACATCGAGGGTGACGAGCACAAGGTCGAGAACAACACCTGGATCGTGGGCGACGACGACGAGGTGATCGTCATCGACCCGGCGCGAGACGCCGACAAGATCCTGGAGAAGGTCGGCGACCGCGAGGTCCTCGCCGTCATCTGCACCCACGGCCTGCCCGACCACGTGGGCGCCGCGATCGAGGTGGCGGCCAGGGACGAGGCCGTGATCGCCGTCCACCCCAAGGACAAGCGCCTGTGGCGGCAGACCTGGGAGGAGACCTGGCCCGACATCGACATGGAGGACGAGGGCCTGTTCTCCGTGGCCGACGTCGAGCTGGAGGTGCTCTCCACGCCGGGCGTCACGCCGGGCGGCGTCTCGCTCTACTGCGAGGGCCTCGGCGCGGTCTTCACCGGCAAGACCCTGCTCATGGACGGGCCCGGCAGGCTCGGCGGGGAATACCCCGCGCTCGCCGACCAGCTCACCTCGATCGGCGAGCGGCTGTTCACGCTGCCCCACGAGACGAGGGTGCTGCCCGCGCACGGCGAGGAGGGCAGGATCGGCGACCTGGAGCCCGAGTTCGACCGCTGGCTGTCGGGGTCGCTGACCGGCGCCCAGGAGACCGAGGCGGCGCCGCCGCCGCTCGCGGACGGCACCGCGGCGTCCGGCATCAAGCTGAACCTGGACGAGTAGGGCCGTGGAGCAGCTCGGCCTCGACGGCATGCCGAGGCGGCTCTACACCTGCACGCCGTCGCGCCTGAACACCTGGCTCGACTGCCGGCGTCGCTATCGCTTCACCTATCTCGACCGGCCCGCTCCACAGAAGGGGCCCCCGTGGGCGCACAACAGCGTGGGGGCCTCCGTCCACAACGCGCTGGCCGCGTGGTGGCGGGAGCCGTACGACCGGCGTACGCCGGTCATGGCGGCCGTGCTGCTCACCAACGGCTGGATCCGCGAGGGGTTCAGGGACGAGGAGCAGTCGGCCGCGTGGCGGGACCGGGCCCGCTCGATGGTCTCCTCCTACGTCGCCACGCTCGACCCCGGCGACGAGCCGGTGGGCGTCGAGCGCACGGTCGCCACGCGTACGTCGGTCATCGCCGTCTCGGGCCGGGTGGACCGGCTCGACCGGCGCGGGGACGAGCTTGTCGTGGTCGACTACAAGACCGGTCGCCGTCCGCCGACCTCCGACGACGCCCGTTCGTCGATCGCGCTGGCCGTCTACGCGATCGCGTCGTCCCGCATGATGCGCCGCGCCTGTCACCGGGTGGAGTTACACCACCTGCCCACCGGGACGGTCGCCGAGTGGGAGCACACCGACGAGTCGCTCGCCCGTCACCTGCGCCGCGCCGAGGACATCGCGACGGAGGCGGCCGACGCCGACGATGCCTACCGCGAGTGGGCCGGACGCGACAGGAAGCGCGACAGGAAGGGCGTGCCGGCCCCACGGCGGGAGGCCGGCCCCGGGGCGGTCACGGGAACGGCCTCGGGAACGGACAAGGGCATGGGCACGGGCATGGGCGCGGGAATGGGCGCGGGAATGGGCACCGTGCCGCCCGAGATCGACCGGCTGTTCCCGCCCGAGCCGGGCCCCATCTGCTCCTGGTGCGACTTCCGCCGCCACTGCCCCGAGGGACGGGCGGCCTCCCCGGACCGGCTCCCCTGGGACGGCCTGGCGGAGACGCCGGTCAGCCCGTCGCCGGGTCTGGACGGCGGCGAGGATCGACCAGCGCCCTGAGGCCGCTGCCGACGTCATATCCGGCGGCGCCCAGGCGTTCGCGGGAGGCCCGCAGCATCGCCCTGGTGCCCTCGTCCAGCACCTGCTGATGCACGGAGTCGGGGATCGTGTTCATGGCCAGCCGGAAGGCCCGCAACGCCGCCGTGACGGCGATCTGGGGCACCTCGGGCAGCGCGCCGTACAGGCGGCGGGCCCAGCCGGGCAGCGTGTAGTAGCACAGCGCGCCGAACGGGAAGTAGACCGGCTTGGCCGGGGACAGGAAGCGCATGCTCTCCGGCAGGCGCGGCCAGAGCAGGAACCGCACGGCGGCGGCCGATTCGGGGATGACCCGCAGGACCGGACGCATCCGGGCGAAGTAGTCGTTCATCTCGGCGACGGTGCCGGGCACGTCGTCGGCGTGGAGCCCGACGTACGTGGCGCTGCGCCGTTGCTCCGCGAGGTACTGGTCGGCCTGCCGGTCACTGATCGGGACGCCCGCGCGGCGGACGACCTCCAGGTAGGACATCACCTCGGCGCAGTGGACCCACAGCAGCAGCTCGGGGTCGTCCACCCGGTGGCTCCTGCCCGTGTCGGGGTCGCGGATGCGCAGGGTCCGGTGGATCGCGCGCACCCGCCTGCCGATCTCCTCGGCCTCCTCGGGGCTGCCGTACGTCACGCGGCCCACGAAGTCGGCCGTACGCCGCAGCCGTCCGAAGGGGTCGTCGCGGAAGTTGGAGTTCTGCCACACGCCCCGCATCGCCAGCGGATGCAGGGCCTGCAGCATCAGGCCGCGCACGCCCGCCACCCACATGGTGCGGTCGACGTGGACCAGCCACGTCGCCGATTCCGGGGGCTGGGCGGTCAGGCCGCTGGCCGGGGGCATGGCGGCCGGGTCATCCGTGCTGGTGCTGGAGCAGCCGGCTCTCCGCCGCGTTCCAGAACCGGGTCAGGGCCGCCGCGGTGGTCTCGGGGGCCTCGACGGCCGGCGAATGGAGGGCCCCGGGCACCACGACGCACTCCGCGTCGAGCCTGCGGGCCATCTCCGCCTGCAGCACCGGCGGCCAGCCGTCGTCGTGCTCGCCGTACAGGACCAGGAGGTCGAGATCGCACTCGGCCAGCTCCGCGCAGCGGTCGGGGGCGCCGAGCACCTCGTGCGCCATCGCCACGAGACCCGTGGGGTGGTTGGAGAGCAGCCGCTTGCGCAGGAACGCGACGATGTCGTCGGGGACGCCCGCCGCCAGCGCCTCGGGCTCCAGCCGGTTCGACCACATGTATTCCAGGCCGTACTCCGGAAGCTCGGCCAGCAGGACGCGCCCCATCCGCTCGCGCGGCCCGACGATGCCCCCGGGCCCGGAGCTCATGAGCGTGAGCGAGGCGAGCTTGGCGCCGTTCAGCGCCGTCTCGCGGGCGACCAGCCCGCCGAAGGAGTGGCCGAGCAGGTGGACGGGCTCGCCCTGGCCGACCACCGCGGCGAGCGCGTCGATGTCCGCGCCGAGGGCCGCGCACGAGTACGCCGCCGGATCGTCCGGGCCCGGCGTCTCGTACTGCCCGCGCATGTCGACCGCGATCACCTTGCGACCGGCCTGCGCGAGCGTCTGCAGCACGGCGATGAAGTCCTCCTTCGACCCCGTGTAGCCGGGGACGAGAAGGGCGGGCCAGCGCTCGGGGACACCGCTGACCGGAAGCGCTTCGAGCACCGCGAACGAACCGAGCGGCGTCTCGATCTGCTCACTGCTGACACCTGGAGGAAGCGTCAGGAACCGTGGCGTGCTCACGAGGCCTCCTTCACCTCACCCCGGATCCCGGGAACCGATGGGCCGGACCGGACCCACGTCCTGGACCGTCTGCTGAAGGCTCGCTCACTCACGTGGCATCACGATACCCAGGGAAGATCCCAGCGACACTACCGAAGCAACTATGAGGGTTTCGGACGGTCATTGCGCATGCCTCCTGTCCAGGTCATACCCACTGCGGGCGAAGCGGCCCTCAAAGAACTGGGGCAGGGAGAGCGCCGGTTGTCCGGTGCTCTCCCTGCCCCAGCGGTCGTGCTCATCGCCGAGCGGGCCTGTGCCGGCCCCTCACCCCGTACGGCGGGGCCGTGGCCGGGGCGGGCGGCGCCGCTGCTGGGCGCGCTCGGTCGCGGCGGACGGCGCGGGATCGTCGTCATCGGTCGCGAGGTCGGGAGACTTGAACACGATCATGAACGGGCTGGCCGGGATGATCCGTTCGGGCTCCGGCTTCGGAGCCGGCCGCTGCTCGGCGGGCTCGTCGGCGATTTCGCTGACAGGTGCTGCCACCGTCGGCTCCGCCTCCACCGGGAGCGCCTGCTCGGCGCCGTCGGCGGCGCGGCTCCTGCGGCGGCGGGCCGGGCGCTCCTCCACCTGCTCCTCGGCCACGGGCGCGGGCGCCGGGTCGGCGGCGCGGGTCCTGCGGCGGGTGGTCCTGCGCGGGGCCGCCTCCGGCTCGGGTCCGGCTCCGCTCTCGGTGGGGGCCTCCGCGTCGCTCACCGGGTCGCTCACCGGGTCGCTCACCGCGTCGCTCACCGGGTCGCGTGCCGGGTCGCGTGCCGGGTCGAGTACGGGATCGTCCGCAGGGGACGCCACGGCCGCGACGTCGGCCAGCGCGCCGCTCAGGGCCGCCGTGTTCGCGCCCCTGCGCCCACGACGCTTCGGCGCGGCCTCGGCGGCGGCGTCCACAGTGGCGTCGACAGTGGCGTCCACAGTGGCCTCCATGGTGACCTCAGCAGGTGCCTCCACGGTGACCTCGGCAGGGGTCTCCGCGAGAGCCTCCGCGAGAGCCTCCACCGGCGCCTCGGTCTCCGAGGGGATGGCGGCGTCCTGGAGGCGGCCCCCGCGGGTCCGCCGCCGCTCGCGGGTGCGGGCGGGGCGTTCACGCCGCTCTTCGGCGCTGTCGCGGGCACTGTCGCGGGCACTGTCGCGGGCACTGTCACGGGCGCTGTCACGGGCGCTGTCGCGGCGGGACTTGCCGCGGGAGCGGGTGCGCCCGGTCTCCCCGAGGTCCTCGATCTCCTCGGCCTCCAGGCCGGCCCGGGAGCGCTGGGCGCGCGGGAGCACGCCCTTGGTCCCCTCGGGGATGTCGAGGTCGGCGTACAGGTGCGGGGAGCTCGAATAGGTCTCGACGGGGTCGGTGAAGTCGAGCGAGAGGGCGCTGTTGATGACCTTCCAGCGGGCCAGCTCGGTCCACTCGACGAAGGTCACCGCGACGCCCGTGCGGCCCGCCCGGCCCGTGCGGCCGATCCGGTGGACGTAGGTCTTCTCGTCCTGCGGGCAGTCGTAGTTGACGACGTGGGTGACGTCGTCGATGTCGATGCCGCGCGCCGCGACGTCGGTCGCCACCAGCACGTTGATCTTGCCGTTGCGGAACGCCCGCAGCGCCTGCTCGCGCTGGCCCTGGCCGAGGTCGCCGTGGACGGCCGCCACCGCGAAGCCCTTGTCCCTGAGCTGCTCGGCGACCATGTCACAGGCCCGCTTGGTCTCGCAGAAGACCATCGTGAGCCCGGCGCCCCTGCTCTGCAGCAGGCGGGACACGATCTCGATCTTGTCCATGCGGTGCGTGCGATAGACGTGCTGCGTCGTCAGCGTGGTCGTCTCGGCCTCGGCCGTGCCGCTCTCCGCCCTGACCCGGGTGGGCCGGGTGAGGTAGCGGCGGGACAGGTTGACGATCTCGCCGGGCATGGTGGCGGAGAACAGCATGGTCTGCCGCTTCTCCGGCACCAGCTTGATGATCCGCTCGATGTCCGGAAGGAAGCCGAGGTCCAGCATGCGGTCGGCCTCGTCGAGGACGAGCATGGTGATCTGGCCGAGGTCGAGGTGCTTCTGCTTGACCAGGTCGAGCAGCCGCCCGGGCGTGCCGACGATCACGTCGACGCCGTTCTTGAGCGCCTCGATCTGCGGCTCGTACGCGCGCCCGCCATAGACGGTGAGGATGCGCGACCCCAGCTTCCCGGCGGCGAGGACCAGGTCCTCGGTCACCTGGAGGGCCAGCTCACGGGTCGGGACGAGGACGAGACCGCGGGGCTTCTTGCGGTTCTTCCTCGGCTTGCCGACGAGCTGGAGCATGGCGACGCCGAAGGCATAGGTCTTGCCGGTGCCCGTGCGCGCCTGTCCGATGACGTCCTGGCCGGCCAGCGCCAGCGGGAGCGCCATCTCCTGAATCGGGAATGGTGAAGTGATGCCCTCGGTCTCGAGCGCATCGGCGATCTCCGGGATGACTCCCAGGTCTCGGAACGTCGTTGTCAGCGTGGCCTGCCTCAATCAGTGCGAAGGCGACCCTCCGGGACAGCCGACCGGCAGAGCCTCCCCGGTCCGGGTCCTCGCGGACGGTCACGCCCTCGTCGTGAATCAGCGACCGCGGCATCCAGTGGTTCCTGGGGTCCGGGGATTGGCCCCGGATCGACACAGAGATCGGCACGGTGACTTCACAGTCCCGATCCACACAGTGCGGTCGCACTTCCACGAAGCAGTCTACTCGATACCACAACACGGAACCGATTTCTGCGTCTTCTCGCTAAAAGCTCTTGCTGAGCCGGTCACGGGCGAGGGCTCCGGCGGGAAAGCCGCGGAGCCGTACGCTGCACCCATGAGTGATTCCTCTCCCGGGATTGTGGACCTGCTCGGCGTCCTCGCGTACGCCGAGCTCACCGCCTTCCTCCGGCTGGCCGAGGACGCCGCCCTGCTGGCTCCGACGCTGAACGACAGGGCCGCCCTCGGGGACGTGGCCGCGACCGAGTACGGGCACTTCCGGGTGCTGCGGGACCGGCTGGCCTCGCTCGGCGTCGATCCGGAGGAGGCCATGGCCCCCTTCGTGGAGGCGATCGACGCCTGGCACGCCCAGACCAGGCCGAAGGACTGGTACGAGGCGCTGATCAAGGCGTACGTCGGCGTGGGGATCGCGGGCGACTTCTACCGCGAGGCGGCGCGGCACACCACTCCCTCGATCAGCGCCCTGGTCGACGAGGTGCTGGCCGACGAGAGCCGCGCGGAGTTCGCGGTGGAGCGGGTGCGCGCCGCGCTGGAGGCCGACCCGCGGCTGTGCGGCCGCCTCGCGCTGTGGGCGCGCCGCATGGTCGGCGAGGCGCTGAGCCAGGGCCAGCGGCTCGCCGCCGCCCGGCCGCAGCTCGCCGCGCTGCTGGTGGGCGAGGAGGGGGAGAACCTGGCGGAGATCGGGCGGATGTTCGCCAGGCTGACCGAGGAGCACGGCAAGCGGATGGCCGCGCTCGGCCTCACCCCCGGGCCGTGATCTTGATGGGTTCGCGCGGGGGTCGCCGGTGCGGGGCTTCGTGCCCGCGATCCCCCTGACCTGGCCGGAATCCCGAAACGGCGGCGATCGGCAGGGCGGGGAGCCCGTCGCGGGCATCGGCCGGTCCGGCGTTCATGGGTCGCGCACGTGCCAAACGGATGTACGGTGCGAGCATGAGGGCCTCGCGCCGCTACGGCACTTCCTTGACGAGATGTGGGCCGAACCCCTGGACTCCGCGTGCGGTGTTGCGGAGAGGAAGCGCGGGCTGTCCGACGATCAGCGGGAGGCGGGATCCCCATCATGCGGATCTGACTCGCCGTCCCCGCGGATGCGGTTACGGACGCTCCTGACCCCGCAGGCACCCGATCCCGAGTGGAATCATCGTCGGCCGCAGGGACGGCGCGCGGGGTAAGCGCGCGCCGTCCCGGCAGGCCGGCGGTGATAACGGAGGCGCCTAGAGCGTTCCGCCGAAGCCGACGGGACGCGATTCGTCCTCGCCGATCTCGACGAAGCCGAGCGAGGCCACGGGGACGACCACACGGCGGCCCGTGGTGTCGGTGAGAGAGAAGATGCCCTTTTCGGAGGCGAGCGCCTTGCGGAGTTCCTCCTCTATCTGCTCGGCCGACAGGTCGGTCTCCACGACGAGCTCACGGTGCACCGACTGCACGCCGATCTTTATTTCCATCGGGCTCCCCTTTCACGAGGGCTGGTCCCTACCCATCGTCGCCGCCTCAGGGAACGACCGGCTCCGTGATCGCGCGAAGCGAACATGATTCCGTCAGCCGGTGCGCGGGAAACCGCTGATCCCGCGCCAGGCGAGGCGCGCCATCAGCTGGGTCGCCGCCTCCTTGGGGATCGAGCCGTGGCTGCTCAGCCAGTAGCGCGCGCTCACCTCGGCCATGCCGACCAGGCCGACGCCGAGCAGGTGCGCCTCGTCGCTGGAGCAGCCGGTGTCCTCCTGGATCACCCGGCTGATCGCCTCGGCGCTCTCGTGCAGCGAACGCTCCATCCGCTGCCGTACGGGCGCGACGTTCCGCAGGTCGGATTCGAAGACGAGCCGGAACGCCTCGCCCTGGCTGGAGACGAAGTCGAAGAAGGCGCCGATGGCGGCCTGCACCCGCTGCTTGTTGTCGGTGGTGGACTCGAGCGCCTGACGGCACCGGCTCACCATGTCGTCGACGTGCAGGTCGAGCAGCGCGAGGTACAGCTCCAGCTTGCCCGGGAAGTGCTGGTAGAGCACCGGCTTGCTCACACCGGCCCGCTCGGCGATCTCGTCCATCGCCGCCGCGTGGTAGCCGTTCTCCACGAACACTTCCTGCGCCGCGCTCAGCAACTGGCGGCGGCGGGCCATCCGGGGTAGCCGGGTGCCCCGGGGCTTGGCGTCCGGGGTAGCGGTCACGGCAGTCTCCTTGCAAGATGCGCATCGGGGGCTCCCGCCCCGCGGCCTCATCCTACGTGTCGGTAAATCGGATCAGCGATAGTCGTCGTCGTCGAGGTCGACCGTACGCTCCTGCTCGGCCACGTCGGCCGGGTCGGCGTCGAACGGGACGTGCTCGGGCCAGCGCCTGTCTTCGACCACCTTGACGAGCTGGTGCTGCTCGACCGCGTCGGCCTCCGGCGCCTCGATCGAGATCTCCTCGGCCGTATCGTCGAGGGGGTCCATCTCAGGCATCTGCTTGTCCTTCCGTTCGACGGTCGGCTGCGACAGGTCCACACTACGGCCAGGGCGGCGGCGCAACTACGCGGTGAGGGGTGCGAACAGGTCGCCGTGTTTCTCCACGCGCTTCAGCACGTCGGGCGCGGTGAACACCAGCAGGTCGGGGCTGTCGCACGCCTCGACCTCCTCCCACAGCAGGGGCGTGGACACGGTCGGCCGCCTGGCGGCGCGCAGCGAGTAGGGCGCGATCGTCGTCTTGGCCGGGTTGTTCTGGCTCCAGTCGATGAAAACCTTGCCCGGCCGCTCCTTCTTCGCCATCACGCTCGTCACGAACGGATGCTCGGCCTGCATCCGGCGCGCGAGCGCCTTGGCGTAGCCGGAGGTGTCCGGGCCCCGGTCCCAGGGGACGTAGAGCTGCATGCCCTTCTGGCCGCTGGTCTTGGGGAAGCTCTCCAGGCCGTCGCCGGCCAGGGCCCGCCGCAGCAGGACGGCGACCCGGCAGCAGTCGACGATCGTGGCGGGGGCGCCGGGGTCGAGGTCGAAGACGAGCGTGTCGGGCGGCTGCGGCTTGCCGTCCTTGTCCACCCGCCACATCGGCACGTGTATCTCCAGGGCGGCCAGGTTGGCGTAGTAGACCAGGGTCGGCAGGTCGTCCACGACCGCGAACTCGATCTCCTCGCGGTTCTTCGTGCTGCCCGGCGCGGGCAGGGTCACCGTACGGACCCAGTCGGGCGTGTGCTCGGGGGCGTTCTTCTCGAAGAAGAACTGGCCGTCGACGCCGTTCGGATAACGCTTGACGGTGAGTGGGCGCCCCTTGAGGTGCGGCAGCAGGACCGGTGCGATCCGGGTGTAGTAGTCGATCACCTCGGCCTTGGTGAACGCGGCGTCGGGATAGAGGATTTTGTCCAGGTTGGTCAGGACAAGCAGGCGGCCCTCCACGTTCACCCGCACCTTCTCCGTCATCGCAGCTCCTCCCGCCGCACCTCCGCGGGGATCTTGTCGGTGCGCAGGCCCCGCCAGACGGGGTTGCGCAGCCGGCCGTCACGGGTCCACATGGTGAACGCCACCTCGCCGGCCAGTTCGGGCCTGACCCACCGGGCGTTCCGGGAGATCTCCCTCGGAAGCCCGTCAGAGAAGGGGCTCTGCCCGATCTCGAGCGGCTCAATCAGGCGGAGGAGGTCGCCGAGCATCGCGTCGGTGAACCCGGTGCCCACGTGGCCGACGAAGAGGAACTCGGCCGGCGAGGACCCGGCGTACACGCCGAGCAGGAGCGAGCCGACGCCGCCCGCACGGCGGCCCTTGCCCGGGCGCCAGCCGCCGACGACCACCTCGGCGGTGCGCAGGTTCTTGACCTTGATCCACCACTCCGCCCTGCGCCCCGGCCGATAGGGGGAGTCGAGGCGCTTGGCGACCACGCCCTCCAGCCCCTGCCGCCTGGTCGCCTCCAGCACCGCCGGTTCGCAGGGGAGGTAGGGCGGCGCGCCCAGGCCGAGCGAGTCGAGCAGCGCCCGCCGGTCCAGGTAGGGCAGGTCGAGCAGCGTGTGCCCGTCGAGATGGAGCAGGTCGAAGGGCAGATAGGAGACCGGCAGCCGGCCGAGCAGGTGGGCCCCGGCCGGATCGGTGACGTGCATGCGTCTTTGCAGCCGGGAGAAGCTGGGCCGGCCCTCGGAGTCGAAGGCCACCACCTCGCCGTCGACGACCGCCCTGCGCCCGGCGAGCGGGGCCATGGCGGCGGAGATCTCGGGATATCGGGAGGTGAAGTCGGCGCCGTGCCGCCCGCTGACCCGCACGCCGCCGTCGACGTACGCGAGCGCGCGGATGCCGTCCCACTTCACCTCCAGCGCGTACGCACCGGGGTCGGAGGGGATTTCTCCTGGGATGGCAAGCATCGGCTCGATCGGATACGGCACCGCCATAGTGGGTACCTGCCCATGAGGTAACTCCCTTGAATCCCACCATAGCGTCGTTCGAACACAGAGACGAGAATGTGGCCATGCGCAGCATCTGGAAAGGCGCGATCTCGTTCGGTCTTGTCACCATCCCGGTGAAGCTCTACTCCGCGACCGAACAGAAGGACGTCACGTTCCACCAGGTGCACCGCAAGGACGGCGGAAGGATCAAATACAAGAGGGTCTGCTCGATCGACGGCGAGGAGGTGCCCTACTCGGACATCGCGAAGGGGTACGAGCTCCCGACCGGCGAGATGGTGGTGCTGACCGAAGAGGACTTCGCCGGCCTGCCGTTGACCACCTCCCGTAGGATCGACGTGCTGCAGTTCACCCCCGCCGACCAGATCGACCCCATCTACTTCGCCAAGTCCTACTACCTGGAGCCGGAAGGGCAGGGCGCCAAGCCGTACGTGCTGTTGCGGGACGCCCTGGAGCGGTCGGGCCAGGTGGCGGTCGTGAAGGTCGCGCTGCGGCAGCGCGAGTCGCTGGCCGCCCTCCGCGTCCGCGACGGCGTCTTCGTGCTGGAGACCATGCTCTGGCCCGACGAGATCCGCAAGCCCGACTTCGCGTTCCTGGAGGAGGACATCGACGTACGGCCCCAGGAACTGAAGATGGCCGAGTCCTTGATCGAGACGATGGTGGCGGACTTCGATCCCACCGAATACAAGGACGCCTACCGGGAGGCGCTGCAGGAGGTCATCGAGGCCAAGGTGGCGGGCAAGGAAATCGTCGCCCCCGAGGCCCCGGCCGAACCCGGGCCGGCCGTCGACCTCATGGCCGCGCTGCGGGCCAGTGTGGAGGCGGCCAAGCGGGAGCGCCAGGGTGCCGCCCAGGCCAAGCCGACCGGCAGAGCCGCCAAGGCCAAGGCCGCGTCGGACGGCGCGGATGAGGAGGAGAAGGTGCCCAAGAAGCGGAAGACCCGCCGCTCCGCCTGAGCGGTCCCGCTGTCGGGTTCTGTCGGTTCTGCTCGGAGGGCCCCGGCGGGCGGTTTCCGCCGGGGCTTTCTTCACGGTACGGAAGTGGGCGATCCGTACAGGGCCGCGAGCTCTCGGCCGCCCGTTCACCGCCGCCCGATCGCCACGAAGGTGGCGGAGGCGTGATCAGGGCGGGCCCGGACACCGCGGCGTCGCGCCGACGGCCCCGTACGAGTGGGTGTCACCCGTCAGTGTCAGTCGTCGTCGTCGCCGTCGATCTCGATGACGGCGTCACCGGATGCGAAGGCCACGTTCTTCCGGTTGACCTTCTTCTCCTTTTCGTACTTGAAGAAGCGGAAGTCGTTGCGGTTGACCGCCGTGTTACGGCAGCCGCGTCCGTGACGCCCGCAGTGGCCCTTGCCGTGGCCCCAGTTGCTGCTGATCGTCGGGGTGCCGGAGGTCGACGCGTGAGCGGTGGTGGTGCTCAGGGCGAGCGCGCCGCCGGCCATTACGGTGCTGACGGCCAGACCGGTGATGACGTTGCGGAATTTGGGCATTGAGGTCCTCCTCGAAGGATGGAGTGCCCGAGTGCGACATTCCCGGTGACTGTCGGAAATGTCAGGCGATGTCCTGTATGTCCGGTCATCGCCCGTGGCGTCTTAATTGCCGATGTGGCCTAGCGGCAAACTGAGCCGGTGGGAATTTGAGCCCGCGTTGTGGCGCGCCGTCCCAGGTTAGGGGACCGCTGACCTGATCGACGTTCAGGTCTGACGTGTCCGTGCGGCATCAGGGGTAGGGCAGGTGGCGGTTCCCCGCCGTGGTGTTCCTCAATCCCACGTTCTCGTTCGCTTCGGCCCGTGAATCCCGGTCGCCCGGGACGGCACATGAGGCGGTGGCGGGTCGGGATCCGTGGGGGCTGGGCGGGGGGATGAGCGGGGTTCTGCGGCGGGGGATCGGTGGGGGATGAGCGGGGTTCGGCGGTGCCGGGGAGTGGTGGGGGGATCTGCGCGGGATCTGTGGGGGAAAAGGTCAGGGCTCCGGCGAGGATCTCGCCGGAGCCCTTGTGTCATGCCATCTGGTGGAAGGTGCTTCCAGGCTCCCCGGCGCTCGGCGTGGAGATGCACTGGACGCACCCGGCTGCACTTACCCGCGCCGTCGCCCCCGGCAGCTGGCGGAGAGGCACTCGTGGGCGGGACCGCCCACCGGCTCCTGTCACCCGACCGGATAGCGCGGTGTCGCGCGAGGCGTCACGCCATCGGATCAGGCGTGGTCGCCGTTGTTGTTGTTCTCGTTGTTGTGCTCGCGGTCGTTGCGGTTCCACCAGTCGTTGTTGTTGTGGTCCCACCAGTTCTGGTCGGCGTACCAGTTGTTGTTGAGCCAGTTGAATGCGCGGTCGTCCTTCTCCTGGAAGCCGAACGCGACATCCTTGGCGACGAGGCCGAAGGCGTCGTGCCCCGACTTGTCGTCCTTGTAGAAGTTCTGGCCCCACCAGTTGTTGGTGTCCCACCAGTTGTTCTGGTTGCGGTCGTTGATGTTGTGGTTGCGGTCGTTGCGCTCCTGCGTGGTGTTCGGGGTGAACGTCTGCGGGAAGAAGCCGTCACCCTTCTTGTTGTCCTGGGCGATGCCGCCCGTGCTGTCGTCGACGCCGTTGGCCGCGCCCTCCTTGGCGACGGGGCGGTCGCTCTTCTTGAAGAAGAAGGGGTTGTCGTCGGCGCTGGCGGCCGTGGCGCCCATGGCGACGGCTCCGCCGACGACCGCGGTGCTGAGCGCGAGCCCTGCGAAGATCTTCTTGAGCTTGGGCATTATTGTTCCTCCCTGACAGGATTCGATTTCGAATTGCCCTGCGTCTATCGGCATTTCCCGTCCGCCTGCAGTGGGCGGGAATTCCTTCGTGGCTCTTATTGAGCCTTGCTTCCGACGCTAGTGGTGATTTCCTGCCGGGCGGTCCGACAAACTGACGCCTGCTGCTTTTAGTTAATGATTAGCTGCGTATAGGATTGATTCGATGGATAATGCGCCTTATGTAGGGATAGGTACGATTTGCACCCCTGGTGTGGAGCTCGCGCCGACGAGGGTTCCGGGAGCGGCCGCGAATCGTGCTCCGGGAAAGGCCGCCGCTGAGGGGAGCGCCGGAGGAGAGCACAGAGGAGAGCGCTGAGGGAGAGCACGGAGGGAGAGCACGGAGGGAGAGCACGGAGGAAGGGCACGGACGAAGGGCGCTGAGGGAAGGCGCGGGGGTGAGCGCGGGCGGAGGGCATGGGCGGGGGCGCGGGGAGAGCGCGGGCGGAGGGCATGCGCGGGGGCGCGGGGAGAGCGCGGTGGCGATGCTGCGGGCGTAGAAAAGAGCAGGGCTCCGGCGGAACCTTCCCGCCGGAGCCCTTGGTTGTAACTGTAGGAGGATTGACGGCCGTTCCCGTTCAGGCCGCCGTCGCTCGGTGAGCGAGCGGCCGGCCGTTCGGAGAACGTGTCTCTGCACTCAACGGCGCCAGTCCGTGTGCCGGAGTCGGATGCCCCATGAGAGGTTCTCCGGATCCGTCACCTGGTCGGAACGGCGCGATCGTCTCGCAGGAGCCGCTGGACCTGCCTTCTCAGTTCACCCGGTCGTTGTTGTTGTGGTTCCACCAGTTGTCGTCGTTGTTGTTCCACCAGTTGTTGTTGTTCCACCAGTTGTTGTTGAACCAGGTGTTGTCCTTGTTCGTCTTGTCCTGGAAGCCGATCGCAACGTCCTTCGCCACGAGCCCGAAGCCGGAGAAGTCGTCGCGCCGGTCGGCGAACGCCCCCTGGTTCCAGAAGCTCTGGTTGTCCCACCAGTTGCTGTTGTCGCCCTGGTTGAAGTTCTGGTTGCGGTCGTTCCGTTCGAAGTTGTCGTTGTTGTTGTTCGGACTGACGAAGACAGGGAAGCCGTTCCCCAGATCACCGTTGTCGCCGACGCCCCTGTTGCCCTGGGCGATGCCGCCCGTGCTGTCGTCGACACCGTTGGCCAGGCCGCCCCGGGCGATGGGGCGGTCGACGTCGCCGGTCCTGGTCGCGGCGCCGGCGGCACCGGCGGCCAGAGCGAGCGCACCGCCGACAGCGGTGGTGCTGAGCGCGAGACCAGCGATGATCTTGTGGAGCTTGGACATGCGTTGTCCCCCTTGACAGGATTCAGTGTCCCTGAATTTGTTTTAGGGCATTTCTCTTGATTAGGAGAGATGTCCTTCGGGCTCTTAATTGAGCCCTAACTTCCTGTGCTGTCATGATTTCCAGCGTGCTGGCCCCACAAACGGCCATCTAAGCCTTTTGATCACTAGTTAGAATCTTATGAACTGACTTAGATAAATTAAGAGGGAAATGTCTCGATTGACCGATTTTGCGAGGGCGTTCACCGTCGCCGGAGCTCGGCTCGGAGAGGGAAGCGGTGATGGCCGGCCCGAGCGCTGCTGCCGGGCCCGGGCGCTGCTGTCCGGCCCGAGCGCTGGTGGCCGGCATGAGTGCCTGTGGCGGTGTGGGCGTCGTCCGCGGTATGCCGCCGCTGTAGGACTGTGGCCGTCCAGGCCGGCCGCGAGAGGCGACGGGAGGGCCTCTGGCTGCCCATGAGGTGGCTGCCCGGATGGAGCAGGCCGGAGGTGGCTGCCAGGGAAGGCGGCCGTCCGGAATCGTTCGCGAATCTGTGGCCTCGGGCTCCTGGGCCCGTGGTGCGGGGACGCGTGGTGCGGGGAAAAGGTCAGGGCTCCGGCGAGAGTCTCGCCGGAGCCCTTGTCTCTGCTCCATCGAACGGCCGTTCCCGGAGCGGGGAGTGCTCACGGAGCTTTCGACGCCACGGGAACGTGACTGCGCCTAGGGCGCCGTTCTCCTGTCAAGGCTGTGGAGGACGGTGCGGCCGGCCGTTCACGTCACCCCTTCACCTGCCGGGATTCCGAACGGCGCGGTCGTCTCGCGGACCGTTGCCGGCCCCCCGCCTCGTCAGTTGCAGAAGTTGTTGTTGTTGTTGCACCAGTTGTTGTTCTGGTTGTTGTTGAACCAGGAGTTGTTGTTGAACCAGCTGTTGTTGAAGAAGTTGCTGTCACGGTTGGTGCTGTCGCTGAAGGCGATCGTGGCGCAGGGGCCGACGATCGCGAAGTTGGAGTCGCTGTCGAGGTTGTCGCTGAACGCGCTCTGGTTGTTGAAGTTCTGGTTGTTCCAGAAGTTGTTGTTCTGGTTGTTGCACCAGTTGTTGTTCTGGTTGTTGCACCAGTTGTTGTTGTTGTTGCAGTTGAAGGGAACGAAGGTGTTGTTGTTGCAGGGCATGCCGCCGAGACCGAAGCAGTCTCCGGTGCCGGCGCTCGCGGCTGTGGCGCTCATGGCGATCGCGCCACCGGCGATCGCGGTGCCCAGGGCGAGTCCGGCGAGAACGTTCTTGAACGTAGGCATTGCTGTCCCCCTTGAAAGAATTGGAAATCCCCGCATCCTTCGATATTTCTCGCTGGTGATTCGAGAGAAATATCTCTATGGCCCCCGTGGGCCGGGTTCCTGCGATACGTTGATGTCCGGCAGCATCGCCCGACAAACACGCCTCTATGGCTTTTGATCAGCTATTAGCAGGCTATGGAACGAATTGGAGACAAAAGGGGCGACTTGTCCCACAATGTCCGATTTCAATGTCGGGGCGCCGTGCGTGCGGAAGCGGTGGCGGGGGCGCGGTGGCAGGACGGTGGGAGTGGCGGGGAGGGACGCGCGGTCTCGCATGGCGCGTTCGAGGGGACGGCATGTCGACAGGCGCTTCGGCGGGCGCTTCGAGGAGCGTTTCGAGAGGGCATGGAGTGAGCCGGCAGGAGGGACGGCCCCAGCGGTCATGCCCCAGAGACTGGCGGATCCGGTTGAGAACGCGTCCGCGGGCGGCCGAGGAAGGCCGGCCCCGATGACCAACCGGGAAGCGGGGGGAGACGGCGAGTGCCCGTGCTCGCGAGAGGGCGTGACTCCACGCCTCGGCGAGCACGGGCACATTCATCCACATTCATCCGGCACCCGGGCCGGCGGCCCAGGGCTCAGCGTGACCGCTCAGCGTTACCGTTCAGTGTGGCCGGTCGGCGCGGCCACGGGATGGACGCTGAGAATCAGGGGATGGGCGTGAGCGACGGCTCAGTCCACTGATGCGGCGCGTGCTTCCGCTTGCCATCGTCCTTCTGGATGTCGGCGTCGACGTCGAGGTCGACATCCTTGGTCTTGGCCTCAGGGTTGACCTGGGTGGCCGTGTTCGTGCGCGGCTCGGCCTGCGAGTCCTGGTCCTGCCACGGCCGGTTGTGCAGCTGGTTGTAGTCGCTCGTGTTCGTGTACGGGACCGTGGAGTTCTGCGAGTACTGCGAGTTGTAAGGAACCGCGGCCGAGCCGTTCGACGACTTCTGGAACGGCGTCAGAACGAGCGTGAAGTCACGCAGCAGGAACTGGCTCTGGTTCTCCGACTGACGCAGGTGCTGCCACTCGTGGTTCTTGTTCTTGTTCTTATTCTTGTTCTTGTTCTTGCCCTTCTGCCCCTGGCGCTGCTTGTTGGTGTTGTAGTTGCGGTTGTAGCTGGGCCGGACGTAGCGGACACCGCCGGACGGAGCCGGGACGTACCCGCCCATGACAGTGGTGGCGCTGGCCGTGCCGGCGGTGACGCCACCGAGCACGATGGCCGCGCCGCTCAGCGCGGTGCCGAGGGCGAGGGCCCCGGCGATGTTCTTCAACACGGACATCTGGGTGTTTCTCCTCTGAATATCGCAACCCCGGCCCGGCCCCGTGAGGGACCAGGGCGGGTGGTAGTGAGTTCGGCGCCGTCGTTTGTGACGCGGCGCGATGCGTTCGCCTGGCACCGGCTGTCCTCTCCTCGAAAGCGCCGCCGGTGCTCCGCTCTTTCGACTGCTCGTTCACCCGCCGACGGAGCGGCGGACGGGTGGTGCCGGCGCCGTGTCTCACGGTCGTCCGGTCGCCGTCCGTCCAGCCGGGCGGTGTCCGCCGCTCCGTCGCTCGCGTGTGTCTCCCGTCGCTCGCGGTTTCCGGCTCAGGTGAGGCCGCCGGTCACGAGTACGGGTGGCCGTCGGCTGCCGCGTCGCCCGCCGTGCGGGACGCTCGCCGAGGCCGCTCGTGCGAAGTGCGTCAGCGCTCGATGATCGGACCCTCGCCACGGCTGAAGCCGCCGTGACCCTTCTTCTCCTTCTCCAGGTCCACGTCGATGTCCGCGTCGATGTCCTTCTTCTTCACGCGCGGGTTGACCTCGGTGGCCGTGTTGGTGTCCGGCTGGGCCAGCGAGTCCTGGTCCTGACGCGGGTTGTTGAACTGGTCGCTGTAGCTGTTCGTGCGCGTGTACGGGTACGACTGCGTGCTGCCGTACTGCCAGTTGTACGGAAGCGCACGCGCGTCGGTGTCCGTCTTCTGGAACGGCGTGAGGACGAGCGTGAAGTCACGCAGCAGGAACTGGTTCTGCGCCTGGTTCTGCCGCTCGTGCTGCCACTGCTTCGTCTTGTTCTTGTTCTTGTTCTTGTTGGCGTTCGCACCCTTGTTCTTCTGGCGCTGCGCATTGCGGTTGCGGTTGTAGTTCACGGGGTAGTAGCCACCGCCGCCGCCCACGTAGCCGCCCATGACGGTGGCGGCGTTCGCGCTGGTGGCGGCCACAGCGGTACCCAGGGTGACGGCGCCGCCGGTGAGCGCGGCGCTGATCGCGAGGATCCCGACCAGGTTGTTGAACTTGGGCATTTCATGTCCTCCTTGAAGGATTGTTGCCCCGACACTCCGGCGTTTTCCAAGTCGTTCGGAAAATGCCCTTACTGATGACCCTTGGTGGATCATCCCTGCATTGTCTTGTTTTCCTCACCGTCGGAGTGACAAACGGCGGTCGGCGGCTTTTGCCATTCACTTATCGCTTTATTGGCATCGTTGACACCGATAGGGCGGCTTTGGTCCGAATTGCGATTGGTATCCGCATTTCGAAATGTCCGAATGAGGGTGATATTGGCCCTATGTCGCTCTCGCTGGCCGGGGCGAGCCCGGGTGGTCGATCCCGCGTCCCGGGTAGCGGGAGGGCCGCCCGAGGCGGCGTACGGGCGGGGTTATGGTCGAGAAACGCGAAGCGAACAGGGGAGGACGCGTGGGTGTCGAGCCGATTCCAGCGTGGCCCGGCCGGCTTATCGAGGCAGGGGACACGCGCATCCATGTGCGGACGACCCCGGAGGGGCCGCCCGAGACCGCTGTATATGTGCACGGCCTGGCGGGCTCGGCGAGGGACTGGACCGACCTGATGGGCGAGCTCGCCGGCGAGGCGCGGGGGATCGCCGTCGACCTGCCCGGGGCTGGGCACTCCCCGGAGCCCGCCGACGGCGACTATTCGGTCGCCGCCCACGCCAGGGCGGTGGTCCGGCTGGTCGAGTCCGTGGTGGAGGGGCCCGTCCACCTGTTCGGCAATTCCATGGGCGGCGCGGTCTCGGTGCGGATCGCGGCCACGCGGCCCGACCTCGTCAGGTCGCTGACGCTGGTGTCGCCGGCACTGCCCGACCTGCTGCCGAGGTACGGCCCGGCCAGGATCGCCATGTCGGCCACCCCGCGCCTGGGCGAGCTGGCCGTCCGGTGGATCGCCGCGCTGCCGCCGGAGCGGCGCGTCCAGGCGACCCTCGGCATGTGTTACGGCGACGCCGGGCGGGTCCACCCGGAGCGGCTGCGCGAGGCGATAGAGGAGGTGCGCCGCCGCGACGGCCTGCCGCACGCGGGGGCGGCCATGGTCGGCTGCGCCCGCGCGATCGTCCGCGAGTATTTCCGCCTGGGCTCCGGCAACCTCTGGCGGCAGGCCGCGCGGGTCACCGCGCCCACCCTCGTCGTGTACGGCCTGCGCGACCGGCTGGTCCACGCCCGCATGGCGCACCGTGCCGGACGGGTCTTCCGCGACGTGCGCCTGATCACGCTCCCGCACGCCGGTCACGTGGCCCAGATGGAGTATCCCGAGCTCGTGGCCCGCGAGTCGCGCCGCCTTATGGCCTACACGAGAACGCCCCTGCGCCGAACAGCGTGATCGGGGAATGCCTTGATTGGGGAATGCGGGGCCACCCCGGTTAAGTTGTGAGAAGAGCTTGTGTTGGGCCCATGGAGCCGAGCGCGACCATTGGCACGAAAACGGGACACGGAGAGCAGGAGTGGGACTGTGTCGTTGCCACCGCTGGTAGAACCGGCAGCAGAGCTGACGGTTGACGAGGTGCGCCGCTACTCGCGCCATCTGATCATCCCTGACGTGGGCATGGCGGGTCAGAAGCGCCTCAAGAACGCCAAGGTGCTGTGTGTGGGCGCGGGCGGCCTGGGCTCTCCCGCGCTGCTCTACCTGGCCGCGGCCGGGGTCGGGACGCTCGGCATCGTCGACTTCGACGTCGTCGACGAGTCGAACCTCCAGCGCCAGGTGATCCACGGGCAGTCCGACGTGGGCCGCCTGAAGGCCGAGTCCGCAGCCGCCAGCGTGCGTGAGATCAACCCGCTGGTCAATGTCGTCATCCACAACGTCGCTCTCACGACCGACAACGTGATGGACATCTTCTCCGGCTATGACCTCATCGTGGACGGCACGGACAACTTCGCCACCCGCTACATGGTCAACGACGCGGCCGTGCTGCTCGGCAAGCCGTACGTGTGGGGGTCCATCTACCGGTTCGACGGGCAGGCGAGCGTCTTCTGGGCCGAGCACGGCCCGTGCTACCGCTGCCTCTACCCCGAGCCCCCGCCGCCGGGCATGGTCCCGAGCTGCGCCGAGGGCGGCGTGCTCGGCGTGCTGTGCGCGTCGATCGGCTCCGTCCAGGTGAACGAGGCCATCAAGGTCATCACCGGCATCGGGGAGCCGCTCGTCGGCCGTCTGATGATCTACGACGCGCTCGAGATGAAGTATCGCGACGTGAAGGTCCGCAAGGACCCCGAGTGCCCGCTGTGCGGCAAGAACCCCTCGATCACCGAGCTGATCGACTACGAGGCGTTCTGCGGCACGCTCTCCGACGAGGCGCAGCAGGCCGCCGCGGGCAGCACGATCACCGCGGCCGAGCTGGAGGCGATGCGCGAGCGGGGCGAGGACATCATGATCATCGATGTCCGCGAGCCGAACGAGTACGAGATCGTCAACATCCCGGGCGCCGTGCTGATCCCCAAGGGCGAGTTCCTGAACGGCTCCGCGCTGGAGACGCTGCCGCAGGACAAGAAGATCGTGCTGCACTGCAAGTCGGGCGCCCGCTCGGCCGAGGTGCTCGCGGTGCTCAAGAACGCCGGCTTCTCCGACGCCGTCCACGTGGGCGGCGGCGTGCTGAGCTGGATCAAGACGGTCGACCCCAGCCTGCCGACCTACTGACACGCGAACGACCGGCGGCCGCCGCCTCACGCCGAGGCGGCGGCCGTCGCCGTATGGCTACGCGTGGTCGTCCGGCACCACGCTGAGGCCGCTGGGCGCGACGATGCGCTGCAGGGTCTCGACGTAGGCGGCGAACGCCGCCCGCCCCTTGCCGGTGAGCGTGAACCACGTCTTGGGCCGCTTGCCCACATATCCCTTGCGTACGGCGACGTATCCGGCGGCCTCCAGCGCGCTGCCGTGCTTGGACAGGACCGAGTCGCTGACGCCCAGGGTGTCGCGGACGAACGCGAACTCGGCCTCGTCGGCCGCCGCGAGCAGCGAGACGATCTGCAGCCGGGCGGGGGCGTGGATGACGGGATCGAGCTCCATCAGCGCGTCTCTTCGAATCGGCGGGCCACCCGGCCGGCGATGCGACGGGAGATGCGGCGGGAGATCGCCCGGCTGCCGAGGACGAAGTAGGCGGTCAACGCGACGCCGCCGGCGGCCATCCCGTACGGCACGTCAGCGGCCTGGAGGGCGAACGACACCACCCAGCACAGCACGATTCCGGCGAAGAGCCAGGGCAGATAGACGGCCGAGAAGGCGCGTTTCATCGCGGGGTCGCTGACGGTCATCGGCCGCGTCTTGGCGAATACGGCGATCAGGGCGCCCAGCGCCGCCAAGAGCAGGATCCCGCCGCCGACGATCACCGGAACCGGTGTGCCGGGCTCGCTGACGACGAGGATTCCGGTCACGAGCAGTCCGATGCCTCCGATGAACCAGGCGGGCAGCCAGGTTTGGGATGTGATCGCCTTCGCCTGGGTCTGCCGGATCGTCGCCAGGCTCCGCGCCGCTTCCTCGGGGTTCATGAGGCTCCTCTCGAAACGCTTTCCATCTCGGAAAGTACTTTCCACTTTCCAGAGCGTCAAGTACTTTCCGATGGCATTTGTGGGGATGGCTGGCGGTAGGTCGCGTTAAGGTCACTGAAGGAGGGAGGCCACGACGGGAACGGAGGCGCAGTGGGCGAGACGCGCACCTGGCCGGCCGTGGCCGTGGCCTCCGCGTTCACCCTCGTCTGCGCGATCGTCGGCGGGATCGCCGCCAGCGCCGCCGTCGCCGAGCTGACGAGAGGGCCGAGCACGGCGGAGCTGCGCGAGGCGCAGGCGGCCGAGACGGCGCTGCGCTGGGAGCGCTGGCCGGCCGGCCGGATCTTCCCCGCCACCCTGGCCTACACGAGCGAGCAGGGCGGGCGTGAGTGGGCGCGGCGGGTCGGCATCTCCTCGCGCACCGACTGCCGCGGGGCCGTCGACACGGCCATCGCCGGTCAGATCACGGCGGCCGGCTGCCGGGCGGTCCTGCGGGCCACCTATCTCGACGCCCTGCAGGGCATCGTGGTGACGATCGGCGTGGCCGCCTTCCCCGACGCGCTCAAGGCGCGATCGGCCGTCCCCATCTTCCCCGGCGACGGCTCGGCCGCCCCCGGCCTGCGCGCCCTTGCGTTTCCCGGCACCGTGACCGACCGCTTCTCGGCGGGCGGCCGTCAGTCGCTGGTCCTGCGCACGGCCGGGCCGTACCTCGTGATGGCGACGGCGGGCCAGGTCGACGGGCGTCCGGCCCGTGCGCTCGGTGAGCAGCGGGAGACCATGTTCTCGTTTACCGGCGACCTGGCCGAGGAGGTCGGCGCGATCCTCACGGCGCCGGCGTCCCCGGACTGCACCGCCAAGGAGTGGCAGTGCTGACCACGCCGCTCCGCAGGGCCCTCGCGGCGTGCGCCGCCGCGTTCGCCCTGGCGGGTGGCACGTTCCTCGTTCCCGGCCCGGCCAGGGCCGACGACGTACGGCTCAGCCAGCAGGACGTGCTGCGCACGCTCGACGCCGACGACGCCTGGCGGCTGACGAAGGGCAAGGGCGTGACCGTCGCGGTCCTCGACTCGGGTGTCGATCCCGGCCACCGCGACCTCGCCGGATCGGTCGTCACCGGCAGGGACTTCACGGCCGGGGCCAACCCGCGCGGAGTGCAGCCCGTGCGCCTGCACGGCACCTACATGGCCTCGCTCATCGCCGGGCACGGGCACGGTCCCGGCGGCGCCGACGGCATCATCGGCATCGCGCCGGAGGCCAAGGTGCTGTCGGTGCGGGTGATCCTCGAAGACGAGGAGCCCGGGTTCCGCACGTTCAACTCCGATGCGCGCTACGAGGCCGTGGTCGCCAAGGGCATCCGCTATGCCGTGGACCACGGCGCCGAGGTGATCAACCTCTCGCTGTCGAAGGACGTGCCGACGAAGGACGAGCGCACGGCGATCAAATACGCGATCTCCAAGGGCGTGGTCCTCGTCGCCGCGGCGGGCAACGAGGGCGCGGGCAAGCGGACCGCGCCGTACTCCTACCCGGCGGCGATCCCCGGCGTGATCTCGGTGGCCGCCGTCACGTCCACGCTGAGGCGGGCCTCGTTCTCCAACCGGAACTCCTCGGTGATGGTGGCCGCGCCGGGCGTCGACGTCCTCGGGGCCGGCCCCGGCGACGAATACTGGGTCGGCCGGGGGACCTCCCAGGCGACCGCGCTCGTCTCCGGCGTCGCCGCGCTGATCAAGTCGCGGTATCCCCGCATGTCGCCCGCCCTCGTCGCGCAGGCGCTCGCGTCGTCGCCCGCCCGGAAGGGGCCGTACAACACCGGCACCGGGTTCGGGGTGGTCAACGCCCACCGGGCGCTGAGCGTGGCGGCCACCCTGGCCCGGCATCGCGCCACGGCGTCGGGGACGGGCGTGCAGAACCCCTCGCGTGCCGTCCGTGCGGCGGCGGCCGACCCGGACCCCATCGTGGTCGTACGGCGCGACACGGGGTCGATCCTGCTCTGCGGCGCCATCGCGCTCGGCGGCTTCGCCGGCTCGGGCGCGGGCGTGGCCGTCCTGCTCGTCCTCACCCGGCGGGCGCGCAGACGGCAGCGGGAGGAGGACGACGCGCTGCCGCCTGCTCCTTGGCCGACGGGCCTGCCGACGTAGCATCGAGGTATGCCGCCCGAGCAGCCCCGCATCCCGCAGACGGCGCGGACGCCGTCCGGTCTCCGGCGGCCGGGTCCGCGGGCGCTGCCGCTCGGCGCGTCCGCGCGCCGCGCCCGCGCGCGGCCCTGGACGGCGTCGAGGGGACGGACCGCCGCCGCCCAGGCGGCCAGGGAACGCGCCGAACTCGCGCGCGGCATCCGCTTCCGCTCGCTCTACCTCACGATCATGGGCGTCGTCCTCGCCGTCGCCGCGGTGAACGTGCTGCTGGGATCGGTCGGGCTGATCCAGGAGAACCAGGCGAGGCCGCTCACCGACGCCGAGCGCGCCCGATATGTGGCCGAGGACGTGGCCCGCCGGTGGCGCGCGTGGCCCGCCGGCATGGTCTTCCCCGAGGAGCTTCCATACCTCGCGCTCGGCCGCGCCCAGCAGTACGCGCGCCGGGTGGGCATCGCCCCCGAGGCGGCGTGCGCCGCGGCGGTCGACTCGCCGGTGGCGGCGGTGCTGCGCAAGCACGGCTGCCAGGCCGTGCTGCGCGCCACCTACGTCGACCAGACCTCGACGTTCGCCGTCACCGTGGGCGTCGCCGTGCTGCCGAGCGAGCAGGACCGCGCCGACGCGGCGGGCGAGCTGCCCGTGGACGACCGGGTGGGCGTACGGCCGGTGGCCTTCCCCGGCACGGTCACCGACACGTTCGGCGCGGCCCAGCGCCAGCGCACGGGATGGGTGGGCGCCGGGCCGTACATCGTCTTCTCCACAGTGGGGTACACCGACGGAAGGACGCGCGCCTCCGTCCCCCTGGAGGAACAGGTGAACAGCGAGATGTGGCCCGTGGCCGAGACCGTGGCCGGGCGCATCGCGCGCGCCCTCGGCGAGCCCCCCGACGTCCCCCGCTGCACACAGGGGAACGTGTGCTGAGGCCGGCCTTCCTCTGCGCGGCGATCACGGCCGTCCTCCTGGGGACGGGACCGGCGGCCGCGGCCGCGCCGGGCGACGAGGACGCGCGGTGGGCGCTCGACGCCGTCAACGCCGCCGCCGCCTGGAAGGTCAGCAAGGGCGCGGGCGTGACCGTCGCCCTGCTCGGCGGCGGGCAGCCCGACGCCGGCCTGCCCGGGCTGAGCGGCCGGATCGAGCTGGGGCCCGACCTGACGGGCGCGGCGATCGGCGACGACACGGTGCCGCCGGGCGACGACGCGACCGCTCTGGCCGCGGCGATCGCCGGAAGCGGACGCGGCGGGGGGACGCCGGGGATCGCGCCGGAGGCGCGGGTGCTGTCCGTCCCCGTGGCCCGGAACCCTTCCGGGGGCCCGGCGGGACCCGCGGAGACACAGGACAGCCCGATCGCCCGGGGCATCCGCTACGCCACGGGCCGGGGCGTCAAGGTCATCTGCCTGCCCGTCCCGGCGTACGCCGTGGACCGGGCGGAGCGGGACGCCATCTCCTTCGCACAGGCGAGGGGCGTGGTGGTCGTCGCGGCCGTGGGGGACGCCGGCCGGTCGCCGTACGCCCGGGAGAACGGCACGTCCTACTGGGCGTTCCCCGCGGGCTACCCGGGGGTGGTGGGCGTCGCCGCCGTCGACCGCAAGGGCGCCAAGACCCCGGGCAGCAGCGACAACCTCTCGGTCCTGGTCGCCGCGCCGGGCGACCGCGTGCCCGTGACCCTCGCGGGGGGCCGCCGGGGAGCCGTCTCGGGGACCGGTGTGGCCAGCGCGCTCGTCGCGGGCGCTATCGCACTAATAAAGGCGAAATATCCGGATTTGCCGCCGGAGTTGGTGTCGCGTGCTTTGACGGCGACCTCGCGGCCTCGTCCGGCCGCGGGTTATGACGACAAAGTCGGATTCGGCGTCATAGACGCGGCGGCGGCCCTGCGGAAAGCCGCGGAGCTGACCGAATATGGCCGCGCGTTCTCCATGCGGGACGACGTGGTGCAGGACGACGCGCATTTCGGCAGTGGCCCGGTCTCGGAGGGGCCGGCGCGCCCGGGGCCCGATCCGGTTAGGCTCTGGATCTACGGCATCGCCGTCGCCCTGGGAATCGGCGGTTTCTGCACCGCGTCCGTCGCGTTGCGCCGCCGTTGACCCGAAAGCCGCCGCTGCCCGAGTGCCGCCGGTGATCACATGTTGGCCGCCGTTCTGCAGCATTTCGGACGCGGTCTTCCCGATGTTCGTGTTTCCGGTGACAGAGCCCGGTTAAATTTCGCTAAGGTCGCGGCTCATGGGGTACGAGCTGCGCGTAGAGCGGGATGCACCGCTCGCCTACGCCGAACTCGCGAGCGTCTCGGCACGGGCCGGATTCGAGCTGCGCGGGTCGCAGGAGGCGGGCGAGGTCGTCGCGCGCCACGGCGACTCGGTGCATCAGATCGCGACCTGGTCGGGGCGGCTCTCCGGCCAGCCCGGGTCCGACTGGCAGGTCGCCCAGCTGGCTCTTCTCACCGATCTCATGGGGGCCCGGCTCCTGGGTGAGGACGGCGAGGCGTACGGCATCAGGAACGGCGTCGTCGAGCAGATCAACGGATCGTCCACGTACGAGTTCGGCAAGCTCGAAGAGATCCTCGCGGCCGGGCCGACCGAGTGGAGCGCTTGAGGGACGGCCGCGGCCAGCCGCCGCCGTACGCGGAGCGGGTGCTCGACGTGGTCGAGCGGATCCCCCGCGGCAAGGTGATGTCGTACGGGGACGTCGCCGAGTATCTCGGCGAGGGCGGCCCGCGGCAGGTCGGCCGCGTGATGTCGCTGTGGGGCGGAGCCGTGCCCTGGTGGCGCGTGATCCACGCCGACGGCACCCCGGCGGCCGGCCTCGAGGCCGAATGCGTCGCCCGGTGGCGCGAGGAGGGCACCCCGCACCGTGGGACGCGTGCGGACATGCGCGCGGCCCGCTGGGACGGCCGGGACCGGCCGTGACGGTGATCATCGTAACCGTCTTCCGGTGCTGACTCCAGAGCTGACTTCGGGCCTGACGATCCGCGCCCCGGACGGTCGGATCGGCGTCCCACCCCTCCCCGTAGTGCCACTCGTCACCCGGTGCCACAGGGGTGTCACCCGCTGATTCACAGGAAATCCACAGGCTTTCGCGAGTCAGGTCTGGCAGTGTTCTGGGGGCATTACCATTTTCTGAAACCAGGTCTGGCGAAGGGTGGTGCCTCCCGAATGACACCCGCACCCACGAGCGACGCCGTCGCTGAACGACTGCGGGCTGTCCAGGAGCTATACGACCGGGGCGAGCCGATAGACGCGCTGGTCGCGCTCGTGCGCGCGGAGGGGCTCAGCCCCGCGCAGCGCCGGGAGGTCGACCGCGAGGCGATCGTCGGTCCCCTGGGTCTGCGCCTCGACGCCGCCGCCAAACGCGGGCCCGCCCGCCGCCGTCAGACCATCGACGCGCTGCGCCCCTACCTCGCGGAGGTGGACCCGAAGGTCAAGCGGGAGCTGCCGGTCGGGCGCCGGGTCGCCTGCCACCTGATCGAGACGCAGGACCCGGGCGAGCTCGCCGAGGGCGACGCGCTGGCCAAGCTCGCCGCCGCCGCGGCCGAGCCCTCCCGCCGGGTGCGGCGGGGCCTGCGGTGGTACGCCGACCTGCCGGTGGAGGTCGGCGACCCCTCGCTGCTGCGCCTGCGGGCGGCCGACCTCGTGCCGGTCACGCAGATCGACGACATCACCTGGGTGGGCAACCGCCTGAGGGTGACCGGGCACGCCTACATCGCGGGCCTGTCGGTCCGCAGCGGGCGGTTCAACCGCGCCACCGTCGTGCTGCGCGGCCCCCGCTGGCTGCCCCGGATCACGATGAAGACCCGCAGGACCTACCGGCCCGAGGCGACCCACGCGGCCCGCGAGCCCGGATGCAACTACGACTGGGCGGGCTTCACCGCCGAGGTGCACCCGTTCGCCCTGCGCTGGCGCGCCGGGGTGCGGGCCCTGGTGCGCGGCACGAAGCGGGTGCTGCGCCGCCGCCACATCGTCCAGGACACCACCACCTGGCGGGCCGAGATCGTGATCTGGAGCCGCGCCGCCCGCGCGAAGGGCGTGCTGCGCGGCCCGGTGATCGGCCGCACCGAGCGCCCGGCCGGGCTCCAGGTGCGCCCGCGCTGGTGGGTGCGGCCCGTGTGGACCTCCGACAAGGCGCTGCAGGTGGTCTACCAGCCGACCCGCGCCCAGCTCACCGGTGTGCGGCTGAACGGCGACAACATCGAGCTCACCGGCTTCCTGCCGGGCCGGCCCGTCACCAAGGGCAAGGCCCGCGTCGGCGGCCACCGCATGTCGGCCGACTTCACCCCGGTCGAGGGCGGCAGCCGGTTCTCGCTGTCGCTCGCGGTCGGCACCCTGCTCAACGCCGAGTCCCGCCGGCTGTGGGTCGAGCCCAAGGGAGACCCGGCCGCCGCCGTCATGCTGGAGGGCGCGGAGGAGACCCGCCTGCTGCTCGGCGAGCGCGAGGTCACGGTGCAGGGCGACCGGCGCGACCGGGTCGTCATCTCGGGTCACAAGATCCTGCCGGTGATCACCTCGGCCGAGTGGCACGACGAGTCGATCACGCTCACCGGCCGCTACCCCGACCCCGACCAGGGCCCGCGCGACCTCGTGCTGCGGCACCGGGGCGGGCTCACGATCCGCGTGCCCCTGGAGCGCGACGGCGAGCGCTTCACCGTACGGCTGTCGCCCGGCGCGATGCCGCGCTTCGGGTCGGCCGTGCCGCTGGCCGAGGGCACCTGGAACGTCTCGGTGGCCCCGCCCGGCCGGTACGGCCCCGCGATGGTGCCCGTCCGGTTCGACCACGCCGGCCTCGACGCGCTGGACGAGAGCCCCCGGCTCATCGACGGCCGGGTCTACCGGTTCGTCGCCACCCGTTACGACGTGCCCGTGCTGGTGGCGGCCGAGGACCGGCCCGGCGACGAGCGGAGCGCGGCGGGCGTGTGGGCGCTCAGCCGCACCTTCTACCCCGCCGAGCGCGCCCGGCCGCTGCGTGAGGCCACCGTCTACGTCTCCTTCGACGGCCGTGCCTACTCCGACAACCCGCGCGCCATCTACGAGGAGCGGGTGCGGCGCGGCGACGAGGGCGAGCACATCTGGGTCGTCAGGGACGGCGCGTTCGTCCCGCCGGGCTCGCGCGAGCTGGGCCTCGGCGACGGCGTGACGCCCACGGTCGTCCGCGAGGGCAGCCGGGAGCACTACGAGGCGCTGGCCCGCGCCCGCTACATCGTGTCCAACGGCTTCATGCCGCAGTGGTTCCGCACCCGCGACGACCAGGTGTGCGTGCAGACCTGGCACGGCACGCCGGTCAAGCACATCGGCCGCGACCAGGCGCACATGAAGCGCGAGCCCCGGCCCCCGGTGTGGCACCGCCAGGCGGTGGAGGTGCGCGGCTGGGACCTGCTGCTGTCGCAGAGCCCGTGGGCGTCGTCCGTCCTGCGCAAGGCGTTCGGCTACGAGGGCGAGATCCTTGAGTCGGGCTACCCGCGCAACGACGTGCTCGTCTCCGGCGAGCGTGACGCGATGGCGGCCGAGATCCGGCGCCGGATCGGCATCCCCGAGGGCAAGCGGGTCGTCCTGTACGCGCCGACCTACCGCGACTACGACCGCAGGAACGCCACGGTCAAGCTCGACCTGGCGGACGCGAAGCGGGCGCTCGGCGCCGATCACGTCGTGCTGGTCCGCGGGCACATGATGCAGGCCTTCCCGCACGTGAACGCGCACGACGGCTTCGCGATCGACGTGACGACCTATCCCGACACCGCCGATCTGCTGCTGATCGCCGACGTGCTCGTCACCGACTACTCCTCGGTGATGTTCGACTTCGTGGCGACCGGGCGGCCGGTCGTGCTGTTCACGCCGGACCTGGCCAAGTATCGCTCCTCGCGGGGGCTGTACCTCGACCTGGAGTCCCAGCGTCCGGGGCTGCGGCTGGAGACCTCACCCGAGGTCGTGGAGGCCCTGCGCAACATCGACGCGGTGACCGCCAAGCTGGCCGACCGTTACGCGGCCTTCGCGCGGACCTACGCGCCGCACGACAACGGCAAGGCCACCGCCCGGGTCATCGACCACGTGTTCTCCTCCTGACCGGCGCCGAGAACGCCGAGGATCGCGAGGCACCGGTGCCGGACGGAGGAGGTCCCCAGGGGACGAGGCCAGGGCTGCGGCCGTACGCGCTGATGCTCGTGCTGGCCGCGGCGGTGCTGGTCGTGGACCAGGCGACCAAGTTCTGGGCGACCTCCGCACTGTCCGGCGGTGAGTCCATCACGGTGATCCCGGGCCTGATCGGGTTCCGGTTGTTGCTGAACCCCGGTGCCGCCTTCTCGACCGGCACCGGGGTGACGTGGGTGTTCACCCTGGTGGCGGCCGTCGCGGTCGCCGTCATCCTGTTCGTCGGGCGGCGGCTGCGCTCCCGGGCGTGGACCTTCGTGCTGGGGGCGTTGCTCGGGGGCGCCACCACCCATCTGCTCGACCGCCTCTTCCGCCCGCCCGCCTTCGCTCAGGGGCATGTCGTGGACTTCATCGACTACGGCGGCCTGTTCGTCGGCAACGTCGCCGACATCGCGCTGACCGTGGGCTGCGCCTTCCTCCTGCTGCTGGCCCTCCGCGACGTTCCTCTCGGGGGCGTGGCCGGCGAGGAACACCCCTCGGTGTAGGCGGCCTGGCGGGAACCCGTCGGCATGTGACGCCAATGCCCCTGGGAGGGCACACGGCCGGCTGGTTGGCTGTCCGACGCGGGTTCGCCACTCGCGCTCACGACAGCCATCCGAGAGAGCCGCACGACCATGAATCTTGTCCTGCCGATCCTGATCGGCCTCGCCTACGCCGTGCTGATGTCACTGATCCCCGAACCGGCCCGCCGCCGCTTCAACGCGATCATGGTGGGCGGGGCGGGGGCCGCCTACCTCAGCGGTGGGGGCCTCGGCGGCTGGGAGTTCCCCTTCACCGCCCTCGTCGCCTACTGCGCCTACCGCGGCCTGGAGTCGTGGACGTTCATCGGGATCGCCTGGCTGCTGCATACCGGTTGGGACGTGCTCCACCACCTCAAGGGCAGCCCGATCATTCCCTTCGCCCACGACTCGTCCTTCGGCTGCGCCGTCTGCGACCCCGTCATCGCCCTGTGGTGCTTCTGGGGCGGTCCCTCGCTCATCGGCCTCGTACGGGCCCGGATCGCCCGGCCGCGCACGACGGTTTCTCCGTGAGGAGTGGCGCTTCTCCCTCTCCGCCCCGGTAGCGTCCTGAACGTTCATGAAAGGACGCCATGTCGACTTCGTCATCATTCAACGGGGGGACCCCCGCACCGGCCTGGCGCCGCATCACCGCCTGGCTGATCGACTGGTTGTGGATCCTCATCCTTCCGCTGCTCCTGGTCCCCGTCGGCGTGGTCGTCTACTCGGCGGGACTGCGACTACCCGTCCCCCTGTGGAACCTCATATCGTTCCTCTTCCTGATCGCGCCGGTGACCCTCTGGTGCGCCCGGCGTGAGTCCGGCCGCTTCCAGGCCACGCCGGGAAAGCGGGCCAGGGGCCTGATCGTCGTCGACGCCCGCTCCGGGGGACCGATCGGTTTCGGGCGGGCGCTGCTGCGCAACACCGCCAAGATCGCTCTGCCGTGGCAGCTGGGGCACACCGTCGCGTACGGCTTCGCCGCCGAGGCCCGGAACCCGTCCGGGTCTCTGATGGTGCTGACGATCACCGTCTACGTCATCATGTTCGCCTGGCTGGGCGCCCTTTTCCTGCCCTCGGGCAGGACGCCCTACGACCTGCTCGCCGGCACCCGGGTCGTCCGGGCGCACGCGCCGTGATCGGCCGGCCCGCTCAGACCTGGTTCGCCGGAAGCACGACGACCTGACGGAGGTTGACGCGCCTGGCCCGGCTGACCGTGTAGGCGATCAGGTCGGCGACGTCCTCGGCGGTGAGGGACGTGATGACCTCGTACATCCCGGCGAGCTGCGCCCCGAGCTCCCGGCTGTCGACGTGGTCGCCCAGCTCCGTCGCCGTCAGGCCCGGCTCGATGTTGGTCACCCGCACGCCGCGCGGGCCGAACTCCGCCCGAAGGTTCGCCGACAGGTGGGTGAGGGCGGCCTTGGTCGCCCCATAGACGGCGTAGCCGGGGAAGACGGCGTGGGCGCCGATGGACGAGATGTTCACGAGGTCGGCCGTCCGGCCCTCCGTCCCCGCCGCGAGCAGGTCGGCGGTGAAGGCCCGGATGATCCGCAGTGCGCCGGCGAGGTTGGTGTCGAGCATCCGCGTCCACTCGTCGACGCGGCCGTCGTCGATCGGGTTGGGCAGCATCACGCCCGCGGTGTTGACCAGCAGGTCCACCGGGCCGAGCTCGGCATGGACGCGGTCGGCCGCGGCCGCCACGCTGTCGTCGCGGGTGACGTCGGCCGCCACGGCCAGCGCGGAGCCGCCGTCCGCGGCGATCTTCCGGGCGACCTCCTCCAGCCGGTCGGCGCGGCGGGCGAGCAGCGCGACCTTCGCGCCGGAGGCGGCCAGCAGCCGCGCCGTCGCCTCTCCGATGCCGCTGGCGGCCCCCGTGACGACGGCGACGCGTCCGGCAAGGTTCTCGTAGCTCATGGTGACTCCTTCGCGTTCGAGGTTGACGAGAGCCACCCTGCCGGGGCGGGCCGGGCACACCCAGCACACGCTTTTTCCTGGTAAAGCCAGTACTAGTCTGTGTACTAGTCTTGGGGCGTCATGGATGGCGATCTGGGACGGTTCCTACGCTCTCGCCGGGCCCGGATCCGGCCCGAGGACGTCGGCCTCCCGGCGCACGGGCGGCGGCGGGTCAGCGGGTTGCGGCGCGAGGAGGTCGCGCTGCTCGCGGGCATGAGCGCGGAGTACTACATCCGCCTGGAGCAGCAGCGCGTCCGCAACGTCTCCGACGAGGTGCTCGACGCGGTCGCGCGGGTGCTGCGCCTGGACGGCACCGAGCGGGCGCACCTGCGCCGCCTCCTCCGGCCGCCGGGCGACCGGCGGGCTCCCCTCGGCCAGGTCCGGCCCGGGGTGCGGATGCTCCTGGACGCGGCCGGCTCCGTGCCGGCGTTCGTCCTCGGGCCCCGGATGGACGTGCTCGCCTGGAACGCCCTCGCCGACGCGATCACCGGTTTCTCGGACATGCCCGAGGGCGAGCGCAACATGGCCCGCCAGACGTTCCTGACGCCGCGTGCGCGCTCCCTCTATCGCGACTGGCCGGCCGTGGCCGCCGAGACCATCTCCTATCTGCGGCTGTACGCCGGGAGGCACCCCGGCGACCCGCTGCTGGGCCCGCTCGTCGCCGGCCTGTCCGCCGACCCCGGCTTCGCCCGCCTGTGGGAGGAGCACCGGGTCGCCGAGAAGACCTTCGGCGTCAAGCTGCTGCGCCACCCGGAGCTCGGCGACCTCGACTTCGCGTACGAGACCCTGGCCCTGCCGGGGGACCCCGATCTGCTGGTCGTCATGTACACGGCCGATCCGGCCTCCCCAACCGGCCGTGTGCTGGCCCGGCTCTGGCGGGCGCATCGCGGCGATCTGGACGAACCGGACGTACGGGTGACCGCGGCCGACTGATCCGCCCCACTGGGACATGGAGTGGGCATTCGGGCACGATCTGTCTCAGTGATCTGGTGGAATGCTGTGTTGTGAGTGGTCAGAACTACCGGCTGGTGCGTCGCGGGGGAGTGGGACGCCGCGCGGCTCCCGTGCTGGACGAACATCAGCGCGCCGTCGTCGAGCACGAGAGCGGCCCGCTGCTCGTGCTCGCCGGGCCGGGCACCGGCAAGACCACCACGATCGTGGAGACCGTCGTCGACCGGGTCGAGCGCCGCGGCGTGGACCCCGAGCGGGTGCTCGTCCTCACCTTCAGCCGCAAGGCGGCCGGCGAGCTGCGCGAGCGGATCACCGCCCGGATGCGCAGGACCACCAGGACCCCGCTGGCCCTCACCTTCCACAGCTACGCGTACGCGCTGCTGCGCCGTGAGGCGGTGCTGGCCGGTGAGCCGCCGCCGCGCCTGCTCACCGGTCCCGAGCAGCTGCTGGAGATCCGGCGGCTGCTGCACGGCGAGCTGGAGGACGGCGCGCGGCACTGGCCCCCGGACATGCGGGAGCTGCTCAAGACCCGGGGGTTCGCCGAGGAGCTGCGCGACTTCCTGTCCCGCGCGGCCGAGCGCGGCCTGTACGGCGACGCGCTGGTGCGGTTGGGCCGCGAGCACGGCAGGCCCGACTGGGAGGCCGCCGGGCTGTTCTCCTACCGCTATCAGGACCGGTTCGACCTCGATCCGGTGCCCGCGCTGGACTACTCGGAGCTGATCCGCGAGGCGGCCGGTCTGCTCGCCGACGGCGAGGTGCGGCGGCGCGAGCGGGACGCGTACGACCTGGTGCTCGTCGACGAATACCAGGACACCGACCCGGCGCAGGAGTTCCTGCTCAGGCAGCTCGCGGGAGACGGCCGCGACCTGATCGCCGTGGGCGACCCCGACCAGTCGATCTACGGCTTCCGCGGCGCCGACGTGCAGGGCATCCTCCGGTTCCCCGAGCGCTTCCCTGCGCGCGACGGGCGGGACGCCCCGGTGGTCGCGCTGCGGGTGTGCCGCCGCAGCGGCCCGGCCCTGCTGGAGGCCTCCCGCCGCGTCGCCGGCCGCCTCCCGGCCGTACCAGGCCATGAGAACAGGACCGGCGGCCACCGGGACCTGATCCCGCTGGAGGACGCCGACCCGGGCGAGGTGAAGGTCCTGCTGGCCGACAGCACCAGCCAGGAGGCCGCGGTGGTGGCCGACACGCTGCGCCGGGCGCACCTGCTCGACGGGGTGCCGTGGTCGCGCATGGCGGTGCTGGTGCGCAGCGCCGTGCGCCACGTGCCGCTGCTGCGGCGGGCGCTGGTCACCGCGGGCGTGCCCGTCGTGGTCGCGGGCGACGAGCTCCCGTTGGTGCAGGAGCCCGGCGTCCGGCCGCTGATCACGCTGCTGCGGATCGCCGCCGCGCCGGCCGCGCTCGACGTCGCGACCGCCGAGGAACTGCTGACCGGTCCGCTCGGCGGCACCGACATGATCGGCGTGCGCCGGCTGCGCCGCGCCCTGCGGATCGCCGAGCACGAGGCGGTCGCCGCGGAGGCCGCCGCCGCGGAGGAGGCGGGTCAGCCGCCGCTGCCCTTCACCCCGCGCTCGTCGGACGAGCTGCTGGTCGCGGCGCTGCGCGACGCCCGGGAGCTGGGCGGCGTCGAGCCCCACGTCGCGGCGCCGGCGGAACGGCTCGCGCGGCTCATCGCGACCGCCCGCGAGGCCGTACGGCACGGCCAGGGCGCCGAGGAGACGCTGTGGGAGATCTGGCAGGCCAGCGGGCTCGCGGAGCGCTGGACCGAGGCCAGCCTCGCGGGCGGTGCCCGGGGCGCCCAGGCCGACCGCGACCTCGACGCCGTCGTGGCCCTGTTCGACCATGTGGCCCGCTTCACCGACCGGCTGCCCAAGGCCGGGGTCGCGGTGTTCCTCGACGACCTGACGTCCCAGGAGATCGCCGGCGACTCGCTGGCCGAGTCGGCCCCCGAGGGCGACGCCGTACGGATCCTGACCGCGCACCGGTCGAAGGGCCTGGAATGGGACGTGGTGGTGGTCGCCGGCGTCCAGGAGGGCCTGTGGCCCGACCTGCGCCTGCGCGGTTCGCTCCTCGGCACCGAGGCGCTGGTGGATCTGGCGGGCGGGGTGGAGTTCACGGGCGGAGTGGAGTTCGCGGGCGGCTCGGCGCTGGACACCACGCAGGCGGCGACCGCCGCGCTGGCGTCCAAGCTGCTCGCCGAGGAGCGGCGGCTGTTCTACGTCGCGGCCACCCGCGCCCGCAGGAAACTCGTCGTCACGGCCGTCGGCGGCGAGGACACCGACGAACGGCCCTCCCGGTTCCTCACCGAGCTGCTGCCCGGCGGGGTGGAGGCGGCGACCGTGGACGACCGGGCGCGGTGGCTCAGCATGTCGGCGCTGGTCGCGGACCTGCGCGCGGCGGTGTGCGACACGACCAAGCCCGAGGCGATGCGCCGCGAGGCGGCCGCGCACCTCGCCAGGCTGGCCCAGGCGGGGGTGCCCGGGGCCAACCCCGGCGAGTGGTACGCGCTGACCCCGATCTCCGACGACCGGCCGCTCGGCTGGCCCGACGACGTCGTCCAGATCTCCCCGTCGTCGGTGGAGAGCTTCACCAAGTGCGGCCTGCGCTGGATGCTGGAGACCGCGGTCGGGGCCGGGTCGTCGAACGTCACCCAGAACCTCGGCACGGTCGTCCACGCGATCGCCGCCATGGCCACCGAGGACGGCACCGACTACGTCAAGCGGCTCGACGACATCTGGGACCAGTTCGACTTCGGCGGGCTGTGGTTCAACCGCAAGCAGCGCCGCGTCGCCGAGCAGATGGTCGACAGGTTCGTCCGGTGGCAGAAGGACAGACCACGCGACCTGGTCGCTGTGGAGGAGGCGTTCACCGTACGGGTGCCGGGCCACGACATCCAGATCACCGGGCGGGTGGACCGGGTCGAGCGGGACGAGACCGGCCGGGCGGTGATCATCGACATCAAGACCGGCAGCGGCAGGCCCAAGGACACCGAGATCGACCGGCATCCGCAGCTGGGGGTGTATCAGCTCGCCACGACGCTCGGGGCGTTCGAACGGCACGGCCTCCTCCAGCCGGGCGGCGCGTCGCTGCTGCATCTGGGCAAGGCGGCGGGCCAGTCGGCCGACGCCAGGGAGCAGGCGCAGCGGGCGCTCGCCGACGACCCCGAGCCCGACTGGGCGGAGACCCTGGTCAAGACGGTGGCGACCGGCATGTCCGCCAAGGTGTTCGTCGCCACGGTCAACGACGGCTGCCGCAACTGTGCCGCTAAAATCGCCTGCCCTGTGAACGACAACGGAGGACAGGTGTGCTGACGCCCGGTGAGCTGGCCGGTCGGCTCGGGATCCTCCCGCCCACCCCCGAGCAGGCGGCCGTCATCGAGGCGCCCCCGGAGCCGATGGTGGTGGTGGCGGGGGCGGGATCCGGCAAGAGCGAGACCATGGCCGGGCGGGTGGTCTGGCTGGTCGCCAACGGCCTGGCCAGGCCCGAGCAGATCCTCGGCCTCACCTTCACGCGCAAGGCCGCCGCCGAGCTGGCCGAACGGGTGCGCCGGCGGCTGGCGGGGCTGGCGGCGGCCGGGCTGGTCGAGCCCGAGCTGCTCGACTCCGAGCCGACGGTCTCCACCTATCACGCGTACGCCGCCCGGCTGGTGACCGACCACGCGCTGCGCGAGGGGCTGGAGCCCACCATGCGGCTCGTCACGCCCGCCGTCGCCTGGCAGATGGCCGCCCGGGTGGTGGGCCAGTATGACGGGCCGATGGACCGGGTGGACCTGTCTCCGCCCAGCGTCACCGCCGCCGTGCTCGAACTGGCCGGAGAGCTCGCCGAGCACCTGCGCGACCCGTCGGACGTACGCGAGGTCGGCGACTGGCTGCGCGAGCGCCTGGCCTCGCTTACCGGGCGGATCGTCAAGGACCAGCGCAAGCCGGTCGAGACCCAGGCCGTCCGCGAGCAACTGCTGCCGATGGTCGAGGCGTACGAACGGCTCAAGCGGTCCAGGGAGGTCATCGACTACGGCGACCAGATGGCGCTGGCCGCGCGGATCGCCTCGCGGCATCCGGAGGTCGGCGCGTCCGAGCGGTCCCGGTTCTCCGTCGTGCTGCTCGACGAATATCAGGACACCAGCCACGCCCAGCTCGTGCTGCTGCGTTCGCTGTACGGCGGGGGCCACCCCGTCACGGCGGTCGGCGACCCCTGCCAGTCGATCTACGGATGGCGCGGCGCCTCGGCGGGCAACCTGTCCCGGTTCCCCCGGGACTTCCCCGCGGCGTCCGGAGAACCCGCCCAGGTGCGGCGGCTGTCGGTCAGCTTCCGCAACGGCGAGCACGTGCTCGGCGTCGCGGCCCGGATCCAGGCGCCCCTGCGCCGGGAGGCCAGTGAGGTGCCGGTGCTGGTGCCGGGCGGCAACCGGGTGGGCCGGGGCCGGGTGCTGTGCGCCTTCCACGAGACGGCCGAGGACGAGGCGGAGTGGATCGCCGAGGGCCTGGCCGGCATGCTGCACGGCGAGGACGCCCCGGACGGCCTGCCCTGGGGCGAGGGCGAGCGGGCCAAGCGCGGCCCCGCCCTGCAGCCGCAGGACGTCGCGATCCTCGCCCGCAAGCGGTCGCAGTTCCCGGCCCTGCGCCGGGCCCTGGAGGCCCGGGGGATCCCCGTGGAGGTCGTGGGCCTCGGCGGGCTGCTCACCGTGCCCGAGGTGGCCGACATCGTGGCGACCCTGCGGGCCCTGTACGACCCGACCGCCGGGGACGCGCTGGTGCGGCTGCTCGCAGGCCCGCGCTGGCGGATCGGCCCGGCCGACCTCAAGGTGCTCGGCGACCTGGCCCGCGAGCTCAACAAGGAGATCAGGCAGGCCAGGGGAGGACCACGGCCGGAAGACCCGCTCGACCAGGTCGTCGCCGACCTCGCCGAGGAGCGCGGCAGCCTGATCGACGCACTCGACGAGCTGCCCGACCGGCCCGACTGGCTGGAGCGGTTCTCCGCGCTGGCGCGGATGCGGCTGCCCGCCGTCGCCCGTGAGCTGCGCTGGCTGCGCGCCCACGCGGGACAGCCGCTGCCCGACCTGATCAGCGAGATCGAGCGCAGGCTCGGCCTCGACGTGGAGGTCGCCGCCAGGGGAGGCAGCCCGCTCGCCGCCCGCGCCGACCTCGACGCCTTCCTCGACGCCGCCTCCCGGTTCGCCGGCGACTCGGAGGACCCGACGCTCGGCGCGTTCCTGGCGTACCTCAAGGCGGCGGAGAGCGAGGAGTTCGGGCTGGAGGCCGGGCGGGTCGGCGACAGCAACACGGTCAAGCTGATGACCGTCCACGCCTCCAAGGGGCTTGAGTGGCCGGTCGTGGTGGTGCCGGGACTGTCGCAGCTCACCTCCCAGAAGGGCGGGCTGATCAAGGGCAGCATGTTCCCCGCGACCCCGGTCACCAACTCACGCTGGACGGAGAACCCGCGCAAGCTGCCGTACCCGCTGCGGGGGGACAGCGCGGACCTGCCCGAGCTGGCCGGGCTGGACCGGGAGGCATTGGGCGCCTTCGACGAGCGCTGCCGCGACCGCGACCTGATGGAGGAGCGGCGGCTGGCGTACGTCGCCGTCACCAGGGCGCACTACCTGCTGATCGCCTCCGGCTACCGCTGGGGCACCTCGTCGCGGCCTCTGGAGCCGTCGGACTTCCTGCGGGAGATCCGCGAGGCGGGCGCCCGGGTCGTCCGCTGGGCCGAGGACGCGGAGAGCACGGACAATCCGCTGCTCGCCGAGCCGCCGGTGGCCGAGTGGCCGTCCGTCACGGTGCGCGACGCGATCCTCGACGGCGCCCGCCTCGTGGAGGAGGCGATGATGGGCGACGCCCCGCCCCCGGCGGCGGACGATCACGCCCTGCTCAGGGACCGCGACCGGGAGCGGCTGCGGGCCTGGGCGCGCGACACCGACCTGCTGCTGCGCGAGCGGGAGACGAACCGGCAGCGGGCCGGGGCGGTCGTGGAGCTGCCGTCGCGGCTGTCGGTGTCGTCGCTGGTCACGCTGGCCCAGGACCCGGCGGCGTTCGCCCGGCAGGTGCGTCGTCCGCTGCCGCGCCGCCCTGCCCCGCTGGCGCGCCGGGGCACCACCTTCCACCGGTGGCTGGAGTCGCGCTGGGGCCAGCAGCGCCTGATCGACGACCTGGAGCTGCCCGGCGCCGCCGACGAGCTGTCGGAGACCGAGATCCAGCTCGCCGAGCTGCAGGAGCGGTTCGAGGAGAGCGAGTGGGCCGCGCGTGAGCCGGTCGACCTGGAGGTCCCGTTCGAGACCATGATCGGCGACCGTCTGCTGCGCGGGCGGATGGACGCGGTCTTCCGTGAGGGCGACGGCTACGTGGTGGTCGACTGGAAGACCGGTGAACGGCCGCAGGGCAGGGCCGCCGAGACCGCGTCGGTGCAGCTCGCGGCCTACCGGGTGGCCTGGGCCGCGCTGGCCGGGGTGCCGTTGGAGAAGGTCGGGGCGGCCTTCCACTACGTGCGCTCGAACGAGACCGTCCGCCCGGTGGATCTCCTCGACGCGGACGGTCTCACCACGCTCATTCAGCGGGTTCCGGAGGACTGACCACCGGGTCGAAGAGCGCGCTCGTCTCGATCTTTATCCCGAACGGTTCGGGCAGCTCCAGCACCTCGCCCTCCTCGGCGGTCACCATCCGCCGGTACGGCTGCCGCTCGTCGCGGGGGCCGAGGTCGGGGAGCGGGTCGCTCATCAGGGTCACCGTGCGTGGAGTCGCCAGGGGGTCCACGATCAGGTAGAGCGGCACGCCCGCCCGCGCGTAGTCGAGTGGCTTCTCCTTCCAGTCGATCTCGTGGTTGCCCGGAGAGCACACCTCCACGGCCAGCAGGACGCTGTGCCCGTGCACCCGCATCCGATCGAGCCGCTCGGCTTTCATCGGCAGGACGAGCAGGTCGGGTAGCCGATGGTCGAGCATCGGCGGGATGTGGACCGCCCAGTTGCAGAAGAAGCGCCAGCCCTTCGCCGTTATCAGGGGCAGCAGGAGCTTGGTGAGCCGGTAGACGATCTCGTTGCTCTCCTCACTCATCCACGGGCTCACGACGACCTGCCCACGACGAATCTCCGCCCGATAACCGGCGTCGTTGAGTCGCATGCACAGGTGCAGCACCTCGTCCGGGAGGGCCTGCGGCTCGTCGGGCTCGGGCTCGGGCTTCCTGGCCTCCTGCTGGGGTTCGTCCTCGCCGAGGACGGGGTCGTCCGGGGCGGGGTCGTCCTGCTTCTGCGGGACGGGGTGGTCGTGCCTGCCGCGTTTGGTCGGCTTGGTGAGAGCCATAGCGCCATCCTCTCCTGCTCCTCCATTGATGGTACGGAAGGTTTCCAGAGCGCCACGGAAAGTAACAGGAGAGTGATGGGCGGGAAATTGCTGGGAAGGGCGACGCGGTGAAGGAAGTCCCTACCGGGTGAAGGAAAATCGGCTCCTCAAATCAGTCATAGGCGACGTGCCTGCCACAAAGGTCCCGCGCCGGGTTCGGGATTATCCGCGGGAGTGATTCTCTATTCCGTCGACGCGGACCATTCATGATCGGCTAATAATGGCCTATGTCGGTTGTGCGGATGACGATGGCGGCGGTCTGCGTCGCGGTGGTGACCGGGTGTTCGGCGTCGGCGGCGGCGAATACTCCGGATCTCACGCTTCCCTTGGACGCCTACAGTCTCGGCGCGAAGGATCGCGCCCAGGTGACTCGAGCCCGGTTCATGCTGATGGAGGAATGCCTGCGCCATGTGGGGATCGATTTCCGCTTTCCCGCCGTCCAGCCGGTGACCGACCTGCGCAATGTCGATCTCCTGGGGTGGCTCGATCCCCGGCAGGCCGCAGAATCCGGATATCTGCAGGCTGGACGGAGCTCGGTCGAGATGACCGGCGTGCCGTCGTACTCGGTCGGCGACGAGGAGTTCGGCGTGCTGGAAGGGAAGGTCCGGCGATACCGCGGACGGACGGTGCCGCCCGGAGGCTGCAGGGCCAAGGCGGACGCCCTGCTGAACCGTGGAGCGCGAGGCGTGAGCCCGGCCGACGCCGGCAAGAGGTTCGACGACGACGAGGTCCCGCGTTTCGTCGACGCCGCGGCCGACGTGGCCGTGAAGGACCCGCGGATCGCGGCGGCCGAACGCGAGTGGAGCGACTGCATGCGGTCGGAGGGGTTCGACTATCGGAGCACCGTCGAGGCCGGTGGCGACCGGCGCTGGGCGGCGACCGTCAACGACGACTCGCCTGGTCACACCCCCAAGCCGCGCGGCACGAAGGCCGAGATCGACACTGCGGTCGCGGACGTGCGATGCCGGGCCGAGACCGGCTACACCGACGCTCGCCGCGAGGTCTTCGTCGAGGCCGAGAACCGGGTCATCGGCCGGAACCGGGCCCGGCTCGACGTCATCAGATCGCTCAACGAGGCCCGCCTCGCCAACTCCGCCAAGGTCTTCGACGGCACGCTCACGCTGTCCTGGTGATCACCGACCGGCGGCCGCCTCGATCAGCCGCAGGACGTCGTCCAGGTCGGCCTCGAACTCGGTGGCGAGGTCGGCGGGCAGGCGGAGCCATGGCGTGAGCCTGGCGTGAGCGGGAAAGCCGCCCTCGGGGTGACTGCCGCGGTGCCCGCGCGGATCGGGGTCGCCGCTCGTGAAGCGGCCCGAGACCTCGGAGGCGGCGAAGCCGATCACGAACGTGCTGAGCAGGCGCTCCAGCCGGGGCACTTCGCGATCCGGCACCCCGGCCTCGATGAGCGCGTCGTAGATCACGTCCACCGCGCGGACGGCGTCCGGCGTGACGGCGGGCCGGGAGAACAGCAGGGGCGCCGCCCAGGGATGCCGCCGGACCATCGCCCGGACGGCGCGTGCGAGGGCCGCGAGCCGTTCGTCCCACCGCTGAGGCTCCTGCCGATCCCGGCTCCGATCCGGCGGCAGGAGTGCCGAAAGCAGGTGCCCGACCATGGCGTCGAGCAGCTCGGCCTTGCCGCCGACATGCCGATACAGCGCCATCGGGGTCACTCCGACACGCTCGGCCACCGCGCGCATCGAGACCCCGTCGAGCCCGCGCTCGTCGGCGATGGCCAGCGCCGCCTCCAGGATCTCTTCCCGCCTGCCGCCCATAGGTATACAGTGTAGACGTATACACCGTATACATCGGAGGGACCGGATGCTCGCCGCGGAGAAGCTGGTGAAGCGCTACGGCCCGCGCCACGTGCTCGACGGCTTCGGCCTCACGGTCGCGCCCGGCGAGATCGCCGGCCTGATCGGCCACAACGGCGCGGGCAAGACCACCTTCGTCGAGATCGTCACCGGCCTGGTGCGCCCCGACGCCGGCCGCCTGTCGGTCGCCGGGCATGACGCGATCCGCTCCGGCGGTGCCGTACGACGTCTGCTCGGGGTGGCTCCGCAGGAGCTCGCCCTGTACAACCGCGTGAGCGTCCGGGAGCACCTGCGGCTGTTCGCGGGACTCGCCGGGCTGCGCGGGCGGCCCTGCTGGCCGCGGTCAGGGCCCGCGCCGAGGCGGGGGCCGCCGTCCTCTACACGACCCACTATCTGCCGGAGCTCGTCGATCTGGACGCGACGGTGGCGCTCGCCCGTGCCGGACGCGTCATCGCGCGTGGCTCCCAGCAGGAGCTCACCCGAGACCTGCCGGGCGAGTTGCGGGTCACCTTCGACGACCCGGGCGAGCCGGAGCTGCGCCTGCCGACCACGGACCCCGGCGCCGACCTCGCCGCGCTGCTCGCGTCGGGCCGCACGCCCGTCTCCGTCGACGTGCGGCGGCCCGGCCTGGACGACCTCTACCGCTCGCTGGAAGCCGCGTTCTCGGAGCAGGACGGGGAGGTGCGCGATGCGGTCGGGTGAGTCGGTGCGCCGCGTCGGCGTGCTGATACGTCACAACCTGCTGCTGATGCGGGGCGAGCCCGGCCCCCTGCTGAGCCGGATGATCCTGCCGCTCGCCTTCCTCGCCCTGCTGCGCCCGCTCTACACGGCGGCGCAGGGCGAAGCGGCGGGCACGGAGCAGGCGGTCGTGAGCACGCTGGTGACCTTCTCGCTGCTCGCGCTCGGCATCTCCGGCAGCGCGATCCTCACCGAGAGGCTCGGCCGCACCTGGGACCGCCTGCGCGGCACGGCGCTGCGTCCCGCGGAGATTCTCGTGGGCAAGGCCGTGCCCGTCTTCGCCGCCCTGCTCGCCCAGCAACTGCTCGTCATCGCCTTCGGCGTGTGGGTCCTGGGCCTGCGGGTGCCGCATCCGGCGCTTCTGCTTGGCGTCCTGCTCTGCTGGAGCTCCACCCTGCTCGCCCTCGGCGCGTTGCTCGGCGTGCTCGTACGCGGGTTGGGCGAGCTGTCGGCCGCGTACGACATCGGCGGCATGCTGCTCAGCAGTCTCGGCGGTGCGCTCGTTCCGCTCGGTGAGCTGCCGCACTGGGTCGCGGTCGCGGCCCCCGTCTCTCCCGGCTACTGGGCCGTTCGCGGGTTGCGCGCCGCCCTTTCCGGCGACGCGGCGACCGTGGCGGAGGTGTGCGGGGTGCTCCTCGTCGTCGCGCTGGCCTGCGGCGCCCTGGCGGTGGGACGTCTGAGGGGACGCAGCGGACGGCTGGTGGCGCTCTAACCCGGCAGGTAGTGGAACTCGGGCTTCGGGTGCATGAGGAAGTCGTGGTGGGAGATGTTCCAGGCGTACGCGCCGGCCATGGCGAAGGCCACGACGTCGCCGACGGCGAGTGAGGCGGTGACCCGGCGGGCGAAGACGTCCTTGGGGGTGCAGAGCCGCCCCACCAGGGTCACCGGGCCGTCCTCGCCGTCCTCACCCCTCGGGAGCACCACGAACGGCTGGTCGTGGCCCTTGGTGACCGGGGTCCGCAGGTGGTGGGTGCCGCCGGACAGGACGGCGAAGCGCTCCCCGTGGACGCGCTTCACGTCGAGCACCGTCGTCAGATACCACCCGCAGTAGGCCGTCAGGGCGCGTCCGGGCTCCACGCGCAGCGTCTCGCCGGGCCGGGCCAGCGCCCGCAGGCCCGCGCCGTACGCCGCCCAGTCGAACCGCTCCTCTGGACGGGTGTAGGAGACGGCCATGCCGCCGCCCAGGTTGAACTCGCGCAGCCCGAGGCTCCTGCCGTACGTCAGGACGGCCTCGGCGAGCGCGAGCAGGCCGGGGGCGGCGAGACCGCTCGCGAGGTGGGCGTGGATGCCGCGCAGCCGCACCGGCGAGGACCCGAGCAGGGCCAGGCACTCGGCGACCCCGGCGGGGTCCATGCCGAACGGCGTGGCGCCGCCGCCCATCGCGAGCGCCGCGCCGGTGACGGGCACGTCGAGGTTGACCCGCAGCAGCACGTCGGCCGGTTCGCGCATCCGCCGCAGCTCGGCCGGGCTCTCGACGTGCCAGCGATACGCCGAGGGGGCGAGGGCCAGCTCCGCGCCGGTCTTGCCCGGCCCGCCGAAGCTCAGCGGGACTTCCGGCAGCGCCGCCCTGATGTGCGCGAACTCGCCCCCGGAGGAGACCTCGAAGCCGTCCACGTGCGGCGCGAGCACCCGCAGCACCTCGGGGTCGGGGTTGGCCTTGACGGCGTAGCAGATCTGCGTGCCCGCCAGGGCGGCCCGCACGCCGGCCGCGTGACGGTCGAGCCCGGCCAGGTCGTAGACGTAGGCGGGGACGTCGTCCAACGACTCGGCGACCTTCCGCACGCCCGCCGGGACCTCGATGCTCATCGGCGCTCTCCTTCCGCCAGGCGGTGCACGCGGAGCGGGTTCGGGACGGGGACATATCCGGCGGTCCGGTCGGCCGCCCTCGCCCAGCGCACGCCCAGGTTGGCCTTGGCCGGCAGCGGCGCCCCGGCCAGCACCCGGGTCAGCGGTCCGGCCGGGCCGGGGGCGTGGTCCTCCATAAGACGGCTCAAAACCTCCCGGGCGGCCGCCCACAACGCGCGCAGGACGGCGTCGTCCGGGCCGGCCACCGTCGCGGCGACCTCTGCCAGATGGTTGACGAACAGGCAGTAGGCGACCCGGTTCCAGCCCCGCGCGGCGTCGTACGACAGAGGGGCGGCCACCTCGCCCGGCACGCCGGTCAGGTCGTGCCGTCCGGCGACCAGTTTGGTGCCCTCCAGGTCGCGGAAGACGGCCTCGACCGGCCACCCGGCGGCGTCGAATCCGACGAGCACGTTCTGCACATGCGCTTCGAGCACGACCCCGTGCCGGAAGAAGGCGTCGAGCACCGGGAACGCCACGCGCTCGACGTACGCCCCCCACCACGCCACAGGATCGGCCGTACGGCGGGCCAGGACGGCCTCGGGCACCCCGTCCGCGCCGGCGGCCAGGGCGCCGGCGAGCACCGGGGTGATCCCCGGCCCGCACACGGCCCACGGGCCGGTACGCACGATCACCCCGAGCCCTTCCAACAGCCGGGTGCCGAGCGCGGCGGACCGGTAGCCGGGCTCCGGCAGCCACCGCGTGCCGGGGAAACACCGGGCCAGCCGTTCGAAGACGGGAGCGAGCCGCCGGGTCAGCTCGACCGCGCCGCACAGCTCATACCAGGCGTTCTTGCGTACGCAGTTGGTGATGCGCACGTCGAGGCTGAACTTCAGGCACATGCCGGTGCCGGGGTCATACACCGTCCGGACCGACGACGTGGGCACGACCGCGCGGGGGCCGGGCCCGAGGTCGACCAGCCGCCCGTCCGCGAACGGCCCGCGCAGCTCGGCGGCCAGCAGGCCGAGCTGCCAGGGATGGGCGGGCAGCGGGACATATCCCTCCGGCGCGTCCCCGAACGCGTCGAGCGCCGTCGTGTCGCCTTCCTCCGTCACCAGGTCGGCGCGCACCCCGAGCAGCCGCGGCGCGAACCGCGCGTGCGTCTCGGGCGCGTAGTCCGGCCAGTCGTCCCCCGAGCGCGCCTTCGGAGCGGGGTGAAACGGGTGCCCGGCCACGAGGGCCTGCTCGGAGGCGAGCCACGGGTCGGCGGGCGGCACGGCCCGCGCGCGGGCGGCCAGGATCGCGGCGACCACGTCCCGCCCGGCCCGCACCTGGGCGGCGAACTCCTCGTTGCCCCCGTCGAGTTCCTGCTCCACCAGCGCGACGAGCGAGGACAGATCGAGGGGCCGCCAGCGTCCCTCCACGAGGTGCTCGGGCGGGCCGTCGAAGCGCAGCGCGATGCCGCCGCGGACGCGGACGCGCACCGGCGTTCCCGCCACGCGGAGCGTGAGGTGGGGTCCCGCGGCGCGCACGTGCCCACGAGGGCCGGCGACCTCGCGCAGCCAGCAGCGCAGCAGCGCCCCGAGCGCCGTCTCCTCGGCCAGGGCGGCGTGCGGATCCCGGGTGTGATTGTCGAGGAGCAGGCCGTCCATGCGTCAGGCACCCCTCAGATAGTTGGGACCGGTCGTGCCGTAGAACTTGTTGACGTCCCCGGCCCTGGTGCGGTCCTTGGCCACGAGCGTCCCGGCGACGACCATCGATTTGCCGGTGAGGCGGGCGGCCTCCAGCGTGCGCGCCCGCAGCAGCCGGGCCATCGGGTCGTCCCCGTACGGCTCCAGCGCGGCCGTCAGCGCCCGTGCGACGAGCGTGGCGGCGGACCCGGGCAGCGCGCCGTGGGCCACCGCCATGGCGGCGAGGTGCAGGGTGATCGTCACGAAGACGTCGGCGAGCGCGTACGGGTCGTCGGTCAGCATGCGCTCGTCGCCGAAGCCGGGCGGCTCGATTCCCGCCGCGTGCAGCCGCCGGGGCGAGGCGAGCAGCCCGTCGTTGTCCTTGACCAGCAGTCGCATGGGCCCGTCGCCGAACACCAGCGCGAGGTTCTGCTGGTGGGCCTCCAGCGCGACGCCGTACCGGACGAAGAGCGTGACGTTCCACGCGAGCAGCGCCGCGAGGTAGTCGCGCAGCAGCGCCTCCGCGTCGCCGCCGTAATGGCGCCCGGCCACCTCGTGCAGGACGAGCCGCCCGCCCTCGCCGGGCAGCGGCGCGAGCAGGGCGGCGACCGGCACGATCTGCCCTTCCGGCAGGTCGCGGACGAGCCAGCCCAGGTATTCGTGTTCCGCGTGCCCGTAGGTCTGCTCGTCCGCGACCGTGACCCGCAGGCCGGGTTCGCGCGCCAGGACCGCGCGCAGCAGCGACTCGGCCAGCGCGCCGTCACGCAGGGTCCCCGGTTTGATCGACCGGCGGTTGCGCAGGCCCAGCGTGCTGGCCGGGAGGGGCACCTTGAGATGGACGCGCTCGGCCACCTCGACCGTACGGGTCGACAGGGTCGGGCGTACGACCAGACAGGGCCGTGGTCCCGCGACCAGCCCGGGAAGCCCGGACACCAGCGGCTCCGTCAGCGGATGGACGGGAAGGAGCACGTGCGTGCGGGCCAGACCGGGCGGCAGCCCCACGTCACGCGGCGCCGGCCACCAGCGGGGAAGACCCGGCCGCGAGAGCGTCACCCGCTCGCGCGGCGCCGCCGCCCACCGCATCGCGAACTCCGGGGCGAACTCGGGCGCGTACGCCGCCAGGTCGCCGGGGGAGAGCCCGAGGCGGGCGCGGGCCGTCGGATAGAGCGGGTGGTCCACGGCCGCGGCCAGCGACTCGTACCGGATGAGGCCGCGACGCCCGCGCAGCCGCCGGGTCACCTCGCCGCGCATGCGGTGGTGGGCGTCCAGGGCCGCGAGCGCGTCGTGGCACTCCCGCTCGAAGGCGGCGACCCCCTCGGCGTCGGCGGGGTGGGCGACGGCCTTCAGCGTCTCCAGCACCTCCGCCAGGCGCAGGCGCTCGTGCGGGGCCGTGGCGAAGTCCTGGAACGGACTGCCCGGGGCGAGCCCCACCCGCCGCCCCGAGGCGAGCACGATCGCGACCCCGTCCTTGTCGTGGGTGACCCTGGCCGAGATCCCGGCGTAGTCCTCCCGCAGCAGGGCGTTCAGCACCCGCGCGGCCAGATAGCGCTCCCGCTCGGTGGCCTGGTCGTGCGCCGCCGGGATCATGCGAGCACCCAAGGGTGCTCCTTCCTGAACGTGCCGATCGCGGCGTCCACGCTCGCGTGGTCCGGGCCGACGGCGCGGAGCAGGCCGAGGTAGTCGCGGTTCGTGCCCGTCACCTCGACATGATCGCCGATCTCGCGCAGCGCCCGGTGCCAGAGCCGCACGCCGTCCTTCTCCGAGGACAGGTCCGGCGGCGCGGCGGCGACCGTGCCGGAGCGCTCGGCCACGAGGCTCACCACGGACCCGTACGCCGCTCCGCACGCCGCGCGCATGCCGTCGAGGTCGAAGGAGGACACCGGTTCGCCCGCGTGGACGCGCAGGATCCACTCGTGCAGCGGCACGCCGAGCAGGTCCGCGAGCAGGAGGTCGCAGTTGTCGCCGATCAGCCGATAGTTGATCTCGATGACGCGGGGGCCGTCGCGGGTGACGGCATATTCGGTGTGGCACGCGCCGAAGCCGATCCCGGCCGCGTCGAGTGCCGCGCCGAGATGGGCCAGGTGGTCCGCGTCGGGGGGCCGCCAGTCGAGACGCTCCTCCACGAAGTGCGGCAGCGGGCCGAGCGTGGTGGCGAATCCGCCCAGCACATGCCGGGTCTCGCCGTCGCCGAGCGTCTCCAGCGTGCGCACCGGCCCGTCGAGGAACTCCTCCGCGACCAGGACCTCCCCCGGCCGCCGCTCCCGTGCCGCCGCGACGGCGGCGGCCAGCGCGTCCGGGCCGTCCACCAGCACGACGTCCTCGCTGGCCACGCCCTGCGCGGGCTTGACCACCACCGGGTACGGCAGGCCCTCCGGCAAACCCTCAGGCAGGTCCGCGCCGGGAGGGATCCGTACGGACCCGACCGGTTCGACGGCGGCGAGGGCGCGGCGGGTGAGCGCCTTGTCCTTGGCGGTGACGCAGGCCCGCCAGTCCTTGCCGGGCAGGCCGAAATACTCGGCGGCGAGCGCGGTCGCGGCCTGGAGATGGTCGGAGTTGGAGAAGATGACGTCGGGCCGGTGGTGGGCGGCCACCGCGTCGATCACGGCCCGGAAGTCGCGGACGTCCGCCGCCACGACGTCGTGGCCCGGATACCGATCAGGCTGGTCGGTGAGTATCGTCACGTCCCAGCCCAGCGCGGCCGCGGCGGGGAGGAACCCGCCGGTCACCGAATCGGTCGGGTTGAGCGTGGTGAGGTACAGCCGCACCGGCCCTCCATAGGTAAGGCTAACCTAAGTGAGCGCATCCTAACCGGGAGCCCGATCATTTGACCGGCGAACGGGAAAGGGCGGGGAGATTGCCGGAGCGGCGCCAGTGGAAGGATGACGGCGTGGAAATCGCGGACGGACTGCTCGGACCCCTGCTCCTGGCGCGCAGCGCCATCGACCGATCGGCGGCCCTGCGGGGCGACGAGGAATGGCTGCGCCGGGCGTGGGAGGCGGAGAAGACGCGGGTCCTCTTCGTCCACGACGGCCGCACCCTGGTCCGCCGCTTCACCGACGGCGCGGCCCTGGTGCTCACCTCGCCGGCCGAGGCGCCGGAGGGCACCCGCTATCTGCTGGGCGTGGACGAGGACGGCGTGCCCTACTTCGCCGTCAACGCGCCGCTGCCGGAGGGCGACGTGGCGGGCCTGCGGGAGGCCGCGGTGCTGCTGGACGACCGCGACGCCGGGCTGCTCGTCTACGCGGTGGCCCTGGAGGCGTGGCACGCGAGCCACGAATACTGCCCGAGGTGCGGCAGCCGTACCGACGTGACCGCGTCGGGCCACATGCGGGTGTGCCCGCGCGACGGCAGCCAGCACTTCCCGCGCGTCGACCCCGCGGTGATCATGCTGGTGCACGACGACGAGGGCCGCATCCTGCTCGCGCGCGGCCCGGAGTGGCCCCAGGGCCGGATGTCGGTGCTCGCCGGGTTCGTGGAGCCGGGGGAGTCGCTGGAGCACGCGGTGGTCCGCGAGGTCCTGGAGGAGGTGGGCGTCGCCGTCACCGCGCCGCGTTATCTCGGCAGCCAGCCCTGGCCGTTCCCGCGCAGCCTGATGCTCGGCTTCTTCGCCCGTGCCGTCACCACCGACCTGCGTCCGGACCTGGAGGAGATCGCCGAGGCCCGCTGGCTGTCCCGGGAGGAGCTGGAGAGCCAGGTGCGTTCGGGCGACCTGGTGCTGCCCGGCCAGGTCTCGATCGCCCGGCGGCTGATCGAGACCTGGTATGGGGAGCCGATCCCCGACACCGAGTGGTGAGTCAGCAGGCGCCTTCGAGGTGCCGCTTCACCTCGGCGACGGAGGGGTTGGTCATGGTGTGGCAGTCCGCGACCACGGTGGGGACGACCTGGTTGCCGTTGTTCACGCTCGCGACGAAGTCCGCGGCGTCCGGGTGCTGCTCGATGTCCACCTCGCTGAAGACGATGCCCTCCCGGGTGAGCTGGCTCTTCAGCCGCTTGCAGGGGCCGCACCAGCTCGTGGTGTAAACCGTCAGCGCCATCTGTCGTCCCTTCCGTGCGCATCACTGTTGCCGAGAGCAGTCATGGCAACATCGTGAGCGCGCCGCATGTTCCCGGTTATCCGGCGACGCGTCCCAGCCGGGCGACGATCCAGTTCTGGACGGTCTCGGCGACCCCCGGCTCGCGGTAGAGCGGGGCGCTGTGCTGGGTGCCGGCCATCGTCTTGACGGTCATCCGGACCCCGACGCTCGCCAGCGCCTCCTTGAGCATCTCGCTCTGGTAGGGCGGGACGAACTCCTCGGAGGAGTGAAAGGCGAGCATCGGCGGGTCGCCGGGCGAGGCGTGGAACGGCACCTCCATGCTCGACCAGACGCTCGGGCACTTGGCGGGCGTGCAGCCGCCGGCCAGCTTGATCGCCGCCTTGCGCAGCTTCTGCTGCTCCTCGGTGCCGAACGCGCTGCCGTCCGCGAACGCCGACAGCGGCGAGACGGGCGGGGAGATCCCGACGACGCCGCGCAGGCCCGGCCGGCCGTCGCCGTACGCGCCGACGGCGGCGGCGAGGTGGCCGCCCGCGGAGAACCCGACCAGGACGTAGCGGCCGGGGTCGGTGTTGAACATCGCCGCGTGCCTGCGCACGGCGTTGACAGCGGTCAGCACGTCGGTGCGCTGCGCCGGCCAGGCCGCGTCGCCCGACAGCCGATAGTCGAGGTTCACGACCGTGTAGCCGAGCTGGAAGTAGCTGCGGCTGATCGACTTCATGTACTTCTTGTCGCCCCCGGACCACCAGCCGCCGTGGATGACGAAGACGGCCGGGCGCCGCGGCCCGGCGGTGTGCCACCACACGTCCATGGTCTGCCGCGCGTGCGAGCCGTACGCGTAGGTGCGGATGCGCGCGTCCGGCGGGGTGGGCGCCGACGAGGGCGAGGCCGACGGGGACGGCGAGGGCGACGGGCTCGCGGAGGGCGAGGCGGAGGACCCGGCGGTGGGCCGGCCGGAGGAGGCGCCGGAGTGCGTCGCGGAGGGGTTGGGGGAAGCGGAGGGGCGATGGGCGGGGGAGCCTGCCGGGGTGGCCGCCTGGGCGTCCGGCGAGGCGAGGGCGAGGGTGGCGAGGGCGGCGGCGCCCATGCCTAAAGCAGTTCGGACCGCGGTGGCCACGGTGTGTTCCTCCCCGATGTAGCGTCGTGCGCCGACCGGTCCCCGGGACATGCTCGGCCGGCTGCTGGAAGGATGATGCCAGTAACAACGTCCGCAACGCATGTTGGGAGCTCCTCCTTGGACGTCCTCGACGGTCTGGATCCCGAGCAGCGCGAGGTCGCCCAGGCGGTGCGCGGACCGGTGTGCGTGCTCGCCGGCGCGGGGACCGGCAAGACCCGCGCCATCACGCACCGCATCGCGTACGCCGTGCACACCGGGGTCGTCGAGCCGCAGGGCGTGCTCGCCGTGACCTTCACGACCCGAGCGGCGGCCGAGCTCAAGCAGCGGCTGCGCGGCCTCGGGGCGGCCGGCGTGCAGGCCCGCACGTTCCACGCGGCGGCCCTGCGCCAGCTCAGCTACTTCTGGCCGCGCGTGATCGGCGGCGACCCGCCGCAGGTGGTCGAGTCGAAGCTGCCGCTGCTCGTGGAGGCGGCGAGGCGCCTGCGCAGGAACCCCGACCGCGGCGAGCTGCGCGACGTCGCGAGCGAGATCGAGTGGGCGAAGGTCACCCAGGTCGGCCCCGAGGACTACCCCGCCGCCGCGGCCAAGGCGCGGCGCACGCCGCCGATCGCGCCCGAGGAGGTGGCCCGGCTGTACGAGGGGTACGAGAGCCTGCGCCGCCAGCGCAACCTGATCGACTTCGAGACGATCCTGGAGCTCACGGCGGCCGTGATGACCGAGCACCGCGAGGTCGCGGCGCAGATCCGCCAGCAGTACCGCTATTTCGTGGTCGACGAGTTCCAGGACGTCAACCCGCTGCAGAAGCTGCTGCTCGACACCTGGCTCGGCGGGCGCGACGACGTGTGCGTGGTGGGCGACCCCAACCAGACGATCTACTCGTTCACCGGCGCGACGCCCCACTACCTGACCAACTTCGCCGTCGAGCACCCCTCGGCGGCCGTGATCAGGCTGGTGCGCGACTACCGCTCGACCCCGCAGGTGGTGACGCTGGCCAACCGCGTGATGGCGCGCTCGCCCCACCGGCTGGAACTGGTCGCCCAGCGGCCCGACGGTCCCGAGCCGGTCTTCACCGAGTATGACGACGAGCAGGCCGAGGCCCTCGGCGTCGCGCTCACGGTCAAGAAACTGATGGCCGACGGTGTGCCCACCCGCGAGATCGCCGTGCTGTTCCGGGTCAACGCCCAGTCGGAGGCGTACGAGCAGGCGTTCACCGACGCCGGCGTGCCCTATCTGCTGCGCGGGGCGGAGCGGTTCTTCGAGCGCCCCGAGGTGCGCCAGGCCGTGGTGCTGCTGCGCGGCGCGGCCCGGTCGTCGGCCGACGAGCCGCTCGCGCCCGCCGTGCACGCGATCCTGTCGGGCATCGGGCTGACCGCCGAGCCGCCCGGGGGCGGCAAGGCCAGGGAGAAGTGGGAGTCGCTCAAGGCGCTCGCCGACCTGGCCGAGGACATGGCGGCCGAGGGCGCCGACCTGCCCAGGTTCGTCGGCGAGCTGGAGCGCAGGGCCATGGAGCAGCACGCGCCGCCGGTCGAGGGCGTGACGCTCGCCTCCCTGCACGCCGCCAAGGGCCTGGAGTGGGACGCGGTCTTCCTCGTCGGCCTCACCGACGGCATGGTCCCGATCGTCTACGCGGAGACGCCGGACCAGATCGAGGAGGAGCGCCGGCTGCTGTACGTCGGGATCACCCGGGCCCGCGAGCACCTGCACATGTCGTGGGCGCTCGCCCGCTCGCCGGGGGGCCGCCGTTCCCGGAGGCCGTCGCGTTTCCTCGACGGGCTGTCCCCGCGTACGGCGAGCGTGGCCAGGGCCGAGCGGCCGGGGGGCTCCGGCGGCCGGGCGAAGCGGTCGGCGGCGCCGCTGCACTGCCGGATCTGCGGCAAGACGCTCTCTGCCGCGGCCGAGCAGAAGCTGGGCCGCTGCGCGACCTGCCCCGCGGACTACGACGAGGCCCTGCTCGAACGCCTCAAGGCGTGGCGCACGGCGGAGGCGAAGGAGCAGAAGGTCCCCGCGTACGTCGTCTTCACGGACGTCACCCTCCAGGCCATCGCCGAGCGGGCGCCCGCCTCAGAGGAGGACCTGCTCGCGATCGCCGGAATCGGACGCGTCAAACTTGAGCGGTACGGCGACGCGGTCCTGGAGCTCTGCCGCGGCGCCGGTAGTGTTACTGACGAGTAATACCCGCGTGTGCTGGAGGCTGCCGTGAACTCGGCCCTGAAGGAGCTGCTGGACCTGCTCGACCTCGAACCGATCGAGCTCGACATCTTCCGGGGACGCAGCCCGGAGGAGCGCATCCAGCGGGTCTTCGGCGGCCAGGTGGCGGCGCAGGCGCTCGTGGCGGCCGGCCGTACGGTGCCGTCCGACCGGATGGTCCACTCGCTGCACGCCTACTTCATCCGGCCGGGGGACCCGGCCGTCCCGATCGTCTACAACGTCGAGCGGGTGCGCGACGGGCGGTCGTTCACCACCCGGCGCATCACGGCGATCCAGCACGGCAAGGCGATCTTCTCGATGTCGGCGTCGTTCCACATCGAGGAGCCGGGCGTGAGCCACCAGGCCGTGCGCATGCCGCAGGTGCCGGACCCCGAGACGCTGCCGACCTTCCAGGAGCGGATGCTCGACGTCGTGGGCGACGAGCCGGGCTGGCGCGAGCTGCTGGCCAAGCCGCGACCGGTGGACGCGCGCTACGTGAACGCGCTGACGTGGGAGGCGGCCCACGACCCCGCCCTGGTCACCCCGGAGAACAACGTCTGGTTCCGCTACGACGCCGACCTGCCCGACGACCCGCTGCTGCACGTCGTGCTCGCGGCCTACGCCAGCGACTTCACGCTCGTCGACACCGTGCTGCTGGCCCACGGCCTGGCCTGGGGGTCCTCGGCGGTGTCCGGCGCGTCGCTCGACCACGCAATGTGGTTCCACCGGCCCTTCCGGGCCGACGAATGGCTGCTGTACGCCCAGGAGTCGCCCTGGTCGGGATCGGCGCGCGGGCTCGCCCGCGGGCAGATGTTCACCGCCGCCGGGGAACTGGCCGTGTCCGTGGTCCAGGAGTGCCTTATCCGGGTGTCGCCGGCGTTGCACTCCGATGTCACGAAGTCGTGAAAATCGCAGGTAGAAAATAGGTTGCCCACCCTGCCGCAGCGGTTTAGGGTCTTGGACAAGTCAGCCGGACGCTTCGGTCCGGCGAGATCGCACTGAAATGGAGGTGAGTCCAGTGAGGAACATTACGACGTCCCGCACGCTGTGGCTCGCCTCCGCATGCCCGGCCGCCATTGTCATGCCGAAACTGCGGCGTGGCGAGGCCGCCTCTGCCCTGGCTCCGGTGACCGGAGCCGCGGGCTCGGCCGCCTTCGGCGCGTTCGCCGGCCTGGCCGGTCGCCGCAGCAGCCTGGCCAGCCACCGCAACCCCGTCCAGCGACCGGTTTACGTGAACCGGCCGATGGGCGATGAGCAGATCCGCACCGCCGCTCGCGGAGGTGCGCAGGGTCCGCACGATGCCTGGAGAGGACCAGTCATACCCTGACTAGGTCTCCATCTCCGGGCCGCGGATCCCACCCAGGATCCGCGGCCTTCTTGTTTGTCGGCCACGAATCCACACCCCACAACGAGGACAACCAGACCAAACCATTCAAAGAGGTGACGCAGATGGCGGCCCCGGTCATGGACCTGATCGAAGCCGAAATCCCCTGTCGTACCGAACCCGACCTGTGGTTCGCCGAGTCTCCCGAGGACGTGGAGTTCGCCAAGGCGCTCTGCGGCGGCTGCCCGATCCAGAAGGCCTGCCTGGCCCGCGCGCTGGAGCGCGAGGAGCCGTGGGGCGTCTGGGGCGGGGAGCTCATCCTGAGGGGGGTCGTCGTACCCCGCAAGCGCCCCCGTGGGCGCCCGCGTAAGTCCCCTGTCGCCGCCTGACCAGCAACCACAGCAATTTCCGGAAGGAACCGATCCAGATGAGCATCTCCCCGACCACCGCCCTGTATCTGCATCAAGAACTGGCGTACGAGCGAATACGAACGCTCCACCGCGAAGCTGCGGAGGAGCGGCTGGCCGGCCGGATCAGGAGCGTGCAGAGGGCACGCCGGCAGGCCGAGCGCGCGTCCCGGCGGCTGAGCTCCGCGCTGTCGCGCATGTGACGCGAGCCTGACACGACGACCGACCATGTGAACCGATGACGAAGGCCCGGGCCCGGAGAGCGGCCCGGGCCTTCGGCCGTTTTCCGGGCAGGCCGCGCTCGTAAAGATGTGATCACCGAACGCACAGAAGATCGTCTGCCGTGGGAGCGGGCGAGGACCACGGGGTATGAGGCGGATCGCCGCCGGGGCCGGGATGGTCACCAGGGGCAGGCGAAGTGGTGCATGAGCGGTGGGTGGGACTCGGATGGGCGACCGTACGTCAGGCGCGCTTGATCTCGTGGCGGCTGCGCGACGGCTCGCCGTCACCGCGCTCGTCGCCGGACTGTGGTGTTCGGTCATGCCGGAGGCCGAGGCCGCGCCGATCGCCGCGACGTCGCGGGTGGCCCGCCACGGCGACGGGAACGGCGGCGGTCACGGCGACGGAGCGACCCAGGCCAGCGGGGGCACCAACACCTCGAACGCGCCCGCCATCAACAGCCCGCCCAAGCAGATATCCGGGGGCCGGCGCAACGTGAACGCCCCCGCGGCCAACAGCGCCGTCACATTCGTGGGCGTCCAGCAGGTGTCGAGCGTCAGCGTCTTCACCAACACCCTCAACGGCAACTGCAAGAGAGGGATCAAGCGCTGCGTCATCAACCAGAACCTGCAGACGAGCGAGGGCCGGGGCGGCCGATAACGCCGCAGGCTCAGGTCAGGGCGAGCGCGTTGTCCTCGGATTCGCCCGTCTCGTCGGCGAAGCCGGGCACCCAGCGCACCACCTCGTCGCGGAAGCGGGCGGTGGCGCCGAGCTGGCACAGCACGCCGACGCCGGCCGCGTGCACGCGGTGGATCAGCACGTACGACGCGGGCAGGTTGAGCTGGCGGACCACGCTGTTCGGCCGCAGGTCGGCCACGGTCGCCGCCTGCTCCCGCAGCCACTCCCTGCTGAAGGCGAACTCCTCGACCCGGGTCGGCTCGACGTACGGCGCGAGGAAGGCTCGCAGGGCGTCGACGTCGACCTCGATGTGCGGGCGGATGAAGCCCTCCGCGCGGAGCCCGCGCACGACCGTGTCCATGTCGCCCTGGTTGAAGATGCGGGTGAGCCTGCCGAAGGCGACGGGGTAGCCGTCGGGCATGCGGTTGACCGCCCCGAAGTCCAGCACGCCGAGGCGCCCGTCCTCCAGCAGCCAGAAGTTGCCGGGGTGCGGGTCGGCGTGCAGCATCCCGACCCGGGCCGGGGAGCAGAACAGGAAGCGGACGAACAGCAGACCGGCGTGGTTGCGCTCCTCCTGGGTGCCGTCGGCGATGATCCGGGAGAGCGGGGTGCCCGTCATCCACTCGGAGACGAGGATCTGCTCGTTGGCCGCGATCACGGCGGGCACGTGGAAGTCGGGGTCGTCGCGGAACTCCTCGGCGAACGCCTGCTGGGCCTCCGCCTCCTTCAGGTAGTCGAGCTCCTCGGCCACCCGCTCCTTCAGCTCGGCCAGCACCGGCTTGATGTCCAGGCCGGGCAGCAGCGCGCCGAAGAGCTTGCCGAGCCGCGCGAGCTGGTTGAAGTCGGAGATCAGGGCCTTGCCCGCCCCCGGATACTGGATCTTCACGGCGACCGGGCGGCCGTCGTGCCACACGGCGCGGTGCACCTGCCCGATCGACGCCGCGGCGCTCGGCCGGTCGTCGAACTCCAGGAAGTTCTCCCGCCAGTCGTCGCCGAGCTGCTCGGTCAGCACCCGGTGGACGGTGGCGGCCGGAAGCGGCGGCGCGGCGTCCTGCAGGCGGGTGAGCGTCGCCCGGTAGGGCCCGGCGATCTCGGGCGGCAGCGCCGCCTCGAAGATCGAAAGTGCCTGACCGAGCTTCATCGCCCCGCCCTTGAGCTCGCCGAGCACCTTGAAGACCTGGTCGGCCGTACGCTTCTGGATCTCCTGGGCGACGATCTCCGCGGAGGCGCCACCGAGCCGCCTGCCCAGTCCGAGCGCGGTGCGGCCGGCGAACCCGAGAGGGAGTGTCGCGAGCTTTGCCGAGCGGGTCACGGCGCGGTGGGGAAGGTCACTCACACGACCATTGTCGGCGATGAAGAGTGCTTTCGACCACAATTTCCGATCGAGCGGCCGCCAGGGCACCGGAGGGCGCGAGCCTCGCGGAGGAATACGCCGTCTATGAGATTGGTCACACCGCGACTGCCGTGACGAGAGTATCCGCTGGTTAGCGGGGTGGTCTGTGGCCGTTCACGCGGCCCGCCCGGGAGCGCGGGGCAGGGTCGCCGCCGCGCCGGTCGCGTCGCTCGGGACGCAGCCGCAGTCGGGGTGCGGCTCGCAGGTGCGGTGCCGCCAGCGCCACCCGGGCGACACCTCCAGCAGGCCGCCGGGCACGCGCCCCTCGTCGAGATAGGCCAGAGCCTGACCGGCCGCCTGCGCGGCGACCAGGCACGACAGCACCACGTCGCAGGCGATCTCACCCGCCGGGTAACCCCCGAGCCGGGCGCCCACGAGCGGCCAGGACGGATCCCGGTCGCGGCGGCCGAGATCGAGGCAGCGCAGGCAGGGGGTGAGCCCGGGGACGACGAAGGGCCCCACCGAGCCGTGTCCCTCGAAGGCGCAGACCAGCAGGTGGGGCACCCCCTCGGCGACGATTTCGTGGACCAGCGTGGCGTCGAGCGGCTCGGCGGGCGCGAGGATCACCAGGTCGGGGCGTACCCCGCCGTCGGACAGACGGGAGGCGGCCCGCCCGGGCCAGGCGTTGACCGCGGGGGAGATCCGCCGGGCCGCGAGCACGGCGGCCTCCTCGCGGGTCGTCCCCGTCTCCGCGCGGCCGAGCCCGCCGGGGGCCACGTCGCCCCAGGTGGCCGTGCCGGGATCGACCACGCAGATGTGCCCTGCTCCCGCCGCGGCGAGGAGCGTGACGACCCGTGCGCCGACCCGGCCCGCGCCGTACACGCGGATCCGGGCCGCTCGGCGCGCCGACATCGCGCTCATGCCGCCGTCGGTGGAGGTCAACGCCAGCCTGTCCAGGTCGGGGCGGAGGCGGTCGCGCTCGGCGAGTGGCAGGTCGGCGAGGGGCTCCGGCCGCGCCGCGGCGTCCTCGATCAGGCCGTGCGCGGCGAGCCGGGCGACGACCTCCAGGGCGGACGCCTCGTCGAGGCCGCTGCTCGCCACCGCCTGCCGCAGGGTGCGGGCGCCGTCGAGGCCGTCGATCAGGCGGCGCACGGGCGGCTCGACACCGGTCAGCACGACGGCCCGGAGCGGATGGACGCCGAACTGCAGCGTGCGGCCGTCCCGTTCGATCCGGCGCAGGACCGGCTTGAGGCGAGGTCTCATAGTCGCCAGACCTTGCCATATGCCGGGTGGGCGCGGCGTCGATACCAGCGTGGCTGTGGATAATTACCGGGGTGATCGTGGTCGGTGAATATCCGCAACCCCGTAGCTTTCACGCCCGCAAGGTCACGTTCGCCCGATTGACCAGGGAGAACGTGTACCACCCCCTGTGGAATTCGGCGCGTGTCGGCTACCTTTCATATGTGCCCCCCGAGACAGTCGAGGTTCGTCGGAGCGCACGACGGCGGCGAACCGTTTCCGCGTACCGCGATGGCGACAAGACCATCGTGCTGCTTCCGGCTGGTCTGAGCACGACCGACGAGGAGCAGTGGGTACGCCGCATGCTCGACCGCCTTGCGGCCAAGGAGCAGCGAAGACGCCCGAGCGACGACGACCTGCTCGAACGGGCGACGGAGCTTTCGGCGCGCTATCTGGACGGCAAGGCCCTGCCGGCAAGTGTCCGCTGGGTGGAGAACCAGCTGCACAGGTGGGGGTCGTGCACCCCCGACCACGGCACGATCAGGTTGTCGGCCCGGCTGCGGGGCATGCCGGCCTGGGTGGTCGACTACGTCATCATGCACGAGCTCGTCCACCTGCTCGTGCCCAGTCACGGCCCGCGTTTCTGGGCGCTCGTGGAGCGCTACCCGCGGGCGGAACGTGCCAGGGGTTTCCTCGAAGGATTCTCGATGGCCGCCAACGGCGCGCCGGAGGAGTGTTGACCCGGGTCGTCGCGGTGCTGGTCACTCCGGGCATGGCGGACGCGGCTCCGCCCGGCGTTGACCCGGCCGAGTTCCTGACGGCGATGGCCGAGGACACCTATGAGATGGTCGCGGGGCTCGAACTCGTGCGGCCGGTGATCCTGTCGGCCGGCGTTCCGGGGCTTGAGGACATCGCGTGGCCGGGCACGCCCGTCCTGCGGATCGCCTCGCCCGCCGACGCCTTCGCCGTGCTGCCAGCCGGCGACGAGACCGCGGAGGAGGGCGTGGTCGTCAGCGCCGACGCCCCCGACCTGCCGCCGCTGCTGATCGGAAAGCTGTTCCGCGAGCTCGGGCGGGCCCACCTCGCGGTCTGCCCTGCCGAGGGCGGCGGTGCCGTCGCCGTGGCGGCGCGCCTGCCGGTCCCCGAGTGGGCCGCGCCCGACCTCGACGAGCCCGACGCCGTCGCGGCGATGCGCCGCCGTGCGCCGGGCCCCCGCATGGTCGCCACCGGTCCCGGCTGGCACCGGCTCAGGAAACCGCAGGACGTGGCCCGTCTCGACCCGGGGCTCGAAGGCTGGGACAACACCCGGGCTCTGCTGAGCTGATCTACAACTGCCGGGGCAGGCGGAGCTCGGCGAAGAACGCCCGGTGGTCGCTGCCCGGCACCCGGTGGACGCCGGTGCGCACGGCCGACGCCCGCTGGTCGTACAGCACGTGGTCGATCGTGATCAACGGCGGAAACCATCGGTCGGCGGGCCAGGTCGCGGTCAGGCCGCCGCCGGTCGCGCCGGCCGCGTCCGCGTAGCCCCGCCCGAGCACCGCGCGCAGCGCGGCGTGATCGAGGCTCGCGTTGAAGTCGCCCGCCAGGACGCGTACGACGCCGGGGGACGTGGCCGGGAGCGCCGCCAGATCGGCGTCCCACCGGGCCGCGTAGGGAGCGTTCAACGGCGCGAGGGTGTGCACGTCGACGATCTCCACGGGCGGCCCGGACGGCAGGGAGAGCCGGGCCCTCGGCATATGGTGACCGCCCTCGGGCACGAAGTCGGGCGCCGCGGTGAGGGGGTGACGCGCGTAGATCCCGCTGCCCGAGGGCCCGGGCCCGTCCTCCAGGTGCCGATAGGGCAGCAGGCGCGCCACGCCCGCCGCGTCCAGCGCCTCGACGGCCTCGGGAGTGAGCTCCTGGGTGGTGAGCACGTCCGGCCGGAGCCGGCGTACGAGGTCCACGACGGTCGCGGCGTCGCCCGCGCCGAAGAAGAGGTTGACCGTGAGGATCCGCAGCGACGGCCCGGCGGCCGTGGGGGCCGAGCCGGCCGCGCGGGGCAGGACCACGGCCGCCAGGAGCACCGACGCCGCCACCGCCACCGCGATCACGGCCGCACGCCGGGCGGCCAGCGCGATCGCCACCGACAGGAGCGACGCGGCCGCGACGTAGGGCGTGCCCGTCATCAGCGCGACGCCCACTCCGCCAAGGGGGACGGCGCCGTCGGCCCCGGCGAGCCGGGCCGCCGCCCAGACCGCGAACGGCGCCACCGCGAACCACGCCAGGATCGGGGAGACCCGGAGCCTCCGGCGTGGGGGAGAGACGATCTCGCCGCCCACGTCCAGCTCGGTCATGGGGTGACACTAGCCACCGGACGGGAAACGCGGCGTAAGGGAGACGTGCGCGAACCGTGCACAGGGTGAACACCCTGCGGGCGTCAGGCGCGGCACAGCGACCGGGCGCGGCGGGCCAGCCGCCGCGTCGCCTCGTCGCTCAGCTCCGGGATCTCCTCCACCGGAAACCAGCGCAGGTCGAGGGACTCGTCGCTGATCACCGCCTCGGCCCCCGGCGGCGCGACCGCGCCGTACTCGACGTCGAGATGCCAGCTGTGCGGCGGGTGGCACCAGACCTTGTGCCGGTCGAGCGCGAGCGGGCCGTCCAGCAGGGTCAGCCCGGCGATGCCCGACTCCTCGGTGGCCTCGCGCAGGGCGACCTGCGCGAGCGTCGTGTCGGACGCCTCGCAGTGCCCGCCCATCGGCAGCCACATCCCGGCCTTGGGGTGCAGGGTCAGCAGCACCCGTTCGCCGTCGTGCGACAGGACGGCCGTCGTCGCCGTGAGGTGGCCGGGAGCGCACTCGCGCCACATCGCGTCCTCGTGGCCGCGCAGGTGCGTCAGGAACTCCTCGCGGAGCCGCTCCTCCTCAGGGGTGGGCGCGACCCATCCGGCCAGTACGGCTTGCGCGTCACGATGCAGGCTCACCGGCGCAGCCTACCGACAGCAGCCCAGCCTTACTTGCCGGACTCCTCGCCGGTCGCCTCACCCGAGCCGGGCTCCTTGGGCTCCTCAGGCTCCTTGGGCTCCTCCAGCGCGGACAGGTCCCACTCGGCCTCGCCCTTCACGAACGACTCGGGGTTGTCCAGGTCGTCGGCGGTGGGCATCAGGTCGGGGTGACCCCAGACGGCGTCCCTGCCCTCGATTCCGCGCTCGGCGTCCAGGGCCTTCCACAGGGCGGCCGCCTCACGCAGCCGTCGCGGGCGCAGCTCCAGGCCCACCAGGGTGGCGAAGGTCCGCTCGGCCGGGCCGCCCGTGGCGCGGCGGCGCCGTACGGTCTCGGCCAGCGCCGCGGCGGACGGGAGCTTGCCCTCGGCGGCGGCGTCGACCACCGTGGCCACCCAGCCCTCGACCAGCGCGAGCGCGGTCTCCAGCCGGATGAGCGCGGCCTTCTGCCGCTCGGTCTCCTCGGGCTTGAGCAGCTCGCCGCCGCCCAGGACCTCCTGGATCCGCTCGGGGTCGCTGAGGTCGAGCCCCTGGAGCTTGTCCTGCAGGGCGGACACGTCCACCGTGATGCCCTGGGCGTACTCCTCGACCGTGCCGAGCAGGTGCGCCCGCAGCCACGGCACGTGCTGGAAGAGCCGGTGGTGCGCCGCCTCGCGGAGCGCCAGGTAGAGGCGGATCTCGTCGGAGGGCGTCTCCAGGCCGCTGCTGAACGCGGCCACGCCTCCGGGCAGCAGGGCGGCGGTGTCCGACAGCGGCAGGCCGATGTCGGAGGAGCCGACCACCTCGCGGGCGAGCGAGCCGAGGGCCTGGCCGATCTGCTGGCCGACCATCATGCTGCCCATCTGCCGGAGCATGCCCATGAGCGGCCCGGCCACGGCCTGCGCCTCGGGCGGCAGGCCCGCCCCGCCGAGCGTGCCGCCCATCGTCTCGACCATCTGGGCGGCGACGGGATCGCACAGCTGCTTCCAGACCGGGATCGTCTTCTCGATCCACTCCGACCGGCTCCAGGCCTGCGGGGTGGTCACGCCGCTCGGCAGCGTGGTCACCTCGTTGAGCCACAGGTCGGCCAGGTTGAGGGCCTCGACGATCTGGCGTCGCTCGCCCTCCATGACGCTCGGATCGCCCTCGGCGACCACGGCGTGCCGTGCGATGTTCTTCGCCATGTCCCAGTTGACGGGACCGGCCTCCGGTGAGGCCGACAGCATGTCGGCGAACTGCCGCATGGCCGCGGCGATCTGCTCCGGGCTGCCGAACATGGCGAACGGGTTGTCGTTGGGGTCGTTTTCGCGACCTGGCAGGTCAGTCACCGCGCCACCTCGTGCAGGATGGAGGAGTCCACATCCGCCACGTTATCCGCCGTGGGGCGGATCAGTGCAAAGTGAGGACCTCGTGCCTACCTCGAAACGCCTGCGTCCCCCCGTCGTCGCCGTCACCGGCGCCGCCTCCGGTCTCGGCCGGGCGTTCCTCGCGAAAGTGGCCTCGTCTGCGGATTTCCGCCGCGTCGTGGCCATCGACGAGCAGCGCGGCGACACCCCGGACGTCACCTGGCGGGTCCTCGACATTCGCGATCCGCTCTTGGCGAACCGGATCTCCGATGTGGACGTCCTGGTGCATCTCGGCACGGACGAGTCGCTCGACACCGACCCCGCCGCGCGCCGCCGCTACAACCTGCGCGCCGCCCAGACCGTGCTCACGGCCTGCGCCGCGGCCCGGGTGCGGCGGGTCGTGCTGGTCACGAGCGCGATGGTGTACGGCGCCGCCGCCGACAACCCGGTGCCCCTGCCCGAGGACGCGCCGGTCGCGGCCGAGCCCGACACCGGCCTGGTGGGCGACCACCTGGAGATCGAGGCCCTGGCGCGGCGGTCGCTGCGGGCGCACCCCGGCCTGGAGGTGATCGTGCTGCGGCCCGCCGCCCTGGTCGGGCCGGGCGTCGACACCGTCATCACCCGCCACTTCGAGGCGCCGCGGCTGCTCGTGGTGAAGGGCTGCCTGCCGCGCTGGCAGTTCTGCCACGTAGACGACCTGGTGTCCGCACTGGAGGCCGCCGCCCTGGGCCGCGTCGGCGGCGTCGTGGCGGTCGGCTCCGAGGGCTGGCTGGAGATGGAGCAGGTGGAGGAGATCTCCGGCCTGAAGCGGTTCGAGCTGCCGGCGGGGCTGACGTTCGGCACCGCGCAGCGGCTGCACCGGCTCGGCATCACGCCGACGGCCGCGACCGACCTCCACTACGTGGTCTATCCCTGGGTGGTCGACGGCGTGGCGCTGCGGGAGGCGGGCTGGAAGCCGGCCTGGACCAACGAGGCCGCGCTGCGGGAGCTGCTCGAACTGTGCGAGGGCAGGCACGCGGTCGTCGGCCGCCGCCTGTCGGGCAAGGAGGCCACGATCACCGCGGCGGGCGCGACCGTCGCGGTCATCGGCACCGCCGCGATCGTCCGGGCCGCCCGCCGCAAGCGCCGCACCTGACGGGCCGCAGGCACTACCCTCGGTGACGTGGACGTCATCCGATTGCTGGGCATTCGCGACACCCCGTTGTCCGTGGACGAGGTGCTGGGCGCGGTGGAGGACCACGCCGCCGGAGGCACCGCGGTCTTCGTCGGCACCGTGCGCGAGCAGGACGGCGGCAGGCCGGTGACACTCCTGTCCTACTCGGCGCATCCGTCCGCCGAGGAGCGCCTGCGCAGGGTCGCGGAGAAGGTCGCGGCGGATTTCCCCGTCACCGCCCTGGCGGCCGTCCACCGGGTGGGCGACCTGCGCCTGGGGGAGATCGCCGTCGTCGTGGCGGCCGCCTGCCCCCACCGCGGCGAGGCGTTCGAGGCGTGCCGCAGGCTGATCGACGACCTCAAGCACGAGGTGCCCATCTGGAAGCACCAGGTGTTCGCCGACGGGGACGCCGAGTGGGTCGGCGCCTGCGACTGATGCACCCGGAATGCCCGGAGCCCGGAACGCATAGAGTTCGTCCATGTCCCGACGCGCTCTGACCCTGCTGGTCGCGGGATTCCTCGCGCTCGCGCTGGCCGTGATCGGCGCCATGCTGCCGGTGCCGTACGTCGTGCTGAGCCCCGGACCCACCGAGAACACGATCGGGGACGTCAAGGGGAAACCGGTCATCACGATCTCGGGTCATGAGACCTATCCCACCCAGGGCAGGCTGAGCCTGGTCACCGTCGCCTACCAGGGCGGGCCCGACAACCGTCTCGACCTGATCACCGCGCTGCGCGGCTGGCTCGACCCGACGGTCGCCGTGGTGCCGGAGGAGACGCTGTTCCCGAAGTCCACCTCGGCCGAGCAGGTCCAGGAGCAGAACACACAGGAGATGACCGACTCGCAGCAGTCGGCCACCGCCGCCGCGCTGAACGCCCTCAAGATCCCCACCGAGAAGGTGATCACGGTCGCCGGGACCGACAAGGGCACGCCGGCCGACGGCAAGCTCAAGCCGGGCGACGAGATCACGGCGGTGGACGGCAAGACGGTGGGAGAGCTCTCGTCCGTCGCCTCGTCCGTGCAGAGCCGCAAGCCCGGCGAGCAGGTGACGTTCACGGTCAAGCGCTCCGGCGCCTCGACGCAGGTGCAGGTCGGCACCGTGGCGGGCGACGACGGCAAGGCCAAGGTCGGTGTCCAGATGCGCTCGGGCTACCGGTTCCCGTTCAAGGTCGACATCAGCGTCGGCGAGGTCGGCGGGCCGAGCGCGGGCCTGATGTTCTCGCTGGGCATCTACGACAAGCTGACGCCGGGGGCGCTCACCGGAGGCATGTCGGTCGCGGGCACCGGGACCATCGACCCGGCCGGACAGGTCGGCCCGATCGGCGGGATCGAGCAGAAGATGGTCGGCGCGCGCCGGGCCGGGGCGACCGTCTTCCTCACGCCAGCGGGCAACTGCGCCGACGCCGTCAAGGCCGCGCCCGCCGGGCTGCGCCTGGTGCGGGTCGAGACGCTGGACGGCGCCATCAAGGCGATCGACGCCCTGCGCGATCACAAGGGCGAGGTCCCCGCCTGCCCGGCCGGCTGACCGTACGACCCGGGCGCGGGGCCGTGACCTGCTCGTCCTGTCCGCACGTGGCGTCGTGATAACGATCAGATCTGTTACCACGACCACGCCAATCGCGGTGTAGGTTTCCAAGCACGGACCGTTGCCCTCTGACAATCATGGCCCTGCCAATCTGAGACAAGGGGTTGAGCGTTGAGCTTCCGGAGCCCCGGAGCCGGACGGGCGGTGCGCTTGCCCCGACGGCCGCGCCTTCTGATACCCGTGCTGCTCGCCGTCGTGGCGATCGTCGTGTTACTGCTGGTCTTCTCGGGGATCTACACCGACTACCTCTGGTATGACTCGGTGAGCTTCTCCTCGGTGTTCTCCACGATGCTGATCACCCAGGTGGTGCTGTTCATCGTGGGCGCCGCCCTGATGATCGCCATCGTGGGCGGCAACATGGTGCTCGCGCACCGCACCCGCCCGATGTTCGGGCCGGGGATGTTCGGGGCGCCGCAGGGCGCCGACCGCTACCGGGTCGCGCTCGACCCGCACCGGCGGCTGGTCTTCCTGGTCGGCATGGGCGTCCTCGCCCTGTTCACGGGCTCGTCCACGGCGGGGCTGTGGAAGACCTGGCTGCAGTTCGTGAACCGCACGCCCTTCAACCAGAAGGACGCGCAGTTCGGCCTCGACCTGTCGTTCTTCGTGTTCACGATGCCGTTCCTGCGGATGCTGCTGAACTTCCTGTTCACGGCCGTCGTCCTGTCGATCATCGCGGCCGTGATCGTGCACTACCTGTACGGCGGGTTCCGGATCTCCTCGCCCGGCGGAGTGCACGCCACCCGGGCCGCCAGGGGGCACCTGTCGGTGCTGCTCGGCGTGTTCGTCCTGCTCAAGGCCGCGGCCTACTGGCTCGACAGGTACAGCCTGGTCTTCTCCGACCGCGGCAAGACCTTCGGCGCGTCGTACACCGACGTGCACGCGGTGCTCCCGGCCAAGGGGATCCTCGCGGTCATCTCCCTCATCTGCGCGCTGATCTTCTTCGCCGGCGTCATCAGGCCGGGCGGGATGTTCCCGGGCGTGGCGTTCGGGCTGCTCGTGCTGTCGGCGGTCCTGATCGGCACCGTCTATCCCTCGCTGGTCGAGCAGTTCCAGGTCAAGCCGAACCAGCAGAGCAAGGAGCAGGCGTACATCCAGCGCAACATCGACGCGACACGAAAAGCCTACGGAGTCAATACGGCGAAGGTCACGGAGTACAGCGCCAAGACCGACACCGACGCCTCCGTGCTGCAGACCGAGGCGTCGGCCATCCCCGGCATGCGCCTGCTCGACCCGAGCCTGCTGTCGCCGACGTTCCAGCAGAAGCAGCAGATCAAGGGCTACTACCAGTTCCCCGAGCAGCTCGACATCGACAGGTATCCGGTCGACGGCAAGCCGCGTGACACGGTGGTGGCGGTTCGCGAGATCGGCCGCCCGCCGGACGGGCAGCGCAACTGGATCAACGACCACCTGGTCTACACGCATGGTTTCGGCTTCGTCGCCGCGCCCGGCAACAAGGTGGACAGCAGCGGCCTGCCGGAGTTCAGCGAGCGCGACATCCCGCCGGTCGGCGACCTCGGCGACTACGAGCCCCGCGTCTACTTCGGCGAGAACTCGCCCGACTACTCGATCGTCGGCGGTCCCACGACCGGCAAGAAGATCGAGCTCGACTACCCGCAGCAGGGACAGGCGGGCGACGCACAGCAGAACAACACCGGCCAGGTCAACAACACCTACGAGGGCAAGGGCGGCGTCTCGGTCGGGAACTTCTTCCGCCGCCTGCTCTACGCGGTGAAGTACGGCGAGACCAACCTGTTGCTGAACTCGAACATCAACGCCGAGTCCCGCATCCTCTACAACCGGGAGCCGGTGCAGCGCATCCAGCAGGTCGCGCCGTTCCTCACGCTGGACCGCGACCCGTACCCGGCCGTGGTGGGCGGACGGATCGTGTGGATCGTGGACGCGTACACGACCTCCGACTCCTATCCCTACTCGGAGCGGAAGAGCCTGGAGTCGCTCACCACCGACGTGCAGTCGAGCCGTCTCGGCGTGCCGCAGGTGCCCAGGGACGAGATCAACTACATCCGCAACTCGGTCAAGGCGACCGTGGACGCCTACGACGGCACGGTCACCCTGTACGCCTGGGACGAGTCCGACCCGGTGCTCAAGACCTGGGAGAAGGCCTTCGGCGGGGTCGTCAAGCCGGCCTCGCAGATCAGCGAGGAACTGCGCGCCCACCTGCGCTACCCGGCCGACCTGTTCAAGGCCCAGCGGGAGATCCTCACCTCCTACCACGTCACCGACGCCAACGCGTTCTTCGGCGGTCAGGACTTCTGGAAGGTCCCCGAGGACCCGGCGACCGGCAAGAGCAAGCAGCCGCCCTACTACGTGACGATGAAGATGCCCGGCAGCGACACCGAGCGCTTCTCGCTGACGACCACGTTCGTGCCGAACCAGCGGCAGAACATGGCGGCGTTCATGGCGGTCGACGCGACGGCCGCCACGCCGAACCCGCCACTGGAGATCCTCCAGTTGCCGAGCACGACCGCGATCCAGGGTCCGCCACAGGCGCAGAACCTGTTCGAGTCGAACACGACGGTGTCGACCGAGCTCAACCTGCTGCGCGGCGGCGGCACAGACGTGCTGTACGGCAACCTGCTCACACTGCCGTTCGGCAACGGTCTGCTGTACGTCGAGCCGGTCTACATCCAGCCGCGCGCGGAGACCTCGGGCAAGTATCCGACCCTCCGCCGGGTGCTCGTCCTGTACGGCGAGAAGGTCGGCTTCGGCCCCACGCTCAGCAACGCGCTTGAGCAGGTGTTCGGCGGCACCGTGGCGACGCCACCGGAACAGACGCCCGACGAGACGGCGAACCAGCCGCCGGGTCAGGTGACCCCGCCGGAGAGCTCGTCCGCGCTGACGTCGGCGCTCGACCGGGCCCAGCAGGCGTACGACGCTTCGCAGAAGGCGCTGTCGTCGAACCCGCCCGACTGGAAGGCGTACGGCGACGCGCAGACCTCGCTGAAGAAGGCGCTGGACGATCTGGCCAAGCTCAAGACCGGGGCGTCCCAGACCCCGGCCCCGAGCGCCAGTCCGAGTGCGAGCGGGAGCCCACCGGCCGGTGCGACTGCCAGCCCGGCACCGAGCGGCTGAGACACGGGCGGCTGAGCCATCCGGAGCCCCGCGTCCCGACGGGCGCGGGGTTCCGGTTTGCCTCCCGCGCGATGCCAGGATAGTGTTCATAGAGCCGACGCGGGGTGGAGCAGCTCGGTAGCTCGCTGGGCTCATAACCCAGAGGTCGCAGGTTCAAATCCTGTCCCCGCTACCACGTCAGAGGCCCGGTCTCCGGAAACGGAGACCGGGCCTCTGGTCTTTTCCGAGGCCTCTGGTCTTTTCCGAGGATGGCCCGCCTGGTCGCTCACCCCGGGCGAGCGCCTGACGCGGTCGGCGACGGGGCCGGTCACCACAAACGATTTGGCACCCGTTCCCAACCGGGGGTAAGCTTTGAACACAACGACGCGGGGTGGAGCAGTTCGGTAGCTCGCTGGGCTCATAACCCAGAGGTCGCAGGTTCAAATCCTGTCCCCGCTACCAAGAGACGAAGGCCCGGCCTCCGGAAAACGGAGACCGGGCCTTCGGCGTTCCACGGGGTTCGGTCCGGTGCGGGAGTAGCGCATGATCACGTTGGATCGCCTGGTCAACGTGCTGGGCGCGTACGGCGTGCGGCTGTGCGGGCGGCCCGAGAGGCGCTCGGCGCGGCTGCGCAGCGTGGCGATGCCGGACGCCACCGACGGCCGGGTCACCGGTGACGTGCTGGTGGCCGTGGGGGCCGGGTCGGTGACCGAGGCGGTGCGGTGGGCGGTCGCGGCGCAGGCCGCGGTGGTCCTGGTGCGGGCGGGCGCCGAGACCGCGCGCGAGGCGGCCGTGGCCGGCGAGAGCAACGACGTGGCGGTGCTGCTCGTCGATCCCGCGGTCTCGTGGAGCCACCTCGTCGGCGTGGTCTACGGACTGGTGCTCGAAGGGCGGGAGACCGAGTCGGGGCGGGGGCCCACCGACCTGTTCGCGCTGGCCGACAGCCTGGCGGACGCCGTCGGCGGCGCCGTGACCATCGAGGACCCGCTCTCGCGGGTGCTCGCGTACTCCCGGTCGCAGCAGGCGGGCGACCCGGCACGGCTGGAGACGATCCTGGTGCGGCAGGTCCCGGAGCGGCTGCGCGAGGTCTTCCGGGAGCGCGGGGTGTTCGCCCGCCTGACGGCGACGGACGAGCCGATCTTCGTCGAGCCGGACCCGTCGCACGGCATGACCGGGCGGATGGCGGTGGCGGTGCGGGCCGGCCGCGAGCTGCTCGGGTCGGTGTGGGTGACGTGCGGCAGCCCCCTGACCGGCGCGCGGCACACCGCGCTGGCGAACGGCGCGCGCACCGTGGCGCTGCACCTGCTGCGCTCCAGGGCGAGCGCGGACCTGGAACGGCAGGTGGAGTCGGACCTGGTCGTACGGCTGCTGGAGGGCACCGCCGACGCGGCGACCGTGGTCAGCCGGCTGGGGCTGCCCACACGGGAGATGCGGGTCGTCGCGGTGCGCACGCACACCTCCGAGGAGCCGCACGCCATGCTCCTGCTGGCCTTCGAGAAGGCCACCACCGGCTTCGGCTGGTCCAGGCCCGGGAGAAGCGCGCTGCTCGGCGACACGCTCTACACGGTCCTGCCCGGCGCGGGGGCGGCCGTGGCACGGGAGTGGGTGGCCGCGCTGGCGGCCGGGCTGCCGCCGCGGGTGCGCGTCGCGGCCGGGATCGGGGCGGCGGCCCAGGCGGCGGAGCTGCCGGCGAGCCGCCGGGAGGCGGAGGAGTGCCTGGCGCTGCACGAGAGGGAGGCCTCCCGTGCGGAGCCGCCGGCCTACGACGAGTCGTGGGACGACATCCTGCTCCAGCGGTTGCGCGCCGCGGCCCGGGCGGGCCGCGTCCCCGCCCGCGGGCCGGTGAGCGCGCTGCGCCGGCACGACGTCCTCTACGACACCCACTATGTGGCGACGTTGCGGGCGTGGCTGGAGGCCCAGGGCGATCTGCTGGCCGCCGCCGAACGGCTCGGGGTGCACGTCAACACCGTCCGCAACCGCCTGCGCCGGATGAGCGAGGTGACCCCGCTGCACCTGGACGACCCGCGCAAGCGCCTCGCCATGGTCATCACGCTGGCGGCCGAGGACGAGTAGGAGGCTGTCCGAAATCCACAACAGGGGCGCCGCGATTGTGCGGCCGCTACAACGGCGCGCGGCGCCGTACGGGTGATGCTGGCCGGGCAAGCAGTCGTCTGGTGTGGAGGTGGGGCATGTCCGAGCGCGTCGACGGGTGGCCGCGGTCGGTCGTCGTGGTGGGCGCGGGGATCGTGGGCCTGTCCACCGCGTGGTTCCTGCAGGAACGCGGTGTGGAGGTCACCGTGGTCGACCGCCGGGGCGTGGCGGCCGGCGCGTCATGGGGCAACGCGGGCTGGATCGCGCCCGGCCTGGCCATCCCCCTGAACGAGCCCTCGGTGCTGCGCTATGGCCTGCGCTCGCTGCTCAACCCGGCCGCGCCGCTGCACGTCCCGGCGACCGTCGATCCGGGGCTGTGGGCGTTCCTGACCCGCTTCGCCGCCAACTGCCGATGGTCGTCGTGGACCCGGGCCGTGCGCGCCAACCTGCCGCTCAACGACGAGTGCATCGAGGCGTACGAGGTGCTCGCCGCCAACGGCGTGGCCGCCCCCGTCGAGGACGCGCCGATCACCGCCGGGTTCCGCACGCCCCGCCAGGCCGCGGGCCTGCTCCACGAGCTGCGCAGGATGGCGGAGGCCGGGCAGCCCGTCGACCACACCGCGCTGGACGCGCGGCGGCTTGCCGAGGCCGTGCCGCTCGCCTCGGAGGCGCTGACCGCGGGCGTGCGGATCGACGGGCAGCGCTACGTCGACCCCGGCCGCTTCGTGCACGCGCTGGGCGAGGCCGTCGTCGCCCGGGGCGCCGCCGTGGAGACCTTCGAGGTCACGGACGTGCGCGGCGACGCAGGGAAGGCCGTCGTGGCGGGCCGGGACGGCGCCGTCCTGTCCGCCGACGCGGTGGTGCTGGCCACCGGCGCGTGGCTGTCGCGGCTCGCGGGCCGCTGGGGCGTACGCGTCCCCGTGCGGGCGGGCCGCGGCTACTCGTTCACCGTGCCGGTGGACCACCCCGTCCCCGGCCCGATCTACCTGCCCGACGTGCGGGTGGCGTGCACGCCCTACCAGGGCGGGCTGCGCGTCGCGGGCACGATGGAGTTCCGCGACCCGGACGCTCCGGCCGTCGAGGCCCGGCTGCGGGCGATCATCGCCTCGGCCCGTCCCCTGCTGCGGGGTGTGCGCTGGGAGGAACGCACGGACGTGTGGGTCGGACCCCGGCCGGTCACGCCGGACGGGCGGCCCCTGATCGGCGCGACCGGCGCCCCGGGGATCTACGTGGCCGGCGGGCACGGCATGTGGGGCATGGCCCAGGGCCCGGCCACCGGGCGGCTTCTCGCCGAGCGGATCACCACCGGCAAGCAGCCCGCCGTCCTGCGGGAGTTCGACCCGCTGCGCTGACGCCGGCCGCCGGGCTGTTGTCGTGATACGACAACAAATGTCCGACCGGTGGTCGCCGGTGACATTGATGCAGGACCGCCCGGTGGTGAAGGCTCCCCCGCATGCAGGCCCGCATAACACTGGAGGACGTCGCCGCGCTGGCTCGCGGCTGCGCGGTGCTCGGCACCGGCGGCGGCGGAGACGTCCGTCCGGGCGCCATCGCCGCCCGGCGCGCCATACGCGAGCACGGCGAGGTGCCGCTGATCACCCTGGACGAGCTGCCCGACGACGCCCTCGTGCTGCCGTTGTCCGGAATCGGCGCACCGACCGTCAGCAACGAGATGGTCCACGGCTCGGACGAGCCGGTCAGGATCGCCGAGGAGATCGAGCGCATCTTCGGCCGGCCGCCCGCCGCGGTCATGTCCTCGGAGATCGGCGGCGGCAACGGCGTCGCCCCGGTCGCCTGGGCGGCCAGGCTGGGGCTGCCGCTGCTCGACGCCGACGCGATGGGCCGGGCGTTCCCCGAGGTCCAGATGGTCTCGATGTACGTGGCCGGGATCCCGGCCAACCTCGTGGTCATGACCGACGTCGTCGGCAACGTCGTGACGATCCGGCCGGTCGACGGCCTGTGGTCGGAGCGGATCGCCCGTGCCGTCTGCGTGGCGGCGGGGTCGAGCGCCCTGATGGCCGACTACGTGCTGACCGCGCGCGAGTGCGAGGGCGCGGTGATCGAGGGCACGGTGAGCCGGGCCATCGCCGTCGGCCGGGCGACCGAGGGGGCCGCCGACCCGCTGGCCACCCTGACCGCGGAGCTCGGCGCCGTACGGCTCATCTCCGGCAAGCTGGCCGACCTGGAGCGCAGGACCACCGGCGGGTTCGCCCGGGGCACGGCGACGATCGAGGGCACCGGCGACGACCGGGGCAGGACGCTGACCCTGGAGATCCAGAACGAGAACCTCGTCGCCGTCGAGGACGGCCGGGTCAGGGCCATGGTGCCCGACCTGATCACGGTGGTCGACAGTCAGACGGCGACGGCGATCCAGACCGAGGGGCTCCGGTACGGCCAGCGGGTGACCGTGCTGGCCTGGCCCTGCGACCCCCTGTGGCGTACGCCGAAGGGTCTGGAGACGGCGGGCCCGCGGGCGTTCGGCTACGACATGGACTACCTGCCGGTGGAGAAGATCGCATGAGCGAGCGAACCGGAGAACACCGTACGACGCTGCGGGTCGGCATCGACGTGGGGGGCACCAACACCGACGCCGTGGTGCTGGACGACGACGACCGCGTCATCGCGACCGCCAAGCGGCCCACCAGCCCCGACGTGACCGAGGGCCTGCGCGCCGCGCTCGACGCGGTCCTCGCCGAGCTGCCCGATCCCGAGATGGAACAGCGTGTGAAGCGGGTGATGCTCGGCACCACCCACGCGACCAACGCCATCCTGGAGCGGCGCGCGCTCGGCCGGGTGGCCGTGCTGCGGCTCGGCGCCCCGGCGACCACGTCCGTGCCGCCGCTGAGCGAGTGGCCCGGCGACCTGCGCGACACGGTCGCGGCCGGAACCGCGATCGTGCGCGGCGGCTACTTCGTCGACGGGCGTGAGATCGCGCCTCTCGACGTGGACGCGGTCAGGAAGTTCGTGGCCACGACGCCCGCCGACGCGATCGCCGTCGCCGGCGTCTTCAGCCCGGCGAGCGCCGACCAGGAGAACATGGTCGCCGAGATCATCCGGGCCGAGGTCGGCGACGTGCCGGTGAGCCTCAGCCACGAGATCGGCTCGCTCGGCCTGCTGGAGCGCGAGAACGCGACCGTGCTCAACGCCGCCCTGTACGGCGTGGCCCGCGACGTCACCGCCGCGCTGCGCGAGGCCCTCACGGCGCGGGGCCTGGAGGTCGAGACGTTCTTCGCGCAGAACGACGGCACGCTGATGGCCGTCGACTACGCGGCCCGCTATCCGGTGCTGACCATCGGCTCGGGGCCGGCCAACTCGCTGCGCGGCGCGGCGTACCTGTCGGGTGTGACGGACGCGATCGTGGCCGACGTCGGCGGCACCTCGACCGACCTCGGCGTGCTCGTGGGCGGCTTTCCGCGGGAGTCGGCCGCGGCGGTCGAGATCGGCGGCGTCACGACGAACTTCCGGATGCCCGACATCCTGTCCATCGCGCTCGGCGGCGGCACGATCGTCGGGGCGGAGCCGCGCTCGGTGGGCTACCGCATCGGCACGGAAGCCCTCGTCTTCGGCGGGTCGACCCCGACCATGACCGACGCCGCGGTGGCGGCCGGGCGCGGCACGGTCGGCACCCGTCCCGTCCCGGAGGAGTGGCGCGAGCGGCTGGCCCTGGCCGTGCGGGCGGCCGACGAGGCCGTCGCGGACGCGGTGGACCGGGTGGCGCTCGGCCGGGCCGACCGGCCGCTCGTGGCGGTCGGCGGCGGCGCGTTCCTGCTGGCCGACGAGGTGCCGGGGGCCCGCGAGGTGATCCGCCCCGCGCACGCGGAGGTGGCCAACGCCGTGGGCGCGGCCATCGCTCTCGCCAGCGGCAGGATCGAAACGATCGTGCCCGCTTCTGGAGGCGGGAGCTCCAGGGCTAGATTGATCGACAACGCCAAGGAGGAGGCGGCCGCACGGGCCGTCGCCGCCGGGGCCGACCCTGCAACCGTTCAGATCGTCGAGCTCAGCGAGATTCCTCTCAGCTACCTTCCTGAGCCCGCGGTGCGCCTGCACGTCAAGGCCGCCGGCCCCCTCGCCCGGCAGGCCGGATAGGAAAGGAACTCCCTCACATGCGCTGGCACATGCGACTTCTCGCCGCGGGGGCCGTGGCCGCCGTGACCGTCACCGCCGCGGCCTGCTCGGGCGGGCAGGTCCGCGGCGCCGCCGACTCCGCTCCGCAGTCCGGCTCCTCGGCGGGCGCGGCCGGAGGCACGGCCGACGACACGTTCACGTACGTCCCCAACCTGGATGTCGTCACCGACTGGGACCCCGCGAGCTCGTATTCCAACGAGAACATCGCGATGGAGAACATCTACGAGTCGCTGACCCGCTACAACCCGCAGACCAAGAAGGCCGAGCCCCGGCTGGCCTCCTCGTGGACCTCCTCGCCCGACGGCAAGAAGTGGACCTTCACGCTGCGTGAGGGCGCGAAGTTCCACACGGGCAAGCCCGTGGACGCCGCGGCGGCCAAGGCTTCGATCGAGCGCACGATGAAGGAGGGCCAGGGCGCGGCCTACATCTGGGGCGCGGTCAAGAAGATCGAGGCCAAGGACGCCACGACGCTCGAGTTCACGCTCAAGTACCCCGCGCCGCTCGACCTGATCGCCTCGGCCGGCTACGCGTCGTACGTCTACGACACCACGGCCGCCTCCGGCGACCTGAAGAAGTGGTTCGGTGAGGGCCACGACGCGGGCTCCGGGCCGTACACGATCGACACCTGGCAGAAGGGCAAGGAGACCGAGCTCACGCTCAAGGCGTTCGACGACTACTGGGGCGGCTGGGACGGCGCGCACTACAAGAAGATCGCCTACCGGGTCACGCCCGAGCTGACCACCGCCTGGCAGCTGCTGCAGCGCGGCGAGGTGTCGTTCGTCCAGCGGCTCAACGCGCAGCTGTTCGCCCAGGCGGGGAGCACCGACACGGTGCAGACCTCGCAGACGCCGTCGTTCCAGAACCTGCTCGTGCTGTTCAACACGGCCGACGGCCCGCTCAAGGACGTGAAGCTGCGGCAGGCCCTGCAGAAGGCGATCGACTACGACGGCCTCGTGGCGGCGCTGAAGGGCGCGGGCGTGGCCGCCAGCGGACTGGTCCCCGAGGGCCTGCTCGGCAACATCCCCGGCATGACGCCGAAGCAGGACCTGGCGGGCGCCGAGGCGCTGCTCAAGGAGGCCGGCTACGGCCCCGGCGGCAAGCCGCTCGACCTCACGCTGACCTACGCCCAGGGCGACGCCGACCAGGAGCTGCTGGTGACGTTGCTCTCCTCGGCGCTCGACAAGCTGAACGTGAAGCTGTCGGCCAAGCCGCTGCAGTGGACCACGCAGTGGGACCAGGGCAAGGCGAAGGACCCGTCGAAGCGCCAGGACATCTTCGTCATGTACTGGTTCCCCGACTACGCCGACGCCTACTCGTGGTTCATCAACGTCTTCCACGGTGAGAAGGACGTGCAGTTCAACCTCTCCTACCTGAAGGACGCGGCGATCGACAAGGAGATCGACGAGCTGCCCGCCCTCACGGCGACCGACCAGGCCGCCGCCGAGAAGGCGTACGCCGACCTCCAGAACAAGATCATCAATGAGCAGGCCGCGGTGGCCGTGCCGTACGTGCAGAACTACCAGCGGGCCTACTCCAAGTCGGTCCAGGGATACGTGGACAACCCGGCCTATCCCAACGTGGTGTTCGTCTACGACCTGAAGCCCGGCGCCTGATCATGCCGAGGTATCTGATCCGCCGGCTCGGCCAGGCCGTCCTGGTCGTGGCCGGCGTGATCGTCCTCACGTTCGCCATCATGCGCCTGGTGCCCGGCGACCCCGCCGTGGCGTACGCCGGGCCGAAGGCGACGGCGGCCGAGCTCGCCGATGCCCGGCGGCGGTTCGGCCTGGACGACCCGCTGCCGGTGCAGTTGTGGAACTACGTGCGCGACCTGCTGGGCGGCGACTGGGGGACCAGCCTGCACACCCGGCAGCCCGTGCGCGACGACCTCTTCCAGGCGTTCCCCGCCTCCCTGGAACTCGTGGGCGCGGCGCTGATCATCGCGCTGGTCGCCGGGATCCCGCTGGGGATCGCCGCGGCCCGCTACAAGGGCCGGCTGCCCGACCTGTCGGTGCGGCTGTCGTCGATGCTGGCCGTGTCGGTGCCGGTGTTCTGGCTGGCGCTGGCCCTGCAGACGGTCTTCGCCAGCGGGCTCGGCTGGTTCCCCGTCGCCGGGGAGTACGACGCGTCGCTCGACCGCACCAGCCCGCTGCACCTCTACACCAACATCACTGCCGTGGACGCGCTGATCACCGGCAACTGGCCGATCCTCACGAGCACGCTGGCCCACCTGGTGCTGCCCGCCCTGGTGATCGCGGCCTATCCGGCCGGGGTGGTGGCCCAGATGACCAGGGCCGCCCTCATCGAGGAGTCGTCGCGCGACCACGCCCGGCTGGAGCGCGCGCTCGGCTTCGGCGAGACCGCGGTGCTCACCCGGTTCGCCCTGCGGCCCGCGCTGAACCCGGTGTTGTCGCTGATCGCGCTCGTCTTCGCCTACTCGATCGTCAACGGCTTCCTCGTGGAGGCCGTGTTCAACTGGCCGGGCCTCGGACGGTACGCCGCCGACTCGATCCGCTCGCTCGACACTCCCGCCATCGCCGGGGTCACGCTGCTGGTCGCCGTGCTGTACGTCGTCGCCAACCTCGCCGTGGACCTCCTCCAGGGCGTGGTCGATCCGAGGGTGAGGGCGCGATGACCGCCCCGGCCCTGACCACGTTCCGCCGTACGCCGCTGCGGCACCTGGCGGGGGTGGACCGCCTCGCGGTGGCGGGAGGCGTGCTGCTGGGCATCGTCGTGCTGGCGGCACTGCTCGCGCCGTGGATCGCCCCCTACCCGGACGACGGCGGCTCGGCCACGCATCCCCTGGAGGCGCTGCTGCCGCCGAGCGGCGCCCACTGGTTCGGCACCGACCAGGTCGGCCGCGACGTGCTCAGCCGGGTGCTGTTCGGCGCCCGCACCTCGCTGCTGATCGCCGTCGCGGTGCTGGCGATCTCCGGGGTGGCCGGCGTCGGCCTGGGAGTGGTCGCCGGGTACGCCGGCGGCTGGGCCCGCGACGTGATCATGCGGGTGACCGATATCTTCCTCGCCTTCCCCGCGCTGCTGCTGTCGCTGGCGCTCGCCGTGGTGCTCCAGCCGAGCGTGACCACCGTGATCGTGGCGATCGCGGTCACCTGGTGGCCGTGGTACGCCCGGCTCACGGCGTCGGTCGCCGCGTCCGTGGCCACCCGGGGCTTCGTGGACTCCGCGCGCTGCCTGGGCGTGCCCGCACCGCTCATCGTGCTGCGGCACGTGCTGCCGAACTCGCTCACGCCGGTGCTGGTCCAGTTGTCGCTGGACGGCGGCGGGGTCATCCTCACCGCCGCCGCGCTGTCCTACCTCGGCCTGGGCGCCCACGAGCCGACCTCGGAGTGGGGGCTGATGGTCCAGCAGGGCCAGTCGCTGTTCACCACCGACTGGTGGGTGGTGACCTTCCCCGGCCTCGCCATCCTGGTCACCGCGTTCTCGTTCAACGTGCTCGGCGAGGGGCTGAGGGCGAGGCTGTCGCGATGAGCGAGCGTAGCGAGCGAATCAATAGGCACAGCGTCTGGCGCATGCCACTCCGAGCCGAAGGCGAGGAGGGCGCATGAGTCTGATCAGCGTGAGGGATCTCGTCGTGCGGATCGGCGACCGGGTGATCGCGTCGGTCCCCGAGCTCGACGTGGCCGCCGGGGAGTGCGTGGCGCTCGTCGGCGAGAGCGGGTCGGGCAAGACGACCACCCTGCTCAGCACGCTCGGCCTCGTGCACGGCGCGGACGTCTCCGGCCGGATCACCGTCGGCGACGTGGACGTGCTCACGGCGAGCCCGGCCCGGCTGCGGGAGATCCGCGGCTCGCGGGCCGCCCTCGTGATGCAGAGCCCGCAGGCCGCGCTCAACCCCACCATGCGCCTGGGCACGCTCATGCGCCGCGCGCTCGCCCGCCACGGCGTCAAGGGCGCGGACGCCCGGGAGCGGGCCGAGGAGGGGGTCCGCGCGGTGCTGCTCGACCCCGGGATTCTGCGCCGCTATCCCCACCAGGTCTCCGGCGGGCAGGCGCAGCGGTTCGCCATCGCGCTGGCCCTCGCGCTCGGTGCGGAGGTCGTGCTGGCCGACGAGCCGACGAGCGCGCTGGACGTGACCGTGCAGGCCGAGGTGGTCGCGGTGCTGCGCCGGCTGCGCGACGAGCGTGGCCTCGCCGTGCTGCTGGTCTCCCACGACCTCGCGCTGGTCTCCACGATCGCCGACCGGGTCGTGGTGATGCGCGACGGCGCCGTGGTGGAGAGCGGGCCCGCCGCCGAGGTGTTCGCCCGGCCGAGCGACCCCTACACCCGCGAACTGATCGCCGCAGTGCCTGCACTGCCCGAAGAAGCCGTTCCCGCACTGCCGGAAGCCGAGGAGGGGGCATGACGCTGCTCGCCGCCGAGGGGGTCACCCTCGCCTACGGCACGACGGCGGTGGTCCACGACGTGAACCTCGCCGTGGACGAGGGCGGAGTGGGACTCATCGGAGAGAGCGGCTCGGGCAAGACCACGCTCGCCCGCGCCCTGCTCGGCCTGATGCGCCCCCGCTCCGGCACCGTCCGGTATGGCACTGGCGACCTGGCCGGGCTCGGCAGGGCCGGCCGGGCAGAGTTCCGCCGGGCCGTGCAGCCGGTCTTCCAGGACGGCAGCGAGGCGCTCGACCCCCGCATGACGGCCGGGGCGTCGATCGCCGAGGCGCTCACCACCCACCACCGCATGTCCAGGGCCGAGCGGGCCGACAGGGTCGCCGCGCTCCTCACCGACGTGGGGCTCGACCCCGGGATCGCCGCCCGCAGGCCGCACGAGATGTCCGGCGGCCAGCGGCAGCGGGTGTCCATCGCCCGGGCCCTGGCCGTGGAGCCCCGGCTGCTGGTGCTCGACGAGCCCACGAGCGCGCTCGACGTCACCGTGCAGGCGCGGATCCTCGACCTCCTGGAGCGGCTGGCCGCCGAGCACGGGCTCGGCTATCTGCTCATCACGCACAACCTCGGCGTCGTGGGGCGGCTGTGCCGTACGTCGTCGGTCATGTTCGCCGGGCGGGTCGTCGAGTCGGGCCCGACCGGGGAGCTGCTCACCCGGCCGGCCCACCCGTACACCCGGGCGCTGCGCGACGCGGTGCCGCGCATGGGCGGCGAGCCGCCGCGCGCGGCCGGGCGGACCGAGGCGGCCGCGGCGGCGACGGGGTGCCCGTTCCGGCTGCGCTGCCCCCTCGCGGTGGACCGCTGCAGTGCAGAGGCACCGCAGGCGCGTGAGGTCGAAGGGCGTAAAGTGGCATGTCATCGCGCGGAGGAGGTGCTGCACACCCCGGCCTCCTCGGCTCCGCGCGTCCCCCACGGAGGTGAGGCCCCCGATGCGCCGCGTCAGTGACCTTCTCAGGACGCCCGCGGGCCGCCGGCTGACGCTCGTCGCCGGGCCCTGGGACGCCCGGGAGGTCGGCAGCGTCGTCCTCGTCGACGAGATGCGCGAGCTGACCACGGCGGCCCCCGGCGCGCTGGCGATCCTGTCGCGGCACGCCATGCGGTCGTGCGACGTGCTCGACGCGCTGCGCCTGGCCGGGCGCGGCGGCCTCGCCGGGATCGTGCTGCCCGGCCCTTCGGGCACGACACGGGAGATCGTGGAGCTGGCCAGGCGGGAGCGGGTCGCGCTGCTCGCCGGCGCCTCCGACCACTCGCTGTCGGACACCGTGCTCGGCCTCAGCGCGGCCGTACGCGCCGATCCCGGGCTGCTGCTGCGCCGTACGCGTGAGGCGATCGACGGCATCGGCGCGATGGAGGGCGCGGGGGAGGAGGACATCCTGCGCGCGGCATCCGCCTCCGTCGGCGTCTCGTACGTCGTCGCCGGCCTGGCCGACCCGGGGGCCAACGCGACGGTGATCCGGGTCGGCGGCCGGCCGGACGGCTACGTGTGCTGGGAGGGCGAGGACCCCGCGGCGGCGATCGTCGCCCAGGTCGTCGCGACCACGCTCGGCCGGGTGCGGGCGGCGGCGCGGGAGGCGGAGGCGGCTCGCGAGCGCGCGCTGCTGGCCCTGCTCGGCGCCAAGGACACCCGGACCGCCGCCCGCCGCGCCCGGCACGAGGGCGTCCCGGTGGACGGCTGGCACGTCGCGGTCTTCCTGCGCGACCCCGGTGGCGACGCGACCCCGGAGGCGGCGGATCCGGTGCTCCGCGAGGCGCGGGGGACCGCCGCCGCGTGGCCCGGCGCGCTCGGTTTCGGCGAGACGGCCGAGCTGTCGGCGCCGCCGCTGGTCACCCGGTGGCAGGACGGCGTGCTCGTGCTCCTCACCGCCGACGAGCGGACGACGCTCAACCTCCCGAATCCCCAGCGGCCGTCGAAACAGTGGCCGTCGGCGCTGCGCTCGTCGACACCGGGCCGGTCGTCCGCGGTGGGAGCGGGGCTCGGCACCTGCCAGGAGGGGCCGGACGGGCTGCGCCGTACGGCCGCGCAGGCACGGGCGGCCGCCGCTCGCGCCACGGCCGGGGAGGTGGTGCGGTTCGACCGGCTCGGGGTGCACGCGCTCCTCGCGGAGCTGAGCGGCAGCGACAGCGCGCTGGTGGCCGCCAGGGACATGCTCGCCCCGCTGGAACGCCTCGGGGCGCTCAGCGTCCACGCGGTGCCCACGCTGAAGGCCTACCTGGACAGCTGGGGCTCCCGCACCAGGGCGGCGGAGCTGCTCACCCTGCACCCCAACGCGGTGGCCCACCGGATCAGGCGCATCGCCGAGGCGCTCGACGCCGACCTGTCCGACCCGCAGACCCGCTTCGCGCTCCAGCTCGCCTGCCACGTGGTGCTCGACCACGACTGTTTCGCGGTGACTGTTTCGCGGTGACTGTTTCGCGGTGACTGTTTCGGGGGGACAACAACGGTGATCTCGTCGTCGTGAGGGCACATCGACGCGGCGTCCGGCCGCATCTACGTTGCCTGGCATGACAACGGTCATCGGAGTGGACGTCGGCGGCACCTTCACCGACCTCGTCCTCCACGACGCCGCGACCGGCGAGATCAGGGTCGCGAAACAGCCCACCACGCCGTCCGCGCCGGAACGCGGGGTCCTCGCCGCGGTCGACGCGGCGGTGCCCGCGGATCTGCTCGCGCGCTGCCGCCACTTCGTGCACGGCACCACCGTGGGCCTCAACGCGCTGCTCGAAAGACGCGGCGCGACCGTGGGCCTGATCACCACGGCCGGGTTCCGCGACGTGCTGGAGATCCGCAGGGGCGACCGCGACGACCCCTACGACCTGTTCTGGACCCCGCCGCCGCCGCTCGTGCCCCGGCGGCTGCGTCTGGAGGTGGCCGAGCGGGTGGCCGCCGACGGCTCGGTCGTACGCGACCTGGAGCCGGAGGACGTGCGGCGGGCCGCCGAGACGTTCGCCGCCGAGGGCGTGGACGCCGTCGCGATCGTGCTGGTCAACTCCTACGCCAACCCCGCGCACGAGGCGCGGGCGGCCGAGCTGCTCAGGCAGGCCGGGTTCGCCGGGCCGGTCTCGCTGTCGCACGAGGTGTCGGGGGAATACCGGGAGTACGAGCGCACCTGCACCACGGTCGTGGACGCCTTCGTCCGCCACCGCATGGGCCCCTACCTGCACAACCTCGACCGCGAGCTGCGCGCGAGGGGGTTCGCGGGCGAGCTGCTCGTGACCCGGTCCGGCGGCGGCGCGCTGGCGCTGGCCGAGGCCGCGGCCCGGCCGTTCGAGACGATCCTGTCCGGCCCGGTGGCCGGGGCCGCCGCCACCGCCCGCCTGGCCGCCTCGCTCGGTCCCTCCCTCGGCATCGGCACGGCCGTCGCCGCCGACGTGGGCGGCACCAGCTTCGACACCGCGCTCATCGAGGACGGGCGGCTCCCGCTGCTCTACCAGGGCGAGGTCGTCGGCCTGCCGCTGCAGAGCCCCTGGGTGGACGTGCGGTCGGTGGGCGCGGGCGGCGGCTCGATCGCGTACGCCGACGCGGGCGGCCTGCTGCGCGTCGGCCCGCGCAGCGCGGGCGCCGACCCCGGGCCCGCCTGCTACCAGCGGGGCGGGACCGAGCCCACGGTGACCGACGCCGCCCTGCACCTCGGCATGATCCCCCGCGGCCACATCTCCGGCGGCATCGAGCTGTCCGAGGACGCGGCGGCCCGCGCGCTGGCGCCGCTCACCGGCCCCACGGGCATCGACGGCGTGGACGCGGTCGCGGTGGGCGTGATCAGGATCGCCGCCGCGCACATGGCCCAGGCCGTACGCGGCGTGACCGTGGAGCGGGGCGTGGACCCGCGCGGCGGGGCCGTCGTCGCCTTCGGCGGCGCGGGGCCGGTGTTCGGCTGCCTGCTCGCCGACGAGCTCGACGTCGACACCGTGGTCGTGCCGCCCAACGCGGGCAATTTCTCCGCCGTCGGCCTGGTGCAGGCCGACATCGTGCGGACGGCCGCCCGCACGATGGTGCGCCCCCTGGACGACGAGGCGCTGCCGTTGGTCGAGCGGGTGACGGAGACGCTGTTCGAACGGCTCGCGCAGCCCGGAGCCGTACGCGAGGTGGACCTCGACCTGCGCCACCGGGGTCAGGAGCACACGCTGACGATCCCGGTGCGGCTGGGCGAGGACGACGTGGCGGCCGTGTCCGCCCGGTTCTCCGAGGCGTACCACCGGGCCTTCGGCCACACCCTGCCCGACCCGCTGGAGATCGTCACGGTGCGGGCGACCGGCCGGGTGGTCCTCGACGCGGACCGTCCGATGGTGCCCGCCCCGCCGTCCGGCGAGAGCGGGCGGGGGACGACGCGGCTGTGGTCGTTCCGCCGGGGTGCCTGGACCGAGGCCCCGGTCGTACGGCGGGAGGACCTGGACGGCGTGGCCGAGGGCCCGCTGCTGGTGGTGGAGCCGACCGCGACGACCTATGTGGACGCCGGATTCGCGGCGGAGACGCACGAGAGCGGCTGCCTCGTGATCACACGGAAGGACCGCTGATGACCATCGTCCGCACCCGATACGCGGAGGTCCACCCCGGACTTGGCGAGGGCGCCGACCCCGTCACCACCGAGATCATCCGGCAGGGCCTCAACGCGGCCGCCGACCAGATGAAGCAGTCGCTGATCCGCACCGCGTTCTCGCCGATCATCTACGAGGCGCTCGACTTCGCCGTCGCCTTCTACGACGCCGACATGTGCATGCTGGCGCAGGCCCCGACGCTGCCGGCGTTCATGGGCACGCTCGGCTTCTGCGTGCGGGAGGCCGTCGAGGGCGTCGGCGGCCCTGCCGCGCTCAGCCCCGGCGACGTGATCCTCTACAACGACCCGTACGGCACCGGCTCCCACCCTCAGGACGCGGCGATGGTGGTGCCGATCTTCCACGAGGACACGCTGGTCGCCTACTCGGCCATCAAGGCCCACTGGCTCGACATCGGCGGCAAGGACCCTTACTGCACCGACACGGTCGACGTCCACCAGGAAGGCACGATCTTCCCCGGCGTCAAGCTCTACGACGCCGGGCGGCTGGTCAGCGACGTCTACCGGATGATCCTGGCCAACAGCCGGATGCCCGAGATGGTCATCGGGGACATCAACGCGATGGTGGCCGGGGCGCGCACCGGGGCCGAGGCCCTCGGCGCGCTGGTGCGCAGGCACGGACTCGACACCTTCCGCCGCTGCGTCGCCCGCATGTACGCCCATGGCGAGGCGCTGGTGCGCGGCTGGTTCGAGCGCCTGCCCGACGGCGTCTACGAGGCGTCCAGCGTCATCGACTCCGACGGCGTGAACGGCACGCCGATCCCGTTCGGCGTCCGGGTCGTCGTGGAGGGCTCGTCGGTGACCGTCGACCTGACCGACTGCCCCGACCAGGTCGGCGGGCCGGTCAACTGCCCGCTGCCGTCCACCGTGGCGGCGGTGCGGATCGCGGTGGCCTTCCTCGCCGGGGCCGGTGAGCAGCCCAACGAGGGCCACTTCCGCCCGCTGGAGCTGGTCACCAGGCTCGGCTCGCTGTTCCACCCCGTACGGCCCGCGCCCTGCTTCATGTACGGCATCCCCTCCGACCACGCCATCGAGCTGATCATCAAGGCGCTGGCGGAAGCCGTGCCGGAATCGGTGCCCGCCGCCAGCGGCGGGGACATCAACGCCCTGGTGTGGTGGGGCAACCGCGAGGCGACCGGCGAGCCGTGGGCCGACGGCGCACCCCACCCGGTGGGCCAGGGCGCCTCGCCGTCGGGCGACGGCGCGAGCGCGCTCATGTACATCTCGGAGTCGGCCACCCGCTTCACCCCGGCCGAGGTGTGGGAGGCGCGCAACCCCTGGCGGATCGAGCGGCTCGCCCTGGCCGAGGACTCCGGCGGCCCCGGCCGGCACCGCGGCGGCCTGGGTCTCGACCTGTCCTTCCGCATCCTGGAGGACCAGTACCTCACCGCGGGCCTGGCCAGGACGGCGCTGGAGCCCTGGGGCCTGGAGGGCGGCCTGCCCGGCCGGCCCAACCGGCTCACGGTGGAGTATCCCGACGGGCGCGCCGAGGACTTCTCGCTGAAGACGCGGATCTTCCTGCCCAAGGGCGCGGTCGTGCACCTGCGCACCGGCTCCGGCGGCGGGTACGGCCCGCCGGAAGAGCGCGATCCCGAGGCCGTGCGGGCCGACCTGCGGGAGGGCTACATCACCGCCGGGCACGCCGCACGGCACTACCCGCACGCGCTGTGACGCGGCAGGTCACAGCGCGCGCAGGCCGCTGATCACCTCGGACAGGATGCCGGGCGTGGGGAAGCGCGCGACGTTGGCGGGTGGGCGCACCTGCACGAGCCCCTGCTCGTGGAGGTCGCCCACCAGCACGCGTACGACGCCGAGCGGCAGGTCGATCGCCGCGGCGATGTCCGCCAGCGACGCCGGGCGGGCGCACAGGCTGAGGATCATCCACTGTTCGGGACCGAGGCTCACCGGCGTCGGCCCGCCGGTCGCGGTCACGATGGCGACGAGGTCGATCTCCTGGCTGGAGGGCCGCACGCGTCCGCGGGTCAGGGCGTAGGCCGGCACGATCGGCCCGGCCTCCTCGTCCAGCCACTGGTCCTGCATGCGTTCCGTCACTTTCGGTCCTCCTCGCCGGTGTTCTCGTTCTCCTGAGGCCCCCGCTGCAGCGAGGCGAGGATGATGTCCTCCGGGGTGACCTCTCCCGCGGCGAGACGGGCGAGATCGGGATCCTTGGGGCCCACCATGAGCCCGGATGGGATCAGCACGATGGCGGTCGTTCCTCCATAGGGCGAGGGCCGCAGGGTCACGCGGATGTCCCGCCGTGCGGCCAGGCGCGCGACGACGAACAGTCCCATGCGGTCGGTGTCCGCGATGTCGAACTCCGGCGGGTCGGCCAGCCGTTCGTTCAGCTCCTCGAGCCGCTCCTTGGTCATGCCGAGCCCGCGGTCCTCGATCTCGACCGCGAAGCCCATGCCGACGAGCTCCCCGCGCACCGACACGGAGGTGTGCGGCGGCGAGAAGATCGTGGCGTTCTCGATCAGCTCGGCGATGAGGTGGATGACGTCGGCCACCGCGGCGCCGTCGAGCCCGTGGTCCTCCATCGGCAGCACGTTGACCCGGGCGTAGTCCTCCACCTCGGCCGCGGCCCCGCGTACGACGTCGTACATCGGGACGGGCTTGCGCCAGGCGCGTCCGGGGGCGTTGCCCGACAGGATGATCAGGCCCTCGGCGTGGCGGCGCATGCGGGTCGTCAGGTGGTCGAGCCGGAACAGCTCTTCCAGCATGTCCGGGTCCGTCGTGTGCCGCTGCATGCCGTGCAGCTGGGTCCGCTGCCGGTGCAGCAGCGTCTGGCTGCGCCGCGCCAGGTTGAGGAAGACCTGGCTGACACCCCGCTGCAGGCGGGCCTGCCCGATCGCGGCCTCCACCGCGGTCTCCTGCACGGTGGAGAAGGCCCGGCCCACGTCCTGGATCTCGGCGGTCCCGCCCACGGTCTGCAGCGGAGGCGCCTCGGTGGCCACGTCGACGTCCTCGCCCCGCTTGAGCTTGACCAGCACGCCCGGCAGCCGCTTGTTCGCGAGGTCGAGCGCGGCCTGCCGCAGGTCGGCCAGCTCGCGGGCGAGCCGTCCGCCGACCCGCAGCGAGATCAGGATCGAGGCGACGACCGCGAGGAGTCCGAAGCCTCCGGCCAGCACGGCCCGCCGCAGGATCGAGTCGGCGATCGGCGCGGCGCGCTCGGCGAGCAGGGCCGCCGCCTGGGTCTGCGCCTTCTGGAACGACTCGGCCAGGTCGTCGGAGGTCGACTGCCACACCTGCTGCGTACGCGCCGAGAGCTTGGGCGCGGCGATGATCTGCTCTTCCTGCAGCCGCAGCCGCTGGTAGAGCGGAGTGGTGATCAGGTTGACGTGGAGCTGCCGCAGGCCGGCGTCCAGCTCGGGCAGCGCCTGGTCGATGAGGAACCGGCGGTTGCCCACGAGCTGGGTGAACAGCTTGCGTTCCTCGTCGTTGAAGCCGCCCGACGGGCCGACCGCCGCCTCCAGCGCCTGCTCCCGGGTCAGCAGCTCCTTGGCGTACCCGAGCGAGATCACCACGCGCGACTGCTGGTAGATCGGGATGTCGTCGATCAGCGCCAGGCTGTAGTGCATGCGGTAGATCGAGTCGCTGACCAGGTTGTAGGTCTCGATGGCACGCAGCCGCTCGGACAGCCCCTCGTCGATCTCCGCCCGGATCTCGTCGATCTGGCTGAGGCCCGACAGCATCTCGTCGACCTGCGTGCGCATGGCCGGAGTGGTGGCCGAGCGGGAGGCGTCCGACAGGGCCAGCGTCCGGACCTGTTGCCTGGTCTTGTCCGTCCGCTGGCGCTGGAGGACCATGGCGTCGCGGTCGGTCGTCCGGTGCGAGCCGAGGTAGCGGGCCGTGGTCAGGCGCTCGGCCTGAAGATCGACGATCAGGGAGTCGGCGGGCCGCCGGAGCGTGGACCACAGCGTGTTGTAGGTGCGCAGGCTCAGGCTCTCGCCGATCGTGACGCCGGCGGTCACAGCCCACAGAGCGATCAGTGAGAAGAGTGGTACGAGCAGCAGGCCGATGAGCCGGGACCTGATCGGCCGGTCACGCCTGCGCGGACTCATGGCACCTCGCCCAATGAGGGACAAGCCTCACATAAAACCTTTTTGCGACAGGGATAGAGACTAGCAGTGAAGGTGTGCCGGATGAGGGGCCTGTGATCGGTTGGCCGGAAATATCGTGTCCAATCGTGATCTTGCAGTAGCGTCGATCATGGTAGACACGGAAAGGACCCGCACGCATGCGCCGCTTACTCGTGCTGGGAGTGATGGCCGTGCTGGCCCTGGCGGGCTGCGGCGGAGGCGAGGTCCGGGAGATCTCGGCCGCGAACCTCCCCTCGACGAAGGACTCCACCTTCGTCTACCTGTCCAATCTGGACGTCGTCACCGACTGGGATCCGGCGAGCTCGTACTCCAACGAGATCATGGCGATGCAGAACGTCTACGACTCGCTGACGATGTACAACCCCCGGACGCGCCGGGCCGCGCCACGCCTGGCCGAGCGCTGGCAGGCGTCGACCGACGGCAAGGTCTGGACCTTCACCCTGCGGTCCGGCGTGGTCTTCCACACCGGGCGGCCGGTGGACGCCGCCGCGGTCAAGGCGTCCGTCGAGCGCACCAAGCGGATGGGCGCCGGCGCGGCCTACGTCTGGGACTCCGTCCAGCAGATCACGGTCAAGGACCCGCTCACCGTGGAGTTCCGGCTGAAGTACGCGGCACCGCTCGACCTGATCGCCTCCTCCGACTACGCCGCATACGTCTACGACACCCGGGCGGCGGGCACGGGCGACCTCAAGAAGTGGTTCCAGGCCGGCCGCGACGCGGGCTCGGGGCCCTACACGGTGGCGAGCTGGAAGAAGGGCCGCGAGAAGGAACTGGTGCTGCGCGCCTTCGACCGCTACTGGGGCGGCTGGGAGGGCCCGCACTACCGGAACATCGAGTTCCGCGTGACGCCCGACCTCGACCGGGCCTACCGGCTGCTGCTGCGCGGCGAGGCGAGCTTCGTGGAGCGGCTGAACCCCGATCTGTTCCGCCGGGCCCGCGGGACCGCGGGCGTCCGCACCCTGCAGGTGCCGTCGTTCCAGAACATGCTCGTGCTGTTCAACACCGCCTCGGGCCCGCTGACGGACGTACGGCTGCGCAGGGCGGTGCAGAAGGCCATCGACTACGACGGCCTGATCGCCGCGCTCAAGGGGGCGGGGGCGCCTGCCTCCGGACTCGTCCCCGAGGGCCTGCTCGGGCACACGGCCGGATTCACCCAGAAGCAGGACCTGACCGCGGCCGCCGCGCTGCTGAACGAGGCGGGGTACGGCCCGGGCGGCAGCCCCCTGAGCCTGACACTGACCTACGCGCAGGGGGACGACGACGAGGAACTGCTCGTGCGCAAGCTCAGGAGCGCACTGGCCGAGCTGAACGTCCAGCTCGACGCCAAGGCCATGCAGTGGAACGACCAGTGGAACCTGGGCAAGTCCGCCGACCCGGCCAAGCGCCAGGACATCCTCGTCATGTACTGGTGGCCCGACTACGCCGACGCCTATTCGTGGTTCCTCAACGTCTTCCACAGCGCGGAGCCGGTGTCCTTCAACCTCACCTACCTCAAGGACCGGAACGTCGACGCGAGGATCGACCGTCTGCCGTCACTGGTGACGAACGACCGGTCCGCGGCGGAGAGGGCGTACACCGAGCTCCAGAGGACGCTCATCGGGGAGAAGGCCGTGGTGGCGGTGCCGTGGGTGTCCAACTATCAGCGGGCCTACCTGGGCAACGTTCAGGGGTACACCGACAACCCGGCCTACCCCAACGTCGTCTTCGTGCACGATCTCATCCCGGGCGGCTGAGCCGTTCAGCCCCGCAGGCTGCGGCTGACTCCGCCGCACACGGCGCCGCGGGCGGCGCGGGACCGCCGGGGCGCCGCCGGCTCGTCGAGGTGGGCGAGCATGGCCTGCGCGGCGACGGCGTCCGACAGGATCCGCTGCGCCTGCTCCCCGTCGGGAAGCTGCCCGTGCTCGGCCAGCTCGTGCTGGAGGAAGGTGAGCGCGGCGGGGTGCCCTGCGGCGTCCGCGGCCACGGTGGCGCGGGCGGCGGTCAGCAGAGCGAGGTAGTGCGAGCGCAGGATCGCCTCGCGGGTGCGCAACTGCTCCAGGTCGTCGAGCAGGGAGTGCGCGAGCTCGAGCAACTCGCTCGGCCGCGGCGGCTCGGCGGTGATGTGGGCGCGGATGTCGTCGAACTCCGACCGCATGATGATGGCCACCTCCAGCGACAGAAGTCCGGGCGGCCGGGTTGGCGCCGTACGGGGACTTCCGCATCGTCTTCGTAGCGCGGGGCGATTGCGAGCGGCTTGACGTTCGGTTGCGTGGGAAGGCGGCGGCCACGTGGAGCCGTCGCGGGACGCGGGGAAGACGGCCCTGCGCGGCTGTCGTCCCTCACGTGGATCCTCCCCGATCGTCCGTGCCGTCCCGGCTGATCGCCGCGGCGCTAAGTAGATGCCTGAGAGACGGATCTGGTTGTCCCCGCACGCTCGCCCGTTTTGCCGCGTATGGTGACCCGGCGCGTGGTCTCGGCTCCGACCTGCGGGAATAGCCGCCACGGCCTGGTGTGTTGGACAACCTGACGCGCACGCGCGGAGCCGGCGCAGCCGGGAATACCTCGGGTGGCGCGGGCGTTCTCCTCTAGTTGGGTCATGGCGGTGCCGGACCCTGGTAATCTTGTGGTGTCGGCGCGGTTCGGCGCACTCCTCTTCGATCACTTCGGTGGTTGTCTTGTGCGTGCGCGGGCTGTTGCCGGTGCTCTCCTCTGCTTAATTGATCTTTCGGGTCTGGT
>NZ_VIRM01000220.1 GCF_006874475.1 Microbispora hainanensis
TTCGGGTGCGTCCCTCCGGCCGTGCTCGCGCTCGTGCTCTGGTTGCGGTACGGCGCTCTGGTCATGCTCTCGCTCGCGCTTCGGCTCGGGTCTGGTGTTCTGCCCGTGCTTCGGCTCCGGCGTGACCTTCCGCCCGTGCTCGTGCGCGTGCCCGTCCTCTGGCTCGGGTCGGGTGCCCCGCTCGCGCTCGTGCTCCGGCTCGCTTGTGGGGGTATCGGCGGAACTGGCGGGGGTGCCGGTAGTGCCTGCGGGAGCGTCAGGCGAGCCGGTAGGAGTGCCTGGGGCGCCGGTGGCAGCCTCAGGTGAGCCGGTGGGGTCGTCAGGGGTATCGGGGGTGGGGTCGTCGGGGGTGGG
>NZ_VIRM01000221.1 GCF_006874475.1 Microbispora hainanensis
GGTCAGGGTCTGGCCTACAACCAGAAGATCGGCACGGGCATCTTCGAGTTCGGTTACCCGAGCGGGTCGCACCCGGACGGCAACTACGCCTTCTCCGGCAAGACCCAGAAGTGGGCCTACGGCAAGACCTTCAAGGCGGCTGCGCCGTCCATGAAGGCCGAGGAGCTGGTGGGCATCAAGTCCTCCTTCACCGGCGAGGGCTCCATCGGTTCCGCGTGGCTGTACCGCTACAGCAACACCAAGCGGCTCGGTTACCTCAACGGTGTGACCATCGCGGTCTCCGACACCGACGGCAACAACCGCATCGACACCAACGTCTCCCCGTACTTCGACGGTGAGAC
>NZ_VIRM01000222.1 GCF_006874475.1 Microbispora hainanensis
ACGTTCACCGTCCGCCCGCCCTCACGCACCTTCTGAGTGAGCGCGTCGATCCAGACGAAGGTGTACGGCCCGCCGTCCAAAGGCCGGGACCGGAACGAGGCGACCAGCTCATCCAGCTCGGCGGCCATCTTCGACACCTGCGATTTGGACAGCTTGGTGATGCCCATCGACTCGGCGAGTTTTTCCATCCGCCGCGTGGACACACCCAGCAGGTAGGAGGTGGCCACCACGCTGGTCAGCGCCCGTTCGGCCCGGCGGCGCTTGTCCAGCAGGAAGTCCGGGAAGTACGACCCCGACCGCAGGCGGGGGATGGCCAGCTCGATGGTCCCGG
>NZ_VIRM01000223.1 GCF_006874475.1 Microbispora hainanensis
TGGAGGGTCGGCGTCCCGGTACGAAGGATGCAGGTCAAGTTGCACCAGTGGGCGCGGGCTGATCGTTCGCGCCGTTTCGATGATCTGTACAACCTGGTGTGCGATCCGGCGTTCCTGGCCGAGGCGTGGCGACGCGTCTCGACCAATGCCGGAGCGCGCACGGCCGGAATCGACGGGCTGACCGTGGCCCAGGTCGAAGACCGGCTGGGAGTGCAGCCGTTCTTGATGGAGATCAGGGACGAGTTGAAAGCCCGCACCTATCGTCCGTCGCCGGTACGGCGGACACAGATCCCCAAATCGAACGGGAAGCTGCGTGACCTTGGCATCCCG
>NZ_VIRM01000224.1 GCF_006874475.1 Microbispora hainanensis
TTCGACTACGGCATCATCCCGATCCCGGCCAAGGACGGCGGCACCGCGCCCGCCCCGACCGGCGGTGAGTTCGTGAGCATCCCGGTGCAGTCGGACACCGCGCGCTACGCGACCTCCCAGCAGCTCGTGACGTGTCTGACCAGCACGGACAACTCGCTGACGACCACGACCACGTTGTCGTACATCGCGCCGACGGAAGCGGTGCAGGCCAAGCAGGTCGAGCAGAACGCCGAGCTGAAGGTGTGGGTGGAGGCGGTCAAGGCGGCCAAGGGCCGCACCAGCGACAACCTCGGCACGAAGTATCCGAAGATCTCCGAGCCGATGTGG
>NZ_VIRM01000225.1 GCF_006874475.1 Microbispora hainanensis
ACGATGGTGAGCCAGTCGGCGTGCTCGGCGGCGAAGGTCTTCATCCCGGGCACTAGGTGCAGGTTGAGGTTGTCCCAGACCAGCACGATCGGGGCGCCGAGCTGGGCGTGGGCATGAAGGATCAGGTCGCGGTAGTCCATCCAGCCGAAGGTCTTGGGCTCGCCTTTGCGGCCGCGGTAGACGTGCAGGCGGTAGATCAGCCGGGAGCGTTCGCCGGGTTTGTAGCAGACCAGGGCGGCGATGTTCACCCGTCCGCTTCCGCGCCCGCGGACGTGTACCACCGGCGTGTGCCCGCGCCGGCCCCACGTTCGTGCGCG
>NZ_VIRM01000226.1 GCF_006874475.1 Microbispora hainanensis
TGAGTTCGGGCCGCTGAACCTGATGCCGCGCAGGGGCAAGCGGTGGCGTCCGGCGGGGTCGCCGGCCCGGCTGCGGGCCACCTACAACCGCTACAACGGCGTCATGCACATGATCGCCGCGCTCGACCTGGCCACCGGCAAGCTCTACTACCGCATCCGCACCCGCAAACGCCGGCGTGAGGTGGTGTCCTTCCTCAAGACGCTACGGGCCCGCTGGCCGAGCGAGAAGCTGTATGTCATCGCCGACAACTTCTCGCCGCACAAGCACCCCCAGGTCCGCGCCTGGGCGGCCGACAACGACG
>NZ_VIRM01000227.1 GCF_006874475.1 Microbispora hainanensis
GGCCACCGACCGCACCTGACGGCACAGGGAGGCGATGGCCCGATGTTCCGGTGGCCTCGTGGACAGGTCCAAGTGAGTGGTCGTGGCGGAGGAGACCAGCGCCTCCAGCGCGAGTTGCATACGAGGCGTCGTACGCCCGCCGGTGACGGTGAACGGGCGCACCGGAGACGCGGGCTCCTCGGGCGCCGATCGGCCCGGCTGCGGCCCCCAAGGGTCCGCGCCGGGTTGCTGACCCCACGGGTCCGCGCCCGGCGGCTGTCCCCACGGATCCATCCGGTCACCTCCGGGGATACGACATGGCT
>NZ_VIRM01000228.1 GCF_006874475.1 Microbispora hainanensis
ACGCCGTTGTAGACCGTGACGAACGCGTAGTCGCGGTCGCCGTCCTCGTACACGCTGTAGTCGTAGTGCGTGTAAGCGGTCTTACCGACGTAGATGCCCCACGGGGTCTTGCCCTCGTAGTAGCCGGGGATGAAGACCCACTTGTCCAGGGTGGTCGCGTTCGACTTGGTGTCGTAGACGCAGTGACCCGCGGTCGCCACCAGGTTCTTGTACTGCGACTGAACCGAGGTGGCCGAGCACCAGTGCGGCTTGTGGTCCGCGCCGATGAAGAACACCTTGCCGGTGGTCTTCGGCAGGTT
>NZ_VIRM01000229.1 GCF_006874475.1 Microbispora hainanensis
CTCGGTGACGATCTTCTGCTCCAGCAGCGCGGCGATGAGCGCGTCCGCCTGGCGCTCCGTCAGCGTGCGGTCATCGCCGTCGGCCTTCTTCTTGGCGTACTCCTGCAACAGGGTCATCAGGCGGGCGCCGGGTTCACGGGGAAGGTAGAACTCCCCTTCCACGCCGCCGCCCTTGCCCGGGCGGACCCGTAGGAAGCGCCGCTCGTAGTCGGCCTGCTCATCGCGTTCTTCTCCATCGGGGTCGAGCACCGCCCGCAAATGGCGGCCGGCTTTGGCCACCTCCGCCGCCCCGGCTTTG
>NZ_VIRM01000023.1 GCF_006874475.1 Microbispora hainanensis
TGACCACCTCCCAACATCGCAGAGGCAGCCAGCCTGACGGGTACACCCCCAGGAGATCAATTCCCCGGCCGAGGTTCGGTGACGAGCCACTAGCCGCGATGGGCGGCCGGTCGCCGACGTACCATTCGGTCTGCCGACAGCAGACATATCGACAGGTAGCGGGGTCGCGGCGGATACAACTGCGCCATGAGTGTTTCACCGAGCACGAGTTACCGGGATCGGCTGAACGAGAGGCTGTTCCAGCAACGGACCCTGCTGCTGACCGGAGAGGTCGACGACGAGATGGCCGAGCGGGCGTGCGCCGAGATGGTGTTGCTCGCCTCGGCGGACCCCGAAAGCGACATCATCCTCTACATCAACTCGCCGGGAGGATCGGTGCTGGCCGGGCTGGCGATCTACGACACGATGAAACTGGTGCCGAACGACGTCGTCACCGTCGCGCTGGGGATGGCGGCGAGCATGGGACAGGTGCTGCTGGCGTCCGGCACGCACGGCAAGCGGATCAGCCTCGCGCACAGCCGGATCATGATGCACCAGCCGTCGGCCGGCATCGGCGGCACGGCGATCGACATCTCCATCCAGGCCGAGAACCTCAAGTACATGAAGCGGCAGTCCGAGGAGATCCTCGCCGCGGAGACGGGACGCACGATCGAGGAGATCGCCGCCGACAGCGACCGGGATCGCTGGTTCACCCCCGAGCAGGCCCGCGACTACGGGATCATCGACTCGATCGTCGACTCCTTCCCGGCCATCGCGCCGTACGCCGTTTCCAACCGGATGGGGTTCACGTCATGAGCCAGTACACGATTCCGTACGTGGTCGAGAAGACCCCGGTGGGGGAGCGGTCGTTCGACATCTTCAGCCGGCTGCTCAACGAGCGGATCATCTTCCTCGGCACGGAGATCGACGACGGCGTCGCCAACGTCGTGATGGCACAGTTGCTGCACCTGGAGGCGGAGAGCCCGGACCAGGAGATCAACCTGTACATCAACTCGCCGGGCGGCTCGTCGACCGCGATGCTCGCGATCTACGACACCATGCAGTTCATCCGCGCGAAGGTCGCGACGTACTGCATGGGCCAGGCGGCCTCCGCCGCCGCGGTGCTGTTCGCCGCCGGCGCCCCCGGACGGCGGTTCATGCTCGGCCACTCCCGCGTGCTGCTGCACCAGCCGTCCACGCAGGGGCAGGGCACCATCTCCGACCTGACGCTGCAGGCGGCCGAGGTGCTGCGCGTGCGCGGGCAGACCGAGGAGATCCTCAGCCGCCACACGGGGGTGGACGTCGCCCGGCTGCGCGAGGACACCGATCGCGACCGCATCTTCACCGCCCGCGAGGCCGTCGAGTATGGCCTGGCCGACGAGGTGATCTCCGCGCGCGAGCCGTCGTAGCGCTCACGCCGCCAGCAGCTCCACCCGTGGCGTGCCGGACGACCTGCCGGTCGCGATCCGTCGCGACGCCGTGATCCGCCGGACGGCACGGGTGAGCAGGTGCTCGATCGGCAGCCCGAGCGCGTCGCACACCGAATGCAGCATCTCCGACGACGGCTCCTTGCGGCCGCGCTCGACCTCCGACAGATACTGCTTCGACATGCCCACCGCACGCGCCACGTCATCGAGTGTGCGGTCCTGGTCCAGCCGCTCGTCGCGGAGGATCTCCCCGTACACCGTGCGCAGCAACGGGTCCGAGCCGTCGGGGGTCGCCTTGCCGCGCTCCTCGGCGGCCCGGCGCGTCCGGATGTCGATGACCACTGGTCGGCCCGAGACTGCCATGCCTGGCAGTCTGGCACGCCGGGACGTCCGGCGGACCGTCTGTTCGCGCACAGATGAGCGAGCGGTCACCTTCTCGGGCCGCCAGGGTGACCGGCGGCCCGGGAGTGCGGCGGCGGACCTTGGCCAGCCTCCCGCCGCACCTCCGCCGGCGTCCGCCGTAACTCGGCGGGGGAAACCGCGCTCCGCTCCGGCTCGTGCACGAGCGGCCGGGCGAGGATCTCCTCCTGGCACCGGGTTCGACGAAGGCCGGCAGGACCAGTCCCACGCCCGTGGAGTGCAGCGGAGCCGGCCGCCGGCACGGTAGAGCATCGGCATCGCCTGGTGCGCGGAGAGCCTTTCGACCAGCATCGCCTGTCTGATCGTGTTTTTCACTCGCGAGCAATGTATCCGCCGGGGCGGGCCGCCCGCCGTCCGTGCCCTGCCCCGGTGGGCCCGGCACCTGCTGCAACCCCCGCGCTGAGGCTGTCCTGGGCGGACGGACCCGTGCCGGTTCCGGCCAAGGCCCGCCTCACCCCGCCCGCAGGTCGGCGAGCAGATCGCCGAGGACGATCTCCTCCTCCACCCGTACGGCCCGCCGCACCATGGCGGCCGACAAGGCAGGGTCCCAGGGCGTGGCGCGCGGACGCCCCGTCAGCGGGGCGGCGGAGGCCGCCGCCAGGTAGGCCGCGGCGTCGTAGCGCCAGGCGCGCCAGCCGAGACGCTCGTACACGGCTGCGGCAATGCCGACGCCGCCCCAGTCGAAGTCACCGTGATAGGCGAACTCGGCGCCGCTCTCGGCCAGCAATCCCAGCAGGCGCCACACCGCCGCCGAGGGCCTGCCGTTGACGCAGACGAGGGGCGGGCAACCGGCCCCCAGTTCGTCCGCCGCGGCGGCCACCACGATGGGGTTCTCGCACACGCGTACCAGATCCGCACGCAATGGGGTCTCGTGACGGCGCAGCTGACGGAGGGTCAGCACGCACGGCTCGCCGGCCGCGCGGGCGGCGTCGAGCATACGCCCGGTGGGGCTCCGGCCGTCCCCGGGAACATTCAGGCAGAGGACGAGCGAGGACAGGTCGTCCAAATGCACTCCGACCGCCGCCCACGCGCGGCGCCGGGCGTCGGCCGTGGTCTCGCCCACGTATGGCAGGCCGCCCAGGGCCCGGGCGGCGGACAGCGCGAGCGTGCCCAGCGCCCGGCCCTCGTCGAGGGCGTGCGCGTCGTTGGCGCACTCCGCGGCCAGTCGGCCAACGGGAATGCCGGGCGAGGGCAGTCGGCTCAGCACCTCGGCCAGGCTGTCCAGAAGGACCCGCGCGTCCTCCGGTCCTGTGGCGAGCCGCCGGACCATCCCGGTCGCTTCCAGCCAGGAACGCCAGCCGGACAGCTCGGGCCGCGAGGCGACTGTCAGATCCAGCCGGGCGAACGCCGAGCGCCAAGCGGCGTCCCACTCAGCGCGCTCGCGCCGCAGGTCGCGTACCGGACCACCGAGGCGAACCACCGCCTCGGCCAGGCCACCGGGGGCAGCGCCGCTGGCCCGCAGAAGCCGGTTCACCTCGTCAAGCGAGACCGACAGCGAGGCTCCGGCCCCGGCCCTGCGGCCGAGCAGCCGCTCGATCGCGCGGCGCTGCGCGGCCGAGGCGCCGCCGAGCGTGACGATGCCCGTGAGCGGCTTGCCGAGTTCGAGCCTGCGGCGGATTCGCTCGACGAGCCACGCCGTCTCCGCACTGCCGAGCAGCCGCCGCAGCCGCTCCGCTGTGTCGTCCGCTCGGCTCGTATCCGGTCGGGCCGTGTCCGCGGCGTCCGCATGCGCTGTATCTGGTCGGGCGGTGTCCGCCCAGGCGGTGCCCGCAGGGCGAGCATCCGGTTGGGGCGTGTCCGCAGGCTCACTCACCCGAACAGACCCTCCTGATCCGGCGCGGACGGCTCAGGGCGCTCCACGGGCATTCCGGAGACCGGCCGCGGAACCCTTCGCCGCTCGCGGCCGTCCCACCGCCACGGCGTGACCAGCACCGCGTCGACCCCGTCGCGCCGGGAGAGCTGGCAGATGGCTAGGCCGGGCACCTGCGCGTAGCACCCCCACTCGCGCTCGCTGGTCATCACCACGTCCAGGTCGAATGTCGCGAGCAGCCCAAGGCACTTGGCGCGCGAGTCGTCGTCGACCCCGGCGAAGGCCTCGTCGAGCGCCACCAGCCGGGGCGCGTGGGGGCTGCCCGCCGACTTGTAGTGGGCTGAGGCCGCGGCGAACAGCGGCACGGACGCGGCCAGCACACGCTCACCGCCGGAGGCCGGGCCCGTGGCGGGTCGCCACTGGCCGTCCTGGAGGCGCTGAATCGCGAACTCGTGCCAGTTCCGATAGTCCAGCGCCCTGGTCAGGGCCTCGGTCCAGCCCGCCGCCGGATTCTCCGCGTGCTCCCGCACGATCTGCCGCTGCAGGAAGGCCCCGACGGCCGCCCTGTCGTCGGCCGACCAGGCGTCCAGGGTCTGCCGCAGCTTCTCCCGGACCCGGTCGAGCCCGTCCGGTGCCTGCCTGGCCGTCTTCCAGACCAGCCGCAGCCGCATCCCGGTAGAGGTAGGGCGGGACTCCAGCTCCCCGTTCATCTCCCGCACCTCCTCCTCGGCCCCCGCGATCAGCTCGTGCAACGTCCCGGCGACCTCGTTCAGCAGGTGGTTCTCCAGGATCTCCCGCTCCCGTGCGGACAGCAGAAGCCCGCGATGCCCGGTCTCCTCCTCCAGAGCCCGGGCCAGCTCCGGGATGTCCCTGGTCCGCCCCTGGAAGACGACGTCCACCACCAGCACGCCGTCCCGCAGCGTCAGCCCAACCGGGTGGCCGTGCCGCGCCATCGCGTCCGACAGCAGTTTGTGCTGCTCCGTGACACGCTTCTGGATCCTGTCCCACGGCCCGTCGCCGTCGTCGACGCCGTCGAGCGCGGCGTTGACGGCGCGGGCGAGCAGCACAGCGGAGGTCGGAGCCCACGGTGAACCCGTCTCTGGCACATCCAGTTCGGGCAGCGCGATGGTGAGCAGACCCGTCGCCGCGAACGCCTGAAAGTCGGCCACGGCGCCGTCGCGGACCTTACCGGCCTCCTCGATCTCACCCCGGAGCGTCTCACGCGCGCCGTCGGCCTTGCTCCGCTCGATGAGCGCGTCCTGCTCGCGGCGGCGGACAGTCCGTTCGGTCTCCTCCCGCTCCGCCATCTCCCGCCGTACGGCCTCAAGTCTGCGGTAGAGCTCTTCGACCGCCGCGCCCGCGGTCTCCTTCAGAGCCCGGTAGGTCTCGTCGGCCGCCTGCGCCTGCCCCCGGATCTCGATCGCCAGGGCGTCGGCCTCCTCCAGCCGTCGCAGCACCAGCAGAAGCTCTTCCTCGGCCTCGCCCGCGGCAGCCCGGGCCGTGCCGAACGCCTCCGCCGCCGGCCACAGCGCGGCGAGGGCCAGGCGGTAGTCGGACAGGCCGTTCCTGATCTCGTCGAGCGCGTCCGGGGACAGGGGCAGGCCGACGTCCGCGGCGAACTCCGCCGCCCGGGCGCCCGCGGCCTGCATCTCCGCCCGCCTGCGCGCTGCGTTGTCGGCGGCCGCGCGGTGCGCCGTGTCCAGCTCTCGCCGGCGCTCGCGCTCGGCGGCCAGCTTGACGTGGGCCTCGCGCAGCCGTGTGTCCGACGGGAGCGCCCGCTGCTCCTCCGCGAGCGTGCGGTGCCGTACGGTCAGCACGGCCAGGGCGTCGCGAAGGGCGGCGATCTGCGCCTGAACGTCGGTGAGCTCCTCGCGTAGCCTCGCCAGGCGGGCCCGGCGGGCCGCTTCTCTGGCGCCCTCACCGATGTGGTCGGCGCTTTCCTTGCGCCAGGCTCCGGCCAGGACACCGTTGCACCAGCGGCCGTCGGCGGCGACCCAGGTGACCGGAGCGCTCCGACCCGCTGGTGTCCCGGGCTCAAGGCCGATCGAGGCGAGCACGGCACCGACCGCGGTGTCCGGCAGGGCGGCGGCCTGCGGGTCGGCGCGGTCGATCGCCGGACGCAGGACGGCGGAGCAGTTCGGGCCGGCCACGACGGGGCCGGCGTGGATCACAGTGTCGTCGGGGTCGTCTGCGGCGACGAGTCGGCCGTCGGGGGTGACCCACGCGTCGAGGATTCCGGCCGCTTCGAGGGCCGCCTCAAGTCCGGCCCGGTCGGCGGCGGGAACCGCGTCGGTGAAGTCGACCACCTTCCACAGCGGTGCGCCCGGCCGGCTCGCCCGGGCATCCCCGGCGCGCGTATGCGGGGCGGGCGGGGCGTCGTGGCCACCGGCCTCCAGGCGACGAATCTCGTTCTCGATCTCCTGACCGGACTCTCGCTGCGCCCGCAGAGCGGTCTCCAGCTCCGTCTCCCGCCGGGTGAGCTCGGCCGTCGCCGCACGTACCGCGTCATCCACGGCGGCGACCGCCGGGTTCGGCCCGTCGGCGGTGGCCGTCCAGCTCTGGATCGCGGCCAGCAGGCCGTCCGGGTCGGAAATCCGCAGCTCCGTCAGCCCGGCGAGGTAGGTGAAATAGGCGGTGGCGAGCTTGGCCGTCTCCGCCTCGACCGCTCCCTCCGCGGTGGCCACCCGTTCGGCGGCGGCCTGCAGCTCGCCGGTCAACCGGTCGACCTCCGCGCGGGCCCCGTCAAGCCGGTTCCGCGCCCGTTCGACGTCCCCGAGCAGGCGGCCCATCTCGGCCATCGCCTGGGCACGCCGCTCGGCGAGCGCGTCCGCCTCCCGGCGCGCCGCAGGCAGATCCGCCTCCGACCAGCCGGCGATCCGCAGGTGATCGTCCTCGCACAGCGCCCGCCGGGCGGCGGAGGCGGCTTTCTCCTGCGCCGTTCGCAGGGCCGCCTCGGCCCGCTCCGCCCCGAGGCGGGACCGCTCGGCTCGCTCCCCGCGCCGCCGGGACTCCTCCGCGACGCCGTCTCGCTCCCGCTCCCGCAGACGGGCGTGCTCCGCCAGCCGGCGCGCCTGCTCGCCGACCTGCTCGAGTCGCTCGGCGTCCCGCATCTCCGGGCTCCGCTGCAGTGCCTCCCGACGGGCCTCCAGCCTGTTCTTCTCCGCAGCGAGTTCGGCGAGGCGTTCTCGCGCGGCGTCCAGCTCCATCTGGGCGGCCGCGTACCGGGTCTCGGCCTCGGCGAGATCCCGGCCGAGGTGCTCGTAGCGGCTCTGCGTCAGCCGGGGAGCCGCCGCCTTGCGTTTGGCCGCGACGCGGGCATACCTGCGGTAGTGCACGAGGAAGTCGTTCGCGGCCGTGCGCGCCTCCTCCAGCGCGCGCAGCGCGTCCCGCTCCTCGTCAAGCCCGTGAAACGCCTCGGCCACCGTCGCGACGAGGGCGGGACTCAGTGGCGGCAGGGCCTCGGTGAGCGCGCGGGACAGCAGCCGCTCGTCCGGCTTCTTCGACAGCTGCGGCTGGCGAAGCTGGATGAGGAGGTTGACCAGGGCTTCGTAGCGATGCTCGCCGAGGCCGAACAGGGCCTCGTCCACAGCTCTGCGGTAGTCGGACGCCCGGTCGTAGACGAGGCCGTGCCCGTCGAGCGCCTCGCGCAGTTTCTCCCTGGTCAGCGTGACCCCAGTGGGGGAGACCAGCGACAGGTCCGCGCCGATCCGCTGGGTGGTGACGAAGAACCAGTGCCGAGCGATGCCGCGCTCCTTCACCGCCTTCAAACCGCAGCCGATCGTCCGGAACTCCAGACCGCCGTCGGCGGTGCGGCGGCCGAACTCCATCCAGGTGTAGCCGAGCCGTTCGGGATGCGGGTGCCTGCCGCCGAGCAGCAGGTTCCACTCCATCCGTTTCTGCCGGTCGCCGTCCGGCTCGACCCGGTGCGGAGCCAGCTCGCCGTCGAGCAGGAACGGCAGGGTGAGTGCGAGCACCTTCGACTTGCCGGTGCCGTTGTTGCCACGCAGCAGCAGCCGTCCGTCGTGAAAGTGGAACTCCTCGACGTCGTAGTAGAACATGTCGACGAGCCCGGCCCGTAAGGGCTTCCAGCGTTCCGCTGCGGGAACCGGAAGGTTCACACGGTCACCGCCTCGCCCGAATCGCGGCGCCGGGACTCGCGGACGCGCGGCGCGTCGAGCGCGTAGCGTGCGATCGCCGGCAGCGCCCGAACCTCACCGGGCGGGCCGTCGTCGACCTCCACCAGCCGCAGCGCGGCCAGCTTGCCGAGGGCCACCTCCACGAGCTCCTCCTCTGCGCCGGGGCCGGTCACGCCCTTGCGCCAATAGACCGCGTGCTCGCGCGCGGCCTGCCGTACGAAGGCGTGCAGGCTCTCCAGGGACGCCCGCTCCCTACCGGCCAGATGCTCGGCGACGAGGAGCGTGACGTGGCCGTCGGTGCGTTGCTCGGGCATGCGCACGTCGGTCAGCTCGTCCTCCGGGTCGACCATCGCGACGCCTTCTGCGCGCACCTCCGGCACCAGGCCGGTCGCCTCCTCGATCCTGCGGAGGATCGCGTGACGCTGTGAGGTGAGATATGCGAGCTCGTCCTGGCTCAGCTCACGGTAGTAGACGACGGGGTCCTCCAGCAGCCTGCGGGTGAGACGCCGCCGCAGCGCCTGGTTGCGCAGATCGTCGGTGTCGGCGACGGGCTCGGCGGTGAGCTCGCCGAGCCGCTCCTCAAAGGAGGAGGCACTGATCGTGGACGGTCCGCGGGAACCGGTCAGGAGCGCAGCGAGCACCGGTCGGCGGACATCGTAGAGGACGTCGCCGGTCGCGGACAGGTAGGCGTCCTCATCTCCGGCCACCTTGCGCAGCACCCCCCAGTCGAGCAGCATGCGCACGACCGCGACGAGATCGGCCCGCTCCGCCCGGCTGTCCAGGGTGAACGCGAACCCGGTCGCCGTCAGCTCCGGCTCGGCCGCCGCGTTCAGGACCTCTTCGGCGAGCCTGCCCAGCGTGGTCTGCGCGTCCGCGCGCTCCAGCACGGCGAGCGCCAGGCACAGTGCGACATAGCGCCGCCTGCCGAACGGTTCCTTCGCTCGGCCACGGGCCGGATAGGTGGTGTCGGCGGTGCCCGGCGCCGTCTTGAACAGCCGCGCCGTCTCCGTGTCGGCTGTCAGCCGCCAACCGGTCTCGCGGTTCAACCACTCCCGCAGCGCGGTGAAGTGGCGCCGGACCAGCGCGAGCGCGTCCGCGTCATGCTCGGCGGTGAGCAGCGGCTTGGCCAGCAGGGCGCGCAGCGCGGCGCGGCGCTGCGCCGCCTCCTCGTCAGCGATCATCCTCTCCTCACCGGATCTCTCGGGTAACGCCGCACCGCTCCGCCGATCATCGGCTCACCGCCAGGTCCCTGATCTCGATGACGTGCTGCGGGCCGGTCAGTACGCCGTCCTCGGTGCGGATCTCGACCACACCGCCGCCGTCCACCGGCGAGAGCCGCACCTCCATCGACCCGTCGCCGGTGACGACGGTCACCTCCGTGTCGCCGGGGCGGCGGGCGGCCAGGGCGTCGCCCAGCAACGACAGGAATAGCCGGAACGCTTTCGGCTCCAGCACGTCCAGCTCGGACAGCAGCGTCGGCCCGTCCGTGCGCAGCCGGGCCCGCGCTGCCGCGGTCTCGGCGGCCTCGCGCTCCGCCTGCTCCAGCAGGAACGTGCGGGCCTGCGAACGATCCTGCACCCGATTGGGCTTGCCGCGGCGCTCGTACGACCCGGTCCTGCGTAACTGGGGGCTGATCCGGATCGGCGGCGCGTCCCGCCATGGGGTGGACGGCGCGACGTCCTCCTCCTGCCAGAGGTCGACAGTCTGCGGGGTCACGGTCAGATGCCGCGAGGACGACAGGCCGAAGGCGGCCCGCCACAGCCGGTGCATGGCCGCCTCGTCCGGAGCCTCGGCGAACCACCTCGCCAATGTCCGGAAGTCAGCGGAGCGGTCCGACCGCCCGGAGCGCCGCTCGTTCAGTAGCCCGATGGCGTCGATGAGCTGTTTGATCGCGGTGACCGCGGCCTGCCGCAGGAGCCGTGCCTGCGACGGGTGGCCTGCTCCACGCGAGACGAACCAGTCCTTGAGGCCGCGCCAGCGGTTGCGCCAGGAGGCGAACGCCGTGGCCTCGGCCCTGGCGTAGGCCTCGTCCGCGTCAGCGCCCTCGGGCACCGCGTCGGCCGCCTCGCGCCGCGCCGCCAGCATCAGCAGTCGCTCGTGGCCGGAGCCTTCGAGCTCACCGATCAGACGCGCGATCCGGGCGCCCATGTTGGCGAGGTCGGCGATGAAGCGGTTGATGTAGTCGATGAGCCGCTCCTTGTACGCCACGAAACCCTCGACGTCGCTGTCGGAGAAGTCGATCGCCCGCCGCAGTGAGGCCATGAACGCCTGGGCGTTGTCGGCGAGAGAGGAGAACCGTTCGGCGAGAGTGAGCAGGAGCAGGTGGGTCTTAGCGGGGTCGGGATCGGGCTGCCCCGCCAGGACTGCCAAAGAGGAGAGCTGTTCGGCGATGTCGCTCAGCGCCACCGACTGCAGCGAACCCCTGTGGCCGATCGCCTCCTCGTAGAAGGCGATCGCCTGTTCTGCCGCCTGTCCCTCGGGCGTGAGCTGGAAGAGCAGGCGCCTGCGGTGGAAGTCCTCCACCGTGGTGACCCGGCTCGTGTCGGCGTCGGCCCGGAGGTTGCCCCACTCGACGAGCTTGTTCAGGGCCTGGGCGAGCGGCTCGTCGCTCTCCTGCCCGAGCTCCGCTGCCACGTCCTCCGGGCGCAGGTGCACGATGAACCGGTCCTTGGCGTGCGCGAACGCGCTCAGCACCGCGCGGTAGAGCGCCGCGTTGGGGGTACTCAGATGAGCGAACGGCTGAGCGCGGGTCGTCTCGGCTGGGGTTGCCACCGTGCCATTCTGACCGACCACGGCGACCGTCGGTGGCGGCTGCGGACGACGTCCTTGCGCGGACCCGTGGATCATCTCCCGACGGTGCCGGCCATCTCTGCGATGCGGCTGGCGAGATCCCCGCCGGGACGTGCCGCCAGGTCTCGTACGCGCCCGCTCTCTCAGTCGTTCCCGCCCACCGTCCTCGACGCCCACCGCTTCGCGATCGGTGAACGCGGCCGAAGAGGTCAGGCGAGCCGGTGACCGCCCAGAGAGATCTGCGACTCCGGCATCGGGGCGAAGAAGTCGAAGTTGGGCGGCGGGCCGACCCTCCGCTCCAGCGTCTTCACCACGTGCCTGACGTCGTCGTCCGGGCCCGCGACGTAGAGGGGCTTGCCGTCCTTGCCGAACGTGATGGCGGACTTCTCCTCCCACGTGCCGAGGTGCCCGGCCGTCGCGGCGAAGTCCTGCGTCGGCTCGAAGCCGAGATCGCGGGCGTAGTCGACCGCGCCGAAGACGAGGTGCCGCACCAGGTCGAGCTGCGCCTCCCGCCAGCCCCGCGGGTAGATCCGGAAATACCTGGGGAGGAAGCGGTGCAGCTCCACCTCGCTCATCACGTCGGGGCCGAGGGCGTGCTTGACGCCAAGGCAGTAGACGTCGACGAGGTAGGCGCAGACCGACAGCTTGTCCCAGCCGTGCTTGCGCGCCACGATGACGCTCACCGTGCCCGCGGTCTCCTGGCCGTCCGGGGCGTCGTCCGCCCATCCGGTCGTGTCCGGGACGGTCAGCCCCTCACTCCAGCCCGCGTTGATCCAGCACCCCGCGAGTGCGGGTTCGGCGGCCTGCCCGCCCGTCTGCTCGGCCACCGCCCTGATGTACGGCGCGACCGCCGCAGGCGCCATGCCCAGGGCCCGGGCGATCTGCTTGGGGGAGTTGCCCTGTCCGCGCAGTTCGCGGACCTTCTCCAGGATCGAGCTGTCCATAGGGCCTGAAGCCTATCGGCTATCCGTGTCGTGCCGGAGTGCGGAAGACCTGGCGGCTGTGCCACTCGATCAGCGGCGGATGTTCGCGAAACGCTCGACCCAGTCCATGACCGGCACCATAGGGTGATCTCGACGTCGAGACCTCGGGGACTGGAGGAAGGTGTGGACGAACAGCGGCTGGTGCGGGTCTCGAAGTACCTCGCCAAGCATCTGCGCCACCAGCCCGAGCGCATCGGCGTCGAACTCGACCCGCACGGCTGGGTGGACATCGACGCGCTGCTGACGGCGGCGTCCTCGCACGGGTTCCCGATCTCCCGCGCCGAGCTGGAGCAGGTGGTCGCCGGCAACGACAAGCGGCGATACGTGATCGAGGGCGATCGCATCCGGGCCAGTCAGGGACACTCGGTGCCCGTCGACCTCGACCTGCCGGTGGTCGAGCCGCCTCCGGTGCTCTACCACGGCACGGTCGCCCGGTACGTCGAGCCGATCCGCGCGGAAGGGCTGCGGCCGATGGCCCGCCACCACGTCCACCTGTCACCGGACCGGGAGACCGCCACCCGGGTCGGCGCACGCAGGGGGAAGCCCGTGGTGCTCGTGGTCGACGCGGGTGCGATGCACGCGGCGGGGCATCATTTCCGGGTGAGCGCCAACGGCGTCTGGCTGGTGGACCACGTCCCGCCGGACTTCATCCGCTGGTGAAGGAGCAGCCGATAGGGGAGCACGGGCTGCTTATTCCAGTGGCGAACAGCCCATATCCGCCCTATATCGTGCGGGCGTGGAAGATCTGATCATCGCCCGGCGTCTCCGCGTTCCCATCGACAGCGCGGGGGACGAGACGTCCGAATGGGGTCAGGCGGCCGCCCGGCAGCTCGACGCGGCGCTGCTCAGCGTCGGGTTCGCCTGCTCGCCGGCGCTGCTCGACCGCCTGGCCCGGCTGCCCGGTGCGCAGGTGATCGACCTCGGCGTGCGGGTCCTGGCCGCGGTGCGCCGCCTGGTCGGCGACCACGTCGAGCACAACGCCTACTTCGTCGACTTCCCGAGAAACGTCCCGGACACCCTGGAGTTCTGGGCCGGGCTGCTGTGCGAGGCCATGCTCGACCCGGTCGCCGCCGCACGGCTCCAGCCGGGCGTCCTCAACCTGCTGACGCTGCCGCGGTACGGCGGCTACCAGCACACCTACGCCGACCTGCTGGCCGCGCACGCCGAGCTGGTCCCCCTGGCCAAGGACCGGGTGACGGTACTGGAGCTGGGCGGGAGCCTGCGGGACGAAGCGCGAGAGCTCTACCTCTCGCTGGCCGGGTCCGAGGTCCCGCTCGCCGCCGAGGATCTGGCCGCTCTGCGCGAACTGGCCGCCTTCTGCAGTGAAGACCAGCCCGAGCGCGTGCCGGTGCGGGAGAACCGGGCCGTCGTCAACGAAGTGCGGCTGGCCGCCGGGCGGCCGCTGCTCGTCGACACCGTGACGGACGTGCTCCGGCTGGCCGCGCTCTGCTCCGGCGGTGACGTCACCCTGGCCACCCCCACCCGCCTGCGCTCCTTCCGCCGTGCCGAACGCCGCGTCCTGCTGGCCGCCCTGGATACCGTCCCGGCCGCCAAGCATGGAGACGTGCTCCGCCACCGGGAGCAGTGGAAGCGGCTCGGCGAGCGGCTGCACCCCCACGAGTATCCGCAGTTCCCCCGGGCGGCTCAGGTCTTCGAGGTGGCCAGGGGCGTCCGCGAGGCGTCGAGCTTCGACAGCCGGGTCGAGGCCGCGCTGGCCGCGGGCCGTACGGAGGAGGCCGTCTCACTGCTGGAGCACACGCCCGGCGCGTTGCTGCGGCGCCTCGACCACCTGATGCGCGCGGGTGGCGGCAGCGCCGTGCTGGAGGCAGCGGAGAAAGCCGCCGCCCATGCCTCCGGCCGCGTGCTGCTCTCCCTGCGTGAGCACCTGCAGAACCGGCTCGCTCTCGTGGACCGGGTCTTCACCAACCGGTACGGCAGAGCGTGGACGGCGGCCGACACGCGTGCCCCGCTCAAGGAAGACGCCCTCAACCGGGTGCTCGCCATCCTGGACGAAGAGATCGGCCGCCGCCTGCCCGACCCCGGCGAGTTGATCGTCGACCCCGCCGTGCTCGACGTGGCGCTGCCCCTTTCGGGCAAGGCGGTCGCGCCCGGGCTCGGGATGCTGCCCCGCGGCTCGCTGTCGCCCGTGGAGGGTGAGCTGCTGCGGTTCTTCGTGCACTGGCGGCAGCGCGAGCAGCGCACCGACTACGACCTGTCCGCGTTGATGCTCGACGCCGACTATGACAACCCGGCCCACATCTCGTGGACGTCCTACGCCAACGACTTCGCGACCTACTCGGGCGACCTCACCGAGGCCCCCGACGGCGCCTCGGAGTTCATCGACGTGCGTCTGTCCCGCGCCACCAAGCCGATCATCATTCCGCAGGTCGACATCTACGCGGGGGAGCGGTTCGACGAGGCCGCCGAGGCGTTCTTCGGCTACATGACCAGGGACGCCGCCCAGGAGGGCAGGCCGTTCGAACCGCGTACTGTGCGGATGAAGTCCGACCTGCGTGGATCCGGCCGCATCGCGCTCCCGCTCGTCTTCCTGCGCGGGGACGACGATGCCTGGCGGGCGAAGTGGCTGCACCTCTATGCGTCGGGCCATCCGTCGTTCAACCAGGTGGAGGGCAACCGGGTCACCACGTCGCTGCTCGTGCGCTCGATCGTGGAGCGCGACTACCTCCGGGTCGGCTACCTGGCCGACCTGCTGCGGGCCAGGTCCTCCGCCTCCACGGGCGGACACGTCACGTACATCGGGCTCGAGGCACCCGCCGACCTCCCGGACGGGGCGCGGATCTATACGCCAGCCACGCTGCACGAACTGATTCCGGCCTGATACGGTGCTGATCGCAAGGCCATGGGAGGGCTTCCTTCTCACCTCATTCGGAACCGGTCTGCCCGTACAGGCGCCGGTATGGTTCCAGCTCTTCCGCTTTCCTTGCACCCCGTTCCTTGCATCCCGGCGGGTGAGGCCATTCGGAGGCTTCCTTCTCAATCCTGGTTCGATTCCAGGTGGGCCCGTAAGGGTCCGCTGGCATATTCAGCGTCCGAGCCCTCCTCACCCGCCCGGGCGGCGAACGGTCCCCCTGTCGCTGCAGCAGCCGAAAAGCGCGAGCTTGCGTTGCGGGGAGTAACGAATCGGTAACGGAAAGTTATGGTGACCTTATGGTCGCTCTCCGTGTCGGTACGGTCCCGCCGTGGCACTAGCCGAACACGAAGCCCTCGTTCGCCTGTTCTGCGAACGACCCGACCTCGCCGCCGACCTGCTGACTCGGTCCCTTCGAGTCGAGCTGCCCGACTACGACTACGCGGGCCTGGAATCGGCCGATCTCACCGAGGTCACCCCTGCCGAACGCCGCGCGGACTCGGTCGTCGTGTTCCGCCGTAAACGGCCGGAGGCCGACCCTCAGCCCGTACTCGCCGTGATCGTCGAGGTCCAGCGTCGCCAGGACCCGGGCAAGATGTGGTCCTGGCCGATGTATCTGGTAAGCCTGCGCAGCCGCCTCGAATGCCCGGTCATCCTGCTGGTGGTGTGCCCGGAGGCGTCGGTCGCCCGCTGGTGTGCCCGCCCGATCGACCTGGGCCATCCCGGTCTGGTGCTGACGCCGTTGGTCGCGGGCCCGAACGAGGTGCCGGTCATCACCGACCCTTCTCAGGCGGCCGAGGACATCGAGCTCGCGGTGCTCTCGGCGATCCACCATGCCGCCACGCCGGAGGGGCCCGAGATCCTCAACGCCCTGTTCGCGGCGCTGCACAATCTCGACCGTGACCTGGGGGGTATGTACGCTGACATGGTTCGTGCGGCGCTGCCTCGAGAGGTCTGGGATCACTTGGAGGAGCACTTGAAGAGCGAGACCTACGAATACCTCAGCGACTGGGCCCGCGAGAACATCGCCAAGGGCAAAGCCGAAGGCAGAGTGGAGGGCAAGGCGGAAGGCAAGGCGGAGGGTCAGGCCGAGGCGATCCTGACGGTCCTGTCGGCCCGGGGCATCGAGGTGTCCGACGACTTTTCCGAGCGGATCCGGAAATGCCATGACTTCGATCGCTTGAGTGCCTGGCTCCGGGCCGCCGCCACGGTGGACTCCTCCGACAAGCTGCTCGGAGACATTTCCTGACACTGGCCGCCGCGGTGACGCGGCCCCGCCGTTCCGGGTGCCGGCGGGCCTACGTACGGAGGAAGACTTCGTCGAGATGCCACTCGATGGATTCCCGGTTCGGCCGGTCGCGGAGCCGGTCGGGGACCGCGATCTCCTGTCCGGCCCGCCGGTAGAACTCCTCGCCGTTGCCGAACTCCTCGCGCAGGCGCGGACTTACCAGTAACCGATGCTTGGGGTCGACCGCCAGATAGCCGCGGTCGAAGAGCGTGTGCACGTCCGAGCGGAGCAGGAGCCCGTTGTCCAGCCGGTGCTCGCCGCCCTTCGTGACCGGACGGATGTGCGCGGCCTGCAGGACCGGCCTGATCCGGTCGCCGGTGATCGCGCAACGCCGTTCGTATGCATGGAGGACGACGGCCTGGAACGCCTGCTGACCGAGCCTTCGTGGGGCCATCCTGGGGTCGCCGAAGACGGGCCCGTCGCGATGCCACGGCCCGGACAGGTCGACGTCCCCGCCGATCCCGGCCCGGTTCAGTAAGTCGTAGAAGTAACCGGCGGCCGGGTGAGCGGCCAGGTCGTAGCTTTTGCCCTGCACGATGTTGGAAGCGAAGTCCGGTGGCGGCCCGGCAACCCGGTTCTCGGGATAGAAGAACACGTCGCGGATGATGACGCAGCCGATGACCGGGTCCTCGCCGAGCATTATGGGTTGGCTGCGGTATTTGCCCACCTGTTGACGCAGTTCCTCCAGGCTCACAGTGCCGTTGCCCTGTCCGAAGAACTCCCAGGCCTCGGACACTCGGAGAGGCGCGAACCCGCTGAAGAAGCCACCGCCCACCACACGGTTGTGCGGATGGTGTGTTTTGAAGAAGAACGGTTCGCCATGGTCGATCGCGCGGAACTCCCGTCCGCTGGAGGGCCGCCAGAAATTGACCTCGCTCAGGTCGGGACGTCCCGCCAGAAAGCGGTACCACCTGTCGTCAGTCACCCCGACGTACACCTTCACGGAGGTCATTGTGCACGTTCGTGATCAACTGTGCCAGGGCGTCGCAACGTCGCGGAATCAGCCGCCAGCAGATGTTCGCCGCACAGGCCGGATCGAGGACAAGTGTCCCGGATGACCGAGCGGGCGCTACCGTCGAATGCCCCGACGAACCCGGCCGCATGCCCCACACTTCTCTCCCACGACAGGAGCACACGGTGAACAGCACCATCGACAAGATCGCTTGGATCCATCTGGACAACGGCAGGATCCTCAGCACCCGGTCACGAGGCAAGAACGCTTACTACATCCCCGGCGGCAAACGCGAACCCGGTGAAACCGACATCGACACTCTCGTCCGCGAGATCGACGAGGAACTCTCCATCACCATCATCCCCGCCACCGCCACCCACGTAGGGACCTACCAGGCCCAAGCGCACGGCCACACCGAGGGCGTCACCGTGCAGATGACCTGTTACGTTGCCGACCATCACGGAAAACCGACGCCCAGCAGTGAGATCGAAGAAATCGCCTGGCTGAGTTACGCCGACCGTGACCGTGTGTCTCCGGTCGATCAGATCATTTTCGATCACCTGCACCAAATCGGACAACTTCATTGACTCCCGGCAGCACCCAGACCGCCCCGGCGGGCGTCGCCGCAGGTTCCGGCCCGTGGCAATGGCCTTCCTCGACCACCGTGACTGGGCGTACGGGACTGCGAGCGGCCGGATGTGGCGGACGCGTGGATCGACTGACCGCCGGGGTCAGCGGGGGACGATCGGCAGCGTGATGTACGAGTCGGGGAAGACCTTCTGGTGCTGGACGACCAGGTCCGCCTCGGTCGCCACGCTCCCGCCGGTGCCGGGGTTGCGGTCGAAACGGGGGAAGTTGGAGCTGGAGATCTCCACCCGGATCCGGTGGTCGGCCTTGAAGACCTGGCTCGTGGCGACCAGATCGATGACGAACGTCCCGGACGACTCGGCGACGCGGACGATGCCGTCGATCACGCTCATCGCCCGGCCGTCGGGATGGACGTCCACGAGCTTGGCCGTCCAGTCGGTCGAGGCGGCCGAGGTCTCCGCGTGCAGGGTCACCGACACCGGGCCCGTCACCTCGACGTCGGAGGCGAGCACCTCGGTCGAGTAACAGAGCACGTCGGCCCGCCGCTCCATGTCGCGCTGGTCCTGTGGGCCCACGTTGGTGGGATCGGCCAGCAGGGTCGGGCCGCCGACGGTCGGGACCGGGTCGCGCGGGTCGAAGGTGAAGGTCGCCGGCTCGTACGCCGAGGGAGGCTCGGGGGAGAGGAGCCCGCCGGTGTGCAGGTAGTAAGGGGTCTCGACGGCGCGTTCCAGCGGCCAGGCGTCCTCGTCCCGCCAGACGTCGTCGCCCATCACGAAGATCTTCACAGCGGGGCCGGTGTCCTCGCCCTTGAGGAACGCGAGCTCCCGCTGCTCCAGCCCGATCGCCTGCCCGGAGGCGGCGGGCCCGAAGAACAGTCGTCCGGTGCCCGCGGCGCCCGGCGCGAGATGGGACCAGGGACCGATGACCAGGGGACCGCCAAGGCGGCGGTGGTTCTCCAGCGTCCCGCCGAGGAAGAGATCGAACCAGCCCGCCACGTGCATGACCGGCACCTCGACGCGATCGTGGCGCAGGGTCTCGGCCAGATCCTCCCAGTAGGCGTCGCGTTCCACATGCGAGGTCCAGTCGCGCCACCAGGGGATGCCGGGGATGTCGCCGACCGGCAGGGTGCGCGCCGCGGCGTCCTGGTCGTGCAGGACGGGAAGAACCGCGGCGAGCCCCGCGCCGGCGTCCTCTCCCGCCTCGGCGGCGTGCAGCAGGCCGAGCATGGACTGAAAGGCACCCCAGTTGAGGGCCGAGCCCAGCGCGAAGGCCCCGCCGTGATATTTGAGGCCGTCGTGGAAGTCGTGCGGCGTCATCGCGGCGACCACGGCCTTGAGGCCCGGCGGGCGCGTCGCCGCCGCCTGCAGCGCGCATCCGGCGAGGTAGGACATGCCGCTCATCACGACCTCGCCGTTCGACCAGGGCTGCGCGGTGATCCAGGCGATCGTGTCGTGGCCGTCGGCGCCCTCGTCCGCCCACGGCCGGAACTCGCCGTCGCTGCTCCCGCGCCCCCGGCAGTGCTGGAGCACCACCGCGAACCCGGCCCGGAGCGCGGGCGTCACCGGCTCCGTGCGGAACGAGTCCTCGCCGTACGGCGTGCGCACGAGCAGGGCGGGGAACGGGCCGCCCTCGGCCGGCCGGTGCACGGTGCCGCGCAGGATGGTGCCGTCCCGCATCGGCATGGGGGTGTCGTGCTCGACGGTGACCGGAAGCGGGGGGCGGTCGAGCTTCGGCATGCGGGCTCCTCAGGACGAGGTCAGGTCAGGGCGTAGGCGTCGTAGCGTACGGCGGTGGCCACGCGGGCGGCCGAGGCCACGGCGAGGGTGCGGTTGAGCCACAGATATCGATCGTCGCCGGTCTCGAAGCGGCAGAACAGCCGGAAGTAGTACTCCGACGGGTCCACGTCATCGCCCCGCCCGAGGCGGTCGAGCACCTCGGGGGAGCCGTGCCTGACTCCGCTGGTGGTGATGTAGACGTGCGCGCCGTCGTGGGTGCGCAGCGTGTAGCGCGTGTCGATGCTGATCATGCCGTCGGCGTGGACGACCTGCCAGTCGGCCCCTCCGGGCAGCACGGTTCCCGACAGGCGGGGACCGTCGAACGTGCCGCCCACGATGTTGACCACGCGGCGGTGGCCCCACTGCGAGTCGCCGAGGTCGAGCACGGGATCGAGATCCACGTGGAAGGTGGCGAGCGGTTCGAGATTCACGAGGCGGCACTCCGATCTACGCTCCACGAGGGGCGTTCGCTGAGCGAGGCGGGGTCGAATCCGGCGGTCCGCTTGTAGGAGGCGGCGATCTCCGCCCGCTCCTCGTGGGGGATGACCTGCTCGATGTCGTCGAACCCTTCGGGCGCCCGCTCGTGGGCGAGCTTCATGACGACCTCCGGGCCCATCTCGCGGTTGGACAGCTGAAGCGCCGTGGTGGCCGGCCGGCGCGTCTCCTCGTACGCCGCCAGGTCGCCCTGGGCGAGGGCGTACGCCAGCACGCGGGCGTCGATGATCGCCTGGGAGGCGCCGTTGGAGCCGATCGGATACATGGCGTGCGCCGCGTCGCCGAGGAGCGTGATGCCGTCGAAGGTCCAGCGGGGCAGGGGGTCGCGGTCGACCATCGGGTACTCGTACGCGGCCTCGGCCCCGGCGATGATCCCGGGCACGTCGAGCCAGTCGAAGCGCCAGCCGGCGAAGTGCCTGCCGATCTCGGTCAGGTCGGCCGGGCGGTTCCAGTTCCCCCGGTCCGGGGCCTCGCCGTCCAGCGGCCGCTCCGCGATCCAGTTGATCAGTGTGCGTTCGCCGGTCTCGATCGGATAGGCGACGAACTTCTGCGTGCCGTCACCGGCCATGATCATGGACCGGCCGGTGAGGAACGGTTCGCCGTAGGTGACGCCCCGCCACAGGACCAGGCCGTTCCACGGCGGCGGACCCTCGCCCGGGTAGAGATGGGCGCGCACGGCCGAGTGGATCCCGTCCGCGCCGATCAGCAGGTCCTCGTCACCGGGGCCGGTGATCCTGCTGCCACTCCGTACGGAGTCCGGGCCGAGCCGCTCGACGACCGCCTTCAGCAGGAGCATCTGGAGCGTCCCGCGATGGACGGAGTATTGCGGCCAGGCGTAGCCTGCGGCCAGTCCCCGGGGCTCGGACCAGATCGGCGTGCCGTAGCGGTTGAAGTAGGCCAGTTCGGCCGTGGCCACGCCGATCTCCGCCAGCCGGTCGGCCAGCCCCAGCTCGGTCAGCTCCCGTACGGCGTGGGGGAGGAGGTTGATCCCGACGCCGAGCGGCCGGATCTCGGGGGCGGCCTCGTGCACGGTCACGTCCTCGAACCCGGCCGCGTGCAGGCTGAGCGCGGCGGTCAGCCCGCCGATGCCCGCTCCGGCGATGACGATGCGCACGAGGGCCTCCGGGGAGAGATGAGGAGAGGTCGTTATGGCCGTAACAATATTCACGGCACTCCTGCGGCTGCGCAAGACTTGACCGATGGACAGCGAGCCCGGCATCCGGCCGGATCCCGGCGCGGCGACGCCACCCGACCTGCGGTACGCCGCCTACGCGCGCGAGCGCCTGGCGGAGATGTCGCCTCCGGCCGACGCGGAGGCGTTCGCGCTGGCCTATCATCTGCTCCAGCTCGCCTACGTGCTGGTCACCGACCTGGAGACCCGTATCCACCGGCCGCGCGGCCTGACGCTGCCCGGTTTCCGGCTGATGTTCAAGCTCTGGCTGCTCGGCCCCACCCAGCCCGTACGGCTCGCCGAGATCTCCGCCATGTCGAGGTCCGCGGTGACCAACGCCGTCAACACCCTCGAACGCGGCGGCCTGGTCGAACGGCGACGGGTGCCCGATGACGGCCGCGCGGTGGTGGTCGCGCTGACCGAGGCGGGCGAGGCGGCCGTGCGTGAGGCGTTCGCCGAGCAGACCCGCAGGGAGCGGGAGTGGTTCGCCTGCCTCGGGCCGGTGGAGCGCGAGCAGATGACCGCGCTGCTGGCCCGCATCCTCCATGCCCGCCCGGCGGATCTTCTGTAGCCGGGGACGAACATCGGAGGGGACAAACCGGGGCAGTGGTCCAGAAGCCACGCGTACAGTTCTCGCAGGCGTCCCCCGGGACGCGCCCGCTTCACCCGTGAGGACCGCACCAGTGGCCGTTTCCGAGCAGTTCCCGCCGTTCGCGGCACCGGACGCCGACGCCGCAGCCGAGGACGAGCTCGGTGCGGAGCCGGACCCGTTCCCCGGCGACACGCACTGGTACGACCTGCCGGACGACGACGCCGCGCCGGAGGAGGACGAGCCCCTCACGTTGCCGAGTCGTCTGCGCCGTGCGCTGCGAGGGCGCTGACGGGCTTCCGGGGCGGCGGGTCAGCCGTCGCGCCGCCGGGTCGCGGCGTCGGCGAGCAGCCCGAGCCCGATGCCCAGCATCCACACGTCCTTGCTGATGCCGACGCCCGCCGGGGTCGGCCAGATGCTGCCGGGCTTGTGCAGCGCGGGCGTACGCAGGTAGAGCGCGACCAGGCTGCCGGAGAATCCGGTGAGCGCGGCTCCGGCGACCGCGGCCGGCACGAACGGCGTCAGGAGCGCCACGCCCGTCGCGATCTCGGCCGCGGACAGCAGCTTGAGGAAACGGCGCGGCGGGACGTTCTTCAGGAACGGGAAGGCGTTGGCGGCCGTGCCGTGGAGGCCGGCGGCCTGCTCGTCGCCGCCGTTCCACTTCTCCAGGCCGGAGTGCAGGATGTACGCACCCGTGGCCACCCGCCCCGGCACCTCCCGGGCCTTCATGAACTTCATCGGCACTCCTGTCCGTTCCGGCCTGTTCCGTCCGGGCGCGACGATACTCGCCCGGCGGGTGGCACCGGCGTCCGGGGCCCTCGGCGTGAGACGGCCTCAGCGCCTCTCAGGCGGTGATCTTGTCGAGCAGTTCGAGCAGGTGGTGATAGGTCTTCCCGGTGGCGCGGGTCATGCCGATCTCGCACGTACGGTTGACCGACGCGTGCGCGGCGAAGCCGCCCTCGGCCACCGAGGCGGCCTCGGCGCGGGTGGCGGAGGCGGTCAGTTCCGGGTGCAGCAGTCCCCGGTCGCCGGCGAAGGCGCAGCACTGCCAGCCGTCCGGGACGACGACCTGCTTCGCGACCGCCTCGGCGACCTTGGCGATGGCGGCGTCGAGGCCGAGCCGGGTGGACGAGCAGGTCGGGTGCAGGGCGAGCGAGGCCAGTCTGCGGTCCTCCGGCGGCTGCGGCAGGCGCGGCAGGACGTGCTCGGCCACGAAGGTCACCGCGTCGAGCACCCGGACGGCGGGCGAGCCCGGGCCGCTGGCCGGTCCGGACCCCGCGGCGGTGAGCCGCTCGAACCCCTCCGTGCACGAGGCGGCGTCGCTGACGACCGGAAGCCTGCCGCCGTCGGTCGCGGTCAGGAGCGCTTCGCGCACCCGGCGTTGCATCACCTCGTAGCCGTCGCCGAAGCCCTTGGAGGACCACGGGGTGCCGCAGCACAGGCTGCCGACGCCCTCCGGCACGTGCAGCCGCAGGCCGGCCCGCTCGGCCAGCCGCAGCAGTGCGGCCATGACGCCGGGCCCGCCGTCGGCGGGGGCGAACAGGGTGTTCAGGCACGATGGCACATAGACGGCGTCGGCATCGCGACGCGGCGCCGCGCGCCGGGGCGTGCCACCGCGCGGCAGGTCGCGGCTCCACTGGGGAACGGCATCGGGGCCTGCGACGGCGCGGGCGGCCCGGCCGGCGCCCTCGGCGAGCCGGGCCGGGGACGCGGCGGCCACGTCCATCGCGAGGTCCATGGCGCGGGTCACCGCGTCCCAGTGCTTCGCGGCGGCCTTCCAGCCCGCCCGCGCGGTGCGGCCGTGCCGCTCGGCGCGCAGGCGTTTGGTCAGGTCACCGGTGTTGATCAGGACGGGGCACGCGGTGGCGCACATGCCGTCCACAGCGCAGGTGTCGACGGCGTCGTAGCCGTACTCCTCGATGAGCTGCCGGGCGAGCGCGTGGTCGCCGGCCGCCTGGGCCGCGGCCAGCTCGCGGCGCAGCACGATGCGCTGGCGCGGCGTGGTGGTCAGGTCGCGGCTGGGACAGACCGGCTCGCAGTAGCCGCACTCCACGCACCGGTCGACCTCGGGCTCGACGGTGGCGACGGGCTTGAGGTCGCGCAGGTGCGCCTCGGGGTCGTCGGTGAGCACGACGCCGGGGTTGAGCGTGCCGCCGGGGTCGCACAGCCGCTTGACCTCCCGCATCACCTCGAACAGCTCCTCGCCGTACTGGCGGCGGACGAAGGGGGCCATGACCCGGCCGGTGCCGTGCTCGGCCTTGAGGGTGCCGCCCCGCGACAGCACGGCGTCCACGAGATCTTCCGTGAAGTCGGCGTAGCGCCGCAGGTCGGTGCCGAAGTGCTCGTTGAGCATGAAGTGCAGGTTGCCGTCCTTGGCGTGCCCGAAGATCACGCTCCGCTCGTAGCGGTAGCGGTCGAACAGCCCGGCCAGCTCGTCACAGAGATCGGCCAGCGCCGGCACCGGGACGGCGACGTCCTCCAGCAGCGCGGTGGTGCCGGACGGCCGGGCGCCGGCGACCGAGGCGTACAGGTTCTTGCGGATGCGCCACAGGGCCGCGCGGCCGGCGCTGTCGCCGCTGAGCCGGGCCGGGGCGGCCAGATCCATCCCGGCGAAGACCTGCCCGGCCTCCCGCTCGCGTCCGGCGAGCAGCTCGGGGTCGGACTCCTGCCACTCCACCAGCAGCGCCGCGTGATCGCGCACCTCCAGCGTACGCAGCACGTCGTCGGCGCCGGGGTCCGTGGCGGCCACCCGCAGCGATTCGGCGTCGAGCAGTTCGACGGCGGCGGGCCCGGCCGCGACCAGCTCGGGCGTGGCGGCCATCGCCTCCCGCAGGGTCCGGAAGACCAGCAGCCCGGTCGCGGCCAGACGGTGCGCGGGCACGGTGCGCAGCACCGCCTCGGCGACGAAACCCAGGGTGCCCTCGCTGCCGACCACCAGGTGGGCGAGGATCTGCGCCGGGCTGTCGTGATCGAGGAAACTGTTCAGGCCGTAGCCCATGGTGTTCTTGATCGCGAACTGGGCGGTGATCCGGCGCACCGAGTCGGGGTTGCCGCGGACCCGGTCGCGCAGCCGTTCCAGCCCCTCGGCCAGGTCGGGTTCGAGGGCGCGCAGCCGCGCGTCGGCGTCCGGCGCGCCGGTGTCGATCACGGTGCCGCTGGGCAGCACCAGCGTCATCGACTCCAGCGTCCGATAGGTGTTGGCGTGGGTGCCACAGGTCATCCCACTGGAGTTGTTGGCCACGACGCCGCCGATCGTGCACGCCGACTCGCTGGCCGGGTCGGGGCCCAGCCTGCGGCCATAGGCGGCCAGCCGGGCGTTGACCTGCCGCAGCACGGCGCCGGGCTGCACCCGCACCCGCTCACCGCCGTCGAGCACCTCGACGCCCCGGAAATGGCGGCGGGTGTCGACCAGCAGATGACTGGTGACGCCCTGCCCGGACAGGCTGGTGCCGCCGGAGCGGAAGGTCAGCGGCAACCCGGCCCGCATCAGCGCCGCCACCTGCGCGGCGCTTTCCGGCACCACGACAGCCTGCGGCGTCAGCAGGTAGTGCGAGGCGTCGTGGGCCATGCCCAGCCGGTCGCTCACCCGGGACCGGGTGATCCCCGGCACGGCGGCCTCCACCGCCGCCAGGACGGCGGGGTCCGCCGGGGCGATGCGGTGCGGGGGATCCACGTGGATGAGGCTCATGATGTGAAGGCTTCCGTCCGGGGCGGCGCTGCGCCCCCTCTATCGCCGAGGGTCGATATGGATCTTCGGGCCCGGACCCGCGCCGGCCGGGCGGCGCCCCGCCAGCACACCGGCGGCGTCGTCCAGGCCGACGGTGGCGGCCACGAGCGGGCGGGCGTCGACCGACCCGTCCGCGTACGCCTCGATGGTCCCGGCCAGACCGGCCGATCCGCTGAGCACGCCGACGGCGGTGACGTCTCTGAGCGCGAGGTCGCGGGTGTCGATGCGACTGGGGGACCCCGCGAGACCGACATAGACTACCCGGCCCGCGGGCCTGACCAGGTCGAGCGCGAGCGCCGGCAGGTCCGCCGCGTTGGACGCGTCGACCACGGCGTCCCACGGCAGTGACGGCAGTGACTCCTGGGTCCACGCGCCCGCGAAGCCGAGGTCGCGGGCCAGCCGGAGCGTGGGCTCGTCGCGGCCCATCAGATGCACGCCGGCGCCCCGCGCCCGCGCGAGCAGCGCGACGAGCAGGCCGATCGTGCCCGTTCCCAGCACCAGCAGCCGGGCGCCGGGGTGCAGGGCGGCGCCGCGCACCGCGCGCAGGGCGCTGCCGCCGGGTTCGACCAGCGCGCCCATCGTCGCGTCGATCGTCTCGGGCAGCGCGTGCAGTGCCTCCGCCGGTACGGCGAGCCGCTCGGCCAGCGCCCCCGGGAAGCCCCGGCGAATGCCGATCTCCGCCCGGTCGGGACAGACGTGGTGCAGCCCGTCGCCGCAGAAGCGGCAGCGCCCGCAGCCCAGCATCGTGTCGCCCGTGACCCGGCGGCCCAGCCAGCCGGGGTCGACGCCCTCCCCGAGCGCCGTGACGACACCGCACCACTCGTGGCCGGGACGCAGCGGATACCACGCGTGGCCGGAGTGCAGATAGCTCATCTCGCCGGTGAACAGCTCCACGTCGGTGCCGCAGACGCCGACCCGCTCGACGTCGACGACCACCTGCCCGGGCGCGGCGGCGGGTGGATCGACGTCCACGACCTCGGCCCTGCCGGGGCCGGTGATGACCAGTGCCCGCACTACCGGGAGCCGGGGACGGGCGCGACGGCGCCGACGCGGGTGAGGGGCAAGGTCGTGTCTCCTTGACGGCGGTCGGGCATCGTCATCGCGGCGGCGCCCAGTAGGGCGTCGCCAGGCCGCGTACGCCCACCCGGGCGGTGAACAGGTGCCCGGATCCGGGGTGTTCGGCCACATCGACGCCATGGGTGGACGTGGTGATGACGAGGACGTCGAGATCCGGCCCGGCGAAGGCGGGGCAGGTGACCTTGGGCGCGCCGACCTCGACCGTGGCGAGCAGACGACCGCCCGGATCGCGGCACTCCACCCGGCCGCCGCCGAAGATCGCGATCCACAGGTTGCCCTCGGCGTCGGCGCACATCCCGTCGGGCATGCCGCCGGTGACCCGGAACAGCTCCCGCCGCGGCCCGGCCTGTCCGGTGGCCGGGTCGTAGTCACGCTCCCACACCACGTGTGGCGTGCTGTCGATGCTGTAGAGGCGGTCGCCCTCGGGGCTCCAGGCCAGGCCGTTCGACAGGGTCAGGTCGTCGTCGAGGACGACGCAGGTCGTGCCGTCGAGGCGGGCCAGAACATCCTGGCCCTCCCGGTCGTCGAGCGCCATGCTGCCGATCAGGAAGCGCCCGGCCGGGTCCACGGCGCCGTCGTTGAGCCGGCTCGGCGCGCCGGGAGGCAGCACCCGGGCGAGCTCGGTGCGGCGGCCCGCGGCGTCGACCCGGGTGAGGACCTCGCGCTCGGCGACGACGAGCTGCCCGTCGGCGGAGACGGCGACCGCGCCCACCGTGTTGCCCACCGTGTTGCCCACCGTGTTGCCCACCGTGTTGCCCACCGTGTTGCCCACCGTGTTGCCCACCGTGTTGCCCACCGTGTTGCCCACCGTGTTGCCCACCGTGTTGCCCGCCGGGTTGACCGCTGTGCTGCCCGCCGCGCCGAAGGTGTGCGCGGCGGTGGCGGTGATCGCGCCGGTGTCGGGGTCGAGCCGTCCCTCGTGCACCGCTCCCGCGTCGATGTCCACCCACAGCAGGCGCTGCCTGGCGGGATCCCACACGGGACCCTCCCCGAGGGCGTACACCTCGCCGGAGGCCCGAGTGGCGGTGAACTGCCTGGTCATAGGGCCTCCTGGCCGGCGGTGATCGCGCGGATGGACGGCGGGCCGCCGGGAACCGCCCGCGGCGGAGCGAGCGGAAGCATGGTCATGTTCGGGATCCTAGAGCTGATTTCGGGCGGGAGAAAAGGTCCACTCCGGGATCTTCCGGCGGAAGGTACGGCGCGTCGGCCTCACGCGGGCTCGCGAGCCCGTCGTCCGTCTTCCGGATGACGGGGGTATGGGCCCGCCGGGAGGCACCGCGTTACGGTGGTGACGTAGGAGCCGGTGATGGTCGCATCCAGGGGGAGCGAAGATGATGGTCACCGCTCGAGAGCTCAAAGACCGGGTGTTCGCGGCTCTGAACGATCATGATCTTGAAGCGACGATGCGGTGTTTCGCCCGAGACGCCGTCTACGTCGGGCCGGTGGGCTCGGCCGAGGGACACGAGCAGATCGCCTGGTACTTCCAGCACCTGCTGCAGGCCTTTCCGGATCTTCAACTCACACCGTGGTGCAAGGTGCCCGTGTGCGATCCGGCCGTCTCGGCGGTCTGCGAGTACGTCATGACCGGCACCCACCTCGGGCCGCTCCTGCTGCCCGGAGGCTCGGCGCTGGAGGCGACCAGCCAGCGCATCGCGGTCCGCGGCGCGGGGTTGTGCATCATCGAGAACGGGCTGATCATCAGCGACCGGGACTACTACGACCAGCTGGAGCTGTTCAGCCAGCTCGGCCTCTGCCTTCCCGAGGCCGTCGCCTGACGCCCTCGATGTCGGTCTGCCGTCGCCGGCCCTTCGCGACGCGGTGATGTCCGCCAACCCGCGCGCCGTCGCCGGGCACGGCCTGGCCCTGGTCTTCGCGAGTGATCTCCACCCGCGTTGATCAGCTCGCGCCCCTACTCTGATGACAGCGACTGACATCGAGTGCTACGTTGATGACAGTCACTGACATGGCTACCCGCTTGGGGGTTCCGATGCGGGGGCGATCGACCACTTGGAGTTGTGTCATGCGTGTGTTCGTCACGGGCGCGAGCGGCTGGATAGGATCGGCCGTCGTCCCCGAACTCATCGGCGCGGGGCACGAGGTCGTCGGCCTGGCGCGGTCCGACGCCTCGGCCGCCGCGCTCACCAGGGCCGGGGCCCAGGTGTGCCGCGGCACCATCGACGATCTCGGCACCCTGCGCGACGCCGCCGCGGCGTCCGATGGTGTGATCCACCTCGCGTTCAAGCACGACATCGCCTTCTCCGGCGACTTCCGGGGTGCCGCCGAGGCGGATCGCCGCGCCGTCGAGACGCTGGCCGAGGCGCTCGCGGGCTCCGATCGCCCCTTCGTTCTCGCCTCCGGGATGCTCGGGCTCACCCCGGGGCGGGTTCTGACCGAAAGGAACGGACGTGACTCCGGCGCCGCCGGGGGACACGGCGACGGCCCGAGCGCCCGGCAGGCCACCGCGCTGAGGACGCTCGACCTCGCCTCCGAGGGCGTCCGCTCGTCGGTGCTGCGCCTGCCCCCGACGGTGTACGGCGAGGGAGACAACGGCTTCATGGCGGCCCTGGTCGGCATCGCCCGCGACAGGGGCGTCTCCGGTTATGTCGGCGACGGGTCCAACCGCTGGCCCGGTGTGCACCGGCTCGACGCCGCGCACCTGTTCCGCCTCGCGCTGGAGAAGGCCCCGGCGGGAACGGTGCTGCACGCCGCCGGCGACGAGGGTGTGCCGATCCGCGCCGTCGCCGAGGTGATCGGCCGCCACCTCGGCCTGCCGGTGGTCTCGGTTCCCCGTGAGCAGGCGAGCGAGCACTTCTCCTGGCTGGGCGGCATGATCGGGCTCGACGCCCCGGCGACGAGCGCGCTGACCCGTGAACTGCTGGGGTGGCAGCCGGTGCAGCCGGGGCTGATCGACGACCTCGGCAAGGGCCACTACTTCCGCGCGAAGTGAACAGAGCGGGGTCGTCAGGGTCGGACGGTCGGGGTCGGATGGTCAGGGCCGGACGGTCCAGGGCGGGGGCGTCAGGGCCGGGGGAGGGCGATGGAGGTCGCGATGTGCCCGTCGCGCACCGTCCACCGGCCCGGCAGGACGTCCGTCCCGACGGCGGGGTCCGCGGCCAGGAGCCGGGCGCGGAACGTGCCCGAGGGCTCGATGTCCACGACCGCCTCCGAGAAGTCGAGCCAGCGGCCGGTCAGGGGGAACCACACCTTGTAGACCGACTCCTTGGCGCTGAACAGGATCCTGTCCCAGCAGACCTCGCCGTACGCGTCGCCCATCGCGCGGAGGGCGGCGATCTCCCCGGGGGAGGCGATCGTGGGAAGGACCCCATCCGGGAGGGGTTCGTGTGGTTCCGCGTCGATGCCGACGGCGCGCGCGACGTCGGCGGAGGCGACGGCCGCAGCGCGATAGCCCGAGCAGTGCGTGATGCTGCCGACCGTGCCGGAGGGCCAGATCGGGGCGCCCCGCTCGCCGCGCGGGATCGGCACCGGCGTGACGCCGATCCGGGCCAGCGCGAGCCGGGCGCAGTGGCGTCCGGTGACGAACTCCCGCCGCCGCCGGTCGACGGCACGCGCGATGAGCGGTCTCTCCTCCGGAAACAGCGTGTCCTCCGGCACGTCGCCGAACTTCTCGGCCGACGCCACCCACGAGGGCAGGATCTCGTCGATCATGCGGCCGTCCCCGGCGACGTTGACATCCCCTTCACCGACGCGGCCATGCGTGGAGAGTACAGATCCCCGCGCCGCAGCGGAAGATCGATTCAGGTGCCGCACGGCCCGGCGTCCGCGGGAGCCAAAAGGCCGGCGGCGAAAGGGGGACGGCCGCTACCGGTGATTCGGGATGGTCGGGTTCGTCCCCGCGTGCTCTTCGCGGCGGTTCCGGTACGCGCTCGCGCCCACGGCGGCCACGAGGCAGGCGCAGATGACCGCGAGCGACAGCCATACGGGGATCTTGTACACGTCCGCCAGGAGCATCTTCGCGCCGACGAACACGAGGATCGCCGCCAGGCCGAACCGCAGATAGCCGAACCGGTGCATGGCCCCGGCCAGCAGGAAGTACATCGCCCGCAGTCCCAGGATCGCGAACGCGTTGGAGGTGAAGACGAGGAACGGCTCCGACGTCACGGCGAAGATCGCCGGAATCGAGTCGACGGCGAAGATGATGTCGCTGGTCTCCACCGCGACCAGGACGGCCAGCAGCGGCGTCGCGGCCCACCGGCCGCCCGTCCGCCCGTCCGCGTCCTGCCGTACGAGGAACCGCTGGCCCTGGTAGGAGCCGGTGACGGGGATGAGCCGGCGCATCGCCCGCAGCACCAGGTTGCGGTCGGGGTGCACCTCGATCGCCGAATGCCTGGCCATCTTCACGCCCGTGTAGAGCAGGAACGCCCCGAAGACGTACAGGATCCAGTGGAAGCGGTCGAGCAGGACGGCGCCCGCGCCGATGAACCCCGCGCGGAAGACCAGCGCCCCGAGCACGCCGAAGAACAGCACGCGATGCTGCAGCTCGCGCGGGACCGCGAAGTACGAGAACAGCAGCGCGATCACGAAGACGTTGTCGACGGCCAGCGACTTCTCGATGAGATAACCGGCCAGGTATTCTCCGCCCGCCTCCGGCCCCCAGACGAGCCAGACCACGACCCCGAAGCCGAGGCCCAGCGCGATCCACACGCCCGACCAGCCCAGCGCTTCACGGACACGCACCACGTGGGCCCGGCGATGCGCGAACAGGTCCACCGCGAGCATGGCGAGGATGACCGCCAGAACCGCGGCCCAGGTCCACAGGGGTACGGACATCGTCAACCTCCTCACCGCCGCATGGGCGGGCTCGGCAGGCCGACGGTCTCCCCGTGCCACCGCCAGCGGTGACCCTCCGCGCCGGGACGCCCTATGCGGCGGCCGTGATGACGACGCTGAGGAAGCCGGGTACTCCCCCTCGAACTATGTTCAAGTATTCACGAAATCAGCTTCATACGTCAACCGGGGACCCGAACAGCTCCAGGAACTCGCCGATGTGCCGGTGCCGTTCGACGGGGTGACGGAAGGGGGCCTCCGGGTTGATCGTGTAGTGGTTGCGCCGCCCTACACGCTCCCGGCGCAGGTAACCTGCCGCCTCCAGGTCCGAGACGATCGCCTGAGCCGCCCGCTCGGTGATGCCGACCGACTCGGCGACGTCCCGCAACCGCGCGTCGGGATCACGGGACACCGCGAGCAGGACGTGGGCGTGGTTGGTGAGGAACGTCCAGCCGCCCGCCGGGGAGGAGGTGCTCATACCTCATTATGCGATGGGCGATTCACGAAACCGAGGTCGGGGCCCCGGGCCTGACGGCCGCACCCCCCCAGGACGAGAAGCGCGACAGGGCGCCGCGCGGCAGGTCGAGGAACATCACCACCTACCGGGGAGCGGCCCGCATGTCCGACAGAATAGGGCTTTCAGGGTCTTCCGGGAGGCTTCAGGTGACCATCGACGTCCAACAGGTGCGGGCGGACACGCCGGGATGCGAGCACGTCGTCCACCTCAACAACGCGGGTTCGTCCCTGCCGCCGCGTCAGGTGACCGGCGCCGTGGTGGATCACCTGCGCCTGGAGGAGCGCATCGGCGGCTACGAGGCGGCGGCCGCCGCCCTCGACCGGTCGGAGCGGACCTATGACGCGGTGGCCGAGCTCGTCGGCGCGGACCGCGACGAGATCGCCCTCGTCGAGAACGCCACCCGCGCCTGGGACATGGCCTTCTACTCCCTGCCGTGGAAGCCGGGCGACCGCATCCTGACCTCGCGGGCCGAGTACGCCAGCAACGCGATCGCCTTCCTGCAGACCGCCCGGCGCCACGACGTGCGGGTCGAGGTGGTGCCCGACGACGAGACCGGCGCGCTGTCCGTCGAGGCGCTGCGCGACATGATGGACGAGCGGGTCAAGCTGATCGCCGTCACCCACGTGCCGACCCAGGGCGGGCTGGTCAACCCGGCGGCCGAGATCGGGGCCGTGGCGCGGGAGGCCGGGGTGACGTTCCTGCTGGACGCCTGCCAGTCGGTCGGGCAGCTGCGGGTCGACGTGCGCGAGATCGGCTGCGACCCGTTGTCGGCGACCGGCCGCAAGTTCCTGCGCGGGCCGCGCGGCACCGGCTTCCTGTACTGCTCGCGGCGGATGCTCGACCGCTTGGAGCCGCCGTTCCTCGACCTGTACGCCGCCACCTGGACGTCCCCGGACTCCTATGAGGTGCGCGGCGACGCCCGGCGGTTCGAGAACTGGGAGGGCTATGTGGCCGGCAAGATCGGTCTCGGCGTGGCGGCCGAGTACGCGCTAAGCCTCGGGCTCGACGCCATCGAGGAGCGGGTGACCGGTCTCGCCGAGGCGCTGCGCGCGCGGCTGGCCGCGATCCGCGGGGTGACCGTGCACGACCGGGGCGCGCGGCGGTGCGGCATCGTGACGTTCACCGTGGACGGGCACGACAGCCAGGACGTGGCCACCCGGATGTCGGTCGCGAAGGTCAACGTCTCGGTGTCCGCCGCGTCCTCGGCCCGGTGGGACTTCGAGGCCCGCGCGCTGCCCTCGCTGGTGCGGTCCTCGGTGCACTACTACAACACCGAGGACGAGCTCGACCGGCTGTGCGAGGCGCTGCCCTCCGCGTGAGCTACAGACTCCAGTCGATGACCGGCCCGGCGGGCACGATGCGCAGCGGGTTGATCTTCGGGTGGGTGCCGTAGTAGTGCCGCTTGATGTGGTCGAAGTTCGTCGTGCCGCCGAAGGCCGGGTTCGCGTAGAGGTCCCGGGCGTAGCGCCAGAGGTTGGGGTAGTCGGCCAGGCGGCGGACGTTCGCCTTGAAGTGGGTCACGTAGACCGTGTCGAACCGGGCCAGCGTGACCCACAGGCGGACGTCGGCCTCGGTGAGCCGGTCGCCGAACAGGTAGCGGCCGCCGGCCAGGCGTTCGTCGAGCTCGTCGAGCGCCGCGAACAACGTCGTCACGGCCGCGTCGTACGCCTCCTGGCTCTCGGCGAAGCCGCACTTGTACACGCCGTTGTTGACGTCGGCGTACACGCGCTCGTTGAGCGCGTCGATGTCGCCCCGGAGGTCCTCGGGGTAGAGGTCGATGCCCGGCCTGGCCCAGCGCGCGAACGCCTGGCCGAGGTCGAGGCTGATGTCGGGGAAGTTGTTGCTGACGATCCGGCGGGTGCTCCGGTCCCACAGCACGGGCACCGACACGTGGCCGTCGTAGCCGGGCTCGGTCGCCTCGTACGCCTCCCGCAGCAGCGTGAACCCGTTGAGCTCGTCCGGGCCGTGGCCCGGGCCCTCGCGGAACGCCCACCCGCGTCCGTCGCGCACGGGATCGACGACGGACATCGACACGACGTCCTCAAGGCCGAGGAGCGCCCGGACGATGACCGAGCGGTGGGCCCACGGGCAGGCCAGCGACACGTACAGGTGATAGCGCCCGGGCTCGGCGGGATATCCGCCGCTTCCGTCGGCCGTCACGCGGTCGCGGAACCGGTAGAGGGGCCGCTCGAACGATCCGTCCGGCCGGGTGGCCGCCTTGATCCCGTAATCGCCGTAAGCCGCGAAGTCCACCGGACTCGCGACGGGGGCCGTTGTCGTCACGCCGCCACCGTCCTCTCGTCTCCGACGAGACGAGAGTAACGGGAGCCGCTGACACGACGGCCACGGCGTCGGCTGCGGCGGCACATCCCCAGGATGGCGGTGCCGCGCCCCCGCGCGGGTGGCCGGCACGGGGCGGGCGCCGCCCGCCGGAGGCCGCGGACCGGTCAGGCGGACCGGTCAGGCGGACCGGTCAGGCGGACCGGTCAGTGGGCCGGTCCCATGTGCCCCGATCCCGTCGTGCGGAAGCCGCCGCCGGACCGCCCGCGATCCATCATGCCGAACCGCATGGTCACCAGGCCGAAGAGCAGGATGAGCGCGCCGACGATCACGTTGCTGACGATCGTCGACGTGGTCGCCATGCCTCCGCGGATCACCCAGGGGGCGATGATGGTCCAGATACCGAGCAGCGGGGCGACCCAGGAGATTCCGTAGGTGCGCCCGAACGCCGAGCTGTACCCCATCGCCAGGAGCGCCACGGCCAGGCCTGTGATCAGGTTGTTCACGGCAAGCGGAGTCCGCGTGCCGCTGAATCCGACGATCCACGGCGAGAGCGCTAGATACAGGCCGCTCAGGAGCGTGAGACCGTCGGCGAGCTGCGCGGCGGGATTCGCCGCGGCGGCCTCGTAGCGAGCGCGCATCTGCATGATGTCGGGATGCGTCCCGATGTCGGCGCCGTGTGTCATACGTCACACCACCCTTCAGAGGTGTGTGCTGTAGTCCTTATTCCTAGCGTACGCCCGATTCGTCACTTTTTCCCGGTTTGGCGGGATTGTGTTTATGGGGCGGGTGCGACGGCGCGCCGTGCGGCGTTTAGCCCCTTCACCTGGGGAAAGGGGGGGTTGGTCAGCTTCTGGAACCGAGAGGAGTGTCCGGATGAGCACGGAGGACAAGTTCCGCAACAAGTCGGAAGAGGTCGCCGGCAAGGCCAAGGAGGGGCTCGGCAAGGTCACCGACGACGAGAGCCTTGAGGCCGAGGGCCGGGCCGACCAGTCCGAGAGCCACATGAAGCAGGCCGGCGAGAAGATCAAGGACGCCGCCGGCAAGGTGAAGGACGCCTTCAAGGACTGACCCGCGCGGGGGCGACGATCCGCGGGACCCGGACGATCGGGTGGCGATCGTCGCCGGGGGACGAGGGGCCGCCGAGCCGGGGACGATCTCCCGGCGCTCCCGTCCCCGCTGGACGGCGTGCATGTCGGTGCGCGCGATGGTGCGGCAAGCGGCCGGCCCCCCGAGGGGGCCGGCTTCCGCATTCACCGGGTGTTCACCCGGCACGACCGTTCGCGGCCCGACAGCAGATGGCCGGGGCGCAGGAGTCGGCGGCGTAGGAGCCGGCAGGGCGCGGCAGGTGGCGGAGCCTAGCGGTCGGCGGAGCCTGGGGGTGGCGGTCGGCAGGAGGCGGCGGCTTCGCGAGGGGAGTCGACCGGCTGGTTCGCCTGGCTGTTCACCTGGCTGTTCACCTGGCTGTTCGCCTGGCGCGACGGTCGTCGTCTCGGGGAGAGCCCGTGCTTCCGGGCCGGTCGGCGCCGGCCCGTGACGGTGGAAGACGCCCCCGGTCAGGCCGCGTGCGGCATCGGCATGCGGAAGGTCGACGTCACAAGAGCCTGAATGAGACGCACGAGCAGCGCCTCCAGGACCATGATGGCCGCCCGGGAGAGTACGGCGGCGAGGAACTCAGACACTTCACACCTCGTTAGGACAAATCGGCTTCTAGGGAAGAGTGACGCACCAACCTCCCAAAACGGCGTAGTTAAGGTTACCGTTCGGTGAACGGTCGATGACCGTTGCGGATACACGTCTGATCATGCGTACCCCGCCGTGTCCCCGATCATGAAGCGCGATCATCGGTTCCGGGCATCATGCCGCCCCCACGGCGCCGCGAAAAGGGCCGTCAGCGTGCCCCGGCCACACCCGATCGGCCACGCGCGCGGATCAGCCAGGTACCCCGGATCGCTCACGCACGCAGGATCGGTCACGCGGGTCGGTCACAGGTGGTCCGTCGTGCGTGCGGGTCACGCGCGGATCACTCAGGCGCGGCGATCAGTCACGCGTCGGGGTCGGTCATGCGTTCGGGTCGGTCACGCGTTCGGGTCGGTCACGGACGCGGGTGGGTCGCGCGTTCGGGTCGGTCAGGGACACGGGTCGGTCACGCGCGCGGATCGGTCAGGCGCGCGGATCCGTCGCGCGTGCGGATGAGTGACGCGCGGACGATTCGCGACCACTCACGGGCCGGCCCGTGCCGCGCGTGCCGGTCGCCGCGCATCGGCCGGCGCGGCTCGCCCGCCGCTCGGTCGCCCGCTCGCCGACCGTCCGGCCGGATGCCCCTGAATGCTCCCGAATGCCGCTTGATGTTCCCCGGGTGCACGCCGGCAGCGTCCGATCGTGCGCCGGCAGCGTGCCGATCGAAGCATGCTGGGCACGCGCCGATCGCGCGGTGCCGCCGGCGCGGACCGCGGGAGGCGCCCCGCGTTACTTGGCGCCGGCCTTGGTGCGCCGGGCGGTGGTGGTGGCGGGAGTCTTCGCCTCGCCCTTGGCCGTGGTGCTTCTCCTCCCGGTCGTCCGCCCTGTCGGCGCCGCCGGCTCCTGCGTGGCTCCGGCTCCGGTGGCGGCCGTTCTCGGCGTGGTCCGCCCGGGGGTCTCCTTCTGTGCACCGCCGAACGGGGACCAGCGCTGCTCCCGGCCCCTGGCGCGCTGGGCGATCATCGTCCCCGCGCCGATGGCCGCCGCCACCGGCCACTCCAGGATGCCGAGCGCGGCCAGCGCCCCGAGCCCGCCGTAGTACATGATTCGCTCCGGCGGCGGCAGGAACGTGCGGGCGACGTCCATGGCCTGCCCGACGTCGCGGCCGCTGATGTGCGGCATGCCGACGTGCGGCAGGTGCATCTCGGGTGGCCGGAACTGGATGCGCATGAACGGCAGGTTCAGGTCCAGCTGGGGCCGGTGCTCCTCCTTCGTCTCCATGCTCTTGCCGGCGCGCGGAGCCGGAGTGGTCGTGGGCCGCGTTGTCGTGGGCCGCGTGGTCGTCGTCCGGGCGCGGGTCGTCCGGCCCCGGGCGGTCGTCGTGCCGGTCGTGGTCGTGCCGGCGGTCGTGCCAGCCGTGGTCGTGCCCGGCGTCGCCTCGGTCGTGGTCATGGATCCTCCCCGATGACGTGTCCCGACGCGGATCGCTGCCCGACCCGCGAGAGCTTCGGGAAAATGACCTTTCTATCCTCTATCGAGCCTCCTGGGGTTGCTGGTGCGGATAGCGACTATTTGCCCACTCTTGCCGGTGCTTTCGTCTCCGTACGCCCCCTGCGCGAGGATGGGGGCATGACACGGATCGGGATCTTGCTGTTCGACCAGGTGGAGGAACTCGACGCGGTCGGCCCCTGGGAGGTCTTCGGTGTGTGGGCCAAACTGCGCCCGGACGAGGCGGAGGTCGTCGCGTTCGCGCCCGAGGCGGGAGCCGTACGGGCGTCGAAGGGGCTGATGCTGCACGCCGACAGGTCGGCGGCCGACGTCGGTGACCTGGACGTCTTCCTGCACCCGGGCGGCGCCGGGACCCGTCCCCAGCTGAAGGACCCCGACCACCTCGCCTGGGTGCGGGACCTGCGTGGACGCGTGCCCCTGATGACCAGCGTCTGCACCGGGTCGCTCGTCTTCGCCGCGGCCGGGCTGCTGGCGGGCCGTCCGGCGACCACGCATTGGGGCGCCCTCGACCTGCTCGCCGAGCTCGACCCGACCATCGACGTCCGGCGCGAGGAGCGTTTCGTCGACGACGGCGACGTGGTCACCTCGTCCGGGGTGTCGGCGGGAATCGACATGGCGCTCCACCTGGTGGCACGGCTCGCCGGGGTCGAGCGGGCCCGGGAGGTGCGCCGGCGCATGCAGTACGACCCCGAGCCCCCGGTCTGACGGCCCGCCCGGTGGTCCCCCCGGGGAGCCGGTCTACCGGTCGAGGACGTGCAGCGCGCGGGAGCCGGTGCTGAGCAGCTCCGGCCCGTCCTCGCCGCACACGACCACGTCGGCCACGCGGGCGCCGAAGAGCTCGGGCAGATAGATGGCGGGCTCCAGGCAGACGGTCATCCCGGCCTCGAACCTCTCCCCGGCCGCCAGCCAGGGCCCCTCGGCCGGGCTCAGCCCGATGCCCCGGCCGGCGCGGGCGGCGGCGTAGGCGCCGTAGCCGCTTCCGTCGATGACCTCGCGGGCGACCGCCGCGGCCTCGGCGCACGCGACCCCGGGGCGTACGAGGTCGACGGCGGCCCGCTGCGCGGCGAGGACGACCGAGTACATGGCGTCGAAGTCCTCCGGCGGCTCGGCGACCGCGAAGACCCGGGCGACCTCGGCGCAGTAGCCGTTCCAGCGCCCGCCGATCGAGACGAGCAGCGCGTCGCCGGGGTTGATCACCCGGTCGCACGGCCGGTGGCGCGGGCCGGCGGAGTGCTCGCCCGCCGCCACGAGCACGGAGGGGGTCCCTTCGCAGCCCGTCTCGGCGAGCATCGCCCGCAGCCTGCGGGCCATCGCCAGCTCGGTGGCGCCGAACCACGCCAGCTCGCGGGCGGCGAGCAGCACGGCGTCGGCCGCCGCGGCGGCGTGCCGCATCGCGGCCACCTCGTCGGCCCGCTTGCGCAGGCGGAGCGGCGCGAGGACGGCCGAGGCCAGCACGAGCTCCGCGTCGAGGCGCAGCGCGAACAGCTCGGCGGCGGGCATCTGCGGGTCCACCGCCACACGGCGGGCCGTCGGCGGCACAAGGGCCGCCGCCTGCGCGGGGTCACCGGCCTGGGCGGGCGGCCCGTCGAGCGCCACCACGAGGTAGCTCTCGCCGTCCGCGCCCGCCGGCGGGCCCGCCCGCAGGTAGCGGAAGTCCGGGGAGGGCCGCAGCACGAGGGCGTCGACCCCCGCCCCGGTCATCCCCGCGCGCACGTCCTCCAGCATGAGCGGGTCGATCATGACGCGGAGGACGGCTCCGGCGCGTGCAGCCAGCAGGCCACCGGCCCGAAGTCCGGTTCCTTCTCCCGGCACACGTCCATGACCAGCGGGCAGCGGGGGTGGAACCGGCAGCCCGCCGGGGGATCGGCGGGGTCGGGCACGTCCCCGGGCAGCTCGGCGGGCAGCACGCCCGCGCCGTCGGGGGAGGGGATCGCGGCGAGCAGCGCCCGCGTGTACGGGTGCCGGGGGTCGGCCCACACCTCGGCGGTCGGGCCGGTCTCCACCACCTTGCCGAGATACATGACCGCGATCCGGTCGGCGATCAGCCGTACGACGGACAGGTCGTGGCTGATGAACAGCAGGCCCGCGCCGGACTCCACGGCGAGGTCGCGCATGAGCCGGGCCACCTGCGCCTGGGCGGAGGCGTCCAGCGCCGAGATCGGCTCGTCCCCGATCAGCAGCGACGGCCGGGCGGCGAGCGCCCGTGCGATCGCGACGCGCTGCCGCTGCCCGCCGGAGAACTCGTGCGGATATCGGCCGGCGAAGTCGCGTGGCAGGCCGACCCGTTCGAGCAGGTCGGCGGGGCTGGTCGCGCTGTCGCCCGCGGTCCGCAGCCCGTCGGCGATCTGCGCGCCCACGCGGCGGCGCGGGTTCAGCGAGGAGTACGGATCCTGGAACACCATCTGTACGCCGGTGAGCGCGGGGTCTCTGCGGCGCAGCCCGAGCGGCGTCACCGGCCGCCCGCCGACGAGGATCCGTCCCGAGGCCGCGCCGTGCAGCCCGCACACCGCCCTGGCCAGGGTGGACTTGCCGCATCCCGACTCGCCGACCAGGCCGACGACCTCGCCGGCGGCGACGTGCAGGCTCGCCCCGGCCACCGCTCGCACGACCGGGCGGCCCGGCGTGCGGTGCTCCACGACCAGGTCCTCCACGGACAACAGGGGCGCGGTCATCGTGACTCCTCCGCGGGCGGCACGGGCAGGGCGTCGAGCAGCGAACGGGTGTAGGGGTGGCTCGGCTCGCGCAGCACCCGGCCGCGCGGGCCGGTCTCCACGACCAGCCCGTCCTTCATCACGCTCACCTCGTCGGCGACCGCCGACATCACGCCGAGGTCGTGGGTGACGAGGAGGACGGCGAGGCCGAGGTCGTCGCACAGGCCGCGCAGCAGGCGCAGGATCCCGGCCTGCACGGTGACGTCGAGCGCGGTCGTCGGCTCGTCGGCGATGAGCACCTCGGGCTCGCAGGCCAGCGCGACGGCGATGGCGATGCGCTGCCGCATGCCGCCGGAGAACTGGTGCGGGTAGCGCTTCAGCGCCTCCTCGGGGCCCGGGATGCGCACCTTGGCGAGCAGGCCGGCGGCCCGCTCCCGCGCCTCCTTCCTGCCGACGCCCAGGTGGTGGCGCATGTGCTCGGTGAGCTGCCGCTCCACCGTCAGCATCGGGTGCAGGCTGGTCGCCGGGTCCTGGAAGACCATGGCGATCTTCGCGCCGCGCACCTCGTTGAGCTCGCGGGCAGGCATCTCCAGCAGGTCGCGGCCGCCGAAGGCGATCCGTCCCGACACCCGGGAGCCGTGGGGGAGCAGGCCGAGCACGGCGAGCCCGGTCATGGTCTTGCCCGAGCCGCTCTCGCCGGCGAGGCCGTGCACGCGGCCGGCCTCCAGGGTCAGGTCGACGCCGTGCAGGACGTCGTGGCCGCCGATCGAGACCCGCAGCCCTTCGATCGTCAGCGCCGCCGTCTTCGGTGCGGCCGTCACAGTGCACGCTCCTTGATCGCCCGGGCGGTACGCGGGTCGAGCGCGTCGCGCAGCGTGTCGCCGAGGAAGTTGAACGCGAGGACGACCGTGAGGATCGCGAGCCCGGGGAACGTCGCGACCCACCAGCTGTCGAAGACCTCCACCCCTCCGGCGACCATCGCGCCCCACTCGGGCGACGGCGGCTTGGCGCCGAGCCCGAGGAACGACAGGCCCGACAGCAGCAGCAGCGCGGTGCCGATGTCGAGGGTGGCGAGCACCAGCACGGGTCCGGTGACGTTGGGCAGCACGTCCACCCGCAGCGACCGCCAGGCGGAAAAGCCCAGCAGCCTGCCGCTCAGCACGAACTCCCGTTCCCGTACGCCGAGCACCAGGCCGCGGGTGACCCGCGCGTACGCCGGCCAGGCGACGACGAGCACGGCGAGCACCGCGTTGCCGAGGCTCGCGCCGAGGGCGGCGGCGACGACCATCGCGAGGATGACGGTGGGGAAGGCGAACACGAGGTCGGCCAGGCGCATGATCGTCTCGTCCACCCACCGGCCGAAGTAGCCGGCGCAGGCGCCGAGCAGGCCGCCGATCACCACCGACAGCGCCACCAGCAGCAGCGTCAGCGGGATGGACACCCGCGCGCCGTACATGATCCGGCTGAGGATGTCGCGGCCGAGCTGGTCGGTGCCGAGCCAGTGGCCGGGGCCGGGCGGCGCGAGCCGGGGCAGCTCCTGCGCCAGCGGGTCGTGCGGCGCGAGCACGGGCGCGGCCAGCGCGACCACGATCCAGATCAGCGCGACGACGGTGCCGACGATCGCCAGCGGCCGCCGCCACGCCTGCGGGAGCCGGCTCACGCGGGTGCGCGCGAACAGGCCGGCGCGCTTCACGAGACCCTCACTCTCGGGTCGATGACGCCGTACAGCACGTCGACGACCAGGTTGATGACGAGGTAGACCACGCCCACCACGAGGCCGACGCCCATGACGGCGGGCAGGTCGAGGGTGGTGGCGCTCTTGTAGGCGTACTGGCCGACGCCCGGCCAGGCGAAGACGGCCTCCACCAGCACGGTGCCGGACAGCAGGCTGCCGAACGCCAGACCGGCCACGGTGATGATCGGCACCAGCGCGGGGCGCAGCACATAGCGGAACAGCACCACGCGGCCCGGCAGGCCCTTGGCGCGGGCCGCGCGCACGTAGTCCTGCCCGAGCACCTCCAGCACGGCCGAGCGGGTGAACCGCGTCAGCAGGCCGATCGTGTAGAGGGCCAGCACGAGCGCCGGCGCGGCCAGGTGGCCGACGGCCGAGGAGAGCACGTCCCAGCGCCCCGACAGCAGGGCGTCGACCGTGAGGAGGCCGGTGACCTGCGGCGGCGGGGTCATCCCGGGATCGATGCGGCCGCTGCCCGGGGTGATCTGGAGCCGGAAGAAGAACACGTAGAACGCCACGAGCGCGAGCCAGAACGTCGGCACCGAGATGCCGATCAGGCTCAGCACCCGCAGCACGTGGTCGGAGATCCGGTCGCGGCGCAGCGCCGCGATCACGCCGAATCCCACGCCGAGGATCAGCGAGACGAGGATCGCGGCCCCGGCCAGCTCCAGCGTGGCCGGCACCGCCTCGGAGAGGTCGTCGAGCACCGGGCGGTGGCTCTGCTGGCTCGTCCCGAGGTCGCCGTGCAGCAGCCCTTCGAGGTGCAGCAGGTATTGCTGCGGCAGTGGCCGGTCGAGGCCGTGGTCGGCGCGCCACTGGGCCACGATCCCCGGGTCGCCGAGCGCCCGCTGGCCGAGGTTGGCCGCCACGGGGTCGCCCGGCACCAGGTTGGTCAGCACGAAGGTGACCAGCGTGATCCCCAGCGCCAGCAGCACCGCCGTGACGATGCGGCGCACCAGGAACCGGGCGAGCGGGCTGCGCACCGCCCGGTTCCCCGTACGACGTCTACTTGGCGCCGAGGTCGGCGACATTGATCGTCCACACGGGGTGGTACGCCACACCGGTGACGGACGCGGCCGCCACGATGTTCTGACCGGGCTGGATCAGCGGCATGAACGGACCGGTCGCGTTGAGCTTCTGCTGGAAGTCGGTGTACGCCTGCGTGCGGTCGTCGTCGGTCACCGCGGCGGCCGCCTTGTCGGCCGCGGCCTCGACGTCCTTGTCCGCGCCCGCCTTCCATCCGGCCCGCAGGCCGACCAGCTTGCCCGGCGCGAACGACAGGTAGTTGCTGGGGTCGGGGAAGTCGGGGCCCCAGTACCACAGGCCCAGCTCCTCCTTGCCGTTGCGGTAGTTGTCCAGGGCGGTGGTGACCGGCGCGGGGGTCAGCTCGACCGTGATGCCGACGTCCTTGAGGTTGGCCTGGATGCGCTCGGCCAGCGGCTGGAAGGACAGGCCGTTCACGGTCAGCTCGCTGGGATACTCCAGCTTGACCGTGGGGTCGGTCACACCGCTCGCCGCGAGCGCCGCCTTGGCGCCCTCGACGTCGCGCGTGGCCGCCTGGCCGGCGGGGAGCGCGCCGAGGAACATCGACGGGATGATGCCCGACGCCTGGGTCGAGCCCTCGCCGGCCAGCTCCAGCAGACCCTGGTAGTCGATGCCCTTGCGCACCGCCTCGACGAACCTGGGGTTGGAGGTGACCTTGCTGACGCCCGAGTCCTGATTGGCGAGCAGGAAGAACACGTACGCCGAGGTGGTCCGGTTGACCTGCAGGCCGCCGGAGATGCCGCCGACCTGGTCGCCGGACAGGTTCAGCGCCACCTGGCTGTCGCCGCGCTGCACGTTGAGCTTCTGCGTGGCCGACTCGACGTTGCGGATGACCACCTTGTCGTAGTACGGCTTCTTCGCGCCCCAGTAGTTCGCGTTCGCCTTCAGCACGACCTGGCTGCTCACGTTGAACGACTCGATCGTGTACGGCCCCGAGCCGGCCGAGGTGGAGTTGAGGTACTGCTCGGCCTTGTCGCCCGGGTCGTCCGTCGCGCCGTGCTCCTTGGCCGCCTTCGCGTTGAGGATGCCGAGCGCGGGGTTGGGCAGGATGTACGGAAGCGCCGGGTTGGAGGTCTTCGACGTCAGCGTGATGGTCGAGTCGTCGGTCTTGGCGATCTCCACGCCGTCGAGCAGGAACGACGGCGTGCCCTTCATATCGCGCACGCGGGTGAGCGAGAACACCACGTCGTCGGCCGTCACCGGGGAGCCGTCGGCGAACTTCGCGCCCTGCCGCAGCTTGAGCGTGAGCGTCTTGCCGTCGGGCGACAGTTCGTACGACTCGGCGAGCGACGGCACCGGCTTGGTGACGTCGGAGCCGTCGAACGTGAGAAGCGTGTCGTAGGTCGCCTTGTCGACGATCAGGCCGGTCGGCTCGTAGGTCCGGCCCGGGTCCGCCGTCTTGAGGTCGAACGAGGTGTCTATCACGAGCGTCTTGCCCGCGGCGCCGCTGGGGGTGCTGCTGGACGAGCCGCCGCCGGAGCAGGCCGCGAGGGCGAGGGCGCCGGTGAGCACAACCGGGAGCAGGCCGGCCCTCACCTGCCACGAACGGGTCGTCATTATGTGTCCTCCGAAAACAGGCCAACTCTTGGCCGTATGGACGTTTGGTCGCCGATCGTCCAGGATTGTCCGGCAGAAAGTCCAGCTCGTGCGGCCAGGCCGAGACGAATCTCCCACGGAGGATGAAGCAGTGACCGAAATGTCAAGCAACTCGGGGTCCGGGGGCGGCGCCACTGGACGGATCGGCATCGGCCTGGAGCTGGACGCCACTCACCTGAAGATCCTTGAGGTGCTCAGGGACAACGGGCGGGTCTCGGTCTCCGCACTCGCCGAGCGCGTGGGGATCTCCCGGGCCAACGCCTACACGCGGTTCGAGGCGCTGCGCGCCGACGGCGTGATCAAGCGCTTCACGGCTGAGATCGACCACCAGCGGGCCGGTCTCGGCATCGTCGCGCTGATCTTCGTGACCGTGCGCCAGCAGATGTGGCGGCAGTTCCGCGCCCAGCTCGCGCAGATGCCGGAGGTGGAGTATTGCGCCATCACCACCGGGCAGCACGACGCCATGATCCAGGTGCGGATGGCCGATGTGGCCGAGGTGCACGCGATGGTCACCGAACGCCTGGCCAACATCCCGGCCGTCAAGGCCACCGAGACCGTGTTCATCCTCGACGAGGTGCTCAGGCGGCCGTACGTGCTGCCGAGCGACCGGGGCCGGGGCGCCCAGCGGCGGCCCGCCCCCTCGGCCTCCCCGGAGCCCGAACAGGGACAGGGACAGGGACAGGGACAGGGCCTGCCGCTCGGCAAGATGCGCTTCGTCGGCGCGGCCGAGGGCCGCGCCGCGCTGCGCGACGAATCGTAGGTGTCAGGCGACTTCGGCGCAGACGCTGACGTGGGTGGCGTCGTCGCCCTCGAACTGGAACTCCTCCACCAGGCGCAGCCGCCCGTCCTCGGCCGTCTCGATGCGGCTGACGCTGCGGCCGCTCGCGCGCTCGCCGGTCTTCAGCAGGTGGACGTAGGACAGCTCGATGCGGTCGCTGTCCCGCGTGCCCACGAACCGGCCGTGGACGACGGTGTCGCCCGTGTAGTGCCCCCAGATGACGCCGCCCGACTCCTCGTAGGCGAACTCGGTCGGCGCGTCGGCGTCCACCACGCTGGCCGTGGAGCTGACCATGACGAAGCGGCGGCCGTTGAGCAGGTCTGTGTCGTTCACGAGTCCGCATCGTGCCGAACCGAACGAGATTCGCAACCCGCTCTGGACGTTCCGTCCGCCGGACCCCGTCCGGGCGGGTGATCCGTCCAGATCACCCGCCGTGACCGGGCCCGGACGCGACAGGGTGTCAGCGGCCCACGATCTCGGCGAGGGCGGCGAGCGCCGCACCCCGGGCGCCCGCCATGTCGAGGTCCTCGACCAGCGTCACCGAGGCCACCCGCCGCTGCTCCTCGCGCAGCAGGGTGTGCTCACGGACCTTCTCCAGGAACCACTCGCGGAAGTCCGGGGCCGCCTCGACCACCCCGCCGCCCAGGAAGTACGCGTCCGGGTCGGTGAAGTTGGCCGCGATCGTGAACAGCCTGCCGATGGCCATCGCCTGCTGCTCGAAGACCTTGAGCGCGAGCGGGTCGCCGTTCTCCGCGTAGCCGCGCAGCAGCTTGGCGGCCTTCCCGACCGGCTCGACCTTGTGGAGCTCGTGATCGGGGAAACGGGTCAGCCAGTAGGGCAGCAGGTTCTTCTCGATGCCGGTCAGCGAGGCGACGCTCTCGGCGTCCCCCACGAAGCCGCAGTTGCACTCGGGAAGCGGCTGGCCGTCCTCAAGCAGGCCCTGCAGCGGGATGTGGACGTGCCCGAGCTCGCCGGCCATCCCGGCGGCGCCCTTCACCACGTGCCCCGACTGGATGACGCCGCCGCCGAGCCCGGTGCCGACGATCGCCGAGACCGACGAGTGCTGCCAGGCGTCCGGCCCGAAGCGTACGTGGTGGGAGTAGAGCGCCGCGGCGTTGCCGTCGTTGTTGTAGACGACCGGCAGCCCCAGCCGCGACTCCAGGGCCCCGCGGAAGTCGAAGCCGAACCAGCCGGGATCGACGAAGTTGGTCGCGCCCTTGGAGGAGATCACCCCGTCGGCGCTGGCCGGGCCCGGGGTGTCCAGGCCCACCGCGCGTACGGCGGAACGCGGCGTGCCGGTCAGCTCCAGCACGTTGTCGAGGGCGAGCAGAAGCTGCTCGACCGCGACCTCGGGACCCTCCCGCACGAGGCTGGGGGTCTCGACCAACCGGTCCACCAGGAACCGCCCTGAGGCGTCCAGAACGGTCGCGTTGTTGCTTGTGCCGCCGTTGTCGAGCCCGACGACGACCCAGGACCCTGCATCTGCCATTGGGGGTTGTCCTTTGCGTTCGCGCGTTTCAGTGCGAAGACTACGAGAGTCGGGCGCGCGGGGCACCGGCCCCCTCGCAACAATCCGGGCGGCGGGGGAGCAAGGGGCCCGGGCGTGACGACGCGCGGGTGCCGGCGGTGAAAGATTCAGTTCGCGCCGTGGCCCGTGCCCGGCCGTCCGCGGCCCCTGCCGTGCCCCTGAGCTGCGCGGGCGTCGCCGCCGCCGGGGCGGGCCCGGACCGGGGGCGGCGGGGTCCGTTGACCCGTTCCGCGACCCGGAGAAAACATCTGCGTCCGGGGGCCGCAGCGTCGCGACCCATCTGTCCCAGTGGCCGCGGCCCCGAGCGGGAGCGCGCCTACCCTCGCCTGTCCGTGCGTGCCCGCGCCTGCCCGTGTTCGACCGTGCGCGCCCGGCGCCTGTCTCGGTGAGGGGGCGCGGCCCGCGAGCGGGACGGCGTGCCGAACGAGCAGATGCGCAGAAATCGAGGTACGCATGAAGCAGTTCCGTCCCGTCCGAGGGCATCGCCTCGCGGCCCGCGGTTTGCCGGGCTCTCCGGTGGCGCGCCTGGTCGCGGCCCTGGCCGCGCTGGTCGCCGGCCTCGCGGTCGTGCTGGTGCCCGGCACCGCCACCGCGGCTCCCGTCTGCAAAGTGGACTACACGACCAACCAGTGGCCCGGCGGCTTCACCGCCTCGGTGCGGCTCACCAACCTCGGCTCGGCGGTCAGCGGATGGACGCTGCGCTGGACGGCGGACACCGGCCAGCAGATCACCAACGCCTGGAGCGCCCAGGTCAGCCAGTCGGGCACGAGCGTCACCGCGACCAACGTCGCGTGGAACGGCTCGCTGGCGACGGGCGGCGTGGCCGACTTCGGGTTCCAGGGCACCTGGTCGGGCAGCCTCACGACGCCGTCCGACTGGTCGCTGAACGGCGTGCCGTGCGGCGGCGTCTCCTCCCCCTCGCCCTCGCCCAGCCCGTCGCCGAGCCCGTCGCCGACCGTGGACCACTCGCCGTCCCCGTCTCCGTCCCCGTCGCCCACGGTGGACCACTCGCCGTCCCCGTCCCCGTCCCCGTCTCCGTCCCCTTCGCCGTCTCCCTCGCCCAGCCCGTCGGTGACGCCCACGCCGTCCGGCTGCTCCGGGACCGGGCTGGTCGTCTGCTCGGGCTTCGAGGACCAGTCGGGCACGCCGTCGGGTGAGTGGCAGGTGACCACCCCGAACTGCTCGGGCACCGGCACCGCCACGATCGACACCGCCACCGTGCACAGCGGCGGCAAGTCGCTGCGGATCAACGGCGGCGGCAACTACTGCAACCACATCTTCGCCGCGACCACCAAGAACGTCTCCGGCATCGCGCCCGTGGTGTACGGCCGCATGTGGGTGCGCCACACGACCGCGCTCCCGGCGACCCACGTCTCGATGATCACGATGTCGGACTCCAGGGACGGCGGCAGGGACCTGCGCATCGGCGGCCAGAACGGCGCTCTCCAGTGGAACCGGGAGTCCGACGACGCCACGCTGCCCGAGCAGAGCCCCTCCGGCGTCGCGCTGAGCTCCCCGCTGCCCGTCAACCGCTGGGTCTGCCTGCGCTTCCAGATCGACACCACGCAGCAGGCCATGCGTACGTACCTGGACGACCAGGAGATCGCCGGCCTGCGGGTGGACGGCACGCCGACCACCGACGTGGACGCCCAGTGGCTGCGCCGCTCCACCGCGCCCCGGCCGACGACGCTCCGCCTGGGCTGGGAGAGCTACGGCAGCGACTCCGACACCATCTGGTACGACGACGTGGCGCTGGGGTCGAGCCCGATCGGCTGCTGATCAGCGCCCTTCAGGGGTAGATAGCCGGGTGTCCGCCCTGTGCGGTCACGCTCGACCGTGGTCCCGTTTCGTCCGGCGCCCGGCCTCCCGCGGGAGGCCGGGCGCCGTATCAGAGGGGAGAGGGACATGACCGAGACGCAGCACCCGGTGCCGGAACTCATGAAGGAAGGCGACGTCGTCGACCTGCTCATCCACCAGCACGCGCTGATCAGGGAGATGTTCGACGAGGTGGAGCACGCCGCGCCGGACCGGCGCGCCGAGCCGTTCCGGCGGCTGGTGCGCATGCTGGCCGTCCACGAGACGGCGGAGGAGGAGATCGTCCACCCCTACACCCGGCTGCGGGTGGACGGGGGAACGGGCGTAGTGGCCGACCGGCTCAAGGAGGAGCGCGAGGCCAAGGAGATGCTCCTCAGGCTGAACGAGATGGGCCCCGAGCACCCCGGCTTCATGTCCGAGCTCGACCGGCTGCGGATGGCCGTGCTCACGCACGCGCGGGCCGAGGAGCGCTACGAGTTCACCAGGCTCCGGGCCGAGACGACGGCGGCCGAGCGGCGGGCGATGGCGCTCGGGGTCCGGGCCGCCGAGGCGATGGCCCCCACCCGTCCGCGCCCGGGGGTGGAGTCGATGACGCGCAACCTGCTGCTGGGCCCGCCGGCGGCGATCATGGATCGGGCGCGCGACCTGATCCGGCAGGCGATGCGCGGGTAAGGGCACGACCCCCGGCCCGGACCCGTACGCGTACGGGCCCGGGCCGGGGCGCGTCCTCAGTGGGTGCGCAGGCTGTAGAGGGGATGGGTGCCCTCGGTCTCCAGGCGGTACTCGTCGCCCGACCTGGCGCGGTTGTCGTCGATGACGCGCTCGCTGGGCGGTTCCTCCCCGCCCATGAGCTGGTCCTGCCAGCGCTGGAACCGCTCGTGGGCCTCCTGGACATACCCGGTGCCCAGGGTCGTGTAGTCGATCTGCGTGGAGATCAGCTCGCGCAGATACTCCTTGTTGGGCTCGAACGTCACCGGCTTCGGCAGCTCCCGGGCCACCACCTGCTCCGGCTCGCGTCCGTCGTGCCGGCGGAACATGTCCGCGGCGATCCGCAGGTGCTCCAGCTCCATGTTCAAGTGCAGCTCCCAGATCGCCTTGATCCTGGGGTTGGACTCCGTCTGCATGAACGAGTGGTACAGGTAGCACTCGTTGTACTCGTGGTTGAGCCACTGCTCCCACCACGTCTCGCCCGGATCGAGCAGCGACTCGTAGTGGGTGACGTGCTCCTCCTCGATGAGCCCGATCTCCTGGTAGAGCTGCCGCGCGATCGGCTCCATGTACGTCGGGCCGACGTTCATGTAGAAGTTCATCGTCTGCTGCTCGGCGGACATGATGGTCAGCGCGTGCAGCTTGGAGATCGGCTTCGCCTTGTTGCGGTCGTAGTGCTCGCGGACGTTGTCGACCGGGTGGCGGTGGTGCATCTTCGTCGGCCGGCCCGGCATCACCTCGGTGAGCTGGTCGACGATCTTCTCGGCCTTGCGGTGCTCGATCATCTCGTACAGGTTGGCGTACCGGTAGAGGTGGTCGAAGTCCTCCAGCACGCCGAACTGGTAGGCCTGCTTGAGATAGGGGTCGGGCTCCATGCGGGCCACCCAGGCGGTCAGGTCCACCGCCACCTGCTCGTAGCCGAGGGTCGTCTCCAGCACCGAGGACTGCCCCGGCAGCAGCCAGTTGACCGCCTTCTGCTGCTGGGCCTCGATGTAGCGCACCTCGGCCAGGCGCTGCCGCACCTCCAGGTCCTGGCAGCGGCGGGCGAAATGATGGCTGAACATGATCGCTTCGATCTCGATGCCGTTCATCGTGATGATCCGGCACCGGGTGTAGGGATCGGCGCGGTCGGGGTCGATCGGTGTGACATTCAGCTCGCGCCAGTTGCGCAGCTGCCGATCCAGCGGGACTCCCCGCTCCTGCAGCGGATTGAACGTCATCTGGGTGCTCCTCCCCACGATTGGCGCTGGGCGTACCCAAACCGTGGAATGCGACAAACGTGGACATTCGGAGCCTTTGACCTAGATTGTCATCCGGTGGGGCGGGGCCGCGGGTGGGCCCTGGGCGGGGTCGTGGGTGGGGGCCTGGGCGGGAGCCTCAGCCGCTGGACGCCGTCTTGGCGTGCGGGTCGCCGACCTTCTTCGACTGCGGTGAGCCCCGCTGGCGCAGGAAGATCGACAGCAGGACCATGGAGGCGACCGCCAGGAACTCCGACTGCCAGTTCTGGAGCGTGCGGTTCCAGAAGTCGGGGGAGGCCACGTAGCCGCCCCAGCCGACCGTGTCCTCCAGCTGGGCGAGCTGCTCGGTGTTGTACGCCGCGAGGCCGGCGACCGACTGGGCCAGCCAGGACAGCAGGAAGATCAGGCCCATCGCGATGCCCAGGGAATGGCTGTAGACCGCCCGCCGCCAGCCGGGCGCCGCCGCCCAGGCGGGGGAGCCGGGTTCGGCGTAGCGGCCGACCTTCTGCTCGGCATCGGTCTCCAGGCCCTCCTCGCCGGGCTTCTTCGACTCCGGTGAGCCGCGCTGGACGAGCCAGACGGTGATGAGGATGTAGAGGAAGAACTGCAGATACTCCGACTGCCAGTTCTCCGCCACGTCGACGGCGAAGCTCGACGAGGTGACGTACTCGGCCCAGCCGACGGGGGAGCCACCGTTGGCCGCCTGCTCCGCGTTGAAGGCCGCCGCACCCGCGACCGACTGCCCGGCCAGGGCCGCCAGGAACAGCAGCAGGAAGCACAGCGAGAGCGAGTTTTCCCTGATCAGACGCTTCATCGCCGTCACCCCCCCGTCAGGCCGACGAAGATCGCGTACGCGAGGCCCAGTGCGATCATCACCAGCAGCACCACGCAGAGCGTTCGCGCGCCGTTCACGTCCGCACCTCGCATTCGTACGGCTGATCGGGCCGGGGCCTGCAGCCCGCGGCCCGCACCCGCCAGCCGTCCGGGAACCGGTGCAGGAAGAGCGTGTCGCCGTCCACCCGCACGCGCGCCTCGTTGCCCCACACCTCGACGCCGCGGATCGTGCCCGCTCGCAGCCCGATGGACACGATGTCCTTCTCACAGTCGTCCAGAGATCGCGCGGCCTCGGGAGCGAGGAGACGGCACGCCGCTCCGCCCCGGCCGTCTCCGGCCGCGGACAGGAACCGCTGCGCCGTCGCGGCGACCGATGGGTCCCGCGCCGAGGCGCACCCCGTCATCACCAGCGCCGTCACCAGCGCCGCGACCGGTGCGGTGACCGGCCTGAGGCAGACGACCGCCGCCCGTATGCCCATGAACGGCGAGTACCCGAGAGGCGCAGGTGAAACCTGAACAGAGTTTTCGGTGGCAATATGCGATTAATCGCCCGGTTACACGTAGTATGGCCAAGTCCGGAAGCTGTTCCGGTGGGGTCGTCTCACCAACGGAGGTGGGACCCATGCACGACTTCCAGGTGTCGGTGGCGCAGTCACCTCCCTTCACGCTCGTCACCCTCAGCGGCGAACTCGATGTGATCACGGTCCCCCGGCTGCGTGAGCGGGTGGCACCCCTCCTGGCCCGTCCCGCGACGCGCATCCTGTTCGACGTCGAGAAGCTGCGGTTCATCGACAGCGCCGGCATGAGAGTGCTCATCGACGCCTGCGTCCGCACCCCGCCGAAGGACGGCGACGGCGCGCTCTGCGGAATGAGCCCGCAGATGCGTCACCTGTTCTCGCTGCTCGGCCTGACCTCACGGCTCACCGTGTATCCGACCCGCGCCGACGCGTTGAGCCATCCGGGGGCCATGCCCCCTGACACGGCCCGGGTGAGCTGACCGGCCGGCGCGGACCGGCTCCTCACAGGATCGTCTGCCACCAGCCGTCCACCGGCGGCGGGTCGTCCACCGTGACCCGCTCGCCCGGTCGCGGCACCACGAGGCGCACGTCGCGTGCCTTGGCCTCCCGCCACAGCTGGTCGATCGGGTCGTTCCAGGCGTGCGGGGCGAGCGAGAACGTGCCCCAGTGCACCGGCAGCAGCACCCCGGCGCGTACGTCGAGGTGGGCGAGGATCGCCTCCTCCGGCGTCATGTGGATGTCCGGCCAGCCCTTGCTGTAGGCGCCGATCTGGATCACCGACAGGTCGAACGGCCCGTACGTCTCGCCGATCGCGGCATATCCGTCGAAGTATCCGGAGTCGCCGGTGTAGAAGACCCGCCGCCGCTCGCCCGCGATGACCCACGAGGCCCAGAGGGTCTGGTCCCGGCGGAGCCCGCGGCCGGAGAAGTGACGGCCGGGGGTCGCCACGAACCGGAGGCCGGACACCGTGGTCTCCTCGTTCCAGTCGAGCTCGACGATCCGGGACGCGGGCACCCGCCACCGTTCGAGATGGGCGCCGACCCCGAGCGGCACCAGGAACGTCGCGGACTGCGTGCGGGCCAGCAGACGCACCGTGTCCATGTCGAGGTGGTCGTAGTGATCGTGCGAGATGACGATCGCGTCGAGCTCGGGCAACTGATACAGCGGCACCGGCGGGGGGTGCAGACGACGCGGCCCGGTGAACGACGCCGGGGAGCAACGCTCGCTCCACACCGGATCGAGCAGCACCCGCCGCCCCTCGATCTCGATCAGGGCCGAGGAGTGGCCGTACCAGACGACGTCGAGGTCGCCGCCCCGGGACGGGCCGGGAGTCATCAGGGGAACGGGCAGCCGGGGCTTGCGCTGCGTCCGGCGGAGGAACTCGCGGACGACCTGCTGCCTGGTCCCCGGCGGGAGGACGGGGCTGGGGCTCGTGTTGCGGAACGCGCCGTCGCGGAACTGTTTCGAGCGCCGCACCCGCAGCGCCCGCTCACCCGAGGGCCGCGCCCCCAGCGCGGCCGGGACGTCCCGCACCGCCCACACCGCCGCCGCCAGCGCGGCGGCTCCCGCGACAAGCCCCAGGCGCCGGCCCAGGCCACCACTTCTCACACCACCGGTCATCAACGGCAATCTCCTTGCTGGGTTCTGCCGATCAGACTAGGCAATCTCCGCGCGTGTCGCGCTGACGGCGCCTTGCCTGTGGACAACCCGCCCCGCAGACTGCGTGTTGAATAAAAGCATGCAGACCGAACGGCCCGGCGCGGGCAGGCGAGGCGGAGGACGATGAACACCGGCCACCACGCGGACGACAGCCCGGCCGCCCACCGCGACGTCGCCGATCAGGGTGACGGCCGCGGCGATCATGACCTGGGCGATCAGGGTGACGCCCGCCGTCAGGACGGCGATCGCGACGTCCCCGGGGACCTCGGCGGCCTTGACGGCGACGCCGCGTCCCGCCTGCTGCGGCTGTTCGAGGGGCATCGGCTGACGCCCGTGCAGCGCAGGATCGCCCACTGCCTCGCGCAGCACGCCGCCGAGGCGCCGTTCCTGTCGAGCATCGAGGTCGCCGAGCTGGCCGGGGTCAGCCAGCCGTCGGTGACCCGCTTCGCGACGGCGCTGGGCTACAGCGGATATCCCGGTCTCCGGCGCAGGTTCCGCGAGCTGGGCGTACGGCCGGGCCGGGAACGGGACGGCTCCGGCCGGAACGGGGAGGACGCCGGACTGGATGCCCGCACCTCCACGGTGGCGCCCCGGCTCTCCGACGGCGGCGCGGACGGGCGGACCGGGGGCCGGGGGGAGGAGCCCACGCCGACGCTTATCGCCACGCCGGAGGACGCGCATCGTCCGTCGTCGGACCCCGGCGCGCCCGCGCGCTCCGTGCCTCAGAAACCCGTGCCTCAGAAACCCGTGCCCCAGCAAGCCGGGTCTCAGCAAGCCGGGTCTCAGCAAGCCGGGTCTCAGCAGATCGGGCCCGGGGATGCCGATCCGGGCCCGGATCGGACAACGGGCGCGGGTGGCGGATATCGGCGGGCCGTGCTGGCGGAGATCGAGAACCTGCGCGCCCTCGCCCGGTCGCTGGACGACCCCGGGCCCGTCGCCGAGGCGGCCCGCCTGCTGGCCGCCTCGCGGCCGCTGCCGGTGCTGGGCCTGCGGGCCGCCGCGGCCCAGGCCGCCGGATTCGCCTACTTCGCGGCGAAGGTCCACCCCGACGTACGCCCCCTGCACGAGGCGGGGTCGCTCCTCGCCGACCGGGTCGAGCAGGCGGCGGCGGCCGGGGCGACGGCGTTGCTGTGCTTCGCCCTGCCCCGCTATCCCGCCGAACTGGTCGACGCCCTCCGGGCCGCCCGCACGGCCGGGCTCGCCGTCGTCACGGTCGCTGACCGGCGCGTGCCGTCCCTCGCCGGCCTGTCGCACGTTCTGCTCACCGCCGCGGTGGGCACGCACCTGGTGTTCGACACGGCGTGCGCACCGATGATGCTCGGCCGGGTGCTGCTCGAGGCGATGTGCGACGAACTGCCCGGGGCACAGGCCCGCCTGGAGGCGTTCGAGGCGTCGGCCGCCGCCCGTGGGGTGTTCCTCATTGACTGAATCTATTCATTCACCCACGATGATGGGACTCACTGAATAGAACCATGCGCCGCAGGCGCGGGTGGGAGGAGAACTCGTGGCTGACGACGGCGGCGGCGCCCTCAACGGCAGGGCCGCGCATGACGAGGTTTCCGGCGACCATGTCATGGGCGTCGGGGCTTCCGGTGGCCGGGCTCCGATCCGGGCTCCGCGCGGCGGCACGCTGAACACGCGCGGCTGGCAGCAGGAGGCCGCCCTGCGCATGCTCATGAACAACCTCGACCCCGAGGTCGCGGAGCATCCGGAGCGGCTCGTCGTCTACGGCGGCAGCGGCAAGGCGGCCCGAGACTGGCCGTCGTACGACGCGATCGTGCGCGAGCTCACCACCCTGCGGGGCGACGAGACCCTGCTGGTGCAGTCGGGCAGGCCGGTCGGCGTGATGACCACCCATGAGTGGGCTCCCCGGGTGCTCATCGCCAACTCCAACCTCGTCGGCGACTGGGCGACCTGGCCGGAGTTCCGGCGGCTGGAGCGGCTCGGGCTCACGATGTACGGCCAGATGACGGCCGGCTCGTGGATCTACATCGGCACCCAGGGCATCCTGCAGGGGACGTACGAGACGTTCGCGGCGGTCGCGGCCAAGCGGTTCGGCGGCAGTCTCGCCGGGACGATCACGCTCACCGCCGGGCTCGGCGGCATGGGCGGTGCGCAGCCGCTCGCGGTCACGATGAACGGCGGCGTGGCGATCTGCGTCGACTGCGACCCGCGCAGCGTCGAGCGCCGCATCGGCCACCGCTACCTCGACGTCCGCGCCGAGAGCCTGGACGAGGCGCTGCGCCTGGCGTACGAGGCCAGGGACGCCCGCCGCCCGCTGTCCATCGGGGTCGTGGCCAACGCGGCCGAGGCCGTGCCCGCGCTGCTGGCGGGAGGCGCGGAGATCGACATCGTGACCGACCAGACGAGCGCGCACGATCCGCTGGCCTACCTGCCGCTGGGCGTCGCGTTCGAGGACATGGCCGCGCTGGCGCGCAAGGATCCCGAGGGCTTCACCCGCCGGGCCCGCGAGTCGATGGCCCGGCACGTCGAGGCGATGGTCGGCTTCCAGGACGCGGGCGCGGAGGTGTTCGACTACGGCAACTCGATCAGGGGCGAGGCGAGCCTCGCCGGGTATGCGCGGGCGTTCGACTTCCCCGGATTCGTGCCCGCCTACATCCGGCCGCTGTTCTGCGAGGGGAAGGGCCCGTTCCGGTGGGCGGCCCTGTCCGGCGACCCGGCCGACATCGCGACGACCGACCGCGCGATCCTCGATCTGTTCCCCGACAACGAGCCGCTTGCCCGGTGGATCAGGATGGCGGGGGAGCGGGTGCGGTTCCAGGGCCTGCCCGCGCGGATCTGCTGGCTCGGGTATGGCGAGCGCGACCGGGCCGGCGAGCGGTTCAACGACCTCGTCGCCTCGGGGGAGATCTCCGCGCCCATCGTGATCGGCCGCGACCACCTCGACTGCGGGTCGGTCGCCTCGCCCTACCGCGAGACCGAGGGCATGCTGGACGGCTCCGACGCGATCGCCGACTGGCCGCTGCTCAACGCCATGGTCAACGTCGCATCCGGCGCGTCCTGGGTGTCGATCCATCACGGCGGCGGGGTCGGCATCGGCCGCTCTATCCACGCGGGACAGGTCACCGTCGCCGACGGCACGCCGCTGGCGGGGGAGAAGATCCGCCGGGTGCTGACCAACGACCCCGGGATGGGCGTGATCCGCCACGTGGACGCCGGATACGACCGGGCCGTCGAGGTGGCCGGGGAGCGCGGCGTACGCGTCCCGATGGCCGGGGCGGAGCCGACCGGCCCCGACGCCGATGTCTGAGGGGGCGGCGCGGGTCCTGCCGGAGGAGGTGGCGGACGGGTTCCGCCGGCTGTGGCGCGACCTGCTTCCCGTGGGCCGGTGCGACGCGACGGGCGGATATCGCCGGCACGCCTGGACGGCGGCCGACGCGGAGTGCCGGGCCTGGTTCGCCGAACAGGCCGGACGGCGCGGCCTGGCGTACGAGACCGACCGCAACGGCAACCAATGGGCCTGGCTGGGCGATCCCGCGGCGGGCGATGCCGTGGTGACCGGCTCCCACCTTGACTCGGTGCCCGACGGCGGGGCGTACGACGGCCCGCTGGGGGTCGTGGGGGCGTTCGCCGCGCTCGACGCATTGCGGGCGCGCGGGTTCCGGCCGGAGCGGCCGCTGGCGATCGTGAACTTCACCGAGGAGGAGGGCGCCAGATTCGGCCTGGCCTGCCTGGGATCGCGGCTGATGACCGGCGCCGTCCGTCCCGAGACGGCGGGGGCGCTGCGCGACGCGGACGGCGTCACGCTGGCGGCGGCGATGGAGCGGGCGGGACGCGACCCGGCAGCCGCCGGGCGTGACCACGAGCGCCTGACCCGCATCGGCGCTTTCGTGGAACTGCATGTCGAGCAGGGCCGCCACCTCGCCGCCACGCCGCATCCGGTCGGCGTCGCCTCCGCGATCTGGCCGCACGGCCGTTGGCGTTTCGACTTCCGGGGGGAGGCCAACCACGCCGGGACCACCCGACTGGAGGACCGGCGTGACCCCATGCCGGCGTACGCGGCGGCGGTGCTGGCCGCCCGGGCGAACGCCGAGCGCCTGGGGGCCCTGGCCACCTTCGGCAGGATCAAAGTCGAGCCGAACGGCACCAACGCCATCGCGTCGCTGGTCAGCGCCTGGCTCGACTGCCGGGCGCCGGACGCCGCCCTGCTGGACAGGCTCGTCGAGGAGACGGTCCGAGCGGCCGATGGGGCCGAGGTGACCCGGGAGTCCTACACGCCGGTCGTGGACTTCGACGTGCCGCTGCGCGACCGCGTCGCGAGCGTCCTCGGCGGCGCGCCGGTGCTGCCCACGGGGGCGGGGCACGACGCCGGCATTCTCGCCGGCGAGGTCCCGGCGGCCATGCTGTTCGTGCGCAATCCCACGGGCGTCTCGCACTCGCCGTACGAGCACGCCGACGAGGCCGACTGCCTCGCCGGAGTCGCCGCACTCGTCGCCGTTCTGGAAGATCTGCTCACACCGGCCGCCGACGGCCCCGGCGGGGCTTCCTGAGCGCTCGGCGGCGCCGGCGGCGGGGTTTTCGCCGGGCGCGCGGATGGGCTGCGATGGCGGGGCTCTGATGGCGGGGCTCTGATGGCGGGGCTCTGATGGCGGGGCTCTGATGGCGGGGCTCTGATGGGGGCGTTCGCTGCGTGCGCGAGCGGCCCCGCCTCGGGCGGATGACGGGAAGGTCGTGAAGACGTCCGTTACCCCGAAAGTGGCAAGTGGAATTCCCCATCAGGGGGAATCGGCTCCAGGTCTTGGCAAAGTGATGATCGCCGACCTGTTCGAAAAGGGGCGGATAGCCCCGCATTCTCGGGCTGTATGCGTTGTGTCGCTAAAAATGCTTGTTTGCCCCGTGATGGGTGACTGAGGCGTTTGCTGCCTTTAGCGTGAGAATCAGGGTCCAGATCCAGGGTTCGATGGATCGATTCGAGCTCCGTGAATTCGGATGTCATCCGCCTTCTCGTCACGGAGCCGACGGAGGGATACCCATGTTCAAAGAAGCACTGGCTGCTGCCGTCATGACGGCTTCGGCCCTCGTCGTCCCTGTCGCGATTCAGACGCAGCCGGCCAACGCCGCCGGCACGACCGAGCAGGTCGTCCGGCCGTCGGTCACGGGGGACTGCCCGGGAGGCAGATGCCGTGACAGGCACCGCTATCGCCACGAGCACTTCCGCCACCATCGGGACGGCTGGGACGGTCGCGATCGCCCCCGCCGCCACCTCCGGGAGCGACAGCAGCAACAGCAGCAGCAACAGCAGCAACAGGGGTCGGGCGGTCAGCAGCAACAGCAGCAGCAACAGCAACAGCAACGTGGCCGCGCTCAGCAACAGCAGCAGCAACAACAGCAGCAGCAGGGGTCCGGCGGTCAGCAACAGCAGCAGCAACAGCAACAGCAGTGATCGGATGACCGTTCATCGCGCCTGATCGACCCTGTGCTCATCAGGTCCGATCGACCTCGTGCTCATCGGGCCTGATCGACACCGTGCCCCGCGTCCACCGTCTCGCGGGGCATTCTCTTTCGCCCGCCGCCGCGGTCCCGGCGCCCGGAAGGCGAGCGCCGGGCGCGCTAGGCCGGTGGATCGGGGCTTGGCCGGCCCGGGGGTGCGTCAGCGGGAGCGACGGTCGCCGGAGCCGGGGTCGGTCAGACCGGCCCGGCGCAGCGCCTCGGCCATGGCTCCGCCGAGCGGCGCGCCACCCGAGCCCCGGCCGTTGCCGCGGCCGGACCCGCCCCTGCCGTTCTGGTTCTGGCCGCCCTGGCCTTGGCGGGAAGGGTTCTGACGGGACTGGTTCTGGCGCGGCTGGCCGCGCCGGCCCTCCTGACGGTCGTCGCGGGCCTCGCCGTTCGGCCCGCCCCTGCGGCCACCGCCCGCCGTCTCGTCGTCCAGGCGCAGTGTGAGCGAGATGCGCTTGCGCTGGAGGTCCACGTCGAGCACCTTGACCCGCACGATGTCGCCGGGCTTGACCACGTCGCGGGGGTCCTTCACGAAGGAGTTGGACATCGCGGACACGTGGACCAGGCCGTCCTGGTGCACGCCGATGTCGACGAACGCCCCGAACGCGGCGACGTTGGTGACGACGCCCTCCAGGATCATGCCGGGCGACAGGTCGGACGGTTTCTCGACACCATCCTTGAACGTGGCGGTCTTGAACGCCGGGCGGGGGTCGCGGCCCGGCTTCTCCAGTTCCTTGAGGATGTCGGTCACGGTCGGCAGGCCGAAGGTGTCGTCGACGAACTGCGACGGCTTGAGCGAGCGGAGCGCCGAGGTGTTGCCGATCAGCGTGCGCAGGTCGCTCTTGGTGAAGTCGAGGATGCGGCGCACCACCGGGTAGGCCTCCGGGTGCACGCTGGAGGCGTCGAGGGGGTCGTCGCCGCCCGGGATGCGCAGGAAGCCAGCGCACTGCTCGAACGCCTTCGGGCCGAGCCGCGGCACCTCCTTCAGCCCGGTCCGGGAGCGGAACGGCCCGTTGACGTCGCGGTGCGCGACGATGTTCTCCGCCAGCCCGGCGCTGATCCCGGAGACGCGGGTCAGCAGCGGGGCGGACGCGGTGTTGACGTCCACGCCCACCCCGTTCACGCAGTCTTCCACCACCGCGTCGAGCGAGCGCGACAGCTTCACCTCGGACACGTCGTGCTGGTATTGGCCGACGCCGATGGACTTGGGGTCGATCTTGACCAGCTCGGCAAGCGGGTCCTGCAGCCGACGCGCGATCGACACCGCGCCGCGCAGCGAGACGTCGAGACCGGGCAGCTCCTGCGAGGCGTACGCCGACGCGGAGTAGACAGAGGCCCCGGCCTCCGAGACCACGATCTTGGTGACGTGCGGCATGTGCTTGACCAGCTCACCGGCGAGCTTGTCGGTCTCCCGCGACGCGGTGCCGTTGCCGATGGCGATCAGTTCCACGTTGTGCTCGGTCGCCAGCCGGGCCAGCACCGCGAGCGACTGGTCCCACTGCCGCTTGGGCTCGTGCGGATAGATCGTCTCGGTGGCCACGACCTTGCCGGTGCCGTCCACGACCGCGACCTTCACGCCGGTGCGCAGCCCCGGGTCGAGGCCCATGGTCGGCCGCGCTCCCGCGGGAGCGGCGAGCAGCAGGTCGCGCAGGTTGGCCGCGAACACGCGCACGGCCTCCTCCTCGGCCGCCTGCCACAACCGGGTCCGCAGGTCGATGCCCAGGTGCACGAGGACGCGGGTCCGCCAGGCCCAGCGAACGGTGTCGAGCAGCCACTTGTCGGCGGGGCGGCCGAGGTCGGCGATGCCGAACCGCCGGGCGATCCGCGCCTCGTAGTCGTTCGGCTCCTCGGCCTCCGGGTCGAGGGTGAGCGTCAGCACCTCCTCCTTCTCGCCCCGGAACATCGCGAGGATGCGGTGCGAGGGCAGGCGGGTGAAGGGCTCGGAGAAGTCGAAGTAGTCGGAGAACTTGGCCCCGGACTCCTGCTTGTCCTCCCGCACCTGGGCGATCAGACGCCCGCGGGACCACATGCGCTCCCGCAGGTCGCCGATGAGGTCGGCGTCCTCCGCGAAGCGCTCGACCAGGATGGCCCGGGCGCCCTCCAGCGCGGCGGCGGCGTCGGCCACGCCCTCGCGCACGTACGCCTCCGCGGTCGCCTGGGGGTCCAGCGACGGGTCGCCGAGCAGCGCGTCCGCCAGCGGCTCCAGCCCCAGCTCCCTGGCGATCTGCGCCTTGGTGCGGCGCTTGGGCTTGTAGGGCAGGTAGATGTCCTCCAGGCGGGCCTTCGAGTCGGCCTCCATGATCCGCGCTTCCAGGGCCTCGTCGAGCTTGCCCTGAGAGCGGATCGAGTCGAGGATGGCGGCCCGCCGCTCCTCCAGCTCGCGCAGGTAGCGCAGCCGCTCCTCCAGCGTGCGCAGCTGCGCGTCGTCGAGCGCTCCCGTGGCCTCCTTGCGGTAGCGGGCGATGAACGGCACCGTCGCCCCGCCGTCGAGCAGGTCGACGGCCGCGGTGACCTGACTCTCGCGCACGCCGAGCTCTTCGGCGATCCGCTGCTGAATGGACGTCGTCACGATCCTGATCCGCCTTCTTCCGGGTCCGCCCTCTCCGGGGGGCTCTCATTCTGCCGGATCCGCCGGGCCCCCTCACTCAACCTGTGGATAACCCGAGCGCCCCAGGGCCGGCCGGGCACACGCGACCCGAGACGGCGATGATCCGCTTCGTCGGCGTCTGCTGCTTCTCCGCGTCCGCCGCCGGCCGGGCGCCCCCGGAAAATCCATTTCCGCGTGGGAAATCCTCCGTCCGGCGGATCGGTGAGAAAGGAGCCCGGGCTTATCGTCGCACATACAGGTCCCGGTACCCCGCCCGGCGCGGGCACGCGGCGATTGCGGCCCGCGGCGCGGCGGGAATCGCGCGATTGCGGCCTGGTGGACGGCCCCACGCGTTTCCCGGCCCCACGCGTTTCCCAGCCCCATGCGTTTCCCGGCCCCATGCGTTTCCCGGCCCCATGCGTTTCCCGGCCCCATGCGTTTCCCGGCGAAATCGTCGCACGGCCGTGTGGTGTGCCATCCATATCCGGCTATATCCGGTCATATCGGGGAGCGGCACGTCGGCCACAAAGAAGCCGGCCACAACGCGCCGGAGGCCCCGCGGCTCCGGCGCGTGCTCAGCCCACGTGGAGCCGCGCGTACGGACCGGCGTGTGGCTCAGGGGACGTGGAGCCGCTCGTAAAGGCCGGCGCCGGCGAGCAGCAGGAGCGCGAGGGTGAGCAGCGCCTGCGACGCCAATGGCGCACCCTTGGCGGGCGTCCCGCCGGCCGGGGCCTTCGGTGCGGCCCGGCCTGGCGGGGTCTCCGGATGGTGGGCCAGGAAGCCCGTGGGGAACGAGGTCACGATCTCGCGGCCGCATCCGGGGCAGGTCGTCCCGGACCAGGGGGGCGGGACGGCCACCTCGTCCCGGGTCCACATCACGACGTCGACGCCCTGCTCGTCGCGCGTGCGGTGGACGACGTACTCCTCCTCCCAGAAACGCAGGCAGTGCAGGCACTCGAACGGCCACGTCTCCCTGGCGCTGATCGCCTCGCGCACCGGTACCACCCCCGAATTCACGACCCCCGCCTATGAGTCTCAACACGGGGTGAAACCACTGCAAGTGGTGCGAAGGACACGATCGGTAATGATTGCCCAGCCCGCCGGCGGCGTCTCCCGCTCCGTCAGACCACTTCGAGCAGCTCGTCGACCAGGCCGAGTGCCAGCGTCTTGTAACCCACGGAGTCGAACAGCACCGTGATCCGGTCCTGCTCGCGGCTCATCACGATCCCGTGCCCCCACTCGGCGTGCCGGACGTCCGCGTGCATGGGGAACCGCCCGTCGCCGGTCTTCGGCGGGGTCGCCGTCCCGGAGCGGCAGGTGTCGCAGTCGCCGCAGGACCGTTCGTACGGCTCGCCGAAATACTCCAGCAGGAAGCGGCGCCGGCAGCCGGTCGTCTCCGCGTAGCCGCGCATCATCTCCAGCCGGGAGTCCCCCATCCGGTGCCGGAGGTCGTCGATCTCCACCGCGTGGGCGGCGGCCTCGTCCGGCGGCGGGCCGTCCGGGGCGTACCGCAGGGCGCCGCCGTGGGTGACCTCGACCGCGCCGGCCCGTTCGAGCAGGTTGACGTGCGAGGTCAGCCTGGCCGCCCCGACGCCGAGGAGCTCCCGCAGGTCGGCGGCGGCCACCTCCCCGCCGTGCTCGTGCACCAGCGTCGCGACGCGCCGCATCAGGGCCTCGTCCGCGTGGCCCCCGGCGAAGAACCTGCGCAGGCCCAGGTCCTCGGGCCGGTAGAACAGCACGGCATCGGCCGGGTTGCCGTCCCGGCCCGCCCGGCCGATCTCCTGGTAGTACGCGTCGAGCGACTCCGGGGGCGCGGCGTGCAGCACGTAGCGCACGTCGGGTTTGTCGATGCCCATCCCGAAGGCCGAGGTCGCCACGACGGTGTCGAGATCGTCGTCCTGGAACCGCTCGTGGATGCGGCGGCGCTCCTTCGCCTTCATCCCCGCGTGGTACGCCTCGGCCCGGCGGCCGCGCTGCTTGAGCATGCCGGCGTACTCCTCGGCCTGGCGCCGCGTCGCCACGTAGAGCAGCCCCACGCCGTCGAGCCCGGCGGTGTGGTCGGCCAGGGCCCTGCGCTTGTCGTCGTCGCCGGTGAACCGGTGGACGTCGAGACGGAGGTTGGGCCGGTCGAATCCCCGCACGATCTGCTGCGCGCCGGTCAGGCCGAGCGACTCGACGATCTCCTCGCGCACGGTCGGCGCGGCGGTGGCGGTCATCGCGATCACCGGGGGATGGCCCAGACGCTCGATCACCTTGCCGAGCCGCAGATACTCGGGCCGGAAGTCGTGGCCCCAGGCGGACACGCAGTGCGCCTCGTCCACGGCGATCAGGGACGGCCGGGTCTCGGCCAGCCGCTCGACCACCTCGGGCTTGGCGAGCTGCTCCGGCGACAGGAACACATATTCGGCGTCGCCCGCCGTGACCTGGTCGAGGCCCGCCTCGACCGAGCCGGCCGAGTTGACCGCCACGGCGCCCGCGGCCCCCGCCTTGAGCAGGCCCATGACCTGGTCGCGCTGGAGGGCGATGAGCGGCGAGACGATGACCGTCGGGCCCTCCAGGAGCAGGCCGGGCACCTGATAGACGGCCGACTTGCCGCCGCCGGTCGGCATCACCAGCAGTACGTCGCGTCCCGCCAGCAGGTGCTCCATCGCCTCCTGCTGGCCGGGGCGCAGCTGCTGCCAGCCGAACGCCTCCCTGGCCGTGGCCCGCAGCCGCCTGCCCCTGCGTCCGAAACGCCGGCCGAAGCGGCCTCCCGCCCAGCCACTGGCCCAGCTTCCCGACCAGTCCCTCGACCAGCCGCCCGCCGTGCCGCCGAGCCGGTCACCGGATCTTCCGCCGGACAGGCCGCCGTACCTCTGCCTGACGCTCATGCCGCCGCACCCCCTCGCCCGATCGGCGAGCAACTACCCGAGCGGAAAGGGCCGAACCGGAATAGCCGTACAGACCCGGCCGCTTAGAGCGGACATGAGAGCGATCGTGTATTCCGAGACCGGGGACAGCGACGTCCTGCGCCTGACCGAACGGCCGGTGCCCGAGCCGGGTCCCGGAGAGGTACGCGTGCGGGTGGTGCGCTCGGGCGTCAACCCGACCGACTGGAAGGCGCGGCGCGGCACGCTGAGCCATCCGGAGGCGGTGCCCGACCAGGACGGCGCCGGGATCGTGGACGCCACCGGGCCGGGCGTGACGGGGGTGGCCCCGGGAGATCGGGTGTGGGTGTGGGAGGCCGCTTGGGGGCGTCCGGACGGCACCGCGCAGGAGTACGTCGTCCTGCCCGAGCGGCAGGTCGTGCCGCTGCCGGACGGAGCCTCCCTCGACCTCGGCGCGAGCCTCGGCATCCCCGCGCTGACCGCGCATCGCTGCCTGACCGTGGCCGACGGAGGACCGGACCGGCTCGCCCCCGGAGCGCTCGACGGCAGGACCGTCCTCGTCGCGGGCGGGGCCGGGGCCGTGGGCAACGCCGCGATCCAGCTCGCCCGCTGGGCCGGGGCGACTGTGGTGACCACCGTCAGCGGGCCGGAGAAGGCGGCGCTGGCCCGCGCGGCGGGGGCGCATCACGTCGTCGACTACCGCGTCGGCGATCCGGCGGCCGAGATCCGCCGCGTCGCCCCGGGCGGCGCCGACATCGTGGTGGAGGTCGCGCCGGCGCCCAACGCCGCTCTCGACGCGGCGGTCACCGCTCCCGGCGGGGTGGTCGCGGTGTACGCGAACAACGGGGGAGACGCGGTCACGCTGTCGGTGCGCGACCTGTTCACCCGCAACATCCGCTATCAGTTCGTGCTCGTCTACACGGTTCCCGAGGCGGTCAAGGACGCCGCCGTGGCCGACGTGCGCGCGGCGGTCGAGGCGGGCGCGCTGCGGGTGGGCGAGGAGGCCGGGCTGCCCCTGCACCACTTCCCGCTGGAGCGTACGGCCGACGCCCACGACGCGGTCGAGTCGGGCGCGGTGGGCAAGGTGCTCGTCGACGTCGCGCCGGACTGAACCCCTGGGGCGAAGCCCGGATGGCCGGGCGAATCCGGGAGCCGGGAGAGGCGATGGATCTTCCCGCACGGGCGGTAGCGTCGGGGCATGCGACTTGGAGTGCTGGACGTGGGTTCCAACACGGTGCACCTGCTGGTGATGGACGCGCATCAGGGGGCCCGTCCGCTGCCCGCGTTCTCCCACAAGGAGGAGCTGCGGCTCGCCGAGCATCTCATCGGCGGCGACAGGCTCAGCGAGGAGGGCGCGGCGCGGCTCGGGGCCTTCGTGCGCGAAGCCGTCCGCATCGCCGAGGACAAGGGCGTGGAGGACCTGGTCGCCTTCGCCACCTCGGCGGTCCGCGACGCGGTCAACGGCGAGGACGTGCTGGCCCAGATCAAGGCCGACACCCGGGTCGACATCCAGGTGCTGTCGGGGGACGACGAGGCCAGGCTCACGTTCCTGGCCGTCCGCCGCTGGTTCGGGTGGTCCTCGGGGCGGCTGCTGGTGACCGACATCGGGGGCGGGTCGCTGGAGATCGCCTCCGGCATCGACGAGGAGCCCGACGTCGCCGTCTCCCTCCCGCTCGGGGCGGGACGGCTCACCCGCGACTGGTTCACCGCCGACCCGCCCGATCCGGAGGAGCTCCGCGCGCTGCGGCGGCACGTACGCGCCGAGATCGCGCGGACGGTCGGGGCGGTCGCCAAGTACGGCAGGCCCGACCACGCGGTCGCCACGTCCAAGACCTTCCGCCAGCTCGCGCGCATCGCGGGGGCCGCGTCGTCGGGCGAGGGCCCGTACGTCAAGCGGACGCTGGCGCACGAGGACCTGGTCGAGTGGACGGGCAGGCTGGCCACGATGCCGGCTGCCCGGCGGGCGGAGCTTCCCGGGGTGTCCGCCGGGCGGGCCGCGCAGCTTCTCGCCGGCGCGGTCGTCGCGGACGCCGCGATGGACCTGTTCGAGCTGCCGGTGCTGGAGATCTGCCCGTGGGCGCTGCGGGAGGGCGTGATCCTGCGCAGGCTCGACGGCCTGCCCATGGGGCGGCCCTCGGTAGCCGATCAGTAAGGTATGAGGGTCATCCAAACGGGGCAAGGCACCAACAACCGGCAATCTTCGTTCCTCTACGTGGCGGGTGATCTTCCGCCGGCCACCGGAGTGCCGTAATCGGGGTCGACCTCTGGAGGAATCTCAATGGTGGAGCTGCTGGGAGCCGTGGTCTCCCTGGCGGCGGTGGCGGTGCTGGTGCTCGGAGCCGTGCTGGTGATCGCGATCGCGACCCTCGTATGGCTGGGTGCGATGGCGATGACCACCGGGCGCGAGTCCTACGGGCGTGCGACGCCCGTCCCTGAGGACACGGGCCCGGACGGGCGCACGTGGAACCCCCGGCCCGAGGCCGGGGCGACCGGTGCGTCCGCCGGCGGATCCGGCAAGGCACCCGCGCTCGGATCCGGCAGAGCGCCTGTGCCCGGGTCGGGCAGAGCGCCTGTGCTTGAGTCCGGCCAGGCATCTGCGGCCGGGTCCGGCCAAGGATCTGTGGCCGGATCAGGCCCAGCGCCTGCGGCCGGATCAGGCCCAGTGCCTGCGGCCGGATCAGGCAAGACGCCCGTCGGCGGGTCCGGCAACGGACACGTCAACGGGCGGGCCGCGGGCCGGAAGGTCCGCACCGTCGCCGCCTCCGTGCGTCGCGCATAGCGAGGCCCACGCGGCGTCCGCGTCCCCGTCAGGTCCTCCTGGCGGGGACGCCGTCGTGTCAGGGCTTCTCTGAGGGATTCTTCGGCAGGGACGCCGTCGTCCGGGGCGCCTCCCGGCCGGGCCGGGCGGCCGTCAGCGGCCCTCCCTGCCCTGCCCGGACAGCGTCTCGACCAGCTCGGTGAGGTGGGCGACCTGAGCCTCCAGCCCGCGTACGCGCGCCTCGAGCTCGAACAGGGTGGGGGCCTGGTAGCCGTCGGCGATCTGCCTGCTCATCGTTCCTCCCGAGCGGGACCGGCCGGGGAGACCGGTGTAGGGGTGCAGGGCATGGGGGTGGTGCGGATCCTGAATCCCTATTCCCCGAATATGCGATTTGGCACCTCTTCTTCCCGGGCAAGATGGAACGGTGAAGGTGGTCGTGCTCGCGGACACCCACGCTCCACGGCGCTGGAAGTCCTGCCCGCCCGCGGTGGCCGCGCACCTGCGGGGAGCCGGCCTGATCCTGCACGCCGGCGACGTCTGCACCGCGGACGTCCTGGTGGAGCTGTCCGCGTACGCTCCGGTCCACGCGGTGCTCGGCAACAACGACGGCCCGGACGTCGCGGCCTGGGGCGCCCCCGAGACGCTCGGCTTCGACCTCGGCGGGCTCCGGGTGGCGATGATCCACGACAGCGGGCAGGCCGCCGGGCGGACCGCGCGGATGCGGCGCCGATTCCCCGAGGCCGACCTGGTCGTGTTCGGTCACTCGCACATTCCCATGGACCTCACGGGCGACGGGGTGCGGGTGTTCAACCCCGGCTCGCCCACCGACCGCCGCCGCCAGCCGCACGGCACCATCGGAATCCTCGACGTCGAGGACGGCCTGCTGCGGCGGGCCGAGATCGTGCCCGTCACCTGAGCTGCCTAAGGGCCGTATGGCGGGGCAGGGGGCCGGTATGAGAGAGAACAGACCACAGCCCGACCCGCGTTCGCGGTTCGAGGACGAAGGCATTCCGGACCTGCAGGAGGGCACGCCCGGGCAGCAGTGGGCCGAGGACCCGCAGGAGATGCCGCTGCCCGGCGACCGGCCCCTGGGCCTCGACGAGTACGGCACCACGCCCGACGAGATGCGCGAGGGCGAGCCCATGGGCGGGCGCCTGTCCCGCGAGGTCCCCGATGTGGACGCCCGGTACGGCACGGAGCCGGGCACGGCGGGTGGCCGTCGTGAGGAGAAGGCCGGTGAGGCCGACGACGAGCTGTTCGACTCCTCCGAGGACGAACCGGCCCCGGGAGCCGAGGCCGACGTCCCCGGCGAGAGCGGCGACCGGCCGTACGAGGGGTACCGCACCGGCACCGGTGACGAGGCGGGCGGCTACGGGTCCGGTGACCCGGCCGATTACGCGACCGCCAACCCCGCACAGCCCGGCAGGTACGGCACGGATGAGCCCGGCCAGGCCGGCCGGCTCGTCGATCCGGACGGCGGCATGGGCGCGGACACCGAGAAGGACATGATCGCCGAGGACGTGGGGCCGGACCTCGGCGGCTACACGGCGGAGGAGCAGGCGATGCGCGTGGAGGACGAGACGCCGTAGGACCGGGCCGCCGCCGCACGGCGGGGGGGCCGGGAAAGAAGCCGCGAGAGGTCCTCGCATTCGTTACGCTGCCCCGATGGCGGGAGTTGAGGAGCCGCGGCACGAATGGCGGGTGCCGCGCGGGATCGTTGCCCTGAAGGGCACCGGCATGGTGCTGTGCGGTGTGCTGGCGCTCGTCGGCGACGGCGCGCAACTCTTCCTCGCGGGCGTGGCGACCCTGGGTTTCGGCCTGCTGACCGGCCGGGACCTGGTCGCGCCGGTGCGGCTCGCCGCGGGAGAGGACGGGCTGGTAGTCAACGGGCTGTCCGGGCGGGAACGCATCTCCTGGAACGACGTGGACCGCATCCGGGTGGACGCCCACCGCCGCTACGGCCTGACGACCCAGCTGCTGGAGATCGACGCCGGCGAGCAGATCCACCTGTTCAGCAGGTTCGACCTCGGCGAGCCGGTCGTCGACGTGGCCGAGACGCTCATGCGGATGCGCCCCTGATCCGTTCCGTACGTTCGTCGCGGTTCGGGAACGATGCAAGCAGATCGCAAGCGCCGGGCCCTAAGGTCCGATCGTGTCACAAACCACACTGATCCTCGCGGGTCTCGGGCTTGTCTTCGGCCTCATCGGCGGCGCCATCACCAGGAACGCCCGGGAGTTCCGCCGCCGGGCGCAGCGCACCCGCGGCCTGGTCGTCGGGCTGCGGGCGAGCCGGGCCACCGACGGCACCGTCTACTACCCGGCCATCCGGTTCACGACCATCTACGGACAGCAGGTCGAGGCCGAGACCGCCTACGGGAGCAACCCACCGCCCGCGCGGCCGGGTGAGGAGGTCACGGTGCTGTACGACCCGGCCAGGCCGACGCGGATCCGCATCGACAGCGCGGCGGGGAACGGCATGCTCCTCGGCGGCATCTTCCTCGCGGTCGGGGTCGTGTTGTTCACCGTGGGGGCGGGGGTGGCGCTGACCCAGACGATCTGAGCCGGCACCTTCGAGCTTGCACGCGTCGAGTCACGCACGCTCGGTCCCCGCCCCCCGCGGTGTGTGGGTCATCCGGTCGTGCAGGCCGCACCGTTCAGCGTGAAGGCGGCAGGGGCGGGGTTGGCGCCGTTGTAGGACCCCTGGAAGCCGAAGCCGGCCGTGCCGCCGTTCGCGCCGATGGTTCCGTTCCAGGCGGCGTTGGACGCGGTGACCTGCTGGCCCGACTGCGTGATCGTCGAGTTCCAGTAGCCGGTGATCCTCTGGTTGCCCGCGTACGTCCACTGGAGCCGCCAGCCGTTGACCGGGCTCGACGACCTGTTGGTGATCGTCACGTCCGCGGTGAACCCGCCGCCCCAGTCGTTCACCTTGTACGTCACCACGCAGCCGCCGGTCGGCGCCGACGCACTGGCGCTCGGCGACGGGCTGGGCGACGGCGACGGGGACGGGGACGGGGACGGGGACGGGGAGGGCGAGGCCGGCGGAGACGGCGAGGGGGAAGGCGACGGGGAGGGAGACGGAGAGGGAGACGGAGAGGGAGACGGGGACGGGCTGGCGCTCGTGTAGGTCAGCCCGAAGCCATACTCGAACAGCCCCTGCTTGCCGTCACCGGCGTTGATCGGCTCCTGGTCGGCGCTGCGCGGCCACGTCATCGGCAGCTTCCCTGCCGGGGCGTGGTCGCCGAACAGCACGTCGGCCACGCCGCGCCCCTCGGTGCCCGGCAGCCAGGCCGCCACCAGGGCGTTCCACTGGTCGAGCTGGCCGGCGATGTCCATCGGCCGCCCGGAGACGAGCACCACGACCAGCGGCACGCCGGACGCCTTGAGCCGCTGCAGCGTGGCCAGGTCGGTCGAGTCGAGGCCCATCGAGCCGGTGCGGTCGCCCTGGCCCTCCGCGTACGGCGTCTCGCCCACGACGGCGATCGCCGCGCGGTAGGAGGAGTCGATGCCGCTGCCGTCGCGGTTGTAGGTGACCTGGGTGCCGGAGCCGACGGCGTCGCGGATGCCCTGCAGGATCGTGGTGCCGGTGGTGATGTTGCCCGACGCGCCCTGCCAGCTGATCGTCCAGCCGCCGCTCTGGTTGCCGATGTCGTCGGCGCTCTTGCCGGCCACGAAGATCTTGCCGCCGCTCTTGCCGAGCGGGAGCACGTTGCCCGCGTTCTTGAGCAGCACCAGCGACTCGCGTACGGCCTCGCGGGCCAGGGCGCGGTGCGCCGCGCTGCCCACCGTGGAGGTGTAGGAACGGTCGGTCAGCGGCTTCTCGAACAGCCCGAGCTCGAACTTCTTGGTCAGGATGCGCCGGTTGGCGTCGTCGATCCGCGACGTCGCGATGCGGCCCGCCTGCACCTCCTGCCTGAGGAGCGTGACGAACCGCTTGTAGTCGGTCGGCACCATCACCATGTCGATGCCCGCGTTGACCGCCGTGGTGATCTCGTTAGCGGTGAAGCCGCTCTGGCCGTCGAGCTGGTCGATGCCCGCCCAGTCGGTGACCACGAAGCCGGTGAAGCCCAGCTCGCGCTTCAGCACGTCGGTGATCAGGTAGTGGTTCCCGTGCATCCGCACGCCGTTCCACGAGCTGTAGGACACCATGACCGAGCCCACCCCGCGCTGCACGGCGGCCTTGAACGGCGCCAGGTGGATCGCGCGCAGATCTGCCTCGCTCAGCTCGGTGTTGCCCTGGTCTCTGCCGCCCGTGGTGCCGCCGTCGCCGACGTAGTGCTTGGCGGTGGCGAGGATGGCGGCGTTCCCGGCGTTCTGGAAGCCGTCCACGATCGTCGTCATCTGCGTGACGAGCTGCGGGTCCTCACTGAAGGACTCGTACGTGCGGCCCCAGCGGTCGTTGCGGGCCACGCACAGGCAGGGCGCGAAGGTCCAGTCGATTCCGGTGCCGGACACCTCCTCGGCGGTCGCCTGCCCGATGCGCTCCACCAGCTCGGGGTCGCGCGTCGCCCCGAGCCCGATGTTGTGCGGGAAGATCGTGGCGCCGGCCACGTTGTTGTGCCCGTGCACGGCGTCGATGCCGTAGATCATCGGAATGCCGAGCGGGGTGGACAGCGCCTGCCGCTGGAAGTTGTCGTACATGTCGGCCCACGACGACGGGGTGTTCTGGGAGGGCGCCGAGCCGCCGCCGGACAGGATCGAGCCCAGCCGGTACGCCGCCACGTCGGAGATCGTCGTCAGGGCCGACCGGTCGGCCTGGGTCATCTGCCCGACCTTGTCGTCGAGCGACATCCGCGACAGCAGGTCGTCCACCCGCGTCGCCACCGGAAGGCTCGGATCCTTGTAGGGCGCGTCCGCCGCCGCCCGCGCGGCCTCGCGACAGCCGACGAAGACGGCGCCGAGCGCCACGGCGAGCAGCGCCACGAGCGCGGGAATCCAGACGGGTCTCAGCCGGGATGTCATCACGTCCTCCTTGATGCTCCCGCCGACCGTAGGAATCGCCGGGAATCCGGGTCAATCGACGTGACTCCCGGACACTCCCCACCAGCCGTGGGCGAGGAAAGTTTCACGTTCCACACCGGCCTTGCCGATCCGCTGTCGGCGAAGATCGCGCCGGTGGGCCGCGGGGCGGCCGTAGCGTCGTCCCATGGATCTGGTCGAACTGCTCCCCAGCCTGTATTTCCTGCGGTTTCCCGTGGGGCACGTCTACCTGTGGCGCGATCCCGACGGGCTGACCCTGATCGACTCAGGGGTTCCCGGCTCCGCGCCGCTCATCGCGGACGCCGTCCGTTCGCTCGGGCACGCGCCGTCCGACGTACGGCGCCTGGTGCTGACGCACTTCCACGAGGACCACACCGGCTCGGCGGCCGGCATCGCCGCCTGGGGCGACGTCACCGTGTGCGCCCATCGTGACGACGCGCCCTTCGTCCGGGGTGAGGCGGCCGGACCCGCGCCGATTCTGTCCGGATGGGAGCAGGAGCTGTGGGACCACGTGCACGCGGACATGCCGCACGTGCCCGCGCCACCCGTGCGCGTCGACCGCGAACTGGACGACGGCGACACGCTCGACTTCGGCGGCGGGGCGCGCGTGCTCGCCGTGCCCGGTCACACCCCGGGCAGCCTCGCGCTCCACCTGCCGGAGCCGGGCGTGCTGTTCACCGGCGACACCATCGCCCGCGCGCCCGACGGCCAGGTCATCCTCGGCGTGTTCAACGCCGACCCGCCCGCGGCCGTCGCCTCGCTCGTACGGCAGGCGGCTCTCGACGTCTAGATCGCCTGTTTCGGCCACGGCGAGCCCGTCACGGAGGGCGCCTCCCGGCTCATCGGGGACACGGCGGCCCGCCTCACCGGCTGACGCCGTACGGTCCCTCCGCGGGGAAGATCACAGGGGTGAGGCCGGCGCGGGCGGGGGATGTCTCGACCGTCATCTGTCCCCCCAGCGGCCGCCGTGGGAGCCGCGGTCGGCCGCAGTTAGGGGTGCGCATGCGCGTCACCGCCGTCGAGTCCACCGAACTGTTCGTCCACCCGGCCACCGGAGAGGACGACCCGCGCCAGGTGGTCCGGGTCGTCCTCGGCGAGGTGCCGGACGACGCGTCCCCGGCGGTGGAGGTCACCGGCCCCGGGGTGCGCGGCGAGCGCACAGTGGACGGACGCACCCCGGACGGACGCACCCCGGACGGGCGCACCCCGGACGGGCGTCCCCCGGGCACCGTGGTGGCGGTGCCGGTGCGCGTCACCCCGCCCGCCGCGCTCCCGGGCGCGCGCGTTCCGATCACCGTGCGGGCCGCCGCGGGGCGGGAGCGGTGCACGGCCGAGGGGGAGCTGCTCGTGGCCGAGCCCGGGTGGACGGTCTGGATGATCCCCCACTTCCACTACGACCCGGTCTGGTGGAACACCCAGGCCGCCTACACGGCCACCTGGGACCACGCGGGCGGCGCGGCGCAGGCGAACCGGCAGAAGTTCCAGCACGCGGGGTTCGACCTCGTCCGGCTCCACCTCGACACCGCCAGAAGGGAGCCCGGCTACACGTTCGTGCTCGCGGAGGCCGACTACCTCAAGCCCTACTGGAACGCCCACCCGGAGGACCGGGCATACCTGCGCCGCCTGCTCGCGGAGGGCCGGGTGGAGATCATGGGCGGCACGTACAACGAGCCGAACACCAACCTGACCGGGCCCGAGGCGACGATCCGCAACCTCGTCCACGGCATCGGCTTCCAGCGCGACGTGCTCGGCGGCGACCCGGCGACGGCCTGGCAGCTCGACGCGTTCGGGCACGACCCGCAGTTTCCCGGGCTGGCCGCCGAGGCGGGGCTGACCTCCAGCTCGTGGGCGCGCGGGCCCTACCACCAGTGGGGCCCGATGCTCCGCGGCGGCGGCTGGGGCGACCCCTCGGTGATGCAGTTCCCCTCGGAGTTCGAGTGGGTGTCGCCGTCGGGGCGCGGGGTCATCACGCACTACATGCCGGCCCACTACAGCGCCGGGTGGTGGATGGACTCCGCGCCGACACTGGAACAGGCCGAGGCCGCGGTCTACGAGCTGTTCACGCTGCTCAAGAAGGTCGCCGCCACCCGCAACGTGCTGCTGCCGGTCGGCACCGACTACACCCCGCCGAACAAGTGGGTCATGGAGATCCAGCGCGACTGGAACGGGCGCTACGTCTCGCCCCGGTTCGTCTGCGGGCTGCCCAGGGAGTTCTTCGCCGCCGTACGGGCCGAGGGCGTCCGCCTGACACCGCAGACGCGCGACATGAACCCGATCTACACCGGCAAGGACGTGTCGTACATCGACACCAAGCAGGCGCAGCGGCACGCCGAGACGCGGCTCGCCGACGCCGAGAAGTTCGCCGCGATCACCACCGCGACCCTCGGCGCGCCCTACCCGCACGCCGCGCTCGACAAGGCCTGGCGCCAGATCGCCTACGGCGCGCACCACGACGGCATCACCGGATCGGAGTCCGACCAGGTCTACCTCGACCTGATGACGGGCTGGCGGGAGGCCTACGACCTGAGCGGGCAGGTCCTCGACGCGTCGCTGCGCCGCCTCGGCGAGGGGCTGACCGGCGTCGCCGTCTGGAACCCCTCCTCCTGGCCCAGGACCGACCTCGTCCGCGTGCGGCTCACGCTGCCCGAGCCCGGCTCGTACGGCGTCGCGCTCGACCCGCCCGTCCGCGGGCTGCTGCTTGAGCATCCCGAGCGGCACCCCGACGGCAGCCTCGCGGCCGTCGACGCGGTCTTCGTCGCCGACGACGTGCCCGCGCTCGGATATCGCACGTTCCGGCCGGTTCCCACCCGTGAGCCCGCGCGGATCGGCTGGGCCGTACGCGAGGGGACCCGGATCGCGAACGCCACACACGCGGTGGAGGTCGACCCCGAGCGCGGCGGGACGGTGTCAAGCCTCACCGTCGAGGGCCGCGAGCTGCTGCAACAGGACCGGGTGGGCAACGAACTGCTCGTCTACGACGAGCACCCGGCGCACCCCCGCTTCGGCGAGGGCCCCTGGCACCTGGTGCCGAGCGGCGGGGTGAGCGGCTCGGCCGCGACCCCCGCGGAGGTCCACGTCGCCGAGTGCCCGGCGGGCCGGCGGATCGTCGTCGCCGGCCGGGTCGGCCCGGTCAGCTACACGCAGGAGATCACGCTCTGGGACGGGCTGGCGCGGGTGGACCTCACCACCCACGTGGACGAGTTCCACGGCTCCGACGTGCTGCTCCGGCTGCGCTGGCCGGTGCGGGCGCCGGGGGCGCTGCCGGTCAGCGAGGTCGCGGGCGCCGTCGTCGGCCGCGGGTTCGGCCTCATCGACGTCGACTCCGCGGAGCACCCCTGGACGCTGGACAACCCCGCGCACAACTGGTTCGCGCTGTCGTCCACCGCCCGCGTCGTGCTGCGTTCGCCCGCCGGACGCCCCCTCGGCGCGCGGGCCGTCGGCGTCGCCGAGATCATCGCGCCGCAGGACGCGGCCGACGCCGACCTGAGAGACCTCGCCGTCGCCCTCGTGCGGCAGGGGGTGACCTCGACGTGCTCCACCGGGCCCGGCCCCCGATACGGCGACCTGGCCGTCGACTCCAACCTGCCCGACGTACGCATCGCGGTCGGCACGCCCGAGGAGAACCCGTTCGTCGCGGCGTTGCTGGACGACGCGGAGGCGGCGGAGCTGCGCGCGCGTCTCGACGCCGAGGGCCGGGCCCGCCTGTGGGTGCCGGCCGACGAGCCGCTGGAGAAGGTCTGGGTGCCGGGCGCGGACCTCACCGGTCTCCGCGACCTTCCGGTGCTCGTGGTCTGCGGCGAGGGCGCGGTGGGGGAGCTGATCGACGACCTCGCCGACGCGGCCGTGGAGGTGGTGACGGACGCCGAGCCGGCCGACGCCTCCCTCGACGACTACACGATCGGGCTGATCAACCGGGGCATCCCGGGTTTCGCCATCGATCCCTCGGGGGCGATGCACGTGTCGCTGATGCGGTCGTGCACCGGCTGGCCGTCCGGCGTGTGGATCGACCCGCCGCGCCGCACCGCGCCCGACGGCTCCGGCTTCCAGCTCCAGCACTGGACCCACACGTTCGAGTGCTCCCTGGTGGCGGGGCCGGGCGACTGGCGGGCGGCCGATCTCGTACGGCTCGGCCACGACGTCAACCACCCGCTGGCGGCGACCGTGGGCCGGGACGGGCCGGCGGGCGCGTCGCGGTCGTTCCTGGAGACCGGGCCCGGCGTGGTCCTCACCGCGCTCAAGGCGGCGGGCAACCCGATCGCCTCGGGCCGGACGCCCGGCGCGGTGACCGCGCTGACCGCCCGCGTGTACGAGGCGGGCGGCCGCACCGTCCCGCTGTCGATCACCACGACGCTGCCCCTGGACGCGGGCTCCGGGGGAACGGCGCCGTGGCGGCGGGCCGACCTCCTGGAGAACGTCACCGGGGACGCCCCCGGCACGCTCGACGGCATGGAGATCGTCACGCTCGTCGCCCCGCTCCGTCCCGTGCCGCCTGAAGAGGTGGTGGGGGAGCGGGCAGGCGGCTCTGACGTGAGCGGTTCGGGCGCGCATGCCGGCGGCCGGCCGGTGGCCTGCGGCAGCGCGCCCGTGGTGCCGGAGACCGAGCCGCACCAGCCGGTCCACACGCGCTACTGGCTGAACAACACGGGGCCCGCGCCGATGGGCGACCTGCCGGTCGCCGTGCACCTGTCCCCGTCCGACCTGGACGTCTCGGGGCCGGTCGACCTGACCCTGACCGTCGCCTCCGGCCTCACGGAGGACCGGGCGGAGGGCGTGGTCACGCTCACCGCCCCCGACGGCTGGTCGGTGACGCCCGCCGTCCGGCCGTACGTGCTGCCTCCCGGAGGCCACGCCACCGTGCCGGTCCGGCTCACGCCGCCCGCCGAAGCCGAGGCCGGTCTCTACGCGCTCACCGCGCGCATCGAGTGCGGCGGCCAGGCGTACGAGGACGTGACCCGGCTGCACGTGGTCCGGCCGGGGGAGGGCGGGCGGCGGTCAACGGGGCTGGAGGTGTCGCTGGAAGGTCTCGGCCACCCGCCGCGCCTGCGGCTGCGGCCCGGCGACCGGGCGGAGGTCGTGGTGCGGCTGCGGTCGGAGGCACGGTCGCCGGTCGCCGCGCAGGCGCAGCTCGTCAGCCCGTGGCAGACGTTCGAGATGTTCCCCGAGTGGAACGGCGGGGCCGTCGTGCCACCCGAGGGCGAGGCGGAGGTGTGCTTTCCGGTACGCGTGCCGCCCGGCGCTCGCCCTGGCCGCTGGTGGGCGCTGGTGAAGGTCGCCTGCGCCGGGTGGCTGCACTACACCGACACCATCGAGGTCGAGGTCGAGCCGTGAGCCGAGGTCGAGCCGTGAACGGTCCGCACGCTTCCCTGACCGGCGGCACGGTGGCGGCGACGGCGGGGGATCGGATGGTCACGGTCGGCGAGGTGGACCGGCGGCTGCGCCTGATGCGCGGCGGCCCGCTCGCCGCCCGGCTGCCGCGCCCGGAGACCGCCGAGGGCCGCAACCTGCGCCGCTGGCTGGTGCAGGTCATGGTGGCCGAGGCGCTGGCCGAGCAGGAGGCGGCCCGCCTCGGCCTGGAGCCCGAGCGTGCCGGCGCGGCAGAGGAGGCCGCGCTGACGCTCGCGGGCGCGCTGCGCACCGGAGGAGTCGCGGCGGCGGTGCTGGCGGCGTCACCGGCGGCGCGCGCGGTGTGCCAGGCGCTCGCCGCGGGCCACGAACCGGCCGAGGACGAGGTGCGCGACTACTACCGGCGCAACCTCGACCGTTTCACGACGCCCGAGACGCGCTGGGTCCGTCCGTTCGGGCCGGTCCGGCGCGGGGAGATCGCCGGGCCGATCGAGGACGCGGTCTTCGCCGCCCGCCAAGGTGAGACGGTCGGGCCCGTGGAGGGCCCCGGCGGTTCCTGGACCCTGGTGGTCGAGCGGATCGACGCGGCGCGGCGGGAGCCCTACGCGGCCGTGCGGGAGCCGATCCGCGCGGAGCTGGCGAAGGAGAGCGGGGAGCGGGCCTTCGCCCGGTGGCTCGACGCACGTCACGCCGACTCGGTCGTGCTCACGCCGGGGCACGAGCATCCGGCCGACCCCGCCCAGCCCGACGCCGACCACCGGCACTGACCATGGGAAACGCCCCGGTTCTCCGGCGGTCCGACCCCGGCGTTTCGGGGCAGGTGAGTAGGCATGGCACAGCAAGTCAGCGCCTTCGACGCGCAGTTCCTCAACTTCGAGACGGGCACCAACCTCGCACACATCGCGGCGCTCACCATTCTCGACCCCTCCGGGAGGCCCGGCGGCACGCTGACGCGCGAGGACCTGGTCGGGCTGCTCAAGCGCCGGCTCCACCTCGCGCCGCCGCTGCGCAGGCGGCTGGTCGAGGTGCCCTTCGGGCTCGATCACCCCTACTGGGCGGAGGATCGCGAGGTCGACTTCGACTACCACGTACGGGAGCTCGCGCTGCCTCCTCCCGGCGACGACCACAAGCTCGCCGAGCAGGTCGCCCGGCTGCACGGGTCCCGGCTCGACCGGGGACGGCCGTTGTGGGAGATCTACCTGATCCACGGCCTGGCCGGGGGCCGGGTGGCGATCTACACGAAGGTTCACCACGCCGCCGTCGACGGGGTCACCGGGGCCGAGGTGCTGGCCGCCGTGATGGACTTCGAGCCCGAGCCGTCCGCCGTTCCCGGCCCGGAGACCACGGCCGAGCCACAGCCGGCCCCCGACGCGGTGGAGATGGTGATCAGGGGCGTCGCACGGGTGCTGGACAACCCCTTCGCCCTGCTGCGTTTCGCCGCCGAGGCGATGCCGAGGCTCGACGAGGTGCCGTTCGTGGCGCAGCTTCCGGGGGTGGGGCTGCTCTCGCGGTTCGTCCGGCGCATCGGCGGCGGGGACGCCGAGCCCCTGCCCGAGCTGCCCCGCATGGTGGTGCCGCGCACGCCGTTCTCCGGGCCGATCTCGCGGCACCGCCGGTTCGCCTTCGGCCAGTTGCCCCTCGACGAGGTCAAGCGGATCAAGAACGCCTTCGGTGTCACGGTGAACGACGTCGTCATGGCGATGTGCGCCACTGCGCTGCGGCGCTGGCTGGCCAAGCGCGACGAGTTGCCCCGTCAGCCGCTCGTCGCCGGGGTCCCGGTCTCCACCCGGGGACAGGCCGGCAACGGCACGGTCGCCAACGAGGTCATGCTGACCATGACGACCCTGCCGACGGACGTGGCCGACCCGGGCGAACGGCTGCTGTCGGTGAACCGGTCGATGCGCCTGCTCAAGGAACGGCTCGCGGCGGCCCCGGCGGCCTGGCTCCTGGAGTTCAGCCAGGCGATGCCGGCCGCGCTGAGCGCGCTGGCGGCCAGGTCCGCCTTCCGGATCGCCTCGCGTACGGCTCCCGCCATGAACCTGCTGGTGTCCAACGTGCCGGGGCCCCAGACGCCGCTCTACGTGTGCGGGGCGCGGGTGACCGCGCTCTACCCGATGTCGGTGATCACCGATGTCAGCGGGGGGATCAACATCACCGTGTTCTCCTATGACGGCAAGCTCTGCTTCGGAATCGTCACCGACCGCGAGATGGTGCCCGACGTGTGGGACCTCATCGACTACCTGCGCGACTCGCTGGCCGAGTATGGCGCGCTGGCGGCCCAGCACGAGCCCGGTGCGGCGGAGCCGGGCACGCCTGCAACGCGGGTAGCACCCGCCAAGCCGGCCAAACCCGCCAAGGCCGGCAAGGCCGCGGAGCCGAGTAAGGCCGTGAAGCCGGGAAAGGTCACGGAGCAGGGAAAGGCCACAGCGCAAGGGAAGGCCACAGCGCAAGGGAAGGCCGCCGAGCGGGGAAAGGCCGCCGAGCGGGGAAAGGCCGGGACGCCGCGAAGGACGGCGAAGGCGGGCGCGGGAGCGAAGGGCGCGGGGACGAGTGGCGCGGGCGTGCGCGGCGCGGAGGCGGCCGGCGGGTCGCGCCAGGAGCAGGACACGGTTTCGAAGCCGAGACGGACGCGCAAGCCTCCGGAGCCACCGTCCGCCTGAGGCCACGCAGGCCGGCCCATGGAAGGCGTCGGTCAGAAGAGGGCGCGCGTACCGTCCGGTCCCGTGTGGTCCGCGCCGAGGCCGGACGTGTAACCGGGGAAGGAAGGGGTCCGCGCCTCCCGGTCGCCGTCTCCCAGCGTCAGCGCCGCGATCCCCGCCGTGAGCAGCAGGGCGAAGACGGCGGCGATCACGGCGAACACGATCGACTGCCGGGACATGGTGCGCGGCGGAGGCGGGGGAGCGGACCCTTGCCGGGGCCCCGCCGGCCGGTGACCGGGTGGCCGTTGCTCAAGTGGCGGGTGCTCGGGTGGCCTCTGCCCGGGTGAGCTGTGGCCGATCGAACCGTGGCCGACCGGACTGTGACCGGGTGGCCGTTGATCAAATGGCCTCTGCTCGGATGGCCGGTGCCCGCCCGTCGGGAGGCCCGGGGCCGCGTTCGGTGCGGTCGTCGCGCGGCGCAGATCCTGACCGATCGCGGGAACGCCTCCGGCCGGGCCGGTGAGCGAGTGCCCCGGCGCGGAGGGGGCGCTGGTCTCGCCGGGCCGTCGCTCCCCGGGATGAGGTCCGGGCGCCGAGGCGGGCCCGGAGGGGGACGGAGCGCTCCATCCCGGGCCGCCGGCCGGACTCCCGGACGCGGCGGGGCGCGGGTGATCCCGGGAGGCGGCGGGGTGCGGGTGATTCCCGGAAGCGGAGCCGTCCGGCGCCAGGGCGGCGAGTGCGTCCCGCAGCGCGGCGGCCGTCGGGATCCGCCGGGCCGGTTCGGTCTCCATGCCGTGGCGCAGGACGGCGGTGAGCGCGGCGGGCGCGCCGGGGATGTCGGGGACCGGCAGCCGGTGCAGCGCGATGATGGCCGCGATGTTCACCACGCCGCTGTCCGGGAAACGGGGCGGCCTGCCCTGGAGCAGGGCGTACAACGTGGCAGAGAGCGCGTACACGTCCCCGGCGGCGGTGGGCTCGGTGAGGTCGAACGCCTCCGGCGGGGCGTAGGCGGGTGTGAGCGACTCGCGCGTGACCGACACCTCGCCGCCCGCCGCGCCGCCCTGCCCCGGCATCGTCGCCAGCCCGAAGTCCGACAGGGCGACCATGCCGTACGAGTTGACCAGGATGTTGGCGGGCTTCACGTCACGGTGGAGGACGCCCACGGCGTGGGCGGCGGCGAGCGCGTCGGCGATCTTGATGCCGATGTCGCGCACCTCGCGGGGGCCGAGCGGGCCCGCGTCGCGCAGCCGGTCGGCCAGCGAACCGTTCGGGCACAGCTCCAGCACCATGTACGGCCGGCCGTCGGGCAGCACGCCCGCGTCATAGACGTCGGCGACGTGCGGATGGCCCGACAGGGCGCCGGCGGACGTCACCTCGCGCATGAACCTGCGCCGGTCGCGGTCGGAGACGAGCACCCGGTTGTCGACCTTGAGGGCGACCTCGCGGCCCACCGCGAGCTGCCTGGCCCGGTAGACGACCCCGAAGCCGCCCTGGCCCAGGATTCCGAGCACCTCGTAGCCCGGCACCAGCGGCCCGCCCGCCTCGCCCACCCCGCACCTCCAGAGGACCCGGCGGAACCGTTCAGGGGCGGATCCCGCGCCGGAGAATCCGGCCCGTAAAACCCGCGTCCGGCACATTACCGGAGTGATCGCCCAGAGGGCCCGGTCTTGATCCAGGCGACGCGGAATCGGCACCTATGCTGTGCTCATGACGGGGCTCACGACGGGAGGCGCCACGCCGGGAGGGACCACGCCAGGCGGCACCGCGACAGGAGGCCGGAGCCCGGAGCGGCGCAGGGACCTGCTCGACGCGGCCGACCGGGTGATCCGCAGAGAGGGCCCGCAGGCGTCGATGGCCGCCATCGCGGCGGAGGCGGGGATCACCAAGCCGATCCTCTACCGTCACTTCGGCGACAAGAGCGGCCTATACCAGGCGCTCGCGGAACGTCACACCCGCGTCGTGATCGACCTGCTGCGCCCGGAGTTCGCCAGGGCCATGTCCGACCCCCGGGCCCGCGCCCGGGGCGCCATCGAGGCCTACCTGGAGACCATCTCGGCCAACCCCAACCTCTACCGCTTCCTGTTCCACCGGGCCAGCGCCGAGGACTGCCGCACCCGCACACAGATGGCCGCCATCGTCCGCAGCGTCGGCGAGGAGCTGGGCGCGGCGCTCGCGGAGGAGGGCGTCGCCGACCCGGTACGCGCCCGGGTGCTCGGCCACGCGTTCGTCGGCATGGTGCAGGCGATCGGCGACTGGTGGCTGGAGAACCCCGGGCTCGACCGCGACACGGTGGTGGACAGCCTCGCCGACGTGATCGCCGGGGCGCTCCGGTCCTGACGGCGACCCCTCCCGACGGCCCCCAACCAGGTCATATAAGGGTCAAATCCGATTAAAGGCCCCCTCTGGGGCTTTCGTTCCGCATGCCCGCGAAACATCGATGTCACCCGGTCGGGGTAATTTAGTTGCGCTAACTAACTGTCTGTCCGTACGGCGGGCTGCGCGGAACCGGCCGCGCGCCGTACGGACCAAGTGGAGGGGAACCACTCCGTGGCCGTAGCGAACCAGCCCCTGGCGGGGGCGTCGCCGCAGTCGGCGCCGTCCTCGCGGTACAAATGGATCGCGCTGTCCAACACCACCCTCGGCGTCCTGATGGTGACGATCAACCAGTCGATCGTGCTGATCGCCCTTCCCGACGTCTTCCGCGGCATCCATCTGAACCCGCTCGATCCCGGCAACACGGGCTACCTGCTGTGGATGATGATGGGCTTCATGGTCGTCACGGCCGTGCTCGTGGTGATGTTCGGCCGCCTGGGTGACATGTTCGGCCGGGTCCGCATGTACAACCTCGGGTTCGCGGTCTTCAGCCTGTGCTCGATCATGCTGTCGCTGACCTGGATGGACGGCGACGCCGGGGCGATGTGGCTGATCGGCTGGCGGATCGTGCAGGGCATCGGCGGCGCGCTGTTGTTCGCCAACTCCACCGCGATCCTGACCGACGCCTTCCCCGTACGCCAGCGCGGCACCGCGCTCGGCATCAACTCCATCGCCGGCATCGCGGGTTCCTTCCTCGGCCTGGTCATCGGCGGCGTCCTCGCCCCGGTCGACTGGAAGGCGATCTTCCTGGTCTCGGTGCCGTTCGGCGTCTTCGGCACGATCTGGGCGTACGTCAAGCTCAAGGACAACGGCGTGCGGCGCCGGGCGCGGATGGACTGGTGGGGCAACGCGACCTTCGCCGTCGGCCTCATCGCCATACTGGTCGGCATCACCTACGGCATCCAGCCGTACGGGACCGGCGTGATGGGCTGGGGCAACCCCTGGGTGATCGCCGCGCTCGGCGGAGGCGTCCTGCTGCTCGCGCTGTTCGCCTGGATCGAGACCAGGGTGGACGAGCCGCTGTTCCGCCTCTCGCTGTTCCGTAGCCGCGCCTTCCTGGCGGGCAACGTCGCCAGCCTGCTGACCGCCCTCGGCCGTGGCGGCCTGCAGTTCATGCTGATCATCTGGCTGCAGGGCATCTGGCTGCCGCTGCACGGCTACAGCTTCGAGGAGACGCCTCTGTGGGCGGGCATCTACATGATCCCGCTGACCGTGGGCTTCCTGCTGTCGGCGCCGGTCTCCGGCTGGCTGTCCGACCGGGTCGGGCCGCGGATGTTCACGGTCGGCGGCGCGCTGGTCACCGCGGCGAGCTTCTACGCCCTGATGACCCTGCCCACGGACTTCGGCTACGGCGTGTTCGCGGTGCTCATCCTGATCAACGGCGTCGGGTCCGGGCTGTTCTCCTCACCCAACCGGGCGGAGATCATGAACTCGGTCCCGGCGGAGTCCCGCGGCGTCGGCGCGGGCATGACCGCCACCTTCCAGAACTCCTCGATGGTGCTGTCCATCGGCGTGTTCTTCAGCCTGATGATCGCGGGCCTGTCGCAGTCGCTGCCGCACACGATGCACGACGAGCTGGTGGCCCAGGGCGTGCCCGCGGCGCAGGCCGAAGGCATCGCCCAGCTGCCGCCGATCGCCGTGCTGTTCGCGGCTTTCCTCGGCTACAACCCGTTCCGGCAGCTCCTCGGCGGCATACTCGACCGGCTGCCCGACGGCGGCGCCCACCTGACGAGCAAGGAGTTCTTCCCCCACCTCATCGCGGGCCCCTTCCACCAGGGCCTGGTCATCGCCTTCTGGTTCGCCGTGGCCGCGTGCCTGGTGGCCGCCCTGTCGTCGCTGCTGACCGACCGTGTCGGCCGCAGGCACCGCGCCGCCGCCCACGAGTCGCTCGGCTCCGAGCTCGCCGCGGTCTCCGGCGAGGCCGGCCTGGCCGGCAACGAGCTCGTCGTCCCGGACGAGCAGTTCGACCCCCGGGGCGCCGCACCCGACGCGACGAAGTCCTGACGGGCACCGCCGCGTCCCCGCCTCGTCCTCACGGGAGCGGGGACGCGGCGCCAAGACCATCAGCGGCAGTGCCGCCATGGTCGCCGGGCTCTGTCCGCTCAGCCTTCGAAGACGATCCGCCGGCGGCGCCGGCGGCCGGGGCGCAGCAGTATCAGCGGCAGGCTGAGGCCGTACGTCGCATGACACGAAGCGCCGCGATCCGGACGCCGAAGGGTGGATCACAGCACGGACCCGAGCCGGGCGTGCCGCCGCCTACTGCGATGTGGTCCTCTCGCGCCCCGGCTACTGACCGGGCTCCCCGGGCGCGGCCTCCGCACGATCCCGGCGGAGGCCGCCGTCCACGTCATCCGTACGCGCCTGCTCACCCGTACACCTGCGACACGCGGCGCTCGTAGGCGCGGCGCCAGGAGAGCCGGTAGAGGACCCGCATGATGGCCGGAGCGGAGCCGTAGATGTGGTCACGGTCGGCGGGGGTGGCCACGTCGAGCAGCCAGGCGGCGAGCATCGGCAGGTCGCGCCCCTGGCTCTTGGTGACCTTCTTGCCCGACTCCTCCCACCAGGCCGCGCTGACGTGCTCCCTGATGAGCGGGACGACCTCCGACTCCTCCAGGTCGAGGTGGGTGTTCAGCAGGCGGTCGAGCGAGCGCAGGTCGGACGCGACCTCGCGGGCGGGCCGGCCGCCGCCGGAGAGCCTGCCGATGACGGCGTCCATCTCCTGGTGGTCGGCCTCCAGCCGGTCCAGCACGGCGCGGGCCTCGGGGACCAGGCCGCGCAGCAGCGGCCAGATCGCCTCGTCCTCCTCGGTGTGGTGGTGGTGCAGCGTGCGCAGCAGCAGCGCGAGGTGCTCGTCGACGACCGCGCGCCGCCGCTCGTCGCGGGGGTCGCAGCGGTCGAGGACCTCGGCCAGCCTGCCGAACTCGCGCCGCAGGCCGGCGTGGAAGACGAGGAACGTGACGAGGTCGGGAGCGGGGTCGCCCGGTCGGCGCCGGGTCTGCGTCGGTGTTGTCATGGGCCCACGATGGCCCCGCCCCCTTCACCGCCACTCAACGCCGACTTGCGGCCCGCCCCCGGGCCGGTTGTCAGCCGCGTACGGCTTCGCGTTCGGCGGCGATCCGGGCGGCCCACCAGGTGAGTCCGGCCGCCGCGCAGCGCTTGGCGGCCGTGTCCAGGTGCGCCCGCGCCGCCTCCGGCCGGGCCGCCCCGCCCAGGTGGGCCATCCGCCCCAGGTAGTAGCCGACCGGCCCGGCGCAGAACGTCCCCGCCCCGAAGGCGATCCGATCCTCGTACGGCAGGAGCCTGCGATAGGTCACGGCGCACGCCTCCCGGTCGTCCGCGACGATCTGGGCCTCGCCCAGCAGGCACAGCCCCGGCAGCTCGCCGAAGTCGCGCGGCAGCGCGTGCCAGCCCTGCTCGCGCGCCGCTTCGGCCGCCGTGCGGTCGCCCCGCGAATCGGCGATGAGCAGACCCATCACCTGCTGGTGCGCGGGGAAGGGCGAGTAGTGCGTCATCAGCTCGTCGGCGCCTTCGAAGTCGCGCATCGTGAAGTGCCGGGCGAGCAGCGCCGAAGAGAGTGTGGCGCTCGTGTGCCACAGGTTGAGCCGCTCACCGGCCTCGGCCGCCGCGGCGTACGCGTTGCCCGCGCCCTCGAAGTCCCCGTCGAGCAGGCGCCGGGTCCCGGTCCAGATGAGGTGCTGGAACCGGGGCCAGGGCAGGTCGAGCCGCTCGACCAGCACCCCCGCCCGCTCGGCGGCCCGGTCGGCGCCCGCCACGTCGAACAGGTCGATCCGGGTCCGCTCCCTGATCATGTGACCGAGCAGCTCGAACCCGGGCAGCCCGAGCCGGGTGAGTTCCTCGCCGATCGCGTCGAGCTCCGCCATGCGCTCGAGAAGCTGCACGCCCAGATAGCGCGCGTTCAGGGTGATCGCCAGCAGTTCCGGGCCGGCCTCCCCGGAGGCCACGAGGCGGCGGGCCATCGCCAGCGCCTCGGCCGTGGCGGTGTCGCAGCGGGGGTCGTTCGAGCCGTCGTAACGTTCCATCCCCAGGCAGCCGAGCAGCCGGCAGCGCAGTTCTGAGTCCCCCTCGGGCAGTGCGGCGAGGGCGTCCTCGATCCGCCGCACCGTGTGCAGCTCGACGTCGCCGTAGGTGTAGAACTTCCACAGTCCCGGGGCGTCCAGGCTGGTCAGCGCCCGGGCGGCGAGCAGCGGGTCGCCCGACCTGTCGGCCGCGAGCACCGCCTCCGCCCGGGTCTGCCGGGCCTCGAAGCCGTGACCGGCCGCGAGCTGTGCGCGGACGAGCCGGAGCAGGAGCTCGACGTGCTCGTGGGGGTCCGCGCCGGGCAGCGTCCCGTGCGCCTCGACCGCCCGGCGCCACCACTGCGCGGCGTCCTCGTACGCGTGCCGTCCCGCCGCCTGCCCCGCCGTGGCCGACGCCCAGCGCACCGCGTCAGCGACGGCGGCGGGCCCGGCGGCCATCGCGTGCCTGGCGAGGAGCGCGAGGTCGGCCCCCGGCCGCAGTTCGAGCGCCCGGAGCGCGGCCAGGTGCAGCCCGGCCCGGCGGCGCGGCGGGATGTCGGCGTAGACCGTCTCCCGGACCAGGTCGTGGGTGAAGCGCAGGTCCTCGCCGAGAACGCGGAGGGCGGTCGCGGCGTCGAGCGCCTCGTCCACATCCACGTTCCCGTCCGCGTCCGAGGTGTCCGAGGTGTCCGGGGTGTCCCAGGCGTTCGCGACGACCTCGGCGAGCAGCCACCGGTCCGCGCCGGTGCCGAGCACGGCCGCCGCGTCGACGGCGGGACGGTGCCGGGCGGGCAGGTCGAGCAGGCGGCGGCGCAGCACGTCGGCCAGGCCCTCGGGCACCCCGGTGAGCGCCCTGTCGATGCCCTGGTCTTCGGCCAGCCGGAGGGTCTCGCGGATGAACAGCGGATTGCCGCGGGTGCGCTCGGCGAGCGCCGCCACGCTCGCCGCGTCGCGCAGCCCCGACAGCTCGGCCACCGCTTCGGGATCGAGCCCGGCGAGCGGCAGACGGAGGGCGTCGTGCCGCCCGAGCAGGCCGAGGGTGTCGTGCACCGCGGCCGGGCCGTCGCCGGACCGTACGGTGATCACGACGGCGACCGCGCCGCGCAGCAGCAGCGCGAGGTCGGACAGCAGGCCCAGCGACCCCGTGTCGGCCCACTGGAGGTCGTCGATCACCACGAGCAGCGGCTGATCCGCCGCGACCGTCTGCAGGTAGGCCGCGGTCGCCTGGTGCAGCCGGAACCTGGCCTCGCTCGCCTCCGAGGGACGTCCGGCCCCGGTCGCCGCGTCGTCTTGCGGGGCGGCGTCGCCGAGCAGCACCCGCAGGGCGGCGGCCTGCGCGGGGGATGGGGGGACCTGAGCGGCGAGACCCCGCACCACCTGTTGCCACGGCCACAGCGCGGGCGCGCCGGAAGTCTCGTGACACCGCCCCCAGGCGACCAGCCAGCCTTCGGCTGCCCGCCGCTCCGCGAACGCCTCCGCCAGCCACGTCTTGCCGATGCCCGGCTCGCCGGAGAGCACGGCGATCCCCGGCCCGCGCTGTGCCACTCCCCGGGCCGCCTGGACCACGTCGCGCGCCAGCTCGTCGAGCCGGTCGACCTGCGTCCCCCTGCCGACGGCGCGCCGTTCCGGCCGCCCGGGCCTTACTGTTCCGGGCTGCGCCGTCCCGGGCTGCGCTGTCTCTGCCAGCGCCGCCTCGGCCGGTGCGGTCCGGACCGATGCCTGCTGCCGTACGGGGGCGTCGAGGGCCGGGTCCTGAGCGAGGATCGCCTCCTCCAGGCGGCGCAGCGCCGGGCCGGGGTCGAGGCCGAGCTCGTCGGCCAGGTGGCCCCGGGCCGTGCGCAGCGCCTCCAGCGCGTCCGCCTGCCGGCCGAGGGCGTAGAGCGTGCGGGCGAGCAGCTCCCACAGCCCCTCCCGCAGGGGGTGCGCGGCCACCAGGGTCTCCAGTTCGCCCACCACATGGGGGTCGCCCACCCGCCCGGCCAGGAGGCGTTCCCGCGTCACCAGGTGCGCCTCGGCGAGCCGCTCGATCTCCGGCCGGAGCCAGGGCACGTCGCCGAACTCCTCGTACGGCGTGCCGCGCCACAGGGCCAGGGCGCGTTCCGGCTCGCCGGCCTGGGACAGACGGACGAACTCGTCGGCGTCCACCTCGTGCGGCCCGAGCGCGTACCCGGGTGGGCGGCTGAGCAGCACGGACGAGGGCGTGCGCGGAGCGCGGCCGGGTTCGAGCACCCGGCGCAGGTTGGAGATGTAGCTGTGCAACGTGCTCTGGGCGCGCGGCGGCGGCGCGCCGTCGTACAGGTCGTCGAGGATCGCGTCCACCGACACGGTCGCGCCCCTGGAGATCAGCAGGCGGGCCACCAGCAGCCGGGGCCGCGGCCCGCCGAGGTCGACGGGAACGCCGTCGACGTACGCCTCGACCGGGCCGAGCACCCGGAACATGACCGCCATGCCGGGATTGTGCCACGATCATCGGCCGGCACTGAGCCCGCGGACGGTGCGCGCCGCTGCCCCTCCACACGCGGCATCCGCTTTTCAGGCGCCCAGCACCCCGGGCACGGCCTCGCAGAGGTGGGCGACGCTCGCGGCGGCGGCCTCCATGGCCCGCCCGACCGGCCCGGTGAGCACGCCGTCGCGCTTCACGACAACGCCGTCGCAGACGACCGTACGGACCAGCCCGGGGTGGCCGGCGAGGACGACGGCGGCGCGCGGGTCGAGCATCGGGGCCATGGCGGGGGTGCCGGCGTCGACCACGATGAGGTCGGCGCGCTTGCCGGGTGTGAGGCTGCCGGTGACGGCCGACAGCCCCGCCACCGCGGCGCCGTCGGCGGTGACCATCCGCAGCAGGCCGGCGGCGGTCAGCGGCGCCGGGTCCTGCGTGAACCTGTGGTGCGCCAGAGCCGCCCGCATCTGCGTGAACATGTCTCCCGAGGTGGCGACCTCGGTGTCGGTGCTGAGGCCGGTGACGAGGCCCGCCCGCAGGAGACGGCCGGTCGCCGGTGTGCCGAGCCCGGGCAGGGTCATCTCGATGAACGGCGACACGCTCGCGGTCGCGCCCGCGTCCGCGGCGGCCTTCAGCTCGTCGTCGCCGGTCGCGCTCGCGTGCACCAGGGTGATCGTCTCGTCGAGCAGGCCCTCGTCGTGCAGCCACCCGACGCTGCCGGCCTTGTCGGCCGAGCCGATGTGCATGGTGGCCCGCAGGCCGAGCTCCCGCGCGAGCAGCAGGTCGCGCCGGGCGGCGGAGGGGGCCGACATCTCGGGGCCGCGCGCCGCCAGGGCCATCGTCACGCGGGCGGTGTCGTCGCGGAGCACGTCCCTGACCCGGCGGACGTCCGCGGGGAGCTCCGCGTCGCTGTGGTCGCCCACCCAGGTCAGCGGGTCGATCTGCGGCCAGCCGTAGGCGAGGACGCCCCGGATGCCGCTGTCGCGCAGCGCGGCCACGGCGGCGTCGCTGTGCTCGGGGGTGTTCTGGATGTGGGACCAGTCGACGAGCGTGGTGATCCCGGCCTCGAGTGCGCCGAGCGCGCCGAGCAGGGTGCCCGCGTAGACGTCCTCGGGCCGGAAGTTCGGCCCGAGCTGGAGGAACGCGGCCCCGAGGTAGTCCATCAGGCTCCAGTCCAGCCCGATGTGGCGCAGCGAGGACTGCCAGGTGTGGCGGTGGGTGTCGACCAGGCCCGGCATCACCACGCAGCCGGAGGCGTCCACGACCTCCGCCTCCGGGGACGCTTCGGCGGCGGGGCCGACCGACACGATCACGCCGTCGCGGACGACGACGTCTGCGGGGCCGTCCGGCACCGCCGGGTCCATGCCGATCACGTGACCGCCGGTCACGATGAGGTCGTTGCTGAGAGGCATCCTTGGCTCCTTGGTCGTTCGAGGTGATGCCTCTTTGTCCCACCGCATGCTTGTGGCCGACTCCACGCGGCGCGCGCCGCCGCGTGAAGCCGGCCACAAGTCCGTACGGAGCCCGATCAGGCGGGGCCCCGATCAGGCGCCAGATCAGGAGGTCACGGTGCTGGGGGACCTCAGGAAGCGGGCGCCGTCGTCTCCAGTTCGTGGACGCGCGGGTCGCCCTGGTCGGCGAAGTAGTCCTCCGGCTTGGTGGCGTCCGGGCCGTCGGCGCTCTTGAGCGCGCGGGCCACGAAGGTCCCGAGCACGGCGACGACCAGGTTGACGATCAGCGCGAGGAACCCGGCGTACACGGTGATCTTGGTGTCGAACCCGAGCTGCGACAGCGGGAAGGCCGAGCCGCCGAAGTGCTCGTGGTTGGTGGCCGGGTTGGAGATGTTGTACAGCAGCAGCATCCCGGCCGCCATGCCGCCCGCCCAGCCCGCGATGAGGCCGCCCCGGTGGAACCACCGGGTGTAGAGGCCGAGGCCCACCGACGGGAGCGTCTGCAGGATGATCACGCCGCCGATGAGCTGCAGGTCGATCGAGAACTGCGGGTCGATGAGCAGGATGCACAGCACCGCGCCGACCTTCACGGCCAGCGACGCGATCTTGCTGACCCTGGCCTCCTGGGCCGCGTCGGCGTCCCGGTTGATGTACTCCTTGTAGACGTTGCGGGCGAACAGGTTGGCCGCGGCGATCGACATGATCGCGGCGGGCACGAGCGCGCCGATGCCGACGGCGGCGAAGGCGACCCCGGCGAACCAGTCGGGGAAGACGTTGTCGAACAGCTGCGGGACGATCGTGTTGTTGTCCTTGCCGATCGGCGTGACCCCGGCCGCGATCGCCATGTAGCCGAGCAGCGCGATCAGGCCGAGCAGCAGGCTGTAGGCCGGCAGGGCCGACATGTTCCGCTTGATGACGTTGCGGTTCCGCGACGCGAGGATGCCGGTGACGCTGTGCGGATAGAGGAACAGCGCCAGCGCCGAGCCGAACGCGAGCGTGATGTACTGGAGCTGGTTGTTGGCGTTGAGCGTGATGCCGCCGCTGCCCGCGCGGTCGAACTTCGCCTTCGCGGCGTCGAAGATCGAGTCCCAGCCGCCGAGCTTGGCCGGGATGTAGACGATCGCGACCAGGATCACCAGGTAGATCAGCGAGTCCTTGACGAACGCGATGAGCGCGGGGGCCCGCAGCCCCGACTGGTAGGTGTAGGCCGCGAGGATCGCGAACGCGATGATCAGCGGCAGGTCGCCGGTCAGCCCCATCGTCTTGAGCACCGCCTCGATGCCGACGAGCTGCAGCGCGATGTACGGCATGGTCGCGACGATGCCGGTGATGGCCACCAGCAGCGCCAGCGTGGGGGAGCCGAAGCGTACGCGGACGAAGTCGGCCGGAGTGACGAGGTTGTGCACGTGCGAGACCGACCACAGCCGGACCAGCACGAGCATCACCATCGGGTAGACGATCACCGTGTACGGCACGGCGTAGAACCCCATGGCGCCCGCGCCGAAGATCAGGGCGGGCACGGCCACGAAGGTGTAGGCCGTGTAGAGGTCGCCGCCGATCAGGAACCAGGTGATCCAGCTGCCGAAACTGCGCCCGCCGAGGCCCCACTCGTCCAGGCTGGCGAGGTCGCTGGGGCGGCGCCAGCGGGCCGCGAAGAAGCCCATGCCGCTGACGGCCAGGAACAGGAGCGTGAAGATGACGATCTCGGTGGTCTTCACCGGCTCCTCCTCGTGGCGCGGTAGACGAGGGTGGTGGAGCTCACGCCGAGGATGATGAAGGCGAGCTGCAGCCAGTAGAACAGCGGGATGCCGAACAGACGCGGTTCCTCGGCGTTGAACAGGGGCGTGATGAGCGGGATGACGATCGGCAAGAGGAGCAGCCAGTTCAGCGGGCTCTTGTCGGGGTTTCGGCCGTGGTCGGCACGGGGGGTCGTCACACGTTCTCCAATCGGACACGGACCAGGCGTGCCCGGCTGATCCGCGTGACGGGCCGCCGCGCGGATCAGCGGGACGGTTATCGGCGGCAGCGTAAGGACGCACAGGTAACAGGGACATCACTGATCGCCGAACGGTCGTGTTGGCGCGCCCAGCGACGACCGGCGCCCCTGACATTCCGATACCTGACGCTGTCTGACAGGAACGGGCGCTAACGTCCCATCGGAAGGAGGCGATCAGATGTGCTACGTGGCGCTGTTGCGCGGCATCAACGTCAACCCCGCCACCACGCTGGCGATGGGCGATCTCAGGGCCCTGCTGACACGTCTCGGGTATGGCGGCGTGCGCACCCACCTGCGCAGCGGGAACGCCCTGTTCACCGCCGCAGGGGACGCCGATTCGATCGCCGCCGCGATCGAGCGGGAGCTCTACGTCTACTTCCCCGACGGCCTGCGGCGGCCCAAGCTGCCGCCTCTCCTGGAGAAGCACTCGACGGGCCCGGCCACCATGCGCAACTGGAACACCGTCACCCGCCTGCTCGCGCTCGCCGAGGACCGCGAGGAAATATCCGGATGACCGGGGCCGAGTCGGCACGCCACCATGAGGGCGATGACGACGCCGAACCTGCCCTACCGCTGGAACCTCATCAGGCCCGACCCGCTCGGCACCCTTCTCGACGGCCGTTCCGAGCCCGCCCTGCCCTATCTGGACGACCTGGTCGAGTGTGGCGCGAAGGTCCTGGCCCGCAGCGGGGATACACCTTCACCCGTCTCTACGAGCTCCTGCGCGACTGGATCGAAGAGGAGCGCGAGGCGTGGGACGTGATCCGGCTGAAGCTGCGCTTTCTCGGTATCACCGAACGAGGGAAGACCAGCCCGAAGACGTGGCGCTGGTGGCAGGACTGCGCCTGGACGGCGGACCTGCCGCGCAGCGCGGTCACCAACGTCTCCGTCGGCCGCTTTTTCTGGTTCTACCTGGGGACCACCAGAAGAAGCTGACGCCGTCCTTCCGCCCCACCCGCTGGACCGACGAGACCGTGGCCCGGCCCCGTCACGACGAGAAGACCCTGGACGCGTTGGCCGAAGCCGTCGCCGTCGTCGGGCGCGGGCGAACCCCGGAGGTCCGCACCGCGCTCGCCCGCGTCATGGCGCGGGAGCCGTCCTTCGCGGAACCGTGGCTGCGCTCGCTCGCCCTCGAACTCCGGCACGGCTCGCCGTCGCGGCGCCACGCCGTACGGCGGAGCTCACGCGGGACCCAGTAAGGTCGGTGTCCTGATGAGCGCCACTCTTGTCGCGAAGGAACTCGCCGCCGGGCACGGCGACCGCGTCCTGTTCGCGGATCTCGATCTGGTCGTCGCACCCGGGGACGTCGTGGGGCTGGTGGGGGTGAACGGCGCGGGCAAGTCGACGCTGCTGCGCCTGCTGGCCGGCCTCGCCGCCCCCGAGCACGGCAGCGTACGGCTCAGCCCGCCCACCGCCAACGTCGGGCATCTCCCGCAGGAGCCCGAACGGCGGCCCGGTGAGACCGTCGCCGCCTTCCTCGCCCGCCGCACCGGGGTCGCCGCCGCGCAGCGGGCCCTCGACGCGGCCACCGAGGCGCTCGTGAGCGGCGACCCCGGCGACGCGTACGCCGAGGCCCTCGATCGCTGGCTCGCCCTCGGCGGCGCCGACCTGGAGGAGCGGGCCGCGGAGGTGGCCGCCGACCTCGGGCTCGCGGTCGGCCTGGATCAGGAGATGACGTCGCTGTCGGGCGGCCAGGCCGCCCGGGTGGGGCTGGCCTCGCTGCTGCTCAGCCGTTATGACGTGTTCCTGCTCGACGAGCCCACCAACGACCTCGACCTCGACGGCCTGGACCGGCTCGAACGCTTCGTGACGGGTCTGCGCGCCGGCACCGTGGTCGTCAGCCACGACCGCGAGTTCCTCGCCCGTACGGTCACCAGGGTGGTCGAGCTCGACCTGGCCCAGCAGCAGGTCCGCGCGTACGGCGGCGGCTACGACGCCTACCTGGAGGAGCGCGAGGTCGCCCGCAGGCACGCCCGCGAGCAGTATGAGGAGTACGCCGACACCAGGGCGTCGTTGGAGGCCCGCGCCCGGGCCCAGCGTGCCTGGATGGAGAAGGGCGTCAAGAACGCGCGCCGCAAGGCCCCCGACGGCGACAAGCTCGGGCGGAAGTTCCGCACCGAGGCGACCGAGAAGCAGGCGGCCAAGGCCCGGCAGACCGAGAGACTCATCGAGCGGATGGAGGTCGTCGAGGAGCCGCGTAAGGAGTGGGAGCTGCGGATGGAGATCGCCGCCGCGCCCCGCTCCGGAGCCGTGGTCGCGACGCTGCGCGGAGCGGTCGCGCGGCGCGGCGCCTTCACGCTCGGGCCCGTCGACCTGCAGATCGACTGGGCGGACCGGGTCGCGATCACCGGCGCGAACGGCTCGGGCAAGAGCACTCTGCTGGGCGTCCTGCTCGGCCGGATCCCCCTCGACGAGGGGACGGCGGCGCTCGGCCCCAGCGTGGTCGTCGGCGAGGTCGACCAGGCCCGCGCCCTCTTCGAAGGCGGGGAGCCGCTGCTCGACGCGTTCGGCGCGCTCGTCGACCTGCCGCCCGCCGAGGTCCGCACGCTGCTGGCCAAGTTCGGCCTGCGCGCCGACCACGTGCTCCGTCCGGCGGCCACGCTGTCGCCAGGTGAGCGTACAAGGGCGGCCCTCGCCCTCCTGCAGGCCCGCGGGGTCAACCTGCTCGTCCTGGACGAGCCCACCAACCACCTCGACCTCCCGGCGATCGAACAGCTGGAGTCGGCGCTCGCCTCCTACACCGGGACCCTGCTGCTCGTCACCCACGACCGGCGCATGCTCAAGGCGGTCCACACGACACGGCGCATCGACGTCGAGGCCGGCCGGATCCACGAAGGCTGACCGCCCGTCCGCCGCGTCACGACGATCGGCCGAAGTAGCGGGCCACCACCTGCGTGTGCAGCGGGAAGGCCAGCTCCCGTGGGCCGTCGATCACCAGCCACTCGCTGGTCTCCGCGGTGGGCGCGACCGGCGGCAGGGCGTCCGCGGTCGTGCGCGGCCCGAGGCCGAAGACCAGCACGGTGCCGTCGGGCGCGCTGACCGTGTCGAACAGCCGCACCCCGGCCGCCTCGACGGAGACGCCCGTCTCCTCGCGGAGCTCCCGGGCGGCGGCCTGCTGCCAGGACTCGCCGATGTCGACGAAGCCCCCGGGCAGGGCGAGCAGGCCGCGGTGCGGCTCGACGTCCCGGCGCACCACGAGCAGGCCGTCGTCCACCGGAAGCACCATGACCGCGACCGGCAGCGGGTTGAGATACGCGGTGCTGCCGCACTCCTGGCAGGTCCGCGGCCAGGGCAGGCCGGGCGCGTAAGCCGCTCCGCAGAAGGAGCAGTGGGAGTTCCTGATCGCCATGATCGCGAGGGTAGCAACGGCGCCGGGAGCCGGCTCACGGCAGCACGGGGAGGATCACGGCCGAGGGGCGGCGGGAATCGTGGAGGATCTCCTGGTCGGAGGCGACCAACGGGGTGCCCGCCGTCAGCGGCGCGCCGGTGCCCGGGTTGCGCGCGATGCGCGGGTAGGCCCCGCTGGCCACCTGCACCCGGATGCGGTGGCCGCGGCGGAACCGGTGGCCCATCGGCCACAGGTCGATCTCCACCCGGCGCACGCCGTCCTCGTCGCAGCGGTCGGCCGGGGTCAGGCGGCGCACGCCCTCGCAGACGTTCATCGACGTGCCGTCGGGATGCACGTCGCACACCCGTACGACGAAGTCGGTGTGCTCCCTGCTCGTACGCACGAACAGTTCGGCGCTCACCGGGCCGATCATGTCGGTGTCGCGGCCGAGCACCTCGGAGGTGTAGACGAGCACGTCGCGCCGGGCCTCGAGACGCCGGTTGTCCCTCGGCTCGGAGTTGCCGATCAGCACCGGGCCGCCGATCACCGGGGTGGGATGCGCGGGGTCGTAGCGGTAGCGGTCCGGCTCGCCGCCCGCCGGGTTGTCCCGCGACAGGGCGAAGCCCGGCTGGAGGTGCCAGCGCTCGCGCCGCATGCCGGGCGGCGGCCAGTCGGGCTCGTCCCGCCACTCGCCCGCGCCGGTCACGTACAGCCGGACAGGGGAGGGACGCAGCCCGGACGGGTCGCCGAGCAGGTGGGCGCGGAACCAGGCCAGGGCGTCCGTGTTGGCGGCCCACCCGTGCCGGATGTCGGCGTGATACCAGGGCCCGATGGTCAGGTAGGGCTGCCGCCCGGCCTTCCGCAGCGCCGCGTAGTCCTTGAGCTGCCAGGGCAGGAACACGTCATACCAGCCGCCGGTCATCGTGATCTCCGCGCCGACCTGCTCCACCGACGCGGAGAAGTCCACCCTGTCCCAGTAAGAGCAGTAGCTCTCGCCGTGATGGGCCAGCAGCTCGCGGAAGAACGGCAGCGGCCTGCCGGCCGACAGCAGGTCGAGCTCGTGCAGCGGGCGGCCCGACAGCACGGCCCGCCGCGTGCGCCGGGGCGCGATGAGGGCGGCCACGCCGCCCAGCCGGCCCTCCAGGTGCGCGGTGAGCGTCGTCCAGATCAGCGTCGACTCCAGCGCGAACGACCCCCCGACGTACGCCGCGTCACGGAAACAGGAGGCGGTCACCTGGACGGCCATCGCCCGCAGGTCGGGGGTCTCGGCCGCGATGGCCCACTGGGTGTAGCCGAGGTAGGAGGGCCCGTGCATGGCGAGGCTGCCGCCATACCACGACTGCTCCCGCATCCACTCGACCGTGGCCAGGCCGTCCTCCTGCTCGTGGACCAGGGGGTCGAGCCGCCCGCCGGAGCCGAAGCCGCCCCGGCAGCTCTGCAGCAGCACCTGGAACCCGTGCCGCGCGAAGGTCCAGCCGTACATCCAGCCGACCACCCCGCTCCTGCCGTACGGCGTGCGGATCAGGATCGTCGGCGGCCGGTCGGCGCCGACCGGTGTGTAGTGATCGGCCAGGAGCGTCACGCCGTCCGGCATCGGTACGGGCATGTCGCGGCGGACCCGGACGCGGTGGCCCTGAAGGCCGACCTGCCGGGCTGGACCGCGGCGGTGCACCGGCACGCGGGCCATGCCCCCTCCTTCCCCGGCATCGGGCCGATCGACCCGCGCCGAGAGTGAGGTTTCCCCACCAGTAACAGAATATCTATCCGCCATTCGCCGTTCCAGTCGCGCCGCGTTGCATGATCGCGCTTCCCGCCGCTACCCTTGGCCCATGCGAACTCAAGCACCCTCGCAGTGGTGGCGCCGCTGACAGGCGGCGTTTTCGCATTCGCGTCGAATAGACCGGCCGCCCCGTGAGTGGCGGCCTTCTGTATGTCCGCCCCGGGGCATACGAAAAAAGGGGCGTGGACAGTGGAGATCAGCGGATATACCACGGCCGGCGGCATCGCGGTCGAGCGCCGGGTGCGCGAGGTGCCCGAGGAGGCGCTGGAGGAGATCGTCACGTCGCTGGGGGAGCGGCGCGGCGGGGCCTTCTCGTCCGGCATGGACTACCCCGGCCGCTATAGCAGGTGGGCGTTCGGCTACGTCGATCCCTGCCTGGAGATCGTGGCGCGGGGGCGGCGCATCTCCGCCCGCGCGCTCAACGAGCGCGGACAGGTCGTGCTGCCGGTCGTCGCCTCCTGCCTGCTGGCGGCGGGCAAGCCGGTGTCCGAGCCGGCCCACGGCTACATCGAGGTGCACGTCCCCGAGTCCGAGGACCTGCTGCCCGAGGAGATGCGCAGCCGCAGGCCCACCGTGTTCACCGCCATCCGCGAGATCATCGCGGCCTTCCGGTCCGACGACCCCCACCTCGGCCTGTACGGCGCCTTCGGCTACGACCTGGCCTTCCAGTTCGAGCCCATCCGCTATCGCCTGACCCGCCCCGGCGACCAGCGCGACCTGGTGCTGCACCTGCCCGACCGGCTCGTCGTGATCGACCGCGTCCGCGAGACCAGCGTGGAGCACTGCTACGAGTTCACCGTCGACGGCGTCTCCACCAGCGGCCTGGAGCGCACCGGCGAGACCGTCCCACTGGTCGCGCCCCGTGAGATCCCGCCGAACCCGGTGCGGGGGACCTACGCCGAGGTCGTCGCCAAGGCCAAGGAGAAGTTCCAGCGCGGCGACCTGTTCGAGGTCGTCCCCGGCCAGGTCTTCCACGGCGCCTGCGCCGACCCGTCCGCCTTCTACCGCTCGCTGCGCACCGAGAACCCCGCGCCGTACGAGTTCCTGCTCAACCTCGGCGACGGCGAGCACCTGGTGGGCGCCTCGCCCGAGATGTACGTACGGGTGACCGGCGACCGCGTCGAGACCTGCCCGATCTCCGGCACCATCGCCCGCGGGGCCAACCCCGTCGAGGACGCCGAGGCGATCCGCACCCTCCTGTCCAGCGTGAAGGAGGAGTCGGAGCTGACCATGTGCACCGACGTGGACCGCAACGACAAGTCGCGGATCTGCGTGCCGGGCAGCGTCCGGGTGATCGGCCGCCGCCAGATCGAGATGTACTCCCGGCTGATCCACACCGTCGACCACATCGAGGGCCGCCTGCGTCCCGAGTTCGACGCCCTCGACGCGTTCCTCACCCACATGTGGGCCGTCACCGTCACCGGCGCCCCCAAGACGTGGGCCATGCAGTTCATCGAGGACCACGAGGAGACCACCCGGCGCTGGTATGGCGGCGCGGTCGGCTTCATCGGCTTCGACGGCTCGATGAACACCGGCCTGACCCTGCGCACCGCGCAGATCCGCGACGGCGTCGCCACCGTGCGCGCCGGGGCCACGCTGCTGTACGACTCCGACCCCGAGGCCGAGGAGCGGGAGACCGAGCTCAAGGCCAGCGCCCTGCTCGGCGCGCTCGCCGCGGCCGCCCGGCCGAAGGAGGCGGTGAAGGCGGAGCCCCGGGCCGACCTGCCGGGCGAGGGTCACCGCGTGCTGCTCGTGGACCACGAGGACTCCTTCGTCAACACGCTCGCCGACTACTTCCGCCAGCAGGGCGCGTCGGTGGTCACGCTGCGGCACGGGTTCCCGCTGGACAAGCTCGACGAGATCGCGCCGACGCTCGTCGTGCTGTCGCCCGGCCCCGGCTGGCCGTCCGACTTCGGCTGCTCGGCGCTGATCGAGGCGCTGTACGCCCGGGACCTGCCGGTGTTCGGGGTGTGCCTGGGCCTGCAGGCCATGGTCGAGCAGGCGGGCGGCACGCTCGAACTGCTGCCCTACCCGGAGCACGGCAAGCGCGGCCGGGTCCGCCGCGAGGGCGACAGCGCGCTGCTCGACGGGCTGCCCGGCGAGTTCGTCGCGGCCCGCTATCACTCCGTGCACGCGAAGGAACCGGGGGTCAAGGGCTTCCGGGTCACCGCGTTCACGCCGGACGGCGCGGCCATGGCGATCGAGGACACCGACAACCTGCGCTTCGGCGTGCAGTTCCACCCCGAGTCGATCCTGACCACGCAGGGCGGCGCCGGGGCGCGGATCATCGCCAACGTCCTGCGGCTTTGCGCGCGTCATGGCTGAGTAAAGGGGCCGTTTAGGGCGGCGCCGGCGCGGCGGGGGAGCCGTAGAGTCCACTGCCGTGCCGGAGCCGAGATCACACGACATGCTGCCCACGCCCCTTCCCGACGCGGTGCGCGCCGCCCTGCTCGCGCCCATGGTCGACCAGCACTGCTGCGGCGTGCGCCGCGACGACACCACCAGGTCGGGATTCGAGCAGCTCATCGGCGAGGGCGGCACACCCGCGCCCCCGGGCACCACGCACTTCGACACCCCGGCCGGCGCCGCGATCCGCCGCTGGTGCGCGCCGGTCCTCGGCCTGGAGCCGCACGCCTCGGCCACCGTCTATCTGTCACGCCGCGCCGAGCTCGGCGCGGCAGAGGTCAACCGGCGGCTGCTGCGCGGCGCGGGAGTGTCGGCCTTCCTGGTCGACACCGGGCTCGACGTCCCCGGGCTGCTCTCACCCGCCGAGATGGGACGTCTCGGCTCCGCCGCCGCCGACGAGATCGTCCGGCTGGAGCAGGTCGAGCAGGACGTCGCCGAGGCCGGGCTGCCCGCGGCCGACTACGCAGGGCTGCTGCGGGACGAGCTCGCGGCCCGCGCGGCCCGCGCCACCGCGCTCAAGTCGGTCGCGGCGCACCGCTGCGGCCTCGGCTTCGATCCCTCCCGGCCCTCGCGCGGCAGCGTGATCGCGGCGGCCGGGCGCAGGCTCGCCGACCCCAAGTCGCGCCTGGACGACCCCGTCCTCGTGCGGCACCTGCTCTGGGCGGCGGTCGACGTGGCCAGGGAGCGAGGCCTGCCGGTGCAGTTCCACTGTGGTCTGTCCGGCTGGGGCCTGTCGGGCCTGAGCATGTCGGGCTGGGGGCTGTCCGGCGGCGGCCTGTCCGGCGTCGGGATCGGCCACCTGGCCGACCCCGCGCTGCTGACCGGCTTCGTCCGCGCCCTCGCCCCGCTCGGGGTGCCCGTCGTCCTGCTGCACTGCTATCCCTATCACCGGCAGGCGGCGTACCTGGCGGGCGTCTTCCCGCACGTGTACGTGGACGCCGGGCCCGCCGTCGCCCACACCGCCGCCGGCTCCGCCCACGTGCTGCGCGAGCTGCTCGAACTCGCGCCGTTCCACAAGCAGATGTACGGCTCCGGCTGCCACGGCGCCGCCGAGCTGTGTTTCCTGGCCGCGCTCTGCCATCGCCGCGGCCTGGCCCGCGTGCTCGCCGACCGGATCGCCGAAGGCGAGTGGAGCGCGGCCGACGCCGCCCGGATCGCCCACATGATCGGCTCTGGAAACGCGCGCCGGGTTTATCGCCTATAAAATTCGTGGATTTGTCCCAACCGAAACGATCCTCCTTTATGAGGATGATTTCCGATCTATCGCGCGGAATAATCGCGCCCGATGGCTGCCATTGAGATTCGAAATCTGGTGAAGTCGTTCGGGCCGGTGAAGGCCGTGGACGGCGTTTCGTTCAGCGTGGAGGCCGGATCCGTTACCGGATATCTCGGCCCCAACGGAGCCGGCAAGACGACCACGCTCCGCTGCCTGCTCGGCCTCGTCACACCCGATTCGGGTGAGGCACTCGTGAACGGCGAGCGTTATGTCGCGCTCTCCAATCCCGTGGCCGAAATCGGCGCCGTGCTGGAGGCCACGAGCTTCCATCCCGGCCGCACCGCCCGCAACCACCTGCGCATTCTGTGCACGGCCGCCGGGCTGCCCGACGCCCGCGCGGACGAGGCGCTGGAACAGGTCGGTCTCGCGGACGCCGCCGGCAAGCGCGTGAGCGGCTTCTCGCTGGGCATGCGCCAGCGGCTCGCGCTCGCCTCCGCCCTGCTCGGGCAGCCCCGGGTGTACATCCTCGACGAACCCGCCAACGGCCTCGACCCGGCGGGCATCGAGTGGCTGCGCGGGTTCCTGCGCCACCTCGCCCACGACCAGGGAGCGGCGGTGCTCGTCTCCAGCCACGTGCTGGCCGAGGTCGAGCGGACCGTCGACAACGTGGTGATCATCGCCAAGGGCCGGCTGGTGCGCCAGGGCAGCCTGGCCGAGCTCACCAGCGACGGCGCGGACGCCGTACGGGTGCGTGCCGCCCAGGCCGCCGACCTCGCTCCCGCGCTCGAAGCGGCGGGCGGGGTGGTCGAACACGTCGAGGACGGCCTGCTGCGCGTGCGCGGGCTGGACCCGGAGGCCGTCGGCCAGGTCGCCCTGGACCGGCGCGTCGTGCTCACCGAGGTGGCGCAGGAGCGGTCCGGGCTGCACAAGGTCTTCCTCGATCTGACGGAGGGGCGATGAGCGGGCTCGTCAAGGCGGAGCTGCGCAAGCTGTTCACCACGCGGCTGTGGTGGATCATGCTGCTCGTCATGCTGGTGCTGGTCGGGGTGGGGCTCGGCTTCCTCATCGCGTTCGCGGGGGTGGAGCAGAACGGCAGCGCGCTGCCCGCGCGGGACACCGCGGCGTGGGCCGAGGTCGCCTGGTCGAGCGCGTCCAGCGGCGGGATCTTCGTGATGATCCTCGGCGTCGTCATGATGACCTCCGAATATCGCTACCAGACGATCACCGGCACCTTCCTCACCACCCCCCGGCGGGGCCTGGTGATCGTCGCCAAGGTGATCGCCGGGCTGCTCGTGGGCGCGGTGTTCGCGCTGGCCGTGCTGATCTTCCAGGCGATCACGGTGATCCCGGCCGTGACGCTCTCCGGGGGCGAGTTCTCCCTGTCCGCCTCGCGCATCCCGCAGATCAGCCTCGGCATCCTCGTGACGCTCGCGCTGTACGCGGTGTTCGGCATCGGGCTGGGGGCGCTCGTCCGCAACCAGATCGCCGGCATCGTCGCGGCGGTCGTCTGGGCGTACGTGATCGAGAGCATATTCACCGGCATCCCGGCCCTGCATTCGGTGGGCAAGTGGCTGCCGGGCGGCGCCGCGCAGGCGCTGATGAGCATCGACGTGGACACCGGCCTCGGCAGGCCGGAATGGCTGCCCGCCTGGGCGGGCGCCATCGTCTTGGTCGGTTATGGCCTGGTCTTCGCCGCCGTCGCCACCGCCACCACGGTCCGCCGCGACATCACCTGACCCGTATGGGCCTACAGGCCTTGGGAGCCGCCCCCGGATCCCGCCGGGGGTCCGGGGGAGGGGGCCGGGTCGCGATCGTGGGCCCGAGCTGGTTTGCTTGGACGGTCATCCATCGGCAACCACTTCACGGGGAATGTGAATGCGCAGCGTCGAGCCCGAGGTCTTCCTCGTCGCCAAACCGTCTGTCGACTACGACGAGCTGGCCCGCTATCTGCACGAGATCGGCGGGGAGAGCTGGCTTGAGCGGCTGGAGCGGGGCGAGTTCGACGCCCAGAACCTGGCGGAGTTCGCCGGGCGGCTGTGCTACCGCTCGTTCGAGCCGGGCCTGAACCCCAACGTCACCCGGATCCGGCAGGACCAGGACGCGTACCTGCGCAACATCCTGGCCAGCGCGCACGGGTCCGTGCTGGAGCACCTCAGCTTCAGCTTCGTGCTGCACAACGTCTCGCGGGTGCTCACGCACGAGCTCGTCCGCCACCGGCCCGGGGTGGCGATCTCGCAGGAGTCGCTGCGCTACGTCCGGCTGAACGACATCCCGTTCTGGATCCCCGAGTGGGCACGCGAGGACGCCGAGCTGATGAAGCGGGCGACCGAGATGCTCGACCGCATGGAGGAGTTCCAGAAGTGGATGGCGGCCCACTTCGGGCTGGACGAGGACGGCGTGCCCTTCCCCGAGAAGAAGCACCGCACCTCGTTCATGCGCCGCTTCGCCCCCGAGGGCGTCGGGACCGGCCTGGTCTGGACGGCCAACGTGCGCACCCTGCGGCACACGATCGAGGCCCGTACGGCCGCCGGAGCCGAGGAGGAGATCCGCCTCGTCTTCAACCGCATCGGGGAGATCATGCGGGAGGAGGCCCCGGCCCTGTTCGGCGACTACGTCGTCGAGGACGGCGCCTGGGTGCCCGGCTACCGCAAGGTCTGAGCCGTTAGAAGCCCGGCCCGCTAGGGAGCCGCCGGCACCTGAGCCGCCGGAGGGCGCCGAGGCCGTGAGCCGGCCGCGCCGTGCTCGCCCTGTGTTCGTCTCTGTGCTTGCACTGTGTTTGTCCCTGTGGTTTGCCCCTGTGGTTTGGCCCTGTGTTCGCCCCGCGGCCGCCCCGAAGGGCGCCGCGGGGCCGCGGTGGCGAGGTCGTCAGAGGACGGCCGCTCGCACGCACAGCACGTCGGGCAGGTGACGGGCGATCAGCGACCAGGTCTCGCCCGCGTCGGCCGAGCCGTACACCTCGCCGTCCCGGGTGCCGAAGAACACCCCGGCGGGCCCGGCGGACATCGCGTCCCTGAGCACCGAGGAGTGCACCGGGCCCTCGGGCAGCCCCGCGGAGAAGCCCTGCCAGGTGGCCCCGGCGTCGTCGCTGCGGAACACCCGGTAGCGGTGATCGAGCGGCGTCCGGTCGACGTCGCCGTGCAGCGGGAAGACGTACAGCCTGTCCGGGTCGCCCGGGTCGACCGCGATCGGGAACCCGAAGTCGGAGGGCAGGCCCGACCCGATCTCGGTCCAGGAGTCGCCGAAGTCGTCGGACCGGTAGACCCCGAAGTGGTGCTGCAGGTAGAGCCGGTCGGGCACCGAGGGATGCTGGGCGACCTTGTGCACGCACTGCCCGAACTCGGGATACTGCGCCCCCTCGGGGAGGAAGGGCGCGCGGATGTTCTTGTTGGACGGCCGCCAGGTGGCCCCCGCGTCGTCGCTGCGGAAGAACCCCACGGCGGAGGCGGCGACCGCGATGCGCTGCGGGTCGGAGGGGTGGGGGATCACGGTGTGGAGGCACAGGCCGCCGCCGCCGGGCTGCCACTGAGACCGGGTGGGGTGGTCCCACAGGCCGTCGACCATGGTGTAGGTGGCCCCGCGGTCCTCCGACCGGAACAGCGCGGCGGGCTCGGCGCCCGCCCAGACCACGTCCGGCTCGGACGGCGACGGCTGGAGCTGCCACACCCGGGCCAGCGCGGCCCCGGTGCGCTCGGGGAAGGCGACCGGCGGGGACGTCGCCTCCTCCCAGGTCTCGCCGAGATCGTCGGACCACATCACCGACGGGCCGAAGTGGCCGTACTCGATCCCGGCGAGGAGGCGGGGCGTGGCGCCGCGGGTGTCGATCGCGACCGAGTGGACCCCGATGGTGGAGAACCGCACGGGCTCGACCTCGAACGAGCCGCCGTCCGAGGAGCGGGCGAGGAACAATCCTTTGCGAGTACCGATCGCGAGGAGTGCGGGCATATATCCTCCCTGTGCCGATTTCGATCATGTTTTCGATTCGAATCCTGCCACGAAACCCTCCACCTCGCCCGCTGTTCCGGTCAAGCCTCGCTGCGCACCGTGCCGCCGCGCACCGGATCGCCCTGTACAGGGTCGCCGTGCTCAGGGACGCCGTGCACCGACGTGCCGTGGACCGTGCCGCTGTGAACCGTGCCGCTGTGAACCGTGCTGCCGTGAACCGTGCCGTCCGGCAATGGGTCGCCGTGCACGGCGTCGCTGTGTATCGGGTCGCTGTGTATCGGGTCGCGGTGGATGCGCGCGAGCGGCACCCCCGACATCTGCAGGCGCCGTACGGTCTCGTTCACCATCGCCGCGGGCCCGCAGACGTACGCCTCGTGGCCGGCCCAGGAGTGGAACCTCCCGACCACGTCGGGAAGCCGGCCGCGCATCCCGTCGTAGGCCGGGTCGTCGGAGACCGCCGGCACGACCCGCAGCCAGGGGAAGGCGGCCTCCATCCTCGCCAGGTCCGGCATGTCGTACAGGTCGCACGCGCGCCGGGCGCCGTACAGCAGGTGGATGTTCGGGCGATCCCCGGAGGCGATGACGTGCTCGATGACGGCCTTGAGCGGCGCGAGGCCGGTGCCGCCGGCGACGCAGAGCACGTCGCGGCCCGGCTCGGGCGGCGTCATCGTACCCACCGGCGGGCCGAGCAGGAGCTGGTCGCCGATACGGGTGTGGCGGACCAGCGCCGTGCTCACCCAGCCGCCCGGCACGGCGCGCACGTGCAGGCGGAGCGTGCCGTCCGCCCGGGGTGCGTTGGCGATGGAGAACCGCCGCCACACGCGCGGCCACCTGGCCGTCTGCACCGTGACGTACTGCCCGGGGACGAAGTCCATGGGCTGCGAGGGCCGCAGCGTGAGCACCGCGATGTCCCGGGTGCGCGGTTCGTGGTCGATCACCTCCGCGAGCCACCAGGCGGGCGTGGTCTCGGCGTCGGCGGCGTCGATCATGATCTTCGCCGCCATGGCGTACGCCTCGGTCCAGGCGGCCTCGATCTCGTCGGTCCAGATCTCGGCGGCGAAGTGCCTGATCGTGGCGAGGAGGGCGTTTCCCACGACTTTGTAGTGCTCGGGGGACACGCCATACTTGCGATGGTCCCGCCCTAACTGGGCGAGATAGGACGCCAGCCCCTCGGGGCTGTCGAGCATCCAGACGATCCTCGTGAGCGCGTTGAAGAGCCGGTCGCGCTGCACCTCCATGCCCGGCGGGAACATGCCCCGCATGTGCGGGCAGTGCGTGAACAGTCGTCCGTAGAAATATCCCGCGGCCTTCCCGGCGACGGGCTCGACGACCGAGAAGCTCTCCTTGACGAGGCGCGGATTCAGCGGCATCAGTTGTGTCCCACCCTAGGGACCGGAGGAGTGCTCCGGTCTGTCGATCCACCTCCCTGACGGCTCCGGGTGACGAGCGGCGGCGGCCCCGGCTCAACCGATCGCTCAACGGTGAGTGTTTCACTCGCTCTCGGGCGTCACAACCGATTCCCCACAAGGCAACCGACTGTGAATACTTCGTTATTTTTCGTGACGCTCTCGCTGTGACGCCTGTGACTGATGTGAAAACTGACAAAAGAAAACGATCTGCGCCATGATGGGCCTGCCTGCTCGCACACCTTCAGGAGATTGGCCATGGCGCGTCCCATCGTCGGCATCACCACCTATCTAGAGGCCGCGCGCTGGGGCACGTGGGTCCGTGAGGCGGCGATCTCGCCCCAGGCGTACGCGCGCGCGGTGGAGAAGGCCGGCGGCGCGCCCGTCCTGCTGCCACCGCTGAGCCCCGTGTCCGCGGGCGATTACATCCGCCGCCTGGACGCGGTCATCCTCGCCGGGGGCGTCGAGGTCGATCCGGCCCTGTACGGCGAGGTCGCGGCGGGGGAGCCGGACGACGACGGGCTCGGCGGGCCGCAGCCCCAGCGCGACCGGTTCGAGACTGCGCTGGCGCAGGCGGCGGTCGAGGCGGACGTGCCGCTGCTGGCGATCTCGCGCGGCATGCACGTGCTGAACGTCGCCCAGGGCGGCACGCTGATCACGTCGCTGCGGGAGGCCGTCGGCCACGACCGCCACGAGACGGCCGCGCACGTGGTCACCGTGAGCGTGTCGAGCAAGGTCGGCAAGGCCGTGGGCGACCGCGCCGAGGTGACCGGCGCGCACCACCGGGCCGTCCGGCGGCTCGGCACGGGCCTGATCGCGGTGGCGTGGGCCGACGACCAGATCGTCGAGGCCGTCGAGCTGCAGGGGCACCGGTTCGCCGTCGGCGTCCAGTGGCATCCCGAGCGCGGCGCGGACAACCGCCTGGTCGAGGCCCTGGTGGACACGGCCCGCCCCTGACCCGTACGGACCGCGTCCCCGGGCCGGTGCGGTCGCCGGAGGCGGCGTGAGGCGTCGTGAGGCGGCGTCGTGAGGTGGTGCGGTCGGCGCGGGTGGCATGGAAAGCGCGCCGCGGCCGCTTCGGCGGTCCTGTCGGCGGGCGCTGTTACTGTGCGGGCATGGCGGCGCGTCCCCAGGCGGAAGAGCGTCGTCTCATGCTGTTCCCCCGGGCGGTGGCGGGCCGCGGCTTCCCCGCCGCGGGGATCAGGCGAGGAGTGGCGCCGTGCGGGAGTACGAGAAGCTGAAGGTCGGCTGGGCGGCCGACGGCGTGCTGCGGGTCGTGATCAGCGAGCCGTCCCGGCGCAACGCCGTGGACCGCACCGGCCACCGGGAGCTGGCCGAGATCTGGCGCGACGTCGACCGCGACGCCGAGGTCAGGGCGGTGATCGTACGCGGGGAGGGCGAGGCGTTCTCGGCAGGCGGCGACCTGTCGATGATCGAGGAGATGATCCGCGACCACGCCACGCGTCTGGAGGTCTTCGCCGAGGCCCGCGACATCGTCTACAACGTGCTCAACTGCTCCAAACCGGTCGTCTCGGCGATCCAGGGCCCGGCGGTGGGGGCGGGGCTGGCCGTCGCGCTGCTGGCCGACATCTCGGTGGCCGGGCGGACCGCCCGCATCATCGACGGCCACACCCGGCTGGGCGTCGCGGCGGGCGACCACGCGGCGATCATCTGGCCCCTCCTGTGCGGGATGGCGAAGGCGAAATATCACCTGTTGCTGTGCGAGCCGGTCACCGGCGAGCAGGCGGAGGCGATGGGCCTGGTGAGCCTGTGCGTCGACGACGACCAGGTCCACGAAAGGGCGCTGGAGATCGCGACGCGGCTGGCCGCCGGGTCGGCCGAGGCGATCCGGCTGACCAAATATGCGCTGAACAACTGGCTGCGCATGGCCGGGCCGTCGTTCGACGCCTCGCTGGCCATGGAGTTCCTCGGCTTCACCGGCCCCGATGCCGCCGAGGGCGTGCGGGCACTGCGCGAGAAGCGCCCGCCCCGCTTCCGCCCGGAGTCGTGAGCGCCGACCGGCAGCCCTAGCCGAAGCGTTTGCGCAGGGACTCCAGGCCGGGGACGAAAACACCGCGTGTAAGGATCTTCGCGATCTTCTCGGGGTCGTCGGCCTCGAAGGTCGCGTACCACTCCACGAACGCCTGCCCGGAGTCCGTCACCGGGGCGACGCGGCAGGTCGCGTGGTAGTCGCGCATGGGCAGCGGCGACTCGATGGTCGTGTACGTGAGCGTGCGGGCCTCGTCGTCGAGGGTCAGCAGCCGCTCGCGGAACACCCCGCCCGCCCCCTCGACCCGCCGCACCGCGCCCGGGGCGGGCGGTGCGCCGTCCTCGATCTCACAGGTGGCCACGCCCGGCAGCCACTCGTGGAGGTTGCCGAACTCGCGCAGGAACGCCCAGACGTCCCCGGCGTCCGCGTCGATCACCGTGCTGGCGTACGGACCGCGCATGTGTGACTCCTTCCGCTGCCTCAAGTAGGTGCCCCGCGGCGGCGGCGCGCAAGCGGCCGGAAGTGACCGGAGGCGATCGGAGATGATCGGAGGCGGTCAGAAGCTCCTGGGCAGGCCGAGCACCTGGGTGGCCAGGTAGTTGAGCAGCAGTTCCTCGGTCACCGGCGCGATCCGGCCGATCCTGGCGTCGGCCAGCAGCCGCGCGACGGGATACTCCAGCGAGTACGCCATGCCCCCGTGGGTCTGGAACGCCGCGTCGGCGGCCTCCCACGCGGCCTGCGAGGCCGTCAGCTTGGCGATGTTGGCCTCCGTGCCGCAGGGCAGGCGGTTGTCGAACGACCAGGCCGCCTTGTGCAGCATCAGCCTGGCCAGCTCGATCTTGGCCTTGACCTGGGCCAGCGGGAACGCGACGGCCTGATTGGCCCCGATGGGCCGGCCGAAGACCTCCCGCTGCTTCGCGTAGTCGACGCCCACCCGCAGTGCCACCTCGGCCCCGCCGAGGGCGCTGGCCGCCAGCAGGATCCGCTCGGGGTTCAGCACGTCCCACAGCACGGCGGCCCCCCGGTCCACCTCGCCCAGCACGCTGGAGGCGGGCAGTCGCAGGTCGTCGATGAAGACCATGTTGGACGGCGTGGTGTTCGCGCCCATCTTGGGGATCGGCCGGTAGGACAGTTGCCCGGCCGCCACCGCCTCCGGCACGTTCACCAGGAACACCGTCAGCCCCTCGCTGCGCGGCCTGGCCTCCGCCGCCGGGATCGTCCGGGTGACGAGCAGCATCCAGGAGGCCCGCTGAACCCCGGTGATCCAGATCTTCCGGCCGTTGACGACGAAGTCGTCGCCGTCCCTGCGGGCGAAGGTCGAGATCGCCAGCGAGTTGGACCCGGCGTCGGGCTCGGTCAGCGCGAAGCAGGTCTCGATCTCTCCCGTCGCCAGCTTCGGCAGCAGCGCGGCCCTCTGCTCGGCCGAGCCGTGCCTGGCCAGCGTGAGCGCCCCGAACCCCGGCGTCAGCACGTACATGAACGCGGAACCGCCGGCCGAACCGGAGGCCGACAGGGTCTCGGTGGCCACGGCCAGCTCCAGCAGGCCCTGCCCGGCTCCGCCGTACTCCTCCGGTACGGCCAGGCCGAGCCAGCCGCCCTTGGCGAGCTCGGCCCACACCTCTTCCGGCCAGCGCTTCTCGGCCTCGCAACGCTGCCAGTAGTCCATGTCGTATCGCGAGCAGATGTCCGCGATGCCCCGGCGCACCGCCTGCGCGCTCTCCGGCAGCGTGAAGTCCATGCCCGTCACTTTAGAACGTCATTCGGCGAGCCGCGAGATCATCGGCGGGGGCGGCGCGCGTGGTAGACGAAGGCGGGCGGCAGGTTCCGCCACACCGTGCGCCCGGCCACGACCTCCTCGAACGCCTCGCCCAGCCTGCGGCGGAACCGCAGGGCCGCGGGCAGGGCGCGGGCGTGCACGTAGGAGAACGTCGTGAACGCGCCTCCCGGCGCGAGCGAGGCGACCACGGCCCGTAGCAGATCCGCCTGGTGGGCGGGGGGAAACGCCGCCCAGGGCAGCCCGCTCACGATCACGTCGGCGGCGGCCACGCCCCGGTCGGCGAGCAGCTCGGGCAGCCGCGCGGCGTTGTCGACCACGAGCTCCACCCCCGGATAGCGGGCGCCGAGGTGGCCGGCCAGCCGCGGGTTGATCTCGACCGCCAGATGCCGCCCCCGCCCGCCGATGCGGTGCTGGATCTCGGCGGTGAAGGGGCCGGTGCCCGGCCCCAGCTCGACCACGACGGGGTCGCCGCGCTCCGGCACCGGCACGCACACCGTCTCGGACAACCGCCGTGAGCTGGGCGCGACCGCCCCGGTCACGGCGGGGGAGCGCAGGAACTGCCCGAAGAAGACCGCTGTTTCGTTCGCCATGCTGCGACGCTATGGCCGCGGACCGCCTGCCTCGCCCGCCGTCCGGACCGACCTGGTGGCCAGGCGGATCACCGCGTACGGCCCATCGGCGGGCGGAAGCGGCCAGAAGGAGGAGAAGCCTCCTCCGGCCGGAGGACGGGTTTCCACCCCGGTGGGCGGTAGCGTTCCCTCATGCGGTGGCCCTCGGCGCGCCGGTTCGTCGCTCGGCGCCCCCTAACAGACCGTCCACTCACCGATCGTTCCCTCACTGACCGCCCTCCCACTGACCGCCCTCTCACCGACCGTCCCCCCACCGACCCTCCCGTCATTGAGCGTCCCCGCACCGACCGGCCCATCGCCGGCCGGTCCTTCGCGCTCTCGCGCGGCTCGGCCCTCGACATCGGCCTCGCGGTCGGCGGGACCGGGCTCGACGTGCTCGTCAGCGCCGGCTCCTGGGGTTTCTCGGGCGACGGGAGCACCCCGGTCCCAGTGTGGGTGGGGATGGGCTTCGCCCTGCTGGCCGGTCTGCCGATGGGCCTGCTGCGCCGATGGCCCGGTCCTGTGGCCGTCTATCTGTCCGTGCTGCTGGTGATCTGCGACCAGCTCGGCGCGTTCACCGTCAACACCCTCCAGGTCCTGCTGCCGATCTCGGTGGGCGTGCTGGCCCGGTCGCGCGGCTGGGGCTGGACGGCGCCGGTCGCCGTGCTCGCCGCCGCCGCGACCGGCGTGAACCTCGCCGACCCCGGTGTCGCGCTGACGAGCAACACCTGGTTCTACTCCGTCGGGCTGATCGCGGCCCCGGTGCTGATCGGCCGATACCTGCGCGGTCAGGAGGGGCGCCGCAAGGAGGACACCGCGCCGCTGCTCGACCTGCTGCTCGCGGGCGGCGGGGTGGCGCTGTCGGTGCTGACCACCTGGCCCTACTGGCACAGCGGCGAGCCGCCCGTGTGGGCGGTCGCGCTCGGGGTGATGCTCGCGGGGCTCGCCCTGGGCGTCGTGCGGCACCTGCCCGGCGCGGTCCTGCTGCTGGAGAGCGTCGCACTGGTCACGGCCGACCAGTACGTGCCGAGGACCGGCAGCAGCCTCCAGCTGCTCGCCCTGGTGGCCCTCGGCGTGTTCGCGACCCGCGCCACCTGGCCGTGGGTCGCCGCGGCGTACGCCCTGACCTGCTCGGTCGCGGCGGTCGTGGTCGTGGACGACCCCGCCGACATCACTCCGTTCCGGGTGGTGGCGTTGATGACGATGATCACCGCGCCCGTGGCGATCGGCCGCTACGTCGGCGTACGGCAGGCCCAGGCCAGGCACGCCGCCGAACTTTCCGCGGAGCGGGCCAGGGCCGCCCGGCTCGCCGAGCGGGAGCGGATCGCCCGCGAGGTCCACGACATCGTGGCCCACCACGTGGGGGCGATGGTGCTGCGCGCGAGCGCCGCGCAGTACGCGGGGGCGGACGGCCCGGCGGCCGAGGCGCTGGCCGACATCAGGGACACCGGCCACCGCGTGCTGGAGGACCTGCGCGGCCTGCTGTCCGTGCTGCGCGACCCCGGCGAGGCGCTCGGATCCGATCTCATGCTCGCGAACATGCTGGCCGACCCCGGCGACGTGCTGCGCGACGCCGTGTCCCGGATGACGACGGCCGGCCTGCGGGTGGATCTGCGTCTCGCGCCCGAGGCGGAACGGGCTCCGCTGGTGGTGCGGGCCTCGGCGGCGAGGATCGTCCAGGAGGGGCTGACGAACGTGTTGAAACACGCCGGTCCGGGAGCCCGGGCGGAGGTCGACGTGGCGATGCGCCCGGACGCGCTCACGGTCGAGGTGCGCAACGGCCCGGGCACGTCCCGTGCCGCGGAGGTGCTGCCGTCGCACGGCCAGGGCATCGCGGGCATGCGGGAGCGGGCCCGCGCCTTCGGCGGGCATGTCACCGCGGGCCCGGCCGAGGGCGGCGGCTGGCGGCTGACCGCCTCGCTGCCGGTGCCGGGCGAGAACCGGCCGGTGTGCCGCGTCACCGGGAGGCTCGCGTGATCCGCGTCGTGGTCGCCGACGACCAGGCCCTGGTGCGGGCGGGCGTCCGGATGATGCTGGAGGCGGCCGGCGACATGGAGGTGTGCGGCGAGGCCGCCGACGGCGCGGAAGCCGTACGGCTGGCCGAGCGGCACCGCCCCGACGTGGTGCTGATGGACCTGCGGATGCCGCGCGTGGACGGCCTGGAGGCCACCCGCAGGATCCTCGCCGCCCAGCCGTCCGCCCGGATCGTCGTGCTCACGACGTTCTCCGAGGACGAGAACCTCTACGCCGCGCTGGGTGCGGGCGCGCTCGGGTTCCTGGTGAAGGACGACCCGCCCGCCCGGATGGTCGAGTCGGTGCGGCGGGCCGCGACGGGGGAGCCGCCGCTCGCGCCGTCGGTGCTGCGGCGCGTCGTCGAACGGGCCCTGGCGGCCGAGCGGCAGGCGGTGCCGCTTCCGCCGGGCCTCACCGAGCGCGAGGCGCAGGTGCTGACCCTGGTCGGGGTCGGCCTGTCCAACGCCGAGATCGCCGACCGGCTGCACGTCGGGGTCACGACGGTCAAGAGTCACGTCGCCGCGCTCATCGACAAGCTGGGGCTGCGCAACCGCACCCAGGCGGCGGTGATGGCGCACCGGTTCGGCTTGGTCGACACCGGGTTCAACCCCGTGGCTCCTGCCCGGAACGACCGGGAGAGCGGCATGTAGGGTCTGGGGCGTGAACGCTGCCGAGGACCGGATCTGGACGGTGCCCAACCTGCTGAGCGCCCTGCGGCTGCTCGGCGTCCCCGTCTTCCTCTGGCTCGTGCTGGGACCCCATGCCGACGGGTGGGCGATCGCGCTGCTGGCGCTCGCCGGCGTGAGCGACTGGCTCGACGGCAAGCTCGCCCGCGCCTGGAACCAGATCAGCCGGCTCGGCAGGCTCATCGACCCGCTGGCCGACCGGCTCTACATCCTGGCCACCCTGCTCGGCCTGGTGCTGCGCGGCGCCGTCCCCTGGTGGCTGGCGCTCGCGGTGCCGCTGCGCGACGTGCTGATGCTGTGGATCCCGCCGGTGCTGCGGCGGCACGGGTATGGCCCCGCGCTGCCCGTCCACTTCCTCGGCAAGGCGGGCACCGCCGCCCTGATGTACGCGTTCCCGCTGCTGTTTCTCGCCTCGCACGAGGGATGGTACGCCGAGATTGCCGCGATCTTCGGATGGGCCTTCGCCATCTGGGGAACTGGTCTGTATTGGTGGGCGGGGGTGTTGTATGTCGTACAGGTGCGCCAGCTAACGAAGGGGTGACCCGTGAAGGCCGTCGTCATGGCGGGCGGGGAGGGGACACGGCTGCGGCCGATGACCGCGAACCAGCCCAAGCCCCTGCTCCCCATCATCAACCGGCCGATCATGGAACACGTGCTCCGGCTGCTCAAGCGGCACGGGTTCACCGAGACCGTGGTGACGGTGCAGTTCCTGGCCGCGCTGATCCGCAACTACTTCGGCGACGGCGACGAGCTGGGCATGACCCTCCACTACGCCACCGAGGAGGTCCCCCTCGGAACGGCCGGCAGCGTGAAGAACGCCGCCGACAAGCTCCGCGACGACCGCTTCCTGGTCATCTCCGGCGACGCGCTCACCGACATCGACCTGACCGACATGCTCCGCTTCCACCGCGAGAACCGGGCGCTGGTCACCATCGGGCTCAAGCGCGTGCCCAACCCGCTCGAGTTCGGGATCATCATCGTGGACGACAGCGGCCGCATCCAGCGCTTCCTGGAGAAGCCCACCTGGGGCCAGGTGTTCTCCGACACGGTCAACACCGGCATCTACATCATGGAGCCGTCGGTCCTCGACGAGATCGCCCCCGGCCAGTCGGTCGACTGGTCGTCCGACGTCTTCCCCCGGATGCTCGAACGCGGCTGCCGGCTGTTCGGCTACGTGGCCGAGGGCTACTGGGAGGACGTCGGCACGCACGAGAGCTACCTCAAGGCGCAGGCGGACGTGCTGGAGGGCAAGGTCAAGGTCGACTTCGACGCGTTCGAGCTGGCGCCGGGCGTGTGGGCCGCCGAGGGCGCCTCGGTGGACCCCGAGGCCGTGCTCAAGGGCCCCCTCTACATCGGCGACTACGCCAAGGTCGAGGCGGGCGCCGAGCTGCGGGAATACACCGTGCTCGGCAGCAACGCCGTCGTCAAGGAGGGCGCCTTCCTGCACCGGGCCGTGGTCAGCGACAACGTGTACGTCGGCCCGGCCGCCCACCTGCGCGGCTGCGTGATCGGCAAGAACACCGACGTGATGACCGGCGCCAGGATCGAGGAGAACGCCGTCGTCGGCGACGAGTGCGTCATCGAGTCCGAGGCGTACGTCTCCTCCGGGGTGAAGATCTACCCCTTCAAGACGATCGAGGCGGGCACGGTCGTCAACACCAGTGTCATCTGGGAGTCGCGCGGCCAGCGCAGCCTGTTCGGCCCCCGGGGCGTCTCCGGGCTGGTCAACGTCGAGATCACCCCGGAACTGTGCGTACGGCTGGCCAGCGCGTACGCCACGACGCTGCGCAAGGGCGACACGGTCGTCACCTCCCGCGACGCCTCCCGCGCGGCGCGGGCGCTCAAGCGGGCGGTGATCAGCGCGCTGAACTCCAGCGCGATCAACGTGGTCGACCTGGAGGCCGCCGCCCTGCCGGTCGCCCGGTTCAACACCTCGCGGGAGAACGTCCGGGGCGGCATCGCCGTGCGCACCACGGCGGGCGACCCTCAGAGCGTCGACATCGTGTTCATGGACGAGACGGGAGCCGACCTGTCCCAGGCGGCCCAGCGCAAGCTGGAGCGGGTCTTCTCCCGGCAGGAATACCGGCGCGCCTTCCCCGGCGAGATCGCCGAGCTGACCTTCCCCGCCCGCGCCGTCGACACGTACGCCAGGGAGCTGCTGGCCTGCATCGACATGTCCGGGGTGAAGGACGCCGAGATGAAGGTCGTGGTCGACTGCGCGGGCGGCACGTCCTCGCTCGTGCTGCCGAGCCTGCTGGGCCGGGCCGGGGTCGACGTGCTGACCGTGAACAACCGCCTCGACGACGCGTCGCCCACCGAGACGATCGCCGAGCGCCGCCGCGACCTGCAGCGCCTGGCGGACCTGGTGGCCTCGGCGCGGGCCGCCTTCGGCGTACGGTTCGACCCGGTCGGCGAGCGGGTCTCGCTCGTGGACGAGATGGGCCAGCTGATCAGCGAGGAGCGGGCGCTGCTCGTGGTGCTCGACCTGGTGGCGGCCGAGCGCCGGGGGGGCCGGGTGGCCCTGCCGGTCACCACCACCCGGGTGGCGGAGATGGTGTGCCGCTTCCACGGCGTGCAGGTCGACTGGACGGCCACGAGCCTCGACACGCTGACGCGGGCGGCCCGGCACCCGGACATGATCTTCGCGGGCGACGGGAAGGGCGGCTTCATCGTCCCGGAGTTCGCGCCCACCGTGGACGGCCTGGCGGTGTTCCTGCGCCTGCTCGGCCTGGTCGCGCGCACCCGGCTGTCGCTCAGCCAGATCGACGCCCGCATCCCGGAGGCCAGGCTCCTCAAACGGACCGTTCCCACGCCCTGGGCGCACAAGGGGACCGTGATGCGCTCGGTCGTCGAGGCGGCGGAGGGCCACCGCCTCGACACCACCGACGGCGTCCGCGTCGTGGAGGACGACGGGAGCTGGGCCCTGGTCCTGCCCGACCCCGCCGAGGCCGTCACCCACCTGTGGGCCGAGGGCCACGACATGGACACCGCTCAGGCCCTCCTGGAGCACTGGGCCCATGTCGTCGAACAAGCGGCCGGAGCTAGATGACATTGAACGTCCGCTGGCTGTAGCGTTGGTCAGTCCACGCCCAGCCGCGGTCTTGACCTTTGTGCCTGATCAGCGTAAGTTGCGGCATTCGCAGTTTGAGCCAGTTCTAGAGCAAGTCGTGAGAGAGGCCGAGCCGTTCGATGCCCAGCGTCTACTGCACGCAGTGCGGTCATGCCAACCCCGAGGATGCCCGTTTCTGTTCACGATGCGGTTCGCCGCTGAGCGCTCCGGCGCCCGTCGCAGCCGACACGACCTCGACGATCTCTCTTGAGGCGCTTGAGGCGGAGACGGGCCAGACGCTTCTGCCGGACAGGGCCTCGGTCGAGCAGTTGCCGCCGGGCACGGCCCTTCTGGTGGTCATGCGGGGCCCGAACGCGGGGAGCCGATTTCTGCTCGACAGCGACCTCACTACGGCGGGTCGCCACCCGGAAAGCGACATTTTCCTGGACGATGTGACGGTGTCCAGGAGGCACGTGGAGTTCTACCGGCGCGGCGGCCAGTTCACCGTGCGTGACGTGGGCAGCCTCAACGGCACCTACGTCAACCGGGAGCGCATCGAGGAGTGCCCCTTGCAGGGGGGCGACGAGGTGCAGATCGGCAAGTTCCGGCTGGTGTTCCTCACACGTGGTCCCGGAGGGCTGTGATCGGTGAGGAGGAGGAGTCATGAGCGCGCAGGCCGTACGGGCGTTCATGAGCATCGGGGAGGTGCTCGCCCTGCTGCAGGGCGAGTTCCCGGACGTGACCGTCTCCAAGATCCGGTTTCTGGAGGGTGAGGGGCTGATCGAGCCCCAGCGGAGCCCGTCGGGTTACCGCAAGTTCACCTTCAACGACGTCGAGCGTCTGCGGTACATCCTGCGTGCGCAGCGTGACCAGTACCTGCCGCTCCGGGTGATCAAGGATCAGCTGGACGAGCAGGCGGCCCGCCCGCACGACGTGTCCGCCGGCGCCCCGCCCGTGCGTCTCAGCCGGGAGGAGCTCATCGAGGCCGCGGGCATCGACGAGGAGACCCTGGCCGAGATGGAGAGCTTCGGTCTGGTCACCGCCGTGGCGCGCCGCTACGACGGGGAGGCGCTGGAGATCGCGCGCAGCGTGGGGGCGCTGGCGCGGTTCGGCGTGCAGGCGCGCCACCTGAGGGCGGTGCGCGCCGCGGTGGAGCGGGAGGCCGGTCTCATCGAGCAGGCGGTGGCCCCGCTGCTGCGGCGCAAGGCGCCGGGGGCGATCGCCGAGGCGGACGAGACCGCCCGGGAGATCTCCGGACTTCTCCAGGAACTTCACAATGCGTTACTGCGTGGGAGTGTTCGCGGCGTTCTGGGGCGGTGACCGGCACATCCGCACCTCCGTGGGTGTTACGTTGAATGCCTGGTGATATGCCGCGACGCTTGAGACGGAGCCGCCCGTGTTGCAGATGGAGGTCGTGGGGGTTCGCGTTGAGATGCCCACCAACCAGCCGATCGTTCTCCTGAAGGAGACGAGCGGTGATCGGTATCTGCCGATCTGGATAGGCATGACCGAGGCGACCGCTATCGCGTTGGCCCAGGCGGAGGAGCCGCCGCCACGGCCGCTGACCCACGACTTGTTCCGTGACGTACTTGAGGCCTTGGGGGTGCGGTTGCGCACCGTCAACATCGTCGCGCTTCGCGATGGAATCTTCTTCGCCGATCTGGTCTTCTCCAACGGCGTGGAGGTCAGCGCTCGTCCTTCGGACTCGATCGCGCTGGCGTTGCGTACGGGTGCGACGATCTACGCGAGTGAGGACGTGATCCAGGAGGCGGGCGTGAGCATGCCCGACGACCAGGAAGACGAAGTGGAGAAGTTCCGCGAGTTCCTGGACAAAATCACACCGGAAGACTTCGGCCGGGCGGGCTGACGTGCCGGACGATTTCGGGAGATTACGCTTCACGACGCGCCGGACGGGGTCGTTGACTGACGATGGCCCCGGTCCTACGGTGCAAGGGAAACCACGGTTGTAATTCACGAACCCCCAGATCAGACCGTGGGATGAGAGAAAGCCGGAGGTCCGCAGTGGCGGTCAGCAGCGGCGAGGGTAAGTCGGCCGGCCAGCACGACCCGGTTCGGCAGGCGGCGCGCGAGCGCGCCGGCGAACAGGGTCTGCTGTTCGACGAGCAGCCGGCGGCGCTGCCCCAGGGCATCGGATACCGCGGCCCCACGGCGTGCGCGGCGGCCGGGATCACCTACCGGCAGCTCGACTACTGGGCCCGGACCGAACTGGTGCTCCCGACGATAAGGGCCGCCCAGGGATCCGGGTCCCAGCGACTGTACAGCTTCCGCGACATCCTCGTCCTGAAGGTCGTCAAACGTCTTCTGGACACGGGCGTCTCCCTCCAGCAGATACGCGCCGCCGTACGGCACCTGCGCGACCGCGGCGTCAACGACCTGGCCCAGATCACCTTGATGAGCGACGGCGTGAGCGTCTACGAGTGCACGAGCGCCGACGAGGTGATCGACCTGCTGCAGGGCGGCCAGGGCGTGTTCGGCATCGCGCTCGGCAGGGTCTGGCGGGAGGTCGAGGGATCGCTGGCCGAGCTTCCGGGTGAGCGCGCGGAGGCCGCTCCGGATGCGGAGGGAGACCATCCCGCGGACGAACTGGCCCGCCGGAGAAAGGCCCGCAGGACCGGCTGAGCCGCGCCCGCCGGGCGGGCCCCGGCCCCGGGAGAGGTGCGCGTCGGCGCGAATCCGGGTAGCCGGTAGAGTGGGAAAGGCCGACGACCTCGTGCGGGAGAGACCCCTGGCCTTTCAGGGGCGCCGAAGGAGCAAACCTCCCCGGAATCTCTCAGGCATCCGTACCGCACGGACGAGGCGACTCTGAAAAGCAGGCCCGCCGGCCAGGCGGCGTCTCACCGAAGGGGAAAGCCGGGCTCGACGGCCCGGTGAAGCTCTCAGGTCCGATGACAGAGGGGGAGACCGCTTCACGACCGCCGCGCCACACCGGGCGCGAGACGGTCGCCGCAGGTCTCGACCCGCCAGGAGGCCCCTGTCATGACCGATCGGTCCACGCTTCGCGATCTTTCCGCTCCGCCTTTCGCCACGCGCCACATCGGCCCCTCCGAGGCCGACCGCGACCGGATGCTGGAGGTCGTCGGCTACGAGTCGGTGGCCGACCTGGTCGCCGTGGCCGTGCCCGAGGCCATCCGCACGCGCGGCCCGCTGAACCTGCCCGAGGCGGTGGGGGAGGCCGAGGCACTGGCCGAGCTGCGCGCCCTCGCCGGACGCAACCGGGTGCTGACCCCGATGATCGGCCTCGGCTACTACGACACGATCACGCCGGGCGTCGTCCTGCGCAACGTGCTGGAGAACCCCGGCTGGTACACCGCGTACACGCCCTATCAGCCGGAGATCTCGCAGGGCCGGCTCGAGGCGCTGCTGAACTTCCAGACCATGATCTCGGACCTGACCGGCCTCGCCGTCGCCGGCGCGTCCCTGCTCGACGAGGCGACGGCCGCGGCCGAGGCGATGACGCTGGCCCGCCGGGCGAGCAAGGTGAAGACCGACGTGTTCGTGGTGGACGCCGACGCGCTGCCGCAGACCAAGGCCGTGCTGGCGACCCGCGCCGAGCCGCTCGGCATCACGCTGGTGGAGTCGGACCTCGCCGGCGAGCTGCCCGAGTGCTTCGGTGTCCTCGTCCAGTATCCGGGCGCGAGCGGCCGGGTGGCGTCCTTCCGCGGGGTCGCCGAGCGGGCGCACGCCCAGGGGGCGCTGCTGGTGGCCGCGGCCGACCTGCTGGCGCTGACCCTGCTGGAGTCCCCGGGCGAGCAGGGCGCCGACATCGCCGTCGGCTCCTCCCAGCGCTTCGGCGTCCCGCTGGGCTACGGCGGCCCCCACGCGGCGTACATGGCCGTACGCGAGGGCCTGCAGCGGCAGATGCCGGGCCGCCTGGTCGGCGTCTCGCTGGACGCCGACGGCAGCACGGCCTACCGGCTCGCCCTGCAGACCCGCGAGCAGCACATCCGGCGCGAGAAGGCCACCAGCAACATCTGCACCGCGCAGGTGCTGCTCGCCGTCATGGCGTCGATGTACGCCGTCTACCACGGCCCGGAGGGCCTGAAGCGGATCGGCCAGCGGGTGCACCGCCACGCGGCCGTCCTCGCCGCCGGGCTGCGCGAGAGCGGCGTGGAGGTCGTCCACGACGAGTTCTTCGACACCGTGCTCGCCCGCGTGCCCGGGCGGGCCGCCGAGGTCGTGGCCGCCGCCGCGGAGCGGGGCGTCAACCTGCGCCTGGCCGACGCCGACCACGTCGGCGTCGCCTGCGACGAGAAGACCACCACGGGCCACCTGCGGGCGGTCTGGGCGGCGTTCGGCGCGTCCGGGCTCGTGGTCGAGGACCTCGACCGGGCGACCTCCGACGCCCTCCCCGCCGGCCTGCAGCGGACCTCCGGCTTCCTCACCCACCCGGTGTTCCACACCCACCGGTCCGAGACGGCCATGCTGCGCTACCTGCGGCGGCTGCAGGACAAGGACATCGCGCTCGACCGCTCGATGATCCCGCTGGGCTCCTGCACGATGAAGCTCAACGCGACCACCGAGATGGAGCCGGTCACCTGGCCGGAGTTCGCCTCGATCCACCCGTTCGCGCCGGCGGAGCAGGCCGAGGGCTACGCCGAGCTGATCGCGACGCTCGAAGGGTGGCTGGCCGAGGTCACCGGCTACGACCGGGTGTCGATCCAGCCGAACGCGGGCTCCCAGGGCGAGTTCGCCGGGCTGCTGGCCATCCGGTCCTACCACCGCTCCCGGGGCGAGGACGGCCGCGACGTCTGCCTCATCCCGTCCTCCGCGCACGGCACCAACGCCGCCAGCGCCGTCATGGCGGGCATGCGGGTGGTCGTGGTGGCCTGCGACGCAAACGGCAACGTCGACCTGGCCGACCTCGCCGCCAAGATCGACAAGCATCGCGACGCGCTCGCCGCGATCATGGTGACCTACCCGTCCACCCATGGGGTGTACGAGGAGACGATCGTCGAGATCTGCGAGCGGGTGCACGAGGCCGGCGGGCAGGTGTACGTCGACGGGGCCAACCTCAACGCGCTGGTGGGCCTGGCCAAGCTGGGCGAGTTCGGCGCGGACGTCTCCCACCTCAACCTGCACAAGACCTTCTGCATCCCGCACGGCGGCGGTGGTCCCGGCGTCGGCCCGGTGGCGGTCAAGGCCCACCTCGCCGAGCACCTCCCGGCCCACGTGTCGGCCGCGCCGTACGGCTCGGCGGGCATCCTGCCGATCTCCTGGGCGTACGTCCGGATGATGGGAGGCGACGGGCTGCGGCAGGCCACCGAGCAGGCGATCCTGTCGGCCAACTACCTGGCCCGGCGGCTGGCGCCGCACTACCCGGTGCTGTACACCGGCAGGGACGGCCTGGTCGCCCACGAGTGCATCGTCGACCTGCGCCAGATCACCAAGGAGACCGGCGTCACGGTGGACGACGTGGCCAAGCGGCTGATCGACTACGGCTTCCACGCGCCCACGATGTCGTTCCCCGTCGCCGGGACGCTCATGATCGAGCCGACCGAGAGCGAGGACCTGGCCGAGCTCGACCGCTTCGCCGACGCGATGATCGCCATCAGGGGCGAGATCGCGAAGGTGGCGTCGGGCGAGTTCGACAAGACCGACAACCCGCTGCGCAACGCCCCGCACACGGCCGGGTGCCTCACCGCCGACGAGTGGGCCCACCCCTACTCGCGGGCGGTGGCCGCCTATCCCGTGCCCGGCCTGCGGGACGACAAGTACTGGTCGCCGGTGCGCCGCATCGACCAGGCGTACGGCGATCGCAACCTCGTCTGCTCCTGCCCGCCGCTTGAGGCGTACGAGGACTGATCAGTTGAGCATGTCGGCCCCGCCCGGCGGCCGGTCTCGTTAAGATCGCGGTGATCGTTTCCATCCCCTGCGACCATGCGAGGCCCCCTGTATGACGGCCATCGATTCCGGGCGGCGGTCCGACCGGCTCGACCACGCGCGCCGGCTCGCCGAAAGCGGCGACCTCGACGGCGCGGCCGCGATCTTCGCGGAACTCGCCGCGGACGAGAACGCGCCCGAGCGCGGCGAGGCGGGCGAGGGCCTGTCGGTCGTGGTGGAGCGGATGGCCGAGCGGCTGCTGGAGGACGGCGAGCCCGAGCGGGCCGCCGACGTCCTGCTGGAGGCGCTGTCGATCAGCGCGGTGGCCGATCCGGCGCGCCTGCGGGTGCTGCTCGGCATGGCGCATCTGGAGATGGCGTGCGCGCAGTTCGCCGGGGCAGTGGAGGACAGCCGCCAGGAGGGGGCCGACGCGGGCACCGGCGCGCTCGCGATCGAGCTGCTGGCCCGCACGCTGCCGCTGCGGGGCCGCGACGCCGACGCCGAGACCGTATGGCGTTACGGCCTCGACCATCCCGATCCCGCGCTCGCCGAGCAGGTGCTGCTGCGCCTGGGCCGCGATGTGCGCCCCGCCATGGAGGCCGGCGCGGCCGGGTGACCCCCGTGGTCGTCCCCCGTGGTCGTCCCTGGTCGTCGCGGTGTGTGTCAGCGCTGGTGGCGGCGGCCGAGGGCGTGGGCGAGGTTGACCGCGATGATCCCGCCCCAGGCCAGGAGCAGGCCCGTCGCGCCGGAGGTCTGCGCCGCGATAGCGGTCAGCGGGATGCCTAGGGCCAGCGAGCCGATGGCCATGCCCACCGCTCCGTCCCTGTGCTTGGACTGGCCGCGCGGCGGCTGGTGGGCGAGCTGGGCCGCCACCTCGTTGCGTACCCGCGCGGCGATCTCCACGTCGAGCTTGTCGAGGAACGAGTCGACCAGGGCATCCTCGTAGTCCGGCCCGAGGTCGCGGCGGGCCGCCATGACGGCGCGCAGGTCCTCGCGGTTCGAGGGGGCCGCCTGCGGCGGAGGGATGGGGTGCCCGGTTCCGGGCGGCGGTTGGTGCGATGCGATGTCCGGCACCATGACATTCTGGCCCCTTTATCGGGTGACTGCCATCCTCCGATCGGAGGGTCGCCTCCTCCTGCTCCTGCCGGACCCGTTACCTTCACCGCATGGAGATCGAGACCCCGCACGGCCGCGCGCTGGCCGAGGTGGACGAGGTGGCCGATCCCCGGCTGCTGCTGCTCCTGACCCACGGGTCCGGGGGAGGCGTGGAGGCCCCCGACCTGCTCGCCGTACGGGACGCGGTGCTGGCGATCGGCGGAAGCGTCGCACGGGTGACCCAGCCGTTCCGGCTGCGCGGCGCGCGGGCGCCCGGGTCGGCGGTCAAACAGGACGAGGCGTGGCTGTCGATCGTCGCCGCGCTCCGCGAGCGTCACCCGGGCCTGCCGCTCGTGCAGGGCGGGCGGAGCAACGGCGCGCGGGTCGCCTGCCGCACGGCGCGCGCCGCCGGGGCCGAGGCGGTGGTGGCGCTCGCGTTCCCGCTCCACCCCCCGCGCAAGCCGGAACGGTCACGGGCGGAGGAGCTGCGGCAGGCGGGGGCCCCGGTGCTCGTGGTCAACGGCGACCGCGATCCGTTCGGCGTGCCGGATGAGAAGGACGCCGCATGCCTCGTGGTCCTTCCGGGGGAGGGGCACGAGTTCAAGAAGGACCCCGCCCGCGTGGGCGAGGTGGTGGCGCGCTGGTTGCTCTCGCGCCGCTCCCCGGATCCCCTCAGGTGAGCGTGGTCTCGCCTGCCTCATGGTCGATGATGGCCGAATTTTTGACTGACTAGACACTCTCTTATATTTTCGGGTCATGCCTAGACCACGTAGTGAGGACCGGCGTAACGCGATCCTGCGGGCGGCCACCCGCGTCATCGCGTCCCAGGGACTCGGGGCGGCCACCGCGACGATCGCGAAGGAGGCAGGCGTCTCCAACGGATCGTTGTTCACCTACTTCGACACGAAGGCGAAGCTGCTCAACGAGCTCTTCCTCGCGCTGAAGACGGAGATGAGCGCCGCGGCGACCGCCGATCTCCGGGCCGGGGACGCACCCCGTGAGCAGGTCCGCCACATGTGGACGCAGTGGTGGCGCTGGGCGACGGCCAACCCGGACAAGCGGCGAGCGCTCGCGCAGCTTCAAGTGGCGGAGGACATCACCGCCGACACCCACCGGGCGGCGAGCCTGGCCTTCAGCGGCATCGCCGGCCTGCTGGAACGGAGCCGGGCCAACGGGCCGATGCAGGACGTGCCGCTCGGTTTCGTCCTGACCCTGGTGAACGCGATCGCCGAGGCGACGATCGACGAGATGATCCGCGAGCCTGCCGAGGCCGAGGCACGCGGCAGTGTCGCGTTCGAGGCCATCTGGCGGGTGCTGGCCGGCTCCTCCGCCGCGCCCACCGCCTGATCTCCATCCATCTCCATGATTTCCACAGCGAGGGACCGACGTGCCCGACTTCAGCCGCAGCACCTCGCCCGCAAGGGCGTGGATCATCACCGGGCCGACGTCCGGAATCGGTCGGCGCACCGCGATCGAGCTCGCAGAGCACGGCTCCGTCGTGCTGGTGGGCCGTGACCCGGGCAAGCTCGCGGAGGTCGAAGCCGAGATCAACGCGCGGCCCCAGGGGCACGCGGTCTCGGTGGTCTGCGACTTCTCCGATATCCCGAGCGTGCGGCGCGCGGGCGCACGGGTCCTCGCGCTCGGTCTTCCGATCGCCGGCCTGCTCAACAACGCGGGCATCATGCCGGCCCGCGCCGACCGGACCGCACAGGGGTGGGACCTCGCCTTCACGACCAACCACCTCGGACCGTTCGCGCTGACGGAGGCGCTCATTCCGCACCTTCCCGACGGCGCGAACGTCGTGTTCGTCTGCTCGGGCGTCGAGGATCCACAGCGCAAGCCCGCGGTCGCCGCCGGCTTCCGCGGCGGGCGCTACATCTCGGCAGAAGCCAGTGTGCGCGGCCACTGGCGGCCCGGAGGCTCGTCCAAGACCGGCTTCGACGCCTACGCCACCTCCAAGCAGTGCAATCTCGCCATCGTGCTCGCGTTCGCACGTGAGACGCCGCGGCTGCGCTTCAACGCGGTCGAACCGGGCTTCAATCCGGGCACCGGCCTCGGCCGCGACGCCAACGCCGTGGTCCGGTTGCTGGCGAGGTATGTCGCCGCGCCGCTCGCGCCCCTCATCAAATACTGGAGCACACCGAAGCGTGCCGCTCGGGTGATCACCGGGGTGCTGACCGACGGGTCGGATCGGACAGGGGTGTACTACGACGAGAACGGCAAGCCGATGGTGGGCTCCGCTCAGGTCCGTGACCCCGCTTTCGCCGACCGCGTCGTCGCCGAGACCCGCGCGCTGCTCGCCACCATTCCCCTGGACGCGGCACCCACGAATCGGTGATCGCTGACCGCGACCCGGTCGCGGACCACGATTCCGTACCCCATCGGCATATGCCGCTGCCGGGGCACGGTCCGCCGGGAAGTCACCCGTCGCACTCGTGGTCCTTCCGGGGGAGGGACACGAGTTCAAGAAGGACCCCGCCCGCGTGGGCGAGGTCGTGGCCCGGTGGCTGCTCTCGCGCCGCTCCCCGGATCCCCTCAGGTGAGCGTGGTCTCGCCCGCCTCCGCGGGGGAGACGCCCGTCCAGGGCCAGAGCTTCTCCGGGTTGCGTACCGCCCAGATCCTCGTGATCCGGTCGCCCGGCGCGTCGAACGCCGCCACCGTCACGGTGACGCCGTCGAGCTGGGCCACCAGGCCGGGCCGGCCGTTGACCGTACGCTCCAGGATCGTCAGGCCGGGGGCGATGCCGGCGATGGCGACGATGTAGCGGGCGATCCGCTCGCCGCCTTCGATCGGGTGGAGCGCGGCACCGACCACCCCGCCGCTGTCGGCGACCATCGTGGCACGGGGGTCGAGGAGGCCCACGAGGGCGTCGATGTCCTTGGCCTCCCACGCCTGCTTGAAGTCCCTCACGAGACCGGCCCGGGGACCTGCCGGAGCCGGGACGGCCTGCGACGCGCGGATGCGGCGGCGGGCGGAGGAGGCGAGCTGGCGGCATGCCGCCGGTGTGCGGCCGACGATCTCGGCCACCTCGGCGAAGGAATAGCGGAAGACGTCGTGGAGGATGAAGGCGACACGCTCGGCCGGGGTCATCGATTCGAGCACGACCAGGAACGCCATGTCGACCGACTCGTCGAGTGTGATCCGGTCGGCGGGATCGGCCGTGCCGCCGCGCCGCCCGTCGATCCACTCCGTCCGATCCGGCAGCGGCTCCGGGATCCATTCGCCCACGTAGCTCTCCCGCCGGGCCCGTGCCGAGCCGAGCAGGTCGAGGCAGATGCGCCCGGCCACCTTCGTCAGCCAGGCGCCGGGCGACGCGATGGCCTCCTGCCGCTGCCGCGACATGGCATACCAGCGGGCGTACGTCTCCTGCACGACGTCCTCGGCGTCGGCCAGGGAGCCGAGGAGCCGGTAGGCGAGATTGATGAGCTGACGCCGCTCGCTCATGATCGCGCCCAGGCCCGGATCGGATGTGGTGGTCATGGTGTCCCCGGCTTCCTCGGTCGCGTCTTCCCTCACCAGACCGACGAGACAGCGCGCCCGAATGTGAGACCGGCGCTCTGTGAGACCGGCGCTCTGTGAGACCGCGCTCTGTGAGACCGCGCTCTGTGAGACCGGCGCTGCGTGAGGCCGGCGCCTCACCTCACATTTCCGGCGGCCACGTCGTCTGACTGGCGGGACACCGAGTCCCGAGCCTCACCCACGGTGAGATCGAGAAGGGAAACCACGCCATGCCCACGGGGACGACGAAGCCAGGCAACCTCATGCTCTTGCGTGCCGCGACCACTGCGCAGACCATGGTCGTCTTCGTCCAGGCGATCACCGCCGGATTGCTGCTGTCCGCGCGCGGTCATGGGGCACCGCACAGCGCCGGTGCGTACACGCTGTTCGGCGTGACGGTGCTCCATCTGATCGTCGCGATACTGACGTGGCGGCCGGGCGGCGGCTCGCCCAGGCCCGCCCTGTACGCCGCCGGGTTCCTGGGGCTCACGCTGGCGCAGGTGGCGCTGGGCATCGCGCACGTGAAGACCCTGCACATCCCGCTGGGCGTCCTGATGTTCGGCCTGAGCGTCCTGCAGCTCGTCTGGACCTGGTCCGGCCGCCGCGCGACAGGCACTAGGGCGTGTATTTGGTTGTGATCAAGGGGTGGCCTGGGTGAGGTCTTTAATCCAGATCATCGCGGCGCGGAGGTGGAGGCCGGCGAGGTAGCTCGCAGGAGTTTTGTCGTAGCGGGTGGCGATGCCTCGCCAGGCCTTCAGCTTGTTGATCAGGCGCTCGACGGTGTTGCGTTCCTTGTACAGGTCGGCGTCGTGGCGGACGGGCCGGCCGCCC
>NZ_VIRM01000230.1 GCF_006874475.1 Microbispora hainanensis
GCGCGGGCACGACCAGGGCACCGCACCCGAGCCGGAGGACGGGCACGCGCACGAGCATGAGCACGGGCGGAGGGGCGAGCCGGAGCCGGAGCCGGAGTGTGGGGATGGGTGCGGGGAGCTGCGGCGGTCGTGGGGCCGTCTTGGTGAGGGGCCTGTCGCCGGGTTGGCGTGGTCGGTGCCGGAGATACGGGTAGAGCTGACCACGTTGCTCGGGCACGATGAACATCCGGCCCACCTGCCTGGCTGGGGTATGGTCCACGCCGCCCACGCACGCCGCATCGTCACCGGCATGC
>NZ_VIRM01000231.1 GCF_006874475.1 Microbispora hainanensis
GTGGTCACCTGGGCGATGGAGCGCACCTGGTTGGTGAGGTTGTCGGCCATCGAGTTGACGTTGTCGGTGAGGTCTTTCCAGGTGCCGGCGACGTTGGGCACGCGGGCCTGGCCGCCGAGCTGGCCTTCGGTGCCGACTTCGCGGGCGACGCGGGTGACCTCGTCGGCGAACGCGCTCAGGGTGTCGACCATGGTGTTGATGGTCTGGGCGAGCGCGGCGACCTCGCCCTTGGCCTCGACGGTGATCTTCTGCGACAGGTCGCCCTTGGCGACCGCCGTGGCGACCTGGG
>NZ_VIRM01000232.1 GCF_006874475.1 Microbispora hainanensis
ACCCGGTGATCCTGGAGATCCAGGGCATCGCCACGCTGCCGCTGACCCAGGACCGCAGCAAGGGCTTCGCCGACGCACTGAAGACCTACGGCTTCTCGGTGACGGCGCAGCAGGACGCCAAGTTCACGGTGGAGTCGGGCACGCAGGTGGCCAGCAACCTGCTGCAGGCGCACAAGAAGATCGACGCGATCTGGAACCACGACGACGACCAGGGCATCGGTGTGCTCGCCGCGATCAAGGAGGCCGGTCGCGACGAGTTCTTCATGGTCGGCGGCGCCGGCTC
>NZ_VIRM01000233.1 GCF_006874475.1 Microbispora hainanensis
TCTGCTGCTCCAGCGCGGCGATGAGCGCGTCCGCCTGGCGCTCCGTCAGCGTGCGGTCATCACCGTCGGCCTTCTTCTTGGCGTACTCCTGCAACAGGGTCATCAGGCGGGCGCCGGGCTCACGGGGAATGTAGAACTCCCCTTCCACGCCGCCGCCCTTGCCCGGGCGGACCCGCAGGAAGCGCCGCCCGTAGTCGGCCTGCTCATCGCGTTCTTCGCCGTCGGGGTCGAGCACCGCCCGCAAGTGACGGCCGGCCTTGGCCACCTCCGCCGCCCCCGCCTT
>NZ_VIRM01000234.1 GCF_006874475.1 Microbispora hainanensis
CGGCGTCGTCGACCTGGGCAGAGGCGGTGCTTGCGGTGTCGCGCGGCTCGCACTCGCCGGGCCGCTGCTCGCCGGGCCGCCGCTCACCGACCCCGCGCTCACCGACCCCGCAGCCGCGAGACTCCTCGTCGGGAAGTCCGGGCGTGGCGTTGCCGGAGCCGGCGGCAGGGGCGGTGGCGGCGTCGGTGCTGCCCAGGTCGCTGAGGTCGCCCAGGTGGCCCATCTCGGCCCGATCACCAGCGCTGTCGGCGGCGGGGTCGGCGGCGGGGTCGGCGG
>NZ_VIRM01000235.1 GCF_006874475.1 Microbispora hainanensis
CGGGCAGCACCTGCCCGGTCGCCAGCAGCAACCCCGGCACCATCCCCAACGACGCCCCCAATGCCGTCCCGAGCGACGCTCCGGGCATCGTGCCCGCCGACGCACCCGGTGACGTCTCGGGCGTGCACTGGCCATGCCGGCACTCCCCCGCAGGCCGAGGCCCGGCGTGGGTGTGATGCGCACAGGCATCCTCGGGAGGAGGATCCGGCTGCACCGCCTCCGAAGGCGCTGCCTGCGATGGTTGTGCGTCCGAAGCCGCCGCGTCCGAAGCCGTC
>NZ_VIRM01000236.1 GCF_006874475.1 Microbispora hainanensis
CGATGGAGCGCACCTGACTGGTGAGGTTGGACGCCATCACGTTGACGGAGTCGGTGAGGTCCTTCCAGGTGCCCGACACGCCGCGTACGGTGGCCTGGCCGCCGAGCCCTCCCTCGGTGCCGACCTCGCGGGCGACGCGGGTGACCTCGTCGGCGAACGACGAGAGCTGGTCGACCATCGTGTTGATGGTCTCCTTCAGCTCCAGGATCTCGCCCCGGGCGTCGACGCGGATCTTCTGCGACAGGTCGCCCTTGGCGACCGCG
>NZ_VIRM01000237.1 GCF_006874475.1 Microbispora hainanensis
GGCGCCGTGCAGGCGGCGCTGAGCGGTTCCACGGCACCGCAGGAGGCGATGGCGGCGGCGCAGTCGACGGCGGCGAGCGCGACCCAGTAATGAGCACGAGCCGATCGACGCGAACTCCGGCGGCGCGCACACGGCCAGGAGAGCGGGCGCCAGGGAAGCGGGCAACAGGAAAGCGTGCAACAGGGCAGTGGGCGGCGTGGGCGTTCCTCGCCCCCGTCGTCGTCTACCTGGTCGCGTTCTACGTCTATCCGCTG
>NZ_VIRM01000238.1 GCF_006874475.1 Microbispora hainanensis
GTCGGCATGACGCCGATCAGCCCCGTTCGCCACCCCCGCCATGTCAGCCGGGTTCGCCACACCCGCCGAGTCCGCCATGTCAGCCGCCTTGGCCATATCAGCCGTGTTGGCCACGCCTGCCGTGTTGGCCGCGTCAGCCCGGTCCGCCGGATCGGTCCGTTCCCCCAGCACGGCCGGGCCATACGCTCCGCGGTGGTCGCGCGACCCGGCCAGGTTGCGTGGTCCCGCCGGGTGGGGCGAGTCGGCTGGGTCGG
>NZ_VIRM01000239.1 GCF_006874475.1 Microbispora hainanensis
TCGCGGGCATGGGCAGAGCACCACACCCGAGCCGGAGGACGGGCACGCGCACGGGCACGGGCACGGGCACGGGCGGAGGGGCGAGCCGGAGCCGGAGCCGGAGTCGGAGGGTGGGGACGGGTGCGGGGAGTTGCAGCGGTCGTGGGGCCGTCTTGGTGAGGGGCCTGTCGCCGGGTTGGCGTGGTCGGTGCCGGAGATACGGGTAGAGCTGACCACGTTGCTCGGGCACGATGAACATCCGGCCCACCTGCCT
>NZ_VIRM01000024.1 GCF_006874475.1 Microbispora hainanensis
TCCCCCCGGCCGGGCGGAGACCTCGGCGACCACGCGTTCGACGAGCTCCCGCTGCTCGGCGTCGATCCGGGCGAACCGCTCGGGATCGGCCTCGGCGTACCGGTCGTACCAGTCGGACTCGCGGGCCCGGCGGATCTCCTCCGGCGGGCGGGTGTCGTCGCCCTTGCTGTGCGGTCCGAGGCGGTGGGTGGCGAACTCGACCACCAGCGGGGACGGCTCGGTCCGCACGGCCTCGACGAGCGGGGCGAGCGCCTGCCTGATCTCGCCGACGTCGGTGCCGGCGATGTGGTGGTGCCGCACCCCGAAGGCCGCCGCCCGGGCGGCGATCGTGCCCGCCATCTGCGCGGACGTGGGGGTCGACTGGGCGATGCCGTTGTGCTCGACCACGACGAGCAGCGGCACCCGCCAGAGGGACGCCATGTTCAGCGCCTCGTAGACGGCGCCCTCGCCCCAGGTGCCGTCTCCGATGTACGCGCAGGCGAGCGCTCCCGTGCCGGCCAGTTTGAGTGCCACCCCGGTCGCCACGGGCAGGCTCTCGCCCTGCACGCCGGTCGAAAGGAACCGCTGGTGGTAGATGTGCTGGCTGCCGCCGACGCCCCCGCACAGCGCGCCCTCCCGCCCCATGATCTCGGCGAGCAGGCCGTGCGGGTCGGGATGGCGGGCGAGGAAGTGGCCGTGCCCCCGGTGGTTGCTGAAGACGAAGTCGTCGTCGCGGAGCAGGGACGACACCGTGACCGGGATGTACTCCTGCCCGAGACAGGTGTGGGTGGTGCCGCTCAGCACGCCCTGCTCGAACAGGCGGAGCAGGGCGCGTTCGAAGTGCCGGATGAGCAGGAGTGAGCGGAGGTCCACGTCGTTCAGGGCATGCCCCGGGCTCCGGGACGGTGCAGCGGTGACGATCACAGGTGGTCCGCTCCTGGTGCGTCTCTGGTCGAGGTGGTGCGCTCGACGCCGGGCCCCGTCGCCAGGGAAAGGAGCACCACGGCATCCAGCACAGGAGCAGCGGCATCCGTTGACAGGAGCGCCAGCACCCTTCGACAGGAACATCCTGTTGAGGACCGTCCTGTCTGGGAGCGCTCCCACGGAGGGTAGGTGCGGTAAGAGGCCGTGTCAATCCCTGGCCGAACAGCAAATTTGGGAGATTACGACCGCATTGTCCGTGATCTGCGGCAATATCCTCACATTCACCGTCTTGGGGCTAATAACGGACAGAAACTTCCATGACACTTGACGAACGAAAGCCGTGATCCCTAGCCTCCACTGCCGTGGGAGCGTTCCCACTACCGCGTCCGAAAATGGGGGTTAAGGCGCGAGCGGCAGTGGATTCCGCGCCGCGCCAGGCACCAGTATGGAAGCTTCCGGCGGTGATTCCGCCGTCGGGTCGTTGGTCCGCGTCTTCGCAACGAATCGCCGGCGTGCCGAAGCGCAGAGCGCACAGAGGAATGCCATGTTCTTAATAAAAAATTCAACAGAGGTGCCGGCGTCGTGACCCGGACCGGCCTCTCACCGGCGAAGCAGGCGCTGCTGGCGCAGCGGCTCAGGGCCGGGAAAGCCGCGAGGGTCACCGTGCCGCCACGCCCGGCCGCCACCCACCCGCCGCTTTCGCACGCCCAGGAGCGCCTGTGGTTCCTGGAGCAGTACGCCCCGGGCACCACCGCCTACACCGTCGCCTTCGCCGTCCGGCTGGACGGCCATGAGATCGACGGCGAGGCTCTGGAGCGCGCGCTCGCCGAGGTGGCCCGGCGCCACGAGAGCCTGCGCACCCGGTTCGTCACCACCGACGACGGGACGCCCGAGATCGTGCTGGACGACGAGCCCCTGGTGGAGCTGCGGCTGGTGGAGCTGCGGCTGACGGAATCGGACGACCCCGCCGCCGCGCGGGAGGAGGTCCAGGCGGAGCTGGCCCGGCCGTTCGACCTGGCGACCGGCCCGCTGCTGCGGTTGCTCCTGGTCCGGCTCGGCGCCCGCGAGCACGTGCTGCTCCTGACCATGCACCACGCCGTCACCGACGGCTGGTCGTGCGACATCGTGCTGGAGGAGCTGCTCGCCCTCCACGAGGCGTACCGCACCGGCACCGACGCCGGTCTCGCCGACCCGCCCGTGCAGTACGGCGACTACGCGCTCTGGGAACGCGGACGGACCCACGAGGACGACATCCGCTACTGGCGGGAGCGGCTGGCCGGGCTGCCGCCGCTCGAACTTCCCACCGACCTGCCGCGCCCGCCCGAGCAGGGTTCCGCGGGAGCGGCCCACGGCGTCACGCTCGACCGCGAGCTGGCTGACGCGCTCACGGCGCTGGGCGCGGCGAACGGCGCGACTCTCTACATGACGCTGCTCGCCGCCTTCCAGGTGCTCCTCGCGCGCTACTCCGGCCAGGACGACTTCGCGGTGGGATCGCCCGTGTCGGGACGCGACCTGCCGGAGCTGGAGCGGGTCGTCGGGCTCTTCATCAACTCGCTGCCGATGCGGGCCGACCTGTCCGGCGACCCGACCTTCACCGAGCTGCTCGGCCGGGTGCGCGAGACGGCGCTGGACGCGTACACGCACCAGGAGCTGCCCTTCGACCGGCTGGTCGGCGAGCTCGGCGTCGAGCGCGACGTGAGCAGGTCGCCGGTGTTCCAGGTGATGTTCGCGCTGCAGAACTACCGGTCGGCCCCACTGCGCACCCAGGGCCTGACCATGTCGGCGTACCCGTTCGAGGTGACCGCCAGCCGGTTCGACCTCGCGCTCTACCTCATGGACCAGGGCGACGGCCTCTACGGCAACATCACCTACCGCACCGAGCTGTTCCGCCCGGCCACGATCGCGCGGATGGCGGAGTGCTTCGAGCATCTGCTCAGGTCGATCGTCGCCGATCCCGGCGCCCGGGTGTCCGACCTGGAGCTGCTCCCGGCGGCCGAGCGCGACCGCGTGCTCGCGTTCGCGGGAGCGGGCCCCGAGGCCCAGACGCCCCCGGCGGACGCGTTCGGCGGGGCGTCGTCGCTGCACGAGGCGATCGCCGCGCAGGCGGCCCGCACCCCGTCCGCGACCGCCGTCGCCTGCGGCGGCGACGCCCTCACGTACGCCGAGCTGGACGCGGCGGCCGACCGGCTCGCCCGGCGGCTGCGCGGGCTCGGCGTGGGGCGCGACGACCGTGTGGCGATCTGCCTGGAGCAGTCGGCCGGGCTCGCGGTCGCGGTGCTCGGCGTGCTCAAGGCGGGCGCGGCCTACCTGCCGCTCGACCCGGAGCACCCGCGTGGCCGGCTCGAGTTCGTCCTGGACGACGCCGCGGCGTCGATCGTCGTGACCAGCCCGGACCTGCGCGACCGGCTGCCGGACGACGTCACCGCCGTGTACCTCGGCGAGGAGGCGCCGGAGCCGGTCGATCCCTGGGAGCCCGCGACGCCGGGCGACCTCGCGTACGTGATCTACACCTCCGGCACCACCGGGCGGCCCAAGGGCGTCGCGGTGCAGCACCACGAGGTCATGGTCTATCTCGCCGGAGTGCGCGAGCGCCTGGGCGTGGAGCCCGGCTCGTCCTTCGCCCTGCTGCAGTCGCTCGCCTTCGACTTCGGCGTCACGGTCTTCTACCTGTGCCTGATGACCGGCGGCACGCTGCACCTGGTGCCCTCGCGCACCGCCGGTCCCGAGCTGGCGGAGATCTTCCGGCGGACCGGGATCGACTACCTCAAGATCACGCCGTCGCATCTGGCGGCGCTGCTCGCCGACGCCGGGCCCGGCGACCTGCTGCCCAGGAAGCTGCTGCTCCTGGGCGGCGAGGCGGCCCCGCGCGGCTGGGCGGCCGAGCTCGCGGCGCTGGGCCGCTGCCGGGTCGTCAACCACTACGGGCCGACCGAGGCCACCGTGGGCGTGACCACCTACGACGTCGCCCGGCTGCCCGCTCCCGACGGCCCGGCCGAGGCGAGCGTGAGCCTGCCGATCGGCTCGCCGCTGCCCGGGGCGCGGGCGTACGTGCTGGACGAGCGGCTGCGGCCGGTGCCCGCCGGAGTGCCGGGGGAGATCTACCTCGGCGGCGAGCGGCTGGCCCGCGGCTACCTGAACCGGCCGGCCCTGACCGCCGACCGGTTCCTGCCCGACCCGTACGGCCCGCCCGGGGCGCGCATGTACCGCACCGGCGACCTCGGCCGCTGGTCCGGCACGGGCGACCTGGAGTTCCTCGGCCGCCGCGACCTCCAGGTGAAGATCCGCGGCTATCGGGTCGAGCTCGGCGAGGTCGAGTCGGTGCTGGCCGACCATCCGGACGTCGCCCAGGCCGTGGCCGAGCCGCGCGGCGAGCAGCTCGTCGCCTACCTCGTCCCCGCCGTGGACGGCGCGCGGCCGGATACCGCGGACGTGCGCGCGTGGCTGGCCGACCGGCTGCCCGCGTACATGGTCCCCTCGCGGTACGCCTGGCTCGACGAGCTGCCGCTCAAGTCGCACGGCAAGGTGGACCGCTCGCGGCTGCCCGAGCCGGAGGCGGACGTCGCGGCGGCCGAATACGTCGCTCCGGCGCCCGGCCCCGAGGAGGACGTGGCCCGCGTCTGGGCGGAGGTGCTGGACGTCGAGCGCGTGGGGGCGCTCGACGACTTCTTCGCCCTGGGCGGCCACTCGCTGCTCGCGATGCGGGTCATCGCCCGGCTGCGCAAGGCGCATCCGGACCGGCGGATCACGGTGCTCGACGTGTTCAAGCACCGCACCGTCCGCGAGCTGGCCCGGCTGCTCACGGCCGAGGGGGACGTGCCGCGGTCGCTGCTGCACCGGCTCACCCCCGCCAGGGCCGCCACCACCACCCTGGTGTGCGTGCCGTACGGCGGGGGCAGCGCCGTGGTCTACCAGCCGCTCGCGGACGCGCTGCCGGACGACTGGGCGCTCTACTCGGTCGCCGTGCCCGGCCACGAGCTGGGGGAGGAGGCCCGGCCGTTCGACGAGGTCGTCGTCGACTGCGTGGCCGAGATCTCCGAGATCCTGGACAGGAACGGCGGCTCGCTCGTGCTGTACGGCCACTGCGGCCTCGGCGTCATGCTGTCCTCCGGGATCGCCCGGAGGCTGGAGGCGGACGGCCGCACCGTGGACGCGTTGTATCTCGGCGGGGTGTTCCCCTTCGCCCGGCCGGGCCGCGGCCTGAACTGGCTCGGGTCCTTCTTCGACCGCCTCACCAGCGACCAGCAGCGGGTCAACGCCCTGACCGCGGCCGGGCTCGACGTGGAGGAGCTGGGCCGGGAACAGGTCAAACTCATCGTGCGCAACCGCCGCGAAGGCACCCGCGCCGCCGAGCGCTACTTCACCCAGATCTTCGAGGAGGGCGGCGGCCCGGCGCTGCGCGCGCCGGTGATCGCCGTTGTCGGCGAACGCGACCCGGCGGCCGAGTTCTACCAGGAACGTTACAAGGAGTGGCACTGCCTGTCAGAGGAGACGGCGTGCGTCGTCCTCGACGAGGCCGGCCACTTCTTCCTGCGCTACCGCAACGAGGAGCTCGCCGAGATCGTCACCGGCATCCACCACGCGCTCGCCTCGGGGCGTACGGAGGGGATGGAGCGGGACGACAGCCGCACCTGGTGGCTGCAAGGTGTCTCGCGCCGCTCCGCCGAGGCGGGGGCCGGGACGGGCACGGCCGAGGGGGCCGCGGCGCAGGAGGCTGCCGGCGGTGTGGACGGTGCCGACAATGTGGATGGTGCCGGCGGTGTGGACGGTGCGGTGGAGACGCGGGTGCGGGTCGGCCCGCCGCCCAGCATGCGGCGCTTCCTCGTCGTCGCGGCCGGGCAGCTCGTCTCGATGACCGGGTCCGCGCTGACCGAGTTCGCCATCCCGCTGTGGATCTATCTCACCACCGGGTCGCTCGCCAGGTTCGCGCTGTTCTCCGTGCTCGGCCTGCTGCCCGGCATGCTCGTGGCCCCGCTGGCCGGCGCCATCGTCGACCGGTTCGACCGGCGCAAGGTCATGGTCGCCGGGGACGCCGCCGCCGGCGGCACCCAGCTCATGCTTGGACTGCTGCTGTGGACCGGCAACCTCCAGATCTGGCACATCTATCCGCTGCTGGTCTGCCTGTCCGTCGCGCTCACCTTCCAACGGCTCGCGTACGGCTCGGCGATCCCGCAGCTCGTGCCGAAACGGTTCCTCGGGCACGCCAACGGCGTCGTCCAGATGGCCACCGGCACCGCGCAGCTCATCGTGCCGCTGATCGCGGTCGGGCTGATGGCGGCGATCGGGCTGGAGGGCATCCTCGTCATCGACGTGGCCAGCTACGTCGTCGCCACGCTGACCGTCGCGCTGATCCGTTTCCCGGCGACGATGGCCTGGAAGCGGCGCGAGAGCGTGCTCGCCGAGATGCTGGGCGGGATCCGCCACTCCTGGGGCAACCGGGGCTTCCGCGCGATGCTGTTCTACTTCGCGGTGCTGAACATCTTCCTGTCCCCGCTGTTCATGATGATCTCGCCGCTGGTGCTGTCGTTCGGCACGCTGGCCGAGGTCGGCCGGGTGTCGTTCGCGGGCGGGCTCGGCGCCTTCCTCGGCGGCCTGGCCATGGCCGCGTGGGGCGGGCCGCGCCGCAGGCGCCTGCTCGGCGTGCTGCTGTCGACGCTCGCCCTGTCGGTGTTCTGCCTGCTGACCGGGCTGCGCCCCGACCTGTTCCTCATCGCGGTCGGCGCGTTCGGCATGTCGCTGTGCCTCACCCTGCTGAACGGCGTCTACGCCACGATCATCCAGGTCAAGGTGCCGCAGCGGTTCCACGGCCGGGTCATCGCGCTGAACACGCTGATCGCCTGGTCCACCCTGCCGATCGGATTCGGCCTGGTCGCCCCGTACGGCGCGCAGGTGTTCGAGCCGCTGCTCGCGCCGGACGGGCCGCTCGCGAACACGGCGGGCGTTCTGCTCGGCACCGGCGCCGGCCGCGGCATCGGCTTCATGTACGCCTGCTTCGGGGTGGCGATCGCGGTCATCGCGCTGGTCGCGCTGCGGATCCGGGTGCTGCGCCGGTTCGACGTCGAGGTGCCCGACGCCCTGCCGGACGACATCGTCGGCTACCAGGCGCTGACCGAACGCATCGCGGCGGCCCGTACGGACGTCAAGACGGACGCCCGGACAGGTGACACACGGACAGGTGACGCCCGGACAGGTGACACACGGACAGGTGACACACGGACAGGTGACACACGGACAGGTGGCACACGGACAGGCGACACGCGGGCGGCACGCGAGCCGGAGAAGGAGCACGCATGACGGGGACGCCGAGGACGACGCGTACGCCGAGGACGCCGAGGACGCGGGGCGTGCCCGCGCTCACCGTGCCGGAGCTGCTGCGGCTGCGCGCGGAGCAGGAGCCCGAGGGCGTCGCGATGATCGTCGAGGGGCACGGGACGCTCACCTTCGCCGAGTGGGACCGCAGGTCGGCGGCGCTCGCCGCCGGGCTGGCAGGCCGGGGCGTCGCCCCCGGCGACCGGGTGGCGCTGCACTTCGGCAGCCGCGACTGGATCGACTTCGCGGTGGCGTTCTTCGGGGTGCTCAAGGCGGGCGCGGTGGCCGTGCCCATGTCGGACCGGCTGGCTCCGGCCGAGCTACGCTACATGGCCGGCCACTGCGCGGCGTCGGCGGTGCTGCTCGGCCGCGATCTGACGGCGCCCGAGGGAGAGCACTGGACCGCGACCCCGGCGGAGCTGGAGGCCGGTTCCGACCCGGAGACGGCGCCGGAGACAGGGCCGGAAACGCCGCGGGTGCGGCCCGGCGACCTGGCGCAGATCCTCTACACCTCCGGCACGACCGGGCGGCCCAAGGGGGTCGGCGCCAGCCACGCCAACCTCGCCTACGGGTGCGTCACGCAGCCCAAGCACCGCAGGTTCGCCCACTCACGCCACCTGCTGCACGCCTTCCCGATCGGCACGAACGCCGGGCAGACCATGCTGATGAACGCGCTGGACGCGCGGCCGGCCGTGCTGACCCCGGCGAGGTTCACGCCCGGCCGGTTCGCCCGGCTGATCGAGACCTACCGCCCGGGCACCGTGTTCCTGGTGCCGTCCATGGCGATCGAGCTGCTCGACGCCGGGCTGCACGAGCGGCACGACATGTCCAGCGTGGTGCTGCTCGGGTCGGCGGCGGCCGCGCTTCCCCCCGCCCTGTCGGAGCGGCTGTCGGCGGCCTTCCCGAACGCGACCGTGACGAACTACTACACGTCCACCGAGGCCGCCCCCGCCCAGACGATCATGATTTACGACCGTACGCGGCCCGCCGCCCTGGGGCGGCCGGCGTTCGGGGGCTCGCTGCGCATCACGGACGAGGAGGGCAACCCGCTCCCGCCCGGGGAGACCGGCGAGGTGTGGATGCGGTCGCCCACCGCCACCCGGTCCTACTACGGCGACGCCGAGGCCAGCGCCCGGTCGTTCCGGGACGGCTGGGTGCGCATGGGCGACGTCGGATACGTGGACGCCGACGGCTACCTCTACCTCGTCGACCGGGAGAGCGACGTGGTGAAGAGCGGCGCGTTCAAGGTGTCCACGCTCCAGGTGGAGGCCGCGCTTCACGAGCACCCGGGGATCGCCGAGGCGGCCGTGTTCGGGCTCCCGCATCCGGTGCTGGGCTCCGTGCTCGGCGCCGCGATCGTGCCCAGGACGGCGGCACAGCCGGAGAGCCCCGGGCTGTCCGAGAGTGAGGTGCGCGCCTTCCTGATGGACCGGCTGGCCTGGCACGAGCTGCCCGAACGGGTCCTCGTGGTCGACAGCCTGCCCAGGAACCAGTCAGGCAAGGTCATCAAGAAGGAGCTGCCCGCGCTGCTGGGCGGCTCCGTGAGCAGCACGACGGAAGGCGAGTGAGATGTCACCGACACTCATCGGCGAGGGGGAGCAGGCCTCCCTCGCACAGCACGGCATGTGGATAACGGAACGGATGGGCTGCGGGGGCCGGGTGTACCACATGCCGCTGGCCATCCGCCTCGACGGCCCCCTCGACGTCGACCGGCTGCTGGCCGCGTGCCACGACGTCGTCCGCGCGCATCCCCAGCTGACCGCGGCCCTGGCGGAGCGGGACGGCGAGGTGCGCCTCGTGCCCGCCGCCGTGCCGCCGCCGATCGGCTTCGAGGACGCCTCCGGGTTCGAGGACGCGGGATATGAGGCCGGTGAGCTGGTCGACCGCGAGACGTCGCTCGCCCTGGACCTGGGCACCGGGCCGGCCGCCCGGTTCACGGTGTTCCGGCTCGCGCCGGAGCGGCACCTGCTCGTCTTCGTCGCCCACCACGCCGTCTTCGACGGCATGTCGAAGGACATCCTGGTGCGCGACCTGGCCGCCGCGTACGCCGGGCGGCCGGTGTCCGCCCTCCCCCTGACGCACGGCGAGATCGCCGAGCGGGAGAACGCCCGGGTGGCCGAGCTGCTCGGCGAGGCCGCCGAGTTCTGGCGCGGCCGCTGGAACGACCGGCAGGACCTGCGGCTGCCGGGGCTGTCCGGGGTCTCGGTCCGCGCCGCGGCCGGCGAGGCCGTCGACTTCGCGCTGCCTTCCGATCTCGCCGTCGCCGCCGACAAGCTGGGCGTCACCCGGTTCGAGCTGGTGCTCGCCGCCGTGCACACCCTGCTCACGGCGTACGGCAACGAGGACGCGGCCGTGGCCGTCGACCTGTCCACCAGGACCGAGGAGACGCGGGGACACATCGGCCTGTTCGTGAACGAGCTGCCGGTGCCCGCCCCCACGCCCTCCGGGAGGTTCGCCGACTTCGCCCGCACCGTACGCGACGAGCTGCGGGCCACCTACCGGTTCCGGCAGGTGCCGCTCGCGCGTGCCGTCGGCGGCGTGAGCCCGCGCACCGCGCTGACGCCGGTGTCGGTCAGCTACCGCAGGCGTGACGCCTCGACGCCGGAGTTCCCCGGCGTCGAGGCGTCGGTGGACTGGATGGCGTTCAACCAGGCGGTGCGCGGCACGCTGCACCTGCAGGTGGTGGACGCGCCGGACGGCGTCGCGGCCCGGCTGCAGTTCAACCCGCTCATGTTGAGCCGCTCCGGCTGCGAGAGCGTCGCCGGGCACCTGCTCGCGCTGCTGCGCGCGGTGGCCGCCGCCCCGGACGCCGACGTGGCCGACCTGCCGCTGCCGTCCCCGGTGGTCGCCAGTGCGGTCGAGTCGTCCTCCGGCCGGGCCGGGGAGCCGTCCGCCTCGGCGCGGGGCGGTGCGGCGGACGCCGTGCCGTACGTCGCGGAGGTGGGCGAGATCTGGCGCGAGGTGCTCGGCATGCCGGAGATCGGCCCGGACGAAGACCTGTTCGACCTCGGCGGGCACTCGCTGTCGATAACCCAGATCATCGCGAAGGTGCGCGAGCGCATGGACGTGGAGCTGTCCTTCGACGTGTTCTTCGACGACCCGACGATCAACGGGATCGCGGCGGAGGTCGCCCGGCTGCGGGAGGAGGCGTGATGCGGGAGCGCGTGGCCGAACTGGTGGCGAAGGCGAGCGGCGGCGACCTGGCCGTCGCCGACATCCTGGCGGCGGAGTGCAGCCTGCCCGCGCTCGGCCTCACCTCGATCGCCTACCTCCGGCTGATCGACCTGCTGGAGACCGAGTTCGACTGTGACGTCGACCTGGACGGCGGCCACCTCGACACGCTCGACGGCCTGGTCGAGCACATCGCGGGGCAGCGGAAGTGACCGCGGGCCCGCCGGCGCAGGTCACCGGTCTCACGCCACTGCCGCCGCGCACCGTGGAGTTCCGCGGCGCGCGGGGCGGGCAGGCCGCGCTGACCTGGGGCCAGCAGGGGATCTGGCGCTCCACGCAGTGGCTGGACGACGGCGACCCCTACTTCAACCTGGCCTGGACCCTGCCGGTGACCGGCGCGGCCGGTCTGGACGCCGTGCTGCGCGCCGTCGGCCGTCTCGTCGAGCGGCACGAGACGCTGCGCACGGCGTTCGTCCGCGTCCGGGACGACGCCGGGAACGACGCCGGGGAAGACCGCGAGGACACGATCCAGAGGGTGAGCCGCGAGGGCCGGCTCACCGTGGGCGTGTACGAGGCGGCGGCCAAGCCGATGAGCGCGGCCAAGGAGCTGGCCGCCGAGCTGGCCGCGACCGGGTTCGACTACGCGGCCGAGCTGCCGATCCGGTGCGCGGTCGTCTGCCGGCGGGGCCGGCCGCGTGCGCTGGCGCTCGCGTTGTCCCATCTCGCGCTCGACGGCTGGTCGCTGAACATGGTGGCCGCGGAGTGGCCGCGGCTCGTGGCCGGGGAGGACCTGCCCGGCCCGAGCCGGCAGCCGCTCGACCAGGCGGCCTTCGAACGGTCGGACCCGCCGCCCGGCGGCCAGGCGCTGCGGCGCTGGCGGACCGGTCTGGCGTCCGCCCCGCGTTCGATGTTCGACTTCCCGGTGCGGGAGCCCGAGGAGCCGCGCTTCGTCCGGCACGGGATGGACTCCCCGGCGGCGGCCGTCGCCGCCGAGGCGCTCGCCGCCCGGCACGACGTGACGACCTCCAGCGTGCTCACGGTCGCGAGCGCCGCGCTGCTGGCCGCCGTCACCGGGCACCGTACGGCGGCGCTGCAGCTCATCGTGTCGAACCGGCACCACCCGGGCATGGAGGCGATGGCCGGGCCCGCCGCCCAGGACGGGCTGTGCGTCATCGAGCTGGGCGCCGGCACGTTCGCCGACGCGCTGCGGCACGGGCACCGCAGGACCATGGCGACCTACCGGAACGGGCACTACGACCCCGCGCTCGTGCACGCCGCGTGGGACGCGGAGGCGTGGAGCCGCGGCGCCGACATCGACCTGGACGCGTTCTTCAACGACGTCAGGCAGGGGGGCCGCTGGCAGGGCCTGCCGCCGGTCGATCCCGGGGACGCCGGGGCGCTCGCCGCGCTGCGGGAGCGGACCCGCACGTTCTTCGTCGGCGCCTACTCGAAGGTCAAGGCGAGGATCTTCTTCGCCACCGGCCTGTCCCCGTCCACCTGCGAGTTCTACGTGCTGGTGGACACGGCCTTCCTGCCCGGCGACGTCGCCCCGCGGATGCTCACCGGCCTGGAGGAGCTGCTGGTCCGGGCGGTCTCCGAGGACGTGCCGCTGGACCAGGTCGCGAAGGTCGCGGGCCTGGACCCGGTGGCGCGCCCCTCCGGATGGACGGTGATCGGCCACGACTGGGTGGACGTGCCGGCGACCGAGGCGCTGCTGCGCCGCGCCTGCGGGACCGACCTGGCCGTGGTCGTGGTCGAGCACAAGGCGCAGGACGCCGGAGATGCGACCAGAGACAGCACCGGAGATGGGGCCGGCGACAAGGGCGGCGACAGGGACGCGCCCCGGCTGACGGGGTATCTCGTGGCCCGTCCCGGGCTGGACACGCCCGAGGCCGTCCACGCCGCCGTGATGCGCGCCGCGGCCGGCCGGACCGACGTGCTCGCCCCCCACCACTACGTCCTGTGCGCCGAGCCGCCGGCCGGCCCCGCGGGCTGGCCCGCCTGTCCCCGCCTGATCGAGGGCGGCGGCCGGGGCCCCGACATCAGCAATGACCGTCTTGGGAAGGTGACATGACCGACTCCCCGATGCTCGTGGTCGTCAACGACGAGGAGCAGTACTCCGTATGGTGGAGCGACCGCGAACCGCCCGCCGGGTGGCGGGCCACCGGTTTCGCGGGCACCCGGCAGGAATGCCTCGACCACATCGAGACCGTGTGGACCGACATGCGGCCGCGGAGCGTACGCGACCCGGAGACGCGGAGCGTACGCGACCCGGACACGCTGACCGTGCGCGACCCGGCGACGTCGAGCTCCCGGGACAGATGACCAGCGCGGAGCGCCGCGCCGCGCTGATCGAGAAGCTGGCCGGGCTGCCCCCCGAGCGGCGGGCGGCGCTGCTGCGCTCCCTCGGGGGCGCCCAGCGGGACCCCGGCGGACAGGAGTGGCCGCTGTCGCCGGGACAGGAGCGCCTGTGGTTCCTCAGCCGCTTCGACCCCGGCGACACCAGTTACAACACGCCCTGGTGCATGCGGCTGCGCGGGCCGCTCGACGTGGCCGCGCTGACCGCGGCGTTCACCCGGATCGTGGCGCGGCACGAGGTGCTGCGCACCCGCTTCCGGCTGCGCGGGGACGCACCCGTGCAGGTCGTGCTGCCGCCGGGGCCGGTGCCGGTGGAGCGGCTCGCGGTGTCCGGCGAGACGGACCTCGACCGGGTGCTGAAGGAGTTCGTCGAGCGCCCGTTCGACCTGGAGAACGCGCCTCCCCTGCGGGTCGGCCTGGCCGAGGCGGGCGAGGACGACGCGGTCGTGTGCATCGTCCTGCACCACATCGTGATGGACGGCTGGTCGCTCGACGTGCTCCTGCGCGAGCTCACGGAGTGCTACGCCGCCGGACGCGAGGGACGTGAGCCCGAGCTGCCGGACCTGCCCACGCAGTATCCCCGCTTCGCGGTGCAGGAGAGGCGGCGCGACCACACGGAGGGCCTGGCGCACTGGACGAGCCGCCTGGCCGGCGCCCCCGCGCTGGACCTTCCGGCCGACCGTCCCCGCCCCGCCCGCTGGTCGGGGCGCGGCGGACGCGAGGAGCTGCTCCTGCCGCCGGACGAGATCACGCCGCTGGAGAAGGTGGCCAGGAAGCGGCGCTGCACGTCCTTCATGGCCCTGGTCGCCGCCTACCAGGCCACCCTCGCCCTGGCGTCGGGGCAGACCGACTTCTGCGTCGGCGTGCCGGTGGCCGGCCGGTCGCGCAGCGAGCTGACGCCGCTGATCGGCTACTTCGGCAACACGATGGTGCTGCGTGCCGACCTGTCCGGCGACCCGTCGTTCCACGAGCTGCTCGACCGGGTGCGGGAGGCGACCCTGGCCGGGATGCGGCACGCGGAGGTGCCGTTCGAGCACGTGCTGGCCGCGCTGCGCGTCCCCCGCGACATCAGCAGGCCGCCGCTGTGCCAGGCCATGTTCAACCTGCACAACCTGCCCAAGGACGATCTGCTGGGGACCCGCATGGCCGACCTCGACCGGGAGGTCTACGTGGTCCCGCCCAGCCACACCAAGTCGGAGGTCTCGATGGACCTGTGGCGGGGCCCGGAAGGGCTGGGCGGCGTCTTCGACTACAGCAGCGATCTGTTCACGCCCGCGGCCGCGCGCCGCCTCCTCGGCGGCTTCGCCGAGGTCGTACGGCGTGCCGGGGCCGACCCTGACCTCCCGCTGTCCGCGCTGGGCGGCCCGTTCCCGAAGTGAAAGGTGTGGAAAGTGAGTGACGCGGTGAGCGGCGTGACCTTCCCTGATACGGCGCTCGCGCTGATCCGCCGGTGGCGTGACGCGAGCCCCGACGCGGTCGCGGTGAGCGGCGCCGACGGCGTGCTGACCTATCGGGAGCTGCACGACAGGGTCGACCGGCTGGCCGCGCTGCTGCGCGCCCGCGGCGTCGGCCCCGAGGTTCCGGTGGGCCTGTGCCTGGAGCGCTGCCCCGGCATGGTCGTCGCCCTGCTCGCCGTGTGGCGGGCCGGCGGCGCCTACGTGCCGCTCGACCCGGGCTTCCCCGAGGACCGGCTCCGGTTCATGCGGGAGGACGCGGGCATCCGGCTCGTGCTGGCCGGCCGGGGCGTCGAGTCGCGGCTGCTCGACGGCGTCCCCGACGTCGTCGAGCTCTCGCAGGACGGCGTTCCCGTCGCGGGCGGCGCGTCCGGCGGCGGTCAGGTGCCGGCCGACGGCCCGGTCGGTGACGCGATGGGCGACCTGGCCTACCTCATGTACACCTCCGGTTCCACCGGCAGGCCCAAGGGGGTCGCCGTCCCGCACGGCGCGGTGGTCAACCTGCTGGAGTCCTTCGCCTCCCTGCTGGAGCTCACCCCGCGGGACGCCTGGCTGGCGGTCACCACGCTGTCGTTCGACATCTCGGTGCTGGAGCTCCTGCTGCCGCTGACCTGCGGCGCACGGGTCGTGGTCGCGTCCGGGCACGAGACGGCGGACGGCCGCGCCCTGCGGGCGCGTGCCGTGACCGAGGCCGTCACGATCATGCAGGCGACCCCGGCGAGCTGGCGCATCCTGCTCGAATCCGGCGGAGTCCCCGAGAACATCGCGACCCGGCTGTGCGGGGGAGAGGCGCTGCCCCGCGACCTCGCCGACGCCCTCCTCGACGGCGGCGCCCGGCTCTGGAACGTGTACGGCCCGACCGAGACGACGGTCTGGTCGACGGCCGGGCGCGTCAGCCCGTCGCCCGCCCCCGTCGACCTGGGCGGGCCCATCGGCAACACGACCGTGCACATCCTCGGCCCCGACGGCCGTCCCGTGCCGCCCGGCGAGGCCGGCGAGCTGCACATCGGCGGCGCCGGCCTGGCCAGGGGATACCGCGGCATGCCGGGCCAGACGGCCGCCAGGTTCCTGCCCGACCCGTTCTCCGGCGTGCCGGGGGCCCGCCTGTACGCCACGGGCGACCTCGCCAGGATCGAGAACGGCAGGCTCTGCTACCTCGGCCGGGCCGACCAGCAGGTGAAGGTGCGCGGGTTCCGGATCGAGCTCGGCGAGATCGAGAGCGTGCTGCGGGCCGCGCCCGAGGTGGCCGACGCCGCCGTCGGCGTCTGCGACGGCCCCGACGGACTGCCGCGCCTGGTCGCCTACGTCGTGCGCGCGGCCGGAGAGGCCGGAGAGCCGGGGGAGCCCGGGGATGCAGGCCTGTGGCCGTCGCTGCGTGACCGGCTGCGCCGCGACGTGCCCGAATACATGGTGCCCGCGCACCTCGTGGTGCTGGACGCCCTGCCGCTCACTCCCAACGGCAAGCTCGACCGCAAATCCCTGCCCGTGCCCGAGTGGACCCGGGCGCGGAGCCGGCCCTACCGGCAACCGTCCACCGCTCTGGAGGAGGACCTCGCGGCGATGTGGGGGGAGGTGCTCGGCATCGCCGAGCCGGTCGGCGTCGACGACGACTTCTTCGAGCTGGGCGGGCACTCGCTGACGGCCACCCAGATCATCGCCAGGATCCAGGCGCGCTTCGCGACCAACGTGCCGATCGTGGTGTTGTTCGAGAACCCCACGGTGGCCGAGCTGGCGTCGGCGATGGACCGGCTCGACGACGACGACCTGGACCTCGCCGACATCGCCGCGCTTCGCGACGAGCTCGACGGCCTCAGCGCCGAGGACCTGGCGGCCGTGCTCGACGAGATGGCGTCGGACAAATGAGGGCGCCCCTGTCCCCGGGCCAGGAACGGCTCTGGCTGCTGCAGAGGCTCGACCCCGCCGACGCCTCCTACACGATGTACACCGTCCGCCGGCTGCGCGGACCTCTCGACGAGGCCGCCCTCGAAGGGGCGCTCGCCGACGTCGTGGCCCGCCACGAGGGCCTGCGCACCCGGTTCGAGGAGGAGGAAGGCGTTCCCTGGGCGGTCGCCGAGCCGCCGGGGTCGGCGGGGTCCGTCCCGCCGGTCGAACGGCTTCGGTCCGACGGCGAGGAGCACGCCCGGCGGCTCGTCGCCGAGCGGGTGAACGCGCCGTTCGACCTCGCCGAGGGCGTGCCGCTGCGCGTCGCGCTCATCACGATCGGCGCGCTCGACCACGTGCTGTGCGTCACGATGCACCACATCATCGGTGACGGCTGGTCGCTGGGGATCCTCTTCGACGACCTGGCGGAGTGCTACACCGCGCGCCTGCACGGGCGTGCGCCGAGCCTGGCGCCGCTGCCCGTCCAGCCGTCCGACTACGCCCGCTGGCAGCGCCGCCGCGCCGAGCGCGCGGTGCCCTACTGGCAGGAGCGGCTGGCCGATCCGCCGCCGCCCGACCTGCCCTGCGGCATGGGCAACGGGGGCGAGGGCCAGGGGGACTTCCAGGTCGTCCGGCTGGGCCGGGAGATCGCGGGCGAGCTGGACCGGCTCGCCCGCGAGAACAGGACCACGCTGTTCACCGTGCTCATGGCGGCCTACCAGGTGCTGCTCCACCGCCACACCGGCCACACCGACGTCCTCGTCGGCACGGCCGTGGCCGGGCGCGACCGGGTCGAGCTGGAGCCGATGATCGGTTATCTCTCGCAGACCGTCGTGCTGCGCGGCGACCTCGGCGGCGATCCGTCGTTCGCCGAGCTGCTGGGGCGCACCCGGCAGGAGGCGCTGACGGCCCTGAGCCGGCCCTCGGTGCCGTTCGAGCGGATCGGGCATCCCGCCGAGGCGCTGATGCCGACCATGTTCATCCTGCACACCCAGGACCTGGGACTCAGCCGGGCGTTCGGCGACCTGTCCGTCGGCTACTTCCCGGACGGATATCGGCAGGTCAAGCTCGGCCTGTACGCCGAGGCGTGGTTCGAGGACGGCGAGATCGTCGTGTCGTTCGGCCACGACGGGTCCAGCGGATCCCCGCACGAGGCGGAGGCCGTCCGCCGGCTCGCCGACCGTTTCCTGCTCCTGGTCGAATCGGCGGTGGCCGAGCCGCGTCGCCGGATCTCCGAGCTGCGCGTCTGGACCGGGGACGACGAGGCCGACATCCGCGCCATGGCCGGCGACGGCGCCGACGCCGCCGGGGCGTTGGTTCCCGAGACGGTTCCCGAGATGATCGCGGAGGTCGTCCGGCGCACGCCGGACGCCGTCGCCGTGGTCTGCGGGGAGACCGAGGTCACCTACGGCGAGCTGGACCGGCGGGCGGCGCGGCTCGCCGCCGCGCTGCGGGCCCGGGGCGTGCGCCCCGGCGACGTGGTCGGCGTCTGCCTGCCTCGCTCGGTCGAGGCGATCACCGCGTTGCTCGCCGTCTGGCGGGCCGGCGCGGCCTACCTGCCGTTCGAGCCGGAGGAGCCGGAGGAGCGGCTGGCCTTCTCGCTCGCGGACGCCGGGGCGACACATGTAATCACGACCCGGGCGCTGCCCGCCGGGCTCACCGCCGTCGGCCCGTCGGCCGGCGAGGACGAGGCGGCCACCGGCGACCCGGGCGAACCGGAGGAGACGAGCCCGGGCGACCTGGCCTACGTGATCTCCACCTCAGGCTCCACCGGCAGGCCCAAGGGCGTCGCCGTCGAGCACCGCGCCATCGCGGCCCGGATCCGATGGATGCGGGAGGAGTACGGCCTGGCGCCCGGAGACCGCGTCGTCCAGTTCGCGTCGCTGAGCTTCGACACCCACCTCGAAGAGGTCTTCCCCACCCTCGCCGCGGGCGCCGCCCTGGTGCTGCTGCCCGGCGGGGCGGCGACGCTGCCCGACCTGCTGGCCGCCCCGGGCGGCGAGCGGGTCACGATGCTCGACCTGCCCACCGCCTACTGGCACCACCTGGTCGAGGAGATCGACCAGATCGCCTGGCCGCCCGCGCTCCGCCTGGTCGTCATCGGCGGCGAGCAGGCGTCCGGCGGCGCGGTGACGCGGTGGCACGACCGGTTCGGCGACCGCGTCCGCCTGGTGAACACCTACGGCCCGACCGAGGCGGCGGTCATCGCGACCGCGACCGACCTCGGCGCGACGCCGTACGGCAGGCCCCCGATCGGCCGGCCGGTCGGCGCGACGACCGTCCACCTGCTCGACGCCGCCGGGGCGCCGGTGCCGAAGGGGGTGATCGGCGAGCTGGTCATCGGCGGCGCCGGGGTGGCGCGCGGTTATCTGCGCCGCCCGGCGCTCACGGCCGCCGCCTTCGTCCCCGACCCGCTCGGGCCGCCGGGATCGCGGAGATACCGCACCGGCGACCGGGCGCGCTGGAACCAGGACGGCACGCTGGAGTTCCTCGGACGGCTCGACGGGCAGCTCAAGGTCCGCGGCTTCCGCATCGAGCCGGGCGAGGTCGAGGCGCGGCTGCTCGACCATCCGGGCGTCGGCCAGGCGTTCGTCACGGTCCACGCCGAGGAACTGGTGGCGTACGTCACGGGGACCGCGACCGGGGAGGAGCTGGCCGGGCACCTCGCGCGGACCCTGCCCCGCCACCTCGTCCCGACCGCCTGGGTCGTCCTCGACGCGCTGCCGCTCACCAGCCGCGGCAAGGTGGACCGCGCGGCGCTGCCCGCGCCGGTGCGGGCCTCGTCGGCCGGGCACGTCGCGCCGAGCACGGACGCGGAGCTGCTGGTGGCCGAGATCTGGTCGGAGCTGCTCGGCGTGGACGCCATCGGCGTGAACGACGACTTCTTCACGCTGGGCGGGCACTCGCTGCTCGCGACGAGGATCGCGGCGCGGCTGCGCCGGGCGACCGGGGTGGAGGTCCCGGTGCGGACCATCTTCGAGCGGCGCACCGTGGCCGAGCTGGCGGTCGCGGTGGAGGACCTGCTGATGGCCGAGCTGGAGGAGATCTCGGACGAGGAGGCCGAGCGGCTGCTCTCGTCCGCCGACCTCTGACCGCGAGGCGGGCGCCCGTGTCGTCCGGGCGTCCGCCTCGTGTCGTCCGGGCGTCCGCCTCGTGTCGTCCGGTCAGGAGGCCGGCGCGTCCAGGTAGTCGGCGTGCTCCAGGTCGTCGAGCAGCGCCGGGTGGGTGGGCGACCAGCCCCGCTTTCGGCCACGCCGTGCGGCACGCTGCCCGCGGGCGCCTTCTCCAGCGCGAGACGGAACAGGACGGCCGCGTCGAGCCGGTGCACCGCGGGCCACCGGTTGGCGCCGTCTCCGACGTACGCCGAGACGCCGGTCTTCCGCGCGGTGGCGATGAGCATGGGGACGAAACCGTGGGCGCGGGGACCGTGGACGGTGGGGGCGAGGCGGACCACGCTCGCGCGCGCTCCCCGGGCGGCGAAGTTCAGGCAGGCCCGTTCACCCGCGATGCGGAAGGCCGCGATCCCGGCCGTGTCGGGCTCGTCCTTCTCGGTGGTCTCCCGTCCCGCGGGCATGACCAGGGTGCCGGAGGTGACGACGAACGGCTTGCCCGAATGTTCCAGCGGCCGGCCGAGCGTCTCGATCGCGGTCCGGTCGCGTCTCATCATGTCGCCGAGGTCGGAGAAGCGCCTGCGCGCCGCGCTGACACAGTCGGTGGCCGACGCGCCTGCTGATCTGCAGCCGCTCGAAACGCTGCTCCGCGCCTTCCGGAAGGCCGAAGGGATTCTCGAGGGCAACCGCCCGTTCGCCGAACCACGCCTGCGGGTCATCGCGGAGACGCCGGCACTGCGGGAACGCGACCTGGCCAAGGCCGCGTCGATCAGCGAGGCCCTGGCGGAGGCGCTGCGGCGGCGCGTCCCCGAGCGGCTGGCCGGCCTGGCCTCGCAGACCGGCTGGGCCGCCTTCCACCACGCGATGCAGGCCTGGATCGACGACCCCTCGCGGAGCCTGTACGCGCATCTTCTCCAGGCATTCGACGATCTGCGCGCCCTCTCCGCGACCGCCCCACCGGCACAGGCACCGGCACAGGCACAGGCACAGGCGCGGCCCCAGGCCTGACGCCGCTCCTTCTCCGGCCGTCGATCGCCCGGAGCTGACGCTCGCGGATGCCGGCGGACGCCGGCGGAAACGGAACCGCCGCGCACCCGGGGAGGGTGCGCGGCGGTCTCGTGGTCGCCGTTGCGCGTCAGGCGGAGGCGCGGATCACCAGGTGCGTGTCGAGGATGACGACCGGCTGCTCCAGCGGCTCGCCGTTGATCCGGGCGATCAGGAGCTGGACCATCTGCCGGCCCATCGCCTCGGTGGGCTGGTGCACGCTCGTGAGCTGCGGATCGGTGTGCAGCGCCACCTTGGAGTCCTCGAAGCCGATCAGCGCGACGTCGTCGGGCACGACCAGCCCCTGCTCCTTCAGCACCCGCAGGGCGCCGACCGCCATCGGGTCGGAGGCCGTGAACACGGCGTCCAGGTCGGGGTGACGGGCGAGCAGGTCGCGCATGCCCGCCTCCCCGCTCTCCTCGGAGAAGTCGCCGTACGCGACGCGCTCGGTCATCCCGGTGGCCAGCAGCGCGTCGCGGTATCCGGCCAGACGGTCGACACCCACGCCCATGTCCTGCGGACCGGCGATGGTGGCGATCTTGGTACGGCCCTTGGAGAGCAGATACTTGACCGCCTGCCGGGCGCCGGCCCGGTTGTCCATGTCGACGAAGCTGTACGGGTTGAGCCCGACCGGGCGGCCACCGAGCACGGTCGGCACGCCCAGCTCCTCCAGCCGTCCCGGCAGCGGGTCGGCGCCGTGCACCGAGGTGAGCAGCACGCCGTCGACGTGCTGGCCGGTCAGGTAGTGCTCCAGCCGGTCGTGCTCGGCACGGTTCTGCGCCATGGTGAGGATGAGCTGGAGGCCGGTCTCCGCCAGGGCGGAGCCGATGCCGCGGATCAGCCCGGCGAAGTACGGCTCGTCGAAGACGCGCTGCTCCGACTCCGACACCACCAGCGCGATGGTGTCGGTCCGGTTGGTCACGAGGGTGCGCGCCGCCCGGTTGGGCACGTAGCCGAGCTCCTGAATCGCCAGTAACACCGCGTCGCGGGCACGGTCGCTCACCTTGGGCGAGCCGTTGATGACCCGCGACACGGTGCCGCGGCCGACCCCGGCGCGCGCGGCGACCGCTTCCAGAGTCGGCCGGCCTCCGGAACGGCGGTCCCCGTTCATCTATACTGCCCCCTTATCGCGTCTGCGCTTATTGTGCCCGACCCAGCAGGCCGCCGTGTCTGATGGTGTCGGCATACCACAAGGCGCTTGATTTCATGGTCCTCGCCTGGGTCTCGTAGTCGACGTACACGAGACCGAAGCGCTTGCCGTAGCCCCAGGCCCACTCGAAGTTGTCCATCAGGGACCAGGCGAAGTAGCCCTGGAGCGGGATGCCCGACTCGATGGCCGCGTGGCAGGTCCTCAGGTGGGCCTCGATGTAGGCCACCCGCTCGGGGTCGTGCACGGCGCCGTCTTCGCCGATCACGTCGTCGTAGGCCGCGCCGTTCTCGGAGATGTAGAGCGGGATCCGCGGGTACTCGTCGGCGATTCGCCGCAGCATCTCCAGCAGGCCGCTGTCGTCGATCTCCCAGCCCATCGAGGTGACCGGGCGGCCGCCGTTGACGAAGCCCACGTGCTCGCTGCCGATCCACGGCGAGCCGGAGTCCGTCGGCGCGGCGGCCGCGGACGCCGCGCCGCCGGGCGTGCCCGAGACGGTGAAGCGGCTGTAGTAGTTGATCAGCAGCATGTCGATCGGGGCCGCGATCGTGGCCAGGTCGCCGTCGTGGATGAACTCCATGTCGGACAGGCTGCTCAGGTCGGCCAGCACGTCTTCCGGATAGGAGCCCTTGAGCAGCGCGTCCAGGAAGAAGCGGTTCTGCAGCCCGTCGATGCGGCGGGCGGCGTCCTGGTCGGCCTCGCTGTTGCTGGCGGGCGTGACCGGATAGACGTTGACGCAGCCGCCGATCAGCGAGTCGGGGTTCTGCGCCCGCATCGCCTGGACGGCCAGACCGTGCGCGAGGTTGAGGTGGTGCGCGGCGCGCAGCGCGGCGGCCGGCTCGCGCCGCCCGGGGGCGTGCTCGCCCGAGGCGTAGCCGAGGAACGCGGCGCACCAGGGCTCGTTGACCGTGCTCCAGTTCCTGACCCGGTCGCCGAGCTCGGCGTGCACGGTCGCGGCGAAGTCGGCGAAGCGCTTCGACGTGTCGCGCGACGGCCATCCGCCCGCGTCTTCGAGTGCCTGGGGGAGGTCCCAGTGATAAAGCGTCAGCCACGGGTCGATGCCATAGCTCAGCAGCTCGTCGACCAGCCTCTTGTAGAAGTCGAGGCCCTTGCTGTTGTACGTGCCGGAGCCGTCGGGCTGGATCCGCGGCCAGGAGACGGAGAACCGGTAGGCCGTGAGGCCGAGGTCCGCCATCATCTTGACGTCCTCGCGATACCGGTTGAAGTGGTCGATGGCGATCTCGGCGGTGTCGCCGCCCACGATCCGCCCGTCCTGACTACAGAAGGTGTCCCAGATGGAGCGCCCCCGCCCGTCGGCGGTGAGGGCGCCTTCGATCTGGTAAGCGGAGGTGGCGGCGCCCCAGACGAACCCGGTGGGGAACATCACGCTGGGGGCCTCTGCCTCGGGACGTGTGCCTTGCGTTGTCACGCCTTGACCGCACCTTCCATGAGTCCGCCGATGATCTGTCGGCCGAACGCGATGAAAACGACGATGAGCGGGAGGATCGACATGAGCGTGCCGCTGAAGATCAGCACGTAGTCCGTCCCGTACTTCGCATTGAGCGAGTTGATGGCGACCTGGACCGTCGGGTTGTCCGGCGTCAGCACGATCAACGGCCACATGAAGTCGTTCCAGATCAGCATGAACGTGTTGATGCCCAGCACCGCCATGCCCGGCCGTACGGCGGGCAGGACGACGTTCCACCAGATCCGCAGGGTGGAGGCGCCGTCGACGCGGGCGGCCTCGACCAGCTCGTTGGGCACGGCCTGCTGCGTGTACTGCGTCATGAGGAAGACGCCGAAACCGTTGAGCAGGTAGGGCAGGATCACCGCCTTGATCGAGCCGACCCATTCGAGGCTGACCATGAGCCGGTAGAGGGGGACGATGCCCATCTGCTGCAGCGGGACCATCATGGTCAGCAGCACCAGCAGCAGCAGGATCTTGCCGCCCTTGAAGTTCAGCCGGGCGAACGCGAAGCCGGCGAACGTCGAGATCACCACCACCGAGACCGTCACCGTGCAGGCGATGATCAGAGAGTTGGTGAGACCGGTCAGGTAGTGCGCGTCGGGGTTGGACAGCACGCGCTGGATGTTCTCCCCGAGCTTGCCGCCGGGCAGGAACGGCGGCGGCATGTCGGTCGCCTCGGTGTTGGTGCGCGAGGCAATGACGATCATGTAGTACAGCGGGAACGCCGAGATGATGATCGTGACCGCGAGGATGAGCCTCGTCATCGGCGTGGCGGCCCAGAGGCCGCCGGTGCCTCCCGGCGCCTTGCGGCGCCGCCGCGTGGTGGCGGGCGCGGAGAGCGTGGTCACTTGTTGCCCCCGATCCGGCGGATGAGCAGGAAGTTGATGCCCGATCCGATGAGGATGAGCAGGAACAGCAGCCAGGCGGCCGCGGAGGCGTAGCCGTAGTCGAACTCGCGGAAGCCCTGCTCGTAGATGAACATCGAAACGGTCTGGAACTGGCTGTTGGTGCCGCCGTGAACGTTGCCGTTGTAGAACGTCGTCGGCTCGGCGAACAGCGTGAGGCCGCCGATGGTGGAGTTCAGGACCACGAAGATCATCGTGGGCCGGAGCATCGGAACGGTGATCTGCCAGAACTGGCGCCGCCGCGATGCGCCGTCGATCGAGGCCGCCTCGTAGAGGTCCTTCGGGATCGTCTGCATGCCGGCGAGGAAGATGATCGCGTTGTAGCCGGTCCAGCGCCAGTCGATCATGGTCGCGATGGCGAGCCAGGAGGGGAGACGCTCGGCCTTCCAGTCGATGGGGTCGGCCCCGAACCAGCCGAGAACCCAGTTGACCACGCCCCAGTCGCGCCCGTACAGCTGAGTGAAGACGACCGCCACCGCGACGACCGAGGTCACGAGGGGGAGCAGGACGCCCAGCCGGACGAACAGCTGGAACTTGAACCGCTTGTTCAGCGCGTTGGCCAGCATCAGCGCCAGCAGAATCTGCGGGACCGTCGCGATGACGAACATCCCGAGGGTGTTGACGACCGCCTTCCAGAAGGCGGCGTCGCCGAGCATGGCGGTGTAGTTGCCGAGGCCCGTCCACTCGACCGTGCCCGTGAGGTCGTAGTCGAACAGCGAGAAGTAGAGGGTGAAGCCGAGCGGGAAGAGCCCGAAGAGCAGGAAGAGCAGGTAGTAGGGCGAGACCAGGAGATACGGCGCGGCCTTGAGGTCCAGCCAGGTCATGAAGGACCGGCCCGGTCTCGGCCGGACGTGCCTCCGGCTGGGCGGCATCGGTGCCCGGGTGGGGTGCCCGGCGTCGACGTGCAGGCTCATAAGTTACCTTTCGGGTGAAAGCAGGCGACCGGCCCGCCGGCGGGGGTACCGCTGCGGCGGACCGGTGCTCATCTGGCGGGCGTGATCAGCCCGCGGCCTTCACGGCGTCGTCGACGAGCTGCTTCCAGCCGTTCGCGTACGGCACCGAGCCGTCGTCGATGGCGGAGACGACCGACTCGATGGCGTTCTTGACCTGGGCGTGCTTCACGCCGAGGAAGACCGGCTGGAGCGCGGCGGCCGACTTGGCGAAGATGTCACCGACGGGGGCGTCGTTGAAGTACTCGTTCTTCGCGCCCTGGACGGCCGGGTCCTGCTGCGCCTGGATGTTGGACGGCATGTTGCCGGCGTAGTTGAAGACGCTGACCTCGGCCTCCTTACCGGTCAGGTAGTCGAGGACCTGCGCCGCCTCCTTGGGGTGCTTCGACTGCTTCGGCACGGCGAGCCAGGAGCCGCCCCAGTTGCCGCCGCCGCCGGGCACCGCCGCGACGTCCCACTTGCCCTTGAAGTCCGGTCCGGCGCCGCCGTCGCCGCTGACCGCGCCGAGCATCCACGACGGGCAGCCGAGGGTGGCGAACTGCGACTTCTTCATGCCGGTGTTCCACTCCGGCGTGAAGTTGCGCAGCTTGGCCGTGAGGCCCTCCTGGCTGATCCGCTGGGCGAAGTCGTACGCCGTCTTGACCGCCGGGTTCTTGTCGACGATCAGGTTGTTGTCCTTGTCGAAGTAGGAGACGTTGCCGTTCTTGGCGGCCTCCTGCACCAGGACCACGTTGTAGAGCGTGTTGGTGCCGTCGACGAACTTGGTGTCCTTGATCTTGTCCTGGAACTTGTGGGCGACCTTGATGAAGTCGTCCCAGGTCGGCCAGAGCTTGCTGACCTCGTCGCGGTCGCCGGGCAGGCCGGCCTTCTCGAACAGGTCACGGCGGTAGCACAGGCTCATGCCGCCGACGTCGGTGCCGAGACCGAACAGCTTGCCGTCGGCGGTGACGCCGTTCTCCCACTTCCAGGCGGCGAAGTCGGCCTTGCGGTTCTGCAGGCCGAACTCGCCCAGGTCGGCCCACCACTCGGGGTGCGCCTTGGCGAGGCCCATGCCGCCCTCGTCGATGCCGACGACGTCGCCGGCGCCCGCGCCGGACTGCAGCCACTGGATCATCTGCGGCCAGTAGACCTGCTCGAACTGGTCGGTCAGGTTGTCATACTTGATCTGGATGTCCTTGTGCTCGGCGTTCCACTTGTCGACGGCCTCCTTGTAGCCGAAGTTCTTGCCGCCGCCGAACGTCTGGAGCGTGACGGTGACGGGACCGGCCGCCGCCGAGGACCCGCCGCCCGACGCCGTGCCGGTGCTGTCGTCCGACCCGCAGGCGGCGGCGCCGAGAGCCAGCGCCGCCACCGCGGCGACCGCGAGCAGCCTGCCGCGGCGCGAGTGTGCAATCATTCCGGACCCCTCTCAGGTGGTATCCCGAATCGTCTGTGGGAGGTGCATCCCAGGCCGGTCCCCGATCTCACGGCCCGCGATCGATGGTTGTGCTCGGTGCTCCCGCCCTGTGCCGAGCACGTTGGGAGCGCTCCCACGAAGGGTCCTCTATGAGCAACCGAGGCGTCAATATGCCGAAACCTAACTGTTACTCCCCGGGTGGTTAGGGCTGGTCAAGGGGACATACTAGGACATACCACGCTTGGGAGCGCTCCCATATCCATATGGGCAGAAATGAATAGCGGACGCCCCCAACGTGCCGGGGCGTCCGCCCTTATCCGTTCCGCCGCCTCACCCGCCGGTGGCGCCCGCCGTGCCCACGGACACGCCGCCGCTCACCGAGACACCTGTGCCCGAAATCACAGGGCCCGCGGCGTCCGCCACCCGGCAGACCGCTCCCGAGCAGGCCCGCAACAGCATGAGCCGGGCCGCGAGCGCCGTGATCAGGCCCGGGTCGGCCGTCGCCGCGAGGTTGTGCAGCTCCGCCGGGTCGCCGCGCAGGTCGTAGAGCTGCCGCTCCCCGGTCTCGTACTCCACGTACGCGTACCGGTCGGTCCGCAGCATGGCGTACGTGGGCGGCGAGTGGGGCGAGTAGGAGGGGTGGTAGAACTCGGTGAGCACGGCGTCGCGCCAGGGGACGTTCTGCCCGCGCATGAGCGGGACGAGCGAGCGGCCCTCGGCCGTGGGCGGGACCACGGCCCCGCCCAGCTCGGCGAACGTGGGCGCGAGGTCGACCGTCGAGGTGAGCTTGTCGATCACGCCCCCGGCCGGCACGCCCGGACCGCGCACCACCAGCGGCACCCGGATGTCCTCCTCGAAGGGTGTCGTCTTGCCCGGCCGCAACCGGTGCTGGCCCAGATGGAAGCCGTTGTCGGAGGTGAAGAAGATGTAGGTGTCGTCGAGGCGGCCCGCCCGGCTCAGCGCCTCGACCAGCGCGCCGACCATGTCGTCCACGCCGAGCATGGCGCGCAGCCGGTCGCGGTGGACGCGGTCGATCCTGCGCGTGTCGGCGGCCGACAGCGGCGTGCGCTCGCGCAGCCAGAGGGGCTCGGCGGACACGTCGGCCTGGTCGAACGACGCGGTCCGCGGCGCCTGCTCCCCGGCGAAGGCGGCGGCGTGGCGCGGCGCGTGGTGCGCGGGCAGGTGCGGCGCCACCGGGGCGAGGTAGAGGAAGAACGGGGCGTCCCCCCGCGTGGCGTCGGTCGCGAACGCCGTGGCCTTGGCGCTCAGCACGTCCTCCAGGTAGTCCTCGGGGGCGTGGCCGTAGCGCCGGATCGCGCCGTTCTCGTTGAGCGCGTAGCCGTACTCCTGGTAGAGGCGGGTGACGGGGACGTGCCACTCGTCCCAGCCGGGCGGGATGTAGGTGCGCGGCGCGCCCTCGGGATAGTTGTTGAGATATTTGCCCATGAGCGCGGTGCGGTAGCCCGCGTCGTGCATCCACGTGCCGAGGGTGGAGGCCTCCAGGGGCCGGAACTTCGGGAACCCGCCGGTCGGCGACCGGTTGCTGTCCACGTGGTGGCTGTGCATGTACTGCGAGCGCAGGATGGACGAGCGGGAGGGGCAGCACCAGGGATTGGTGACGAAGAAGCGGGACAGCGTGGTGCCCTGACGCACCAGGAGGTCGCTGATGTTGGGGAACCTGCTCAGATCCGCCGCGTCCAGGTCGTCGGTGAGGATCAGCACGATGTTGGGCCGGTGAGCCGCCGGGGCGGGCTCGGCGCGGGAGGCGCCGGTGAGCGCGAGGCACAGCAGGAGCGCCGCGGCGAGCCCGGCCCACAGCTTTCTCGTTGGTCGTGGTTGGGGCACGGCAGCAATCATTGCCACGCGTTCGCCTGCGGAAACGTACGCAACGTGATCACGCGACCGCGTTGCGTCCCGTTTCATGGAAAGATCTGGCCAATCCTCCCGGCCGGTCAGCCGGCCACGGCGGGGTCGGGGCCGAGACGGCGGCCCTCGTCGAGGCCGTCGATCGTGGCCATGTCCCCGTCCGTCGGCGTACGGCTTCTCCAGGGCCTTCCACGTCTCGACGTACTTGCCGCGCCGGGCGCTGTTCACCGCGCGTTCCCGTCCTCGTCGTGTCGGGCGGCTAGGTTGAGCGCGTCGTGAACGTTTCTTTACGGGGCGTGGAGAACGAGAGACGGCGCCACGCCGCCGAGCAGGGGCAGGCCGTCGCGTGGGTGGAGTCCCCCCTGCAGCTGCTGTGCGTCGTCGAGGCGCACCACGCGGGGCTCCTCGGGCCCGTCACCACCGTGGTGCCGCGGGCCGGGCTGCCGGCCCTGCGGCCGACCCTCCGCGAACTCGACCGGCTCGGGCCGCCCGAGGGGCTGAGCTTCGCCGAGCCGGCCGCGCGGGCTCCCCGGCCTGGCCGCGTCTGGGCGGTGGGCGACGCCTTCTCCGGGCGTGTCCAGCTCGCCCTCGTCACCGCCCTCCCCGGCCGCACGGTGCTGGTGGACGACGGGCTGGCCACGATCCGCCTGCTCGAACTGCTGGCCGCGCGCGGCCCGCTGCTGCGCGCCCGCGGCACCCCGGGCCTCGGCCGCAAGGTGCTCGCCACGGCCGCCGGGTTGCGCCTGCGCACCCGCAGGCCCACGGTGTTCACCGCGCTCCCGGTGCCCGCCGGCCTCGCCGGGGCGGTGGAGGACGGGGGCGTGCGGCTCGTGCGGCACGACTTCGCCTGGCTGCGCGCCCAGCCCGCCCACCGGCCGCCGCCGGAGCGCACCGTCGTGCTCGGCACCTCGCTCGTACGCAACGGGCTCGTCCACCGCGACCGCTACCTGCGCTGGCTGGAGCGGATCGACGAGCCCGTGGCGTACTTCCCCCACCGGCGTGAGGATCCCGGGGACCTCGACCGGGTGCGCGGCATCGCCGGACTGACCGTGTACGACGCCGGGGCGCCCGCCGAGATGACGCTGCGCGACCTGCGGCCGGATCAGCGGGTGCTGAGCCTGCCGTCCACCGCGGTGACCTCGCTGCGCGTCCTGCTGTCGGCCCGGGGCGTACGGGTGGAGACCGTGGACGTGCCGGACGACTGGTGGACGGCGTCGGCCGCACCGTCGCTGCGCTCCCACCTCCAGCTCTTCGCGCACGAACCTCAGCCCCACCTGCACAATCCCGGAAAGGTCGCTCCTTGACCCGTCTGCTCGCCGTGGCCGACTCCGACTCGTATCTCAAGTGGGCCGCGGGCCTGCTCGACGCGACCCCGGAGGACTGGGTCACGGACCTGGCCGTCGTCCGCACGCCCATCACCCCCTCCGCGGCGCAGATAGCCGCCGCGGTGAGCGGCACCCGCGCGCGGGGCGAGAGGCTTCCCCCGGTGCTGGCGGCGCGGCAGCTGCGCCGGGCCGCCGAACGGTTCCGGCCCGACGCCGTGCTGCTGGCCTGCACCGGGCCGGTGGTGGACGCGCTGGCGGCGGAGACGCTGGCCGGGCTGCGGCCCCGGCCGGTGCTGGTGTCGGGGCTGCCCGGCATCTCGGTGCCCGCGACGGAGAAGGCCTGGCTGTTCCGCAGCGGCTGCGACCTGTTCGTCGTGCACAGCGGCCGGGAGGTCGCCGACTTCTCCGAGATCGGCGCGCGGCTCGGCGGGGGAGGGGCGGTGGCGCTGGCCCGCCTGCCCTACCTCGACCTCCTGCCCCGCGAACCGGCCGCCCACGGCGCAGGGGGCGTACGCGACCGCGTCGTGTTCGCCACCCAGGCCAAGGTGCCCCGGCGGCGCGAGGAGCGGGAGCGGATCCTGCTCGCCCTGGCGGAGCTCGGGCGGGCCCGGCCCGGCCTCGACGTGGTGGTCAAGCTGCGGGCCCGCGACGACGAGCGGCAGACGCACAACGAGCGGCACCACTACGAGCGGCTGTGGACCGCGATGGAGGCAGAGGGCCGGGTGCCCGCGGGCGCCGTGCGCTTCGCCGCCGGGCCGATGCACGAGCATCTGAGCCGCGCCGCCGGGTTCGTCACGGTCAGCTCGACGGCCGCGCTGGAGGCGATCGCCGGTCGCGTGCCGCTGCTCGTGCTGTCGGACTTCGGGGTCAGCGCGGAGATGATCAACCTGGTGTTCGAGGGCAGCGGCTGCCTGGGCACGCTCGACGACCTGGTCAAGGCGGACTTCCGGGTCCCCGCCGAGGAGTGGTGCCGGGCCAACTACTTCCACGACTCCGCGGCCGGCGACTGGACCGGTCGCGTCGCCGCGCTGGCCGCCGCGGCCCGCGCGGGGACGCTGGAGCCGGCCCGCTCGCTCCTCGACGGTCCCGAGCACGAGGCCGCCCGCCGCCGCGCCCGGCTGCGCCTGGAGGTGCCGCCCAAGGTTCTGCGGTACGGCTACCGCGCCAAGCGCCGGATGCGCCGCTATCTCAAGGCGTTCTAGACGCTCACCGCGAGGGTGTCGCGGTGAGCAGGTGGGCGGCCCTGCGGACATCGGCGTCCAGCGGCCGGTCGGGATCGACCGCGGGGATCGCCTCGACCAAAGTGTCGAGGAGCCCGGCACAGCCCGAAGCCGTGGGGCGGCGGGCGCCGACATGCGCCGCCTGCCGCAACCCCACCGCCAGAGACCCGCAGAGGAGCCGCAGCAGTTCGGCCATGTCGTAGGCGCGCAGAGCGGCCTGAGTGCCGAACGGCACCACGTCCTGGTTGTGCAGGTTGGTCGGCAGGCTCTGCATACTGGCCGGCACGGCGGCGCGGCGGAGCTCGGCGACGAACGCGGTCGTGGCGAGCTGCACCCCCTGCATCCCGTGCTGACGGCCGGGCCCGGCGGCGAGCATGGGGGGCAGGCCGCCGTTGCGGGCCGGGTCGACGAGGAGGTCGAGCTGCCGCTCGGCGAGGTTGCCGAGCTGAGCGGTGACCATCGCCAGGACGTCGGCGGCGAACGCGGCCGGCTGCCCGAAGAAGTTGCCGCCGTGCACGACCAGGTCGTCGTCGGGGAAGAACAGCGGGTTGTCGCTGACGCCGGCCAGGTCGGCCGCGACGACACCGTCGACGTAGCGCAGGGCGTCCTCGGCGGCGCCCAGCAGTTGCGGGGAACAGCGGATGCTGTACGGCTCCTGCAGCGGACGCGTGCCGGCGGGGAGGATCCCGGCAAGGGTCTTGCGCATGCCGTCGGCGACGTCGATCGCGCCGGGATGGCCGTAGGCGCCGAGCAGGCGCGGGTGGAGGAAGCCGGGGTCGCAGCCGAGCAGATCGGCGAGCAGGCAGGTGAGCGCCTGCAGCGCGCGGTGGGAGGACCGGACGCTGTCCAGGGCCAGGGCGGTCGCGGCTGTGGTGAGGGAGGTGCCGTTGACGAGCGCGAGGGCGTCCCGGCCGTCGAGCGTGAGCGGGGTCAGCCCGGCATGGCGCAGCGCCTCGGCCGCGGACATCCGCGAACCGCCGAGATACGCCTGTCCCCGGCCACGCAGGGCCTGGGCGGCATAGGCGAGCGGGATCAGGTCCCCGCTCGCGCCGACCGACCCGTAGCGGGGGATCGCCGGGACGAACGTCGTCGTGAACATCGCGGCGAGCCCGTCGACCACGTGTGCGGACACGCCGGACGCCCCTTGGGCGAGCGACCACGTACGCACGAGGATCGCGGCCCGGCTCACGTCATGGGCCAGATCCGGCCCCTGCCCGGCGCCGAGGTGGGCCAGGGTGTTGTCACACTGGTCCGCCTCCTCCTCCCGGCCGGCGAACCCCACGAGGGCGCCGAATCCGGTGGTCGCGCCGTAGACCGGACGTTCCTCCTCCCGCACGTCGCGGAGGAAGCCGCGGCCGCGCTCGACGCGGTCACGGACGGACGCGTCGACCACGACGGACACGGGCGCCGCGGCGCGGCGCAGGTCGGCTGAGCGCAGCGGAGCGCTGAGGTCGATGGTGCCTTCGACGGCGGGCATGTCCGGACTGTAGGCAGCCGATTCTCAGAATCCTATGAGAATTCGTCCGTAGCTTCCGGCTCATGGCGCATGACTACTTGATCATCGGGGCCGGACCGGCCGGGCTGCAGCTCGCCGCGGAGCTCGAACACGGCGGTCACGACTATGTCGTCCTGGAGCGCGGGGCCGGCCCGGGCACCTTCTTCACCCGGTTCCCGCGGCACCGCCGGCTGATCTCCATCAACAAGGTGCACACGGGGTACGACGACCCGGAGCTGCGGCTGCGGATGGACTGGAACTCGTTGCTGAGCGACGATCCCGGCCTGCTGTTCACCCGCTACAGCGAGGAGTACTTCCCGCAGGCCGACGATTTCGTGCGTTACCTGTCCGACTACGCGGCGGCGACCGGCGTCCGGGCGCACTACGGCGTCGACGTCTTCCGTATCGGCCGGGACGACAACGGGTTCACCGTCACCGACCGCGGCGGGCGCTCGTGGCGGGGGCGGCGGCTGGTCGTCGCCACCGGAGTCTCCCAGCTCCACGTCCCGCCGATCCCGGGCGTCGAACTCGCCGAACGCTACGACGCGTTCGAGACCGACCCGCGGTCCTTCGCCGACCAGCGGGTCCTGGTGATCGGCAAGGGCAACTCCGGGTTCGAGACCGCCGACGCGCTCATGGCCCAGGCCGCGGTCATCCACGTCGCCGGGCCGCACTCCGTCAGGATGGCCTGGCAGTCGCATTACGTCGGGCACCTGCGGGCGGTGAACAACAACTTCCTCGACAGCTACCAGCTGAAGTCCCAGAACTCGGTGCTGGACGGCACGGTGGAGAGCATCGAGCGCCGTGCCTGCGGCGGCTACCGGGTGATGTTCCGCTATGCCCGCACCGTGGAGGCGCTGCGCGAGCTGTTCTACGACCGGGTGATCGTGTGCACCGGCTTCCGGTTCGACGCCTCCATCTTCGACGACGGCTGCCGGCCCGCGCTGGTCATCGACGATCGCTTCCCCGAGCAGACGCCGGCGTACGAGTCGGTCAACGTGCCCGATCTCTACTTCACCGGCACGCTCACCCAGCAACGCGACTTCAAGAAGGCCACCAGCGGGTTCATCCACGGTTTCCGCTACGGGGTGCGCGCGCTCTACCGGATCCTGACCACCCGGTACCACGGCGGGACCTGGCCGGCCGAGCGGGTCGAGCCCACCGCCGACGCCATCACCGACGCGATCATCGCCCGGGTCAACCGCTCGTCGGCGCTGTGGCAGCAGTTCGGCGTGCTCGGCGACGTCGTCAGCGTGGCCGGAGCCACCGCGCTCTACCAGGAGGAGGTCCCGGTGGCGTACGTGGCGGACGGCGGCCTCGGCCACTCCCCGCACACGTTCGTCGTCACCCTGGAGTACGGCCCGCACCACGACGCCGCCGACCCCTTCGACATCTCGATCCCGAGGGTCGCCGAGAACGACGCGGCCCACGCCCATGACGCGAGCTACCTGCACCCGGTGGTGCGGCACTACCGGGACGGCGCGCCGGCCGGCGTCCACCACCTCGCGGAGAACCTGGAGAACGAGTGGAACCTGTCGGAGGTGCACCAGCAGCCGCTGGCCGTCTTCGTCAAGGAGTGCCTCGCCGATGCCGGCTGAGCCCTACCCGCGCGCCGTTCTGGACCTCCTGGCCGCGGCCGGTGACCGGCCCGTCTTCGAGCACGGCGCCCGTGTCGTCACCGGCGCGCGGATGCTCGGCCTCGTCCGGCGGATCGCGGCCGGGCTGCGCGCCGCGGCCGTCGGGCCCGGGGACGGCCTCGCCCTGGTGCTCGGCGTCACCCCGGAGGCGTTCGCCGCGACGATCGCCGCCTACGTCGTGGGAGCCAGGGCCGTCGGCGTGCGGCCCGGGCTGCCCCACGGCCAGATGCGCCACATGCTCCACCAGGACATCGCCGCGGTCGTGACCGACGCGGCCACCGGCCCGGCCACCGGCCCGGACCACGCGCGGCGCACGCTGACCGTCTCCGAGCTGCTGGCCGCGCCCGGCGAGGACGGCCCGCTGCGCCTGTCCGGCCGGCCGGAGGACGTCGCCCGGCTCGTCTACACCAGCGGCAGCACCGGCGTCCCCAAGGCCTGCGCGCAGACCTACGCCGCCATGAACGCCGCGTGGACGGCCCGCCCGGCGGCGTGGCCGCCCGCCATCCGCGAACTGGCCTCCCGGCTGCGGCGCTACCTGGTGTTCGGGTCGCTGAGCAGCCAGGTGATGATGGAGTACGGCGTGCTCACGCTCGCCGCGGGCGGGACCATGGTCGTCGCCGACCCGCCCGCGTTCCCCGAAGCGATCACCAGATATCGGGCGACCGCCGGCGTCATCACCGTGCCCCGCCTGTACAAACTCGTCGCCGCCCAGCGCACCTCCCCGGCCGACCTGAGCAGCCTCAGAGCGCTCATGGTGTCCGGGTCGCCGCTGGAGGCGTCCCGGCTGCGCGAGGCGTCCGACGTGCTCGGCCCGGTCGTGTTCCACGGCTATGGGCAGACCGAGACCGGCACGATCTCCATGGCCACGCCGCAGGACGTCCCTCCATCCGTCGGATTCCCGCCCGACGTCGTCGACGTCGAGATCCGGGACGCGGACGGCCGGCCCGTCCCGCCCGGCGTCGACGGCGAGCTGTACGTCCGTACGCCCGCTCAGGCCGCCGGATACTGGGCCGACCCGGCGGAGACCGCCGAGGTGTTCGTCGACGGGTGGGTGCGCACCCGCGACCTGGGCCACTTCGACGAAGACGGACGACTGTACCTGGCGGGGCGGGCACGGGACGTCGTCATCGTCAACGCCAACCTCTACTACACCGGCCCGATCGAGCGGGTCCTGGCCGCTTCCCCCGACATCGCGGAGGCGTACGTGGTCGCGGCCCCGGACGAGGACACCGGCGAGGCGGTGCACGCGTTCGTGGTGCCGGCGGCCGGCCGGACCCCCGACCTTCACTCGCTGCGCACGCTGGTCGGCGAGCGGCTCGGCGCCGAGTGCGTTCCCGCGGCCGTCACCGTCCTCGACGAGGTGCCGCTGACGCCGAACGGCAAACCGGACAAGCGCCTTCTGGCGGCCGCGATACCCCGGGCCGGGGACAGCGCTCCTTGACGGCCGTCCGGCGGCTCGGGCGGCCGCGATGCCGTACGGCGCCGGGTGAGCAGGAGCGCGAGCGACCCGGCGGCCAGCCCCCAGAAGGCCGATCCGATGCCCGCGATGGACGTCGCCGAGGCGGTGACGACGAAGGTCACCGCCGCCGCCTCCCGCAGGTCCGGCCCGGTGAAGGCGGCGGCCAGCGAGGAGGCGAGGGCCGGGAGCAGCGCGAGCCCGGCCACGGCGGTGACCAGCACCGGCGGTGAGGCCACGACGAGCGCGGTGGCGAAGGCGGCGCCCAGCCCCAGCGCGAGCTGCCCGGCGCCGAGGGCCAGGGTGGCGATCCAGCGGCGGGCCGGGTCGGGGTGGGCGTCGGGCCCGGCGGTCAGGGCGGCCGTGATGGCGGCGAGGTTGACGGCGTGCCCGCCGAACGGCGCGGCGGCCGTGCTGACGAGCCCGGTCGTCACCAGTGCGCCGCGCAGCGGCACGGAGTAGCCGTAGGTCGAGAGAACGGCCGCCCCGGGCACGTTCTGTCCCGCCATGGTCACCAGGAACAGCGGCAGCGCGATGCCGACGAGGGCCGGCAGGGTCACGGCGGGCATCGTGAACACCGGGTCGGGGCGCAGGGACGCGGCCGGGAACGCGGTGCCGCTGAGCGCGAGGGCGGCCACGGCCGCGACCAGCGCGCCGGGGATCGCCCACTGCCGGGCGTACCGCATCAGCACGGCCCAGGTCAGCGTGACCGGCCCGGCCAGCAGCGGGACCTCGGCCATCGCGCGGAGCGGGGCGGTGCACAGCGGGACGAGGACGCCGGCGAGCATGGCCGCCGCGACGGGGCCGGGGATCGCGGCGACGCCGCGGGCCAGCCAGGGGACGATCCCGGCGAGCACGGTCAGCATCCCGCACACGGCGAAGGCCCCGACCGCCGCCGGGTAGCCGCCCTCCACGTGGCCGGTCGCGACGAGCAGCGCCGCGCCCGGCGTGGACCACGCGATCGCGACGGGCATCCGATAGCGGACGGACAGGACGGCGGCGGCGATCGCGATGCCTACGCACAGCGCGAGCAGGCCGGAGGCCGCCTGCCGGGAGTCGGCCCCGGCCGCCCGCAGGCCCGCGAGGACGATCGAGAACGCGCTGGCGTATCCGACGACCGCGCTGACCAGGCCGGTGAGCACCGGCTGCAGTGTCCGCACCCGCATCGGCACCGCCCCTCCCAGGAACACGACCGTTCCGTATACGGAACGATTTCCGGTGACACCATAGCCAGGTGGGTACAGATGGGACAAGCCGGATAGACCCGGCCATCGGGCGGCGGCTGCGCGGGCTCCGGGAGGCGCGCGGGCTGTCGCTGTCGGAGCTCGCCCGCAGGGCGGGGGTCGGCAAGGCCACCGTGTCAGGGCTCGAGCACGGAACACGCAACCCCACGCTGGAGACGATGTACGCGATCGCGGCGGCGCTGTCGGTGCCGATGAGCGCGCTGACACTGGACCCCGGCGCCCCGGCCGGCGCCGCCTCGGCGGTGCGGGGCACGGCCGTCGTCTCCACCCTGCTGGAGGTGTTCAGGGAGCCGGGCGCGACCTACGAGCTGTTCCGCCTGCGGATCGTCGCCGGGGTCGAGCAGACCTCGCCCGCGCATCCGCCCGGGGTCACCGAGCACCTGTCGGTCGTCGCGGGGACGATCAGGACGGGCCCCGCCGCCGCGCCGCTGACCGCGGGCCCGGGGGAGCACGTCTCGTGGGCCGCGGACGTCCCCCACGTCTACGCGGCCCTCGGCGGCGAGGACGCGCACGCGATCCTCCTCATCCGCACCCCCCACGACACCCCGCACGACCCTCCGGCGGGGCCGCCGGGCCGGTCAGCGGGTGAGCAGGCGGCGCAGGCGTGAGGTCGGCGGCGCGGGCGACTGCGCAAGTGGCTGAGCGGGCGGGGGAGGCGGAGGCTCGATCAGGCCGAGCGACTCCAGCCTGCGCTTCTTGAAATAGCGGGCCGGTCCGTGGGCGTCCACATAGGCCGCCGCGGTCTCGCGCAGGCCGGGGTGGGCCGTGCTCTGCATGCAGTAGCCCACGGCTCCCACCAGGGCGGTGAGGTCGGCGACGGGCGGCTCGGTGACCGTGCCGTCGGCCTCCAGCCGGGGCAGCGTGGCGTCCACGATCGTCGCAGGGATCCGGTTGCCGTTCTCGTACGGCGTGAGCCGTTCGAGCACGAGATCGGTGCCGGTGGCCGCGACCGGCAGGCCGAACAGCCGCCGCGCGGTCACCAGCGCGGTGGAGAAGCATCCGGCGACCAGCTCGGGGCGGTGCGCGGCGAAGCACGCCTCGGCGGGCGTCGCCTCGGGGGCCACGAGCAGGTCGACGCCGAGCTCCGCGGCGAGCGGCCGCAGCTCGCGGGCGTGCCGCCGCCCGGCGGCGGGGTGCGGCTTGAACAGCACGGTCCGGTGGCCGCGGGCCGCGACGCCGCGCAGCACGCGCTCGTGCAGCGCGGCCTCCTCGGCGGCCGTGACCAGGCCGAGCGCGGACAGATACTGGCCGAGAACGACCGCCTCGGCGCGGGGCGCCGGCTGGGCCGCCGCCGCGACCCGGCGTGCCACGCTCGTGAACGACGCGTCCGCCAGGGCCTCGGCCGGCACCCCGTGCTCGGCCAGGAGCAGGGGCGCCAGGCCCGGGACGAGGTCGAGGTGGAGCAGGCGGGCGATCCGCCCGGCGATCTCCCGGGGCAGCGGGTCGCGGGTCGGCCCGTAGCTCATGAGGCCGTCGGAGTAGACGGTGATCGGGCAGTCCTTGACCAGGCCCGCGAGCGTGCGCGCCGGGGGCACCGCGATCGACTCCAGGACCAGCTCGCCCGGCTCGCCGATCAGGTCGCGCAGCAGGCGGCCGAGCATGGGCGTCTCGATCGAGCGGGGTTTCCAGTCCGACGGGTGCAGCGGCGCGATGATCGCGTTCCAGGACAGGACGCGGTCGAACCGGTCGCGCAGCGCGGCGAACCCCGGAGCCTCGTCGAGCGCCGGGGTGACCTCCGGGATCGCCGCGTTGTCCGACACGAGGAGGACCCGGACGCCGTCGCCGAACCGCCCCTCGTCGATCGCCGCCGCGAGCGTCATCGCGCCGAACAGGGTGGAGGCGTAGAACAGCGTGGAGTCAGGCACCCGGACCTCCTGCCGGCTGGGGGTCCGGCAGGTAGGAGCCGAGCAGCGTGGCCCGCTCGGGCTCCAGCCCGCCGATCGCGGCGGTCAGCGTCTCGTGGGGCAGCCGGGCGAGCACCGCCCGCGCCCGCTCGTCGAACCGGGCGCGTACGGCCGGGGTGAACCGGCCGGCCAGCTCCACGTGGTGGGCGAGCAGCGCGCACAGGTTGCGGGCGGCCTTCGGCAGGTAGCGCGGCCCGGCCTCGTCGAGCACCATCTCGTAGGCGTCGAAGAAGTGGAGCTGCCGCTCGTCGCCGATCCGAGTGAGCGAGGCCGCGAGCCCCCGCCGGTAGAACACCCCGGCGAGGGAGACCACGGCGTACGACCGGGCCAGGCGGTGCAGCCGCCAGATCCACGGGCGGTCCTCGGCGGTGTGCAGCCCGGGGGGGAAGGTCAGCAGGTCGTCCAGCTCCCGCCGGTAGATCCCCGCCCAGGCGTAGGGGTAGTCGACCATCGTCTTGTGGTCGACCGGCAGGATGCCGTCGCGCGGGTCCAGCACGACGCCGCGGCGGGGCTGCGGCGCCCGGTGCGTCTCCCGCCTGCGGCCCTCGACCTGGACGTGGTCCACGCGCACGAAGTCGCACCCGAGCCGGTCGATGGCGGCGACGAGGCGGGGCAGGTAGCCGGGCGCGAGCCAGTCGTCGGCGTCGAGGAAGGTGACGTAGCGGCCCGCGGCGAGCTTCAGCCCGGTGTTGCGGGCGCCGGCCAGCCCCAGCGGCACCGGGTTGCGGACGACCGTGAGCCCCGGCAGATCGCGCCGGAAGTCCTCTATGACCTCCGGCGTCGCGTCCGCCGAGCCGTCGTCCACGACGACGACCTCGGTCTCGAACTCGGGCGTCCGGTTGCGCACCAGCGACGTGAGGGCGTCGCCGAGGTACGCCTCGCCGTCCCGGACCGGCAGCACCACCGAGAGAGTGATCATGCGGTGACGCGGCGCAGCCGGGCCCGCGGGGCCTCCTCGCCCGGGTAGACGCGCTTCACGCCGTCGCCGAGCGCGGTCTCGATGATGCGGATGTCGCGGACCAGGTGCTCCAGGCCGGTGGGCTCCAGCGAGGCGGCGTGGTCGGAGCCCCACATCGCCCGGTCGAGCGTGATGTGCCGCTCGACGGTCACCGCGCCCAGCGTCACGGCGGCGAGCGAGATCTGCAGCCCGCGCTCGTGCCCCGAGTAGCCGACCGGCACGCCGTACCGCTGCCCGAGCGTGGTGATCATGCGGAGGTTGGCCTCCTCCGGCGGGAGCGGGTAGGTGGAGGTGGCGTGCATCATCACCAGGCGCTCGGTGCCGAGGATCTCCACCGCCGCGTCGATCTCCTCGATAGTGGACATGCCGGTGGACAGGATGACCGGCTTGCGGGTGGCGGCCAGCGCGCGCAGCAGTTCGTGGTCGGTCACCGAGGCCGAGGCCACCTTGTGCGCGACGACGTCCATCTCCTCCAGGAAGTCCACCGACGGCACGTCCCAGGGCGAGGCGAACCAGTCGATGCCGCGCTCCTCGCAATATTTGGCGATGTGGCGGTATTCGTCGGCGCCGAACTCGGTCCGGATCTTGTACTCCATGTAGGTCATCTGGCCCCACGGCGTCTGCCGGATCTGGTCGCGCTGTTCGAGCGGCACGCAGATCTCCGGGGTCCGCTTCTGGAACTTGACGGCCTGGCAGCCGGCGTCGGCGGCCACGTCGATCAGCTTGCGGGCGATGTCGACGTCGCCGTTGTGGTTGATGCCGATCTCGCCGATCACGTACACGGGCTGCCCGGGGCCGACCAGCGACCGGCCGATCCGCACGGGCCGCGGCTGCCCGAGGTAACCGGGTGCGGTGACGGGCGCGGGGGCGGTGACGGTCTCCAGCGCGGCGGCCGGGCGGGCCGCGAGCACCCGGTCGGACAGCTCGCGTACGGCTCCGGCGCCCCCGGGGGCCGACAGCACGACGCGGGCGGCGGCGCGCACCCGGGGGTGGGCGTCGGGCACCGCGACCGGCCAGCCGGCGATCGCCATGCAGGACAGGTCGTTGACGTCGTTGCCGACGTACGCCACCCGCTCGGGGGCCAGGCCCTCGGCGGCCAGCCACTCGCGCAGCGCGACGTCCTTGGCGCCGAGGCCCTGCACCACCGGCACGCCGAGCTTGGCGGCGCGGGCGGCGACGACCGGGTTGCGCTCGGTCGACAGCACGAGCACCTTCACGCCGGCCCGGCGCAGCAGCGCGATCCCCATCCCGTCGGAACGGCTGACCGCGACCATCTCCCGGCCGTCGGAGTCGACGAACGCGCGGTCGTCGGTGTGCACGCCGTCGAAGTCGGTGACGACGGCGTCCACGTCGATCGGCAGCGGCTCGTCCACGAACGGCGCGAGCGCCCGGGCGATCTCCAGGTCCTCCGGGGTGTCGATCTCGACCGCGTGCCCGGCGGGCACCGGCTGGACCGCGACCCTGCCGAAGAAACGGTGGCCCTGCTCGCGCAGGCCCTCCGTACGCATGACGTAGAACGCGCCGGTCTCGCGGAAGTGGGGCTCGCGGTCCTGGCGGCGCGGGCGCACGGCCGGGTCGTGGTTCACGCCGTGGCCGGCGCCGGTCCAGACGAACTCGTAGGTCTCGGTGCCGGAGAAGACCGCGTCGGCCTCGCCGTCCAGCACCTTCGCGACGGCGGCGTCGAGGTCGCGGGGGTCGAGGAACGCGCTGGTGCACTGGACGAGCACGACGATCTCGGGCGCCTCGCCGGCGAGCTCCGACAGGGCGTGCAGCACGGCGGACTCGCTGGAGGCGGCCGGGCCGCTGAGCTCGGCCGGCCGGCGCACGATCCGGGCGCCCGCGCTCCGCGCCACTTCGGCGATGCGGTCGTGGTCGGTGCTGACGACCACGTCGTCGACCAGTCCGGCGCGCAGACAGGCGTCCACCGCCCGGGCGACGAGCGGGACGCCGCCCACCTTCTCGAGGTTCTTCAGCGGGACGCCCACCGACCCTCCACGGGCGGGGACGACGGCCAGCACTCGCACGAGTGACTCCTCTACCTGCGACAACGGGGACCCCAGGGGGCCGGGGTGTCCCGAAAACTAGCCAGCAGGTTCTCCCGCACGGGGTTACTGGGCTGAACGACCAGGGGCGCGGTCCTTAACTTTGGGTGTCACCGGCCGGGTCGCCGCAGTCGCGGGTGCGATGGTCGGCGGCACGATAGTCGGCGGCGAGATCGCCGGCGTCCGGATCGTCCGCATCGAGATCGTCGGCGGGGAGGTTCGCGGCGCCGGCGCCGGGATCGTCCGGGGCGAGCGGCAGCGTGATCACGAAACGCACGCCGGGATCGCCGTCCGTGACGTCCTCCACGCGGATGGAGCCGCCGTGGGCCTCCACCACCTCACGGGCGATGGCCAGGCCGAGGCCCGTGCCGCCCCGGTCGCGGCTGCGTGCCGCGTCGGTGCGGTAGAACCGCTCGAAGATCCGCTCCCGGTCCGCCTCGGGGATCGGCAGGCCGTCGTTGCGCACGTACAGGACGGCCGCGTCCTCGGTGCACGCGACCCGCACGCAGACCACCGTCAGCGCGTGCCGCTCGGCGTTGTCGAGCAGGTTCGCCACCACCCGGGCGAGGTGGCGGCGCACACCCTTGACCGTCACCCCCGGGGTGTTGTGGAGGTGGATCGGCAGCCGTTCCGGCCGCCGTTCGATCTCGGTGACGACCAGATGGGACAGGTCCACCTCCTCCCGGGCGGTCTCGGGGACCGTCGGAATCCGCGCGAGCAGGAGCAGGTCGGCGACGATCGCCTCAAGGCGGTCGGTGTCGCGCAGCGCGGCGCACAGCGCCTCGGCGGTGTCCTCCGGGTGCAGCCGCGCGCCCTCCAGCTGGGCGCGTATGCCGGCGATGGGGGTGAGCAGTTCGTGCGAGGCGTCGGCGGCGAACTGCCGCTGCCGCTGGATCGTGGTGTCCAGCCGCGACAGCGCGTCGTTCGCGGCCTGGGCCAGCCGGGAGAACTCGTCGTCGCCGGGCGGCTCCGGCACCCGGCCGCCGGGATTTCGGTCGGTGATCTCGGCGAGCTCCGACCGGATCGCCTCCACCGGCCGCAGCGCGCGGCCCGTGACGTTGTAGGCCGTCCAGCCCGCGAGCGCGGTGAGCAGCAGGGCCGCCAGCAGCAGCGCCGGCAGCGTGACGGAGGTGTCGAGGATCCCCGGAGCCGCCCGGCCGGCGTAGACGAGGTCGGAGCCGGCCTCGGGGGAGACCCGCAGCACCGTGACGTAGAGGCAGTCGCGCCCCGCGGGGGAGCAGGCCGTCGTCTGGGTGACCTCGCGGTCGGGGGCCGGGCGTAACGGGCTGAGGCGAGGCAGGTGCCCGGCCGCCGAGCTCTCGGCGACGACCCGGCCGTCCGGCGCCGCCACCTCGATCAGGTCGATGTCGTTCCCGCCGGTGGGTATGGGATTGGGCAGGTGACCGTCGCGGATCTGCGCGGCGACGGACGTGGCGGTGTCCAGGCTCCGGTCCCAGATGCGGTCCGCGACCATGTCGCGGACGAGCACGTGCACCACGATCGCGAGCGGGATCAGCAGAATCGCCGCAGTCCCGGTGGCGAGGAGGGCCAGCCGGGCTCGCAGCGAAGGGGAGCGCCTGGGGAGGAGCATTACCCGAGGCTACTCATGGTCATCCTTAGGGAAACTCGCGACAGCGGAAAGCTCGCCCCAAACTTGCCCAAAGTCTGACATTTGGTGCAACCAGGCGCGGGTGTCCGCGCCTGGCCGTACCCCCTGCGAGCCCCTACGACGACTCGAGAAACACCCCGACCGTGCGGGCGGGCACGGTCAGCGTGCCGCTCGCCGGATCCGCCGACGCCTGCCGCACCACCGGGTCGGCCGACGCCGCCTGCACGGGGTGCGGCGCGACCCGGGCGCCCTTCACGGCGGGCACGACGGAGGCGGCGGCCTTCCCGGTGGCGTTGAACACCACGTAGATCGCCGTGTTCGCGGGATCGACCCCGGCGGCGTCGACGCGCATGACGATCACACCGGGGGTGCCCGACGGCGGGAAGGAGACCCGCCTGCCGATCTCGGCGGCGGAGCCGAGCGAGAAGGCGGGGGAGGAGTAGCGGATCCGCAGCAGCTCGCCGAACCGCGCCCGGGCCGCGCCGATCGCCGCGCAGTCCGGCTTCAGCGCGGGGTCGGCCAGCAGGGGCCGCGCGTACGGCCAGCGCGCCTCGTTGTCCTGCGCGGGCGGCAGGCCGCCGCCGAAGCCGTTGCCCTGGCTGCAGTCCCAGAGCAGCCGGTTGAACCAGTCGCCCGAGTCGTAGGAGTTGCGGTCGAGCGACTTCGACCGCAGCCGCTCGCTGCCGGCGTGGACGAACGCCGTGCCCTGGCCGAGCAGGACCGTCGCCAGCGAAAGCGACTGCATCCTGACCCGGTCGGCCATCGGGGTGTCCTTCGGCAGCTTGTAGGCGAGCGCGTCGAACAGCGTCTCGTTGTCGTGCGCGTCGACGTAGGTCACCGTGTCGCCGGGCTCGGCGGCATACCCCGCGGGGCTGCCGTTGTAGTCGACCTCAGAGCCCTTGACGGGCGTGCCGGACGACCCGGTGAACGTGAAGTCGCGCAGGTTGCCCGCGAGCCCGAGCTTCACCAGGTCTTCGTAGTGCGCGAGCCGGCCGTCCGGCGCGGAGCCGGCCAGGCCGGAGCCGAGGCCCTGGACGCCGGGGTCGGCGTCGAACGGCGTGCCGCCGCGCACGGCGTCGCGCAGCCGGTCGCTGAACGTGCCGATCCCGGTGCCCGCCATGGTGGCCTGGGTGGCCTGCTCGAACCTGGCGTTGTCGGCCACCTCGCCGAAGTTCCAGCCCTCGCCGTACAGGATGATCGACCTGCCGTCCACGCCGTCCTTGTCGGGGGTGAGCGCGTCGAGGGCCTTGCGCACGGCCAGGATGTTCGCCTTCGGGTGGTGGCCCATCAGGTCGAACCGGAAGCCGTCGACCTTGTACTCCTTCGCCCAGGTGACGATCGAGTCGACGACGAGCCGGCCCATCATCGCGTGCTCCGGGGCAGTATTGGCGCAGCAGGTGGAGGTGGCCACCGTGCCGTCGTCCATGAGCCGGTGGTAGTAGCCGGGGACGACGCGGTCGAGGACGCTCGCCGGGTCCTGCCCGGCGGCGTGGGTGTGGTTGTAGACGACGTCCATGACCACCCGCAGGCCCGCGCGGTTGAGCCCCGCGACCATCTCGCGGAACTCCTTGATCCGTTTGTCCGGGTCGGTCGCGTACGACCCCTCGGGCACGGTGTAGTGCAGCGGGTCGTAGCCCCAGTTGAACGAGTCCTTCGCGGCCGTCTCCGCCACGCACGCCTGCTGCCGGTCGGAGTCCGGCGGCAGCGCGGCCAGGTCGCAGGCGGGCTCGGTGCGGTCGGCCTTCCGGTCGGGCACGGTGGCGAAGTCGAAGGCCGGCAGCAGATGGACGTGGGTGAGGCCGTCCTTCGCCAGGCTCCGCAGCTCGGTCATCCCGGCGCTGCCGGTCTCGGTGAACGCCTTGTAGGTGCCGCGCTCGGCGGCCGGGACGGTGGTGTCGGAGGCCGAGAAGTCGCGGACGTGCAGCTCGTAGATCGACGCCCGGTCCTGGCGCACCGCCGGGGGCTTCTTCAGGCCCGTCCACCCCTCGGGCCGCAGCGACCGGTCGTCGAGGCCGACCATCTGGCTGCGCCCGGAACCCGCCGAGACGGACAGGCTGTAGGGGTCGGTCACCTCGTTGGTCACGATCTTCCCGGCGGCGGGGGCGTAGACGGTGACGAGGTAGGTGTAGTACCTGCCCCTCCACGACGCCGGGCCGTCGATCGACCACACGCCGGTCGCGTCGTCCCTGCGCATCTTGTGCACCGTCCTGCGGTCGCCCTCGGGGCCGTCGTAGAGGGCCAGTTCGACCTTCCGGGCGGTCGGCGCCCACACCGCGAGCCCGCCGCGGCCCGTGGGGCCCAGCGGGACCTTCGCGGCCCCGGCGTACAGGTCGTCGAGCACGCCGGGGATCTGCACGCCGGTGGCGGTCAGCAGCGCGCCCGAGGGCCCGCGCTCGATCGCCACGACCTGCCCGCGCAGCGCGTCGCGCACGAGGCCGGCGTCGCGCGGGTCCACCTTCAGCGCGCCGTACGCCGCCAGATGCGGCCAGGCGGCCTTCTGGGCGTCGCCGAGCGTGCCCGGTGTCAGCCGGATCAGGTGGACGTCCCCGGTCAGGTCGCCCCTCTCGTACGCGATGTCGCCCCCGGGGGAGTAGGCCAGCGCGTAGTGGTTCGCCTCGGCGACCGTGCCCTTCCACGCGACCGTGTCCCTGTCGATCCACTGGGCCGTGGCCTTGGACAGGTCGGCGTCCGCACCGGTGGCCGCGGGCTGCGGCAGCAGATATCCGTCCACACCTGACAGTTTCCACACCTCGTGGCCGGTCACGCCGAGGTCGAGCGACTGGTCGGCCTGCTGGTCCTTCTCGTCGCCCTTGTGGATGATCCACGCCAGCGTCTTCGCGTCGTCCTTGAGCGGCACCTCGAACCACACGCCGAAGGCGTCGGCGCCGGCCGGCTTCAGCGGGTCGCCCCACTCGGCCGATCCGGACGCGTCGCCCCAGAAGTGCAGGCCCCAGCCGTCGTAGCCGCCGTCCTCGCGGTGGTAGTGCAGCACCGCGACGTTCCGCGCCGCCGCCGCACTGGCGTGGATCTCCGTCCCGCCCGAGTTCACGTACGCCTCCGGCTGCCGGGCCGGGACGAACGACTGGTCGGGCCCGGGGTCCTTGGCGTCGCCCTTGTGGACGATGTAGTTCAGCGGCGCGTCGGCGTTCTTCAGCGGCACCCGCCAGAAGGCCCCGGACGCGTCGGTGCCGTCCGGGCGCCTCGGGGAGCCCCAGTCGGTGCCGGCGCCGTCGGCGATGGCGTCGCCCCACAGGTGCAGGCCCCAGCCGTCGTACGCGCCGTCGGGGCGGTGGTAGTGGATCGTGGCGTATCCCTCGGCGGCGGCCCGGGAGGCGTACACGTCGGCCCTGCCCTCGACGAGCCACACCTCGCCGGTGCGCACCGGATCGACCATGCGGTCGCCCTGGTCCTTGGTGTCGCCCCTGTGGGTGATCAGGCCGACCTCGGTGGCGCCGGGCTTCAGCTTCAGCCAGGCGAAGCGGCCGAAGGCGTCCTCGCCCTCGAACGCGACCGGCGAGCCCCACTCGACCGTCTGGTCGATGTCGCCCCAGGCGTGCAGCCCCCAGCCGTCGTAGTCTCCGCCGTCGCGCTTGTAGTGGACCACCAGGTGGTCGCGGGTGACCGCGCCCGGCTCCTCCTCCGCCGGCTCCGGCCCCGCCGTCGCGGTCGCCGTGGCGGAGGCGTACCGGCCCGCCGAGTCCTTCACGACCGCCTTGTACGTGAGCGGGGCGCCCTCGGGCACGCCGGTGAGGTCGTGGAAGACGCGGTAGGTGCGCCCGTTGGGCGCGTCGTCGGTGCCGAGCACCCGCCACGGCGCGTCCCCCGCCTTGACGGCGAACGTGACCTGGCCGAACCCGTCGCCGGGCACCTCGGCGGAGATCGCCACCCGGCCGTCGGCCGCCGTGCCGCGCAGCGTCTCGCCGGGCAGCGTGAGGGTGATCTGCGGAGCTGCCCCGGGGGCGGCCAGGGCCTCGCCGGCCCGGTAGACGACGGCCGACAGCGGCGGCACGGTCACCGCCAGCTTCCCGTCGGATCCGCTGGTGAGCCCGGCCGTCCCGCCGTACACCTGGGTGAAGGAGGCGCCGGGGGAGTAGGTCGGGATCCGCACGGAAGTGGCAGCCGTGCCGTTGTTGAGCGCCACGACGAACTCGACCCGCTCCCCGGCGGCGATCCGGGAGAACGCGAACACGTTCCCGCTCGCCAGCCGCGTGATCTGCGCGCCGTCCGCCAGCGCCGGATAGCGGTCGCGCAGCCGGGCCAGCTCCGCGATCGAGGTGTAGAGGGGATGGGTGGTGACGTAATTGGCGGTCGCGTGGGTGGCGGTGGTGCCGATGAGGTCGTCGTCGAGATAGTCGGCCGTCTTGGAGGCGAACATCGGCTGCCGGGCGTCCTTGTCGCCTCCGCCGCCGGTGAAGCCCTGCTCGTCGCCGTAGTAGACGACCGGCTGGCCGCGGGTCAGATACATGAGCTGGTGGGCCAGGCGGTCGCGGGCGAGCAGCGTCGCGTCGTCCGCCGAGGGGGCGTCCTGCTTGAGGAAGTAGCCGATCCGGCCCATGTCGTGGTTGCCGAGGAACGTCGGCAGCGACGAGGCGTTGGAGTCGGCGTCGGTGAAGTGGTCGTCGGCGGCGTACAGCCTGCCGAGGCTCGCGGCGTCGCCGCCGCTCGCGTACGAGCGGGCCGCCTCCTGGAAGCCGAAGTCCAGCGTGGCGTCGAGCGTGCCGGTGCTGGTGTAGCGGCTCTCGAACGCCGGGTCGGAGCTGTAGACCTCGCCGAACATGAAGAACCTGTCGTTGCCGAGCTTGGCGGCGTAGCCGTGCAGGGCGGGCGCGAAGCGCTGCCAGAACCCCATGTTGACGTGCTTGGCGGTGTCGATGCGGAAGCCGTCGACGCCGGTCTCCTTGACCCACGTCTTGTAGATGTCGGTCATGCCCTTCACGACCTCGGGCCGCTCGGTCCACAGGTCGTCGAGGCCGGAGAAGTCGCCATACTCGGAGCTCTCGCCCGAGAAGGTCGAGTCGCCCCGGTTGTGATACATCGTCGGGTCGTTCAGCCACGACGGCACCTTCGACTTCGCCGTCACCACCGGCGTGTACGGGAACGACTCGGCGGTGACCTTCGGGAAGTCGTCGCGCAGGGCGTAGTCGCGGTCGTCGAAGGCCCGGCCGGAGGCGTCCACGTAGGGGTAGGCCGCCGTGCCGCGATAGCCGTACGTCTTCTCCTTGTAGTCGACGAGGTCGGCGGTGTGGTTGGTGATGATGTCGAAGAACACCTTCATGCCGCGCTTGTGCGCCTCCTTGACGAGGCTCTTCATCTGCGCGTTGGTGCCGAGGTGCGGGTCGATCCTGGTGAAGTCGGTGATCCAGTAGCCGTGGTAGCCGGCGCCGGCGTCCGCGCCCGTGCCCTGCACGGGCCGGTTCCTGAACGACGGGGTGAGCCAGATGGCCGTGCTGCCCAGGCCCTTGATGTAGTCGAGCCGGCCGATCAGGCCCGCGAGGTCGCCGCCGTGGTAGAAGCCCTTGTCCGCGGGGTCGAAACCGGTCGTCAGCCGGTCGCCGGACAGCCCGCCCCGGTCGTTGGAGGGGTCGCCGTTCGCGAACCGGTCGGTCATCGCGAAGTAGAGCCGCTCGCGGGACAGGTCCGCGCGGAGGGCGTCGCGGGCGAGTTCGGCGTCGGACGGCGCGCCGGCCGCACCCGTGGCTGCGGAAATCGGGGCGGATGCCGCCGGGGGAGCTGTCAGGGGGACGGCGATGAGCGCGGCGGTGAGTGCCGTCGCCGTGGCAAGCGCAACGGGCACGCGCGTACGCCGGTGCTGGGGGGTCACCATGGCCCGGAAGCTACTGGCGGCCCCCGGGCTGTGCAAGACTTTGCTGCAACTTCCAGAAACATTGCAGCCATTCCGTGACCCACCGCCGTAACCGGCGCGAAACGTGTGTCCGACACTGTTGGTGTCGCATGAGAAGGAGGTGGTGGCGATGCTGCTGCGGCTGCGGGTCTCGCTCCCCGACCGGCCCGGGGTGCTCGGCCAGGTGGCGCGCGCCTTCGGGGTGATGGGTGCGGACATCCTGCAGGTGACCGTGCTGGAGCGGCAGGCGGGTCGCGCGGTCGACGACTTCACCGTCTCGTGGTCGGGCGTCTTCGAGCCCGGTGAGCTGCGCGAACGCATCGGCGTGGTGCCCGGCACGCGGGTGGAGGCCGTGTGGCCGACCCGGGAGGCGCCCGGAGCGACCCCCGACTACGACCTGCTCGGCCACGTCGCCGCCGACCCCGACCGTGCGTACGTCACCCTCGTCGACGCGGTGCCCGACCTCGTCAGCGCCGAGTGGGCGGTGGCGGTCGACTCGGCCGACGGCACGATCGTCCACGGAAGCTGGCAGGCGCCGGAGGCCGTCCCCGCGGCCGACCTCACCCCGCTGCGCGCCTCGGCCTTCGAGGAGGGCGGGCTGCACCTGGCGAGCGTGCCGATGGACGGGGTCCACCTGGTGGTGGCGCGGTCTCAGGGGCCCGCGTTCCACCGGGCGGAGCTGGACAAGATCGTGCGCCTGGTGGGGATCGTCTCCGTGCTGGCCGGCGGCGTCAGCCGCACCGTCTGAGGGGGTTCTGTCGGCGGGGTTCTATCGGCGCGGCGGGTCGATGCGGGTGCCGTCCATGGTGAACAGCATGAGCCGGGAGACGTCGACGGCGACCCGGCCGGCGTCGCCCGCGCGCCACACGGGCCGGTTGCCGAGCCGGACGATCAGGTCCGCGCGGCGGTGCGTGCCCGACTGCGAGAGCGGCGGCGGCTCCTCTTCCTCCACCGCGGCCGAGCCGTTCAGCAGGCGGCGCATCATCGACCGGGCCCTGCCGCCGCCCGCCGCGCCGTTGAGCTGGCGGCGGTCCGGCGGTTCCGGCACGTTGACGGCCGGGATACCGGCCTCCAGGTAGGCGAGCCACTCGTGGCCGTGATACTCCAGCGTCCTGACCCGGCCGAAGAAGGTCGGGCCCTCCGTCCGCTCCGGCACCGGAACCAGCCCGTCCGGCCGGATCCCCACGATGATCTGCATGCCCGTGTGCTGCGACACCGCGTACGCCCGTGGATCGGTCCAGGGCATGGTGATCTGGTGAGGGCCGAAGTCGAGCATGATGAACTGGTTCTGCGGGGTGCGCACGGTCGCCGCGAGCAGGTTGAGCTGCTGGGAGTTGAGGAACGCGGCGGTGAACGCGGTCGCGGGGTCGTTGTAGACCTGCGCCGGCGTGCCGATGTCCTGCAGCACGCCGCGGTTCATGATGGCGATGCGGTCGGCCAGAGTGAGGGCCTCGACCTGGTCGTGCGTGACGTAGATGGTGGTGACCCCGAGGGAGCGCACCAGCGACGAGATCTCCATGCGCAGCTCGGTGCGCATGCCGGCGTCCAGGTTGGACAACGGCTCGTCCATCAGGAACAGCGAGGGCTGGCGCACGATGGCGCGGCCCATCGCCACGCGCTGGCGCTGGCCGCCGGACAGTGTGCCCGGCCGCCGGTCGAGCGTCTCGTCGATGTGCAGCGCGCGCGACAGCTCGACGACCCGCTGCTTGACCATCGTGGGGTCCGCTTTGGCGATCTCCAGCGGGAACGACAGGTTGCCGCGCACCGTCCGGTGGGGATACAGCGCGCCGTTCTGGAAGACCATCGCGACGTCCCGGTCCCGGGGCGCCAGGTGGTTGGCGAGCTGCCCGCCCAGCCACAGGTCACCGGTGGTGATCTCCTCCAGCCCCGCGATCATGCGGAGCAGCGTGGACTTCCCGCAGCCTGACGGCCCCAGCAGGACGAGGAGCTCACCCTCGTCCGCGCGAAGGTTCATGCGGTCGACCGCGAGGTACCCCCCCGGGTAGATCTTCGTCACATTGTCGAGGACGACGGTGCTCATGCGCGCTCGTTCCTCCCGGGCAGGCACGCCCGGATCCCCAGCCTTCGGTGTGAATGATGAGGTAGTACATCGCGTCACGGGCACTCGTGTCCATACGTGTCGTGAAAGATCCGGCATCTGCCCGCAACTTGTCGTTACTCGCGACTTTCCCCTTGCTAAAGATGGCTGTCAGGGTCGCGTCATGACCTCCTTGCGCCCCTCTTTGACGCGTCAAATGTAACGAATTTGCTGAAAGTTTCAGTAAGGTCTTTCATCCCCTTCGCACCCCTGTTACGTTCCGCTCAAATCCCCCTGAGCAAGGAGTGCGACTCACATGAGGCGAGTCCTCACGTCCGCGGCGGTGGCCGCGGCGCTCGCTTTGGCGGTCACCGCCTGTGGCGACGGTTCCGGCGACACCGGAACGGCCCCGGCCAAGAGCGCCGCCCCCGCCGAGGTGTCCGGAACGGTCACCTGGTGGGACACCTCGGACGCCACGACCGAGGGCCCGGTCTTCCAGGAGATCATCAAGGACTTCGAGGCCAGATACCCGAAGATCAAGGTCAACTACGTCAACGTGCCGTTCGCGAACGCGCGGGACAAGTTCAAGACCGCCGCGCAGTCCGGGGCGGGCGCGCCCGACGTGCTGCGCACCGACGTGGGCTGGGTCGCGGAGTTCGCGTCGCTCGGCTACCTCGCGCCGCTCGACGGCACCCCGGCCGTCGACAAGCCCGAGGAGTTCCTGCCGGTCCCGGCGGCGAGCGGCAAGTTCAACGGCAAGACGTACGGCGTGCCGCAGGTGACGGACACCCTCGGCCTCCTGTACAACAAGGAACTACTGAAGAAGGCGGGCTACGACCAGCCTCCGGCGACGATGGCCGACCTCAAGAAGGTGGCGCTCGACGTCAAGTCGAAGACCGGAGCGGGCGGCCTCGCCCTCAACGTGGACGCCTACTTCCTGCTTCCGTTCATCTATGGCGAGGGCGGCGACTTCGTCGACGTCCAGAACAAGAAGATCACGATCTCGTCTCCGCAGAGCGTGGCGGGGGTGAAGATCGTCGAGGACCTGATCACGTCCGGCGCCGCCGTCAAGCCCGCGCTGCAGGACAGCTACACGAACGCCGAGACCGCGTTCAAGGACGGCAAGGTCGCGATGATCTTCAACGGCCCGTGGTCCAACGCGGACAACCTCGGTGGCAAGGTGTTCAAGGACAACCCTGACAACTTCGGCGTCGCCCCGGTTCCGGCCGGCTCGGTGAAGGCGGGCTCGCCGCTGGGCGGTCACGACTACACCGTGTACGCGGGCTCGAAGAACCTGGACGCGTCCTACCTGTTCGTCCAGTTCATGGCCAGTGCGGAGAGCCAGGCGAAGGTCGCCGGCAAGCTCGGCCTGCTGCCGACCCGCCAGCCCGCCTACAGCGCGCCCGAGGCGACGGCCAACCCCAAGATCGCCCAGTGGCAGAAGCCGATGGAGACGGCCGTCGAGCGACCCTGGATCCCGGAGGCCGCCTCGCTGTTCCAGCCGCTGGTCGAGGGCTACCAGAAGCTCGCGGGCGGGCAGACGACGACCGAGCCCATGCTCACGGACGTCGCCACCGCCTACCAGGGCATCCTCAAGGGCTGGAGCCTGTAGGCGATGACGGCTGACGTCGTCGCGACGAGAAGGGCCGCGCCCCGTTCGGGGGCGCGGCGCCTTCTGTCGCGCCACTGGTACGCCTGGGCGATGACCGCGCCGGTCGTCATCGTGACGCTGGTGCTGGTCGGCTACCCCCTCGTACGAGGCGTGTACCTGTCGCTCACCGACGCGACCGAGGGCAACATGGGCCGCACGATCGGGATGAACGTCATCCCGTCCACCTATGAGTTCGTGGGCCTGAAGAACTACACCGACATCCTCACGTCCGCGGAGTTCCTCGGCCGGCTCACCTGGACGGTCGTGTGGACCGTCGTCTGCGTCGCCCTGCACGTGAGCATCGGCCTGGGCCTGGCGCTGCTGCTGAACCGGCCCATGCGGCTGCGGTCGCTCTATCGGATCCTGCTCGTGCTGCCCTGGGCCGTGCCGGCCTTCGTGTCCGCGTTCATCTGGCGCTACCTGCTGAACGGCGAGTTCGGCGTGGTCAACGCCATGCTGCGGGCCGCGGGGTTCGCCGGCGTCAGCTGGCTCGACGACCCGTTCTGGGCCAAGGTCTCGGTGATCGCCTGCAACGTGTGGCTGGGCGTGCCGTTCATGATGCTCGCGCTGCTCGGCGGCCTGCAGGCCATCCCGCGCGAGCTGTACGAGGCCGCCGAGGTGGACGGCGCCACGCCGTGGCAGCGCTTCCGCCACATCACGCTGCCGGGCCTGCGCCCGGTGTCGAGCACGGTCGTGCTGCTCGGCACGATCTGGACCTTCAACCAGTTCCCGGTCATCTTCCTGCTGACCCGGGGAGGACCGGGCGGAGCCACGGAGATCCTCGTGACGTACGCCTACCGCCAGGCGTTCGAGGGCATCAGGAACTACTCGGGCTCCGCGGCCTGGGGCATGGTGATCCTCGCGCTGCTCGTCGTCATGGCCACGGTCTATCGGCGCGCGCTCAGGCAGCAGGGGGAGGCATGGTGAGCCCGGCCGCTCCCGCCGGAGCGTGGAGCCGCGACAGGCGCAGCCCCGGCAGGTCGATCGCCCTGCACCTCACGCTGATCGCGGCGAGCATCGTGTCGGTGTTCCCGGTCGCGTGGCTGGTGCTGACCTCGCTCAAGCCGCGGACGGTCATCGAGACCGCCTCGGTCGCGCCGATCGACCACCCCACGCTCGCCAACTACACGCAGGTCCTCGGGGAGACCCGGTTCCTCACCTGGGCCGCCAACGCGGTGATCGTCTCGTTGATCACGGCCGTGCTCGGCGTGCTGCTGTCGGCCACGACCGGCTACGCGGTCAGCCGCTTCCGCTTCCCCGGCTTCCGCTCGGTGATGTGGATGCTGCTGATCACGCAGATGTTCCCCGTGGCCATCCTGATCGTGCCGATCTACAACCTGATGGCCGGGCTCGGGCTGATCAACCAGTTCCCGTCCCTCGTCATCGCCTACCTCACCTCCACCGTGCCGTTCTGCGCGTGGATGATGAAGGGCTACTTCGACACCGTCCCCGTGACGATCGACGAGGCCGGCCGGGTCGACGGCCTGACCCCCTTCGGCACGTTCTGGCGGCTCATCCTGCCGCTGGCCAAGCCCGGCCTCGCCGTGGCCGCGTTCTACTCGTTCATCACCGCCTGGGCGGAGGTCGCGTACGCGACCGCGTTCATGACGGGCGACGACAAGTACACGCTCGCGGTCGGCCTGAGCCAGTTCGTCGGCCAGCACAAGGCGGAGTGGGGCCTGCTGACGGCCTCGTCGGTGCTGATCGCGATTCCGGCGGCCGTCGTCTTCCTGCTCGTCCAGCGCCACCTCGTGACCGGCCTGACGGCCGGCGCGACGAAGGCGTGACCCTATATGAGAATCGGGGGATCCCAATGACCGAACTCGCCGTCCAGCCGTCCGCGGTCACGACGCGGTGGTGGCGCGACGCGGTGATCTACCAGGTGTACGTCCGCAGCTTCGCGGACGGCAACGGTGACGGGATCGGTGACCTGCTCGGCGTGCGCAGCCGCCTGCGCTACCTGTCCGACCTCGGTGTCGACGCGATCTGGCTGACGCCGTTCTACCCCTCGCCGATGGCCGACTTCGGATACGACGTGGCCGACTATCGCGACGTCGATCCGCTCTTCGGCTCGCTGTCGGACGCCCAGGCGCTGATCGCCGACGCCCACCGGCTCGGCCTGCGGATCATCGTGGACGTGGTGCCCAACCACACCTCCGACCGCCACCCCTGGTTCGAGGCGGCGCTGAAGGCGGGGCCGGGCAGCCCGGAGCGGGAGCGCTACATCTTCCGCGAGGGCAAGGGCGTGACGGGCGAGCTGCCGCCCAACGACTGGGAGTCGATCTTCGGCGGGCCCGCCTGGACCCGGGTCGAGGACGGCCAGTGGTACCTGCACCTGTTCGCGCCCGAGCAGCCGGACCTCAACTGGGAGCACCCGGAGGTGCACGAGGAGTTCGCCGACGTCCTGCGGTTCTGGCTCGACCTCGGCGTGGACGGCTTCCGGATCGACGTGGCGCACGGCATGGTCAAGGCGCCGGGCCTGCCCGACGTGGGCGCCCGGGGCCAGGCCGAGATGATCGGCGCGCAGGTCGTGCCGTTCTTCGACCAGGACGGCGTGCACGAGATCCACCGGGCCTGGCGCCGCATCCTCGACTCCTACGACGGCGAGCGGATCGGGGTGGCCGAGGCGTGGGCGCCGTCGCCCGAGCGGCTGGCCAACTACGTCCGCCCCGACGAGCTGCACCAGGCGTTCAACTTCCACTTCCTCAAGACGCCCTGGGACGCGGCGCTCTTCCGCGAGGTCATCGACGAGTCCGTGCGCACGTCGGCGCTGGTGGGCGCGCCCTCGACCTGGGTGCTGTCGAACCACGACGTCAAGCGGCACGTCACCCGCTACGGCGGCGGCGAGCGCGGCCTGCGCAGGGCGCGCGCGGCGGCGCTGCTCATGCTGGCGCTGCCCGGCTCGGCCTACATCTACCAGGGCGAGGAACTGGGGCTGCCCGAGGTGCTCGACCTGCCCGAGCAGTACCTGCAGGATCCGCAGCGGCTGCGCGACCCCGACAGCGGGCGCGACGGGTGCCGGGTGCCGCTCCCGTGGACCGCCGCGGGCGAACCGCCGTACGGCTTCACCCCGCCGGGCATCTACGAGAGCTGGCTGCCGATGCCGGCCGGCTGGCGCGACCTGTCGGTGGAGGCGCAGCTGCGGGACGGCGCGTCGATGCTCAGCCTCTATCGGGCCGCCCTCGCCCTCAGGCGGGAGCACCCGGAGCTGGGCGACGGCACGCTGACGTGGATGGACAGCCCGCCCGGCACCCTGGCGTTCCGGCGCGGCGACTCGTTCACCTGCCTGCTGAACATGACGCGGGAGTGGGTGGAGACGGAGGCGCCGGGCGACCTGCTGCTGGCCAGCGGAGGCCCGGAGACGTCCGGCGGAATCGTGCGGCTCGCTCCCGACTCGGCCACCTGGTGGGCCGCGAGGAATGTCTAAAGTAATGCTCATGAACAACACACGGCTCGCCGACATCGCCGCCCAGGCCGGAGTCAGCGAGGCGACGGTGAGCCGTGTGCTCAACGGCAAGGCGGGGGTCTCCCCGGCCACCCGCCAGGCCGTGCTCACCGCCCTCGACCTGATGGGCTACGAGCGGCCCCAGCGGTTGCGCCAGCGCAGCAACGGCCTGATCGGCCTGGTGATCCCGGAGCTCGGCAACCCGATCTTCCCGGCGTTCGCCCAGGCGATGGAGAAGTCGCTGATCCAGCACGGCTACACGCCGATCCTGTGCACCCAGGAGCCCGGCGGAGCCCCCGAGGACGAGTTCACCGAGATGCTCCTCGACCGGGGCGTGTCGGGCATCGTCTTCGTCTCCGGCCTGCACGCCGACACCACCGCCAGGATGGACCGCTACAAGCGGCTCACCGACCGCGGGCTGCCGATCGTGCTCGTGGACGGCTACAACGAGGCCATCCCCGCGCCGTTCATCTCGCCCGACGACCGGCTCGCCGCGCGCCTGGCCGTACAGCACCTCGTGGACCGCGGGCACGAGCGCATCGGCCTCGCGCTGGGGCAGCGGCGCTTCGTCCCGGTCATCCGCAAGATCGAGGGCTTCCGCCAGGCGATGGCCCAGCTGCTCGGCCCGGCCGACGTCGACGACCTCATCCAGCACTCGCTGTTCTCCGTGGAGGGCGGGCAGGCCGCCGCCTCGGCGCTGCTCGACCGCGGCTGCACCGGCATCTTCTGCGCGAGCGACCTCATGGCGCTCGGCGCGATCCGCGCCGCCCGCGAGCGCGGGCTGTCGGTGCCCGGGGACGTGTCGGTCGTCGGGTTCGACGACTCGCCGCTGATGGCGTTCACCGACCCGCCGCTCACGACCGTGCGCAAGCCGATCGGCGCGATGGCGGCCGCCGCCGTCGAGACCCTGCTTGAGGAGATCGGCGGCACTCCCGCCAAGCACGTCGAGCTGGTCTACCAGCCCGAGCTCGTGGTGCGCGGCTCCACCAGCTCGGGCCCGCTGGTCAACCGCTGAGCCCCTGCCGGGGTCTTGCCTTCCCCGGCCCGGCGGCCGCGCACGGTCGCCGCGCCGGACTCTCCCGACCTCCCGCGGAGCGTTGCGAATGACCGATCACCCCATCGACGTCCTGGTCGTGGGCGGCGCCGGTGCCGACACGACCGTCTACGTGCCCGAGCTGCCCCTGCCGTACGCCGACACCTATGCCGTGCCGCCCGTCATTGACCGGATCGGCAACACCGGCTCGGGGGTCGCGCTCGGCTGCCACGCCCTCGGCCTGCGCGTGAAGTTCGTCGACCTCATCGGCGACGACCCGCAGGGCGCGCTGATCCGCGGCCACCTCGCCGCCCGCGGGGTCGACTTCGCCTACGCCCCGTCCGAGGCGGGCACCCGGCGCAGCGTCCTGCTCGTGGACCCCGGCGGCAGGCGCCTGTCGCTCTTCGACCCCAGGGCCGTCCCCGGTCAGCGGATGCCCCGCGACCTCTATCTGCCGGCCCTCCGGTCGGCCCGGCACGTCCACGTCTCGATCGTGGACTTCGCCCGGCACGTCTACGCCGACATCCCCGACGGCGCGACGATCTCGACCGACCTGCACGACTGGGACGGCGAGAACCCGCACCACGAGGACTTCGCCTACTCCTCCGACCTGGTCTTCCTGTCCGCGGCCAGGCTCGGCGGGCGGCGCGAGGAGGTCATGCGGGCGATCGCCGAGCGGGGCCGCGCGTCGGTGGTCGTGTGCACGGACGGGGCCGCGGGCTGCCACGTTTTGGCCGGAGGGCAGGTGCGCCGCTTCCCGGCCGCGCCGCCGCCCGGCCCCGTGGCCGACAGCAACGGCGCCGGCGACGCGTTCGTGTCCGGCTTCCTGTACGGCCGCCTGACTGGCCGGCCTCCGGAGGAGTGCGTACGGCTGGGCGCCGTGGCCGGGGCGCACGCGTGCACCTCGGAGGGCACGCACGAGGACCCGATCGGTCTCGACGCCCTGCTGGGCGCACAGCCGTAAGGCTGTCCTGAGGGGGTCCGCCGGGTTGTTATGGGGGTGTCATGGGGTGACGCCGGGCTCGCCACCGCAGGTGAGCGGTCGCGGGCCCGGCACCCATGGACGTGTCCGGGTCGCGGTCACGAGCATGGCCACCGGCTCCGCCGAGGGAGGAAGGACGGACCGGTGAGCTTGAGGAGCCCCGGAAAGCGCCCAGGGGCCCGGGCGGGAGCACTCCGCACCGGCGCGGCTGAGCGCGCCCAGGGACGCGGCGCAGGCCGGAGCGCTCAAGGGCGCAGCGCGGCGGCCTCGGACGCGAGCTTCTCGATCCTGGCGAAGTCGCCCGCGGCCACGAGGCTGCGCGGGGTGAGCCAGCTCCCGCCGACGCAGCCGACGTTCGGCAGGGCGAGGTAGGCCGGCGCGTTCGACGGGGTGATCCCGCCCGTGGGGCAGAACCGCACGTCGGGCAGCGGGCCGCTCAGCGACTTGAGGTACGCCACGCCGCCGGCCGGCTCGGCCGGGAAGAACTTGAGCTCGCGCACGCCGCGCTCGGCCAGCGTCATCGCCTCGGTGGCCGTGGCGACGCCCGGCAGGAACGGCACGCCCGAGGCGAGCATGGCCGCGAGCAGGGCGGGCGTGGTGCCGGGGGAGACGAGGAAGCGGGACCCGGCCCCGGTCGCGGCCTCCACGTCCTCGGGCGAGCGCACGGTGCCCGCGCCGACCACGGCCTCCGGCACCTCGGCGGCGATCCGCCGGATCGCGTCGAGGGCGGCCGGGGTGCGCAGCGTGACCTCGATGACCGGCAGCCCGCCCGCGACCAGGGCCCGGGCGAGGGGGACGGCGCTGTCCGCGTCGTCCAGGACGACCACCGGGACGACCGGCGCGAGGTCGAGAAGGTTGCTCATACCAGCTCCACATCGGGATTTCGTTGGGCGAGCCAGGCGGCCGCACCCGTCAGCGCGGGCTGCTCGGCGGTGATCAGGACGGTGGCGATCGCGGCGGCATACTCCGTCAGCGCCGGCGCGGTCGTCTCGAACCGGGCCCGGAACGCGCTGCCGGGGATCCGCGAGACCAGGCGGGGCAGCACGCCGCCGCCCAGGTAGACCCCGCCCCGCGCGGCGAAGGTGAGCGCCACGCCCCCGGCGAAGCCACCGAGCATGGCGAGGAAGACCTCCACGGTCTCGGCGCACAGCGGGTCGTCCGAGGAGGTGATCTGCGCGGCCGTGCGGTCCTCGGGCGTGACGCCGCGCACGAGCGCGAGCCCGCGGTGCAGGCGCGGCAGCCCGGTGCCCGACAGCAGGTGCTCGGCGTCCACGTACGGCAGGCCGTCCGCGCGCACCGCCCGGACGATCTCCATCTCCAGGTCGGTGACGGCGGGCGCCGCGATGTGCCCGCCCTCGCCGGGCACCGGCTGCCACCCCTCCCGTACGGGCACGAGACCGGCCACTCCGAGCCCGGTGCCGGGCCCGAGCACGACCTTCGTCAGGCCGGCTGCCGGCGGCGGGCCGCCGAGCGGCACGAGGTCGTCCCCCGCCAGGTGCGGCAGTGAGATCGCCAGCGCCTCGAAGTCGTTGAGCAGCACCGCACGCGGGATGCCGAGCTCCTTGACGGACCCGGTCCATCCCGCGTTCGTCAGCCGGTATCGGTCGTCCTCGACCGGACCGGCGATCGCCAGGCACGCGGCCCCCGGCCGAACTCCGCCCGCATGGTCTGCGAGATAGGCGGCTACGGCATCGGCAAGGCCGAGATGCTGGGAAACGTCGAGTACGGCTACCGCCTCCGGCTGCCCTCCGGGCCGGGTCACCAAACCGAACCTGGCGTTGGTTCCGCCGACGTCCGCGACCAGCCAGGGAAGGCTCACGCGGCACCTCCGAAGACGCTCGCGCCACGCTCGGCCGGGCCGACCGTGCGACGGAACGAGGCGAACAGCTCGCGGCCGGTGCCGGCCCACTGCTCGTCGGTCAGTGGGGCGCCCTCCGGCGTACGACCGGTGAGGTCGGCGAGCACGGTGAGGGTCCCGGCGGCCGAGTCGAGGCGGATCACGTCGCCGTCGCGCAGCAGCGCGATCGCCCCGCCGTCGGCGGCCTCGGGAGACAGGTGGATCGCCGCGGGGACCTTCCCCGAGGCGCCGGACATGCGGCCGTCGGTGACGATGGCCACCTTCTGGCCGCGGTCGAGCAGGACGGCCAGCGGCGGCGTGAGCTTGTGCAGCTCGGGCATGCCGTTGGCCCGGGGGCCCTGATAACGGACGACCGCGACGAAGTCCTGCCCGTCGAGCTCGCCCCGCTCGAACGCGGCGAGCAGGTCGAGCTGGTCGTCGAACACCTTGGCGGGGGCCTCGATCACCAGGTGCTCGGGCTTGACGGCGGAGACCTTGCTCACCGCCCGGCCCAGGTTGCCCGACAGCATGTGGATGCCCCCGTCGGAGGAGAACGGCTCGGCGACCGGCCGCAGGACCTCGGTGTCGGTGCTGGGCTCGGTCCGCTCGTCCCACACCAGCGCGCCGTCCTTGAGCGCTGCGCCCTCCTTGAGTACGGGGGCGGAGCGGTAGAGGCCCAGGCCGCGCCCGGCGACCGTGAGCACGTCCTCGTGGAGCAGCCCGGCGTCGAGCAGGTCGCCGATGAACACCGCCATGCCGCCCGCGGCCTGGAAGTGGTTCACGTCCGCCTGGCCGTTGGGGTACATGCGGGTGATCAGCGGGACGACCTTGGACAGGGCCGCCATGTCGTCCCAGGTCAGCTCGATGCCCGCGGCCGCGGCCATGGCGACCAGGTGCATCGTGTGGTTGGTGGAGCCGCCGGAGGCGAGCAGCGCGACGACCGCGTTGACGATCGCCTTCTCGTCCACGACCTCGGCGAGGGGCGTGTACTCCGCGCCGTGCGGGGTGATCTCGACCGCCCGCCGGGCCGCCGCCGCGGTCAGCGCGCGCCGCAGCTCGGTGTGGGGGTTGACGAACGTCGCCCCCGGCAGGTGGAGGCCCATGACCTCCATGAGGAGCTGGTTGGAGTTGGCGGTGCCGTAGAACGTGCAGGTGCCGGGGGAGTGGTAGGACGACGCCTCGGCGTCGAGCATCTCCAGGCGGCCGATCTTGCCTTCGGCGAAGGCCTGCCGCGCCCTGGCCTTGACCTTGTTGGGCAGGCCCGAGGTCATGGGCCCGGCGGGGACGAATATCGCCGGCAGGTGTCCGAAGCGTAAGGCGCCGATGAGCAGCCCCGGGACGATCTTGTCGCAGACCCCGAGCAGCAGGGACGCGTCGAACATGTCGTGCGACAGCGCGATCGCGGTCGCCATCGCGATCACATCGCGGCTGTAGAGCGACAGCTCCATGCCGGCCCGGCCCTGGGTGACGCCGTCGCACATCGCGGGCACGCCGCCCGCCACCTGCGCCACGCCGCCCGCCTCGCGGACCGCCCGCTTCAGCTCCGGCGGGTAGGTCTCGTACGGCTGGTGCGCCGACAGCATGTCGTTGTACGAGGTCACGATGGCCACGCCCGGCTTCGCCGTACCGCGCAGGCCGAGCTTGTCCTCGGCGGGCGCCGCGGCGAAGCCGTGGGCCAGGTTGGCGCAGCCGAGCCGCCCCCGGGCCGGCCCCCGCTCACGCAGCTCGGCCCCGGCGCGGCGCACCCGCTCCAGGTAGGCCCCGCGGCTCTCGCGGCTTCGCGCGACCACGCGTTCGGTGACCTCGGTGATAACGGGGTTCGTCACGGAAGGTTCTCCTCCTGCCGGGGCCGCCGCGAGGCGGGGTCCAACTCGCCCCGGAGCCTTCGTCCCGGGACGTGTGCCCGGCGGGACGTCCGGCCCCCGATCCGTTGATCGGGCACCAGGTGTCGATCGGGCACGGAAGGGACAGTATCGGGAAGTTATGCGACTTTTCAAGCCGACTTTTGTAACTTCGAATGAATAAGTCATTGAACTTAGGTGAGCTTCTGTGCTTCACTTACGCTCGATGTCACGTCTAGCCACCACCGGCGAGGTCCTCCAGCTCATCCGGAGCGGGGAGGCGGTGACGCGCGCCGACATCGGCCGTGTTACCGGCCTGTCCCGCCCGGCCGTCGCGCACCGCGTCAGCGATCTGCTGCAGCGCGGACTGATCGTGGAGGACGCCGAAGGGCCGTCCACCGGGGGCCGCCCGCCCATGCGGCTGCGCTTCGCCACCTCCGGGGGAGTCGTCCCGGTGGCCTCGCTCGGCGCCCGCCGCACCCAGATCGCGCTGTGCGACCTCGCGGGCGAGGTGCTGCACCGCACCGACCTGGACATCGACGTCGAGGAGGGGCCGGGCGTCGTCCTGCCCCTGCTCATGGACACCTGGGAGAAGCTGCTCGACGGGCGTGACGACGTCGTCGGCATCGGCCTGGGCGTGCCGGCGACCGTGGAGTTCGCCGCCGGACGGGTCGAGAGCGCTCGCGTGATGGCGAGCTGGACCGGCGTGGTGATCCCACCGATAATCGCCGAGCGGTTCGACGTGCCGGTGCTCGTGGACAACGACGTGAACGTCATCGCGATGGGCGAGCACCGGGTCGTCTACGCCTCGGAGCTCGACGACCTGCTGTTCGTGAAGGTCTCCACCCGGATCGGCGCGGGTGTGATCTCCGGCGGCGGCATCCTGCGCGGCGCGCTCGGCGCGGCCGGGGAGATCGGGCACATCCCGGTCCGGGACGGCGGGGGAGTGCTGTGCCGCTGCGGCAACCTCGACTGCGTCGACTCGGTCGCCAGCGGCACCGCGATCCTGCGCGACCTGCGGGCCAAGGGCCGCGACGTGACGTCGCTCGCCGACGTGACCGCCCTGGTCCGGGCCGGCGACGCGGAGACCATGGCCGTCGTGCGGCAGGCCGGCCGCTGGCTGGGCGAGGTCATCTCCGGCGCGGTCAACCTGCTCAACCCCGCCGTCGTGGTCCTCGGCGGCGACGTCGCCGAGATGTTCCAGCCGCTGGTGTCGGGCGTGCGCGAGGTCGTCTACCGGCGCTCGACCCAGCTCGCCACCCGCAGCCTGCGCATCGAGCGCAGCCGCCTCGGGCCCGGCGCGGGCATCACCGGCTGCGCCCTCATGGTGCTCGACCACGTCCTGTCGGCCCAGGCCGTCGACGCCGCCGCCCGCTGAAGCCCGCCGTTCGCATGCCCGGGTAATGCCCGGCGAATGGCCGGTGGACGCCCTGGTCCGCCACGCGGGCAGCCAGGAGAGTGGAGCCATGACCGGTGCGCGCACGCCGGCGCGCGGCAGGGAGCGTCGCTGTATCCCCACTCCGGTTCCCCACTCCGGCCGCGGTCACGAGCGGAGAGCCGCCAGGTCGACGTGCCGCAGGCGGCCAGGATCGTCGATCGCCTCGATTCCGGCGATCTTGTCGTGATCGAAGGTGAAGGCCAGCGCCCCGATGAGGCGTCCTCGCGGGACGATCGCGAGGCCCACGGCGCCGTCCACCAGCGCGGGCCGTACGAACCGGGCGGCCCGCGAGAAGGTGAGCGCGTGGGCGCCCACGGCTCGCGCGCCCCGCACCGGCTCCGCGTCGCCTTCGCTAAGCAGGACATCGGGATCGAGCACGGCGAGCAGCCCGTCGAAGTCACCGTGCCGCAGCGCGGCGAGGAAGGCGTCGACGACCCGCCGCTGGCGGGCGATGTCCACCTGCCGGGGCGGGATCGCGCCCACGACCCGTCTGCGGGCCCGGCTGGCGAGCTGACGGGTGGCGGCCGGAGACCTTCCGAGGATGTTGGCGATCTCGCCGAAGGGCACGGCGAAGACGTCGTGCAGGACGAACGCGAGCCGTTCGGCGGGGGCGAGACCGTCGAGCACGACCATCAGCGCGGGACCTATCGAGTCGGCCAGCAGGGCCTCGGCTTCGGGATCTCCGGCGTCGTGGCCTTCGGCGGAGAGCTCGGCCGTGACCTCGGCGGGGCCCTCGGGGAGGGGTTCCTCGCGGCGATTACGGCGCGCGCGGAGCATGTTCAGGCACTCCCGGGCGACGACGGTGGTGAGCCAGCCCGCGAGGTTGGCCACTTCGGCGGTGTCGGCGCCGCTGAGCCGCAGCCACGCGTTCTGCACCGCGTCGTCCGCCTCCGCGTGCGAGCCCAGCATCCGGTAGGCGACCGCCCGCAGGCGGGGCCGCTGCTCCTCGAAGCGCGCGGCCAGCCCGTTCTCGTCCATCGGTCACATCCTTCCGCCGCCGGGGTTCATGGCGATGAACCCGGACCTCGCTCGGATGTGACAAGGAGCATCTCATGGCAACGATTTCGAGCAGCACCAGGCGCTGGGCACACGTGCGCGCGGCCGCCTACTGGACGGCCACCGTGGCGGTGGCGGCCGAACTGGCGGTCGGCGGCGTCTGGGACATCGGGCGGATTCCGTACGTGCGCGACCTGGTGACGCACCTGGGCTATCCGTCCTACTTCCTGGTGCTGCTGGGCGCCTGGAAGGTGCTGGGGGCGATCGCCCTGCTCGTCCCGCGCCGCGCGCTGGTCAAGGAGTGGGCCTACGCGGGGGTCCTCTTCACCTACACGGGGGCCGTGGTCTCCCATCTGACCACCGGATATGCCGTGGGCGAGGTGTGGGTGCTCTCCATGCTGGCCGCACTCACCGTGGTGTCCTGGGCGCTGCGGCCCTCCGGCCGCCGCACCGGCCGCCGCACCGGCCGTCTCGCCGCGCGGTGACGGCCGGCGGCGACGTGGCGGGGTCGAACGCCGGTCATCGGAGTGCCCAGGCCGGGTAACGGAAATGTCCCCGGGGGGCACTAGGCTCTGTGCCGATCTTCCAGTGCCTCCCAGGAGTTTTTCGTGCGTGAACGTGTCCGCCGTCTGATCGAGTCGCCGCGGTTCCAGCAGGTGATCACGGTGGTGATCCTCTTCAACGCGGCCACGCTGGGCGTCGAGACCTCGGCCGAGGCGACCGCCCGCTACGGCACGGAACTGCACGTCGCCGACCACGTCGCCCTGTACATCTTCGTGGCGGAGATCCTGGCCAAGATCTACGTCTACCGGTGGCGGTTCCTCCGCGACGCCTGGAACGTCTTCGACCTGCTGATCATCGGCTTCTCGTTCCTCCCCACGGCGGGCGGCCTGTCGGTGCTGCGGGCACTGCGCGTCCTGCGGGCGCTGCGGCTGATCTCGGTGGTGCCGTCGCTGCGTCGGGTGGTCTCCGCGCTGCTCACCGCCATCCCCGGGATGAGCTCGATCGTCGTCCTGCTCGGCCTCATCCTGTACGTCGCCGGCGTCATGGGCACCAAGCTCTACGGCACCGCCGCGCCCGAGTATTTCGGCGACCTGCCCACGTCGCTCTACACGCTGTTCCAGGTCATGACGGGGGACGGCTGGTCGGAGATCAACCGTCAGTTGATGGAGAGTCATCCCTCGTCGTGGATCTACTTCGTCGTCTTCGTACTGATCTGCACCTTCGTCGTGCTGAACCTCTTCATCGCGGTCGTGGTGAGCGCCATGGAGGAGGAGGCCAGGGACGACCGCTCGACGCTCGCCGAGCTGTCGGCCCTGCGCGAGGAGATCAGGAGCCTGCGCGAGAGCCTGGGCGAACGGGTGCCCTCCTGACACGCGGGGCCGCCGGCCAGTGATCATCGCTTGCTAGACTCCGCGCATGCGGCTTCCGACGGACGCTGAGATCCGCGCACTGCACGCGAAACACGCGCCGACGGAGGAAGCGTTCGACCGCGTCTACACGCACTGCGAGATCGTCTGCGCGATCGCCCTGCGACTGGCCGGCCGCGCCGACCGCGCGGGACTCGACATCGACGCCGACCTGGTGCGGGCCGGAAGCCTCCTGCACGACATCGGCGTCTACCTGCTCTACGACGAGGACGGGCGGCTCGACCACGCCGGTTACGTACGCCACGGAGTCCTCGGCCACGAACTGCTCCGCACGGAGGGCCTCCCCGAGAGCCTGTGCCGGTTCTGCTCCCATCACACGGGCGTGGGGATCAGCCGGGAGGACGTGCTGCGACAGGGGCTGCCGCTGCCTCCCCGCGACTACCTCGCCGAGTCGGCCGAGGAACGGCTCGTGATGTTCGCGGACAAGTTTCACAGCAAGACCGACCCGCCGAGGTTCGTCACCGCCGACACCTACGCGGCCCACGTGCGCCGATACGGCGACGACAAGGCCGAGGTGTTCGCGTCGATGTGCGCCGTCTTCGGCGTCCCCGACCTGCGGCCGCTCGCGGCGGCGTACGGACACGAGATCGTGTGACCGTGACCGGCATGCGCCGCGCGGCCTACGGGGTGAGGACGATTCTGCCGAACACCTCGCCGGCGTCCATCTTCCGGTGCGCCACCACGGCCTGGTCCAATGGCAGCACCTCGTGCACCACGGTGTGCAGCGCGCCGCGGCCCGCGGCGGCGAACTGCTCGATCCGCACGGCATGCCGGTCGGAGGCGGCCACGGTGTCGGCACTGAAGGTGGCGAAGGACATCGACTTCCGGAACGCCGCCATCATCGCCGTGCCGAAGTCCGCCGGAGGCTGCCCTCCGACCACGCCGATGACCACCATCCGGCCGTTCGGGTTGAGCCTGCCGAAGAAGGAAGGCAGGTCCGGTCCGGCTACGACGTCGATGACGACGTCGTAGCCCGCGGGAGCGTCCTTGCCGCCCTCGCCGGAGCGGTCCAGTACGTGGGTCGCGCCGAGCTTGCGCAGGCGCTCGCCGCGCTCGGCGGACGAGGTGGTGACCGCCATCGCACCGGCGCCGCCGAGAGCCGCGAGCTGGACCGTCATGATCCCTATGCTGCCCGCCGCACCGCGCACCAGCACCGACTCTCCGGGGGCGAAGCGGGCATGGGCGAGGCCGAAGTGGGCCACCACACCGGAGCTTCCGAGCGTCACCGCGTCGACGGCGGACAGGTCCGCGGGGAGGGGAACGATCTCCTCGACCGGGGCGACCGCCTGCTCGACGTAGCCGCCGCCCACGCCGGTGGACGCCCACACCCGCTGACCGATCCATGACGTATCGACGTCGTCGCCGACGGCGATCACGGTGCCCGCCACCTCGCCGCCGGGGATGTGGCCCTCCGTGAAACCGTAGGCGGCCAGAGCGCCGCTTCGGATCACGGCGTCCACGCCGCCGACGCCGATCGCCTCGGTGGCGACGAGCACCTGCCCGGCGCCCGGGACCGGGGCGGGGAGGTCGATGACGGCCAGACCTTCGGGACGTCCGAATGCCTTGATCGCGACTGCCTTCACTGTCGTCTCCATGCTGCTGGGATCGATCACCTGTGCCGGGGCGGCCGGCGGTGCCCGAGGGCCGCACCCGGGGAAGCGCGCGGCTTCCACGTCTCGGACGCTAACGAACCCCGCCGCCCGGGCGGCCGAAGTGAGAACGGCGAGCGACCACTTGACTCGGATCCCGCGGTCCGGCTCTCTGGACGGCCGTGAACGCATGCTGGAGGCGGCAGGCGCCCGGCGAGCAGCACGGGAGAACCGCTGAGGAGGCGACCTACGCCCTCGCCGCCAGCCGGTCGATCTGGACTTCGAGCGGAGGCGCGCCGAGGCGGTTGTCGACCTCGTCGTACGGCACGGCGGGCGGCTCGTCGACGCGGATGGCACGCAGGTATTCGGCGAAGTTCTCCAGCTTCTGCCCGTCCCTGACGAGGCCCCGGCGGAGAAGCCGCCCCCGCAGCGTCGGGCCGTCGGATCGGATCCAGATCAGGCGTACGTCCGGCCCGCCCAGCGCCTCCACCCACGCGTGCCAGAGCGCCGCGTCGTGCACCTGGGAGGTGAAGGGCCCGCCGAGCATCACCGGGCAGCCGTGGGAGCGGATCTCCCTGGCCGTCGCCGTCATGCCCGCATACTCGTGCCGTTTGACGTGCTCGTCATACCACGGCCCCTCGCGCTCGCCCGTGGGCCTGCCGTACGCCGCGAGCATGGCCTCGACGAAGCCGCCGTACATCGTGTCCTTGTCGAGCAGGGCGGGCACGGGATCGAGGCGGGCCAGCAGCAGCTCGCAGACGGTCGACTTGCCCGCGCCCGGCGGACCGGACACCACCCAGACGGGAGCGGTCATCGCGGCGGCCCGTAGGGCTCGATGGGCGGATCGGAGTAGGGCCCGCCGTCCGCCGCCCCGCCGTCCGCCACCCCCGTGCCCGAGTCGCCGACGCGCCGTCCGGCCTCCTCCGTCACCCGCAGGACGTACAGGTCCCTGCCGGGATCGACGGGCACCAGACCGTAACCGGTGTCGACATCGTCCTCGGTGAGGCCGAGCCGCCGCATCGCGGCCTCCAGCGTCGCGGGCGCGGCGAGCCGGACGGTGATGAGCACCTCGGCCACCGGCCCCGCCTCCCTCTGCTGGACGTCTCGTCACCGGACGGCGCGGCGCTGTGTCGTTTAGGCCGCTTTCGCGGCGCTGTGTTGTTCAGGCCGCTTTCGCGGCGCTGCGTTTTTCAGGCCGCTTTCGCGGCTCGGCGGCGCAGCGCGGCGATGATGCCGGCGGCGTCCACCACGCCGTACCCGTAGTCGTGGTCATACCCTACGGCACTGCGATCATCGGCCGTCCTGCGGAGCAGCGTCCGGAGCTGGGCGGGCGACAGCACGGTGGAAGGCCAGAGGGAGCGGACGGCGGCGACCAGACCGGCCGCGACGGGACAGGCCGCCGAGGTGCCCGAGTCGGGCTCGTCGTCGCCGAGCGCCCCTGACCCGGCGAAGTGCGTGTAGGCGCAGACGTCCGGCTTGCGCTTGGTCAGCCGCCCGGGCCCCTGGGAGGAGTAGCCGACCCGCGTCCCCGCCGTGTCGACCCCGCCGATCGACAGCGCGCTGGGGTGGGAGTTGGCCCCGACGATGGGCCGGTCGGGGAAGGCGCACCTGCTGTCGCGGCACTGCGTCCCGCAGTTGCCCGCGGCGAACAGGATGTCCGCCCCCGCCTCGGCCAGGCTGCCGACGATCAGGTTGAACGGATGGGCCGCGCTGTCCGAATAGTTGCCGGGGTGCCCGGGCGGGAAGTCCCAGCGCGGGGAGAACGACCCCCAGCTGTTGGTCACCACGAGCGCCCGCGACTCGGCGGGCTGAGCGTCGAGGACCTCGCGCAGGTGGGCGTACGCGGCGATGGCGTCGGACAGCAGGCCGTCGAGCGTCGAGCCGCCCTGCCGCCGCGACAGCAGCACGGGCACGTCCACCAGCGACGCCTTGGGCGCGGCGATGAGCGCGTCGAAGGCGCACATCGTGCCGTGGTCGACCGCGAAGTCCCCCGGGGTTCCGGAGACGCCCTCGGGGCTCCAGCTCCGCTCGTGATCCACCGTCACGTCCTGCCCGCGGGCGGCCTTGACGTACGCCGCGTTGATGCCGGTGTCGACGACCGCGAGGCTGACGCCGGAGCCGTCCAGCCCCTCGGCCGCCAGGTCGGGCACGCGCAGCAGCCGTTCGACGTCGTGCCAGTCGCCCACGGCGGGGTCGCCCCCGCAGGTGAGGGAGGTCTCGATCGCCGGGTCGGCGTACACCGCGACCACGTCGCGGCGGGACACGGGCAGGAGGGCGACCCTGCTGGCGACCTCGTCGTCGGCGATCTCCCCGCGGACCACGACCGAGGCGTCCTGCGGCGACATGGAGAAGACCAGCGGCTGGTTGAGCGACAGCGGGTCCCCGCCGGGGGACGCGGGCATCGGGCGGGGCACGGCCACCGGGGCGTACGAGTGGTCGAGGACCACCCCGGGCAGGCCGTCGGCCACGTCCGACGCCATCGAGGGGACCGACGGGTCGGCGACGGCGGCGACCAGGTCGGGGGACGGACGCAACTGGATGAGTACGCGCACGACGAGTCCACTCCGTTACTGTGCGGATCGTGACTGGGTGGATACGTTACGTGACAACCATGCTGCATCCGGAAGGGCGCGTCCACGCCTTCGCGTAAAAACGGCCCGGTGTCGCCCGGCCGGAAGCCCGCGCCCGAAAGCGCCCGGTCAGAAGCCGCACAGCTCCGAGAGGCTCTTGGCCGCCTTGTCGTTCGTGGTGGGCGTCGCCCGGGGGCTCGCCCCTGCGATGACCGGCGTACGGGAGGGGGACGGGCTCGGCGACGCGGACGGGGAGCGCGAGCCGGAGGGGGTGGCGGACGCCGCCGATCCGGCGGACGTCATCGGCGAGGCGGTGGCCGCGACGGCGCCCCGCTCGGCCATCGAGTCCCGGATCGCCTCCCTGGCCAGCTTCCTGATCTTGACCCAGTCCGGGTTGCCCGTGTAGATGAGCGGCGGCACGAACTGAAGGCTGGTGATCTTGGCGCTGCGCACCTTCATGCCGAGCGGGACGAGGTGCTCCAGCAGGTCGCGGGGGATGTCGGTGCGGAACATGTGCCGGGCCGCCGAGGCGATCTTGTTGAAGTTCGCGAGCACCGTGGCCGGGGTGACCTGCTGGGCGAGCGCGCCGATGACGCAGCGCTGGCGGGCCATACGGGAGAAGTCGTCGCTGTCCACCCGCGAGCGGCCATACCAGAGCACCTCCTCGCCGTTGAGCGTCCGGTAGCCGGCCCTGATAGTCCCGGCGGTGCCGAACTTGCCGCCCCATTTGACGTCCTGCTCGACCCGGATCTTGAGCCCGCCGACCGCGTCGATCAGCGCCGCGAAGCCGTACATGTCGACCATCGCGTAGTAGTCGATGTGCAGGCCCAGGGTGTAGCCGATCGCGTCCTTCAGCGCCTGCGCGCCCCTGTTCTTGCCGCCCATGACCTGGGGGTTGTTGTCGGCGTAATACCAGACGGAGTTGAGCAGCCCCTGCCCCTCGGCGTCGAAGCCGTTCGGGAACACCTTGCGCAGGGGGCTGCTCGGGGGGAAGCGGACGTACTGGAGGTTGCGCGGCAGGCTGAACAGGACGGTGTTGCCGGTGGCGATGTTCACGCTGGCCACGGTCATCGAGTCGGTGCGCACCCCGACCCGGTTGCCCGCCGCGTCGCCGCCGATCAGCAGGAAGTTCACGCGCGTGCGGCCGTTCCATGGATCCTCGGCGCGTACGGGGACGGGGGTCGAGCCCTCCGCCGGGGCCGTGACGTCGTCGAGTAACTGACTGGCCGTCCTGATGGTGTTCGCGGTGAAGGCGAACGGGGCCATCACGGCCACGCACAGGACGCCCGCGACGACGCCCGACACCACCTGGCCGGTCTGCGTCAGGCGCTGTGGCCGCAGGGCGACGAACGAGAGGAGTACGAGCGCGAACCAGGCGAGCGCGCACACGGCGGCCCCGGCCATGATGGCGGTCATCGTGCTGCCGCGCAGCGCGACCCCCGCGTCGTCCTTCAGACGCAGGACCAGGATCACCAGGGCGACCAGCACGACGCCGAACGTCGCCAGCAGCGCGATCCCGGTGCGGCGGTTGCCCGCCCGCAGATGGGCCGCTCCGGGCAGGACGGCCGACAGGGCCGTCCAGCCGATCAGGGAGGCGGTGGTCAGCGGGGGGGCCGAAACGCGGCTGCCCGCCGCGCGGGGCCGATGTGGGCGGCGAGCCCGTGGGCGTCCTGCCGTCCTCGCTCCGACCACGCCGCCCCGCGTCTCCACCGGCCCGGCCCGGGTCTCCTGGCCGGCCCGCGTCCTCGCCGCGCCGGCCCGGGTGACCACCGGGCTGCCCTGCGTTTGCGCCGGATCGGCCTGGGCTCCCGCCGGGTGGACCTGCGTGCCCGCCGGGTGGACCTGGATTCCCGCCGGGCGGAGCTGCGTGCCCGCCGGGCTGGCCGGGGTGCCCACCACCGGGCTGACCTGGGTCTCCGCCGTACTGACCTGGCCGCTGACCTTCCCGGGGCCCTCCGGCCTCGTCAGCGGGACCCCCGCCTCGCATGGTTCACCGCTCTCTCTCCCGAAGCTGTGGCTAGGGATTCTAGCCCCCATATCCGGACAAGGTAGACGCAAACTGTGGCGTTGATCACGATACCGAGCTGGAGCCGACGACCCAGGTGTTGCACTGGTACGCCTTCGGGCGGGTGTAGCCCTGACGGAACCAGGCCGCGTTGCTGCGCGTGTTCCCGTGGTCGCGTGGCCCTCCCGGCGGATCGCCCAGGTGGCTGTAGGCCCACAGGAGCGTGTTGCGCTTGGTGGTGTCGATCGGATACGAGGCGGCGACCGACTGCATGAACATGCCGCCGAAACACGTCGCCTGCAGTTCGTGCCGGCGGCTCAGGGTCAGCCTGCCGCTCCGGGAGCTGGAGTCGAGCGTCTGCCGCCACCAGGAGTCGGAGATGCCCGTGATGTTCTGGATGTGGTGTCCGTACTCATGGGCCATCATGCTGATGATGATCCCGTTCCACGAGCCGAGCGGGCCGTACTCCCTCGCCATGGCCGAGGTGGAGGCGTAGATCGTCCTGTTGCTCGGGCAGTAGTACGGCACGTTGCTGCCGGGGGAGGGATAGTCGCCGCACGCGCCCCTGCCCTTGCGGGCCGCGATCATGTAATTCGGCGGGCTCCAGTCGATCCCGACCCGCTCCAGCGCCGGCCCCCACGCCTTGCCCATGCACGTGCCCGTCTTGAGGATCAGCGCCTTGAACTGGGTGTGGTTGTAGATGCTCGCGTTCCCGGCCCGGCAGTTCGTCTTCGCCAGCGACCCGGCCCGATAGACGGTGTTGTTCTTCGTCGTGCGGTTGAGCACGGGCTTCGGCCGCGTCGTGGGCTGCGACGTCGGCTTCGAGGTGGGCTGCTGGGTCGGTTCCGTGTCCGTGGTGGCGTCGTCGGTGGGGAACGGCGAGAAGGTGAAGCTCGGGATCGCGACCGGCGAGACCGTCTCGTCGTGGTTCGACAGGCCGGCCAGCGCGCTCACGACCACGACGAGCACGAAGACCAGCGCCAGCACGCCCATGAGCGCCCCGATGACCGCCCCCGCGCCGGACTTGCGGCGGGGCGGGCGCCAGGCGGGCGGATAGGGGGCGGCGGGCCCGCGCGGGGGAGGCGGAGGCTGCGGAGCCCACCCCGGCCCCTGGGGCGGTGCCGGCTGCTGCGCCGGTGCCGGCGGCGGTGGCGGTGGCACCTGGAACGGCGCCGCCTGGAACGGCATGTCCTGCGAAGGGCCGGGGGGCGCCGTGTTGCCCCACGATCCCGGGAAGTCCTGCGGATATCCCGGTCCGCCCGGCGTGTACGCCTGGCCTCCCTGGTGGCCCGCCCCGTTCGGCGCGTACGGTGCGCCAGGCGGCGGGCCCGCCGGGGCGGCGGGGGACGACGGGGGCGCGTAGGGCTGCCCGTAGGGCCCGGCATAAGACTGAGCCGGGGGCTGCGCGGGGGGTTGCCCAGCGTGTTGCACGGGGGGTTGCATAGAGGGCTGCGCAAAGGACTGCGCGGGAGGCTGTCCGTTCGCTCCGGCGCCCGCCGCGTCCGGCCACCCCGGAGCCTGGGGCTGAGGCTGCGCCCCGCCCTGGAACTGCGCTCCTCCCGGGAACTGTCCTCCCGGGAACTGTGCCCCGTCATGGAACGGCGTCCCGCCCTGGGGCCCCGGCGGGTAGGGCGTCGCGCCCGGATAAGGGGCGTTCTGCGCATAGGCGCCGCCCTGCGCCTCCGCCCCCGCGTGAGCTCCCGGGCCGTAGGGCGGCGCGCCCTGCCCATAGGCGCCGCCGCTGTTCGGACCGGGGTACGGAACCCCGCCCTGCGGCTGAGACCCGGGGTACGCCCCGGCACCCTGCGGCGGCCCGGGGTAGATCCCGTCGCCCTGCGGCATGCCGGGAACAGGGGGAGCGCCCTGTGGCGCGGCGTTAGCCGGATAGGCAGGTCCGGGAGGCGGGGCCGGGTAGCCGGGCGGGCCCTGGTGCGCTCCGGGCGGGTAGGGCCCGCCGTACGGCTGACCCCCCGGCGGCTGGGAGCCGTTCAGCGGCTGTGCCGGCGGCGGATAAGGAGCGGTGCCGGGCGCCTGCTGCCACGCGCCGCCCTCGGGTCCGCCCCATCCCTGCGGACCGTACGGCCCCGGAGCCGCGCCGGGTGATCGCGATCCGTCCGGTGGGCCGGGCACGGCCTCCGGCTGCGGCGAGTACGGCGGCCCCGAATAGGGAGAACTCTCCCCTTGCGGCTCCTGGGGAGGGTACTGCTGCGCCACGACATTGCCCCCTTTGTGGATTTGGGGCAAAAGAATACTGTTTCCCCATCCATCACGGATGTAGCAGATGTCGGGCACGATGCGTAATCGACCGGCGTGATCTCTGCGATGTTCCGGAATCGCCGGGCTCGTCTGCCCTAGCGTTTTTCGCATGAATCTGCAGCAGCTCCGTTACGTGGTCGCCACTGCGGAGCACCGCACTATGACCGATGCCGCCAGATCGCTCTATATCGCGCAGCCTGCTCTGTCCCGCGCGATACGCGACCTGGAACGTGAACTCGGAATGACGCTTTTCGCCCGCTCGGGCCGCGGGGTCGTCGTGACGGCCCAGGGACGCCGGGTGGTGAAGCTGGCCCGTGAGGCCCTCGACGCGGTGGCCGAGATCGAGGCCCTCGCGACGCAGAGCAACTCCTCCGGCGCCGAACTGCGGATCGCGTCCACCCCGAGCCTGGAGCCCGGCCTCGCCGGGCGTCTGCTGCCCGCCTACGCCGCCGAGCATCCGGGGATCCGGGTGCAGATCGTACGGTGCGAGGGCCGGGAGGCGGTGGTCAGCGCGGTCCGCGAGCAGCGGGCCGATCTCGGGCTGACCGACCTCCCGGTGCCCACCGACCTGGTGAGCCACCCGCTCGAACGCCAGGAGATCGTGCTGATCTCCCCGCCCGGCCTCGACCTGCCCGACCCCGTCCCGGTGGCCAGGCTCGACGGAATGAGGCTGGTGCTGCCCGCCCCTGGCAGCCCCCGCCGCAGGGAGTTCGACCAGATCTTCGCCACGCACGGCGTCCGTCCGGTCCCGGCCGTCGAGTCCGACGAGCGCCGGGGCTGGCTGCGGACCGTACGGGAGGGGCGGGCTTCGCTGCTGTGGTATCGGGGCATGGCCGAGCAGGCGGCCAAGGCCGGCCTGGTGGTCCGCTCGCTCGACCCCTCGCTCCGCAAGATCATCGCGGTCGTGCACGCCCGGCGGCGGCTGCCCGCGATGGCGCAGCACTTCGTGGCCCTGGCCGAGGGCGGCTCGGCGGCGTGAGCGCATGCCGTCTTTTTGGACCGTTCCACGACCGCGTCTTCGGCGGGCACGCGAGAGGACGCCGTCCAGCTAGTACGCTGGCGGCGATGTCCACTTCGCCGATGCCCGCCGAGGCGCCCGGCCTGCCCGCCGTCCTGCGCCTGCGCGGCCGTGCCTTCGGTCCCGGCGACTTCGCGGTCATGGCCGTGGTCAACCGGACCCCCGACTCCTTCTACGACAGGGGATCGACCTACGCCTTCTCGGCGGCGGTCGACGCCGCCTCCCGCCTCATCGAGGAGGGCGCGGACATCGTGGACATCGGCGGCGTGAAGGCCGGTCCCGGCACGGAGGTCGACCCGGCCGAGGAGATACGCCGTGTGGCGGAGGTCGTCGCCGCGGTGCGCGACCGGCACCCTGATGTGATCATCAGTGTCGACACCTGGCGGTCGGAGGTCGCCAAGGTCGTCGCCGAGGCCGGGGCCGACCTGCTCAACGACACCTGGGGCGGGGTGGACCCCCGGCTCGCCGAGGTGGCCGCGGCGTACGGCATCGGCCTGGTGTGCGCGCACGCCGGGCGGGTGGAGCCGCGCACCCGCCCGCACCGCATCGCCTATGAGGACGTGGTGGCCGACGTGGTCGCGTACACGACCGAGCTCGCGGAGCGCGCGGTCGCCGCGGGAGTCCGCCGCGACGCGATCCTGATCGACCCGGCCCACGACTTCGGCAAGAACACGTGGCACTCGCTGGAGGTCAGCAGGCGGCTCGACGAGCTGACCGCCACAGGGTGGCCGGTGCTGGTGGCCGTCTCCAACAAGGACTTCGTCGGTGAGACCCTGGGCGGCCTGCCCGTGGAGGAGCGCCACTCGGGCACGCTGGCCACGCTCGCCGTGTCGGCGCTGCAGGGCGCCCGGGTGTTCCGCGTCCACGACGCGGCGAGCGCCCGTACGGCTCTCGCAGTCGTCAACCGCCTCTCCGGCGCGTCTTCCTAGCCCCTCGATCCCCGGTACGGCCGGCTGGAGGGAGCGGAGCTTCCTTGCGGCGCGGTGACCGACCCTGCCAGTGCCTGCCGCCGAATCACCGTCGTACGGGCCGTTTCTCCTGGGGCTCCGCGCACCGTCGCCTTCGACTGCTTCCGCCGCCGGACCCCGGGTTCGTCCGCGCGGTGATCCCGCGGGCCCGGCTGGACCCTCCCCTCGTCGTCCGGCTGTGGTCCGCAGCGGCTCACCGCGTGCTCATCGACCGTTCGCGATCCTGCGTGGCTTTCGTGGGCTTTTCGTGGGCTTTCGCGACCATTTACGACGGGTGTGGAGTTGTCATGCCAATCGCCATCTACATGCTCGGACTGGCGGTCTTCGCCCAGGGGACCTCCGAGTTCATGCTGTCGGGCCTGGTGCCCGGCATAGCCCGCGACCTTCATGTATCCGTCCCCGCCGCAGGGGCGCTGACGTCGGCCTTCGCCGCGGGGATGATCGTGGGCGCGCCCCTGACGGCCGTCCTCAGCCTGCGGTGGCCGAGGCGGCGGGCCCTGCTGGTCTTCCTGACCGTCTTCATGGTGGTTCACGTGGTGGGCGCGGTCACCACCAGCTTCGGCGTCCTGCTGGCCGCCCGCGTCGCCGGAGCGCTGGCCAACGCCGGATTCCTGGCCGTGGGTCTCGCGACGGCGACCGCCATGGCCGGGCCCGGCGCCAAGGGCCGGGCCGCCTCCGTACTGCTGGGCGGGATCACGCTCGCCTGCGTCGCCGGGGTGCCGGCCGGCGCCGTGCTCGGCCAGGTGTGGGGCTGGCGCTCGGCGTTCTGGGCGGTGGCGGTCGTCTCGGTGCCGGCCGTCGTCGCGGTCGCGGCCTCCGTTCCGTCGATGCCACCGGAGACGGCCATGCCACCGGAGACGGCCGCGCACCAGGGGACGACCACGGCATGGGAGACGGCCCCGCACCCGGGGACGACCACGGCGTCGGAGGTGGCCGTGCCCGGCGCGCGGCGTGAGCTGCGGGCGTTGCGCCGCCCCCGGCTGCTCGTGACCCTCCTGCTCGGCGCGCTGGTGAACGGCGCCACGTTCTGCACCTTCACCTACCTGGCTCCGGTGGTCACCGAGGTCGGCGGATACGGGCCGCGGTGGGTGCCGGTGCTGCTGGCGCTCTTCGGCCTGGGGTCGTTCGCCGGGGTGACGATCGGCGGCCGGACGGCGGACCGGCGGCCCATGCGGCTGCTGGTGCCCGGCGGCCTGGCCCTGACGGCAGGCTGGATCGCGTTCGGCATGGCCGCGGCCAACCCGGCGGCCGTCCTCGTGCTCGTCTTCGTGCAGGGCACGCTGTCCTTCGCCGTCGGCTCCACGCTGATCACGCGGGCGCTCTACGAGGCCGTCGACGCGCCGTCTCTGGGTGGCTCGTTCGCGACCGCCGCCCTCAACGTGGGCGCGACCGCCGGGCCCCTGCTGGGCGGGGCCGCCATCGGCGCCGGGCTGGGCTACCGGTCTCCCCTGTGGGTCAGCGCGCTGCTGGTGGCGCTGGCGTGGCCGGCCCTGGCCGCCGCGAGGACCGGGACGACCGGCGTGCGGACGTCTCCGAGGCGCCGCGCCACCCGCTGAACGCGAGAGCTGAAGAGGCGTCGCGTCAGGAATACAGGACGGACAGGAAGCGGACGAGGATCGCCTCGCGGGTGGCGGCCGGCAGCGCGTCGAGCACGGCGTTCACCACCGCCATCCCGGGCTGTCCCGTCGCCGTGAGGTCGATCCCCACCGACGCGGCCAGCTCGGCGAACGTGGCGTCGTCCAGCGCGTCGAGATCGAGGGACGCGATGAGCTCGGGCAGACCCTCGGGCACGTCGGCCGGTCCCCGTCGCCGGGCGGCGTCGGCCGCCTCCGCGATCACCTCCAGCATCGCGTCCACCCCCGCCAGCGTCACACCGGTCACCGTGATGTGGATGTTGGCGGGGATCCCGGCGTACGACAGCTGCGGCTGGAGGAACCAGCCGAGCCGGCGCGCTTCGTCGGCGAGCACGAAGACGTCCACCTCGGGGGATCCGGCGATGGCGACCAGCGCGGCCTCCGGCTCCCCGAGCACGCGCAGTCCGGGGATCTTCGCCACGCCCTCGGCCAGCCGCCGGGTCGCCTCCAGCGTCCTGCGGCCGAGCTCCAGGTAGCCCTCCCGGCCGAGGGCCTGCAGCGTGGCCCAGGCGCCGCCGAGCGGCCCGGCCGACCGCGAGCTCTGCACGGTCGCGTTGATGATCGTGTAGCCGGGCCAGGCCGCCGAGGCGAAGTAGGCCCGGCGGCGCAGCTCCGCGTCGCGGAACAGCAGCACCGACGCCCCCTTCGGCGCGTACCCGAACTTGTGCAGGTCGCACGAGATCGAGGTGACGCCGGGGACGCTCAGGTCGAACGGCGGGATCGCGGCGCCCGCCTCGCGCAGCCACGGGAGCAGCCAGCCGCCGACGCAGGCGTCCACGTGGCACGGCACGCCGCGCGCCGCTGCGAGCGCGGCGACCTCCTCGACCGGGTCGACGACGCCCTGCGGGTAGGAGGGGGCCGACACCACCGCCAGCGCCGTACGGTCGTCCAGCGCGGCCTCGAACGCCGGGACCGAGGCCCGATAGGTGACCGGGTCGACCGGCACCGGCACGACCTCCATGCCGAGGTAGTGCGCGGCCTTGTGGAACGCCGGGTGCGCGGTGACCGGCAGCACGACCCGGGCGGCGCCGGGACGGGCGTCGCGGGCGGCCTTCACCGCCAGCATGATCGACTCGGTGCCGCCGCTGGTGAAGATGCCCGGCGCGCCCGGACGGCCGAGCAGCTCGGCGACCGCCCCGACCACCTGCCGCTCCAGCGCGACCATGCTGGGGAAGGCCGTCGGGTCGAGCATGTTGACCTCGAGCATCTCCGCGTACGCCCGGTGCGCGGCCTCGTGCACCTCCGGCAGGCCCGTGTCGTAGACGTACGCCGTGACCTTGCCGCCGCGCACCGGCAGGTCGGCCTCCTTGAGGGCGGTCAGCTCGGCGAGCAGTTCGGTGACGGGCCTGCCGTGATCGGGAAGCATGGATCTCCTCAAGGTGCAAGGGGGAGCCGGACGACGGCACGCAGTCCGGGGGAGGCGTCCTCCAGGTGGACCGTACCGCCATGGGCCTCGACCGTGGTGCGCACGATCGCGAGACCGAGCCCGGCGCCGCCGTCGTCGCGGCTGCGGGCGTCGTCGAGCCGGGTGAACCGGTCGAAGACCCGCTCCCGGTCCTCGGGCGGGATGCCCGGCCCGTCGTCGGTGACGGTGAGCTCGGCGGCGCCCCCCTCGGCGCGTACGCCGACGCGGACCGCGGACGTCGCGTGCCGCAGGGCGTTGTCGACCAGGTTGGCCAGCACCCGCCGCAGGTCGAGCGCGTCGCCCAGCACGACGGGAGGCGCGCCGGCCGGCAGGTCGAGGTCGAGGCCGTGCCGCTCGGCCGTACGGCGGGCCATCTCGGCCAGGTCGACCGGCTCCCGACGGCCGGCGCGGCCCTCGTCGAGCCGGGCGAGGGCGAGCAGGTCCTCGGCGAGGCGGGACAGCCGGAGGGTGTCCTCGAGCACCCCTTCGGCGGTCTCCTTCCAGTCCTGCCCCTCCGGGTGGCTGAGCGCGACCTCGAGCTGGAGCCGGATGCTCGCGAGCGGGCTGCGCAGCTCGTGCGCCGCGTCGGAGACCAGCGCCCGCTGGCGCGCGTCGGCCTCCTCCAGCCGCCCGAGCATGTCGTTGAGCGTCGTGGCGAGCGCGTGCACCTCGTCGCGTGCCTCGGGCACCGGCAGCCGCCGCGACCGGGCCGTGGCGCCCACCTCGGCCGCGCCCCGCCGCAGCAGCGCGATCGGCCGCAGCGTGCGCCCGGCGACCAGCCACGAGACCGCCGCGAGCAGCGCGAGCAGGAGCGGCATGCCGGCGATCAGCACGTGCCCGATGGTCACCAGGCTGCTCTCCACCTCGCCGAACGACCGCGCCACGATCACCGTCACGCCGCGGTCCGCGCTGAGCGCCCGCACCCGCAGCGGCCCCGGCAGCGCGTACGGCCGGCCGTCGAGGAACAGGGGCGTCCCGCCGCGCAGGGCGGCCTCCCGCGCCTGCGCGGGCAGCAGGGGGACCAGGCGGTCGGTATTCGGGGTGGCGTCGACGATCCGCCCGTCCCGGTCGAGCACCTGCACGATCGTGTTGTCCACGGAGACGACGGGATCGGACAGGCGGCCCGCGTCCGACAGCGCGACGATCTCGCGTCCCCGCTGGTAGACCTGCTCGTCGATGCCCTGGACGAGCGCTTTGCCGAGCACGGCGACGAACACGTACGCCGACGCGGCGAGGGCGAGGGCCAGCACGGCGGTGGCGGCCGCGGTGACCCGGAACCGCAGGCTCTGCCGGCGCCACCACGTCACCGGGCGGATGAGCAGACCGGACACAGGGCTGGACACAGGGCTGGACACCGCTCAGCCGCCGTCGCTCGCGAGCCGGTATCCGGCCCCGCGCACGGTCTGCAGGGCGGCGCGGCCGAACGGCGTGTCGATCTTCCTGCGCAGATAGCCGACGTACACCTCGACCACGTTCGGATCGGTGTCGTAGGTGTCCCACACGTGCTCCAGGATCTCCGGCTTCGACACCACCTCGCCCGGCCGGCGCATCAGATATTCGAGCAGGGCGAACTCCCGGGGCGTCAGCTCGACCGGCGCCTCGCCCCGAGTGACCACCCGCGCCGCGGGGTCGAGCGACAGGTCGCCCGCGCGCAGCACGGCGGGCCTGCGTCCGCCGCCCCGGCGCAGCAGCGCCCGGAGCCGGGCCACCAGCACGACGTACGAGAACGGCTTGGTGAGGTAGTCGTCGGCGCCGAGGTCGAGCCCGTCGGCCATGTCGTATTCGCCGTCCTTGGCCGACAGCATGAGGATCGGCACCCAGTTCTCCTCCGCGCGCAACTGCTTGCACACGTTGTAGCCCGACATGCCGGGCAGCATGATGTCGAGCACGACCACGTCGTAGTCGCCGACGCGCGCCAGGTGCAGGCCCTCGTTCCCGTCGTGCGCCAGGTCGACGGCGAAGCCTTCCGCCTGCAGCCCGCGGCGCAGCGCCGCCGCCATCCGCCGCTCGTCCTCCACCACCAGAACCCGCATTGCCCCAGTGTGGCCCTTTTTGACGGCATGGGCGCGGCCAGTCTGAGAGCCCTCTCAGTCCGTCTCAGCGTCGGCACAGGAACATCGCGGCAGTCTCGGGGCGTCAGGTTTCCGCACATAGTGGGAGATGTGAAATGGCGAAGAGAGCCCGCGCCGTGAGGTGGGGAGTGCCGGTGGCGGCGGTGGCCGTGGTGGCGGCGGCCGTGGGGACGGGGCCGGTGATCGCGGCGGTGCGCAGCGAGCCGTCCCTGCCCGACCGTACGGCGGAGCAGTTGCTGGCCGACGTCGCGCGCACCTGGCAGACCGGCCGGATGCCGCAGATGTCCGGCACGATCGTCGAGACGGCGTCGCTCGGCCTGCCCTCGCTGCCCGGCCTGTCCGGGTCGTCCGGAGGGCCGGGGCCGTCCGGCGGGGCCTCGATGGCGTCGCTGCTGTCGGGGTCGCACCAGCTCAAGATCTGGTACGCGGGGGAGGACAGGTTCCGCCTCATGCTGCCGGGGGAGATGAGCGAGACCGACGTCGTCGCCAACGGCGGCACGGTGTGGCTGTGGGACAGCGCCGCCAACACGGCGACCCGTCTCACCGTCCCGGCCGGGTCGGCAGGCGGGCACGGCGGGCATGACGCCCCCTTCCCGATGCGGTCCGGAGCCGCGTCGCCGTTCGCGACGCCGGACCAGGCCGCGCGGCAGGCGCTGGAGGCGGCCGGCACCGACACCGCGATCAGCGTCGGCGACGACGTCACGGTCGCGGGCCGCGCGGCCTACCAGATCGTGCTGACGCCGAAGTCGGCCGACTCGCTGATCAGGGACGTCCGGGTGGCGCTCGACGGCGAGAAGCTGATCCCGCTGCGCGTCCAGGTGTACACGAAGGGGGCGGCCGAGCCGGCCTTCGAGGTCGGCTTCGAGTCGCTGTCGTTCACCGCTCCCGCGGCGGAGAACTTCTCCTTCACGCCGCCGGCCGGAGCGAAGGTCGAGGAGGGCACGGCCACGCCTCCGGCGGACCACCGGCCGGAGGCGGTCGCCGAGGCGCACGACCGCGGCCGCGTCGTCGGCTCCGGCTGGGACAGCGTGCTCGTCACCTCCCTGCCCGACGCCCCCGCCCAAAAGCCCGACGCCCCCGCCCAGAAGCCCGACGCCCCCGCCGAGAAGCAGGACGGGAAGGAGCGCGGCGGCCTGGACGTGGCCGCGCTGCTCGACGGCCTGAAGGGGGCGGCCACCCCCGTCAGCGGGGAGTGGGGCAGCGGCCGGCTGCTGAGCACCAAGGTGGTGTCGATCCTCATCACCGACGACGGCCGCCTGCTCGCCGGCGCCGTCACCCCGGAGGCCCTCTACCGCGCGGCCGGTGTGAAGGGATGACCGAGCCCACGCACCGCGCGCGAGCGGGGGTCGCGGTGGACCGGCGGGACGCGGTGACGGTGGGCACGCGCGCGGGGGCGTCACGGGAGGACACCGGGGCGCCCCCGCCCTCCGCCGGGGCCGCGGACCCGTCCGCCATCGTCACGTCGGGTCTCACCAAGCGCTTCCGCGGCGGCCAGGTGGCCGTCGACGGCGTCGGCCTGGCCGTGCCCCGCGGCTCGGTCTTCGGCTTCCTCGGCCCCAACGGCTCGGGCAAGACCACGACGATCCGCATGCTGCTCGGCCTGGTCGCCCCGACCTCGGGCACGTGGTCGCTGCTCGGGACGCCCATGCCGGACGGGCTGGCCCGGGCGCTGCCGCGCGTCGGCGCGGTGGTCGAGGGGCCGGCCTTCTATCCGTACCTGTCGGGCGAGGCCAACCTGCGCCGCCTCGACGCGGCCGATCCCTCGGCGGACGCGCGTACGGCGCCGGCCAGGATCGCGGCGGCGCTGGAGCGGGTGGGGCTGACGGCGGCGGCGGGCAAGCGCTACCGCACCTACTCGCTCGGCATGCGCCAGCGCCTGGCCATCGCGGCCGCGCTGCTGGTGCCCAGGGAGCTGCTCGTGCTCGACGAGCCGACCAACGGCCTCGACCCGCAGGGCACCCGCGAGGTCCGCACGCTGATCAGGAGGATCGCCGAGGACGGCACGACCGTCTTCGTCTCCTCCCATCTGCTGAGCGAGGTCGAGCAGATGTGCACCCACCTCGGCGTCATGCGCGCCGGGCGGCTCGTCGCCCAGGGCCCGATCGCCGCGCTGCGCGCGTCGGGCGAGGAGCCGCGCCTGCGGGTGGAGACGCCGGACACGGACGCGGCGGCGGCCGTGCTGGCCGGGGCCGGGCTCGGCGACGTACGCGTCGCGGACGGCGAGGTCACGGCGGTCGCCGGCGCCCGGGCGCCGGAAGAGATCTGCGCGCTGCTCGTGGGCGAGGGCGTGGCCGTGCGCGGGTTCGGCGTGGTGCGTCCCACGCTCGAAGACGTCTTCGTCGGGCTGACGGGAGAGGGGTTCGATGTCGATGGGTGAGAACGGGACAGCGGTGTCGGAGGCCCGGCCGCTTGCACGGGAGGAGGCACCCGTCAGGGAGGAGCGGCGGCCCGCCCGGCCCGCCCCGGGCCCGGTGCGGCACCTGACGCGGTTGCTGGCCTCCGAGATCGGGCTGACCTTCCGCCGCCCGCGCAACCTCGCGATGCTCGGCGTGCTCGCGGTCGTGCCGGTCGTGGTCGGCATCGCGGTGCGGGTCGCGTCGGACGGCGACGCGGGCGGCTCGATCATCGGTCAGATCGCCGGCAACGGCCTGATGCTGACCTTCGCCGCGTTCGTCGTCATGATGCCGATCGTGCTGCCGCTGACCGTGTCGGTCGTGGCGGGCGACGCGATCGCCGGCGAGGCGGCCCAGGGCACGCTGCGCTACCTGCTCGTCGCCCCGGCAGGCCGCACCAGGCTGCTGCTGGTGAAGTATGCCAATGTCGTGGTCTTCTGCCTCGCGGCGTGCGCGCTTGTGGCGGTGTCGGCGCTGGTGACCGGGCTGGTGCTGTTCCCCGTCGGGCCGGTGACGCTGCTGTCGGGCACGACGATCCCGGCGGCCGGCGCCCTGCTGCGTGTCGGGGTGGTCGTCCTGTACGCCGCCGCGGGGATGGCCGCGCTCGGCGCGGTCGCGCTCGCGGTCTCCACGCTGACCGAGGCGCCGATCGGGGCGGTGGCCACGAGCGTCGTGCTGGTGGTGGTCAGCCAGGTGCTGAGCGCGATCCCGCAGGTGGCGGCCGTACGGCCGGTCCTGCTGACCTCGTGGTGGGGCGCGTTCGACGGGGCGTTGCGGGCGCCGGTGGCGTTCGACGAGATGGGGCGAGGGCTGTTCGCCTTCGCCGCGTACGTCCTGGTTTTCGGCTCTCTCGCCTGGTCGCGCTTCACGAGTAAGGACATCACGGCGTAAGGCTGCCCTTTACCGTTCTTTATCGCTAGTGTTGCCGCGGACCTCTCACCCAAGGCGGTGTTCATGCGGCACTTCTTCGGGCTGCTCCTTGGCGTTGTCGTCGCGGCGGCTCTTCTCCTCGGTGGTGGATGGGCGTCCCAGGAGCTGGTCCGGGGAGCGGCACAGATCGTCGACCCGGCCAAGGACACCCGGATGCTGATCGCCATCGGCGTGATGGCCCTTGTGGGCCTGCTGCTCGGGCTGGTGCTGGTCGGCCGGGTGTCCCCGCTGGCGACGTTCATCCCGTCGATGGCGCTGCTGGCCTGGACCGTGGTCTACGTGCTCGACGTGTCGCGCGCCGCGAGCCTCGTGCCCACCGGGCCGTCCGTGCAGGCCGAGCTGCTGCAGGCCGGCCGGGGGACGCTCATGCTGCTGTCCTCCGGCGTGTACGCCCTGCTCGGCGTCGCGTTGTTCCTCCCGGTGCTCATGCCGTCGCGCTGGGCCCGTCCGGAGCAGGAAGAGGAAGAGGAGGAGTACGAGGAGTCGTACGGCTTCTGAGATAGAGCTCGGCCACGACGTCCTCGATCGAGGCGCGTCCCGGCGCGGTCGCCCGCAGCTCGTCCACGGTGCCGTCGAAGGCCAGCCGGCCGTGGTCGATCAGCAGCACGCGCCGGCACAGCCGCTCCACGTCGCCCAGGTCGTGGGTGGTCAGCAGCACCGTCGTCCCGTGCTCCGCGCATCGCCGCCGCAGGAAGTCGCGCACCTCCGCCTTGCTGACGACGTCGAGCCCGATCGTCGGCTCGTCCAGCACGAGCACGACGGGGTCGTGCAGCAGCGCGGCGGCGATGTCGCCGCGCATCCGCTGGCCCAGGCTGAGCTGGCGCACCGGCGTCGCGAGGAAGCCGCCCAGGTCGAGCAGGTCGCACATCTCGTCGAGCCGCTCCCGGAACACCTTGCGATCTACTTTGTAAAGGAGCCGGACCAGTTCCAGGCTGTCCCGCAGCGGCAGGTCCCACCACAGGGTCGTCCGCTGGCCGAAGACGACGCCGATCCTGCGGGCGAGAGCCGTACGCCGCCGGGAGGGGTCGAGACCGGCCACCCTGACCCGGCCCGACGTGGGCGTGAGGATCCCGGTCAGCATCTTGATCGTGGTGGACTTGCCCGCGCCGTTCGGGCCGAGGCACGCGACGAACTCCCCGGCCGCGACCCGGAAGGACAGGTCCCGTACGGCGTGCACGACCCGGCCGCGGACCCTGAAAGTTCTCCCGGCCCCGTCTGCCTCGATCACTCGTCTCAGCTCCCCGTCGATCGGTAGCGGCGGATCCCCGCCCGCCACGCGAGCGCGGCGACGGCGGCCAGCGCGAGCGCGGCGGCGGGGGACAGCAGGCCCGTCCACGACGGCAGCCCGAGCGGATCTGGCCGGCCGAGCACATAGAGGCCCGGCTGCCAGTTGACGAACGCCAGCGGCAGCCCGAAGGTCAGTCCCCGCACGATGCGGGGGTCGTAGACGCTCAGCGGATACTGCGTGAGCGTCGCCCCGCCGTACGTGAACGCGTTGGCCACCTCGGGGGCGGCGGTGAGCAGGAACTGCAGCGCGCCGCCGAGCGTGAAGAGCGCCGCGAAGATCACGACGCCCGAGACGACCATGACCGGCACCATCCAGACGCGGCCGAGCGGGACGTCCAGCCGCGACAGGCCCACGGCGAGCACGGCACCCGCCTGGATCGACCGGCCGATCCGGTGCGGCGTGAACCGGTCGGAGGCGACCTGCACGAAGGGCGCCGCGGGCCGGATCAGCATGACGTCGAGCGTGCCGGACACGATGTGCCGGCTGATCCTGTCGAGGTTGCCGAACAGCAGGTCGGCGAGCGCGAACGCCAGTTGCGACGCGCCGTAGAGGAACATGACCTCGGTCAGCCCGAAGCCGGCCAGCGTGCCGGTGTTGGCGAAGATCACCCAGATGGCCGCGATGTCGAGGCCGCCGACCACCACCCCGCCCGCCGTCATGAGCGCGAACGACACCGGATATTGCGCCGCCGCCCGCGTCCACGTCCAGGCGAGCAGTGCGTACGTCCTGATCACGGGCGCTCACCCACCCTGGATCACGACCTTCCTGCGGGCGGCGCCGGTCATCAGCGCGCCCAGCGCCAGCAGGACGGCCGCCCACAGGGCCTGGAAGCCGAGGGCGCGGGCGGGATCGGCCGTGCCGAGATAGACGTCGGCGGGCACCTGTGCCATCGCCGACCACGGCAGCGCCCGGGACAGGTCCCCGAACCATCCGGGGAAGATCGTCAGCGGCAGCATGAGCCCGCTGAAGAACGTCGTGAGCACCATCGACAGCACCGCGAGACCCCGGTCGTCCATCACCCAGCAGGTGGCCAGCGCGACGATGTAGCGCCACGCGAAGCTGACGACCACGCCGAGGGCGACGCTCAGGAAGAACGCGGCCGGGGCGTGCGGGGCGACGATGCCGAACAGCAGCGCGCCCACGAGGGTCGGCGGGCCGCCGCGGACGACGAAGAGGTACACCGCCCGGCCCAGGTCCTCCGACAGGCACCACAACTGCAGCGACGCCGGGCGGACCAGGTCGAGCGCGACGTCGCCGGTGCGGATCCGCTCCGGCAGGTCGAGGCCGCCGCCGAAGAGTTGCATCGGGCCGATGAACGCCTGCGTGAGGAACGTGAAGGTGACCGCGTCCGCCGCGTCGTACCCGCCGAGGCCGGGACGGGCCTGCCACAGCGCGATCAGCACGTACGCGCGGAGCACGCCGAAGACGGTGTTGGTGAACGCCCCGGCCAGCGCGGCGGCCCAGTAGGTCGCGTGCCTGCGGAAGCCGTACCAGGCCAGCCGCGGATAGAGGGAGACGGCGGCGCCGTGGCCGGGGATCACCGTCATAAGTGCCTCATGTCCTGCGCCGTTATCTTGTCGTAACCTTGCTGTGAAGTGAGTGAAACATGCCTACCGGTAGAACGGATGACCTAACGGGGAATGTCCCTTTTGGGAGGCTTGTATGGGACATGAGCTGAATGTGGACGTACGTCCGGAATATCCGGTCAGCTGGCAGGCCACAGCGATCAACGGAGTCCTGCGGGGCACCATGAAGCCGATCTCCACCATCCTCGTGCGCAACACCGCGGGGATGGCCGTGGCCAGCCGCATCATGTGCCTCGGCGAGCGGGTCCCCGGCATCCTCCCCAAGCACGTGTCCATCGTTCCAGACAGGTTCGGCTCGTGCACGGGAGAATGGGTGCGCGGAGCTTCCGGCCTGGACGAGGGCAAGGTGCTGCTCTACTTCCACGGCGGGGCCTACTTCGTCTGCTCCCCGGCCACCCACCGGCCGATCACGTGGCGGTTGTCGGCCGCCGCCGGCCGTCCGGTGTTCTCCCTCGACTACCGCCAGGGCCCGGTCCACTCCCTCGCCGAGTCGCTGTCGGACGCGCTCCAGGCGTACGAGTGCCTGCTCGGCCTCGGATACGCCGCCGGGGACATCGTGCTGGCCGGGGACTCGGCCGGAGGTCATCTCACCCTCGCCACGCTGCTGGCCCTCCGCGACCGGGGCATGCCCCTCCCCGCCGCCGGCATCTGCCTGTCCCCCTGGGCCGACCTCAGCTCCGGCCGCCACCGCGCCAACGCCTGGTCCGACCCCATGCTCCCCGCCGGCCGCGTCGACTGGCTCGCCCGCCGCTGGACCGACGGCCTCGACCGCTGCGACCCCCTCGTGTCCCCCGTGTACGGCGACTACACCGGCATCCCCCCACTGATGATCGTCACCGGTTCCACCGAGGTCCTGCGCGACGAGGCCCGCCGGGTCGCGGTCAGCGCCCGCGAGAACGGCGTGCAGGTGACCTACGAGGAGTGGAACCGCATGCCGCACATCTTCCCCCTCTTCGCCGACGCCCTCCCCGAAGGCCGCCTGTTCTTCGACCACGTCTCCCGCTTCCTCGACGCCGTCCGGGCCCACTCCTCCACCTCCGGCGCCGAGGCCGCCTGATCTACTTTCGGCCGGCGATAGGCGTGCCGGCGGGGAGCGCGCGCGGGAGGCGATCGGGGTGCTTATGCGGGGAACGGCGCTCATTTGTGGTTTATGAGACCAATGTGACCTGCGGTTTCTCCGGCTGGCCTTACCTAAAGGTGCCATTGGGCTTACCTCTCATGCCGCTTGGCGCTACTTCGGCGCGGGGTGCGTTCCAACCGGCCACAGTGGCTGTGCGGCACTTCGAGAGAGGTAGCGTCCGTATGGCACGTGGCGGAACGGCTTCCCAGAACGGCATGCCTCCCGGTGTGCGCCCGCTGACCGTGGGCGACCCGGTCGTCATCGGGCGCTACCTGCTGCTCGGCCGGCTGGGCAGCGGCGGAATGGGAGTCGTCTACCTGGCCGAGCACCCCAGTGGGGGATACGTCGCGCTGAAGACGCCGCATCCGGTGCACCTGGGGGACCCCACGCTGCGGGCCCGCTTCGCCGAGGAGGTCGCGCTCTCCCGGCGCGTGGCGCCGTTCTGCACGGCCGCCGTCATCGAGGACGGTTTCGACGGTGAGCGGCCCTACCTCGTCATCGAATACGTCCCCGGCCCCGCGCTCTCCCAGGTCGTCTCCGCCCGGGGGGCGCTCACCCCCGACCTCGCGTACGGCGTGGCCCTCGGCACGGCCGCCGCGCTCGTGGCCACGCACGAGGCCGGGCTGGTGCACCGGGACCTCAAGCCGGGCAACGTGCTGCTGTCGCCGCGCGGGCCGTTCGTCATCGACTTCGGGATCGCCCGCGACCTCGACGTCGCGATGGCGCACACGCAGGCCGGGCAGATCATGGGCAGCCCGGGCTGGGTCGCGCCCGAGCGGCTGCGCGGTCACCACGCCATCCCCGCCTCCGACGTCTTCTCCTGGGGCTGCCTGGTCGCGTTCGCGGCGACCGGGCTGCATCCGTTCGGCGGGGGCGACCTCGACGCGCTCACCCGGCGCATCCTGGTCGAGGAGCCCCGGATCGACGCCGTGCCGAGGCTGCTGTGGGGCGCCGTGGCGGCGGCGCTGCAGCGCGAGCCCGCCGACCGTCCGGACGCGGCGTGGCTGCTGGCCTCCCTGCTCGCGGCGGGCGGGGTCCGCGCGACCAGCGACCCCCGGCGGGCGGTCGCGGCCGTGCTCGACGAGATCTGGCAGCCCGTGCCCTATCCGGCGGGCGCCGTCCCCGGCCGGGCCACTCAGGGGACACGGAACCGCGCCTCCGGGGAAGCGACACAGGGGCCGGCACCGGAGGGCAGGGCGGAGCGGCGCCGGGCGGCGCGGTCGCGGGGACAGGTGTCCCACGCGGGCTTCGCGGCGCTCGCCACCGTGACGATCGCCGCGGTGACGGTGGTCGCGGCGGGCGCCGGGTCGGCCCACATGGAGAGCACGGCCGATCCGCCGCCCGCGGCGCCCGTGGTCATCCCCGGTGAGGACAGCGCGCTGCCGCCGGAGGACGCGCTCCGCACCGGCCCGCCGGTGGTGCCCATCGCGGACGCGGCCCGGCCCAGGGTGACGGTGACGGCCACGCGGACCATGCCGCCCGGCTCGACGCCCGCGCCCGTGACCACGGACGACGGCCGGCCGACCTCGCCGCCCTCGCCGGCACCGGCCGGGATGACCCTGCATCCGGGCGACGGGCGCTGCGTCACCGGGCGGCCGAGGGACTGCCGTCCGCCCCGGCCATCCCCGCCGGGCCGCCCAGGACGCCCCGGACAGCCGGGACATCCCGGACAGCCGGGCCACGCCGGGCAGCCCGGTCAGCCGGGGCAGGCTCATTCCCCGGTCCCGTCCTCAGGCGTCAGCCAGGAGCCGCAGTGGGGCGACGGGGAGTCGCCGCCGCCGGACCCGGGCGGCACCCCGCCGGCAAGCCCGCCGCCCAGCGTGGTGGCCACCCCCGCCCCGTCCATTCCCTGATACGACGTCTCGAGCGCGTGCCCGCGTGCAGCATGCTGTCTGTTCATGGAAGCAGCTCTCGAACTCGACGACGTGACCGTCCGCGTGGTCGGCCGGACCCTGGTGACCGGCGCCGACTGGCGGGTGGAGCACGGCCAGCACTGGGTGATCCTCGGCCCCAACGGCGCCGGGAAGACGACGATGCTCTCGGTCGCCGCGGCCGTACGGCACCCGAGCTCGGGGACGGCCAGGGTGCTCGGACGGCGGCTCGGCAGCGTCGACCTCCGGGAACTGCGCCGCAGCATCGGCCTGGTCGCGGCGAGCCAGCGGCTCGTGGACGAGTCGCTGCTGGAGGAGGAGGGCGCGACCGCGCTGACCGTCGTGCTCACCGGCCACACCGGGACGAGCGCGCCGCTGTGGGACCGGTATGGCGACGAGGAGCGGGAGCGGGCCCACCGGCTGCTGGCCGACCTCGGCTGCAAGGACCTGGCCGACCGCAGGTTCCAGGTGTGCTCGCAGGGGGAGCGGGCCCGCATCCGGGTGGCCAGGGCGCTGATGGCCGACCCGGCGATCCTGCTGCTCGACGAGCCGTTCGCGGGTCTCGACCTGCCGGCGCGGGAGGACCTGATCGAGGCGCTGGAAGACCTGGCCCGCACCCGGCAGGGGCTCACCACCGTGATGGTCACGCACCACCTGGAGGAGGTGCCGGCCACCACCACGCACGCGCTGCTCATGCGGGACACCCGCATCCTGACCGCCGGTCCCGTCGACGACGTGCTCACCGGCCCGAACCTGTCCGGCTGCTTCGGCCGCCGGCTGCGCATCGACGCGCTCGACGGCCGCTGGTACGCCCGCGCCCTGCGCGTCTGACCGCCGGGAGCCCTGACCCGGCCGCGAACACGGCGCGGCCCCGCCGCCGATCCGTCAGATCCCCGAGGGTGACCTGCGGACGGACGGCGGGGCCCGCCACCGACCTGTGTCCCGATATGCCCGCTGTGGTTAGTGAGCCCCTGCGAACTGTGCCTCCTCCGTCGAGCCCTTCAGGGCCGTCGTGGAGGAGTCCGGCGCGACGGCCGTGCTGACCAGGTCGAAGTATCCGGTGCCGACCTCCCGCTGGTGGCGGGTGGCGGTGTAGCCGTGCCGCTCGGCGGCGAACTCGGCCTCCTGGAGCCCGACGTACGCCGTCATGCCCTCCTGGGCGTAGCCGCTGGCCAGGTCGAACATCGAGTAGTTCAGCGAGTGGAAGCCGGCCAGGGTGATGAACTGGAACTTGTATCCCATGTGGCCCAGCTCGCGCTGGAACTTGGCGATCGTCGCGTCGTCCAGGTGCTTCTTCCAGTTGAACGACGGCGAGCAGTTGTAGGCCAGCATCTGCTCCGGGTGCTCCCGCTTGATCGCCTCGGCGAACGCGCGGGCCACGTCGAGGTCGGGCGTGGAGGTCTCCATCCACAGCAGGTCGGCGTACGGCGCGTAGGCGAGGCCCCTGGCGACGCAGGCGTCGACGCCGTTGCGGACCCGGTAGAAGCCCTCGGCGGTGCGCTCGCCGGTGCAGAAGGCCTGGTCGCGGGGGTCCACGTCGCTGGTCAGGAGCGTCGCGGCCTGGGCGTCGGTCCGCGCGATGACCAGGGTGGGGACGCCCGCCACGTCGGCCGCGAGGCGGGCCGCGTTGAGGGTCTTGATGTGCTGGCCGGTGGGGATCAGCACCTTGCCGCCAAGGTGGCCGCACTTCTTCTCCGAGGCGAGCTGGTCCTCCCAGTGGACGCCCGCGGCGCCGGCCGCGATCATCGCCCTCATCAGCTCGAACGCGTTGAGCACGCCGCCGAAGCCGGCCTCGGCGTCGGCCACGATGGGCGCCAGCCAGTGGGGGGCCTCCTCGTCGCCCTCGGCCCAGGTGATCTGGTCGGCACGCAGCAGCGCGTTGTTGATCCGGCGGACCACGGCGGGGACCGAGTTGGCCGGATAGAGGCTCTGGTCGGGGTAGGTGTGACCGCTGAGGTTGGCGTCCGCGGCCACCTGCCAGCCGGACAGGTAGATGGCCTTGAGGCCCGCCTTCACCTGCTGGACCGCCTGGTTGCCGGTCAGCGCGCCCAGGGCGTGGACGTAGTCCTCGTGGTGCAGCAGGTCCCACAGACGCTCCGCGCCGAGCCGGGCCAGCGTGTGCTCCTCCTGCACGGAGCCGCGCAGGCGGATCACGTCCTCGGCCGTGTAGGTCCGCTCGACGTTCGTCCACCGCGGATTGGTCTCCCAGTCCTGCTGCAGCCGCTGGGCGGCTGCGGTGAGGCGATCCGACATCTCCGGTCACTCCCTTGTTGCGTACGTTGTCGTCACCTGGGGCTTGCTTCCGAGTTTGTGTCGATATCAAGACACTCACAAGGAGTGGTCGGGCGAAAGAACCACAAATCTTCCGTCCTGCGCAAGACTGACGGGTATTCGACAGTGAAGAACCGCATAGTTTTCGCTGTGGACTAGACCAATCCGCGCGGAGTGGATCGGGTCTCGTTGGAAGAAACGCCGATTTTCCGCATAAGATCGGGTTATGACCTCCGTCCTGGGCGAAGAACCGCTGTCTTTGACGCACGAGCTCGATCTCCTGGCCTTCGGTCAGCGGCTCAAGCACCTGCGCAAGCAGCGCGGTCTCACGCTCTCCGAGCTCGGCGAGCGCGTCGGGCGTGCGCCCAGCCAGCTGTCGCTGCTGGAGAACGGCAAGCGCGAGCCCAAACTCTCGCTGCTGAAGTCGCTCGCCGCCGCGCTGAACGTCCCGGTGGAGGAGCTGCTGCGCAGGCAGGCGCCGAACCGGCGGGCCCAGCTCGAGATCGCACTGGAGGAGGCCCAGCGCGACCCGCTCTACGCGGGGCTCGGACTGAGCCGGCTGAAGGTCTCGTCGCGGGTGCCCAACGACGTGCTCGAACACATCCTCGGCCTGTTCGAGGAGCTCAAGGCCAGGGAGGCGAAGGGCACGGCCACGCCGGAGGAGGCGCGGGCCGCCAACGCCGAGCTGCGGCGCAAGCAGCGCGAGCTGGGCAACTACTTCGAGGAGATCGAGAAGGCCGCCGCCGAGGCGCTGACCGCCGTCGGCTACCGGACCGGCGCGCTGTCGGAGAGCACCGTGCAGGCGCTGGTGTCGCACTTCGGGTTCACCGTGCACACCGCGCCTGACCTGCCGCGCTCGGCGCGATCGGTGACCGACCTGCGCAACCGGCGCATCTACGTCAAACGCCAGCAGCTCGGCATGCACACGCCGCGCACCGTGCTGCTGCAGACGCTCGGGCACATCGCGCTCCAGCACCACAAGCCGCGCGACTTCGCCGACTTCCTGCGCCAGCGGGTCGAGGCCAACTATTTCGCCGCGGCCGTCCTCGTGCCCGAGGCGGCGGCCGTGCCCTACCTGCGGGAGGCCAAGCAGGACAAGGCGCTGTCGGTGGAGGACCTGCGCGACGTGTTCGCGGTGTCCTACGAGATGGCGGCGCACCGGTTCACCAACATCGCCACCCGCCACCTCGACATCGTCTGCCACTTCGTGCGCAACGACGCCGGAGGGATCATCTACAAGGCGTACGAGAACGACGGGATCGTCTTCCCCGCCGACGAGCAGGGGGCGATCGAGGGCCAGCGGATGTGCCAGCAGTGGTCGGGCCGCCAGGTGTTCCTCTCGCCCGACCGGTTCTCGGTCTATTACCAGTACTCCGACTCGCCCACCGGCACGTACTTCTGCATCGCCCACGTGGACCCGTCGCAGGAGAAGGACTTCGCGATCACCCTCGGTGTGCCCTACCGGGAGTCGCGCTGGTTCCGCGGGCGCGAGACCACCCACCGCACCCGTTCGAACTGCCCGAACGGTGAGTGCTGCCGCCGCCCGCCGGCCGAGCTCGCGCAGCGCTGGGAGGGCTACGCCTGGCCGTCGGCGCGCGCCAACTCCCACGTGCTCGCCGCGCTGCCGCCCGGGTCGTTCCCCGGTGTCGACGAGGCCGACGTGTACGCGTTCCTGGAGCGCCACGCCGCCCACGGCTGACGGGTGGCGGGCTCACGGATGAAAGTTTCACGACATCCCACCGATGCGGGGTGACCGCGGTAATGGAAGAGTCCAAGCGGTGCGCCGGCGGCACCGGGCCGCCTGAGACATCACATCTTTGCCCTTGACGCAGAAGCCTTCAGCGCATTGACTCCGCATTACCGTCAAACCGCGAATCGATGTCGGGCGTCGATTGATGTTAGCGCTAACACCGCCTGGCCGGGCTGCCGCCGTCCGCTCATGATTCCTGACCGAGAGAAGAAGGCGTCATGGTTTTGGGAAGACTGAGAAGGGCGTTCGCAGCCGGGGCGAGCGCGGTGGTCGCCGCCGGCCTGCTCGTCGGCCTCTCCGCACCGTCGGAGGCCGCCACGCAGGGGCCGTGTGACATCTACGCCGCGGGCGGGACGCCGTGTGTGGCGGCGCACAGCACGACGCGCGCTCTCTACGGCGGCTACAACGGCCCGCTCTACCAGGTGCGCCGTTCCTCGGACAACGCCACCCGCGACATCGGGGTGCTCAGCGCGGGCGGCGTGGCCGACGCCGCCACACAGGACTCGTTCTGCTCCGGCACCACCTGCGTGATCACGATCATCTACGACCAGTCCGGCCGCAACAACCGGCTCACCCAGGCGCCACCCGGCTATTGGCCCGGTCCCGCTGCCGGCGGATGGGACAACCTCGCCGACGCGAAGGCGGCCCCGATCACCATCGGAGGCCAGAAGGCCTACGGCGTCTACATCTCTCCCGGCACCGGCTACCGCAACAACAGCACCAACGGTGTCGCGACCGGCGACCAGCCCGAGGGCATCTACGCCGTCGTCGACGGCACGCACTACAACCAGTGGTGCTGCTTCGACTACGGCAACGCGCAGACGGACGGCCAGGCCGACGCCCCCGCCATCATGGAGACGGTCTACTTCGGCGCCGACAAGCAGTGGGGCTACGGATCCGGAGCCGGTCCCTGGATCATGGCCGATCTGGAGTGGGGACTGTTCTCCGGGGTGAACGCGGGCTACAACGACCTCGCACCCATCAACCACCGCTTCGTCACCGCCATCGTCAAGGGCGAGCCGAACCACTGGGCGATCCGGGGCGGCAACGCGCAGTCGGGCGGCCTGACGACCTATTTCGACGGACGTCGCCCCAACGGCTACAACCCGATGAAGAAGGAAGGCGCCATCCTGCTCGGCATCGGCGGCGACAACAGCGTCTCCGGGCGCGGCACCTTCTATGAGGGCGTGTTGACCTCCGGCTATCCGACGGAGGCCACCGAGAACGCCGTACAGGCGAACATCGCCGCCGCCGGCTACGCGTCGGCCGGAGGCGGCAGCCCGCAGCAGAACGTCGAGATCGTCGGCGGCCAGTCCGGCAGGTGCGTCGACGTGCCGGACGGCAGCACCGCCAACGGCACCCAGGTCCAGCTGTGGGACTGCTGGGGCGGCACCATGCAGCGCTGGACCTACACCTCCGGGAAGCAGTTGCAGGTGTACGGCAACAAGTGCCTGGACGCGTACAACCAGGGTACGTCGAACGGCACCCAGGTGATCATCTGGGACTGCAACGGCCAGGCCAACCAGCAGTGGAACGTCAACGGCAACGGCACCATCACCGGTGTGCAGTCCGGGTTGTGCCTGGACGCCAACGGCGCCGCCACCGCGAACGGCACGAAACTCATCCTGTGGTCCTGCAACGGGCAGGACAACCAGCGGTGGAGCCTGCGCAGCTGATCCTTGCCGCCTGGTCCGGCACATGCAGGGGGATCGAGGGAAGGCCTGGGCCGAGGCCCGGGTCTTCCCGGTCCGCAGGGCGGCGCTGTTCACCGGCGCCGGCATGTGCCCCGGCCTCGGCCGCGGCGCCGTACGGCTTCGCCGCCCTCGTGTACGGCATGGCGGGGGTGCCGGCGCTGGGAGGGGGCTCGTGCTGATCGCCTCTTCCGGCCGCCGCATAAGGTGATGCCAGTAAAACGTGGCGCACAGGGGGAGGACGGGCGTGCTGGCTGAGGTGGAGGCCTGGCTGAGTCGGCGTACCTCGTCGGCGGCCGACTGGCCGGCCCGCGCCCTGCTGGCCGCCAAGGGAGGCACCACGATCTCGGTGGTGCTGCCCGCGAGGAACGAGGAGGAGACGGTCGGGGAGATCGTCTCCGCCGTGCGGCGCGACCTCGTCGAGGCCGTCCCGCTCGTGGACGAGCTGGTCGTGATCGACTCCCGGTCGTCCGACGACACGGCGGCCCGGGCCTTACGCGCGGGGGCGAAGGTCTTCGCGCAGGACGAGATCCTGCCCGAGCTGCACGATCCGGACTACGACGGCAAGGGCGAGGCGCTGTGGAAGTCCCTCGCGGTGACGAGCGGCGACCTGGTGGTGTTCGTCGACGCCGACCTGCGCGAGTTCCGCACCTCGTTCGTGACCGGCCTGCTGGGGCCCCTGCTGGCCGACCCCGCGGTCGGATACGTGAAGGCGTGCTACGACCGGCCGTTGCTCGGCGCGACGGAACCGAACGCCGGAGGCAGGGTCACCGAGCTGGTCGCCCGTCCGCTGCTCAACCTGCACTGGCCGCTGCTCGCCGGGTTCGTGCAGCCGCTCGCCGGTGAGTACGCCGGCCGCCGTTCGGTCCTGGAACGGGCGCCGTTCGTCACCGGATACGGCGTGGAGCTGGGGCTTCTCATCGACCTCCTCGACATGGTGGGACTGGACGCGCTCGCCCAGGTCGACCTGGGCCGCCGCGTCCACTCGCACCAGTCGACGGAGGCGCTCGGCAGGATGGCCGGGCAGATCATGCACACCGCCTGGGCGCGGCTGGAGCGCCAGGACAAGATCGTTCCGTTGCACGAGCCGTCCGCGCGGCTCGTCCAGTTCGAACGCGGGCCTGCCGGGCACCGCCCGCTGACCAGGGACGTCGGGGTGGCCGAGCGACCGCCGATGGCGACGGTCCCGCAGTACGCGTCCCGGCTGCGCTGATCGGGCTCCCTCCTAGTGTTACCGTTGGTAACACCCCTACGAGAGGAGAGCCCCCGATGACCTTCTGCCCCGAGTTGAGCGACGACCTTCGCGAACTGCGCGACTGGGTCCGCGAGTTCGCCCGGGACGTCGTCCGCCCGGCTGGGGCGGAGTGGGACGAGCGCGAGGAGACGCCCTGGCCGGTGATCCAGGAGGCCTCCAAGATCGGGCTGTACTCGCTGGACTTCTTCGCCCAGCAGTGGTTCGAGGAGTCGGGGCTCGGCCTGCCCGTGGCGTTCGAGGAGCTGTTCTGGGGGGACGCCGGCATCGGCCTGTCGATCGTGGGCACCGGCCTCGCCGCCGCCTCCATCGCCGCGAACGGCACCCCCGAGCAGATGGGGGAGTGGCTGCCCCAGATGTTCGGGACCGCCGACGACGTCAAGCTCGGCGCGTTCTGCTCCTCCGAGCCGGACGCCGGCAGCGACGTCGGCGCGATCAGGACGCGTGCGGTCTACGACGAGGCGAAGGACGAGTGGGTCCTCAACGGTGTGAAGACCTGGGTCACGAACGGCGGCATCGCCAACGTGCACGTCGTCGTCGCTTCGGTCGACCCCTCGCTCGGCACCCGGGGCCAGGCGTCCTTCGTGGTTCCGCCCGGCACGCGCGGCCTGTCCCAGGGGCAGAAGTTCAAGAAGCACGGCATCCGCGCCTCGCACACGGCCGAGGTGGTCCTGGACGACGTACGGGTGCCCGGCCGGTGCCTGGTGGGCGGCAAGGAGAAGCTGGACGAGCGACTCGCCCGCGTACGCGCCGGCGCGCGGTCCGGCGAGCAGGCCGCGATGCGGACCTTCGAGACCACCCGCCCCCTCGTCGCCGCCATGGCCGTCGGCGTGGCGCGTGCGGCCTACGAGTACGCCCGCGACTACGCCCGTGAGCGCGAGCAGTTCGGCCGCAAGATCGGGGAGAACCAGGCGGTCGCGTTCCTGCTGGCCGACATGGCCACCCGGGTGGACGTCGCCCGGCTGATGACCTGGCGGGCGGCCTGGATGGCCCGGCACGGCCGGCGGTTCGAGCAGGCCGAGGGCTCGATGAGCAAGCTGGTCGCGAGCGAGACGGCCGTCTGGACGAGCGAGCAGGCCATCCAGATCCTCGGCGGGGCCGGCTACACCCGCGAGCACCCGGTCGAGCGCTTCCACCGCGACGCCAAGATCTTCACCATCTTCGAGGGCACCAGCGAGATCCAGCGCCTCATCATCGGCCGCGCCGTCACCGGCCTCCCCGTCCGCTGATCCACTCCTCACCCGGGGCCCACGCCTGTGAAGTCTCGGATGAGCCGAGCGAGTCTCTCCGGCTGGTCCAGGGGGATGAGGGTGTAGCTGTCGTCCACTTCGGCCAGTTGTCCGTGCGGTCGAACGCATCGCAGGAGGCGAGCACGACGCGCCCCACGGGCGCGGCGCCGTCGCACATGAGCAGCTGGACGAGCGCTCCGCCCGTGTCATTGCCGACGAGGGTGACGTCACGCAGGTCGAGGCGTTCGAGGAACTCCGCGACCAGCCGGGCCGTCCCGCGCAGCGACAGGTCGGCGTCGGGGCGCATCGCGTGACGATGCGCCCCGAGCGGCAGCGTCGGCGCGACGCACCGGTGGTCGGCGGACAGGCCGGAGATCAGTTCGTCCCACAGCGAGGCGTCCATCATCAATCCGTGCAACAGCACGAGCGTGGGCCCGCTGCCGCCGGTGTCCACGTACTCGATCGTCCCTGCGGACAGCTCGATCTTCTTCACGTTCCTGTTCCTCGGCGCCGTACGCGATCAACGGGCGCGGAGCGATCCGCTCGCGCAGGTTCGAGCAGGTGCCGGCGCAGGAAGGACAGCTGCGCCTCGACGGCCTGCTCGTGCTTCTCCAGGAACGGGGCGTAATGCCCGCCGGATATCCGGACGAGCTCTCCGCGGGGAGCACGGTTCGCCGCCCGGACGGACGGCTCGACGAGTGACGTCTGATCCTGGTCGCAGACGAAGACGAGCAGTGGGCACCGCACCCCGGCCGCGTACCGGCCGGGCCGGTAGACCGTGAGGCGAAGCGCTGAACGGGCGGCGACACTCTGCTGCCAGTCCGGGTACCTTTCCGGACGCAGCGCGCGGCCGGTGTCGAGGGCGTCCGGCGTCGTGAGCATCGCGACGGTCCCCGGCTCTCCGACGAGCGGCACCAGCCGCGGCGGGCGACCCACGAGACCGCCGAGGGCATCGAGAACGGCGCGACCGGTGAACCGCAGCATCGCGAGCGGCCTCTGGTGACGTGCGGCGTTGCGGGCGATGGCCGGACCGTCGGCGTTCGGCGTCTGCGCGATCGCCGCGCCAAGCTGCGGGTTGCGCGCCGCGACGCGGAAGATGTGACCGCCGGAGGCGGAGAAGGCCCAGACCGTGAGCCTGGTCGAATCGACTCCCGGCAGAGTCCGGGCGAAGCCGATCGCGGCCTGCCAGTCGTCGAGCTGGTCCCTCACCGGGAGGGCCAGGCGCGGTCGCCCGCCGCTCTCCCCGAGGCGGCGGTAGTCGAAGGCGAGGACCGCGAATCCGGCCTGGTTGAACCGCTTCGCGAACAGGTCGGTGGCCGGTTCCTTGGGCACCGCGAACCCTCCGGCCATGATCACACAGGCGCCGTTGGTTCCCGGATAGTGCCAGGCGGCGCACTCGGTGTCGCCGCTGGTGAAGCGAACCCTCTCCCGCTCCACGGACTCGGTCGCGTCATGTTCGCTCATCGGGGGGTGCTCTTCTCTGGTCGTGGGGCGCGGTCGGGGGTGCTCATGCGTGCCCTCCAGGGTCAGCCGGTCGAGCGGATCCGTATCGTGAGGCATGCCTCAGGTTGATTCGACTGTAGCACTAACATGAGGCACCCCTCATGATGGGTTATCTGAGGGGTGCCTCATCTCGATATCCTGGGATCATGTCGCGATCCGCCGAAGAGCCCGCCTCCCCGGCCCGGCCGCGGCGTCGGGATGCGCAGCGCAATCGGGAGCGCTTCATCGCCGCCGCTCAGGCCGCGTTCGCGGCGCACGGCGTCGACGCCTCCCTGGAACAGATCGCCCGCGACGTCGGCCTGGCGATCGGCACGCTCTACCGGCACTTCCCCACACGCGTCGATCTCCTGCTGGCCGTCTTCGAACCCAAGGTGCAGAAGTTCGTCGAGACCGCCGAACACGCCCTGGCCATGGACGACGCGTGGGAAGGCTTCTGCGTCTTCCTCGAAGCGCTGTTCGGCATGCAGGCCGGAGACCGCGGATTCAACGACCTGGTCTCGATGCGCTTCCCGGCCAGCGAGCGCACCGAGGCGATGCACGACCGGCTCTACCAGCTCCTGGAGAAGATCCTGCACCGCGCCCAGGAGCACGGCGTCGTGCGCCCGGACATCACCGAGGCCGACATCATCACCCTGGTCTGGGCCAACGGCCGCATCATCGAGGCCACGAGCCACGCCGCACCCCAGGCCTGGCGGCGCAACCTGCATCTCATGATCGACGCGTTCCGGGCCGAGAACCGGCACGAACTGCCGGAACCTCCGCTGACCGGAGAGCAGCTCTACGCGGCCATGGTCCACCTGAGCGGCTAGTGGTAAGTGTCAGGCCGGCCGGGGTGCAGCGCTTCGTCATCGGCCGCCCCGCTCACGCGTCATCCACGCCTTGCCCTCCGCGGCGACACCCTCGAGGACATGGAGCGTGTGGCGCAGGCCCGCTGCATCCAGAGACACTTCGGAGACATCTTTGGGATCCTCAGGCTGCTGCTGTTCCTCGAGTTCCGGCCCGATCATTTGAGCGGTGAACTTCTGGCCGTCAATGAGGGAGAGCTCGAAGGTATGCGAGTTGTCGTCCGCCTGCTGGACGTGGACGGCCGTGACCGCCTCGAAGCGGTAGTTCAGCCGATTCCGATCATGGAAGGTGCCGGCCTCGAAGTCCAGCTTGGCGTTGCACTGCCGTACCCCGTCGGCGGTGATGATGAAGATCTTCATGTCGTACTTCCGGTATCGCCAGGGACCGCCCTTGACCCGCGCCCGGGTCGCCGAACCGCTCCGCGCCTCGATGAAGGCGTAAGCGACGACGTCGCTCATCTTGAGCCGGTAGTGCCGCAGCGCCTCGTCCAGCAGCATCTTGCGGTCGCAGTCCAGCCAGGTGGCCATTTCTCCGTCGTCGGGCTTGTCGGCAAGCCGCTTCTTCCATCGGATGTAGGCCTTATCGCACTCGGCCGACACTTCCTTGGAATCGGACTCGTCGGCCCTGTATCGGCGGCGTTCGAGGGCGATCCGCAGCCAGGCGCTTACGGCGATCCAGCCGGCTGCGACGGCCAGGACGACCGACGGAATCCCGGTAGGCCAATTGGTCTGCATCGCGCCGCCCGCCGCCCAGGCTCCTCCGGCGGCGAAGGCCATCGCGCCGAGCATGGCCGTCGCCATCGTGGGCGGGGGAGTGGCCAGTTCCTGACGGTAGCTCCACAGCGTGCCGCCTCTCCACCGGCGCACCACTTCGTCCACCCGATGGCGGATCAGCCAGTTGAACGCCTCGACCTTGATGCCTGTGTCACGGTACGCGTCCGCGATCTCGTCACGAATACGCCTGCGGATGCCGGCCGTCCACGTGAGCCACACCTCGCGGTCCATCCCGTCCGGCACGTACTTGGCGAGGTAGTACACGAGCCGATTGTCGATTCTCCGCGCGAAGCGATCAGGAGACGTGTCGGTTCTGGGGCGTGGTGTCAGCCCGTACGCCTCGTCGGTCGCCTTGCGGCGGCCCGAACGGAAGCACCATTCCAGGCCCGCGCGGGCGGCGAGCCAACCCCCGCTGATACTCACCAGGTAGGCGAGCAGAGCGGAGACCCGGCCGCCCTGAACCAGTAGCAGGCCGATGTGCACGGTTGCCGGTACGGAGACCAGCGTCCCCGCCACCGCCTTGAGCCAGGTCGCAACGGGAACCGTCGGCTGCTCGGGCTGTCGCACCTGGGGGGTGGCCGGCTCCGGCTCGAAGAACTTCCAGACCCGGTTCTCGCGGTTGCCGGCCTTCTGCTGCTCGCGGGCGTCTCGGAGGGTGAGATGCCACAGCTGGTCCTTGATCGACCCGTCGAGGAACAGCCCCATATGGCGCAGGATCGTGGTCCGATGAGTCGGGCGGAGCTCGTCGAGCTCTGCCATCAGAAGGCGGACGTCCGCGCCGGGTTTCTCCGCGGCGCCCAGGAGCCGGCGGATGACCCGCACGCCGTCTGCCCAGAAGTCGTCGCCGGTAAGCGGGAGGAAGCGGTCCGAGTCGCGGAGGCGGGCCGCCTCTTGGGCGGACAGCTCCCGGCGGGTCCTGCCGCTGACCATGGCGAGCGGCCAGTAGAAGCACACTCGGTTCGTTACGTAGTTGGATGCACGTGCCTCGTCGATGAGCCGTAAGGCCCGCCCCGCCGCGCCGCCTTCCAGAAAATGGACGCCGATTTCAAACTTCTTCTCCGGCGGCGAATCCGGGGCGACCGCGTAGTAGTAGACATCGCCATGCACGACGCCGGCCTGAACGCCGACCTGGGCGTCGTCGGCGGCGACGTTCGTCGTGGTGTCCTGCGGAGGCGTCATGACAAGGCCTGCGCGAGAGCGATGATGGCCGCGAGCTCCGTCGCCAGCTCGCCGACGTCGCTGATCAACCCGCGGAGCTTCTTGAGAGCCATGGTCAGTCTGCCCTTGCTCTGCGGCGCCTTCGTCTGCAGGGCCTCCTCGGCCGCAGCAAGCTCCTCCTGAGCCGCGATATAGGTGTCCTCGTCGAGGCGACCGTTGTCCCGTGCGTGCTTGAGCTGGGAGCGGAACCCGGCGAGCGCCTCCGTCAGGTCGGTCGGCCGATCAGGTTCGAAGCCGAGCCGAACATCGCCGTGGACGACTCCGGCCTGAACGCCGACCCGGGCGTTGTCACGTGCGATGTTGTACGTCGCCCCGTGCTCGGGCATGGTGGATCCTTTCGCCGCCGTGCTCCTCGTCAGCCAGCCACCGTCCCGGTCCTCGGCGGCGATCTCTTCGGCCAGCGCCGCCGCGAACGCCGCGGCGTTGGCCACGGCCCGCTGCTGCCACTGGTCGCGGTCGGCCACCTCCTTGGTTCCGTCGGCCCGGTCGCTGATGCCCCTGATCACGATGACGGGAAGTGCGCTGTTCAGGTGCCCGGCCTGGGCCACTCCGGCGGCCTCCATCTCGACAGCGACGGCGTCGTTGTAGTTCTGCCGTATCCACCGGGCATGTCCGGACACCTGGGAGTTCAGGACCACCTCACCGGCCGCGATCGGGCCGAAGTGCACCTGCGGGGCACGGCCGGGATCAGGGAGATCACGCGTCCACGCGCCGATGCGGCCGATGTGGCGCGCGATCTGGTCGGCGGCATGCGATGTCTCCCAGCTGCGGGGGCGGCTCTTGAGCCCGTCGTCCTCGCTCGTCCCACCGTGGTAGGCGTAGATACGGGTCGCAACGACGACGTCCCCGAGATCGATGTGGGAGTGCAGGGCGCCCGCCACGCCCACGAACAGCAGCGCGGCCGGGTGGAACTCATTGATGGCGCGTTCGGCCAGCACTGCCGCCGACTGGTTGCCAGTCCCGACATGAGCCAGGGCCAGTCGGCAGCGGTTGCGGTCGAGGCGGCCGACCTCGAAGCGCGTGCCGTGGTGATGACGGTGTAACTCCGGGTCGAGCAGCTTCCTGCGGATCGCTTGATATTCCAGGTCAAGCGCGGTGAGGATCACGATCGGGCGGTCACTCACTCTCCTGCTCCTTTGGGCTCGGTGGCTCGGTTGGCCGCACCATCGGCGGATAGAGGACTGTGCGCGGACCGGCCCGGAACAGGCGAGCGGGCCGGCCGGTGGCTTTGCGGGCTGTCCCTGCCGGGACGATGAAGCCTTCGGTCTTCTGGACCTTGCGATAGAAGTTCCTGGGGTCGAGCGGGATCCCCCAGACCGCCTCGTACACGTCCTGCAGATCGGTGATGGTGAATGTCGGTCCGCAGAAGGCCGTGGCGAGGGAGGAGTGTTCAAGCTTGGCGCGAGCGCGCTCTACACCATCCGAGATGATGCGCCGGTGGTCGAAGGCGAGCGTGAGGTCGTCGGCGAGCACCCCTTCGACGGGTTGCCATCCTGCATCGGCCGCATCCGTTCCCGCGGTCGGCTCCGGCAGGCGGGGTGCGATGGCCAGGTACGCCACCGATACGACTCGGCCACGTGGGTCGCGCCCCGGGTCTCCGTACACGCCCAGTTGTTCGAGGCGGAGGGTTTCGACGTCGAGGTCGGCCTCCTCCGCCAGCTCCCGGTGAGCCGCGGCGGTGATCTCTTCCTCGGCGTGCTGGAGGAACCCGCCGGGTAGCGCGAGAGCACCCTTGTACGGCTCGATACCGCGTTCGACGAGCAGTACGTGCAGGCGCGACCGGCGCAACGTCAGGATCACCAGATCGACCGCGAGGAGAACGACGGGCGGCACCCATTGGTCCTCGGTCATGCGGCTGAGACTAGCTTTTTGTCAATCTGACAGAAATAGCCGCGAGGTAAGACGTGTCAGTCCCCGGAATGAGGCCGAGGGGCCACGTCCCGTCGTTCTCCCCGGTGCGGGCTGCAGCGTCAGGAGCCAATCCGGGGCGGCCTGCCGTTGCTGCTGTTCGCCACGGTCAGCGGGGCGTTTCGCCGGTCAGGAACTCGTTCAGCGCCGTGATGATGACCTCCCGGGCCTCCGGACGTGTGAGGGCTTCCGGCTGGAACGACGGGTACTTGCCGTAGTCGGCGGATTCGAGCTGGTCGCGGAGGTGGGCCGATCTCGGAAGGACGCTGAGCCTCTCGGCGAGTCGTGTCATACGTTCTCGTGAAGCGCCGTGACTGCGTATGGACCCGAAGTTGACGGCCAGGACCGACTTGGCCGGCCCTGTGTAGATGCTCCACACGGATGCCTTGTCGGAGCCGAGGTTGAACCAGGCGGTGACCGAGGGATACTCGCCTTCGCCGAAGTAGTACTCATGGAAGGACGGGTGGCTCTCGGCATGACGGTAGACGGCCAGCAGCGTGTCGCGCACTCCGGCGGGGCAGTACTCCTCCACGGCCTGGAGGAAGCTGGGCTCGTCCCACGCGCGCTTTCCCCGCGGGCCTGTGGCCGGTTCCGCCTGAGCGGTCACCGGGGCGGCTCGCAGCTCACCGGCGGCGTCGGGGGTCATAGCGGGAAGGGGATCTCCGAGGGCTTGCTGGATGGCGATGGCCATCGCTTCGAGCCACTCGATGGTCGCCTCCGCCTCGGCGGCGGTGATCGGAGCCTTCTGCCCGGGGCGTTGCGGGTCGTGGTCGGCGGTGTGGGCGATGTTGTTCCTGCGCCAGGCGATCTCCCGCAGCCTCGTACGGACGCCGTCCGCGGTGATCGGGCTCCTGGCGTCCTGGTCGGTCAGGACCTCGGCGACCTTCACCCAGAGGTTCACCGTGCTGACGTACGCGAACCCTTCCTTGATCTTCTCTGGATTCTGGAAGGTCATGAAGGAGAAATGCTTCTCCAGGTGGGCGCGGAAGCTGTCCCCGAGAGGTTCGTCGTGATGGTGAACCCTCTCGAACAGCTCAACAGGGATGCTCAGGTTGCTGAACTTGGGAGGACGGCGCACTTCCGGACTCAGGGCCAGAGCAACGGCCCGGTCGACGATCTCGCGCGTGACCCAGTGGTCGAGGGCCGCCACGGCCTGGGTCCAGGCGGCGCGGTAGAGGTCGGTGACGTCGAAGGAGCCGACCGCGAGTCGTTCCAGATTGCGACCCCCGTCCACGAGTTGCCGGGCGTACTGGAGGTTCTGCTGGAACTGCTCGAACGCGGCAGGAGTCGGATCGGGCGGAGGCGGAGGCTGGGGACCTCCCACGGGTGGCAGGGCGACGCCGTCCTCGGCGAGCATCGCGCGGAGGCGATCGGCGGTGATGTGCCGCTGCGGGTCGGCTCGGCCGGCGTGGTCGAAGGTCAGGCCTTCCTTTTCGAGCACCTCACGCGGATCATCGGTCCGTTCCGGGTCCGGCCATCGGAACTGCTGGGAGATCCGTCCTCCCGACTGCAGGACGCGATGCGCGCTGCCGACGTCGGTGCTTTCGGCCATGAAGCCCCCGACTGCCTGTGCCGACATGCCCACCAGGGCCGCGAGGTCGCCATACGTGGTCCAGTAGCCCGGCTCCAGACGCTCCAGGGCCTGCAGGACGCTGCTCCAGCGGGGGTCGCGGTAAACGCGTACCTGCGGCGGCAGTCGCCTCGCGCGGTATTGGCGCACCATTTCCTGATAGAGCTCGGTGCCCTCGAAGTCGTCGAGCGCGCGGATTCCCGCTTCGGTGATGGCCCAGCCGTTCCGCTTGGTCATCCAGCCGATCGAGGCGGCCTCGCCCGTGCGAAAGCCCAGTTGCGCCCACCACCGCGCCTGGCCGTGGGCGTTGGGCCCCCGGAGCTCCGCAGGAATCGTCACTCTGCTTTCGACTTCCTTCCGAACTTCTTCGGGCCGCAGCGGCCGTCCGGCTTCACGCAGGATCTCGAACGTGGCACGGAGAACGGGAGAAATCTGATCGGCATAGGCCATGGGGGATTCCTGCCTTTCGACTGTCGCCTCGGCAGGATAAACAAGGGCGCGGTCGAAATCCCTTGTCTTACGTAACCCCACACCCCTTCGTACGGCGGGTGAAACGGGGGCGTACGGGTAGGAGGGGGAACCGGGGCCGGGGGAACGTGGGGAAGCGGCCGATGACGACGGCGTTCATCCTGTGGGGAGGCGGCAGCCTGGGAGCCGCGCAGGTCGGCATGCTCCGCGCGCTCACCGCTCACGGGATCCGCGCCGACATGGTGGTGGGCGCCTCAATCGGGGCGCTCAACGGCGCCTATTACGCCTCCCGCCCCGACGCCGGAGGCGTGGAGGAGCTGGCGCGGCTGTGGCTGTCGGTGAGCAGCCACGACGTTTATCCGGTGAGCGGGCCCGACGTGCTCCGTACCTTGGCCGGAAACCTTCCCCTTCATCCCCTGCGGGGAGCCCTGCAGGCGCTGGGTGTGCTCAACTACACGTTCCCGGTCAACCCTGCCACGCTGGTCGCGGCGCTGCTGGGCCGTCGGAACTACCTGTTCGAGAACTCTTCCCTGCGGCGGTTCCTCGAACGCATCCTGCCGATCCGCACCCTGGAGGAGACGCGGGTTCCGCTGTCGGTGCTCACCGCGGACGTGCGGACGGGGCGGCCGGTGATCCTTTCGCGAGGGCCCGCGTTGCCGGCCCTGCTGGCCAGCACCGCGATCCCGGCCCTGTATCCCACCGTGGCGATCGGCGACCACGTGCTCATGGACGGCGGCGTCGCCGACCTGACCACACTGGACTACGCGGTGGACGCGGGGGCCGACGAGGCGTACCTGCTGGCGCCCGGGTTCTCCTGCCACCTGCCGGCCGCGCCGTCGACGGCGATCGCCATGGCCCTGCACGGCTACAACCTGCTGAGCGAGCAGCGCATCAGCGCCTCGATCAGGCACAACACGCGGCGGACACGCCTGCACGTGCTGCCGCCGCTGTGCCCGGTGGAGGTGTTGCCCGTCGACTTCCGGGGTACGGCCGACATGATCGATCGAGCGACCCTGTCGACCGCCCACTGGCTGGAGCGGCGCGAACCGCATCCCCGCCTCGCCCGCCCGCTCGGCCCTCCGCACGGCGAGCACCACCTACGACGCGGGCCGGCCTGATCGGTGGTCACGACCAGAGTTCGAACGGCTCGCTGAGCTTCTCCCCGGCCAGGAAGGCGGTCAGCAAGCGGGGAAGACTCCGGGGATAGAACGGTTTGGAGCTGGCCACCACTTCGGGGATCGGCCACCAGCGGAAGTCGAAGTAGTCCTCGCGCTCGTAGTCGAGGCGCCCGGTCTCGTCGATCAGGTCGCCGGCCTGGTCAAGGCGTACCTCGACCACGACCTCATGCTGGAGATGCCGCCGGTCGCGGTGCCGGAACGACGCGGTCCGGCTCCAGTTCGGCGGCCCGACCTGTTCGGGGGAGATGATGATGCCGGTCTCTTCGCGCAGTTCCCGCGCCGCGGTTTCCCGGTAGGTCTCGCCCTCGTCGACGCCGCCTCCGGGTAGTTCCCACCACTGGCCGAGTTCCGGCGCGGTCGGTTCATGAGTGTGGAAAAGCAGGATGCGGTCGCCGGTATCGCGAAGCACGATGCGAACCGCGTCACGTTCGAAGATCGGCAAGTCCTGGGGGATCTCGACCATGACCAGACCTTTCGCCTCGGGAGTGCCTGCCAAGCGTCGTGGAGCCGTCATGGCCCGATCGGCGCACTGACGATCTCCGGCTCCCCGCTGCCGGGGCAGCGTACGGGGATCGTCTCGCAGATGCGCCGCGAGCGCCGTAGAGGTCCGACCGGGAACCTCTCCGAGATGCGGACCGCCCCCCGCCTGGGCAAGTACGATCGAGCCGTGACCGAAATGACCGAAACGACGCCAGGCTGGCTTGCTCCCGACGAGATCGAGTCGGTGCGGGGCCGGATGCCGATCCTGTACGTGGACGCAGTGCCGGTGCGCGTGGACGACACGGGCACCGTGACCCGCGTCGGCCTGCTGCTGCGGATCGGCGCCGACGGCACCGTGAGCCGGGCGCTGGTGTCCGGGCGGGTGTACTACCACGAGCGCATCCGCGACGCGCTCCTGCGCCACCTGGAGAAGGATCTCGGGCCGGTCGCGCTGCCGAGCGTGCCGGTCTCGCCGACGCCGTTCACGGTGGCGGAGTACTTCCCCACTCCGGGGGTCACGCCGTTCCACGATCCCCGCCAGCACGCGGTCTCCCTGGCGTACATCGTCCCGGTGCGCGGCGACTGCCGGCCCCGCCAGGACGCGCTGGACCTGGAGTGGTTCACGCCCGAGGAGGCGGCCTCCCCGATCGTGCAGCAGGAGATGACCGGCGGCCAGGGCGTGCTGCTCAAGCAGGCGCTCGCCTACGTCGGCCGTCTCACCTGATCCGGGGCCACTCCTCCGCGAAGGCGGGGCCGAGCGCCCTCGTCAGCCGTTCCAGCCAGTCACAGCGATCACCGGTGACCTGCGGATATTCGGCGCGGAACTCGTTCCAGTCGACATCGAGGGAACGGATCGTCTCCGGGCCGAACTCGTCGGCCTCGCGCTCCCCGAGCGCGTCGCGCAGAACCCCGTACAGAAGATCACGGGGGAGCGCCACGCGCTCGGCGAGCAGGACGGCGTCGTAGAGGTCCTTGCCCTGCGGCCAGATGTCGGGACGCCAGCCAGAGCAGCTTCCACGCCAGCGATACCTCGGGGGTGGCCGGCCACCTGACCGCAGGGACGTCGGCTCGTCCCAGCGGCGGGGCGTGGCGCTGCAACAGGATCGTGTCGATGAGCGGCTCCAGCAGCGGGCGGTCGTACGCGGTCACCGATCCGCCGGAACTCCGGCCGTGGAGTGCGGCCAGGAACCGTCCGCCGTCTCCGGGCGCAGACCGGCCGGCACCTCGGCCCAGCCGGGCAGCGGTTCCATGCGGCGCAGCCAGTCGCGCGGCAGTCCGCCGAGCCCGGTGCGGCCACCCAGGACGCCGCCGACGATCGCGCAGGTGGTGTCGACGTCGCCGCCCGCCGTCGCCGTCGTCCAGATCGCCCGTTCGACGTCGTCGAGGTGCCGGGCCGCCGCCCACAGGGTGAACGGCAGGGTGTCGTGCGCCGCTGTGTTCCGGCCGTTGCCCAGAGCACGGGCCGCGAGCACAGGATCGGCGATGGTGAGCAGCCGCCGGGCCGCGCCGATCCCGTCCCGTACGCCGCCGGGCGGTGTGCCGGTGGCCGGGCCGTAGCCGCGGTCGAAGTCGTGGTGCGCGGCGAACGAGGCCGCCAGCGCGTCCTGGTCGACCATGCCCCGGCCGGCCAGCAGGCGGTAGAGCGAGCAGGCCATCTCCGTGTCGTCGGTCCACTGCCAGGGCCCGGGCGGCAGAGTGCGGGCGGCGAGCGCCTCGCGGTTGGCGGGCACGAAGAACTGGGAACCGAGCGCGTCGCCCAATGCCAGGCCGTACAGGGATGCGGTCGCGCGCGTGAGGGGATCGGATGCCATCGCCGCCAGTCTGGCACAGGCCGGGAGACGGGGCCCTGCTCAGGCGGCGCCGATGACGGCGGCGAGGGCGGGCGGCAGCGGATAGGGCCGTTCGGCGGGCGGTGCGGAGGCGCCCGCCCGGACCGCGCCGAGTGTGTCTGTGATGTCGGTGACGGAGACGATCCACTGGTCGGCGTAGCGGTCGACGGCCTCGCGCGACAGGCCGATCTGGATCGACCGGTACGGCAGCGGGTTCAGGTGGGCGTCACGCTCGGGATCCCACTGGATCCGCACGGGGCTGTCTCGGAGCCGGGCGGACCACGAGGCGTGGTCGTCGCCGGGACCGGGATGACTGGGACAGGAACGGGCGAGCGCCCATTCGAAGCCGTCGCGGGTGATCTCGACGGCGAGCACGCGGGTCTGGCCGGGCTTGGCGGCCCAGCCGCTGCGATACATCATCCAGTGGAACGACGGCTTGATCCAGGTCATCCGCTCCCGCTTGAACGGCGGCACGAACCTCTGAGCCGCGACGGCTCTGACGGCGATCGCCGGATCGTAGGCCTGGTAGACGGTGACGGCCTCCTCGCTGTAGGCGGCACGGATCTGCCTGTAGGGGACGTTCATGCCGCAGAGTGTCCCCACGCCCGGTCGCGGCGGGCAACCGGTTATCGCCGTGCCCGGCGGAGCTTCGGCCGCGCCGCCGCCGATGGAGGCGGCGGCGGCGCGACGAACGGCCGATCAGTGACGTGAGGTCAGCACCTTCGAGAGCACCGTGTGCACGTACGTGTTGGGGTGCTTGCCGGTGAAGAGGGCGGACAGGGGCCCCTCGGCCGTGACCGGGACGTCCACGCCGGTGTGCCCGGTGGTGGTCCAGTCCATCATGAACGTGAGGTTGCTGCCGTGGATCTTGAACGGACCGTCCTCGGTCGACAGGTCGCTGCCGCTCTCGTCGGTGTCGTCGGTGTCCTCCACCGTGAGGCCGCCGCAGTCGTGGTCACCGGTGATGACGAGAAGCGTGTCGGGGTGCGCGGCCACGTACGCCCTGGCGACCTTGACGGCCTTCTCCAGGGAGGCCATGGCCTGGAGCACACGGGTGCCGTTGTTCTCGTGCGCGAACTCGTCGACGCCCTCCTCCTCGACGAACAGGAAGAAGCCCTTCTTGTTCGTGCTGAGGGTGTCGAGGGCCTTCTTGGTCATGGTGGCCAGGTCCACGGCCGGGGCGTAGACGTCGCCCTGGCCTTCGGGCCGCTGCTGGAACATCTCCTCGTTGCTGAACAGGCCCAGCAGCTTCCCTCGCTTTGCCTGGGCCAGCTGCTTCGCGCTGGAGACGTACTGGTAGCCGGCGCGCTTGGCCTTGTCGATCAGGTTGCCCTTGGTGCCCTTGCTGGCCTCGTCGGGGTCCTCGGCGGGCTTGTCGGGCCACGCGCCCGGCGTGCCCGCGGGGAGCCACCAGTCCTCGCCGCCGCCGAGGATGACGTCCGGCTTGCTGACCGCCAGGTACTGCCGCGCGATCTCGTCCTGAGAGTCGCGGTCGGCGGTCTGGGAGAACCACGCGGCAGGGCTGGCGTCGGTCACCTGAGACGTGGTGACGAGGCCGGTGGACTTGCCCGCCTCCTTGGCCTGACGGCCCAGGATCGGCAGCGGTTTGCCCTTGACGTCCACGCTGATCGCGCCGTTGTAGGTCTTGGTCCCCGTCGCCCAGGCGGTGGCCGCCGCGGCGGAGTCGGTGACGGCGGTCTTGGGGTCGTGCGGGCTGGTGCTCAGCTGCCCGGAGACCGGGAGCTTGTCCATGGCGAGCCGCCCGTCGAGACCGGCCAGGTGCAGCCGCGCGGCTTCACGATGAGCCGCGGACATGCCGTCGCCGTTGATGAAGATCACGCTGCGTGCCCGGCCGCCGTCGTGGTGGTGCGAGGTGGCGGCGTTCGCGGGCAGGACGGGATTGAGGACCGTGCCGACGACCGCCGCCGTGGCCACAGTCGTCGTCGGCACAAGCAGCCGCAGCAGACGCTTGCGGGAGGAACCCATGTAAAAACCCCCAGTTGAGCACTTGTTTACAAAACGGGGATATTACGGGCGTAAACCCACCAGTAGGTGAACGTGGCCTGGAGACATCTTTAACTGCTCAGGCCAAGTCTCCCGCCTGTCACGATCTTTGTTTACTCGGCGTGAACCCAGTGTTGTCATGGTGCACACCGTCCAGCGTCCTTAGTGGGTCTAACTTTCTCGCTGCCGTACCGATCAACGAACCTGCGATCGAGTGCCGGCTGCCGAGGAAGGACACGGATGGGAAAAGTCGACGGAAACAGGAGCCCGGCAGTCCGGGCTCGCGGGATCACGAAGTCCTTCGGCGATGTGGCCGCACTCGACGGCGTCGACCTCGATGTGGCGTACGGGCAGGTCCACGGCCTGGTCGGCCCGAACGGCGCGGGCAAGACGACGCTCCTCGGCCTGCTGCTGGGCTTGGCGGTCGCGGACGGCGGCCGCCTCGAGATCCTGGGTACGCCGGTCGGGCGGACGCTCGCCGTCCCCGGCGGCGTCGCGGGCTTCGTTGACGGGCCCGGGCTCTATCCCTCGCTCACCGCGCGGCAGAACCTCGCGGCCCTGGCCTCGCTGGGCCGGTACGACGCCGGGGGCGCCACCGGCGTCGACGACGCGCTGGAGCAGGTCGGGCTCTCCGACGTGGCCGAGGACCGGGTCCGGGGCTTCTCGCTGGGGATGCGCCAGCGGCTCGGGCTGGCCGCGGCGCTGCTCACCAAGCCGCGACTGCTCGTCCTCGACGAGCCGGCCAACGGCCTTGACCCCGCGGGCAAGCACCACGCGCACCGCGTCATCGCCGGACTCGCCGCGGACGGGGCCGCCGTGGTCTTGTCCAGCCATCGCATGGACGACCTCGCCGCGCTGTGCTCCGAGGTGACCATCCTCGCCGCCGGACGGGTCGTCTTCTCCGGGCCGGTGAGCAAGCTCGCCGCCGAGAGCGGCGAGCTCGACTACCGGCTGCTCACCTCCGACCCCGCGGCCGCCCACCGGCTGGCGTCGGAGACGCCCGGGCTCCGCGTCGTGCCCGGCCGCGACCCCGCCCAACGACTCGACGCCGACGCATTCGTGGTGCGCGGACCCGTGCCGGCCGTCGACGAGCTGGTCGTACGGCTGGTGCGGGCCGGCGTGGCGCTCCGGGAGCTGGCGCCCGTGGTGACGCCGCTCGAGGCCGCGTTCCTCGCCCTGACCGGGGCAGGCATCGCCCCTGCGCAGACCCAGGAGGAGCGGACCGGCCAGCAGGAGCGGACCGGCCAGGAGGCGCAGACCGGCCAGAAGGCGCAGACCGATCAGGAGAACCTGCGATGACCGCAACCGTCACCCGGCCCCCGGTCGGCGTCCGGCCGGCGCCCGTGCTGCCCGGCTACCGGTTCGAGCTGGCCAAGCTGCTCTCCCAGTGGCGCATCCGCCTGCTGCTGCTCGCCTGCTGGATCGCCCCGGCGAGCTTCGTGGCCGCCGTGAGCCTGCAGAGCTCGCTCCCCGCCGACACGGTCTTCGGCCGCTGGATGAACGCGACCGGCTGGGCGGGGGCGCTGGTCGTACTCGACTTCTCGTGCAGCTGGGCGCTTCCGCTGCTGACCGCGCTGGTCGCCGGCGACGTCTTCGCGGCCGAGGACCGGCTGGGCACGTGGCGTCACCTCCTCGTGGCGGTCCGCTCACCGAGGCGGATCTTCGTGACGAAGGGCCTCGCCAGCCTGACCGTGCTCCTGCTGCTGGTGGCGGGGCTGGCCGTGTCGGGCGTCATCGGCGGCCTGGCCGCGGTCGGCAACCGGCCGCTCGCCGGCCTGGACGGCCATCTCCTCGCCCCGGCGGACGCCGCCGCCACGGTTCCGCTCGCCTGGCTGTGCGTGCTGGCGCCGACGGTGGCGTTCGCCGCCGTCGGGCTCCTCGGCTCGGTGGCCCTGGGCCGCTCACCGATGGGGCTGCTGATGCCCGCGCTGCTCGCCCTGGTGCTGCAGCTCGCGCAGCTGCTCCCGCTGCCGGTGGCGGTGCGTACGGCCCTGCCGAACAGCGCCTTCATCGCCTGGCGCGGGCTCTTCACCAGCCCGGCGCAGACCGGCCCCCTCCTCATCGGTATCGCGGTGAGCGTGGTCTGGGCGGTCGCCGCCACCGCGCTGGCCTACCGGCTGTTCCTGCGCCGCGACTTCACCGACCTCGCGTACGACGGGTCGGGCCGGCGGGTCGTCGTGGCGGCGGTCCTGCCGCTGGCCGCACTGGTCGTCCTCACCGTGGGCGTGATCGCCGTCGCGACCCCGGCCACGGGCTCGGGGATCGAGAAGGGGAAGCTGCAGGACTCGCTCGCCACGGCGTACGCCCATCTCTATCGGCTGCAGACGCGGGAGCTCCATCGCCCCGACGTCACCGAGGCGCAGCTGGGGGCGTCCGCGTCCTGCGACAAGGGCGGCTCCCGGGTCCTCGACCAGGGACCGGGCAACGACTGGCGGTGCGTCGTGTCCTGGCACCTGCCGGGCGCGAGCGCCGTCGGCTCCGCCATCTATCAGCTCGACGTCACCGCGGACGGGCGGTACGTCGCCGACGGAGACGGACCCAAGGAGGTCAACGGCTACTTCCAGGTGCGCACCCCGGCCGGGGACGCACCCAACCTCCTCTGGCAGTTCGACGGGAACGTCGACCTGCTCGCAAGCACCTCGAAGGAATGATTCATGCACGTCACGCGCCAGCGCGTCGCCAAGGTCCCTACCGGACTCCTCAGCGGACGCACCGGCAGGCGGACCCGCCTCCTCGCGGCCGCCACCGCCGCTCTCGTCGTCACCGGCGGCGGCATCGCCTACGCGTCCACCGACGTATTCGGCACCCAGCAAGTCGGCCAGACCACCGACAAGGGCCTGGTCGTGTCGAGTGACCAGTACATCAACCCGATCGGCGAGCGTCTCGTCATCGACAACGGCAAGATCATGTCGTCCTCGGTCAGCCCGGACGGCACGCACCTCGCCGCCTCCGTCACCGACGGCGGCGTGGCGCTCGTCATCGTCGACCTGAAGAACTGGAAGGTGCAGCAGGTCGTCGGCAACAACGCCGCGGCGAACCTGCGCATCACCGACAACCTTGTGGGCCAGGAAGGCCCCACGTACTCGCCCGACGGTTCGCAGCTGTGGCTGGGCCGGGCCGACGGCTTCACCAGGTTCACCGTGAACCCGGACGGCTTCCTCGCCGCCCCGGTCGACATCGCCATCGCCGCGCAGGGCTCGAAGCGCGCGCTGGTGGGTGAGCCGGTGTTCTCCGCCGACGGCAAGACCGTGTACGTCGCCGTCAACGGTCAGAACCGGGTAGTCGCCATGGACGCGGCGACCGGGGCCATCCAGCAGAGCTGGGCCGTGGGCAACGCCCCGCGTGACATGGTCATGGTCGGCACCAAGCTCTACGTCAGCAACGAGGGCGGCCGTCCGGCCAAGCCCGGCGAGACGACGATCAACTCCTACGGCACCCAGGTGCCGGCCGACCCGAAGACCGGCGCCACCACCACCGGCACGGTCAGCGTCATCGACCTGGCGAACCCGTCCGCCGTCCCCTCGAGCATCGACGTCGGCCTGCACCCGACCAGCCTGTACGTCAAGAACGGCGCGCTGTTCGTCACCAACACCGCCACCAACGACGTGTCGGTCATCGACACCGCCGCCGACAAGGTCGTCCAGACCATCGCCACCCAGCCGTGGCCGCAGTCCTCCGTGGGCTACGAGCCCGACGCCGTGACGCTCACCGACGACGGTCACCTGCTGGTGACGCTCGGCCGCGCCAACGCGGTGGCCGTCTACCGGTACACGAGCCCGCAGGAGCCGGTCAGTTACGTCGGCCTGCTCCCGACCGACTACTTCCCGGCGGAGATCACCACGGTCGGCGACCAGGTGCTGATCTCCAACACTCGTGGTATCGACGCCCGCCGCCCCACCACCGCCGCCGGGCACGGCACGCACGACACGACGTCGAGCCTGCAGCGGTTCACGCTGCCGGACGACAAGGAGATCGCCAGGTCCACGGCCACGGTCTTCGAGCAGAACGGCTGGGGCAAGAACGACGTCAAGATCGCCCACGGCAACAAGCAGAAGGCCGAGCCGGTCCCGAAGCGTCTCGGCGACCCCTCGACGATCAAGCACGTCTTCCTGATCGTCAAGGAGAACCGGACCTACGACCAGGTCCTCGGTGACATTCCGGAGGGCAACGGCGACCCGTCGCTGGCCCAGTACGGCGAGAACGTGACGCCGAACCAGCACGCGCTGGCGCGCCAGTTCGGCCTGTACGACAACACTTACGACATCGGCACCAACTCCGCCGAGGGTCACAACTGGCTGATGCAGGCCGACAACCCGGAGTACACCGAGTCCTCGGCCGGTCAGTACCTGCGCAGCTACGACACCGAGGACGACGCCCTCGGTCACCAGCGGACCGGCTTCATCTGGAGCGGTGCGCAGGCCGCGGGCAAGACCGTGCGGAACTTCGGTGAGTTCCACCAGTTCCTCACCAAGCCCTCGGGCGCGACGTGGCAGAACCTGTACTGCGACGCCAAGAACATGGAAGCCACCGGGGCGAACACCGCCTACACCCTGAACTCGTCCTCGCCGATCCCATCGCTCAACGACGTGTCGGTGCACGGCTTCCCGAAGTTCGACACCAGCGTCCCCGACATCTATCGCTACGAGATCTGGAAGCGTGACTTCGACGCCAACGGGCCGGCCAACCTGAACATGTTCTGGCTGTCCAGCGACCACACCGGCGGTCCGGTGAACGGCGCCGGCCAAGTCGCCGACAACGACCTGGCCGTCGGCAAGATCGTCGACAAGATCTCGCACAGCAGGTACTGGAAGGACTCGGCGATCTTCGTCGTCGAGGACGACTCCCAGGCCGGCACCGACCACGTCGACGGCCACCGTGCTCCGATCCAGATCATCAGCCCCTGGGCCAAGCACGGCACCGTGGACAGCCACTACTACACGCAGATCACCATGATCCGCACCATCGAGCAGATCCTCGGCATCCAGCCGATGAACCAGAAGGACAGCGCCGCCACCCCGATGGCGGCGGCTTTCACCAACAAGCCCGACTACACGCCGTTCACCGCCCTGCCGAACCGCACGTCGCTGACGCTGGGCCTGTCGGGCTCCACCCTGCCGTCCTGTGGTGCGGACACCCCGGCGCCGCAGAACCCGGCCGCGGCGGCGGCGCCGTCGGCGAAGGTGCCCGCGGACAAGCAGGAGATCGCGAAGAAGTGGGGCGCCTGGAAGTCGCACCAGGCGTTCAACGGGCCCGCCGCCAGGGCCGACTCCGGGAACCCGGAGCAGATGAACCGCTTCTCGTGGTACGAGGCGCACGACTACAAGAAGCCCTACCCGGGTGACGGCGAGATCTACGCGCCGGACCAGGTGCCGGGCGCCTACATCCCGTCGTCGGACAACGACGGCTGACGCAGGCCGAACAGACGGAAGGGCCCTTGACCGGCGTCACCGCCGGCCAGGGGCCCTTCCCGCCTTTGCGCGAGGCGGAGGCCGGCCGGGGCCGTGTACGCGTGTGGCGGGGTCAGCGCCGCGCCCGCGCCTCGCTGCCCGTCTTGGCCAGCAGGAGTTCGGTGAACAGGTTCTCCCACAACGGCATGACGTTCTCCGGCGCGTACTCCCTGGCGGTGGCCGCGGCGGCCGCGCCCATGCGCAGCCGCAGGTCGCGGTCGGCGATGAGCCGGTTGATGGCCGCGGCGAGGGCGTCCACATCCCCGGAGGGCACCAGGACGCCGTCGGTCCCGTCGGTGAGCACGTCTCGGGGGCCGGTCGGGCAGTCGAAGGCCACGATCGGCAACGCGTGGGTCATCGCCTCGATCATGACCATCGGCAGGCCCTCGAACCGGCTGCTCAGCGCGTAGATGGAGGCCCGGGCGAGCTCGTCGTCGAGGCGGTTGGTCCGGCCCATCAACGTCACGTGCGCCGACAGGCCGTGCTCGCCGATCAGCCCCCGCAGGGCCGCCTTCCTTGGGCCGGTGCCGAAGACGCGCAGGCGCCACTCCGGGTGTTCCTTGACCACCTGGGCGAACGCCGGCAGCAGCAGGTCGAAGCCCTTCTGCCTGACCAGGCGTCCGGCGGCGACCACGACCGGATGCTCCTGCCGCGAGGGCATCTGGTTCACCGAGTGCACCGCGTTCGGGATGCGGACGATCCTCGCGCCGGGCAGCGCCTGCTCATACTCGCGCCGGTCGCTGGGGGTCAGCACGGCGATCGCGTCGAACGCGCCGTAGTGCCGGACGATCTCCTCGCGCAGCGTGCCGGGGTAGGTGCCGAGGTTCATGTGCTCCTGCGCCACCCGCACGACGTTCTTCGAGGCACGGCGCGCGGAGATGATGTTCAGCGCCGGGCGCGTGGTGACGAGGACCCCGTCGTCCACCGAGGACACGTAGTCGATGACCGCCCTCTCGACCCGCTCGGTGAAGTAGCCCGCCGCGAACTCGCCGTACGGCACGAGCTTGCCGCGCAGCCTCCGCCACACGCGCCGGCCGAGGGAGTCGGCCCGTACGCCGGTCCGCTGGTCCACCAGCGTGGTGAGCGTGACGTCGGGATGCAGCCGGAACTGCGGCTCGTCACGGCGGCGCACCACGCTGACGATCTCCACCTCGTGGCCGAGCGCCGCCATCGCGTTCGCCTGGTTGACCACGGTGCGGATCGTGCCGCCCATGCCGAAGGCGTGCAGGAGCATGTAACGGATTCTCATCGGCCCTCCTCCTTGGGGAGGTAGCCCCAGCTGCGGCAGATGGGTTTGAGCAGGTCGGGTATCTCATCCGGCCCGGGCAGGTCGCGTCCCGGCTGCACCGTGCCCGACCGGATCTTGTCGCTCCAGTCGCCCAGGCCCTTCTGCACCACCTTCTGCTCGCCGTACGCCAGCATGCCGGGCTCCCACTCCAGATGGAGGAAGTCGCAGATGGCGCGGGTCGTCTTCTCCGGCTCGGCGGTCAGGTCCTCGTAGCGGACGGTCAGGCCGGTGAGCGCCTTCCTCGCCCGCTGCACGGCCTTCATGTAGCGCAGCGCGTCGGCGGCGGCCTCCTGCCGGGTCCGCTTGACGGGATCGGCCTCATACCAGGAGGCGGCGATGGATGCGGGGTGGCGCAGCAGGAAGATGTAGCGGGCGTCGGGCCAGCAGGCGGCGATCCGGGCGTACGCGAAGGCGTTGGCGGGGGTCTTGTCCACGATGGTCCGCTTGCCGCTCCGCACCAGTTCGCGGTGGAGCACCCGGTCCCACAGCATGTGCTCCAGGTCGGCCTGGTTGTGGCCGAGCGCCTCCATGGCCTTGCGGGCCAGCGACGTGCCGAATCCCACGGTCAGCCGCCTGACGTGCAGCTCGTGCGGGGCGTGCAGGTGGGGGTGGGCGTTCAGGATCGACCGCAGCAGGGTGGAGCCCGACCGCACCGGGGACATGACGAACACCGGCGCGACCAGAAGGCGGTCGGCGCGGGGGTCGGCGGGAGGACGCACCAGCTCCTCCGGCGCCGCCGGCGGGGCGGGGCTCGCGGGCGACGACGACTGGGCTGCGGGCCGGACCCGGGTGAGCTGGACTCCCGTGAACCTGACGAGTGCGCCGTTGATCCTCCGCTGCCATGTCATGGCCCGCGACACTACCGGGGCTTCCGGGGAAATCCCTGAGAATCCGCCCCCCGCTCACCTGTGACCCCACCATGTCTCACCAGGAGGCTTACGGCTTCCGTGCGGTCAGCCATCGGCGGGCGGCGTCCAGGTGGGCGTCGCCCAGCCCGTCTCGCGGATCGACGGCCACGACCAGGAACTCGCCGACCCCCGGATGGCCGTTCAGGAACTCCAGATCGGCCGGGCCGAGGTCGTCGTCGAACCACACGAACGGCCGGCCCCGGACATATTCGGCGACGTGCCAGGTCTTGAGGTTCACGCCGGGCGGGCGGGGAGGGTCGCGGTCGATCGGGATCACCGGCAGCGGGGGCAGCCCGATCCTGGGGCAGATCTCCTCGTTCGCGCGTTCGCCCCAGGTCGTCGCCCAGGTCAGCGTCGCGCCGGTCTCCCTGTGCAGCGCGGTCAGCTTGGCGCCCTGCCGGGGATCGAGCAGCAGGCGGAACCCCTCGCCGTCCGCCACGCAGTCGAAGCGCCGGAAGCGCGGCGAGGAGCGCCGTACGGGGTTGAGCACCCCGTCGACGTCCAGCAGCAGGAGCAGGGTCCCGTCCATAACGGCCATCATCCCGCCGCCACGTCCGTCCGTGGCCGCACGGGTGCCGCAACGTGAAACCGGACCCGGCCGGACATCTCGTCCGAACCGGATCCGGTTTCGCCAGGAGTCAGGAATCGCCGGGATCGGTGATCAGGAGCTGGTGCAGGTGAGGGACGGGGTGGCCGCGCTGCCGTTGGCGGTGAAGCCGAAGGTGGTCGACGAGCCGGCCCCGATGGAACCGTTGTAGGGGGCGTTGCGGACCGTCACGGAGGAGCCGGACACGCTCTGCGTGCCGTTCCACAGGCTGCTGAAGGTCTGCCCGCCGGGCCAGGTCCACTGCACGGTCCAGCCGTTGACCGACGAGCTGCCGGCGCTGACCGTGACCTCGGACTGGAAGCCGCCGGGCCAGCTGTTGACCGTACGGATCGTCGCGCTGCATCCGTTGCCGGGCTGCGGCGAGGTGCCGGGCGACGGGCTGACCGGCGGGGTCGGGCTCGGGCTCGGGCTGGTCGGCGGGGTCGGGCTGGGCGAGGTGTTGGGTGCGGCGTTGTTGAGGGCGTTCAGGACCGAGGTGTAGGCGGCCTTCTTGTTGCCGTTGCCGTCGAACAGCAGCGGGGTCTGGCTGGAACGCCAGGAGTCGCTGTCACGCACGCCCCACACCGTGATGCCGACACAACGCGAGACCGCGAGGCAGTCGTTGACGATGTTGGCGTAGGTGGTGGCCGAGGCGCCCTCGACGTCCAGCTCGGTGATGGCCACGTCCACACCCAGCGCGGCGAAGCTCTGCAGCGTGGTGCGGTAGTTGCTGTTGTAGGCGCTGCCGCTGTTGAAGTGGCCCTGCAGGCCGACGCAGTCGATCGGCACACCGCGCGACTTGAAGTCCTTGACCATGTTGTAGACGCCCTGCGTCTTGGCCCAGGTCCAGTTGTCGATGTTGTAGTCGTTGTAGCAGAGCTTGGCGGCCGGGTCGGCGGCCCGCGCGGTGCGGAAGGCGACCTCGATCCAGTCGTTGCCGGTGCGCTGCAGGTTGGAGTCGCGCCGTCCGCCGGAGCCGTCGTCGAAGGCCTCGTTGACG
>NZ_VIRM01000240.1 GCF_006874475.1 Microbispora hainanensis
TTGGACGTATCGGCGTAAGGCCGCATCGGCATGACGCCGATCCGCCCCGTTCGCCACCCCCGCCATGTCAGCCGGGTTCGCCACCCCCGCCGTGTTCGCCACGCTCGCCGTGTTCGCCATGCCGGCCGTGTTCGCCACGCCCGCCGAGTCCGCCATGTCAGCCGTGTTGGCCGCGCCTGCCGTGTTGGCCACGTCAGCCGGGTCCGCCGGATCGGTCCGTTCGCCCAGCAGGGCCGGGTCACACGCTCTGCG
>NZ_VIRM01000241.1 GCF_006874475.1 Microbispora hainanensis
GCCATAAGTCAGAGCCTAACCCGCGCGAGCTCGAACCGGGACCAGAAAGGCAAAGGCTCTAAGCAGAAGCAAGAGGGTTCTGGCTCCCAGGTGATCACTGAAACCTCGAGCTCAGTCCTTAGACGGCTGAGGTCGGACCCCATCCCGGCCGGCCGTCAACCCAGGACATGGCGAGCAGACGGGTTTCCGGATTCACATGAGCGGGTTGACCCCGCACGCGTGATCAGCCCCGGTGAGGTGTACAACGCCA
>NZ_VIRM01000242.1 GCF_006874475.1 Microbispora hainanensis
TGGCGCTCCGTCAGCGTGCGGTCATCGCCGTCGGCCTTCTTCTTGGCGTACTCCTGCAACAACGTCATCAGGCGGGCGCCGGGTTCACGGGGAATGTAGAACTCTCCTTCCACGCCGCCGCCCTTGCCGGGCCGGACCCGCAGGAAGCGCCGCTCGTAGTCGGCCTGCTCATCGCGTTCTTCGCCGTCGGGGTCGAGCACCGCCCGCAGATGGCGACCGGCTTTGGCCACCTCCGCCGCCCCCGCTTTA
>NZ_VIRM01000243.1 GCF_006874475.1 Microbispora hainanensis
CGGAACTTAAATGGGTCTTGTCGGTGAGCTGACGAGGGCTGATCTGGTCTGTATGACCAGGGTGTGCGGTATGCCCAAGGCGGCGGCTTCACCCCCCAGGAGCAGCGGCGCCGCGAGGAGGTACGGCTGAGCGCAGCCGTGATGTTCGAGCAGGGGGTCACGAACGCGGCGGTAGCCCGGACGTTGCGGGTCACTCAGCGGTCGGTGGAGCGGTGGCGGCGCGCCTGGCGCGAGGGTGGCACGGCGGC
>NZ_VIRM01000244.1 GCF_006874475.1 Microbispora hainanensis
CTCCGGTTCGGGTGCGTCCCTCCGGCCGTGCTCGTGCGCGTGCGCGTGCCCGTCCTCTGGCTCGGGTCGGGTGCCCCGCCCGCGCTCGTGCTCTGGCTCGCTTGTGGGGGTATCGGCGGAACTGGCGGGGGTGCCGGTAGTGCCTGCGGGAGCGTCAGGTGAGCCGGTGGGATCGTCGGGCGAGCCGGTAGGAGTGCCTGGGGTGCCTGCGGGAGCGTCAGGTGAGCCGGTGGGAGCGTCAGGTGG
>NZ_VIRM01000245.1 GCF_006874475.1 Microbispora hainanensis
CCGGGCGGTCAACACCGCCACCACGGTCGGCTCACCATGGTCGGACTGGCAGAATCTGACCGTGGATGTGCCCGACCCGGTCTCCGAACCCGCCGTCGGGGCACTGCAGGTCACCCCGTCCCAGCAGGTGGACGGCACCACCGTCACCCCCACCCTCACCCCGGCCCTGCTGGCCCAGGTGAGCGACCCCGCCGGCAAGCCGCTGCGGGCCGAGGCCGAGATCGAGCACGACCCGGCCGCACCCG
>NZ_VIRM01000246.1 GCF_006874475.1 Microbispora hainanensis
GCCAGGGGAAGACACCGGGGCCGGGGTCACCGGACGCGCCGCGCCCACCGGGTGCGCTGAACGTGCCGGGCGTGCTGAACGTGCCGGGTCCAACGGGCGTGCCGGGCGGGCTGGACGTGCCGGGTCCACCGGGCGTGCCGAGGGCGCCGGTGGTGCCGGGTGCTGCCCGGCGACAGCGAACGGCGATTGCGGCGCGGACACGGCGGTGAACCCCCAGGAGCGGAGACGAAGGCGACCAACAATTT
>NZ_VIRM01000247.1 GCF_006874475.1 Microbispora hainanensis
TGGAGCTGGTATTCCTGCCGACCTACGGCTCCTGGCTGAACTGGATCGAATCAGAGTTCGCCGCCTTGCGGTACTACGCCCTGAACGGCACCGACCACCGCACCCACGATGAGCAGAACGCGGCGATCGGCGCCTACGTCCGCTGGCGCAACGCCCGAGCCCAGCCCAAGACGAGCTTCGCCGCCAGCTCACCGATCAGAAGCTGGACCAGTTACCCGGCCAAGGTTGCGTGATACGCCACTAG
>NZ_VIRM01000248.1 GCF_006874475.1 Microbispora hainanensis
AGAGCTTGAAGCCCACGACCTTGTAGCCGATGATCTTCGGGGTCTGCGACGGGGCCGGCGTCGGGTTGTTCCAGTGGCCGCGGTGGTGGTTGCCGTTCGACTGCGAGCCGCCCTCGTAGACCGGCACGACCGCGAGCTTCGACAGCGCCGTGGTCTTGTCGGCCTGGAGCTTCTTCAGCTGCCAGTCAGCCTGCCGCTTGTACTTGTAGACCTGCGACTCGTACTTGCCGC
>NZ_VIRM01000249.1 GCF_006874475.1 Microbispora hainanensis
TACTGACCTTTAATTCGTGATGTCGCCTCCCGTTCTCATGGTCAGGCCGGTCGGTGGGAGGCATCCGTCGATGAGGTGGGCCCGGTACTGGATCTTCTTCAGGGCGCGCTTGATGACGCGGACGAGCTGGGGCAGGTCGGCGGCGGCGAGGTTGGCCAGGGCGCCGCGTTTGAGCAGGGACCAGATGCCCTCGGTGGGGTTGAGGTCGGGGGCGTAGGCGGGGAGCTGG
>NZ_VIRM01000025.1 GCF_006874475.1 Microbispora hainanensis
GCAAGTCGGACCGGGAATGTGGATGTACCACTGCCACGTACAAAGCCACTCCGACATGGGAATGGCCGGAATGTTCATCGTGACCGACGCGAACGGGAACGTGCCGGGCCACTCCATGGACGACATGCCGGGTCACTCGGCGAGCGGGACGCCGAGTCCCTCCATGAGCGACATGCAGGGCCACTCGATGAGCGACATGCCGGGCCACTCCATGGACGGCTCGTAACGGCGACGCCGTCGCACGTCCGGATCGGGACTTCGGCCGGGAGCACTCCCTATGCCGTGAAGATCTCCTCGCGGGCCTGGTCGAGCGCGGCGAGGACGGCGCCGCGCAACACCGGGTTGCCCTCCACCTGGCTCGTGACGACCTGCGGGGGGACGGGGCAGATGCGTGCGACCGCCTCTTCCACCCGGCTGGTCAGCGCCGCCCCACCGGCGCGGCAGACCTCTCCGGCCAGCACCACGAGGCCGGGGTCGAGCACCACGCACACCGACGCCACACCCAGGGCGAGCCGCGAGGCGACCTCGTCGAGCAGGGGCTCGCCCACGGTCCCGGCCGCGACGGCCGCGGTGACACAGTCGGCGGCGGTGTCTCCGGCGAAGCCGTGCCCGCGGGCCAGTTCGGTGACGGCCTCGGAGCTGACCAGCGACTGCAGGCCGCCCCCGAGGGACGGCAGGCGCCCGGGCACCGCCCTGACGTCGTCGGCGAGCGGCACCCCGGGCACCGGGAGGTAGCCGATCTCCCCCGCGCTGCCCGACCGGCCCCGGTGCAGCCGTCCGCCCAGCACGACGGCCAGGCCGATGCCCCGGCCCACCCACACGAGCACGAAGTCGTCCACCTCCCGGGCGGAGCCCTTCGCGCGTTCGGCGATCGCGGCGAGGTTGACGTCGTTCTCGATCGTGACGTCCCTGCGCAGGTCGCGCGCGAGCGCCTCGTGGATGCCCTCGTGCCATTGCGGCAGGTCGAAGGAGAACCGCACGTCGCCGGTGCGGGGATCGACGACGCCGGGCGTGCCGATGACCACGCCGCGCAGCCGCGACAGCGCCACCTTCGCGCTCCTGCACGCCTTCACCACGGCCGAGTGCACCAGCGAGACCGGGTCGTCCTGTCCCTCGGGGGAGGCCGTCACCTCGGCCACCACGTCGCCGTTGATGTCGGCGATCGCCGCCGACACCCGGCCGGGGCCGACCTCCAGCCCCGCGACGTAGGCGCAGGAGGCGATCACGCCGTAGAGCGCGGCGTTGGGTCCCCGGTTGCCCGCCTGCTCCCCCACGACCTCCACCAGGCCGCGCTCCTCCAGACGCGCCAGCGTCTGGGACGCGGTGACCTTGGACAGGCCGGTGAGCTCCCCGATCCGGCCGCGGGTCAGGGGACCCGAGGCGAGCAGCAGTTCCAGGGCGGCCCGGTCGTTGATCTCCCGGAGCAGCCGGGGCACGCCAGGACGTCGCTCCATGCTCCTGCTTCCCATCGTCTGAAGTCTCCGGCTCGCCGTCGGTGCGCCCACCCACGCCTCTCCGGTTCGCTCGGCCCCCGGCGGCGCTTCGACCATGTGCGCCCGTGAATGAACAACAAGGTTTCCAGCAAGCTTAGCGAGCCGGCACGTGCGGGGAACGCCCCAGGTCGAACGTATTGGTAACGCTCCCATCTTTCACGAGGATGGCTCATATGAGCCCGAAGGGAGCGCCATGACCGAGACGGCCAGGCAACCGCACACCCCACCGGCCCGCGGACTTCCCGCTCCCCCGTGGCCGCTGGTCATGCTCGTGACGGGCGTCGTGCTCCTGATCGACGTGATGCGGGTGTTCCTGCCGTCCCTCATCACCCTGTACGGCAGAGCGGGCGAGACCGCCCCCGCCGACATGGGAATGTACGCCGCGCTGTGGTTCGTCCTGCCGTTCGCCGCCGTCCCCGCGGCGCGGCTCGCGTCGCCCCGGATCGTCCGAGCGGTGGGCGCGGTGGCGCTCGTCGCGGCCCGGCTCTGCCTCCAGGCCGCGGACGGAGGCACGCCCCAGCTCCTGCTCGCCTCCGCCGGGGTCACGGCGGGCCTGGTCTTCCTCTACGGCTGCGCGCGGACGACTGCGGGCGCCTGGGTGCCTGCCGGGCTGATCGGCGGCCTGGCCGGTTCGTCGATCCTCCACCTGGCTCTCGACCGCGTGGACCTCGTCTGGCGGGACGGCCCGCTCCCCTGGATCACCGTCGTCGCGCTCTGCGCCGCCTTCCTCTGGTCCGTACGGCTATCGCCCGCGTCGCCCGTCACCGCCCCGGCGGCCGTGTGGTTCGTCTTCGGCCCGGTGCTCATGCTCGCGGGCATGTACTGCGGCGGCGCGGCCGTGCTCGCGCAGGACACCGGGCAGCATGGTGCGCCCGTCACCGCCCTGGCGGTCACGCTCCAGGCCGCGGCGCTGTGCGCGGCCGTCGTCTGCGCCTGGACCGCGTCGTTCCGCCGGGCCGTGTCGTCGGGCCGGCCCGTGTCATGGGGCCGGATCGCGTCGTGGGGCCGGATCGTCTTGTCGGGCCGGGTGGCCGGGGTCCTCCTCGTCGCCGGGGTGGCGGCGGCCGAGGCCGGTGTGCCGGGCGTGCCGGCCCTCGTGACGACGGTCGCCCTCGGGGCCTGCGCCGGCGCCGCCGGACGCCAAGCGGACACCGCCGCCGAAAGCACAGCCACCGAAAGCACAGGCGGGCGCGGGGGCGTCGCGGCGCTGGGCGGGATGCTCGTGTTCCTGGTCGGGGCGTTCCTCTACTACGCGGCCTTCGATGCCGATCTGGGTTTCCCCAACGCACTGGTCCCGGTGGCCGTGGCCGTCCTGGTCGCCGCCGTCGCCTTCGGGAGAGGCCCGCGGCAGCAGGCCGTCCCGACGAGGCGGGTGCCGCGCCGATGGGTGGTGATCGGGCTTGCGGCGGCCCTCCTGACCGGCCTCCTCACGTGGCAGTCGCCGCCCGCGACGAAAACGATCGCCGGGAACGAGTTCACGCTCGTGGCGTACAACATCCGGATGGGCTTCGGGCTCGACGGGCGGCTCGACCTCGACCGCATGGCCGCCTGGGCCGCGACGCGGCGTCCCGACGTGGTGCTGATGAGCGAGGTCGACCGGGGCTGGCTGCTGAACGGCGGGCACGACGACCTGGCGCGGATCGCCCGCGGACTGGGCATGCGCTATTACTTCGCCCCCGCCGCCGACCGCCTCTGGGGTGACGCGCTGCTCACGAACCTGCCCGTCGCCGAGATCGGCTCGACCCGGCTCGGACGGCGCGGCTATCCGACCGGCGCCCAGGCCCAGTCGATCGTGCTGAAGATCGGCGACCGTGAGGTGGGCATCGTCAACACGCACCTGCAGGAGCCGCGCGGGCAGGCGCCCGAGGTGGCGGCGATCGCCCGGCGGCTCGCCGCGGACACCCTCCCGTCCGGCGCCGCCGGGGCCGGCCCGCGACCGGTGATCGTGGCCGGAGACCTCAACACGACGCCGTCCGACCCCCAGATGCGTGTGCTGGAGGCCGCCGGCCTGTCCGATCCGCTGCGGGCACTCGGCGACCCGCCGACCTCTCCCGCCGACGCCCCCGTGCGGCGCATCGACCACGTGCTGATCTCGGACGGCCTCACCGCGGTGGCGGCCGAGGCGCCGCGCGTGCCGTACTCCGACCACCTCCCGCTCGTCGTACGGCTCCGGCTGGATTAGGTCTGCGGCCGGAAAATCAGGGCCCGGCCGGGCCCTGATGGCAGGCGGGCGTCCTACCGATGCCAACCAGGCGGGATAATCGACTACATGCGACTTTCTGCCCGTGTCGACTACGCCCTCCGTGCCGCCGCCGAACTCGCCGCGGCGGGTGAGGGACCCACCACGGTGGGCGAGCTGGCCAAGGAGCAGGAGATGCCCCCCAAATATCTGGAGAACATCCTGCTGCAGATGCGCCGCGCCGGACTGGTGCGCGGGCAGCGGGGCCCAGAGGGGGGCTATGTCCTGGCACGGCCGGCCAGTCAGATCTCGCTCGCCGACGTGATCCGCGCGGTGGACGGACCTCTGGCCAACGTGCGGGGCGAGCGGCCCGAGCACGTCGGATACCAGGGCGCCGCCCAGGCGCTGCAGCAGGTGTGGATCGCGCTGCGGGCGAGTGAGCGGGCCATCCTCGAAGAGGTCACCCTGGAGCAGATCGCCAAGGGCGAGCTGCCGCCCCGGGTGACCGAGCTCGCCGCCGACCCGGCGGCGTGGGACTCGCACATGCCTGTGTGAGCCGCCTGTACCCGATCCTCGCGGGAGGAGAGCCGTGCCGGAGGGTGACGCCGTCTATCGGGCCGCCAAGCGGCTCAGGCAGGCCCTCGACGGCCGGAGGCTGACCCGCAGCGACTTCCGGGTGCCCCGGTATGCCACCGCCGATCTGCGCGGGCGGACCGTGCTCACGACGGTCTCGCGCGGCAAGCACCTCCTGACCCGGGTGGAGGGCGGGCTCACCGTCCACACCCACCTGCGCATGGAGGGAAGCTGGCGCGTGGGGCCGGCGGGCCGTCCGGCGCCGAGGGGCGACGTGGTCCGGCTGATCCTCGCCAACATCGAGTGGCAGGCGGTCGGCACCCGGCTGGGGATGGTCGACCTCGTGCCGACCGACCGCGAGGAGCGGGTCGTGGGGCATCTCGGCCCGGACCTGCTCGGGCCGGACTGGGACGCCGCCCTCGCCGTACGGAACCTGCTGCGCGCCCCGCAGCGGTCGATCGGGGAGGCGCTGCTCGACCAGCGCGACCTGGCGGGCATCGGCACGATCTGGCGGGCCGAGACGCTGTACGCCGCGCGGATGTCGCCGTGGCGTCCGGTGGGGTCGATCCCGCCGGACGAGCTGGAGGCGCTGGTCTCCGTCGCCCACCGCCTGATGGACGCGAGCAAGGACGCGCCGCTCCCGGTGACGACGGGCGACCCGCGCCCCGGGCGGTCGCTGCTCGTCTACGGCAGGGCACGCCGCCCCTGTCACCACTGCGGCAGCCCGATCAGCCGGGGGGAGATGGGACCGCAGCCGGCCGAGCGGCTCATCTACTGGTGCCCCGCCTGCCAGCGCGACTGAGAACCGGTACACACAAAGGGGATCCCGTGCCGCCCACCGGCGCCCGCGTCATGCTGCTCGTCCTGTACACCGATCGGCTGGAGGAGTGCCGCGCCTTCTACGGCGCACTCGGCCTCGGGTTCACCCCGGAACGGCACGGCCAGGGCCCGCGGCACTACGCCGCCGTCCTCGCCGACGGCACCGTGTTCGAGCTGTATCCGGCGACCGCCGAGCGCAGGACCGGATCCGTACGGCTCGGCCTCCACGTGGACGGCGCCGCCGCCGAGCCGCGGCTGGAGCCCGGACGGCACCTCATGACCGACCCGGACGGCAGGGTGGTCGAGATCCACGCATCGTGATCGCGGGCGGCCGGAAGCGGGCGCGCACCAGAAACCGGCGACACCATCAGGGGCGGGCCGCACGGAACAGAGACGGAGCCTGGTGGGCGCGTCGGGAACGGGGCCACACCAAAGCGAACGGGCGGAACGGGCCGCACGATACGGAAACGGGCCCGCGGGGGCCAGGCGCCCACCCGTTGGGATCGGGGCTGGGCACCCGGGTCCGGGTCGACCCGGACTGCGGGCGCGGGGGCCACGCCCTGGCCTTCGTGCCGGGCGTGCCCTATCGGGCCGTGTCTTATGGGGCCTACGGGGACAATCGGGCGAGGTCGCGGAGACGCCGTCCGCCGGCGCGGCGGGGCGTCGAGACGCCGCCTAGGCGGCGACCATGTCCTTGACCTCCGGGAAACCCTCGAAATCCGGACCCGCGGGGACGGTTTCGGGGATGGGCAGGCGCTCGTGCTCGGGCACATCTGCCAGCACGGGGGCTGCCTGCAGCTCGGCCAGTGCGAACTGGTCGGAGACTTCACGCAACACCTGGGACAGCGGCACCCCGAGCGCGCCGCAGATCGAGGCGAGCAGCTCGGAGGAGGCTTCCTTCTGGCCGCGCTCGACCTCGGACAGATAGCCGAGTGAGACACGCGCCAGAGTGGAGACCTCGCGAAGGGTGCGATTCTGCCGCACCCTCAGCCGCCGCAGTACGTCACCGAGCAGCTGACGCAGCAGGATCATCTGTCGCTCCCTCCCCAAGGGGGGCGCCTTCACGACGCCTCTCGCGGTGGGCTCATGTCGCCCCTTCTTCATCTGCCCTTCGTACATACGCCTCGCCGTCATCATCGGTTCGCTCGGCCCCTTCGCCGGGCGTGCGCCTGTCTTGCTCCTCGCCTTTGGCTCACGGACCTCACTCACAGCTCCACCGTACCTGTAGAGGGCGACACCGCGGCAGACCGAGGCGAGCATGTTCGCTGGGGACGTAACGCGGTAATCACCCCAGATGTTCCCCCGAATTTGCCTTCAGCACACCTTCCAGCAGCCTCAACGCCTCCTGGCACGTGGCTGTTCTGATCCCGTCCCTGTCTCCGGTCAACCGCAGGTCGCGGTGCCAGAGCCGCTCTCCCGGTCCCGCCAGGGCGATGTGGACCGTGCCGACCGGCTTGCCGTCCTGCGGATCGGGGCCGGCGACCCCGGTCACCGCCAGGCCGTAGTCGGAGCCGGCGAGCTTGCGCACGCCGGCGGCCATGGCCGCGGCCACGTCGGGATGCACCGCTCCCTCCCGGTCCAGGAGGTCGGACGGCACGTCGAGAAGGCTCGCCTTCAGGTCCGTGGCGTAGGCGATCACCCCGCCCCGGAAGGCGGCCGACGCGCCCATCGGACCGGTCATCGTGGCCCCGATCAGGCCGCCCGTGAGCGACTCCGCCACGGCGACGGTCGCGCCCTGGCGCACCAGCAGGGACAGCACCTCGCTCGCCACGCCCCTCATCGGCTTCGCGCGCTCCTCGCCACCTGGCGCAGCCGCACCGCCCTCACCACGTAGTCGGCGCCGGTCCCGACCGTGATCACCAGGGCGAGACCCATGGCCACCCACCTGATCACGTCGGGCACCGCCGGCACGATGTAGAGCGCGATGGCCACGATCTGCAACACGGTCTTCACCTTGCCCCCGTAACTGGCCGGGATGACCCCGTGCCGGATCACGAGGAAGCGCAGCAGCGTCACCCCCGCCTCGCGGGCGATGATCACCAGGGTGATCCACCACGGGATCTCGCCGAGGTACGACAGGCTGAGCAACGCGGCGCCGATCAGGGCCTTGTCCGCGATCGGGTCGGCGATCTTCCCGAAGTCGGTGATCAGCGCGTACTTCCTGGCGAGCCAGCCGTCGAGCTGGTCGGTGAGGGAGGCGAGCAGGAAGACGCCGAGGGCCGCCAGCCTCCAGCCCTCCCCCTCCACTAACAGGAAGACGGTGAAGACGGGGACGATCGCCAGCCGGGCGATGGTCAGGACGTTCGCGATGTTCCAGGTGCTGACCCGGTGCACCACGCCTTCCCCGGCACCATCCCCGCCGCCTTCTCCTGCGCCTTCTCCCGTGGACGGCGGCTCGGCGGCCGTACGATCGCCGGTCAGGGCCCCGGAGCCCGGCTCCCCGGCGACGCCCTGCCCCGCCAGCGGGACACCCGGAGCGGGCGCCGGGATCGCCACCGGCGCGGCGGGCACGGCGGCGACCGGCGGCGCCGCGGACTCCGGTGTCATCTCCCCCGGGCCCGCCACGTCCATCGGCGGCTCACCGCGCTCCGTCATGTGCCTGCCTTGATCCGGGCGATGAGGTCGACTCCCTCGGAGTCGACGGCGACCGCCTGGACGATCTGCCCGGGGACCAGGCCGATCCCCTGCACCGTGACGGCGCCGTCCACCTCGGGACCCTGGTGTGCCGCCCGGCCCTCGTATCCGCCGTCGCCGAGGTCCTCCTCGATCAGGACCTGCAGCTCGTCGCCGATGCGCTCCTCGGCCCGCTGGGCCGTCAGCTCCTCGGCGAGCTCGGTCAGCGTCGCGACCCGCTCGTCGATCACGTCCTGGCCGAGCTTGCCCTCGAAGCCGTACGCGTCGGTGCCCTCCTCGTCGGAGTAGCCGAAGACGCCGATGACGTCGAGCCTTGCCGACTCGAGGAAGGCCACCAGCTCGTCGAACTCCTCCTGGGTCTCCCCCGGGAACCCCACGATGAAGTTGGACCTGATGCCCGCCTCGGGCGCGCGGTCGCGGATCTGCGCGAGCAGGTCGAGGAACCGCTGGGGGTCGCCGAAGCGCCGCATCCGCCGCAGCACGGTGCCGCTGGCGTGCTGGAAGGACAGGTCGAAGTAGGGCGCGACCCCCTCCGTGGAGGCGATCACGTCGAGCAGCCCGGGCCGCAGCTCGGCGGGCTGCAGGTAGCTGACCCGCACCCGCTCGATGCCCTCGGTCGCGGCAAGCGGGGGCAGCAGCTTCTCCAGCGCGCGCAGGTCGCCCAGGTCCTTGCCGTACGACGTGGAGTTCTCGCTGACCAGCACGAGCTCCTTGACGCCCTGACCGGCCAGCCAGGCGGCCTCGGCGAGCAGGTCCTCCGGGCGGCGCGAGACGTACGAGCCGCGGAAGGCCGGGATCGCGCAGAACGTGCAGCGCCGGTCGCAGCCCGACGCGAGCTTCAGCGAGGCCACCGGGCCCGAGCCGAGCCGCTTGCGCAGCGTGCGCGGGCCGCTGGCGGGGGCGACGCCCTCCGGCAGCGGGTCCCCCTGGCCGTGACCCGGAATGTGGGCCTGGGCGGCCGAGCGCTCCACCGGCGTGATGGGCAGGAGCGTGCGGCGGTCCCGCGGGGAGTGCGGGACCAGCGGCCTGCCCGCGATGACGTCGTCGAGACGCTCCCCGATCTCGGCGTAGTCGTCGAAGGAGATGACGGTCGCCTCGGGCAGGGCGTCGGCGAGCTGCGCGCCGTACCGTTCGGCCATGCAGCCCGCCGCCACCACCTTCGCGCCCGAGTCGGCCGCGGCGAGCAGCGTGTCGATGGAGTCCTTCTTCGCCGAATCGATGAAGCCGCACGTGTTGACGACGACGACGTCGGGATCGTCGTCATCGGTGTGCCAGCCGGCGGCCTCCAGCCGCGCGGCCAGCTCCTCGGAGTCGACCTCGTTGCGGGCGCAGCCCAGCGTGATCAGCGATACGGTTCGGCGAGAAGACATGATGCGAACTACGGTATCGGCAGTCGGCGATTAACGGGGACTCGGGCCGCCCGCCTCGAAGGTCCGCCGGATCATCTGGCCGTCCTTGCCGGGCGTGCCGAGGTCCTTTCCGTTGACCTCAAGCCGCACCGCCCCCGCGTCGCCGATGGTCACCCGCATGCGGTCCTTCGTCGAATAGGTCGAGGTCTTCCCCTCGGGCAGCGTCCCCTGGAAGATCTCCTTGCCCTTGGCGTCCCGCACGTTGAGGTACGACGGCTTGCGCGCGGTGACCTTCACGACCACCGTGCCGGGCCCGAAGGCCTCCTCAAGGGTCTTCTTCTCGTGGCCCTTCTCGTGACGCGCGTGCTGGTGCGGCGCGGTCACCGGAAGCTGGGCGGCCGTCGTGCCGGCCTTCTCGCCGGAGTCCCCGAGCATCCGCGCGATGACGACGACCGCGACGATGGCCACGGCGACCGCGACGGCCTTCGTCCAGCCCGGGGCCCTGCGGGCCCGCTCGCCCACATCGCCCCTGAACACCGCCGAGGCCTTGACCGGTGACGCGATGTCGGCGTTCTCCTGCTCGTACTGCCGCAGGATCTCGTCCGCGTCCAGTCCGAGGTCGGAGGCGATGGTCCGGATGTGCCCGCGCGCGTAGAAGTCGCCCACCGAGAAGTCGTCGCGCTCGAAGCGTTCGATCACGGTCTCGCGGATCCGCGTGCGCTCGCCGAGCTGACGCACGGTCAGCCCGGCGCGCTCACGGGCTTCGGCCAAAACAGCACCAACGCTCATTGGTCACGCCCCCCTGTCCGAGCTTGCAGCTCGCCCCACAATGCGTAGTTAGTCACATTCAATCAGTAACTGGCTACGATGGGTACCCGAGGGTGTGTCAAATGTTCACGGAGAGTACGCACGGGGAGCGGCCGGGGCGTGTTCAGCGCCGCAGGGGCTTCAGCGCGAGATAGAGCCCGGCGGAGATGAGGAACCCGGCCTCGAACGCGATGTCCCCCACCTGGGGCACGCTCCGCGGCACCAGGCCGACGTACTGCTCCTGGTTGGAGAACAGCCAGACCGACAGGACGACCCCCGCGACCATCGCGACGGGCCCGGCCCAGTTGGCGTGCCGCCGGTCGAACATGAGCGGTTCGAGCGCGCGGACGTCCTGGCCGCGCCGCAGCAGCATGTCCGTCAGCACTACGCCCAGCCAGGGGCCGATCCAGTACGCGATGACCAGCAGGAACGCCTCGTACTTGTGCCCGGCGTCCTCCAGGCCCGAAAGCGCCACCGCGAAGCCGATCACGCCGCAGGCCAGCGCGACGATGGCCCGGCGCATCGTCAGCGGCAGCCGTACGCCGAGGGCGAGCAGCGACATCGCGCCCGAGTAGACGTTGAGCGCGTTGGCCGACACGGCCCCGAGGGCGATCGCGAGCAGCGTCAGGTTCGCCACGAGCGCGGGCAGGTGGCCGGTGAACGCCGAGGTGGGCTGCCCGAGGGCGTCGCCGCCCCCGATCGTCACGGACGCCGCGCCGACGACCTCCAGCAGCACGCACGACACGAACACGCCGAGGCCCGCCGACAGGCCGGTGGCCCGCCTGCTCGCGTCCTGCGGAAGATACCGCGTGTAGTCGGCGGCGTACGGGTTCCAGCCGGCCGCGTAGCCGAACGTGGCGCCCACGGTCAGCAGGAAGCCGCCCAGCCCTCCCCCGCTGCCCGCGTAGCCCGGCTGGGCCTTCGACAGGATGATCACGGAGGTGACCGCGAAGATCACCGCGAGGACCGGGAACGCGTACTTCTCGAAGGCCTGCACGAGGTTGTGGCCGAAGAACCCGAGCGCCACCATGACCGCGACGACGATCAGCAGGCAGGCCCAGCCCGGCAGGCCGGTCAGCGTGTTCAGCGCGAGCGCGCCGCTCACGCTGTTGACCGCGAACCAGCCGATTCCGGCGGCGACGGAGTTGAACGCCGAGGGGATGACGTTGCCCCAATAGCCGAACGGCAGCCTGCCGAGCACCATCTGCGGCAGTCCCGCGCTCACGCCCCTGGCCGACAGCACGCCGTGGGTGAGGGCCCCGAGGCCGCTGCCCACGACGACGGCGAGCACGGCCTGCCAGAAGCCGAGCCCGAACGCCGCCACGGCGAGAACCCCGAGGAAGATCGTGGCGAACTCCAGGTTCGGCGAGGTCCACGTCCAGAAGAGCTGCCGGGGCCTGCCGTGGCGCTCGGAGAGGGGGATGAACTCGATGCCGCCGGGCTCGATCGCGGCGACCTTGTCGCCGTACCGGCCCTCACGTACGGCGACCTCGGGGGGTTCCAGAACTGTCATACGGTGATCGCCCTCAGCTTCTCGAGGAGGTAGTCGGACGCGCGGACGGGCTCGTAGGAGACCCGGCCGATCGGGGGGCCGAGCGACTCCACCTCGGCCAGCGGATTGCACTCGTAGAAGTAGATGAGCGAGATCAGCTCCTCGTCCGGCGCCGACGGGTCGGGCGGGAGCACCCGGTGCCGCGTGGAGCGCCAGCGGTCGCCCGTCCAGCGGGCCAGCAGATCGCCGATGTTGATCGTGAACGAGTCCGGCACGAACGGTGCGTCGATCCACTCGCCGTCGAGCGTGTAGACCTGCAGGCCGCCGACGCCCCGCTGCCGGTCGAGCACGGTCACGGTGCCGAAGTCGGTGTGCGGCCCGATCCGGAACTGCCCCGGCTCCGGCTCGCCCACCTGCGACAGCGGCGGATAGCGGTTGATGTTCATCGTGTACGACGGGTGGTCGGCCCGAGAGGCGAAGAAGTCCTCCTCGATCCCCAGGGCGGCCGCGCAGACCACCAGGAGTTCGCCGGCCAGCGAGCGCATCTCCGCCAGGTAGCGGGTGAGCAGCACCTGGAGTTCGGGCACCTCGGACGGCCAGACGTTGGCGAGGAACCAGTCGGCGTCGATCTCCGGGACGCCGATCGGCTGGTCGGCGCCCACGGCGAAGGTCTCCTTGAGGTCGGGCGGGGTGGGCGTGCCCTCGGCGTAGCCGTTGGCCTCGACGCCCGGCGGCAGCCAGCCCCGTTCCCCGACCGTGGCGGCGTACCGTTGCTTCACCTCGGGTGGCAGGGCGAAGAACCGCCGGGCCCCGGCGCGCACGTCCTCGCGCAGCGCGGCCGGCACGCCGTGCCCGGTGACCAGCAGGAAGCCGATCTCGCGCAGCGCGGCGTCGACCTGGGCGGCCACCCGCGCCCGGCCGTCCGCCTCACCGGAGAACCAGGGAGTCAGGTCGACGACGGGAACCGAATTCATGCCTCATCTCCGATGTCCTCGTTCCAGACGGCCGGGTTGGCCGCGATGAAGGCCGTCATGAGCCCGGCGCACTCCGGATCGTCGAGCACGACGACCTCCACCCCGGCCTCGGCGAGCCACTCGTGCGCGCCCATGAACGTGCGGCACTCGCCGACCACCAGGCGCGGGATGCGGAACTGCCGGATCAGGCCGCTGCAGTACCAGCACGGCGACAGGGTGGTCACCATGGTGGTCCCGCGGTAGGAGGGCTGGCGGCCCGCGTCGCGGAAGGCGGCGGTCTCCCCGTGCACCGAGGGGTCGCCGTCCTGGACCCGGCGGTTTCGCCCGCGCCCCAGCAGGCGGCCGTCCGGACCGAACAGGGCCGCGCCGACGGGCACGCCGCCTTCGGCGAACCCCTTCCTGGCCTCTTCCAGGGCCACGCTGAGCATGGCGGCGTCGCTTGTCATGCGCTCACTATCCCTCCGGGCGGGGCCTTCGGGAACGGACGAAACGTCCGTACTATGACGACCCTTAACGGACGATCCGTATAGGGGTGCACCGATGCCTCTGACCCTGCGCGAGCTGCTGTCCTTCGAGGTGCTGCGGGAGGCCCGGCCGGAGGTCCTCGCCGGGGAGGGTGCGCTCGACCGGGTGGTCCGATGGGTGCACTCCAGCGAGATATACGAGATCGGCCCCCTGCTCACCGGCGGCGAGCTGCTGCTGACGACCGGGCTCGGCCTGGCCGGCACCGACGCGGGGGCGCGGCGGCACTACCTGCGGGAGATCGCCGCCAGGGGCGTGGCCGGGGTCGCCCTCGAACTCGGCCGCACGTTCCCCGAGACGCCGCGCGAGCTGGTGGAGGAGGCCGGCAGGCAGGAACTGCCGTTCATCGCCCTGCACGCGGTCGTCCCGTTCATCCGGATCACCGAGCACGTCAACACGCTGATCGTCGACTACGCGAGCCGGCGGCTGCGGGTGGGCGACTCGGCCACCCGTGCCCTCAACGAGGCGCTCATCGCCGGCGCCGGGGTCGCCGGGGTGCTGGCGACCGGAGCCGAGGTCGTGGGGGCCCCGCTGATGCTGCTGTCCGCCAGCGGCGCGCTGGTCGCCGCCCACGGCGTGGGCAGCGACAGGGACGCCTGGCGCGCGGCTGAGCGTGCGGTCTGCGAGTCACCGGTCACCCTCCACGGCCATCCCTGGGGGCGGCTGGTGGCCGGCCCCGGTTCGGCGCTGCCCGCCGACGACCTGGCGATCGCGCTGGAGCGGACGGCCGTCGCCCTCGCCCTCGCCATGCTCAGGACGGGCAGTCCGCCGAGCGAGCGCGACCGCCAGGCGTCCGCGCTGCTGCGGGACCTCATCGAGGGCACGGCCGAGGCCGACCCCGGCGTACGGGCGGTCATGGCGGGCCTGCCCACCGGGCCCGCCCACCTGCTGGTGGGCGTGGCCGTGGACGCCCTGGAGACGGCGGCCGCGCTCGCCGTACTCGACCGGGCCGCGCACATCCTGCACACGACCGCCCTGCGCGGGCGGGTGGGCCGGCTGGTGCTCGGCACCCTCGCGGTGCCGGTGGCGGTGGCGGACGCCGCCGGTGCGGCCGCCCAGGCGCTGGAGGAGGCGCTGCGGCGGCTGCACACCCCCCAGCTCAGAGTCGCCGTGGGGCACGCCGCGACCGGCCTGGCCGAGCTGGGCGGTTCGCTGCGGGACGCACGGGCCGCGCTCGGGCTGCGGCGGGACGCCCGGCTCGTCACCACCCGCGCGCTCGCCCTCGAGCTGGAGCTCACCCGGCATGCCGACACCCGGCACCCCGCCGAGCTCGTACGGCGGACCATCGGCCCGCTGGTGGACTGGGACACCGCCCACCGGACCGACCTCGTCGGCACGCTGGAGGTCTTCCTGCTGCACGGGTGCAGCGCGACCCGGGCGGCCGCCGCGCTGCACCTCGGCCGGCAGACGTTCTACCAGCGGCTGCATCGCATCGAGACGCTGCTGGGCCACCCGGTGACCGACCCCGGCGCGCACGCCGCCCTGCTGCTCGCCACCGCCGCCCACCGGGTCGCAGGCCACTGAGGTCAGGCGATCCAGGCCGTGCAGACGCTCGGCGAGGCCCGGCGGCTACTCGCCGCCGCGGAGGTCGGCGAGCAGGCCGGGCAGGTCGTCGGGCTTGACCAGCACCTCCCGGGCCTTGGACCCCTCGCTCGGGCCGACCACGTTGCGGCTCTCCAGCAGGTCCATCAGCCGTCCGGCCTTGGCGAAGCCCACGCGCAGCTTGCGCTGCAGCATCGACGTGGAGCCGAACTGGGTCGACACGATCAGCTCGGCGGCCTGGATCAGCAGGTCGAGGTCGTCGCCGATCTCCTCGTCGACCTCCCGCTTCGCGGCGGCGGGCGCGGCGACGTCCTCCCGATATTCGGCCTGCATCTGGGCCTTGCAGTGGCCGACGAGCTCCGCGATCTCCTTCTCGGAGACGAAGGCGTTCTGCAGCCGCATCGGCTTGCTCGCGCCCATCGGCAGGAACAGCGCGTCGCCCTGGCCGACGAGCTTCTCGGCTCCGGGCTGGTCGAGGATGACCCGCGAGTCGGCGAGCGAGGAGGTCGCGAACGCCAGCCGCGAGGGCACGTTCGCCTTGATCAGGCCGGTGACCACGTCCACGGACGGCCGCTGGGTGGCGATGACCAGGTGGATGCCGGCGGCCCGGGCGAGCTGCGTGATGCGGACGATCGAGTCCTCCACGTCGCGCGGCGCGACCATCATCAGGTCGGCCAGCTCGTCCACGATCACCAGCAGGTACGGGTACGGCTGGTAGACGCGCTCGCTGCCCGGGGGCGGCACCAGCTTGCCCGCGCGCACGGCCTTGTTGAAGTCGTCCACGTGCCGGAAGCCGCTGGCCGCCAGGTCGTCGTAGCGCCGGTCCATCTCGCCCACCACCCACTCCAGGGCCTCGGCGGCCTTCTTCGGATTGGTGATGATGGGCGTGATGAGGTGCGGGATGCCCTCGTAGGAGCTCAGCTCCACCCTCTTGGGGTCGACGAGCACCATGCGGACCTCGTCGGGCGTGGCCCGCATGAGGATCGAGGAGATCAGGCCGTTGATGCAGGTCGACTTGCCCGCGCCGGTGGCGCCCGCGATGAGGATGTGCGGCATCTTGGCCAGGTTGGCCACGATCGTGCGGCCCTCGACGTCCTTGCCGAGCCCGACGATCATCGGGTGGTGGTCGGCCTGGGCCACCTGCGAGCGCAGCACGTCGCCGAGCGATACGAGGTCCTTGTCGACGTTGGGGATCTCCACGCCGATCGCCGACTTGCCGGGGATGGGAGACAGGATCCGGACGTCGGCCGACTTGACGGCGTAGGCGATGTTCTTGGTGAGCGCCGTGACCTTCTCGACCTTGACCGCCGGGCCCAGCTCGATCTCATACCTGGTCACCGTCGGGCCCCGGGTGAAGCCGACGACCTGCGCGTCGATGGCGAACTGCTCCAGCACGCTGGTCAGCGCGTTCACGACCGTCCGGTTGGCCTTGGTCTCCTGCTTGGGCGCGCTGCCCGGCCGCAGCATCGCCAGATCCGGCAGCGTGTAGGGCCCCTCCTGGCTCGACAGGACGAGCTGCTCCACCTTGCGCGGCGCGGGGGTCGGCAGCGGAGGCTGGGGCGCCGGCTTGGGTATCTCCGGCTCGGTCGGCTCGGCCGGCTCCACGATGTCGTCCACGAGGCCGGGGACGATCTCCGGCGAGTGGTCCTTCTCCGACAGCACCGGCGTGTCGTACGGCTTGACGTTGTCGCCGCCCTCGGGCACGTCGCGCCCGCCGCCCGGCTGCTTGCGCGTGCGCTTCCTGGCCGGCCCGGGGGCCTTGCGGGGCTCCCCGGTCTCGTCCGGCCGCTGGAAGAGCATGTGCTGGATCTCGGCGAGCCGCTCGGGAATGCGGTGGATCGGCGTCGCGGTGATCACCAGCAGGCCGAAGCCGGACAGCATCAGCAGCAGCGGGATCGTGATGAACGCCGGCAGGATGCTCGACGGCGGAGCCGAGACGATGAACCCGATCATGCCGCCCGCCGCCGACACGTTGTCCATGCCGTCGTTGGGCCCCCCGGAGGGGTACGGCGTGCCGTGGGCGACGTGCACGATCCCGAGGATCCCGGCCAGCAGCGCGGTCCAGCCGATGCCCATCCTGCCGGTCTCGGAGTTCTGGTCGGGGTGGCGCAGCAGCCGCCAGGCGAGCAGCGCGAGCAGCACGGGCGCCGCCCAGGTGAGCGAGCCCACCGTCCCGCGCACCACGGCGTCGACGAACGCGGCGAACCCCGTCTTGGTGTCCCGCCAGCTCAGGGCGGCGAGCACGATGGCGCCGGCGAGCACCGCCAGCCCCTGCCCGTCGCGGCGGTGCGCGGGGTCGAGGTCGCGGGCGCCCTGCCCGAGTGCCCGCGCCGCCGCCCCCACGCCGTTCGCCAGCAGCATCCACATGCCGATGACGAGCTTGCCGATCACGAGGAAGAACCAGCTGACCGGGTCCTGGCCGGTGGCGACCGGCCGCTTGGGCGCGGATCTGGGGGCCGACCTGCCTCGGGAACCAGCCGGGGATCGCTTGGTGGAAGCCGTACGGGATCCGGAGCGCGACGCGGGGCGCTTGCCGGACCCCTGTCCGGACGTACGGGTGGCCATGATGCCGAAGTTACCCCGGATGCGGGCGATTGCCGGGGCGGCGCGCCGGGAAGGCCGCCCTACGAAGCGCCGTCCGACCAAGCGCGACCCACAAGACACCGGCCGGCGAAGCACCGCCTTGGCGAGTGCCGCCCTACGAGACGCCGCCCTCCGGGGTGCTGCAGTTGCTGCAGGAGTCGCCCCGCCCGTCGAGGAGCGCGTTCACCCGCCTGCGGCCGTCCTCGCCCGCCGGCACCTGCAGCACCATCAGAAGATCGGGGTGCTCCGCCGGGCGCAACTGAAACATCTCCAGGTCCAGCCGCCCGATCTCGGGGTGGTCGATCGCGACCGTGGCGGGCCTGAAGCGGCGGACCGGGTAGTCCGCCCACCACTCCCGGAACTCCGGGCTGACCTCGCTCAGCGCCGTCACCAGCGCCGTGAAGGCGGGGTCGCCCTGCCGGTGTCCCATCGCGGCGCGGAACTGGCTGATCAGGGCGCGGGCGGCGCGTTCCCAGTGGACCATCCGGGCGCGGTTGCCGGCGTCGGTGAACATCATCCACAGCAGGTTCCGCCGGTCCGGCGGGAGCGTCAGCGGATCGTGGCGGAGCAGGGTGTAGGGGGTGTTCCAGGCCAGGTAGTCGAAGCGCGCGTCGTACACGCAGGCGGCGTTCGGAGCGGCGGCGTCCACCAGGCGCCGCAACCGGTCCCGGGGCCGCTCCCCCTCGCCGGACGGCGTGTCCGGCGGGGCCAGCCCGGCGAGGTGGCGCAGGTGCCGGTGTTCGTCGGGATCGAGCAGCAGCGCACGGGCCAGCGCGTCGATCACCTGCGCCGACGCCGAGATGTCCCGTCCCTGTTCCAGGTAGGTGTACCAGGTGACGCCGACGCCCGAAAGCTCGGCGATCTCCTCGCGGCGCAGGCCGGGGGTGCGGCGCAGGGCCGGATCGCCTTCCGGCAGGCCGACGTCGGACGGGCGCAGGCGGGCCCGCCGGGCGCGGAGGAACGCGCCGAGCTCGGCCCTGCGGCTCGACGTCCTGGAGCGGCGGCCGGGTCCATGACTGGCAGCACGAGTGCCAGGACCGCCGGACGCCGCCTCGTTATCGTGACGCCCATGATCCCTCACACCGCGAGTCTGCCACGGAGGCATACGCCATGAGCGATCCCGTACTGGTCGTCGGAGCCACGGGCCGGCAGGGCGGCGCCGCCGCGCGCCGGTTGCTCGCCCGCGGCCGGAGCGTACGCGCCCTGGTGCGCGACCCGGGCGGTTCCGCCGCGAAGGCGCTGGAGGAGTCGGGAGCGGAACTCGTCGCCGGCGACCTCGACGACGAGGAGTCGCTGCGCCGCGCGATGCGGGGCGTGGACGGGGTCTTCCTGGCGCTGACCATGATGCAGGGCCCGACGATCACCGTCGAAGGCGCCGCCGCCGAGGAACGGCGGGGCCTGACGGTGGCCCGGCTGGCCGCGGAGATCGGCACGGGACACCTCGTGTACAGCTCGGTCCCCGGCACGGACCACCCGTCCGGACTCCCCCACATCGAGAGCAAGGCGCGGATCGAACGCGAGATCCACGCGCTCGGGCTGCCGGCGACGATCCTGCGCCCGGTCTCCTTCATGGAGAACTTCAGCACCTACAACCGGCCGGCCCTGGAGGACGGCACGCTGGTCGTACGGCTCGCCGCGGATCCCGGCACACCGATGCAGCTGATCAGCGTCGAGGACATCGGGGTGTTCGCCGCCCTCGCCTTCGAGCGCCCCGGCCGGTATCTCGGCCGCACGGTCGACCTGGGCGCCGACGAGCCCACCCCGTCGGAGATCGCCGCCACGTTCGGCCGGGTGTGCGGCCTGCCGGCCCGCTTCGAACGGACGCCGATCGAGCAGGTGCGCGCGTTCGACCCGTGGGTGGCCCGGATGTTCGAGTTCTTCGAGGAGCACCCCGCACAGGTCGATCTGCCCGCCCTGCGCGCCGAGCACCCCGGCCTGATGACCTTGGAGACGTGGCTGCGCGCCACCGGCTGGAAAGCGTGAGGTGCAAGGACATGACCGATGGACTGTTACTTCCGCCGGGAGGCGGCGACTCGATCCAGGCGATGACGCTGAAGGTCGGCGCGGACCAGGCGGCGGCGTGGTCGGTCTTCGAGGCCGTGGTCGCCCCGGGTTTCGACGTCGGGGCGCACCTGCATCACGAGGCGGAGGAGATGTTCTACGTCATCGACGGCGAACTCGACCTCCTCGCCTTCCACCCGGCGGCCTCGGACACGGGCTCCGACTGGCGTTCCTGGCGCTCCGAGACCGGCGCCGAGGTGCTGCGGGGCGGGCCGGGGAGCTTCATGCACGTGCCCGCCGGATGCCCCCACGCGTTCTTCAACCCCGGCAGTGAACCGGCCCGGATGCTGTTCATCGTGACCCCGGCGGGTCACGAGACCTACCTGCGGGAGCTCACCCGGATGCTGGCCTCGGGACCGCCGGACCCGGCCGAGGTCGCGGCGCTGCGCGCCCGGCACGACATCCACCAGCTGACCCCGCTCACGAACCGCGCCTGACCACGCCCGCCGCCGGCGCCGACCAGGTCCTCGTCATGCAGCAGCACGAGCTCAGGGAGGGGACCTGCAGCACGCACGCCCGCGGCGCCCGCTTCGATCGGCGGGCGCCGCGGGCGTACGGACGCGATCAGAAGGCGCGGCGCTGCCGCATGGCGGAGCGCTCGATGCGCTCGCGCGCCTCCAGCAGGCAGGAGGCGATCTCCTTCTCCCGCTCCGGGGTGAGGCGCGGGATCGGCACCGAGCAGCTGATGGCGTCGCGCGGCGGGTCGCTGATGTGCAGCGCGACGCCGAAGCACCGCAGCCCCTCGGTGTTCTCCTCGCGGTCCACCGCGTAGCCCTGCTTGCGCACGCGGTGCAGGTCGACCAGCAGCTCATCGGCGTCCACGATCGTGTGGGCCGTCAGCGAGGGCAGCTCGGCGGGCAGCAGCGCGCGCACCTCGGCGTCGTCGCGGCTCGCCAGGATCGCCTTGCCGAGCGACGTGGTGCTCGCCGGCAGGCGGCGGCCCACCCGCGAGAACGGCCGCAGGTAGTGCCGCGAGGCGCGGGTGGCGAGATACACGATGTCGAAATGGTCGAGACGGGCGAGGTGCACCGTCTCGCCGGTGACCTCGGCCAGCCAGTCCAGCGCGTCGTGCGCGAGCTGGACCACCGGGTCGCCGTCGATGTACGTCGCCCCGACCAGCAGAGCCCGCATGCCGATCCGGTAGAGCGTGCCGGTGACGTCGGTCTCGATCCAGCCGAGGTCGACCAGCGTGCGCAGCAGGGCGTGCAGGCTGCTCTTGGGGTAGCCCAGCTTGCCCTGTAGGTCGGTGAGGCTGTGCAGTCCGGGATACTGCGCGAAGAAGTCGAGCAGCTCGACCGTCCGGAGTGCCGACTTCACGTGCGGCACGGGTTCCGCCATGTGTACCTCCCTGACCCGCCTGTCCGCCTCCTATTGTGAGCCGGTTCCCCAGGAGGCGACCGTCCGGGAGGCGATGTAGTCCATATCCAGATCATCCCCTAGTCCGGGAGTGTCCGGCATCCGCACCTTTCCGGCGGAGAGCGGGTCGACGATCGACCGCAGGTGCGGGGCGGGCGTGTCGTAGTCCGAGTGCGGGTGCAGCAGCCCTCGCTCGTACCACTGCCCGCACAGGGTGGCGCCGATCACGGCAAGGGCGCCGGAGCCGTTGCCGTGGATCTCGCAGTCCATGCCGAACGACTCGGCCAGGTGGACCGCCTTGATCGCCGGGATGATCCCGCCGGAGCCGACCACGCCGACCCTGAGGATGTCGCAGGCCCCCGCGGCCACCCACTCCGCCCGCGCCATGTGCTTGCCCCAGGAGGTCTCCGGCCCGAGGATCGGCGTCCTGAGCTGGTCGGCGAGCCATCGGTAGGACTGCACCGACGCCTCCTCCATCGGCTCCTCGTACCACGCGAAGTTCAGCTCGTCCAGGGCCCGGCCGAGGGCCAGCGCCTCCGAGCGGGAGTACCAGTGGTTGCTGTCGAGCATGAGCGCGACGTCCGGGCCGACCGCCTCCCGGACCGCGGCGCACGCCTCGATGTCGCGGTCCACGCCGTACGGCATGGGCGGCATCCAGGTGTGCAGCTTGATCCCGCGGTAGCCGCGGGAGACGAGTTCCTTGGCGAAGGCGGCGTAGTCGTCGGGGGTGGCCAGGCCGCCGGGGATGTCGTCGCCGCACATCGTGCTCGCGTAGGCGGGCACCTCCGAGCGGGCGCCGCCGAGGAGTTTCCAGACCGGCAGGCCGAGCTTGCGCCCGGCGAGGTCCCACAGGGCCTGGTCGACCGCGCTGAGCGCCCGGTCGGACAGGTTGCCCTGGGCGCCCCGCTGCCGGCGGGCGACGCGGTGCCACAGCCGCTCGCGGTCGAGGCTGTCCTGGCCGATCAGCGCCGGGCCGATGTGGCCCGTGATCACCGCCTCCCTGACGGTGTCGGGCGCCGCCAGGCAGTATCCGGTCGCGCCGTCGCTGTCGCTGACGGCCAGCAGCGCCTCCCGCACGTCCCGGGGCGGGCCGGGGTGCCGGTGACCGTGCCCGTCCACCACGGACTTGGTGACCGTGGTGAAGACCGTGACGATGACGCGTTCGACGACCGCCATGACCTCTTCCTCTCTCTCGGTGTGGAGGGGCCGGAGGGCCGGTGCGCGGTCAGGGACGCACCGGCCCGGTCCCGGGACGCGGCGGCGACCGTCAGCCGCCGGTCGCCTTCTTCCATTCGGCCTGGGCGTCGGTCAGCTTCTGCGCCAGAGTGTCGAGGAACTCCTGGGGCTTCATCTGGCCGAGCAGCACCTTCTGGAAGAGGGGCTCGGTGTCGGCCTTGGTGATGGAGGAGAACTGCGGCAGGTAGTAGGGCGGCGAAACGACCTGGGTGTTCGGGTCGTTCAGCGTGTCGACGGCCGTCTTCAGGTGCTCCAGGCCCTGCACCCAGGCGTCGCCCTGCGCCTCGGTGTTGGCCGGGATCTGGCCCGTCTGCTCGTTCCAGTAGCTGTTGCCGTCGTGGGAGACCAGGAACTCGACGAACTTCCAGGCGGCGTCCTTGTGCTCGCTGTTCTTGAACACCGCGAAGCCGTCGACGGGGTTGGCGACGATGGTCCGCTTGCCGCCGGGACCGGCCGGCAGCGCGAAGGCGCCGATCTTGTCCTTGCCGTGGGCCTTGACGTGGTCGTTGTACGAGCCCAGGTTGTGGTGCATCATCGCGATCTTCCCGGTGCCGAACTGGGCGACCATCTTCGGGAAGTCGTTGGTGACGTCGGCCTCGGGGGTGTCCTTCTTGTACAGCCCGGCCATCTTGGCGAGGAACTCGGCGTTCTTCGGGTCGTTGACCGTGCTCTTGCCCGAGGCGTCGAAGAACTCGGTCAGGCCCGAGTAGGAGTACATCTCGGCCAGGATCTGGAAGATCGAGCCGGCGCCGCCGCGGATGGTGTAGCCGTACTCGTCGGGCTTCCTGGTCAGCTCGTCGGCGTCCTTGAAGAACTCGTCCCAGGTGCTCGGCGCCTGCTGGAGCTTGTCCTTCAGATACCACACCACGTCCATGTTGGAGGTGTTGGGCACCAGGTAGAGCTTGCCGTCCGGCACGGTCCTGCGGACCGAGTCGAGCATCGACGTGACCAGCTTGCCGTTCACCGAGCTCTTGGCCAGCCACTCGTCCGCCGGCTCCAGCGCCTGCTGGCCGGTCAGGTTGGCCAGGTACGACGTGGTGACGCCGCCGACGTCGGGGGTGTCCCCGCCCGCGATGGCGGTGTCGTACTTCTGCTGGACGGAGGCGATCGGGACGCCGACGTACTCGACGTGGATCGAGGGGTTGGCCGCCTCGAACCGCTTGATCAGCTCCTGGTAGATCGGGGTGCGGGCGCCCCCGTTGTTGTCCCAGAACGTGATGGTCGTCTTGCCGGAGCCCTCGCCGGAGTTCGAGTCCGACCCGCACCCGGTAGCGGTGACGGCGAGAACGGCGAGCGCCGCCCAGGCCACTTTCATCTTCATGGTTCCTCCTGCTTACGACAGGCTGCTCTCGACAGTTCTCTGGGGGTGCTATCCCTTGACCGCGCCGGCGCTGATGCCGTGCACGAGATAGCGCTGGACCACTGCGAACACGCAGACCACCGGCAGGGCGGCGACGACGCCCCCGGCCGCCAGGGCCCCGAAGTCGGCGCTGTACTCCCCGATCGTGTAGCTGAGCCCGACCGGGATCGTGAAGCTGTCCTGCTTGCTGACGAACATCAGCGCGAACAGGAAGTTGTTCCACGTGTGGATGAAGGCGAACGACCCCACGGCGATCAGGCCGGGCCGCAGCTGCGGCAGCACGATCGCGAGGAAGCCGCGGAACCGGGTGCAGCCGTCGACCATCGCGGCCTCCTCGACCGTGAACGGCACGGCCGAGATGAACCCGCTCATCAGGATGATCGACAAGGGCAGGTTGAAGACGGTGTCGGCGACGATGAGGCTGGCCAGGCTGTTGATCAGGCCGAGCGACTTGAAGATCGAGAACAGCGGGATCAGCATCATCGCGCCGGGGATGAACTGGGTGCACAGCAGCACGACCATGAACAGGCTCCGGCCGCGGAACCGGTAGCGCGACAGCGCGTAGCCGCCCATGACCGCGATGACCGTGGTGACCAGCAGCGACCAGACCCCGACGATCACGCTGTTCTTGAAGAACACCGCATAGCCGATGTCGTTCCAGACGGTCTCGAAGTGCTCGAACGTGATCGGCCACGGCACCGGGTCGGTCGATCCGGCCGGCCGGAGGGCGAACACGAGCATCCAGTAGAACGGCACGAGGGTGAAGACCAGATACAACCCGAGGGGGACGTAGAGCCGCAGCACGCGGCCGGGATCGCGTCTCTTCCGCCGGCGGGCCCCCTGGGGCATCGCTCGCGTGCGCGGGCGGGTCATGACGTCGGCGCTCATCGAGAAACCCCTCGCCTCTTCATCGTTCCTCGCCGAACCGGCTGAGCCGGAGGTAGAGGATGGAGCAGAACAGCAGGATCACGAAGCCCGCCATCGTCAGCGCCGAGCCGTACCCGAAGTCCTTGGAGTCGACGGCCCGCTGCGCCACGTACAGCGGCAGCGTGGTCGTGACCTGCGCCGGGCCGCCGCCGGTCATGGTGTAGAGGAGGTCGACGTTGTTGAACTCCCAGACCCCGCGCAGCAGCGTGGCCAGCACGATCGCGTCCCGCAGGTGCGGCAGCGTGACGTGGATGAAGCGCCTGGTGCGCCCGGCGCCGTCCACCGCCGCCGCCTCGTAGAGCTCGCCGGGGATGCCCTGCAGCCCGGCGAGCAGGAGGATCGCGAAGAACGGCACGCCGCGCCACAACTCGGTCACCACCACGGCCGGGAAGACCGTGCCGGGGTTGCCGAGGACCGCCGCCTCGGGCTGCCCGAGGAAGCGCAGCACCCCGGTGCTCGGTGTGTAGAGCAGGATCCAGATGCCCGTCGTCAGCACTCCGGAGACGGCCCAGGGCGAGAAGACCAGCGACCGGGCGAGCCCCCGCCCGATGAAACTTTCATTGACGATGAGGGCCAGAGCCAGCCCGAGGATCAGCTGGAGGCCGATCTCCGCGACCACCCATTTGGCGGTGAACCCGAGGCTGTGCCAGAAGACCTCGTCCTCGAACAGCATCCGCCGGAAGTTGTCGAGCCCGGCGAAGCCGTCCGCCCATGGCCGGGTGAGGTTGCGGTGCTGCAGGCTGTAGTACGCGACGCTGGCGATCGGGTAGACGAGAAACGCGGCGATGAGCGCGACCGTCGGCGAGATCAGCAGGTACGGCACGGCCTTGCGGCGCATCGTCGTCACCGGCGCATCTCCTCTGCGACTCTTGCCGGAACCACCATCAAGACATATTCCTGAACGTGGTTCACAAACGTGGACGGATCAACGGTGATGTTCGGGCCGCGGTCCTGTCAAGAACCCGTGTCCTATTCGAAACATTCACCCTCTTCGGGGTGCGCGTCTTGACCGCGCGCCGCCGCACACCGTACGGTCCGGGTGTTCACGAATATGAATCAGGTTCATATGGATGGCGGAGGAAGCCGGTGACAATCGACGGCCTGCTGTTCTTCCCGGTCACGCCCTGCGACGAGGAGGAGCGGCTCGACCTCGAGGTGTTCCGCCGGCACGTGCGGCAGGGCGTCGAGGCGGGGTGCGGAGCGGTGTTCGCCTGCTGCGGCACCGGCGAGTTCCCCTCGCTCAGCCTGCGCGACTACGCCGCCTGCGTGGCCGCGGCGGTCGAGGAGGCGGCCGGGCGCGTCCCGGTGGTCGCCGGGACCGGCTACGGCACCGCGATGGCCCTGGAGTTCGCCAGGGCGGCCGAGGACGGCGGGGCGTCGGCCCTGCTCGCGCTGCCGCCCTACCTCGTGCAGGCGGGCCAGGACGGCCTGCGCCGCCACTACGAGGCGCTCGCGGACGGCGCCGGGCTGCCGGTCATCCTCTACCAGCGGGACAACGCGATCTTCGAGCCGGAGACGGTCGCGGCGCTCGCGCGGCACCCGGGCGTCATCGGATTCAAGGACGGCTACGGCGACCTCGGCCTCCTGCGCCGGATCATCGAGGCCGCCCCGCCGGAAATGCTCTATTTCAACGGCCTGCCGACGGCGGAGCTGTCCCAGCTCGCCTACCGGGACCTCGGAGTGGTCCGCTACTCCTCCGCCGTCTTCTGTTTCCTCCCCGACCTCGCGCTCGCCTGCTATCGGGCGCTGCGGGACGGCCGCGACGACGTCGCGAACCGTCTGATCGAGGGCTTCTACCGTCCCCTGGTCGACCTCCGCGGCCAGGGCCCGGGGTATGCCGTCTCGCTCATCAAGGCGGGCGTTCGCCTGCGTGGTCTGGACGTGGGACCCGTCCGCCGGCCGCTGTCCGATCCCGGCCCCGAGCACCTCGACAGGCTCGCGGCGCTGATCGACCGCGGTCTCGCCCTTCTCGAAGAACTGGAGCGGTCGCCCGATCCGGCCTGAGCGCCGGCGACGCGTACGGACTCGTCTCGGGGGAGCGACCGCGGAACGGAGACAGTCATGCCCGGAAGATCCCTACTCCTGTCGGCCGCCCTCGCGATCACGGCCGCCGTCCCCGTGCTGGGAGCGGGCCCCGCCGGAGCGGTCACCCCGCCCGCCGGGAAGCCGGCCGACATCGGGCGGCAGACGCTGCCCGCGGGCGACGGCTGGGCCTCGTCCGGCACGGGCACCACCGGCGGCGCGGCGGCCCCCGCGTCGAACGTCCACGTGGTCACCGACCGCGCGGGCCTGGCCGCGGCGCTCGCCTCCCCCGGCCCCCGCATCATCTACGTCAAGGGCGTCATCGACGTCGACAAGACCTGCGCCGACTTCGCCACCGGCGGCTACACCCTGGCCGGCTACCTCGCGGCGTACGACCCGGCGGTGTGGGGACGCGACACCGAGCCGTCCGGGCCGATGGAGGACGCGCGGGCCGCCTCCGCCGAGGCGCAGACGAAGTACATCAAGCTCAAGGTGCCGTCCGACACCACCATCGCAGGCCTGCCGGGAGCGGCCATCCGGCACATCAACCTGCACGTGGACAAGGCCGACAACGTCATCATCCGCAACATCCGCTTCGAGGACGCGGCCGACTGCTTTCCCCAGTGGGACCCCACGGACGGCGACGAGGGCAACTGGAACTCCCTCTATGACAACATCTCGGTCACCGGCTCGACCCACGTGTGGATCGACCACAACACGTTCACCGACGGGGACAACCCCGACGCGAACCAGCCGGTCTACTTCGGCCGGCCCTACCAGGTGCACGACGGGCAGGCGGACATCACCAACGGCTCCGACTTCGTGACCGTGTCGTGGAACACGTTCTCCGACCACGACAAGACCATGCTGATCGGCTCGACCAACAACCCCGCGACCGACCGGGGCAAGCTCAGCGTCACCGTGCACCACAACGAGTTCTCCGGCAACCTGCAGCGGCTGCCCCGCGTGCGGTTCGGCAAGGTGCACGTCTACAACAACTACTACCAGGTGCCCGACGCCGGGCCCTTCGAGTACGCGCTGGGCGTGGGCGTGGAGTCGCAGATCTACGCCGAGAACAACTACTTCCGGCTGAGCCGGAGCGTCGACCCGGCCGACCTGCTCTACAACTGGGGCGGCACGACGCTGACGGCCAAGGGCAACCTGCTGCGGGTCGGCGGCAAGGAGACGCCGATCGACCTGGTCTCCGTCTACAACGCGAAGAACGACCCCGACCTCGGCGCCGACGCGGGCTGGACGCCGGCCCTGCACACGGGGATCGACCCCGCCGCGAGCGTGCGCAGGGAGGTCTCCCGGCACGCCGGGGCCGGAAAGATCCATTGACGGGCGGCGCGCGGCCCCCTGCGCGTGCACTGCGCATCCCCTGTGCGTGCACTGCGCATCCCCTGCGCGTGCCCTGTGCGCGCAGCGGGGCCGCGCGCACCCTCCTCACGGCAGGCCGAGGCGGGACAGCGGCAGCCCGAGCTGGAGATACAGCTCGAGCTGATCGAAGAAGATCTGCTGGTCGACGATCAGGCCGTCCTGCACCGTGAAGAACCAGCCGCACCGCACGCTGACGTACCGCCAGGAGCCATGGAGCATCTCGCTCGTGGTGAGCGGGAAGGGCCCGGTGTGCCTGCCGGTCCCCACCGTGGTGACCGCCGCGACCTCGCCCTCCACGATCTTCCGCAACACCGTGACATGCAGGTCGGGGAACGCGCTCCAGATCACGGTGTGATAGGACGCCACCTCCGAACGGCCCTCCACCGGGCCGCCCGGCCCCACTGCGGTGGGCTTGAGGCAGAAGCACCCCATGACCGCGTCCAGATCGTGGGCGTTGTACGCACTGAAATATCGGTCCACCACGTCGGCCACGGCGAGACCCCCGATGCTCGCACCTGGTTGTCCAGGCTATCGAGGCTCCGGTCCTTCACCTCGGGCGGGCGTCCGGAGCGAGCAGGCGGGTCAGCACCTCCTCCAGCCGGCGTCCCGGCCGCCCGCCGCTGGGGCTCTGCTTCGACCGCCAGGCGACGAAACCGTCGGGCCTGACGAGGGTCGCGCCGGTCCTCGTGATGCCGTACGCCTCACAGAACCGGCCTTCGGGATCACGCAGATCGACGCCGATCCGGTGGACGTCCAGCCCGGCGCGGCCCGGGGCCTCCGCGGCCCACTCCGCGCCGTCCGGGCCGATCAACAGGGTGAACGCTCCGGTGAACAGGTCGAGCGTGGACAGCCTGGTCCCCGCGCGCTCCAGCCATACGTGCGGCGCCCGCAGGCCCGGACGCCCGCCGGGCACCCGCGGGTCCTCGGCCGGCGCCTCGGGCGCGGGCGTCTCCGGGATGATCGCCGGGGAGTCGTAGCGGTACCCGAGGATCATGGTCAGGTCGTCGATCGCGGTGACGTCCTCGCCGATGCCTTCGTGGCGACCGGCGAGGTGCCGCGTCGCGGTCTCCAGCGTCAGCAGCGCGACCGGCCGGCGCTCGATCTCGTAGGTGTCCAGCAGCGCGTCTCCCGCCCGGCCGCCGATCACCGCGGCGAGTTTCCACGCCAGGTTGTGCGCGCCGGCGATGCCGGTGTTCGCGCCGTACGACCCGGACGGCGGCACGACGTGGGCGGCGTCCCCGGCGATGAACACCCGCCCGGCCCGGTATCGGTGGGCGACCCACCCGCCGACCGTGCTGTGGGAGACCTTCCACGGCCATCCCGGCACCGGGGGCACGAGCGTGAGGTCGAGGTCTTCCACCCCGGTCGCGAGGCGGGCCAGCTCGGCGCAGCGCCCCTCGGAGAAGTCGCCGGGGGTCTCGCCCGGCCGGTAGGGCACGCCGAGCATCCACCGCCCGGGGGTCCGCAGCGGCACGAGCACGGTGCCGGTGACCGGCCGGTCGAGGTAGGCCAGCAGGAACCGGCGTTCCCGCAGCACGGCGGTGAGGTCGGCGTCGAAGACGAAGTACGCCACGTGGGTCACCGGTCCCGGCTGGTCCGCGCCGATGCCGAGCCGGCCGCGCACGCCGGCGCGGTGACCGTCGGCGGCGACCAGATAATCGGCGCGGACGCATCGGTCGGCGCCGGTGCGCAGGTCGCGGACGACGGCCGTCACACCGTCGTCGTCGGCGTCGAAGGAGACCAGCTCGGTGCCGAAGCGGATGTCCGCGCCGCCGCTCTCGGCATGGCAGCGCACGATCCGTTCGAGCTCGTCCTGGTCGATCATCGCCCAGTCGGCCGGGCTGACCGATGACGGCGGCCGGACGTGCGCGAGCAGGTCCACGCGGAAGCGCTCCCGGCCGGCCAGCGTGTCCGCGCCGATCATCTCCGGAAGGCCGGCGAGGATCGACTGCCGCCCGCGGATCTCCTCCTCCAGCCCGAGCGAGCGGTAGATCTCCATCGAGCGCGGGTTGAACGCCCGCGCCTGCGGTGTGATCGCCGTCGACGGATGCCGTTCGACCAGCATCGGGCGGACCCCGAGGCGGGTGAGGAAGAGCGCGGCGGACAGGCCGGTGATGCCTCCTCCCACGATGAGAACGGCGGTCCTGTCGTCGTACGGCGTGGTCATGGGTGCGTCCTCCCGTTCGGAACCTGTCGCACTCATAATCAACCGTCTATAAAATTGTGTCAATCAGATGATTGATTGTGTTGAATGGATGGATGACACTGTCAGCGCTACGATCGGATCATGTCCACGCCGAAGCCCCGCAGATCGCCCAAGCCCCAGGAACGGCAGCGCGACCCGGAGCGCACCCGCGGGCTCATCCTGGACGCGGCCACGGCCGAGTTCGCCGGGCACGGCTACGCGGGCGCCCGGCTCAGCGCGATCGCCGCCAGGGCCGGCGTCAACCAGCAGCTGATCTCGTACTACTTCGACGGCAAGGAGGGCCTCTATCGGGCCCTCGGGGAACGCTGGCGGCAGCGTCAGGGCGAGCTCGTGTCGCCCGGCACGCCGCTGCCCGAGCAGATCCGCCGGTACGCGCTGGAGGCGCTGGACAACCCGGACGGTGTCCGGTTGCTGGCGTGGAGCGGCCTGGAGTACGCGGGGCCGCACACCGATCCCGACCAGGCGCCGCGTTCCGAGGCGCTGCGGGGCTACGTGGACGAGGTCCGCGCCCGGCAGGCGGCGGGCCGGCTGCCGGACGAGGTCGATCCGGCCTGTCTGAGCATCATGCTGATGGCCGCCGCCATGGCCCCCGTCACCCTGCCACACGTCGTCGAGGGCGTCTGCGGAGCCGATCCCCACTCCCCCGAGTTCGTCCGGCACTACGCCGAGCAGGTCTCCCTGGTCGCCCGGCTCCTCGGGCTCGGCCCCGAACGGCACCCCGAAGACCGGTCGGAACAGCGACCCGAAGACCGGTCGGAACAGCACACGGAACAGCGGGCCGAATAGCAGTCCGCGCCGCTCCCTCGGAACGGGAGCGGCGCGGCGGCGAACACCGCGGAAAGGGGCGCGGTGGTGTCAGACGTGCAGGCGGCCGTCCACACGTTGCGGCACGCCGAGGGGGTTGTCGTCGCGCAGCTCCGGCGGCAGCAGGTCCGCCGGCCAGTCCTGGTAGGCAACGGGGGTGGTCCAGCGGCTGATCGAGGCCGCGCCGACGGAGGTGTGCGCCGGGGCCGTGGAGGCGGGCCAGGGGCCGCCGTGGTGCATCGCCCAGCAGACGGCGACGCCCGTGGGCCAGCCGTTCCAGATGAGCCGCCCCGCCAGGCGCCGCAGCACCGGCACGAGATCGCGGGCCTCCTCCGGCCCGGCCGCGTGGACGGTCGCGGTCAGCGACCCGGGCAGCCGGCGCAGCACGGTGGGCAGGTCGGCGGCGTCGCGGTAGCGGACCACGATCGCCGCCGGGCCGAAGCACTCCTCCCCCAGCTCCGGCAGCCCGTCCGCGAAGGCCTCCAGGTCGGCGGCGAAGACCTGCGGGGTGATGCCGTCCACCGCGCTTCCGCCGGCCAGCACGTCGAGCCGGTCGGCCAGCCGGCCGGACACCCGCAGGTAGCCCTCGCGGATCTTGTCGGTCAGCATGGGCCCGCCGCTGGTCGCATCGACCGCCTCGGCGATCGCCTGCTCGAACCCGCCCTCGGCCGGGACGAAGACCAGGCCGGGGTTGGTGCAGAACTGTCCTACCCCCAGCGTGAGCGAGGCCGCGAACCCGGAGGCCACGTCGGCGGGGTCGGCCGACGACAGCACGACGACGGGGTTGACGCTGCCCAGCTCGCCGTAGAACGGGATGGGGTCGGGCCGCTCGTCGATCAGCCTCTGGATGGCCGTGCCGCCCGCGAGCGAGCCGGTGAAGCCGACCGCCGTGACGAGCGGGTGCTGCACCAGCGGAGCCCCCGCCTCGAACCCGTGCACGAGCCCGAGCAGGTCGGGGTCGGGCAGGGCCTGCCGTACGACGGAGGCGGTCAGGTCGGAGGTGCGGGGATGCCCTTCGTGGGCCTTGACCACGACCGGGCAGCCGGCCGCGAGCGCCGACACGGTGTCGCCGCCCGCCACCGAGAACGCGAAGGGGAAGTTGCTGGCCGCGAAGACGGCCACGACGCCGAGCGGGTGGTTCATCCGTCGCACGTCGGGCCGGGGCGGGGTGGCGCCGGGGTCGGGGTGGTCGATCACCGCCTCGACCCAGCCGCCGTCCCGCAGGACGTCGGCGAACAGCCGGAACTGCGCGGCCGTACGGGCGATCTCGCCGCGTAGCCGCGCCTCCGGCAGCCGGGTCTCCTCCGCGGCGGCCGGCCACAGCTCCTCGGCGTGCTTGAGCAGGGCGTCGGCGACGCCTTCGAGCACCGTGGCGCGCTCGGCCGGAGGCGTCGCCCGCCACGCCTCGCCCGCCGTCGCGGCCCGCTCGACCGCCGCCCGAACGGAATCGATCACCTGATCGGTCACCTCATTTCCCAGCCGTGAGATTCCCGACATCGTAGCGGGGACCGCAGAACGCCCCGCCGACCAGGGAGTGCGGCAGCGCGCCGAGATCGGGCTCGCCGTGCTCGGCGATCAGCTCCTCGGCGAACACCTCGGAGTCGTCCATGGGCTCGTAGCCGATGGCCCGGCCCTCCTCCAGCGACCACCAGCGGCGCGTGTTGGCGGACACGCCCCACACCACGTGGAAGCCGTCGGCGGCCAGCGACGCCTCGACCAGTCGCGCGCAGTCGTCCGGGGACAGCCAGGTCGACAGCATGCGCACGTCCCTGGGCTTCTCGAAGCACGAGCCGATGCGCAGGCAGGTCACCTGCATGCCATAGCGGTCGTGGTAGAGCGAGCCGAGCGCCTCCTTGGTCACCTTGCTCACGCCATAGAAGGTGTCGGGGCGCGGGAACAGGTAGTCGGGCGCCTCGCCCTCGCCGCGCGGGAAGAACCCGACCGCGTGGTTGCTGCTGGCCAGCACGACATGGCGCACTCCGGCCCGCCTCGCGGCCTCCAGCACGACGTAGGTGCCGTTGATGTTGACCTGCAGGATGTCCGCCCACGGCTGTTCGACGCTGTGGCCGCCGAGGTGCAGCACGGCGTCCACGCCGTCCATCGCCGCCTCCATCGCCACGGGGTCGGTGATGTCGGCGGTAATCGCCTCCTCGCCCGGGCCCGCCTCCAACGGGACGACGTCGAGCAGGCGCAGCACGCGCCCCCCTCTGGCCAGCCGAGGTCGCAGCATGGTGCCGACGCCGCCCGCCGCGCCGGTCATGAGAATTCGCATGTGCCTCCTGTCGGATCGGCCCTGCAGGGAGCGCGGCCCCGGTGATGGGGGATCTGGTGCCCACGCCGGTGCCCGGCGCTCCGTGAGCGTCCAAGCGCCGTACGGACCGTGTCAATGCGGAACGGCGCCAGTCTCGCAGCAACTCCCGAATGTTCACAACTACGGGCGCGATTCACATATCTGACCCGATCTGTCCTTGACGCAACTGATGCCAATTTTTACGGTCTTGCTAGCAAGGAAACACAATTGCGGAGCCGGCGACGCCGCCGCCGACCGTCCTGGTGCGGCTGCTACACCGGCCTGGTGCTCGTCTTCGCCGGGCCGCTGCCGGCCTGCCGGTCAGCGTGTTCGCGGCGTCGCCGCCGGCCCTGCCGCCCTCGATCATCGCGTTCCCGGCCTTCCAGCGGCAGTTCATGCGCGGGCTGACCAGCGGCGCGGCCAAAGGGTGACGAAGTTGACTTTCGTCGGATGATCCGGCTAGCTTCGTGGACATATTGAAGAACTTTGTCCACATATGTGGACATCAAGGGAGTGGGCGGATGCAGCTCGACGGCGTTCTCTTCTTTCCGGTCACACCGTTCGGCTCGGACGGTGAGCTGGCCGAGGACGTGCTGGCCAAGCACGTGAGCCGAGGGGTGACCGAGGGCGCGGGCGGGGTGTTCGCCGCCTGCGGCACCGGCGAGTTCAACGCGCTGGGCATCGACGAGTACGCACGGGTGGTGCGGATCGCCGTCGAGTCGGCGGACGGCCGGGTTCCCGTGCTGTCCGGGGCCGGCGGCGCGCTCCCGTTCGCCCGCGAGTGCGCGCGCAGGGCCGCCGACGCGGGCGCCGACGGCCTGCTGCTGCTGCCGCCCTACCTGGTCAGCGCGCCCGCCGAAGGGCTGGTGCGCTACGTCCGCGAGATCGCGGCCGCCACCGACCTGCCGATCATCGTCTACCAGCGGGCCAACGCCCGCTTCACGCCCGCCGCCGCGGCGGCGCTGACCGAGATCCCCCACGTCGTCGGGTTCAAGGACGGCCTGGGCGACGTCGACGCCATGCAGCGCATCGTGCTCGCCGTCAGGGAGGCGACCGATCGCGACTTCACGTTCTTCAACGGGCTCCCGACGGCCGAGATGACCGTGCCCGCCTATCGGGGGATCGGCGTGAGCCTCTACTCCTCCGCCGTGTTCTGCTTCCTCCCCGAGGTGGCGCTGGCCTTCCACAAGGCCGTGACCGCCGGGGACGACGAGCTCGTGCGGCGCCTGCTCGCCGGTTTCTACCGTCCCCTGGTCGAGTTGCGCGACCTCGTGCCCGGCTACGCCGTCTCGCTCATCAAGGCGGGCGTCACATTGCGCGGCCTCGACGTGGGCGGAGTGCGCCCGCCGCTGGTCGACGCGGCGCCCGAGCACGTGGCCCGGCTCGAGCGGCTGATCGCGGCCGGTCTGGAGATCGTGGGATGAGGATTCGCGAGATCAACGTCACGCCGGTCGCCTTCCGCGACCCGCCGCTGCTCAACGCCGCCGGCGTCCACGAGCCGTGGGCGCTGCGCACGATCGTCGAGGTCGTCACCGACGAGGGCCTGACCGGCCTCGGCGAGACCTACGGCGACCTCGACCACCTCGTGCGGGTGCGGGCCGCCGCCGAGGCGCTGATCGGCCACGACGTCTACCGCCACAACACGATGTACGCCACCGTGGCCGGACTGGTCGGGGCCGACGTCGTCACCGACCTGCACGGCCTGACCGGCACCTCCTCACGGGCCAAGACCGTCGACCGGATCTTCTCCCCCTTCGAGGTGGCGTGCCTCGACATCCAGGGCAAGGCGGTGGGCCGGCCCGTCGTGGACCTGCTCGGCGGCAGGGTGCGCGACGCCGTGCCGTACAGCGCCTATCTGTTCTACAAGTGGGCGGGCCACCCGGGCGCGCCGGACGACGGCTTCGGCACCGCACTCGACCCCGAGGGCGTGGTCGAGCAGGCCCGGCTGCTGATCGGCCGGTATGGCTTCCGCTCCATCAAGCTCAAGGGCGGGGTGTTCCCGCCCGAGCAGGAGATCGAGGCGACCCGCGCGCTGCGTGAGGCGTTCCCGGACCACCCGCTCCGCCTCGACCCCAACGCCGTCTGGAGCGTGGAGACCTCGATCCGGGTGGGCCGCGAGCTCGACGGCGTGCTCGAATATCTGGAGGACCCGACCGAGGGCATCGAGGGCATGGCGCGGGTCGCCGCCGAGGTGCCGATGCCGCTCGCCACGAACATGTGCGTCGTGACCCCCGAGCACCTGCCCGAGGCCGTCCGGCGCAACGCGATCGGCGTGCTGCTGGCCGATCACCACTATTGGGGCGGCCTGGTGCGCTCGGCGCACATCGCCACACTGTGCGCGACCTTCGGCATCGAGCTGTCCATGCACAGCAACTCCCACCTCGGCATCAGCCTCGCCGCGATGACCCACCTGGCCGCCGCCACCCCGTCGGTCACGCACGCCTGCGACACCCACACGCCGTGGCAGGACGGCCAGGACGTGGTGGCCCCCGGCGCGCTGCGGTTCGTGGACGGCGCGGTCCCGGTGCCCGACGGCCCGGGACTCGGAGTGGAACTCGACCGCGACGCCCTCGCAATCATGAACGAGCAGTATGAGAAGTGCGGGGTCCGCTCCCGCGACGACACGACGTACATGCGGTCCGTCGACCCGTCCTTCTCCGCACGGAGGCCACGCTGGTGAACGTCATCTACGCCTACCCCTGGGACATCGTCGGCGACCCCGGCGCCGCCGCACGCCTCAAGGCGCTCGGCGTCGACGCGGTGGCGCTCGCCGCGTCCTACCACACCACCCGCGCCGCCACCCCTTTTCATCCGGCGCACCGGCTGGTCGACGCCCGGCACGCCGCCTGCTACGTCCCCGTACGCGAGGAGGCGTGGAAGGGGTCGCGGCTCGTGCCCGGCACGCCGTCGTGGATGGACTCGGATGACCCGTTCGGGGAGGCCAGGGACGCCCTGCGGGCCGCCGGCCTGCCGGTCCACGCGTGGACCGTGCTGACCCACAGCACGCTGCTCGGCTCGGCCAACCCCGGCCTGGTCGTCACCAACGCCTTCGGCGAGCTCTACCCGTACGCGCTGTGCCCGGCGGCGGCCGACGTGCGCGACTACTGCCGCACGCTGGTCCACGAGGTCGTCGAGGCGGGTGACCCCGACGCGTTGATCCTGGAGGCGTGCGGCGCGCTCGGCTTCCGGCACGGCGGCCACCACGAGAAGACCGACGGCGCGGACTGGTCGCCCGCGCAGATCGCGCTGCTGTCGCTGTGCTTCTGCGCGGCCTGCGTACGCCGCTATGAGGCGGCCGGGCCGGACGTCGCCGAGGTCCGCGCCCGGGTGCGGGCGGGCGTCGACGGCGCGCCGGGCTCGGTCGAGGACGCGCTCGGCGACCTCGCCGGCCCGATGCGCGACCTGCGCACGGGGCTCGCGGGCGAGCTGCGCGACCTGCTGCTGGCCGAGGCCAGGGCGGTGCGGCCCGACCTGAAGATCGCCCTGCACGCCAGCGCCGACCCGTGGGCGACCGGCCCGTTCGCCACCGTGCCCGAGGGGGTGGACGTCGACGTGCTCGTCGGCAACTGCTGGAACGCCCCCGAGGTGGACGAGGCCGGGCTGCGCGCGCTGAGCCGGCTCGGCCCCCGCGTGGGCGCGTACGTGCTGGCCCTGCCCCCGCGCCCGGCGGACGGCGCGGCGCTGTCGTTCCTGGCCGAGGCCTACACGGCCGCCGGCGCCGACGAGATCCACTGGTATCACGGCGGACTCGCCTCCGCGGCCCGGCTGAAGGCGATCACGGAGGCGATCCGCCGCTGACGCGCCGAGCCGCCCCAGGCCGAGACGATGCAGGCCGAGACGATGCAGGGCCGAGACGAGCCGAGACGAGATGCGGCGCCGAGACGATGCGGGACAATCATAGGCATGCGGTTCGGCATCCTCGGCCCCACGCAGGCGCGGCCCGACGGCGAGCGCCCGGTCCCGGTCGGCGGGCCGGGGGTGCGGGCGCTGCTCGGCCTGCTGCTCCTCAACGCGGGGCGGGTCGTCACCACCGAACGCCTGATCGACGGCCTCTACGGCGCCGAGCCTCCCGCCGGGGCCACCAACGCCCTGCAGGCCCAGGTGTCGCGGCTGCGCCAGCACCTCGGCGACCTGGTCGTCCGGGAACCCGCGGGCTACCGGCTGGCGGTGGACCCCGACGACGTGGACGCGCCGCGCTTCGAACGGCTGGCGGCCGAGGGGCGGCGGGCGCTCGACGCGGGCGACCCCGCCGGGGCCGCCGGCCTGCTCGACCAGGCCCTCGCGCTGTGGCGCGGGCCCGCGCTCGCGGACGTGCCCGACGCGCCGTTCGCACCCGTCCAGGCGGCCCGGCTGGAGGAGCTGCGCCTGTCGGCGGCCGAAGACCTCGCCGAGGCCCGCCTCGCCCTCGGGCGGCACCGCGACCTGCTGCCCGAGCTGCAGGAACGGGTCGGGACGCACCCGCTGCGGGAGCGCTCGCGCGGGCAGCTCATGCGCGCGCTGTACGCGGCGGGCCGCCCCGCGGAGGCGCTGGCGGTCTACGACGAGGCCCGGCGGGTGCTCGCCGACGAACTGGGCGTCGACCCCTCGGCCGAGCTGGCCGCGATCCACCTCGCGGTGCTGCGCTCCGATCCGTCCCTCGCTCCCGCCTCCGCCTCCGCCGCGCCCGGCGGACGGCCCGTCCCGCTCACCTCCCTCGTGGGCCGCGACGACGAGCTGGAGCGTATCGGCGCGCTGCTCGCCGAGGCGCGGCTGGTGACGTTCATCGGCCCGGGCGGCACCGGGAAGACCCGGCTGGCGATCGAGGCGGCCGGCCGGTGGCAGGGCGAGGTCTGCCTCGTGGAGCTGGCCCCGCTCACCGACGGGGCCGACGTGCCGCAGGCCGTGCTCGGCGCGCTCGGGCTGCGCGAGACCGCCGCGGCCATCCCCGCTCCCGGAACGCGGCAGGGCGCGGCCGATCCCGTCGCCCGACTGGTGGCCGCCCTCACCCTGCGGCCGGTGCTGCTCGTGCTCGACAACTGCGAGCACGTCGTGGAGGAGGCGGCCCGGCTCGCCGACCGGCTGCTCGCGGCGTGCCCCGCCCTCCGCGTGCTGGCCACAAGCCGGGAGGCGCTCGGCATCACCGGCGAGCGCCTGTGCCCGGTGCCCCCACTGCGGGTGCCGCCCCCTGCCGGCGAATCCGCCGCCGAGCCCTCCGTGGAGGACGCCGTGGAGGACGCCGTGGAGGACGCCGTGGAGGACGCCGTGGAGGACGCGCTCGCCTATCCGGCCGTACGGCTGTTCGTCGAACGGGCGGCCGCCGTACGCCCCGGCTTCGCCCTCGCGCCCGGCGACGTCGGGCACGTGCTGCGGATCTGCCGGGCGCTGGACGGGCTGCCGCTCGCCGTCGAACTGGCCGCCGCGCGGCTGCGCTCGCTGCCCCTGGCCCGGATCGCCGCCCGGCTGGGCGGCGGCGACGACGGCGACCCCGCGGCGGAGGGCGACGCCCCGCGTTTCGCGCTGCTGTCGCGCGGCAGCCGTACGGCGCAGCCGCGCCATCGGACGCTGCGCGCGGTCGTCGAGTGGAGCTGGGACCTGCTCGACGAACCGGAGCGCGCGCTCGCCCGGCGCCTGACGGTCTTCGCGGGCGGCGCGACGCTGGAGGCGGCCGAGCGGGTGTGCGGCCTGCCCGACACCGACGGCGTGCTCGCCTCCCTGGTGGACAAGTCCCTCGTCGAGGTGGTGGACGACCGCTATCGCATGCTGGAGACGATCCGGGCGTTCTGCGCCGAGCGGCTCGCCGAGGCCGGCGAGAGCGAGGCCATGCGGCAGGCCCACCTCGCGTACGTCCTCGACCTGGCCGCCACCGCCGACCCGCACCTGCGCGGGCACGGTCAGATCGAGTGGCTGCGCCGGCTGGACGGCGAGCGCGACAACCTCCAGGCCGCGCTGCGCCGCGCCGTACGCGCGGGTGACCTGGCGCCCGCGCTGCGGCTGCTGTCGGCCACGGCCGGCTACTGGCTGCTGCGCGGGCTGCGCGGCGAGGCCGCCCGGCTGGGCGCCGAACTGCTGGGCGAGGCCGGCGCCACGCCGCCCGAGGGACTGGAGGAGGAGCACGTCGTGTGCGCCTGCCTCGTGGCCTGGGGCGGGACCAGCGGCCCCGTCGTGGACGCGCTCGTGGCCGACGCCATCCGCCGGACCTACACACTGCCCATGCCGCCCCGTCAGCCATACCTCCTCGTGCTGCACGCGATGATCAGCGGTCCTCCCTCCGGGGAGTTGCTCCACCGGATGGAGGACCTGTTCCGCGCGCTGGACCGCGACCCGTGGACGCGGATGCTCAGCCGGTTCAGCCTCTCCTATCTCAAGGCGTTCGACGGCCGGCTCGACGAGGCCGAGCAGGAGCTCACCGGCGCGCTCCGCGACGCCCGCGCCGCCGGGGACGTCTGGCTCCGGGTGATGATGTTGTCCGCGATGTCGGACGTCGCCGACGGGCGGGGAGATCTCGAACGGGTCGAGGCGCTGACCAACGAGGCGATCGACCTGGCCGAGCGGCTGGGCGCCACGGCGGACCTCGCCGAGAGCCTCTGCCGGCGCGGCTGGGCCCGCATGCGTTCCGGGCACATGGACGCCGCGAGGGCCGACTTCGAGCGGGCCGCCGAGCTGGCCCGGCGCACGGGCGCCCCGGAGATCCTCGCGACGGCGCTCCTGGGGCTCGGCGAGCTCGCCCGGCACGGCGGTGACCTGCCCGGGGCCCGGCGGTGGTACGAGAGGGCCCTGGCGGAGTGCACGGCCGAGTGGTTCACCGCCGAGGAGACGCGCTCACACGTCTATCTCGCGCTCGGCTGGGCCGCGCAGATGGCGGGCGAGACCGCCGAGGCGCTCGCGTGGCACCGCCGCGCCCTCACCACCGGCCTCGGCTCCCGCAGCCTCACCATGACCGCCGCGGTCGCGGAGGGCGTCGCCGGCGTCGCCCTGCTGGAGGAGGCCCCCGAGCGGGCCGCCTGGCTGCTGGGCGTCGGCGCCGCGCTGCGCGGAGCACCCGCCGCCGGCGACCCGGACGTCGCCCGGATCGAGGCGCGCTGCCGGGCCGTCCTCGGCGACGACGCCTTCGACCGGGCGTACGCCGAGGCCGAGGCGTTCACGCGGCAGCGGGTGCCGGCCGCGGCGGGCGTCATGGCGGGCGTCATGGCGGGCGGCACGGAGAGCGCTGCGGAGGGCACCGAGGCGGCGGCGCTGACCGTCATCGAAAGGCACCTGTCAGCGCTCGGTGGGTGAGCCGTCAGCGTCCGGGCGCACGCTGACGGCCATGAACGACACCTCCCGCAAATGGGGCACCCTGGTCGTCGCCTGCCTGGCCATGCTCCTGTTGTCCCTCGATCTCACCGTGCTGCACCTCGCCCTGCCGAAGCTCGGCGAGGACCTGGCGCCCTCGGCCACCCAGTTGCTGTGGATCGCCGACATCTACGGCTTCGCGCTGGCCGCGCTGCTCGTGACCATGGGCAACCTCGGCGACCGGATCGGGCGCAAACGCCTGCTGCTCGCCGGCCTGGCCGCCTTCGGCGCGACCTCGGTGCTCACGGCGTACGCGCCGAACGCCCCGCTGCTGATCGCCGCCCGCGCGCTCCTCGGTGTGGCCGGCGCGACGATCATGCCCTCGACGCTGTCGCTGATCCGCAACGTGTTCTCCGACCCGAAGGAGCGGACCACCGCGGTCGGCATCTGGAGCAGCGTGGGCGCGATCGGGTTCGCCCTCGGGCCCATCGTCGGCGGCCTGCTGCTCGACCACTTCTGGTGGGGCTCGGTCTTCCTGATCAACGTGCCCGTCGTCGTGGCCGTCCTGGCCGCCGGGGTCGTCGTGCTGCCCGAGTCGCGCAACCCCCGTCCCGGACGGCTCGACCTCGTCAGCGTTCCGCTGTCCGCCGTGGGCGTGCTCGGCCTGATCTACGCGATGAAGGAGGCCACGACCGGAGGCGTCGCGCAGGCCCCGGTGATCGTCGCGGCCGTGGTCGCGGTCGCCGCACTGGTCGTGTTCGTCCGCAGGCAGACCCGGCTGGCCGAGCCACTGATCGACGTGACGCTGTTCCGGCGGCGGGCGTTCGCGGCCACCGTCGGCGCCGAACTGGTCGCGGTCTTCGCGATGCTCGCCATGTCGGTGGTCTTCGCGCAGTATTTCCAGCTCGTCATGGGCTGGTCGCCGCTCACCGCCGGGCTCGCCGGGATGCCGGGCGGCCTCGCCGGGGGCGTCGGCGGCGCGCTGTCCGGCGTGCTCGTGCACCGCTTGGGCCGCGGGCCGGTCGTCAGCCTCGGGCTGGTGCTGACCTCGATCGGGTTCATCCTGTTCAGCCGGATCGACACGGAGACGCCCTATCTCTACATGCTGGTCGCCATGCTCATCCAGGGCGTCGGGATGGGCTTCACGTTCGCGGTGACCGGCGACACGCTGCTCGCCTCCGTGCCCAAGGAGCGGGCCGGCGCGGCGAGCGCGATCTCGGAGACCGCGCACGAGATGGGGGGCGCGCTCGGCATCGCCGTGCTCGGCACCGTGCTGACCAGCGCCTACCGGAACGGCCTGGTGCTTCCGCCCGGCCTGCCCGGCGGGCCCGCGGCCGAGGCCCGCGACACACTGGCGGGCGCGCTGAATGTCGCCGCCACGCTCCCGGGCGACGCCGCGGGGGCCGTCGCCCGGGCCGCCCGTCAGGCGTTCGTCGAGGGCATCCACGTCACCGTGCTGACCGGCGCGGCCGTCCTGCTCGTGCTCGCGGTCGCCGTGCCGTTCGCGCTGCGCGGCGTGCCCAAGGTGATCCCCGAGACCGGGGACGAGGAGACCGGCGGGCAGCAGCCCGCCGAGGGCACGGTCACGGTCCGCTGAGGTGCAGGCCGCTCACGCCTGGGGCGTCCCCGCCCGCGCCGGCGCCGCCAGACGAGGCCGATCACGTCACGAGGGACATCCAGCGGTGGTGGGCGCCGCCGAAGGGGCCGGTTCGCGCGGCCACCGCCTCCATCAGCCAGGCGGCCGACCGCTCCGCCTGGCGGACGACCTCCTCCGGATACGCGTACCGCACCTGGTGGACGGCGAACTCGTCCTCGTCGTCCAGGATCACCCGGCCGTCGCGCATCCGGAGCACATCGAGGTCGAGGTCGGCCATCGTGATCCGGCCGTCGCCGTGGACGGGCACCGTGGTGACGTCGCAGTAGATCGCGCACCTGTTGGGCCGGGCGTTGAACGTGGCGGTCCACCACGCGCCCCGGGGAAACAGCATCACGAACGCGTCCTCCCAGACCACCGGTGGCTCGTTCCCCCGCCGGCCGACGGTGCCCGGGGGACAGCCGGTCCAGACGCCGTGCTCGTCCTCGCCCAGCACCCGCGCGTACTGGTGCCAGTGCAGTGACCCGCCGTACTTGCGGTAGATGATCCTCACCTCGGACACGGGCGGGACGCTACGCCACGCCCGTCTCCGAGTACAACGGGATAACCCGTCAGACCTCGACGACCACCGGGATGATCATCGGGCGGCGGCGGTAGGTGTCGCTCACCCACCGCCCCACCGTACGCCTGATGGTCCGGCGGATCTGCAGCTCGTCGGCCACTCCGGACGCGGCGACCTCCTGCAGCGCGACCTCGATCTGCGGGATGACCGCGTCGAACGCGTCGGGGTCGATGCCCGAGCCGCGCGCGGTGATCTCCGGGCCGCCGGTGAGCTTCCCGGTGGTGGAGTCCACCACGACGACGATGGAGATGAACCCCTCGTCGCCCAGGATCCGCCGGTCCTTGAGCGCCACGTCGGTGATGTCGCCCACCGAGGTGCCGTCCACGAAGACGTACCCGCACGGGATCGCGCCGGTGATCCTCGCCTGGCCGTCGACGAGGTCGACGACCACGCCGTCCTCGGCGATCACGATGTTCTCCCGGGGCACGCCGGTCAGCTCGGCGAGCCCGGCGTGCGCCCGCAGGTGCCGCCACTCGCCGTGCACCGGCATGAAGTTGGACGGCTTGGTGAGGTTGAGCACGTACAGCAGCTCGCCCGCGGCGGCGTGGCCGGAGACGTGCACCCGCGCGTTGCCCTTGTGGACCACCCGCGCGCCCCAGCGGTTGAGGCCGTTGATGACCTTGCTGACCGCCGTCTCGTTGCCCGGCACGAGCGACGAGGCGAGCAGGACGGTGTCGCCCTCGGCGATCCTGATCGGGTGGTCGCGGTTGGCCATGCGCGACAGCGCCGCCATCGGCTCGCCCTGGGAACCGGTGCAGATCAGCACCACGTCCTCCGGCGGCCACTCCTCGATCTCCCGGGAGTCCACGAGCAGGCCACCGGGCACCTTCAGGTAGCCCAGCTCGCGCGCCACGCCCATGTTGCGCACCATCGACCTGCCGATGAGCGCGACCTTGCGGCCGTGCTTCTCGGCCGCGTCCATGATCTGCTGCACGCGGTGGATGTGCGAGGCGAAGCTCGCCACGATGATCCGCTTGGTCGCGCTGCGGAAGACGTCGTCGATGACCGGCGCGATCTCCCGCTCGCTGGTGACGAAGCCCGGCACCTCCGAGTTGGTGGAGTCGGACATCAGCAGGTCGACGCCCTCGGCCCCGAGCCGGGCGAACGCCCCGAGGTCGGTCAGCCGCCCGTCCAGCGGAAGCTGGTCCATCTTGAAGTCGCCGGTGTGCAGGACGAGGCCCGCCGGAGTGCGGATCGCCACGGCCAGCGCGTCGGGGATCGAGTGGTTGACCGAGACGAACTCGCACTCGAACGGCCCGAACGAGCGCCGCTCGCCCTCGACCACCTCGACCTTGACCGGCTGCATCCGGTGCTCGGTCAGCTTGCTCTCGATGAGCCCGAGCGTCAGCCGCGAGCCGACGATCGGGATGTCGCGCCGCTCCCGCAGCAGGTAGGGCACCGCGCCGATGTGGTCCTCGTGGGCGTGCGTGAGCACGAGCGCCTCGATGTCGTCGAGCCGCCCCCGTATGTAGTCGAAGTCGGGCAGGATGAGATCGACGCCCGGCTGGTCGGGCTCGGGGAACAGCACGCCGCAGTCCACCACGAGCAGGCGGCCGTCATACTCGAACACCGCCATGTTGCGGCCGATCTCACCGAGGCCGCCCAGCGCGACGATGCGCAGGCCGTTTTCCGGCAGTGCCGGAGGCGGTCCGAGTTCGGGATGCGGATGACTCATTCCGCGCCCTCCGCTCCGAGCCGCTCGCCGTGCGCGCTCACGCGCCGTTCCCTATCGTCGTTCCTTCTGGTCAAGTCGCTCATTCGGCTCCATCTGCTGATCTAGTCCACAAGCTTGAGGCCCCCCGTGATGAGGTCCTCCCGAAGCGCTGTCGTCTGCTCCTCCGTGGCGTCCACGAGCGGCGGCCGGACGTATCCCGCGTCCTGGCCCACCAGCTTCAAGGCCGCCTTGACCATGATCGCCCCCTGGGTGCGCGTCATGATCGCCGAGACCACCGGAAGGAGCTGACGGTGGACGGCCAACGCGTTCTCGACATCACCGGACCGGTAGGAGTCGACCATCGCGGCCAGCTCCGCGCCCACCACGTGGCCCACCACGCTGACGTACCCGGCCGCGCCGACAGAAAGCCACGGCAGGTTCAGCAGGTCGTCGCCGGAGTAGAAGACGAGGTCGGTGGAGGCCATCACCTGCGAGCCCGCGAACAGGTCGCCCTTGGCGTCCTTGACGGCGGCGATGCGCGGGTGCTCGGCCAGCCGGAACAGGGTCTCGATCGTGATGGGCACCCCGGCTCGGCCCGGGATGTCGTACAGCATCACCGGCAGGCCGGTCGCGTCGGCGACGGCCGTGAAGTGCCGGAGCAGGCCCTCCTGCGGCGGTTTGTTGTAGTAGGGGGTCACCACCAGGAGACCGTGCGCACCGGCGCGCTCGGCGGCCCTGGCCAGCTCGACGCTGTGCCGCGTGTCGTTGGTGCCGGCACCGGCCACGACGGTGGCCCGGTCGCCGACGGCCTCGACGACCGCGCGCAGGATCCGGTCCTTCTCCTCGTCGGACGTGGTGGGGGACTCCCCTGTGGTGCCGCTGACGACCAGGCCGTCGTTGCGCTGCTCGTCCACAAGATAGGCGGCGAGCCGCTGGACACCCTCGTAGTCGACGGCGCCGTCAGAGGTGAACGGTGTGACCATCGCGGTCAGCGTGCGGCCGAAGGGGGCGTCGGAGGTTCCGGTAGGCGATGCCATAGACCGAACGGTACCCGGATCCGCTGGAGTGATGGACCTCGCCACCCCGTTATGTCCTGTACCGCCCCGTGGGCGGCGCCGACAGCGGAAGAGGCCGCCGATATGTGCTCGGGGGTACACACATCAGCGACCTCTAACCGAGAATCGCCGCGTCTTACGCGGACGTTACACGCCGCTGGCGAGATTTTTCCGGAAGGCCGTGAACGGCGCCTTCTGCACCTCCTAAGGCTCTTCGGGGGTCTTCAGGGATCTTCGGGGGGTCCGCGTGGAGTCTTCTGGGGGCTTCGGAGGTCGTCGCGGACCTTCGGGGCGGGTGGCAGGACCCGGCGGAAACCGCGACCGGGTCAGTGGACCTCACCCGAGAGGAGCCTCACCCACAGGTCCTCCATCCGCGCGGCGACGAGCCGCTCGGTCTCGCGGATCTCCACGTTCTTCCCCCGGATCGTCCGCCGGATGAAGAACACGCCGCCCGCCGAGCACAGCTCGTAGATCGTCGGCTTGCACTCACACGTGTGGCGGCGCACCCGTACGCGATCGCTGCGATTGGTGGGCTTCATCCACTTGATCCGCTTGTGCCCGTCTCGCGGAGGGCTGGCATGGATACCGTGATAGGGCGGCGGGAGGGGAATATCAGCACCTGGCCGCTTAGCGGCACAATCACCCATTAGCAGCCCTTTCACCAGGCAAAGTTGGAGTCACAGGCCATCCCCGTCACTCTCGGTCGCCCGGCGAATACGCCAAGATTTGGAGGACCCGTCACCCCCTCAGGGATGGATTGATGGCAAACTCTGATCCGGTCTACCTGCGCGTAGTCGAGGACATTCGCCGCCAGATCGTCGACGGCACGCTCCCCCCGGGCGCACCGATCCCCTCGCGGCACCAGATCACCCGGAAATACAGCGTCGGAGAGACGGCCGCCCGCCACGCGCTGCGCGTGCTCGCCCAGGAGGGCCTCATCATCGGCCGGGTGGGCTCCGGCCACCGGGTGCGGGAGAAACCGATCCTGCTCCCGCTCCACCGCAGCCGCTATCCCGAACCGCACGCCGCCTTCGCGAGCGACATGCAGGCGGGCGGCCGACAACCCAGCTGGAGCTGGCGCAGCGAGCTCGCCGACGCTCCTCCCGACATCGCCCGTCGGCTGCGCATCGGGGAATGCAGCCCGGTGATCAGAACCCGCTACGTCTTCCGCGGGGACGGCCGCCCGGTGCAGTTGCTCACCTCGTACGAACCGGTCGAGCCCGGGCAGAGCCAGGCGCCCGAGGAGGGCACGTACGAACGCAGGAGCGCGGCCTTCCGGCTCGCGGCGAGCGGCCTGCCCGTCACGGAGATCAGCGAGACCGTGCTCATCCGTGTCCCCCAGCCGACCGAGAGCGACCTGCTGGAGCTGCCCGCCGGCGTCCAGGTGCTCCAGATCGAGCGCACGTACTGGACCGGGGAGCGCCCGGTCGAGACCAGCGACGCCGTGGTTCCCGGCGACAGATTCCGGCTGGTCTACGGCATTCCCAGCCCCCTCTGACTGTCGGTGCCCACTGGTACAACCAATCCGGATCCCCCATCCGGAGGTGCCGATGCGCGTCAAGGACATGCCCCTGGCCGACCAGCCGCGTGAGCGGCTGCTGGCGTCGGGAGCCGCCGCGCTCGCCGACAGGGAGTTGCTCGCCCTGCTGCTCGGCTCGGGCAGCAGGGGCGTGAGCGCCGTCGAACTCGCCTCCCAGCTCATCGCCCACTGCGGCGATCTCGGGGAGCTTGCCCGCTCCGAGGCCCACCGGCTGCTCGCCGTCCCAGGCGTGGGCCCCGCCAAGGCCGCCCGCGTGGCGGCCGCGTTCCATCTCGTACGGCGGGCCCAGGCGGAGCCGGAGCGAAGCCGGATCACCTGCTCGGCCGACATCGCTTCGGCTGCCGCTCCCCTGCTGCACGGACAGCCGCGCGAGCGGCTCGTCGTGGTCGTATGCGACGGCCGCGGCGCGGTGCTGCGCCGGACCGTGGTCACCGAGGGCGGCAGCGACCACACGCCCGCACCCGTCCGCGACATCGTCACGACCGTCCTCCTCTCCGGCGGAGCCGCGTTCGGCCTCGCCCACAACCACCCGAGCGGATCGCTCGACCCCAGCCCCGCCGACGTCGAGGTCACGGCCCGCCTCCACGAGGCCGCCGACACCGTCGGCCTCCGCTTCCTCGACCACGTGATCGTCACCGACACCGCCTGGCGCCGCGTCCCGCCGGAGGAGTAGCAGGATGGATACTATAAGTTCTGCCGTTACCACCGGTCTACTCGCCCGTATCTGCCGGTTTCTTAAGCTGTACTATTTTGTGCGAGAATGTCTGTTTCGGTCTATGGTTTGATCGTGCTCGACCGAGATGGACCTGTACCTGTCTACAAGCAGATTGCCGAGATCCTCCGCGAACGCATCGACAGCGGCGAGCTGGCCCCCGGCAATCCGATGCCGAGCGAGGCGCAACTCGAGGCCGAATACGGCATAGCGAGGACGACGGCACGCCGGGTCGCTCGGGAGCTACGCGAGCAGGGTCTCGTCTACACGGTTCAGGGCGAGGGCACATTCGTGGGCGATCAGGCCGCTCCGCGCGTGCGTCGAAAGAAGCCCCTCTACCAAGAGATCGCCGAAGAGGTCGCACAGCGCATCCGCCGGCAGGAGTTCAAGCCGAACCGCGCCATCCCCAGCGAGAAGGCGCTCATGGAGCAGTACGGCGTGGCCAAGGTGACCGTGCGGCTGGCCGTCGGATTCCTCCGGGATCACGGCTACGTCTTCACCGTCCCCCACCGCGGCACTTATGTGTCATCTCCGGATAACTGGCCGCAGGACTGACCCGCGACTCAAGAAAACGCGTCGCACAGGGACGGCCGGCTCCTAACGTGGTGGCGTGCTTGACCACGACGGCGACACGCATCTCTACCTTCAGGTGAGCGAGATCCTGCGTGGGCGGATCGAAGACCTCGCGCCCGGCTCGCCGATCCCCAGCGAGGCGGCCGTTCAGCGCGAGTTCGGGGTCGCGCGGACAACCGCACGCCGGGCCCTGCGGCTGCCTCGGGATGAGGGTCTCGTATACACGGTCCACGGCCGGGGCACGTTCGCCGGCAACTCCGACGTCGACACTGCGGCGGCACCTCGCTCGACCCCTGCTTACCGGCAGATCGCCCATGAAATCGTCGAGCTGATACGACAGGGCAGCCTGGCGCCCCGCCGTCCGATACCCAGCGAGGCGACCCTGGTGCAACGACATGGCGTGGCCCGCGAAACCGTGCGACGGGCCATGGCCGTACTTCGAGAGGAAGGGTGGGTCTACACCGTTCCCCAGCGCGGAACCTATGTGTCCCCACCTGAGAGCCGGCCCAGCCAACCCGGCGACGTCAACTGAGAGCTCAAGCGGCCCCGGCACCGTCGCATCGACACGTGATCCGCAGGTCCTCCGCGCGCGCCTGGTCCACGTCCCGCCGCAGCATCCGCAGCCGGGCTACGTACGGGTCAGGACGACATCCGCGCGCATCCTCGGGCATGAGGGGAGTCGTCCGGCCGGCCGTGTTCTCCGGCTGCCGCCGTCGAAGGACCGCCCGCGCGGGCCGCACACCCGTCTGCGTACGTGTGCGGCCAACCACGGGCGGATGCCGCGAACGGCCTGTGCCTGCGAGGCTCCGGGCCATACGCAGGCGAACGGCATGGGTGGTCTTCATCGTCGCGGTCATCGCGACCTCGGTGCTCGTCTATCCCTACGCGGGCCTCGATATCGACGACAGCCGCCTCGACGTGCGCGACAGCCTGCACTACTACGTTCTGGTCGGTCACATCTGGACCGCCGCGGTCGCGCTGGTGCTCGGCTCCCTGCAGTTCATGCCCAAGGTGCGGGCGCGCAGGCGAGTCCACCGGGCGCTCGGCCGGGCCTATCTCCTCGCCGGGGTGCTGCCGTCCGCGCTGGCCACGATCACGGTCGCGCTGTGGTCGGGCCGCCTCGTGACGCAGATCGGCCTCACGACGGCGGCCGTCCTGTGGCTGCTCACCGGCGGCCTCGCCTATCGGGCCGCCCGCGAGCGCGACTTCGGCAGTCACCGCGACTGGATGATGCGCAACTACGCCCTGACGTTCCTCGCCGTCACCGCGCGCGTCCTCGTTCCCCTGCTCCTGGTGGTGCAGGTCCCCTTCCGCGGAGCCGAAGCGATGGGAGAGCTCGCGAACTCGATGATCCCGGTCGGCCAGACGCTGGGCTGGGTCGTCAACCTGATCGTGGCCGAGACCGTCATCAGGCGGCGCCGCGCGGGCTATGCCTGGCCGGTCAGCACACGGGCCGGCCGGTCATAGACCAGCGAGGCGTCAAGGCGGTGTTGCGGAGCCGCCGGGCCCCGGCAATTATTTCCCCTCATTCCTGGTTGGTCTTGGATAAAGAGGAGGAAGATCATCATGCCGGTGCCCACACAACCACTGCGCAAGCTGGGTTTTCTGACCATCGGGCTGTTCGACGGGGACGACCCGCGCCCGGGACACGAGTCGACTCTGCGGATCATCGAGCTGGGCGAGCGGCTCGGTTTCGACAGCGCCTGGGTGCGGCACCGCCATCTGCAGTACGGCATCTCCTCCCCCGTCGCCATCCTGGCGGCGGCCTCCCAGCGCACCACCCGCATCGAGCTGGGGACGGCGGTCACCCCCCTCGGCTGGGAGAACCCGCTGCGGCTCGCCGAAGACCTGGCCACGGTGGACATCCTGTCCGGGGGCCGGCTCAACCCGGGCGTCAGCGTCGGGCCGCCGATGCACTACGACCAGGTCAAGGACGCGCTCCACCCCGACACCGCCGACCTGGAGGACTTCGGTTACGAGCGAGTGCGCCGGCTGCTGTCCTTCGTACGCGGCGAGCCGGTCACCGATTTCAGCGGCACCGAGGGGTTCGAGGTCTTCTCCGACCGGGTCCAGCCGCACTCGCCGGGGCTGGGCGATCGCATGTGGTACGGCGGCGCCAGCCTCCGCTCGGCCCGATGGGCGGGCGAACACGGCATGAACTTCCTGACCAGCAGCGTCGTCAAGGCGGAGGAGTCGGAGGACTTCGCCGAGATCCAGCTCTCCCACATTCGGGAGTTCCGCGACCGCCACCCCCAGGGCCAGAAGGGCCGCGTCTCCCAGGGGCTGGTCGTCATCCCCACCGACACGGCGACGCCGGAGCAGCGGGCCAAATACGAGGAGTACGCCGCCAAGCGAGCGCCCCGCACCGCCACACCGCAGGGACCGGCCCGCATGATGTTCGCGCCCGACCTCGTGGGCAGCTCCGCCGAGATCGCCGAGCGACTGTACGCGCACGCCGCCTTCCGGGAGATCGACGAGGTCGCGTTCGCGCTGCCGTTCACCTTCGACCACGAGGACTACGTGCAGACTCCTCACCGATATCGCCACGAGGCTGGGGCCCGAACTCGGCTGGCGACCCACGACAGGGTCGGACGGTGAGGCTCCTCCGGTCGTGGGGTGAGGTGGTCGTCCGCTTCGCCACGGCTGTTTCGGCGTCCCGAGCCTCGACGTGCTCCTGTCCGTAGCCATGGAACGGCTCAGTTGATAAGGGCCAACGCCTTGTCGCTCAGGCCGGCCGGGGCGGTCTTCGGGCTGCCGGCGTCGAAGGGAGGGCGCGGGTCGTACTCGATCGCGAGCTGCACGGTCTGCGCCGTCTCCTCGTCGTGCGTCGCGGCCAGCAGGCTCAGGGCCATGTCGATGCCGGAGGACACTCCCGCCGCCGTCACGATCTTGCCGTCGACGACCACGCGCTCGCTGACCGGTTCGGCGCCGAACCCGGCGAGCTGGTCGAGCCATCCCCAATGGGTCGTCGCCCTACGGCCCTTCAGCAGCCCCGCCGCGCCCAGCAGGAACGAGCCGCTGCACACCGAGGTCGTCCACCGGGTGCCCTCGTGGGCCCGTGCGATCCAGCTCAGCAACTCCGTGTCGGACAGTGCCTCGATCGTCCCCGGCCCTCCCGGCACGACGACCACGTCCGGCGCGGGCAGGTCGCCGTACGACGCGGTGGCCGCGAGGCTGAGGCTTCCCCGGTCGTCGAGCACGGGCCCGGGCTCGGCCGCGACGAACGTGACCGTGCAGCCCGGCGCGAAGGCGAGCACCGTGTAAGGCCCGACGGCGTCGAGCGCGGTGAACCGGGGATAGAGGGGGATCGCGATGTTCATGATCTGCTGCTTTCCTTCGACCGGAACCGGCGGCGGTAGTCGCCGGGTGAGACGCGCCAATGGCGGCGGAAGACCCGATAGAGGGTCTCGGGGACGCCGAGTCCCGACTCCCTGGCCACCCGGTCCAGGGGATGAGCGGTGGTCTCCAGCAGCCGCCGGGCGGCGTCGGCCCTGCTGCGTTCGACGTACCTGCCGGGTGAGACCCCGGTCTGCTCGGTGAAGACGCGGGAGAAGTGCCGCTCGCTCATCCCGGCCCGCCGGGCGAGCGCGGGCACGCTCAGGTCCTCTGCCGGGTTGGCGTCGATGAACGCCTGGATCTCGCGCAGCGGCTCGGCACGTGGGACGGCGGCCCGCATGGGGGCGCTGAACTGGCTCTGCCCGCCGGGACGGTGCAGGTACACCACGAGCCCGCGGGCGACGTTCCGGGCGATCGTGTGGCCGTGGTCGTCGGCCACGAGCGCCAGGGCGAGATCCACGCCCGAGCTGACCCCGGCCGAGGTCCAGACGTTCCCGTCGCGGATGTAGATGGGATCGGCGTCCACCTCGACGTCCGGGTAGCGGTCGGCCAGCTCACCGGCGACCAGCCAGTGGGTGGTCGCGCGCCTGCCGTCGAGCAGCCCGGCCTCCGCGAGGAGAAAGCTGCCGTTGCAGACGGACGCGACGCGCCGGGCCCCGGCCGCCAGCCGGGTGATGCCCGCGACCAGCTCGCGATCGCACAGGTGCTCCGGCATCGACAGCCCGCCCACGACCAGCAGCGTGTCGATCGGCCCCGCGACCTCGCCCAGCGGGGTCTCCGCGAGGGTCGTGATCCCGTTCTGAGCGGGTACGGCCCCGGCTCGCACGGCCGTCACCTCAAGCCGATAGCCGCCCTCCGGCACGAGCAGGTTGGCCGTGGTGAAGACGTCGGCCGGCCCGGCGAGGTCGAACATCTGGAAGCCATCGAAGATCACGATGACCACGCGTCGCTGCATGCCTCAATGCTTGCGACCAGCGCTGAATGGCGTCAACGACACGGATATTGCACATCAGGCCATAACCAGAAGCGTCATCCCCGGCCGGACACCTGGCTACAAAGTGGCGTTAGATTTGAACCAGGCTTTGCGGCGCCGCCGGGAGTCGGGGCGCCGAGGAGGTGGCCGGGACGATGCCGAGCGCTCGAGAACTCAAAGACAGGCTCTTCGCCGCGATCAACAGCCACGACCTCTACGAGGTGATGGACTGTTACGCGCCCGACGCCGTGTACATCAGCCCGGCGGGCATCGCGGAGGGCCATGAGCAGATCGCCTGGGCCTACGAGGACCTCTGCAAGGTCTTCCCCGACATCTACTACACCGCCTGGTACAAGGCCCCCTGTGAGGACCCCGCCTTCACGGAGTACACGATGACCGGCACGCACATGGGCGCGCTCCTGCTGCCGGGCGGCGGGGTGGCTCCCGCGACGGGCCGTCGTATAACCGTGCGGGGCAGCTGCGCCTGCGCGGTCGAGAACGGCAAGATCGTCACTGATCGCGACTACTACGACCAGCTGGAGCTCTACTCCCAGCTCGGCATCAACCTCGAACCGCCGCCGCAATCCTGATCCCCGGGCGATGACGGCCCCACGGGGGGAGCGACCGCGACGACCGGTCGTAGCCGGGTAGATCTCGTAGCCGACATGGTCGGGCGCATCGATGAGCAGCAGGTCGTGGCCCTGGTGCTCGCCGACCACCCGGCCGATCGAGCGTGACCTGTTGCCGTTGCGCCAGTTCTCGTACGGGCGGCCGCAGTGGCCCGCCGTGAGGATGTAGTGATAATTGGAGTTACTCGTCGAGTGGACGGGCCAGCCGGCCGTGCATCTCGCCCCGGTGTCGTCCGACACTATTTGTGCGCCGCCCCACCACGGAGGGCTGTCTATCGCGCGGCTGGTGAACTCTCCACGGGGCGCCTGCTTCACCACCGTCGGCACTTGCGCGTCGAGCTCCGGGTAGCTGGAGGCGAGGCTCGCCTTGCTCTCCCCCGAATCGGTCAGCGCATACAGTCCGCTGCCGTCCGGCTGGATGCCCAGCGCGTGGCCCTTCCGTCCTGGCGGGCGCCGCCGCCCCTGCTTCTCCCTGCCGCACCCGTGAAGAGAATTGCTCACTGCCGCACGGTCGCGGACAGGCTGGTCTGCTCCGGACCGGCAGATGTCACCTGCACGGATACGGAGGAGCGCAGCTCGCCCAGCTTCCAGAACGCGTCGGGGGCGAGTGCCGGCCACTCGGCCGTTCCGCCGGAGTCGGTGAAGAACGTCCAGGTGGGGAGCTTCGCCAAACCGCGATCCGTAGCCCACTCCCGCACGCCGTATCGGCTGCCGACTATCCGGATCGGCTTCGGCTCGCCGGGAATTCCCCCCACCCGGCGACGGCGCGCTTCACCGAGCCGTCCGACGCGCCGTTTCGCGCAGAGCCGCCCCCCGAGCAGGCGGAGACCGACAACAGAGCGGCCAGCGTCAAACACACCACCACGGGGCGCACTCCGGCCTCGCCTTCAAATGTGCTGATCAGCCGTCAAATGGCACAGCATGTGCATCGCAACCGGGGTCCAGCGTCACGCGCTCACATTCACCCGATCCCGTCGGACTCGGGAGCGTTCAGCCAATGGAACCGGTCCAAAGGACCGGTCCGTCATGCGGGCCACGACGACAGACCGCACCGGCAATCTCCCTGAGCGAGCGTCACTCCTCGCCGGAGAACCGCTCCCAGGCGGACTGCCGGGTCATGCCGAGTGCGGCGCCGATCCTGGCCCAGGTGACGCCCCGGTCGCGCGCCCGCTGGACCCAGACCTTCAGGTTGTCCTCGACCTGCGCGCCGACCTCGGCGATCCGCGGAAGGAACTCCAGGATCTGCTCGTCGGTCATGCTCTCGGTGTACGGGATCTCCGGAGCCTCGATGGACTCGGCCGCCAGGATCTCGACGCAGAGTCCGACGCACTGGTTGCAGATGTAGACGCCGGCACCGGCGATCATCTTGGCCACGGCGGTCTTCGGCTTGGAGCAGAACGAACAGCGGATGTCCTGGTCCGCCAGCGAAGGAGCAGGCATGACGCCTCCAAGGGGGGTGATATGTCAGGCTGTTCCTGACGCGCACGCCAGATGCTACTCCGTCAGGAGCAGCCTGACAACCGATCACTCGAAGGCGACCGCGCCCGCCGGCTCAGCTCTTGGGGCCGAAGGCGTGCGGGACCTCTCCCTTACGGCCGCAGCGCGGGCAGGGCCGGTAGCGCCCGGACCACCAGGTGGCCTTGAGCGTGCCGCTTCCCTTGCACTTGGGGCATTTGGACAGGTAGTTGCGTATGTAGTCGAAGACGAGCCAGATGCCGAAGAAGGCCCCGGCGAGGACGAGAACGGTCTGGGAATCCACCATGGCTCCGTGGTCGGGGCGTGGTCGGGGGACAGACCGGCGACCAATGCGCCGCCGTACGGAAGCCGGTCGCGCGGGGGCGCGGTCACCGTCACTCACCGGCCGGGCGAGCCGGTGCGGGAGGCCGGCGCGGGTGGTCACCCGCGCCAGGGGCGCGCGCATGGCCTGCGAGGGGACGCCCACCGTTGCCTCCGTGAACACTGGTCGCACGGGAGAAGACGCCCCACGGCCCCCGGCCGGTGACAGCCGGGGACCACCTTGTTGGAGTCACAGATTTGGAGTCACAGCGTTGGAGTCACAGCGTTGAAGTCACCGGGCGCTCGGCCGGGGCCAGGCTGCCCTCAGACTTCTTCGGGCTGAAGCTCCGCCGCCTGCTCCACGCCCGCCCCGGGCCGCCGCAGGACGACGTACGCGACCACGAAAGCGCCGACCAGCAGGGCGAGGGAGATCGTGAAGGCCAGCCGGTAGCCGCCGGTCAGCGCGACCGCCTCGCTCGCCCCGCCCGCCAGCAACCCCTCCGTACGGGAGGCGGCGAGCGTGGACAGCAGGGCGACGCCGGCGGCCATGCCGACCTGCTGGGTCGTGTTGAAGAACCCCGAGACCAGGCCCGCGTCGTCGGAGCGGGCGTCGGACATGCCGAGCGCGGTCAGCGCCGGAAGCACCAGTCCCGCGCCCATGATGAGCGCCATCGCGGGGAGCAGATCGGTCACATAACGGGCGTCGACCGGCACGCGGGTGAGCCAGGCCATCGCGCCGATCAGCAGCACCAGGCCGCCCAGCAGCACGGCACGGGCGCCGAAGCGGGTGCTCAGCCGCGGGGACGCGAACAGCGACACCCCGGCGATGGACAGCGCCGCGGGGAGCATGGCCAGACCGGTGTCGAGCGCGCCATAGCGGAGCACCTGCTGCATGAACAGCGCCACGACGACCTGGAAGGCGAACATCGCGCCCAGTGTCAGGACCTGCACGAGGTTGGCCCCGGCGACGGCGCGCGAGCGGAGGATCCGCAGCGGCATGAGCGGGGTGCGGGCGGTGGCCTGCCGGACGAGGAACGCGGCCAGCAGCACGAGCGCCAACACACCGAACCACAGGGAGCGCAGGCCATATCGCTCGATCTGGACAGCGCCGATCTCAACCACGGCATAGATGCCCAGCATGAGACCGGCCGTGACCAGCAGGGCGCCCAAAGCGTCCGCGCCCGCCGACAGGCCGAGCCCCCGGTCGGCCGGGAGCGCCCGGAGCGCCAGCACGATCGTGACCAGGCCGATCGGCACGTTGATCAGGAAGATGTAGTTCCAGCCCAGCGCGTCGGTGAGGACTCCGCCGAGCACCTGGCCCAGTGACGCCCCAGCGGCGCCGGTGAAGCTGAAGACGCCGATCGCCCTCGCCCGCTCCCCCGCGTCGGTGAAGGTCGTCACCAGGATTCCGAGCACGACCGCCGAGGCCATGGCGCTGCCGACACCCTGGAGGAACCGGGCGCCGATCAGCATCCCCGGGCTGCCGGCGGCTCCGGCCAGCAGGGACGCGGCGGCGAACACGACGTTGCCCGCCAGGAACATCGCCCGGCGGCCGATCAGGTCGCCCAGCCGGCCGGCCAGCAGGAGCAGTCCGCCGAACGCGATGAGGTAGGCGTTGACGGTCCAGCTCAGCCCGGCGGGCGCGAAGCCGAGGTCCCGCTGGATGGCGGGCATGGCCACGGTCACGATGCTGCCGTCGAGCACCGTCATCAGCATCGTGGCGGACAGCACGCCCAGCACGAGCAGACGGGATCGGGATATCCGCGACATGAGTCGCCTCCTGTTCATGAGGAACAGAAGGAACCGTAGCAGATAGTTTTGTTGTAGACGATCCCTTACGGATCGGCCTCTTACGGACCGATCATCCGCGCTGGCGCGCCCGCCTGACCGGCTGTGGCGCCTCCACGGCACTGGCCAGGTGCCCCGTGACCAGCCTGTTGAGCGCGCGTACGAGCACCTCCGCCTCTTCCTCGGGCAGCGACGCGAGGGCGTCCCGGTGAACCCCGTCGACGATCTCCTGGCTCCGCTTCGCCACCTGCGCCCCCTTCTCCGTGACCGCGACGATCCGGGCCCGCCGGTCGGTGCTGGACGGCCGGCGCTCGGCGAGACCGGCCTGCTCCAGGGCGTCGAGGGTGACCACCATCGTGGTCTTGTCCATGTCGCCCAGCTCGGCGAGCTGGATCTGCGTACGCTCCTCCTGCAGCGCGTGGACGAGCACGCAGTGCATGCGCGCCGTCAGGCCGATCTCGGCGAGAGCCGCCGCCATCCGCGTTCGCAGCACGTGGCTCGTGTGGTCGAGCAGGAAGGACAGGTCGGGCTCGTCACGCGAGGGCGCCATGGCGGTCATGCGTCCAGGCTACCAATTCGTCCACTTGCGGATTATCCGCAAAGGTCACACCCCGTCACACCGTCCGCAGGGCCGCCTCGACGGACGCCGCGCTCGCCGGGACGAGCGGGAGCCGTACGGCGGCCGTGGGAATGCGGCCCTGCGCGTACAGGACGCCCTTCAGCACGGTCGGGTTGGGCTCGGCGAACATGGCCGCCGACATGAGCGACAGCCGGTGACCGAGGGATCGGGCGTGCTCGACGTCGCCGGCCCGCCACGCCCGGAAGAGCTCGGCGAACTCACGGGTGCACAGATGGGCGGAGGCGAGGATGCCGCCGGAGGCGCCCAGGGCGAGCAGCGCGGACAGGAACGGGTCGTCCCCGGCGAGCACCGCGAAGTCCGCCGGCGGGTCGGCGAGCAGCGCGACCGTGTCGAGGTCGACGCCGCCGACCGCGTGCTTGACCCCGGCCACCATGGGCAGCTCGCCCAGCCGCCGCAGCGTGGCCGCGCCCACCGTCTGCCCGGTCCGATAGGGGATGTTGTAGACGACCAGCGGCACCGGGGTCTGCTCGGCCAGCGCGGCGAAGTGGGCGAGCACGCCGGCCTCGGACGGCCGGACGAACGCGGGCACCGTCACCAGCGCCGCGTCCGCCTCCCCCTTGAGCGCGCGCAGCGCCTCGGCCGTGCTCCGGGTGTCGGCCGAGCCAGCGCCGACGGTGAGCGTGGCGCCCCGCTCGCGGCAGACCCGGCCGCAGATCTCGATGACCGCGCGCCGCTCCTCCCCCGTCAGCGTGGCGACCTCCGCGGTGGTGCCGAGCGCGACGAGCCCGGACGCGCCGTCGTCGAGCACGCCGCGGGCCAGGTCTTCGAGCGCGTCGAAGGCGATCTCGCCGTCCTCGGCGAACGGGGTGATGAGCGGGACATGGATGCCGGAAAGAGTCATACCGCGATCCTTCCGGCGGCCGAGCATGTAGGTCCAGTTCGCCTTTCTGTCGAAACCGTTAAGCTGAACTGATGCTCGACGCCCACCCATCTCGCCCGCGCTGATGCTCGACGTCCGCAGGCTCCGCCTGCTTCGCGAGCTCGCCTACCGGGGCACGATCGCCGCGGTGGCCGAGGCGCTGACGTTCACTCCCTCGGCCGTCTCCCAGCAGCTCGCCGCGCTGGAGCGCGAAGCGGGGGTCGCCCTGCTGGAGCGCACCGGACGCCGGGTCGCGCTCACCCCCGCCGGAGTGGCACTCGTACGGCATGCGGAGGCCGTGCTCGAACGGCTGGAGCAGGCGGCGGCGGAACTCGCCGCAGCCAAGGGGGATTTATCCGGGACCGTGCGGATCGGCGCCTTCCCCACCGCGACCCGCGCCATCCTGCCCTCGGCCCTGGCGGCGCTCGCCCGCACCCATCCGGGCCTCGACCCGATGGTGGACGAGGTCGACCCGGCCGAGGTCGCGCCGCGTCTGCGCGCCGGTGAGCTCGATGTGGCCCTGGTCCACGAGTACGACTTCGTCCCGGCCGAGCCCGATCTCGCCCTGGACGCCGTCCCCCTTCTCGACGAACCCATGTATCTGGCCACCATCCGCCCCGGCGGCGGAGAGGGGGACGCGGCCACGCTCCTCGCCTGCCGCGACGCGCCGTGGATCGTCTCGACTCCGGGCACCCTCTGCCATGTGATGGCCGTGCGCGCCTGCCAGGCGGCCGGCTTCTCCCCGCGCGTACGCCACCACATCGACGACTTCGCCACGGTCCTGGCGATGGTCGCCGTCGGGCAGGGCGTGGCGCTCGTGCCGGAGCTGGGCGCCGCCGACCCGCCCGAAGGCGTCACGCTGACCGCGCTGTCGATGCGCCGCCGCACCCGTGTGGCCTTCCGCCGGGGCGCCGGCGGCCACCCCGCCGTCGTCGCGCTGATCGCGGCCCTGCGTTCCGCCGTCCGGTAGTACGAGTGGTTCCTGAAGGTTGGGCGCGCTTGCCGCCCGGCAGGCGGGGAGCCCGGGGGTCAGGTGCGGCGGGCGGCCCAGACGGTCCGCTCGGTGCGTACGGCGAGGTCGTCGCGGCGCAGGATGCTGTGCGGGCTGTCGACGTCCAGGAGTTCGTCGAGGGCGGCGAGGTCCTCAGGGCTGAGTGCGGGTGCGGCGGCGCCGCGGAGGCGTTGCAGACTGCGGTGGGCGTAGCGGCCGATGGCCTCGCTGCGGTTGCCCTCGATGTCGACGGTGACGGTGCGCTCGTCCTCGACGGTGAAGCCGGCGGCGGCCAGCATCGGCCCCCAGTCGGCGCCGCGGTGCGGGACGTGTTCAGCGTGGAATCTGTCGGTCGCTCTGTGGGCGCGCTCCTCGAGTCCCGGCCGGCCTTCGGGGGCGTCGGCGGGCAGGAAGCGGGGGAAGCCGTCCAGCTCCACGACGGCGAACAGCCCGCCCGGCGGGAGAAGTTCGTAGACGCTCCGCAGTGCGCGGTCGGGGTGGGCCATGTGGTGCATCGACGCGGATGCCCACACCAGGTCCGGTGTGCCGAGGTCGGGCCAGTGGCTGGTGTCGAGGTCGGCCTGCACGGTGCGCACCCGGTCGGAGACGCCGCGGGCGCATGCCTTCTCACGCAGGAGCCGCAGATGACCGACGGAGGCGTCGACCGCGGTAACGTGCACCTCGGGGAAGCCTTCGAGGAGCGCGAAGGTGCCCGCGCCGGTGCCGCAGCCCAGGTCCACGATCTGGCGCGGCTCGACCTTCAGCGGCAGCCAGGCGGTGATGGATGCGGTGTGCTCGGCGAGGACCTCGGCGTCCAGGTCGAGGATCTCTGCCTGGCCGCTGTCGTCGTGCTCCTGGTGGCGGCCGTGCGAGCCGTGGTGCGGGGTGTGCTCGTGCGCTGGGGTCATGACATCACCGTAAGCACCCCATGCGCCTATGGCACAACTCCTTGCGAGATACGCAAGAAGGTGGCTCGATGTGCTGCCCGCCGCGCAAATGTGGCGGCGCAACTCCTCACTCGCGAGGGTGCTACTCGCAGGGGCCCTGCGCGCCGTCGCACTCGCCGGTCTCGCCTGCGTCGCGCCGGTGGCCGCGGCGGGCATCGCGGTCGAAGATGCCCATGATCTCGCACGGGCCGCCCTCGGCTCCGATGGCGTGCGGCATCATCGTGGGGAACTCGGCGGCCTGGTTGGTCTCGATGCGGAACCGGCGGTGGCCGAGCATGAGGATCGCGGTGCCGGAGAGCACGACGAGCCATTCGCGGCCGGGGTGGGCGCGCATGCGGGCGGGATTGCCGGGCGGAGGCTCGGTCATGCGCTGACGCATGACACTCATGCCGGGGTCGCCCTTTATGGGCCAGCGCATCAGGCCGTGGGCGCCGTCGATCATCGGGCTGATGACGACGTCGTCGGCGGCGTTCTCCACGAGCTGGTCGAGGGTGGTGTCCAGGGCGCGGGCGAGGGTGACGAGCTGGTCCAGGGCGAGGCGGCGTTGTCCGTTCTCGATCCGGCTCAGCGAGGACTGGCTGAGGTTGGCGCGGGTGGCCAGTTCTTCCAGCGACCAGCCCTGTGCGACGCGCAGTGCGCGGATCCGTTTGCGTACGAGGCTGTCCAGCGCCCCATCTTCTTGCGTCACAGGCAACATCGTATGCCCTGCCCGCAATTCGCGCTTAACGTCGTCGCGTCCTGCCTGTGGTGCTGGTCGTCGTCGCACTGGCGATGACCCTGAAGTCGGTGCCCGACTCCCGCGAACGCTCCACCTATTCCTTCGACACCATCGGCGCACTGGTCTCCACGATCGCCGTGATCGGACTCATCTTCGTCCTGCAGGAAGGCCCCGAGCGCGGGTGGACCGACCCCGTCACCCTGATCAGCCTGGCCGCCGGTGTCGTCGCCGCCATCGCCTTCGTGGCCTGGGAGCTGCACCGCCGGGACGCATCCCTGCTGGACGTGCGCCTCTTCCGGGAGCGCGGCCTGGCCGGCGGCTCCATCACGCTGCTCGTCGTCTTCGGTGTCCAGGCCGGTATCGCCGTCGTGCTCTTCCCGTTCTTCCAGGCCGTGCTGGGCTGGTCGGGTCTGCTGTCCACTGTGGCGATGATGCCCATGGCCGTCATGATGATGACGACGTCCGGCCTGGCCCCCAAAATGGCCGCCAAGATCGGTGCCCGCTCCACCATGACGGTGGGCATCGCCCTGTCCGCCCTCGGCCTCGCGCTGATGGCGCTGTTCGTCTCCGTCGACGGCGGCTACCTGTCCATCCTCGCCGGCATGCTCGCCATGGGCATCGGCATGGGCCTGTCGATGACGCCCTCCACCGAGGCCATCACCGGCTCCCTGCCCCGCGCCAAGCAAGGCGTTGCCTCGGCCCTCGTCCACGTCGCTCTTCGCGGGCCGAAGGACTCGGACCTCGCCATCGCGGACGAGGCGGAGACCACGGAGACCGTCGCCGTCCGGTGACCACGAGCTCCTGGGCGCCTTCATCACCGATCGGAACCACTCGTCCAGGAGTCAGAAGACCGGGATGATGTCCTCCGGGTCGATCACGTCGACGTTCACGCCGTCGATGTCGAGCTCGGGGATCGCGGGGAACTCGATCCCCCACCGCTCGACGATCGCGCGCACACGGGCCATCGCCACGCGCCAGTTGTCGGCCTGCTCGTCGTACGACAGCACGCCGAGGCCGCCCTCTCGCGCGTGGTCCATCAGCACGCGATGGTTGTGCAGGAAGTACGGCGGGAGCTCCCAGAAGCCCTCGGGCGGCTCCCACAGGATCATCGACAGGAACACGAACCCGGCACGCAACTGGCGGGTGATCAGGCCGCGTACGTCGTCGGTGAGCCCGGGCCACTCGTTCTCCAGGATCGTCATGCAGATCTGGAGGTGCCGCGACTCGTCCCGGCCGATCTTGTGGAACATCTCCGAGAACAATGGGTGCTCGGTGCCGGAGGCCATGCCCCGGAACAGCGTCGAGGCCGCCATCTCCCCCATCATGAAGCTCGTGAACAGCACGGCGAGCGAATACTTGCCCACGGCCGTGTTGTAGCCGTTCCAGTAGCGCCCGCCGTTGTGGTAGAGCCAGCCGATGTTGTTGTGCGCCGCCCGCTCAAGATCGGTGGAGGGCTGCCAGTCGAGCGGGCCGCCGGGCCACAGCCGGGCGATGGACCGCTGGCAGCACTCCTCGTGGTTCATCTCGTCGCGGGTGATCGAGAAGAAGCACTTGCGGACGGGATCCTCCTCGTGCTTCTCGAACGCCTGGATCGTGGCCCGGGCGAAGACGGCCGGGCCGGAGGCGTCGAAGTTGGCCAGCACGGAGAACCAGTACATGATCCCCAGCCGTTGCCGGGCCGTGAAGTCCCGCGGGTCGAGCGCGTCCCACGGCAGGTCGGCGGGGTTCCAGACCATACGCTTGGACTTCTCGTAGATGGCCGCGAGCTTCTCGGTCTCCACCCGCCACTCCATGGGGTAGATGTTGGGCTGCGGGATCTCGGGCGCCGGCCAGAAACCACCCTCAGGAACCATGACGTCCGACATCGCCTCACCATCCCGCGCGCGTGTGACCGGCTCGCTTGCGTAACCCCACTTTGTAACACCGTCAGCCCCATCCTGCGCCGCGCCGTCACACCAATCAAGTGCCCACTCCGGGCCGCCTGCGGCCGGCCTGTGTCATTCCGGGCCGCCTGCGGCCGGCCTGTGTCATTCCGGGCCGCCTGCGGCCGGCCTGTGTCATGCGGCCCTCCGGCTGCCTTGTGTGACCGCCACGCAGACGAGCACGGCCAGGGCCGCCGCGATCGTCGCGGCGCCGATCTCCTCGCCGAGCAGCAGCCAGGCCCACACCAGCGTGAGCAGCGGCTGCGCGAGCTGGATCTGCCCCGCACGGGCGATCCCGCCCATCGAGAGCCCGGCATACCACGGGATGAAGCCGAGAAACATCGACACCAGCCCGACGTACGCGAACCCGGCGAGCGACTCGGCCGAGGGCTCCACCGGTGTGGTCAGAGCCAGCACGGCCGTCACGGGCACGGTGAGCGGGGCCGAGAGCACCAGGGCGTAGGAGATGACGCGCCAGCCGGGCGTCTCCCTGGCCAGGCGCCCGCCCTCGGTGTAGCCGACGGCGGCCGACAGCAGGGCGAGCACGAGCAGCACGTCCGCCCCGGCGAGGCGGCTCGTGCCCCGCGTAAGCGTGAACACGGTGATCGACAGTGCGCCCGCCACGCAGGCCGCCCAGAACAGGGGTCTCGGCCGCTCCCCCGCCCGCAGCACGGCGAACGCGGCCGTGGCGGCCGGGAGCAGGCCGATGACGACGGCGGAGTGGGCCGTGCTCGCGCCGCCGTCCAAGGCCAGGCCGCTGAACAGCGGGAAGCCGATGACCACGCCCAGCGCGATCATCGCGTACGACCGCAGATGGGCGCGGGGCGGCAGCAGCGGCGCCCCGGCGGCCTTCAGGCAGATCACCGCGGCGAGCGCCGCGAGCGCGGCGCGCCCGATCGCGACGAGATACGGATCGAATCCCCGCATCGCGAACACGGTGCCCGGAAACGACCCAGAGAACGACAGCACGCCCACACCGGCCAGCAGACTGCCCCGCCACGCCGAACGCCGCGGGACGGCCGCTATCGGGAGGACATCAGTAGCGCTATTGTCAGTTTTCATGAATGACGATAGCAGTATCGCCCGGCTAGCCGCGATCCTCCGGGAGGAGGCGGAGCGGGCGCGGCCGGGCGAACGGCTGCCGTCGAGCAGGGAGATCATGCGCCGCCTCGGCGTGGGCCCGGTGACGGTCTCGCGGGCGATCGCGCAGCTCGCGGCGGAGGGCCGGGTCGTCACCCGCCCCGGCGCGGGAGTGTTCGCGGCCCCCGCCCGGCGGCCCGTCGCCGAGACGCCCGACCTGTCGTGGCAGACCGTGGCCCTGGGCGACCGGGTGGTGGACGACTCGGCGACGGCGAGCCTGCTGGCCCAGCCCCCCGACGGCGTCGTGCCGCTCACGGGCGGCTATCTCAACCCCGAGCTGCGCCCGGTGACGGCGCTGGCCGCGGCGGCCGCGCGAGCCGTACGCCGGCCGGAGGCGTGGAGCATGCCTCCACTGAACGGCCTGCCGGAGCTGCGCCGGTGGTTCGCCGCCGAGGTCGGCGGCGCGGTGACGCACAGCGATGTGCTCGTGGTCAGCGGCGGCCAGTCGGCGCTCACCCTCGCGTTCCGCGCGCTGGCGGCTCCCGGCTCGCCGATCCTCGTCGAGACTCCCACCTACCCGGGAGCGCTGGCGGCGGCGAGAGCGGCCGGGCTGCGGCCGAGCGCGGTGCCGCTCGACCGCGACGGCGTGCGGCCCGACCTGCTGGCAGAGGCGTTCGCGATGACGGGGGCGCGGGTGTTCTACTGCCAGCCGACGCTGCACAACCCCACGGGCGCGACGCTGACCCGCGAGCGCAGGGAGCAGGTGCTCGCCGTGGCGCGGGCGGCGGGCGCGTTCGTGATCGAGGACGACTACGCGCGTTATCTGGCCACGGGACCCGTCCCGCCGCCCATGGTGACCATGGACACCCACGGCACGGTGGTTCACATCCTGTCGCTGAGCAAGATCACCTCACCGAGCCTGCGGGTGGCCGGCCTGACCGCGCGGGGCCCGGCCGCGCACCGGCTGCGCGCCTGCCAGGTGGTGGAGTCGTTCTTCGTCGCCCGGCCCCTGCAGGAGACGGCCGCCGAGTTCGTGGGCTCCACCGCCTGGCGGCGTCACCTCGGCACGGTCCGGCAGGAGATCGGCGTACGGCAGGCCACGCTGCTGGCGGGGCTCGCCCGCCACGCGCCCGCGGCCGAGGTGCAGCTGACGCCCGCCGGCGGCCTGCACGTCTGGGTGCGGCTGCCCCCCGGCACCGACGAGGCGGAGGTGGTGGAGGCGGCGCAGGCACAGGGCGTGCTGGTGAGCCCGGGGCGCATCTACTACCCCTCCGAGCCCCCGGGACCGCGGCTGCGGCTCACGCACACGGCCGCGATCGGCCTGGCCGAGCTGGAAGAGGGAATCCGCCGTCTTGCCCCGGTCTTGTCCCACCTGTCACATCAGTCCCACCAGTGAACCTTTGCCCCGGCTGAGCCGTCTTTTCTCTGTCACCCTTCAACCCCCTCACAGAGGAGACACCGTGCGCGTCCGGTCTCTGTTGATCGCGTTATGCGCCGTGCTCGCGTCAGCCGGCCTGCTCGTCGTCCCGTCCGCCGCCATGGCCGCCCCCGCCATGGCCGCCCCCACCGTGGCCGCCCGCACCGTGGGCGTCTCCGCCGGGACCTCCTCCGCGTCGGCGGGCTGCTACCGCCAGGTCGGCGACCACTGGGAGTGCGTCACGCCCGGCGCGTTCTGCCCGGCGGCGGCCCACGGCAGGAACGGAACCTCGCAGGACGGCGACTCCTACCGGTGCGTGCAGGACGGCTCCTACTGGCGATGGAAGCCGGCCGGCTCCTCCGGCGGCACGACGCCGAAGCCCAAGCCGACGGTCAAGCCGGAGCCGAAGCCGTCGGGGCCGAAGTGCTCCCGGAAATACCTGCCGCTGCCGGACCCGAAGTGCCAGCCGGGGGCGCGCAACCCCGCCGTCACCCAGAAGACGATCAAGTCCACGATCTGCGCCCCCGGTTACAGCAGGAAGGTCGCGCCTCCGGCGAGCTACGTCAACGCCCTGCGCGTCACGCAGATCGCCCAGTACGGCTACGCGGACAGGAAGCCGTCGCACTACAAGGAGGACCACCTCATCCCGCTCTCCCTGGGCGGTTCGCCCAAGAGCGCGAAGAACCTGTGGCCCCAGCCGGTTCTGGCAGGCAAGGGCAAGACCCCGGCCGCCAAGGACGCGGTCGAGCTCACCCTGTGGAGGGCCGTGTGCCGCGGCGAGGTGCCGCTCGCCAAGGCGCAGCAGGCCATCGCCAAGAACTGGCGGACCGCAGTGCGACGGCTCGCTCTCTAGACGGCTTTCTCTACGACCCGGGGGTCATCGGCGCTCCTGCCGCCGACGCCCGCCCCGCCGGTGCTCGTCCTGCCGGTGCTCGTCCGGCAGGCGCTCGCGACGCTCCTTGTTCCGCAGCGCCAGATAGGCCAGGTAGCTGAAGCGCATGAGATTCTCCTCGGAATAGTCGACACCAGTGAAATGCTTGCGATGGTGTTGTTATTTCACGACCTCCGACTGTCGTAAAGTGGTCACGAGGGGTGATCGATCATGACGGGCCCGGCGGAGCTGCTCCGCGACTTCGTGAACACCTACGACGTCGAGGGAGACGCCGACGAGCTGGCCTCGCCGGCCGAGCTGTCCGTCTGGCTGCGCGAACGGGGGCTGATCGCCGACGACGACCGCGCCGCCGACGAGGACCTCGCGATGGCGACCCAGCTACGCGAAGGACTGCGCGCCGCACTGCGCGGCAACCACGACGGGGGTCCGTACGAGGTTCCGGAGGGGCTGGACGCGGCACTGGCGCAGTTGCCGGTGCGCGTGACGCTCTCGGCCGGGACGCCGGCGCTCGAGCCCGTGGGGTCCGGAGTGACGGGCGGGCTGGCACGGCTGGCGGCGCTGATTCCGGCCGCCCACGCCGACGGCAGCTGGCCACGGCTGAAGGTCTGCGCCGAGAGCACCTGTCAATGGGCGTTCATCGACTCCTCGAAAAACCGGTCTCGCTCCTGGTGCTCCATGCGCGTCTGCGGAAACCGCACAAAAACCCGGGCATATCGGGCACGACGCCAGGCGGAAGGTACGCCGAGGCCCTCCTGACCAGTACGGTGTTACAGGCTAAGAAAGGAGCCCGTCGAATGGGTGTTAGAGCTGCCCGCCTCGAAGACGTCGACGCGGTGACCAGCACCCAGATCCGGGCGTGGAAGGCGGTTTATCGCGACTTCCTGCCACCGATCCCGTTGGAACAGATGACGGGGCCGGCGGCGGAGAAGATGTGGCGCCGCCAGTGGGAGGAGGCGATCCTCTCGCCGCCCACGCCCCGCCACCGTCTGCTCGTCGCCGTCGAGCGGGTGGTGCCCGACACCGACGCGTTCACCGCGCTCGGCCCCGGCGGCATCCTGGCGACCGCCGCGCAGCGTGCCTCCGACCGGGTCGTGGGGCTGGCGTCGCACGGACCCGCCGAGGACCCCGACCTTCACCCGGCCACCACGGCCGAGTTGATGACGTTGCTCGTCGATCCCAACCACATCCGGCGAGGACACGCCAGCAGGCTGCTCAACGCGACCGTCGACCACCTGCGCGAGGACGGCTACAACACCGTCGTCACCTGGGTCTTCGCCGACAACCACCCGATGATCGGCTTCCTGGAGTCGGCCGGCTGGGGCGAGGACGAGGCCGAGCGCGTTCTCGACATGGGCCGCCCGATCCGGATGATCCGCCTCACCACCGACATCAGCTGACTCGCCTCCTTTCCTGCCCGTCCGTACGGCTTGTGCCCCCGGCGGCGTCGCCTCCGCCAACCCCGCTGTCACGAGAAGATGGGGGATTGGCCAAACTAGGTACGCCTTCACCGGCTACGCACAGGTAGGAAAAGGGAGTCACGTGGCCACCCCAGCTCAATGGTTAGCGGGCGCACGCCCCCGTACGCTGCCCGCCGCCGTCATCCCGGTCGCCGTCGGCACCGGAGCCGCCGTCGCCGAGGACGGCGCGATCTGGTGGCGCGCCCTGCTCGCGCTGTTCGTCGCGCTGGCGCTGCAGATCGGGGTCAACTACGCCAACGACTACAGCGACGGCATCAAGGGCACCGACAAGGACCGCGTGGGACCCCTGCGCCTGGTCGGTTCGGGCGTCGCGGCCCCCAAGCACGTGCTCGCCGCCGCCCTCGGCTGCTTCCTCGCCGCCGCGGTCGCCGGCCTCGTCCTCGTGGTGGTCACCCAGGCGTGGTGGCTGCTGCTCGTCGGCCTCGCCTCCATCCTCGCGGCCTGGTTCTACACCGGAGGCTCCCGCCCGTACGGCTACCGGGCGCTCGGGGAGATCTCGGTCTTCGTGTTCTTCGGCATCGTGGCCGTCGCCGGGACGACGTACGTCCAGGTGGAGCGGCTGACCTGGCTCTCGCTGGCCGCCGCCGTGCCCGTGGGGCTGCTCGCCTGCGCGCTCCTCATGGTCAACAACCTGCGCGACATCGTGACCGACGGCCCCTCCGGCAAGCGCACGCTGGCCGTCGTGCTGGGCGACAGCCGTACGCGCCTGGCCTACTCGGCCACCCTGGTGCTGCCCTTCGTGTTCGCGCTCGCCCTGGTGCCGGTGCGCCCCTTCGCCGCGCTGACCGTGCTGGCGCTCCCCCTCGTGGCCGCCCCGATCAAGACGGTCCGCTCCGGCGCGACCGGTCCCGCGCTCATCGCGACGCTCCAGCAGACCGGCCGCCTGCAACTCGTGTTCGGCGCCTTGTTCACCCTCGGTCTGGCCCTGTTCTGACCGGGTCCCCGGATGGACCACGTGTGGACCCGGGACCGGCCCCTGCGGTGGCTGCTGATCGACGAGTACACGGACACCCCAGGTATCGCGATGGGGGTCTGCGCCGACATCGACGGGCTGTTCGCCGCACCCGAGCCGCTGCCAGAGCCGGAGCGCTTCACGCTGCTCGGCTGCGACCCGGCCGGTCCCCTGCGCGAGGCCCTGGACGCGGCGCCGGCTCCTCACGGCGTTGGGGCCTGGCTGCCGACCGTCATGCTCGATCCGCAGCGGCCGCCGCCGCACGGCTGTGAGCGCTACGACACGGGCTGCTCCTGCTCGGAGGAGCTGTTCGACGTGGAGGTGCTCGGCCACCGGCCCTCTTCCGAGGGGCACGGCCTCGTGGACGTCGAACTGCGGGGGCGCCTGCGGATCCTGCCGGAGACGCACTGGCCGCCCGCGCAGCCTCCGGAGGCGCAGAGCTTCCTTCTCCACGGCCAGGCCGGGGAGCCGCTGGGCACGTGCCGCCGCACCACCGGGGTAGGTGGTGTCCTCCGTCGTCACCGGAGCGACCCCCTCCCGGCTGGACCCCGGGCTCCTCGACATCACCCTCGACGGCGGTTTCGACGAGCCGTACCCCGACGGAGCCCGCGAGATCTGGGACCTCTGGCACGCGGGGCGGCCCTCACAGCGCAACCTCTGGGCCGCGTACGACCGCCGCCTGCGGCACGAATGGGCCGCCATCTCGTCCCCGGCTACGACCGGCCCGCGTACGCCCTGCGTTCCTGGCGCCCGGCCGTCACTCTGGACGAGCTGCTCGGCATGTTCGCCGAGGTGGACGTCACCGTCGAGTTGCGCTGACGCCGCCGCTCCGGCCGGGCGCGAGGACCTCCGGACGCGGCACACCGTCGCCGGCAGCCGGGCCGCATCCGGAAGGTCCCATGGAGGAGCGCGTCGCCCCTGAGGCGATCAGCCCTGGGGCACGAGCCGGTCCTTGATGAGCGCGATCACCTCGTCGAACCGCGCGTCCATCTTGTCGAACCGCTCGTCCACGACGTCGAACCGGGCGTCCATGCCGTCCAGCCGCTGATCGATACCGTCAAGACGGATCTCGACGCGATCGATTCGCGCGTCCATCTTGTCGAGCCGCTCGTCCACGGCGTCGAAGCGGACGTCCATGCCGTCCAGCCGCTGATCGATACCGTCAAGACGGATCTCGACGCGATCGATTCGCGCGTCCATCTTGTCGAGCCGCTCGTCCACGGCGTCGAACCGGGCGTCCATGCCGTCCAGCCGCTGATCGATGCTGTCGAGACGGGTCTCGACGCGGTCCATCCGCGTGTCCAGACCGTCAAGACGGGTCTCGACGTGACCCATCCGCGTGTCCAGGCCGTCGAGACGGTGGTTGACGACTTTGAGCTCGGCCTCGATACCGAGAGAGCGGTCCTCCATCGCGATGAACCGCTCGTCGGTGAGGTCGAACCTGGCCCTCATCTCGGCGAAGCGCGAGTCCATACGCGAGCGGAACTCCATCACGTCGTCGCGCGTCGCCTGGAACAGGCGGATGTTCGCGCCCTGCGCCTGCTGGATGTCCAGGCGCGCACGCTCGACCTTGTCGTCGACGGCGTGAATGAGGATCTTGAAGGACTGCATGTCCGTCTCGAGTGCCGTGACGCGCTCTTCGAGCTCCATGCCGGCCATGGTAGTCATGCCTTTCTCCGGGGGGTCGTCGTTTGGAACGGGCCGCCGGGCGGCGGTCCGGGGGACAACCATGCCCTAGGACGGAAGCGGCTTCGAACCGCTTCGGACCACCGAAAACCGTTCTGGAGAAGGACCTGAACCGCGTGGATGACGTTTGCCGCCCCGGGTAGACGACTCGAACTCCCTGAGCGCCCTCCGCCGCGCGAACTGGGAAGATGGCGGCGAAACGCCGAAGGCGCCCGCTCGTACCCGCGATGCGTGAATTGCTTGCCCGGAACGCGGGGCGCCGCTTGCATGTCTCCATGCCGACCCTGCGGATGGCGTCCTAACCGAGATGGACCGCTGTCCGCGGCCCGGCCTGTCCCCGACGAGGACAGGCCGGGCGGCTGCCGAAGACTACTGCAGGTCGAGGAGGCGCTCCAGGCCCACGGTGAGGCCGTCGAGCCCCTGCACGCGGCGGACGGCCAGCAGGACGCCCGGCGTGAACGACGCCCGGTTCATCGTGTCGTGCCGGATCGTGAGGGTCTCCCCCTCGCCCCCCAGGATGACCTCCTGGTGGGCGATCAGCCCGGCGAGCCGTACGGCGTGCACGTGGACGCCGTCGACGTCCGCGCCCCTGGCGCCGTCGAGCGCGGTGGTGGTCGCGTCGGGAGAGGGTCCGAGCCCCGCCTCGCGCCGCGCCCGCGCCACCAGCTCCGCCGTACGGCGGGCGGTGCCGGAGGGGGCGTCGGCCTTGTGCGGGTGGTGCAGCTCGACGATCTCCACCGACTCGAAGTGCCTTGCCGCCTGCGCGGCGAAGTGCATCATCAGCACGGCCGCGATGCCGAAGTTGGGGGCGATGAGCGCGTTGGTGCCGGGGTTGGCGGCCAGCCACCCCCGCACGGTCTCCAGCCGCTCGGCGTCGAAGCCCGTCGTGCCCACGACCGTGTGGATGCCGTGGGAGATGCACCACTTCAGGTTGTCCATGACGACGTCGGGGTGGGTGAAGTCCACCACCACCTCGGCGCCGGTCAGCGCGTCGAGCGGATCGTCCTTGTCGACCTCCGCCACGAGTTCCAGGTCATCGGCCGCCGCGACGGCCTTGCACACTTCCACACCCACGCGCCCGCGGGCGCCGAGAACACCGACCTTAATCACGCGCCCAAGGCTATACGTGACGGCGGCGGGCGGAACGGCGAGGAGCGGGCCGACGCGCCCGAGCCCGTACGGCGGGAGGCGCCGCCCCCGGCGCGAGCCGTAACGGGCGGACGAGCGGCCGGGCCGCGGCAAGCGAGCGGCCCGCACGTCCCAGGAACGCGAGAGGCCGCGTCGGCGCGGAAGGGCGCCGGCGCGGCCTCAGCGGCACGGTCAGGCGATGGCGGAGCCGAAGTCCTTGTCGGAGTAGGGCCCGATCACCGCCAGGGTCAGCGGCCGGTTGAGGATGTCCTCGGCGACCGCGGCGATCTCCTCGGGGGTGACCGCCTCGATCCGCCCGAGCACCTCGTCGACCGTCATGAGCCGCTCGTACACGAGCTCGCTCTTGCCGATCCTGGACATGCGGGAGCCGGTGTCCTCAAGCCCGAGCACCAGGCCGCCGCGCATCTGGCCCTTGCCGCGGGCGATCTCCTCGGCGGTGATCCCCTCGGCGACGACCCTGGCCACCTCGTCGCGGCAGATCTTCAGCACGTCGTCCACCTTCGAGGGCAGGCAGCCCACGTAGATGCCGAACTGGCCGGTGTCGGCGTACTGCGAGGTGTAGCTGTAGGCGCTGTAGGCCAGGCCGCGCTTCTCCCGGATCTCCTGGAACAGGCGCGACGACATGCCGCCGCCGAGCGCCGCGTTCAGGACGCCGAGGGCGAAGCGCCGGTCGTCGTTGCGGTGGAACGCGGTCATGCCGAGGACCAGGTTGGCCTGCTCGGTGGGCCGGTCGACCACCCGGACGCCGGTCCTGACGTCCACGCCGGGGCCGCCGATGCGCGGCGGCGCGGGCTCGGCGGAGCCGCCCAGCGCGCCCGCCCGCTCGTACGCCGCCGCGACCAGCGCGACCACCCGCTCGTGGTCCACGTTGCCCGCCACCGACACCACGGTGCGCGGCGGGACGTAGAACCGCTGGTAGTACTCGCGGATGCGGTCACGGGTGAGCGCGTTGATCGACTCCTCGTTGCCGAGGATCGGACGGCCGATCGGCGTGTCGCCGTACAGCGCGGCGGAGAACTGCTCGTGCACCACGTCGGAGGGGTCGTCGTCGTGCATGGCGATCTCCTCCAGGATCACGCCGCGCTCCGACTCCACGTCCTCCTCGGTGATCAGCGAGGAGGTCACCACGTCGGCGAGCACGTCGATCGCCAGCGGCAGGTCCTCGTCGAGCACCCGGGCGTAGTAGCAGGTGTACTCCTTGGCGGTGAACGCGTTGATCTCACCGCCGATGCCCTCGATGGACGCCGAGATCTCCATGGCGTCGCGCGTGGGCGTGCCCTTGAAGAGCAGGTGCTCCAGAAAGTGGGTGGCTCCCATGTGCTCGGGGGCCTCGTCGCGTGAACCGATGCCCACCCACAGGCCGACCGCCACGCTGCGCACGGTCGGCATCGTCTCGGTCACGACCCGAAGGCCGCCGGGCAGGACGGTGCGGCGGATGACCCCCGCGCCGTCCTTGCCCGGAAACAGAGTCTCGGTCGTCACGAGTTGCGCTCGTCCCGGCCGCCACGCGTACGGCTGCGGCTCCGGCGCGGAGTCCGCTGCTCCTCCTCCGCCGGCGCGGCGCCGGCCTCGGCCGGAGCGGGCGCGCCCTCGCCGTTCTCGGCGGCGGCGTCCTTCTCGGCGGCCTCCTTCTCGACCACCTCGACCGGCACCAGCGAGAGCTTGCCGCGCGAGTCGATCTCGGCGATCTCCACCTGGATCTTCTCGCCGACGTTCATGACGTCCTCGACGTTCTCGATCCGGCGGCCGCCGTGCAGCTTGCGGATCTGCGAGACGTGCAGCAGGCCGTCCTTGCCCGGCAGCAGCGAGACGAACGCGCCGAAGGCGGCGATCTTGACGACCGTGCCCAGGTAACGCTCGCCGACCTCCGGCATGTGCGGGTTCGCGATGCCGTTGATCAGCGTGCGGGCGGCCTCGGCGGACGGGCCGTCCGTGGCGCCGATGTAGATCGTGCCGTCGTCCTCGATGGTGATCTCGGCGCCCGTGTCGTCCTGGATCTGGTTGATCATCTTGCCCTTGGGACCGATGACCTCGCCGATCTTGTCGACCGGCACCTTGATCGTGATGATGCGCGGCGCGGTCGGGTTCATCTCCGCCGGGGAGTCGATGGCCTCCTGCATCACGTCGAGGATCGCCAGGCGGGCGCCCCTCGCCTGCTTCAGCGCGGCGGCGAGCACGTGGGCCGGGATACCGTCCAGCTTGGTGTCGAGCTGGAGCGCGGTGATCAGGTCCTTGGTGCCGGCGACCTTGAAGTCCATGTCGCCCATCGCGTCCTCGGCGCCGAGGATGTCGGTCAGCGTGACGTAGGTGTCACCCTCGCCGATGAGGCCCATCGCGATGCCGGCGACCATCTCCTTGAGCGGCACGCCCGCGTCGAGCAGGGCCATCGTGGAGGCGCAGACCGACCCCATCGAGGTCGAGCCGTTCGACCCGAGCGCCTCCGACACCTGGCGGATGGCGTACGGGAACTCCTCGCGCGACGGCAGCACGGGGATCAGCGCCCGCTCGGCGAGCGCGCCGTGGCCGATCTCGCGGCGCTTCGGCGAGCCGACGCGGCCCGTCTCACCCGTGGAGTACGGCGGGAAGTTGTAGTTGTGCATGTAGCGCTTGGTCCGCTCGGGATTGAGCGTGTCGATCATCTGCTCCATGCGCAGCATGTTGAGCGTGGTGACGCCGAGGATCTGCGTCTCGCCCCGCTCGAACAGGGCCGAGCCGTGCACCCGCGGCACCACGTGGACCTCGGCGTTGAGCTGCCGGATGTCCTTCGGGCCACGGCCGTCGATGCGGACGCCCTCGTTGATGACGCGCTCGCGCATCAGCTTCTTGGTGAGCGCCCGGAACGCGGCGCTGATCTCCTTCTCGCGGCCCTCGAAGTCGGGCAGCAGCTTCTCCGCCGCCAGCATCTTGACGCGCTCGATCTCCAGCTCGCGCTCCTGCTTGCCCGCGATCGTCAGCGCCGAGGCGAGCTCGCTCTTGACGGCGGCGGTAACGGCCTCCAGGACGTCGTCCTGGTAGTCGAGGAAGATCGGATACTCGGCGGTCGGCTTGGCGGCGACCTCGGCCAGCTTCGACTGGGCCTCGCAGAGCACCTTGATGAACGGCTTGGCGGCCTCCAGGCCCTGGGCCACGGCCTCCTCGGTCGGGGCGACCGCGCCCTCGACGACCAGCTTGAGCGTGTCGCGGGTCGACTCGGCCTCGACCATCATGATCGCGACGTCGCCGTCGGCCAGGACGCGCCCGGCGACGACCATGTCGAACGTGGCGCGCTCGAGCTCGGTGTGAGTCGGGAACGCCACCCACTGGCCGTCGATCAGCGCGACGCGCACGCCGCCGATCGGGCCGGAGAACGGCAGCCCGGCGAGCTGCGTGGACATGCTCGCGGCGTTGATCGCGATCACGTCGTACAGGTGCTCGGGGTGCAGGGCCATGACCGTCGCGACGATCTGGATCTCGTTGCGCAGGCCCTTGACGAACGACGGGCGCAGCGGCCGGTCGATCAAACGGCAGGTCAGGATCGCGTCCTCGGACGGCCTGCCCTCACGGCGGAAGAACGAGCCGGGAATGCGGCCGGCCGCGTACATCCGCTCCTCGACGTCCACCGTCAGCGGGAAGAAGTCCAGGCTCTCCTTGGGATGCTTGGACGCGGTGGTCGCGGACAGGATCATCGTCTCGTCGTCCAGGTAGGCGACGGCGCTACCCGCCGCCTGCCGGGCGAGCCGCCCGGTCTCGAACCTGATCGTGCGCGTGCCGAACGGACCGTTGTCGATAACGGCCTCTGTGCTGTGGACACCCTCCACGGGGGACCTCCTCTTCGGGTCGGTCTCCCCGCGTCCTCTTTTCGCCGGGCTCCCCGTTCAGGTGCAGTGCCGGTCTTCGATCGAAGCGCCCGGTCCGTCCGCACGGCTGTCGCCGTGCCGACCGGGGGCCACTACCGAGGACCGGCCCTCTCACGCCGCGGGATCGCGCTGCGGCTTGCTTGCGGACGCGGGGCACTGTGTCTCGGCTATTCAGTTGTCTCGGCTATGGAGTTGTCGTGCTCAGCCATTGTGGCCGGTTATGGAAAAGGAGCGGCGAAGAATCGCCGCTCCTTCCTCACCTTATCGGCGAAGGCCCAGCCGCTCAATGAGGGAGCGATAGCGGGTGATGTCCTTGGCCTGCAGGTACTTCAGCAGCCGGCGCCGGCGGCCCACCAGCAGGAGCAGACCACGGCGGCTGTGGTGGTCGTGCTTGTGGGTCTTGAGGTGCTCCGTGAGGTCGCTGATCCGCTTGCTCAGAAGCGCGATCTGGACCTCCGGCGACCCGGTGTCACCCTCGCTGGTGCCGTACTCGCCGATGATGGACTTGGTGGTAGCGGCGTCAAGCGACACTGCTTCTCCATTCTGGTGAAATGGCACGCGCAACGATTCCCATCCCGCGAACGACCGTGCGTGCCTACAGTCGCCGTGACAGGACAGCCGGGTGGCTCACACCACCTGAGCATGGCTGACATACAACCTTACCAGCCCGTAGGACACGGCCCGTCACGCCTGCCCTTCAGGACGTGAACGCCCGCGCCCTGGCCACGTCGTCGTGCATCTGCTCGATCAGCGCCTCGATCGAGTCGAACCGCAGCGTGTCGCGCAGCCGGGCGCCGAAGTCGACGGCCACGTGCGCGCCGTACAGGTCCAGGTCGTCGCGGTCCAGCGCGTACGCCTCGACCGTGCGCTCCACCCCGTCGAAGGTGGGGTTGGTCCCGATCGAGATCGCGGCCGGCCAGCACTCCCCCTCGTACGGCGAGGGGCTCTGGGTGCACTGCAGCCATCCCGCATAGACGCCCTCGGCGGGGATGGCCGTGTTGGGCGGCGACTCGACGTTCGCGGTGGGGAAGCCGAGCGCCCGGCCCCGCTGGTGGCCGCGGACCACCACGCCCTCCACCCTGTGGGGCCGGCCCAGCAGGGCGGCCGCGCCCGCGACGTCACCCTCGGACAGCCGCTCCCTGATCAGGGTGGAGGAGATGGCGTCGCCGTCGCTGACCAGGGGCACGCCCTCGGCCGTGAAGTCGTACTTCTCCCCCAGCGTCCGCAGGCTCTCCAGGTCGCCCGACGCCTTGTGGCCGAAGCGGAAGTTCTCCCCCACCACGACCCCCGCCGCGTGCAGCCGGTCGACCAGCGCCGTCTGGACGAACTCGTCCGGCGACATCCGGGAGAACTCCAGCGTGAACGGCAGCACGCACACGGCGTCGACGCCCAGCGCGTGGAGCAGCTCGACCCTGCGCTCGGTGGTGGTGAGCCGCGGCGGGTGGCTGCCGGGCCGCACCACCTCGTCGGGGTGCGGGTCGAAGGTGATCGCCACGGCGGGCAGCCCCAGTTCGCGGGCCATCTCGACCGCGCGGGCCACCATCCGCTGGTGACCGAGATGCACGCCGTCGAACACGCCGATCGTGACGACGGACCTGCCCCAGTCCTGCGGGACCTCGTCCAGCCCGTGCCAGCTCTGCACCTCGACCTCGCTTCTGTGTTCATCTGCCGTGCCGTCGGCGAGGCGGCCTAATCGCCTCGCCTGGGAACCGCGCAGTAGACAAGACTGCCATGCCCCGGGGGGTGCCGGGGCACCAGCCCCCGGCCTCAGGAGACGAAGACCACCAGAGGCCGGGCCGTCCCGCCCCGTTCCTCGGCGAGCGCGAGCAGCGTGCCGTCCGGCCCGAAGACGCCGATCGGGCCCGGCCCGAGGCCCGCCGCGCGCAGCCGCCCGCCGTGGGCGACCAGCCGCGCTTCGTCCTCACCCACGTCCCTGCGGGGGAAGGCCGCCGCCACCGCGTCGGCCATGGGCATGATCACGCACTCCCGGGAGAGATCCTCGATGGTGCGCGCCGCCTCGATGCCGTACGGCCCGACCCGGGTGCGGCGCAGCCGGGTGAGATGGCCGCCGACGCCGAGCGACGCGCCGAGGTCGCGGGCCAGCGCGCGGATATAGGTGCCGCTGGAGCAGGTGATCACGGCGTCCAGGTCCACCGTCTCCGGGCCCCGCCGGATCTCCCCCACCTCGAACGCGTGGATCGTGACCGGCCGGGCGGCCAGCTCCACCTCCTCACCGGCGCGGGCCCGCTTGTAGGCCCGCTGCCCGTCCACCTTGATGGCGCTGACCTGCGGCGGCACCTGCATGATCTCGCCGGTGAGCGCGGCGACGCCCTTGTGCACCTGGTCGTCGGTCACGTGCCCGGCGGCGGTGGCGATCACCTCGCCCTCGGCGTCGTCGGTGTTCGTCGTCACGCCGAGGCGGATCGTCGCCTCGTAGACCTTCTCGGTCAGCGCGAGGTGCCCGAGGAGGCGGGTCGCCTTCTCGACCCCGATCACCAGCACGCCGGTGGCCATCGGGTCGAGCGTGCCCGCGTGGCCGACCTTGCGGGTGCCCGCGATGCCGCGCATCTTGCCGACCACGTCGTGCGACGTCCAGTCGGACGGCTTGTCCACGATGATCAGGCCGCTCGGCGGCGGCGTCCTTCTCGCCCTGGGCGTGCTCATGACCGGCTCCCTTCCGGAGTGAGGAGGGGACGCAGGGCGGCCATCGTGTCCGCGACGGACAGCGCCGAGGAGAACCCGGCGGCACGCGCGTGGCCGCCGCCGCCGAGCGCGGCGCAGGCCCGGGCCACGTCCACCGCGCCCTTCGACCGGGTCGAGACGTTCCAGCGGCCCTCGTCGTCCTCCTTGAGCACGACCGCGACCTCCGCCTCGTCGACCCGGCGCACGACGTCGATCACGCCTTCGACCTCGTCGTATGGCAGGCCCTCGGCGGCGCGGTCGGCGCGGCTCACGTAGGTCCACACCAGGCCCAGGCCGCCCGCGGCGTCCGGCTCCAGGACGGCCCGCCCGAGCGCCGTGCCGAGCACCCGCAGGTACGCGAAGGGCGAGCGGTCCCACAACTCCCTGGCGATCTCCTCCGGGCGCAGCCCCGTGGCCAGCAGCCGACCGGCCATGGCATGCGCGGCCGGGGTGGTGATGGAGTGCCGGAAGGAGCCGGTGTCGGTCACCAGCCCCACGTACAGGCAGGTGGCGACCTCACGATCGACCGGGAGACCGAGCCGGTTGATGAGCTCCTCGACGACCATCGTGGTCGAGGCCGCCCCGGGATCCACGAGGTGGACCGTCCCGAAGCGGGTGTTCGACACGTGGTGGTCGATCACGAGAAGTTCGCGGGCCTTGCCCGCGTGCGGCGCGAGCAGGCCCAGCCGCTCCATCGTGGAGGCGTCGAAGGTGATCATCAGGTCGGGCTCCGCAGGGTAGGCCGAGGGCTCCACCAGGAGGTGCTGCCCGGGCAGGAACCGCAGCAGCCGGGGCACGGCGAACACGCGGTCGCCGAAGGACGCGACGACCTTTCTGCCGGTGGACGCGAGCGCCAGCCCGAGGCCCAGCATCGAGCCGAGGGCGTCCCCGTCCGGGGACACGTGACAGGCGAGCGCCACCCTGTCGGCGGCGCGGATCAGTTCGGTCGCACGCCGCCAGTCCGCCTCGCCGACGGCGCTTTCGTTCGTGGTCACCGGGCGGGATGCCCCGCGCGGCCGCTGGGCTCGTCCTCGCCCGCCTCCTCGGCCGCCTCCTCCGCCGCCTCGGCGTCGAGGTCCTCCTCGAACCGGTAGGGATCGGCGTCTCCGGCGAACTTCGCGCCCTCCGCCTGGCGGGCGATCTCCGCGTCCTTCTTCTTGGCCAGCTCGAACAGGTCGTTCATGTGGCGAGCGCTGTCCGGAAGCGGGTCGTGCACGAACGTGAGACCGGGGGTGTGCCGCAGGCCGGTCTGCCGGCCGACCTCGGAGCGGATGATGCCCTTCGCGCTCTCCAGGGCGGCGGCCGTGTCGGCACGCTCCGCCTCGGAGCCGAAAACCGTGTAGTAGACGGTCGCGTCGCTCAGGTCCGCGGTGACCCTGGTGTCGGTCACCGTCACGAACCCCAGCCGCGGATCCTTGATCCGCCGCTCCAGCATCTCCGCGACCACCTGCTGGATGCGATCGGCCAGCTTCCTGGCACGCGCTGCGTCCATGCTCACGCTCCCTCGTATCTGTACGGCTGGCGCGCGGGCCCCGGCCGTCTATTCCTCGTGGTCGTTGAAGAGCCGCCGCCGCGCGGACAGCAACTCGATCTCGGGGTGGTAGGCGACCAGGCGTTCGCAGGCGTCGAGCACCTCGTCGCAGTTGGCCGCGGACGCCGACACCACGGCGACGCCGATCTCGGCGCGCCGGTGCAGGTCGAGGTGTCCCGCCTCGGCGACGGCGACGGCGGGATACTTGCGCTGGATCTCGGCGATGAGCGGCCGGACCACCGAGCGCTTCTGCTTCAGCGAACGGACGTCGCCGAGCAGGATGTCAAGAGTAAGAGCACCGATGAACATGGGTCGTCACCACGTCAGCGAACGCCCGGCCGCCGCCCCCGCGCGTGGCGGGGGCGGCGGAACGGCGCGTCAGACGCGCGGCTTCTCCTGCATCTCGAACGTCTCGATGACGTCCTCGACCCGGATGTCGCTGTAGCCGATACCGATACCGCACTCGAAGCCCTCGCGGACCTCGGTCGCGTCGTCCTTGAAGCGACGCAGCGACGAGACGGTGAGGTTGTCGGCCACCACGACGCCGTCGCGGATGAGCCGGGCCTTGCTGTTGCGGGTGATGACGCCCGAGCGCACGATCGAACCGGCGACGTTGCCGATCCGCGGGACCTTGAAGACCTCGCGAATCTCGGCGGTGCCGGTCCTGACCTCCTCGAACTCCGGCTTCAGCATGCCCTTGAGGGCCGCCTCGATCTCCTCGATCGCCTGGTAGATGACCGAGTAGTAGCGGATGTCAACGCCCTCGCGCTCGGCCAGGTCGCGCGCCCGCACCTCGGGACGCACGTTGAAGCCGATGATGACGGCGTTGTCGTCGCCCATCGCCAGGTTGACGTCGTGCTCGGTGATGGCGCCGACCGCGCGGTGGAGCACCCGCAGGCGCACCTCCTCGCCGACGTCGATCTTGAGCAGCGCGTCCTCCAGGGCCTCGACGGAACCGGAGACGTCACCCTTGATGATGAGCTTGAGCTCGTCGACCTGGCCCTTCTCGAGGTCCTTGAACAGCTCCTCGAGGGTGCGGCGACGGCCGGACCTGGCCATGTCGGCGATGCGCTGCCTGGCCGCCCGCTGCTGGGCGATCTGGCGGGCCATGCGGTCGTCGGTGACGACGATGAAGTTGTCACCGGCACGCGGGACGGCCGTCAGACCGAGGACCAGGACCGGACGCGACGGGTCGGCCTCTTCGACCGTCTCGCCGTTGTCGTCCAGCATCGCGCGGACGCGGCCGAAGGCCTCGCCACAGACGATCGAGTCGCCCACCCGCAGCGTGCCGCGCTGCACGAGCACGGTCGCCACCGGGCCGCGGCCCTTGTCGAGGTGCGCCTCGATCGCGAGACCCTGAGCGTCCATCTCCGGGTTGGCCCGCAGGTCGAGCTCGGCGTCCGCGGTCAGCAGGATGGCCTCGAGCAGGTTCTCGATGCCGATGCCCTGCTTGGCCGAGATGTCGACGAAGAGGGTGGAGCCACCGAACTCCTCGGCCACCAGGCCGTACTCGGTGAGCTGGGCCCGCACCTTGGTCGGGTCCGCGCCCTCCTTGTCGATCTTGTTGACCGCCACCACGACCGGGACGTTCGCCGCCTGGGCGTGGTTCAGCGCCTCGATGGTCTGCGGCTTCACACCGTCGTCGGCCGCGACCACCAGCACCGCGATGTCGGTGGCCTGCGCACCACGGGCACGCATGGCGGTGAACGCCTCGTGACCCGGGGTGTCGATGAAGGTGATCTTCCGCGGCTCGCCCTCGTGCGTCGTCCCCACCTGGTAGGCGCCGATGTGCTGGGTGATGCCGCCTGCCTCGCGGGCCACCACGTTGGTGTGGCGGATCGCGTCGAGCAGCTTCGTCTTACCGTGGTCGACGTGACCCATGACGGTCACGACCGGCGGACGCGGCGCGAGGTCGGCCTCGTCGCCCTCGTCCTCGCCGAACTCGATCTTGAAGGACTCGAGGAGCTCGCGGTCCTCCTCCTCCGGGCTGACGACCTGGATCTCGTAATCCAGCTCGGCGCCGAGAAGCTGAAGCGTCTCCTCGTTGACCGACTGGGTCGCCGTCACCATCTCGCCGAGGTGCAGCATGATCTGCACGAGCGAGGCGGGGTTGGCGCCGATCCGGTCGGCGAAGTCCGACAGGGACGCGCCACGCGGAAGGCGGATCGTCTGGCCGCCGCCACGCGGAACCTGCACGCCGCCGATCGCCGGGGCCTGCATGTTGTCGAACTCCTGGCGCCTCTGGCGCTTGGACTTGCGGCCACGGGTCGGACGGCCACCCGGACGCCCGAACGCGCCCGCCGTGCCGCCACCGCGACCACGGCCGCCGCCACCACCGGGACGGCCGGCGAAACCGCCGCCGCCACCGCCGGGACCGCCGCCCGGACCACCGGGACGACCGGCACCCGTGGCGCCGGGACGCGGACCGCCGAAGCCACCACCGGGACGACCGCCGCCGCCACCCGGACGGCCACCGCCACCACCGGGACCACCGGGACGGCCACCGCCGCCGGGACCACCGGGACGACCGCCCGGCGCGGCCGGACGGCCCTGCGGCATCATCATCGGGTTCGGACGCGGACCACCGGGACGCGGGCCACCGGCGCCGGGGCCGGGGCGCGGACCGCCCATGCCCGGTCCGGGACGCGGACCAGCGGGCCCGGGACGCGGGCCACCGGCGCCCGGAGCGCCGGAACGCGCGCCCGGCGGACGCGGCATGGCTCCGTCGCGCGCGCCGTCACGACGCGGCTCGCGCGGAGCGCCGTCGCCACGGTCGGGACGGTCCCCGCGGTCGGGACGACCACCGTCACGGCCACCGGGCCGCGCGGGGCGCTGGCCCATGCCGCTGGCGGTCGAGGAGAACGGGTTGTTGCCCGGACGCGGGCCACGCGGGCCCGGCTTGGGCGCACCGGGACGCGGAGCGCCACCGGTGGGCGCGCCGGGACCGGCGGGTGCGCCACCCGGGCGCGGAGCCGGAGCCGGCGCCGGCCGGGGACCCGGCTTGGGCGCACCGGCGCCTGGGCCGCCCGGCCTCGGGCCTGCGGCCGCCGGACGCGGACCCTCGGGACGGGGCGCCTGCGGGCGGACGGCCTCGGGGCCGGGTGTGCCCGGCTGGGACACCGGCGGGTGAGGCATCGGAACCGGACGCGGAGCGGGCCGCGGGCCGGGCTTCGGACCCGGCTTGGCCACCGCGCCGGTGGACTGTGAAACGGGCGCCTGCGCGGCGCCCCCGTTGGCCTGGCTCTCTGCCGGCCTCGGCGCAGGCTTCGGCTGCGCCGGACGGGCGGGCTTCCCCCCGCCCTTGGAGGCGTCACCCTTGAACGCCTCGGTCAGTTTGCGGACGACCGGCGCCTCTATCGTCGAGGACGCCGACCTCACGAACTCGCCCATTTCGGTGAGCTTGGCCATCACGACCTTGCTCTCGACCCCGAACTCCTTGGCGAGCTCGTATACCCGGACCTTCGCCACTGCACTCCCTAACTCGGCCCGGGAGGCTAGCAGTGCCGCCGGACCGTCGCTACCTGAACGTACTCATCGCCGCGTGCTCATCAGGCGCTCATAGCAATCTGACTCCGCCCATCAACTCGGCGTCCTACATGACAATTTCGTCGTGCCCTGGCTCCCGGAGCCGATACCGAGGGCCAGCGGTAACCATTCACCCGGACCGCCCCGGCGTCAACCCCTCCAAGTGAGCCCGCAAGAGCGACGTATCGAGCGGTCCCTCCACGCGAAACGCGCGTGGGAACGCCCGGCGACGCTCGGCGAGCTCCAGACAGCGCGGGGACGGATGCAACGAGGCACCACGTCCCGGGAGCCGTCCTCGCGTGTCGGGGACGATCACGCCCTCGACCGCGACCAGGCGGAGCAACTCGGACTTTACCGTGCGAACCCGGCAGCCCACACACGTTCTCAGCGGGGCTGCCTGGTAACCATATTCCAGCTTACCTCGCCGACGCATCAGCGGGATCAGCAGGTGCCTGCTCGGTGTCTGGACGGATGTCGATCCGCCAGCCCGTAAGACGGTTGGCGAGGCGGGCGTTCTGGCCCTCCTTGCCGATCGCCAGGGACAACTGGTAGTCGGGCACGATCACACGCGCGGTGCGGTTCTCGGCGTCGACCACCTCGACACGGGAAACACGCGCGGGCGACAGGGCATTCCCGACGAACTCGGCCGGATCCTCCGACCAGTCGATGATGTCGATCTTCTCGCCGTGCAGCTCCGTCATGACGTTGCGCACGCGCGAGCCCATCGGGCCGATGCAGGCGCCCTTGGCGTTGACGCCGGGCTTGCGCGACCGCACCGCGATCTTCGTGCGGTGGCCGGCCTCGCGGGCGATGGCCGCGATCTCCACCGTCCCGTCGGCGATCTCCGGCACCTCCAGCGCGAAGAGCTTCTTCACCAGGTTGGGGTGCGTGCGCGACAGGGTGACCGACGGCCCCTTGGGCCCCTTCTTCACCTGCACCACGTAGCAGCGGATGCGCTCGCCGTGCGCGTACTCCTCGCCCGGCACCTGCTCGTTGTGCGGCAGGATCGCCTCGATCTTGCCTAGGTCGACCAGCACCACCCGCGGGTCCTTGCCCTGCTGGATGACGCCCGCGACCAGCTCGCCCTCGCGGCTGGCGAACTCGCCGAAGTTCACCTCGTCCTCGGCGTCGCGCAGCTGCTGGAGGATCACCTGCTTGGCCGTGGTGGCGGCGATCCTGCTGAAGTTGGACGGGGTGTCGTCGTACTCCCGCACGACCTCGCCGTTCTCGTCCAGCTCGGCGGCCCAGATGATCACATGGCCCGTGACGCGGTCCAGCTCGGCCCGCGCCTTCTGCGCCGCGCCCTCCGTGCGGAAGTACGCGATCAGCAACGCGTCCTCGATCGCCTTGACGACCAGGTCGAAGGAAATGTCCTTCTCCCGCTCCAGGCTGCGCAGGACGCTCATGTCAATGTCCACAAGGCTCCCCCTAGCCCTCGTCGTCGGCGTCGTCGATGTCTTCGTCGACATCGAGGTCTTCGTCAAGTTCGTCGTCGAGCCCGGCGTCGCGCCGGTTGAACTCGACCTGCACCCGGCCGCGCACCAGCTCGCCGTACGCGATGCGGCGCGCGCCGTCCAGCTCCACATCGGTCTCGCCGGCCTCGGTCACCCGGCCCTCGACGGAGGTGCCGTCACGCAGCTCGGCCTTCACCAGCCGCCCGTGCGCCCGGCGCCAGTGGCGCGGCTCGGTGAGCGGCCTGTCGACTCCGGGAGAGGTGACCTCGAGGACGTACGGGCTTCCGCCGAGGACGTCCACCTCGTCCAGCCGCTTGGAGACGGCCTGGCTCACGTCGGCCACGTCGTCAAGGCTCACGCCGCCGTCCCGGTCCACCACGACGCGCACCAGCCGCCGGCGGCCCGCCGGTGTGACCGTGACGTCCTCCAGGTCGAAACCCTCGGCGGCGACGACCGGGCCGAGCAGCTCAACCAGGCGGCCGCGTCGAGCGTCGCTGCCCATGCCGACCTCCCAAATGACCGTGTGGCTGTGATCGTTGCCTGTGACCGTAGTGCCCAAGCCCCTGGTGCCCAAGCCCGATGTGCCAACAGCCTATCGACACCGGGAGGTGGAAACAGCGCCACACCCGGGCGGCGACCCGACACGGCACGATCATCACGGTCACGGGCGATGACCAGTGCGCGCCGCGCCGTACGATGCTGTGTCGTGAGACACAGCGGCGGGCCACGGGTGACGAGACGCGTGTTGCTGGGCTCCGCCGCCGCGGCCGGTCTGGCCGCGGCGGGCTGCTCCTCGGCCCCGCGGAAGCCGGCCGTTCCGGCCGCGCCGGATCCGCAGACCGTGCTGCTCACCTCGCTGATCGCGGGCAAGGAACACCTCGTCTCGCTCTACGGGCAGGCGATCGCCGCCCTGCCCGCCCGGGCCGCCGCGCTGGAGCCGTTCCGTCAGCGTCACGCGGCCCATCTGCAGGCGCTGCGCGCGCTCCTGCCCGCCGGGGGCGGCGCGGGAACCTTCCCCGCGAGCCCCGCGCCACCGGCCGCGTCCGCCGCACCCCCGTCGCCCTCCGCCGTGTCCGTCGAGATGCTCAGGGACGCCGAACGGCGCGCGGCGTCGGCGCGACCGGCGCAGATGGCCACGGCCTCTCCCGCGCTCTCCCAGCTCCTGGCGAGCATCGGCGCGTGCGAGGCCGTCCACGTCGTCGCCCTGGGGAGGGTGCGTGACTGAGAGTGCGGCCGAGCCCTCCAAGGCGCCGGTCGTCGACGCGCTCGGCCGGGCCCTGTCCGCCGAGCACGCCGCCGTGTACGCCTACGGAGTGATCGGCGGGAAGACCGGCGGCGCGCTGCTCAAACGCGCCACCGCGGGGTTCGACGCCCACCGGGCGCGGCGCGACCAGCTCCGGGCCCTCATCACCCAGCGGGGCGGCACGCCCGCCGAGCCCGGCCCCACCTACCTGCTGCCTTTCGAGGTGCGCAAACCGGCCGACGCGGTGCGCCTGGCCGTGCTGGTGGAGCAGCGGGTGACCACCGCCTACCTGGAGCTCGCCGCCGACCGCGACCCGGCACTACGGCGGATCGCCGCCCTGGCCGCGCAGGAGTCCGCGACCCGCGCGTACGGCTGGCAGCCGAAGATCGGCGACCCGTTCCCGGGCATGGGCCGCGGCGGCGCCGACGCCGCCGCCCCCGCAGAGGAGGCCGGGGCAGACGGAGCCTCCTCAGGACCGGACGGGGCGGACGCCGCTCCCGGCCAGGAGGTCCAGCCGGAACCGTCCGCCCAGGACGGCCAATAGGGTCCACCCCGCGACGGCGCTCAGCGACACGGCGCCGCCGGCCCCTTCGCGTGTGAGGGGGCCGGCGGCGCCGTGTGGTGATCAGAGGCGTCCGGCGATCAGGCCCGGCAGGCGGCCAGCACCCGCTCGACGGCCTCGTCCAGCGGGATCTCCTCCTTGGTGCCGGTGGCCCGGTCGCGCAGCTCGACCACGCCGCTGGCCAGGCCCCGGCCGACGATCAGCACGGTGGGCAGGCCGAGCAGCTCGGAGTCCTTGAACTTGACGCCGGGCGACACGCCGGGGCGGTCGTCCACGAGCACGCGCAGCCCCCGCGCCTCAAGGGTCTCGGCGAGGTTGCTCGCGACCTCGATCTGGTTCTCCTTGCCGGTGCCCACGATGTGCACGTCGGCGGGCGCCACCTCCCTGGGCCACACCAGGCCCAGCTCGTCGTGGCGCTGCTCGGCGAGCACGGCCACCGCCCGGGACACGCCGACGCCGTACGAGCCCATGGTGATGCGGATGGGCTTGCCGTCGGGCCCGAGCGCGTCGAGCTGGGCGGCGTCGGCGTACTTGCGGCCGAGCTGGAAGATGTGGCCGATCTCGATGCCCCGGTCGATCGACAGCGGGTGCGCGCAGCGGGGGCAGGCGTCGCCCGCCCGCACCTCGGCGGCCTCGATGGTGCCGTCGGGCTGGAAGTCGCGGCCCACGACCACGTGCGCGGCGTGCTTGCCCGGCTCGTTGGCGCCCGTCACCCAGGCAGAGCCCTCGACCACGCGGGGGTCGACCAGGTAGGTGATCCCCAGGTCCTTGAGCACCTGCGGGCCGATGTAGCCGCGCACCAGGCCGGGGTGGCGGGCGAAGTCCTCGGCCTCGAAGATCTCCGGCACACCGGGCGCGAGCGCCGCCTCAAGGCGCTTGAAGTCGACCTCGCGGTCGCCGGGCACGCCGACGATCACCGTCTTGACCTCGTCGGAGCCCGGCGTGCGGACCTTGACGACGAGGTTCTTCAGCGTGTCGGCGGCGGTGATACCCAGGCCGTACGTCTCGTTGACATACGAGACGAGCGACTCGATCGTCGGGGTGTCGGGCGTGTCGAGCACCTTCATGGGGGGCTGCTCGGCGGTGACGGCGGGCGGCGCGGGCGTGACGACCGCCTCGGCGTTGGCCGCGTATCCGCAGTTGTGGCAGGCCACGAAGGTGTCCTCACCGGTCGGGCAGGGGGCGAGGAACTCCTCGGAGGCCGACCCGCCCATCGCGCCCGACATAGCGAAGCAGATCTTGTAGTCGATGCCGAGGCGGTCGAAGATGCGGATGTACGCCTCGCGGTGCATCTCGTAGGACCGCTTGAGCCCGTCGTCGTCGAGGTCGAAGGAGTAGGAGTCCTTCATGACGAACTCGCGGCCCCGCAGGATGCCCGCCCGGGGCCGGGCCTCGTCGCGGTACTTCGTCTGGATCTGATAGAGGGTGACGGGGTAGTCCTTGTAGGAGGAGTACTCCCCCTTCACCATGTCGGTGAACATCTCCTCGTGGGTCGGCCCGAGGAGGTAGTCGGCGCCCTTGCGGTCCTTCAGCCGGAACAGGGTGTCGCCATACTCGGTCCAGCGGCCCGTGGGCTCGTAGAAGTCCCGGGGCAGCAGCGCGGGGAACAGCACCTCCTGCGCGCCCATCCGGTCCATCTCCTCGCGCACGACCCGCGCGACGTTCTCCAGCACGATCTTGCCGAGCGGCAGCCAGGAGTAGATGCCGGGCGCGACGCGGCGGATGTAGCCGGCGCGGACGAGCAGCTTGTGGCTCGGCACTTCCGCGTCCGCCGGATCCTCACGCAGGGTGCGCAGGAACAGGGTCGACATACGCAGCAGCACGGCTACTCCTTGCTCGTGAGAGGTCTCGTCCGCGGCGCCCCCTCGGGGTGCGATGCGGATCTCCTCGCGGACCCTCGGAGACGACCGGAGGGACGAGACGAAGACGATGTGCCCCCAAGGCTATCGACTCCGGGGGCCACACCGCCTCACGTAAAAAGAACGGCGAGCCGATGCAGGCCGCCGGGGTCAGCCGCCGAGCAGTTCCTCCCAGTGCTGACGGCCCCGTCCCCCCGTGCCGACGGGGCCGGCCGGGCCGTCCAGCGCCGCCGACAGCCGCCACAGGCCGGGCTTCGTCCGCAGCCGCTCCCTGCCGAACGGGTCGATGGCCCGCAGCACGAAGGTCACGCCCATCACGTTCAGCATCGCCGTGGACGTGGTCGCCGGGCCCGCGGGGGCCGCCCGCACGGTGTCCTGGCCCGGCTCGCCGATCCGGTCCAGGAGCTGCGCCGCCACCTCGGCGGCGTACGGGCCGTCGCGCCACTCGATGTGCCAGGAGCGGTCGGTGCCCCGCCACCACGTGAGGTCGCGGCACGCCTCCAGCATCTCCGCCTCGCCGGATAACGCGGCCATGACCCGCCCCAGCGCCTCATACCTGAGCCCGTCCGGCCCGGAGCCGGGCGGCGGCGCGTCGCCGTCCTCTTGACCGTTCTGCGGGCTGTGCGCCGTGGCCGGTGAGGCCCCGGGCTCGTCCCGCCCCCCGCGGAGTCCCCTCATGTCAGGGAGGGTGCCACCGCCCGGCCTTCTCGTCCGCGGGTTTCCCCGTCTTTTAGCCCCACTGCCCACGGGCATCACTTTGATCGTGGCCGCATGGTCGCCGCAACCCCGCGAATCATCACAACACGGATGCCAATCCGGTGTGACGGCACGGCGTTCCGTTCGCACGGCGACCGGCGGTGATAAAGAATCACTGACAGGGAGCGTCCGCAGATGCTGGAGGCCATGGTGACACTGCGCGTCGCGATCGTCGGGTCGGGCCCGGCCGGCATTTACACGGCCGAGGCACTGGTCAAACAGTCGCACGACCCCGTCGAGGTGGACGTCCTCGAACGCCTGCCGACGCCGTACGGGCTGGTCCGCTATGGCGTGGCGCCCGACCACACGTCGATCAAGTCGATCGCCGGCTACCTGCGCAGGGTGCTGGAGACCCCGGGCGTGCGCTTCCTGGGCGGCGTCGAGCTGGGCGCCGACCTGTCGGCGGACGACCTGCTGTCCTGCTACGACGCCGTCGTCTACTGCACGGGGGCGATGGTCGACAGGCACCTCGGGGTCCCGGGCGAGGACCTGCCGGGCAGCGTCGCGGCGACCGACTTCGTCAACTGGTACTGCGGCCACCCCGACGTCCCGCCGGACACGTTCTCCCTGGACGCGGAGGAGGTCGTCGTCATCGGCGTCGGCAACGTCGCCGTGGACGTGGTGCGGATCATGGCGAAGACGGCCGACGAGCTGCGCGGCACGGACGTGCCCGAGGAGGTGCTCGACCGGCTGGCCGCCTCCAAGGTGAAGCGGATCCACATGGTCGGCCGGCGCGGGCCCGAGCACGCGAAGTTCACCCTGAAGGAGCTGCGGGAGCTCGGCGAGCTGCTGAACGCCGACGTCCTGACCTATCCCGACGAGGTCGCGGTCGCCGACCTGACCCCGCTGTCGCGCCAGGTCAGGGGCAACGTGGACGTGCTGCGGTCGTGGTCGGAGCGCAAGCCTGCCGACCGGCCCCGCCGTCTGGAGGTGCGTTTCTGGCTGCGTCCGGTGGAGATCCTCGGCGTGTCCCGGGTCGAGGGGGTACGGCTGGAGCGGACCCGGCTGGAGAACGGGCGGGTCGTCGGGACCGGCGACTTCGAGACGATCCCGGCGGACATGGTGATGCGCTCGGTGGGCTACCAGAGCGTGGCGCTGCCCGGGGTGCCGTTCGACCCGGCGACGATGACGGTGCCGAACGTCGCCGGCAAGGTGACCGACCGGCAGTACGTCGCGGGCTGGCTCAAGCGAGGGCCGACCGGCGTGATCGGGACCAACAAGTCCGACGCCGCCGAGACCGTGCGCACGCTGCTCGCCGAGGTGGTGCCGGGAACGGCGACCGCCCGGCTGGACGACCTGCTCGCCGCGCGCGGGCTGAGCCCGGTGACGTACGAGGACTGGCTGGCGATCGAGGCCGCGGAGGCCGCGCTGGCCGGCAGCCTCGGCAGGGGCGAACGGGTGAAGCTGGTGGGCAGGGACGCGATGCTGAACGCGTGCGGCCGGCTCGCCCGCCCGGGTGGCGCGTCCTGACAACGATCGCTGAGGCCACGTCCTGACGGGTGTCTCGTTCCGACGGGACGGCGTGGTCAGGACCAGTGGGCCGGCCGGTGATAGCGCGCCCCGTCACGGCCGGGAACGAGGTCGGGCAGTTGCGACTGCCGGACGAGCGCCTCGCCGAGAGGAAACCAGGCGTCGCTCGCGAGGCGCAGGCCGTCCGAGCGTCTGCCGGGCGGGAAGACGGTGACGACCCGGGTCTTGCCGCCGCGCCGGGCGTCCACCTGGCGCACCGCCTCGATGGCCGCGCACAGGTCGGAGTCGGCCGACAGCAGCAGCACCATGTCGACCAGGTCGAGGGCGACTTCGCCGACCAGCGCGGCGGCCAGCGCGGCGTCGGACTGCTTCTCCTCGTAGGTCCGCCAGGAGACGCCGCAGGCCCGGCAGGAGGCCCGCTGCTCCTGGAACCGCCCGAGCACCACCTCGACCCCCATGCTCTCCAGCACCGCGAGGTAGGTCTTCTGCCGCAGCAGCGCGGCCGGTTCCCCGCGCACATGGGCGCTGAAGTAGCGGACGGCCGTCAGCGTCTGCCCGGGCCTCAGCAGCCGGCCCGCCAACGCCCGGAGATCGAGCCAGAGATAACGGCGTCCCCGCAGGGAGCGCAGTCCGTAGTAGAGGTTGAACCCGTCCACGTAGACCCCGACACGCAGGACTTGGGGAACGGGGTTGTCGCGCACCGCCATCATCTCCTAACATGGAGTCACCGCGCCCGGGGTTACGTCCCCGGGCTCTACGGCCCCCGACAGGGGGCCGTTTCTTTTTCTCCGCCGATTCGATCACCTGTTCGATCGGCTGTTCGAGGAAAAGAATAGCCAACCGAACGTGGTCGTGCAGCGACGTTGTGTGATGACGTCCTCGTGGCGGGTGCTTCTGCGAGGATCGTCCTCATGGAGACGACGCTGACCGGCCCAGACGGCCTGATCGACGGGCTGCTCGACGGCTTCGCCGGCACCCACGACGAACAGCTCGCCCGCTTCCCCGCACGGGAGCCCGCGTGGCAGCCGGTGCACACGGTGTACGTGCCCGCGGACCGGGTGACGGCGGAGATCGTCCAGCAGTGGGGGCACGCCGCGACCGACCTCCTCCACCGGCTCCTGTTCACTCCCGCCGAGCTGGCCGCGCTGTTCGACCTCGACCTCGATCTGGCCCAGCCCGTGCACGACCGGGTGCGCAGGAAGCTGCACGCCGAGCCGATCGAGGACCTGCGGATCGACTTCGAGGACGGCTACGGCGTGCGCTCCCCCGAGGAGGAGGACAGGCACGCCGAGTCGGCGGCGGCGGCCGTGGCCGCGATGCACGAGGCGGGCACGCTGCCCCGCAGGTGGGGGCTGCGGGTGAAGTCGTTCGCCGACGGCGACCCCGTGCGCTCGGTGCGCACGCTCGACGGGTTCCTGACCGAGGTCGTACGGCGGGCCGGCAGACTCCCCGACGGGTTCACGGTGACGTTCCCCAAGGTCCTGATGGAGGACTACCTGCACCAGTTCGCACGCTGCCTGGAGGCGCTGGAGCGCGGGCTCCGCTTGCCGTCCGGCACGCTGCGCTTCGAGATGCAGGTGGAGGCCCCGCAGACCGTGCTCATGCTCCAGCGGTCGGCCGACCTGGTGCCCTCGCTGTGCGGCCGGCTGGCGGCCGCCCACTTCGGCGTGTTCGACTACACGGCCGCGCTCGGGCTGCCCCCGGACGAGCAGCGGCTCGACCACCCGGCCTGCGACCACGCGCGGCATGTCATGCAGACGACGCTGTCGGGGACAGGGGTGGAGCTGTCGGACGGCTCACTTGCCGCGGCCCCGGCCTCGGACGCCGCGGCCGACGTGCACGCCCTGCTGCGCAGGCACTCGGCGCTGGTGTCGCACTCGCTTAGGCACGGCTTCTACCAGGGCTGGGACATGGACCCCTCGCACCTGGTCAGCCGCTTCACGACCGTCTACGCCTTCCACCTGACCTGCTATGAGAAGTACGCCGAACGGGTGCGCGCCTGGCAGGAACGGCGCGCGGCCTCGGGGGGCCTGCTGGACGAGCCCGCGACGATCAGAACTCTGATCGCCGCCCTGGCCCGGGCAGACCGCGCCCTCTGCTGAGACCGGGCCGGCCGCGCCCTCTGCCGAGTTTGCCATATCGGCAAGGTTCCTTGCCGCCTTCGCCTCCTGTGCCGCACTGTTGCCCCGACATCGGCAACAGACGCCGACACGGGAGGCAGAGGTGGACGAGAAGAAGTACGACGTGGTCGTGGTGGGCGGCGGCCCCGCGGGGCTCAGCGGCGCCCTGGCGCTGGCGCGGGCCCGGCGGTCGGTGCTGGTCGTGGACGCGGGAGAGCCGCGCAACGCCCCGGCCGCGCACATGCACAACTACCTCGGTCTGGACGGCACGCCGCCGGCCGAGTTGCGGGCGGCCGGGCGCGAGGAAGTGATCGGTTACGGCGGCGAGGTCGTCACCGGGCGGGCCGAGACGGCCACGCGGGAAGGCGACGACTTCCTCGTGACGCTGGACGACGGCCGCGCCGTCCGGGCCCGCCGGCTGCTCGTGGCGACCGGGGCCGTGGACGAGCTGCCCGACGTGCCGGGCCTGGCCGGGCGGTGGGGCCGCGACGTGCTCCACTGCCCCTACTGCCACGGGTGGGAGGTGCGCGACCGGCGCATCGGCGTCCTGGCCACCGGGCCGCTCGCCGTCGAGCAGGCCCTTCTGTGGCGGCAGTGGAGCGAGGACGTGGTGTTCCTGGCCCACCACTGCCCCGCGCCGTCGGAGGAGGAGGCCGAACGGCTCGCCGCGCGCAGGATCCCGGTCGCCGACGGCCCCGTCACGGGGATCGAGGTGACCGGCGACGCGCTCACCGGGGTGCGGCTGGCCTCCGGCGAGGTCGTCGCGCTGGACGCGCTGGTCGTCGGCGCGCCGCTCGCCGCCCGGTCCCAGGTGCTGGAGTCGCTCGGACTCAAGCCGGCCGAGGTGGAGCTCGGCGGCCACCTGGCGGGCACCAGGATCGCCGCGGAGCCGACCGGCGCGACCGCCGTGCCCGGTGTCTGGGTGGCGGGGAACGTCACGGACGTACGCGCCGTCGTGATCGCGTCCGCCGCCGCGGGCCTGGCCGCCGGGGCCGCGATCAACGCGGATCTCATCGCCGAGGAGACCCGGGAGGCCGTCGCCGCCTACCGGAACGAGATGCGCACGCTGTTCGAGGAGGCGGCCTGGGAGGAGCGCTACCGCTCCCGGCCGGCGATCTGGAGCGGCCACCCGAATCCGCAGCTCGTCGCCGAGGCCGCGCAGCTTCCTCCGGGCCGGGCCCTCGACGTCGGCAGCGGCGAGGGCGCCGACGCCGTCTGGCTCGCCACGAGGGGCTGGCGGGTGACGGGAGCCGACATCTCCGCCACGGCGCTGGAGCGGGCCGCCGCCCACGCCGCCGGCGCGGGCGTCGCCGACCGCACCGAGTGGGTGCGCGCGGACCTGCGCGACCACGCCTTTCCCGAGAGCGCGTACGACCTGGTGTCCGCGCAGTACATGCACCTGCCGGGTGAGGCCAGACGGACGCTGTTCGCCCGGCTGGCGGCCGCGGTGGCCCCGGGCGGCACTCTGCTGATCGTCGGGCACCACCCGTCCGATCTGGTGACCAGGGTCCGGAAGATGCACTTCCCGCAGATGATGTTCACCGCCGAGGAGATCGCGGCGTCGCTCGATCCGGCCGAGTGGGAGATCGCGGCGGCCGAGGCCCGGCCGCGCACGGCCGTGGACCCGGAAGGCAGCGAGGTCACCAGCCGCGACGCCGTCCTGGTCGCCCGCCGCCGCGCCTGAGTCTCAGCGCCGGACGGTCAGCGCCGGACGGCCAGGGCAGGGTGGCCAGAGCCGGGTGGTCAGACCCGGTCCACGATGCCGCGCCAGCGCCTGACGAGGCCCGGGTCGACCGGCTCCTGCCACGAGCCCCGTACGGCGGTGCCCACGTGGAAGGCGCGGACGCCGTAGTCGAGCAGCACCGGCACGTGCTCCTCGCGCAGGCCGCCGCCGGCGAGCACGAGCGAGGCGTCCCCCGCCTCGGCCCGCGCGCGTAACACGCCGAGGCCGCTGCCGACCCCCTCGGGCAAGCCCGACGTGAGGACGGTCGCCAGGTTCGGCAGCAGCCGTACGGCACGCCAGGCGGCCCGGACGTCGGCGGCGTTGTCCACGGCGCGGTGGAAGGTCCAGGGCAGCGGCGAGACCGCGTGGATCAGCGCGTCCGTCGCCTCCCTGTCGACCGACCCGTCCTCGGACAGGAAGCCGAAGACGAAGCCCGCCGCGCCGGCCTCGGCGAGTTCCTTGACGTGGCCGCGCAGCCGGTCGAGCTCCTCCGGGGTCACGGTGAACCCGGCGTTGCAGCGGAGCATGACCATCTGCGGCAGCCCGCACTCGCGCGCGATCGCCGCGACGAGGTCCGCCGAGGGGGTGAGCCCGCCCACGTCCATGCCGGACACGATTTCCAGGCGGTCCGCTCCGCCCTCCTCGGCGGCCACGGCGTCACGCACGTCGAGCGCGATCACTTCAAGGAGGGATCCCGTCATGAAGTGAACAGTATCCGGTCCCTTTGCGGGGCCTCACGGCATCCGCCCTGTTCAGCACTCGATCAACTAGTTGTGAGCGGTGATGTCAAGAACTCTCCAGGCTTGCACCGCATGTCCCGAGCGCTGGGCCGGCACCACCGGCGTGTGCTGATGGGACGGCGCGGCCGGGATCGCGGCGCTGGCGTCCCGCTCGAACAGCGCGCCGGAGGCGCGGTGCGGCAGGTCGACGGTGCGGACGTGCCGGAAGCCCGCCTTCCTGTAGTACGCCTGCAGGCGGGCGTTGTCCTTGGCGCAGTCCAGCCGCAGGTAGGGCCGGTCGTGCGCGGCGGCCCGCAGGGCGGCCCAGTCGAGCAGCACCTCCCCCAGGCCCTGGCCCGAGCAGGTCCTGCTCACGGCGAGCTTGTGGACGTAGAGCGCGTCGCCGGGGCGGTCGGCGGGGGTCCAGAACTCGGCGTCGGCATGGCCGTCCACGGCGATCGTGGCGGCCGGCGCCGGCGAACCGTCGTCCAGGAGGTACATGACGCCCGCGCCGATGAGCGGTTCGATGCGCTCGGCGGGAAAGCCCCCGGCGGGCCACTGCCGGACGCCGAGGCCGTTCAGCCACCCGGCGGTGCGCGTCAGCAGGGCGAGGACCCCCTCCAGGTCGGCCGGGGTGGCGCGACGCAGCGTGAGTTCCGTAACAAGATCCAGGGTGTTCGCGGGCATGCCTGATTCCTTTCGTGCCGACGGCGGCGATTTGATCACTGAGAGTGACGGCTGGATGCCGTACAGCGTCCGTCCGGGAGACGGCGGACCCGGCTAGGGCGCGCGGGTTCGGCGCGGTCCCCTGCCGGGGTCAGGACGGGAATCGCGGAAGCGGCCCTCCGGAGGAGGGCCCGGCGGCCGGGGACGCCCGCTCAGGCCAGGGGGCGTCCGGGCCTCGTCAATGACGTTCCAGCTCGTATCGGATCAAATGCTTGTCTGCGGGCAGCACGGACACGGCGACGCGGACGGGCGTGTCGTCGGCGTCGTAGCCGACCCGGGTGTGGACGACGACCGGAGTGCCCGGCTCCAGCTGGAGCCGCGACGACTCGTCAGAGGTCGGCATGCGGGCCGACAGGTCGTCGATCACGCGTACCTGGAGATGGCCCAACTCCTCCAGCACCCGGTTGGCTCCGCGCGTGATGTCGGCGGGCCGGGCGATCTCGGAGTCCCCCACGATCTCCAGGGGGAAGTAGGAGTCCAAGGTGTTGTACGGCTGGCCGTCAACGAAGCGCAGCCGGCGGCGCACGACGGCCAGCGCGCCGTCGGCGAGGGCGAGGCGGGTGGCCACGTCCTCGGGCGGCTCGACGATCGAGACCTCGATCCGCTGGTCCGCCGTACGCCCTTCGGAGCGGACCGCGTGCACGAACGTGTCGAAGCGCCGCCCCTCCTGGTCGTACGGGAGGAACTCGTCCTGAGGGCGCATGAGGAGCGGGCGGCGCTCGCGTACGAACGTTCCACGCCGGCGCATCCGCAGGATGAGACCCTCGTTCTCCAGCTCGCCCAGGGCCAGCCGCACGGTGTTGCGGCTGACGCCGTGTGCCTCCATGAGGTCGGCCTCGGTCGGAATCTGGTCGCCCGGCGCGAGTTCGCCCGCGTAGATGGCCCTGCGTACTTCGGCGGCCACCTGCTGGTAGAGCGACGATCGTGCCATCTTTCCTCAATCCACCCTTTTGTTCCAACAAATCTAGAGGATCTCGGTCTACCGGGAAACAACCCCTTGACCAGAGCCCACCCAGCCGCGCATTATCCAAACGTTGGTACAAATCCATCCAATGGAGGTGGGCACGTGAGGGCGGTCGGTGCGAGAACGCCGAACTCGCCCTGGCGCGAGCCCCCAGCCCGGACCCACAGGGCCCGGACCCACGGAGTCCGGACCTGCAGAGTCCGGACACGCAGAGCTCAGACCTACCAGAGCGACGGGAGCGGCATGTCAGAGCTGTCGGTATCCACCGACATGACCGCCTTGTGCGGGAACGGCGTGACATGCCCGAACAAGCGGTACCACAGCGCGCCGGAGCGGCCGGTCGAGAACGGCCGCTCCCCACAGACTCCGCGCGAATGAACGAGGTCTCGACCCCAACCCTCGCCGGGGTCGAGGTCTCGCGCCGGGGCGGAGCGCGTCCTGGCGGGTCCCCCACGCCCGCCAGGACGCGCCACCGTTAGCAGGCGCTGTTCGCACGCAGGGAATGCATCGGCTCCGGCCCTCCTTGACTTCAGGGGGAGGCGACCGAGGAGGCACGTGCGCGATGAGCATCCCTGTGGCCCGGAAGGTCGGCCATGACGGCGCCAGGAAAATCCCGGCCGTCAATCCCCAGCATTTCAGGAACGTCCTCGGCAGGTACGCCGCCGGCGTCGTGGCCGTCACCGCCATCGACCCGGAGACCGGGGAGCCGGTCGGCCTGGCCGTCAACTCGTTCACGTCCGTGAGCCTCGATCCGCCGCTGGTGTCGTTCTGCGTCTCGCGGGCCAGCACGAGCTGGCCGCGCCTGAAGGCCGCGCCCGCCCTGTGCGTCAACGTGCTCGCCGACCACCAGCGGCAGGTGTGCGATCGGCTCGCCGTGCCCGGCGGGGACAAGTTCGCGGGCCTCTCGTGGGCGCTGTCGCCCGCCGGCGCGCCCGTGCTGGAGGGCGCGCTCGCCTGGATCGACTGCACGGTGGACGCGGAGCACCCGGCCGGCGACCACGTGATCGTCGTCGCCCGGGTCACCGGGCTCGACCGGCACGACGACGGCGGCCCGCTGGTGTTCTTCCGCGGAAAGTACGGCGGATTCCGGGCCTGACGCGGGAACCGACCGGTCGGTATGCTGCCCGCATGACTCTGTTCTCGGTGGAAGGCAAGACGGTCGTCGTCACGGGCGGGTCCCGGGGCATCGGCAAGATGATCACGCGGGGGTTCCTCGACGCGGGCGCCACCGTCTACATCTCCTCACGGAAGAAGGACGAGCTGGAGGCCACGGCCGCCGAGCTGGGCTGCCACGCCGTACAGGCGGACCTGTCCACCCCCGACGGCGTCGAGACGCTGGCGCAGGCGGTGTCGGAGCGGGAGAGCCGGCTCGACGTGCTCGTCAACAACGCGGGAGCGAGCTGGGGCGCACCGCTGGAGGAGTATCCGGAGCACGCCTTCGACAAGCTCTGGAACATCAACGTCAAGGGCGTCTTCTTCCTCACCTGCCGCTTCCTGCCCCTGCTGCGCGCCGCCGCGTCGCCCGGCGACCCGGCCCGCGTGATCAACGTGGGGTCGATCGACGGGCTCCGGGTGCCGTTCATGGAGAACTACGCCTATTCGGCGGCCAAGGCGGGCGTCCACATGCTGACCCGGCATCTGGCCCGCCAGCTCGCCCGGGAGTCGATCACCGTCAACGCGATCGCGCCGGGGCCGTTCGAGTCGAAGATGATGGCCTTCGCGCTCGACGACCCCCAGATGCGCGGCGCGATCGAGAGCAACGTCCCGCTGGGCCGCATCGGCAGGCCCGACGACATGGCGGGCGCCGCGATCTTCCTGGCCTCCCGGGCCGGCGCCTACCTGACCGGCACCGTGATCCCCGTCGACGGGGGCATCTCGGCCTAGCCTGTCCTCATGTGGCAGGTGGCGGTGTGCGGGCCGGGCGAGTGCACCCCGCAGGAGGCCGAGGCGGCCCGCGCCGTGGGCCGCCTGCTGGCCGGGCGCGGCGCGGTCGTGCTGTGCGGCGGCTATGGCGGGGTGATGGCCGCCGCGGCGGCGGGCGCGCGGGAGGCCGGAGGCATCGTGGTCGGCGTCCTGTCCGGCCGGGACCGCGCCGGGGCGAGCCCCGACCTCACCGTGGCCCTTCCCACCGGCCTGGGCGAGGCCCGCAACGCGCTGATCGTGCGGGCCGCCGACGCGGTCGTCGTCGTCGGCGGCTCCTGGGGCACGCTGTCCGAGCTGGCGCTCGCCCAGCGAGGCGGCACGCCCGTGATCACCCTCGGCGGCTGGCGGGTCCTCGACGCCGAGGGCCGTCCCGTGCCCGGTCCGGTGGCCGCCGCCGATCCGGCCGACGCCGTACGGCTGGCGCTCGCCGCCGCGGAGCAGGCGCTCAGCCCTTGAGCATCCCGGCGAGGGTCTCGGCGAACAGGTCGGGCGCGGCCAGTTCGTGCTGCAGGAACAGGTAGGGCTCGGTGAGCTCCAGCTCGATCAGCACCGGCTCTCCGTCCGGCATCCGCACCAGGTCCACCCGGGCGTACAGCAGGGTCTCCGGCACGGCGGCCAGCACCCGCTCGGCGAGGGCGAACTGGTCGTCGTCCGGGTCGCGCAGCGTGGCGCGGTTCTCCGCGGTCTCGGCGACGCCGGCGAGCATCGGGTGCCGGCGTACGGCGTGGCTGAACTGCCCGCCGAAGTACAGCAGCGACAGCTCACCCTCCTGCTCCACGGACGGGACGTACGGCTGCACCATGACCGTGCGGCCCGCGGCGAGCAGCGTCGCCGCGTGGCTCTCGGCGGCATTCCGGTCCGCGGTGCGGATGGTGTCGCGCGCTCCCGCCGAGACGGCGGGCTTCACCACGTATTCGTCCCATTCGGGCAGGTCCGTGCCCGGCTCCGCCCAGTGCGTGGGGACGGTGGGCACGCCAAGCGTGCGCAGGTAGGTCTTGTCGGTGTTCCACTCGATCACCGGCGCCGGGTTGAACAACCGCGTCACCGACTCCACCCGGTGGGCCCAGGCGACGAACTCGTCCCGATGGAGGATGTAGTCCCAGGGCGATCGGATCACGGCCGCGTCGAAGTCCGACCAGTCGACGCGGGGATCCCTCCAGCTCACCGGCGAGCCCTCGATGCCGGCCCCGAGCCAGGCGGTGAGGGCGATCTCCCGCTCGTCGTCCTGCTCGGCGGCCGGATGGTCCGTGGTGACGTAGGCGACCTTCATTACGCTCCCATTCGCATGTCAGCAGTGACCAATGCTATGGGCAATGTCAGGCGAGGCCGGCGAGCACCTCGGCCGCCGCCTGGCCGCAGACCCGGGCGGCGCCGTGCGTGGCGATGTGCACCGCGCCCAGGTCCGTACGGCCGGGCAGCCCCATCTCGACCACGACGCCGTCCGGCCGGGCGGCCAGCAGGCTCTCCAGGAGGTCCGTCTGCCAGGGGTGCCGGTGGGCGTCCCGCACCACGATCACGAGGGGCCGGTCGGCGGCCTGGCGCAGCACCGCGCCGGCGACGCCGTTGTGCACGTCCGGCTGCCGCAGCCGGGCGACCGTGGTGCCGGGCAGCAGCTTGCCCAGCGGCTCCCCCGCGCCCCACGGCATGTCCTTGTCGATCGCCAGGTTGGTCTCCGGCGCCAGCTCCACCACGTGCGGGGCGGCCGTCAGCGGCAGCAGCCCGTCCGCGCGGTGCCGGGTCACCCGTACGGCCCGGCGGGCGGCGACCAGCCCGGCCTCGTCCTGACCGTCGTCCTGGCCGTCGTTCGAGGAGGGCGGGGCGGCCTGCGCCTGCCAGGCGGTCAGGGCGCGCACCCGCGCGGCGGCGTCGGCGAGCCGCTCCTCCGGCAGCCTGCCCTCGGTCACCGCGTCCGCGACGGCGTCGCGGATGTGCTCGTAGGTCGCCTCGTCGGCGTTCTCCCCGCCCACGCAGACCGCGTCGGCCCCGGCCGCGACCGCCATCGCGCTCGCGCCGCCCAGGCCGTACCGGCCCGACACGGCGGCCATCTCGATGCCGTCGGTGACGATGAGGCCCTCGAAGCCCAGCTCCTCCCGCAGCAGGCCGGTGAGGACGCGGGGGCTGAGCGTGGCCGGCAGCTCCTCGTCGTACGCGGTGACCAGCAGGTGGCCGGTCATGATCGAGCGCACGCCCTCCTCGATGGCCACCCGGAACGGCCACAGCTCGACCTCGGCCAGCTCCTCGCGCGAGACCGTGACGCGCGGCACGCCGTGGTGGGAGTCGACCGACGTGTCGCCGTGCCCGGGGAAGTGCTTGGCGCAGGCCGCCACGCCGGTGGACTGCAGGCCGCGGATCCAGGCGGCCGTGTGCCGCGCGACGAGCAGCGGATCGGCGCCGAACGACCGCAGGCCGATGACCGGATTGTCCGGATTTGAGTTGACGTCGGCGGCCGGGGCGAAGTCGATGTTCACTCCCACCGCGCGCAGGTCCCGCCCGATGTCGCGGGCCACCCGCTCGGTCAGGTCCACGTCGTCCACGATGCCCAGGGCGTAGTTGCCCGGCCGCGAGCTGCCCGTGCGGGCCTCCAGCCTCGTCACCTCCCCCGCCTCCTCGTCGATGCCGATCAGGATCTCGGGGTTCTCCGCGCGCAGGGCCGTGGTCAGTGCGGCGAGCTGGGCCGGGGTGTCGACGTTCCGGGAGAACAGCACCACACCGGCGAGCCCGCCGGCGAGCCGCCGCCGCACCCAGCCGGGGGCGGTGGTCCCGGTGAAGCCGGGCAACAGGACCGTGTCGGCCAGACGGAGCAGGTCAGGGCTTCGCTTCATGCTGCGCCCACATGGCATCGCTCAGGCATGCCTCGCAATCTAATAGGAAAGTTTCCTATTTGCTAGGGGGCGGGCCTGCGTTGTCACCCGTTTCGGATCACACGTCGGTGCGGTGGAGCCTGTTCTCCTTCACCTCGAAGCCGGCGATCGTCGTCAGCGGCGCGCCCGGACGGTCCACGAAGGCCACGGCCCGGTAGTCCGCCCGGAAGTTCTCCATGTCGGCCACGCAGGACACGTAGCCGTGGCGGCTGTCGAAGAACGCGATGTGCGGATTCAGCGAGAGGATCCCGCTCGCGTCGGTGATGCCCGGCATGCTTGTCACCGACGGCCCGACGAACTCGACCCCGAGGGCGCGCGAGGCCGGATCGGCCCAGTCGGCGCGCACGTCGCACGCGTACGCGCTGTGCACGTCGCCGCTCAGCACGACCATGCCCTCGGGGGCGGCGGCGAGCACGCGGGCCCGCGAGTCCGGGTAGCCGTCCCAGGCGTCGGCGCTGGCGGGTTCGAGCGGGAACTTCCGCCGGGAGAAGAAGACCGCCTGCCCGAGCACCTTCCACCGGGCCGTCGATCCGCGCAGCCGGCCGGTCAGCCACCTCTCCTGCTCGGCGCCGAGCATGTCGCGCCCCTCGCGATACTGCCGTGTGTCGGCGAGCAGGAAGTCGGCCACCCGGCCGTACGGCCGCCAGCGGTAGTTCTGCAGGGCGGAGCCGGACGGGTGGACGCGCAGCGGCTGGTGCTCGTAGTAGGCCTTGAACGCCGCGGCCCTGCGCTTGAGGAAGGCGGCGGGGCTGCCGCCGTCGCCGGGCAGCGCGCCCGCCCAGTTGTCGCGGACCTCGTGGTCGTCGGGGATCGCGACCCACGGCGCGGCGGCGTGGGCGGCCTGCAGGTCCGGGTCCATTTTGTAGCGGGCGTAGCGGTCGCGGTAGGCGCCGAGCGTCGTGCACTCGGCCATCGACTCCAGCGGGCGCACCCAGCGGCCCGGCTTGGGGTTCTTCGGCTTGCCGTACTCGTAGATGTAGTCGCCGAGGTGGAGCACCAGGTCGGGGCGCTCGGCGGCGAGGTGGCGCAGCGCGGTGAAGTAGCCGTGCTCGTAACGCTGGCAGGAGACGAAGCAGAACCGGACGGGGGCGGTCGAATCGGGGGCGGGCGCGGTCCTGGTGCGGCCCACGGGGCTGACGTGCCCCTCGATGGAGAAGCGGTAGAAGTAGTCGGCCGCGGGCCGCAGCCCGGCGACGCGTACGTGCACGCTGTGCGCCCAGTCCGGCTGCGCGGGCGCGGTGCCCGACTGGACGATCCTCTTGAACTTCTCGTCCTCGGCGAGCTCCCACCGTACGCTCATCGCCCGGTTGGGCATGCCGCCGGGCTGTGTCGGATGCAGTGGCTCGGGGGCCAGGCGGGTCCACAGGATCACGCCGTCGGATAACGGCTCTCCTGATGCCACCCCCAAGGTGAACGGATACCCCATTTTCGCCATGGGTTCGATCCTGCCCTACCGATCCCGCCCATGCGGGGAGGTCGGACGAGGCGAGAATGTGAACAAGCTCTTGCTCGACGGCCATAATGGGAGCCGTGAACCAGCGTAAGGACTCCGGCGGCACGGCCGCGCCGGTCAGGGCGAAGCGGGGGACGGCGGGTTCGGCGTCCGAACGGCGCGACCACCTCGTCAAGCTCGCCGCCGAGTTGTTCGCACGCAAGGGCTTCCAGGCCACCACGGTGCGGGAGATCGCGCTGGAGGCGGGCATCCTGTCCGGCAGCCTCTACCACCACTTCGACTCCAAGGAGTCGATCGTCGACGAGGTGCTGCGCACCTTCCTCGAGGATCTGATCACCCGCTATCGCGGGGTGCTGGGCACGCACGCCGACCCGCGCTCGATCCTGGCGGAGATGGTCCGCATCGGCTTCGGCACGCTGGAGGACCACCGGGCGGCCATCACGGTCATGCAGAACGACTGGAACTACCTGCGCTCGCTGCCCGGCGACCGGTTCGACTACCTCGTGCGGGCCGAGGACGAGGTCGAGCGCATGTGGGTGGAGCAGATCACGAGCGGCCAGGCCGCCGGCCAGTTCCGTCCCGACGTCGATCCCAAGCTCACCTACCGGATGATCCGCGACACGATCTGGGTGACCGTGCGCTGGTTCCGTCCCGGCGGCAGGCTCGACACCGACGCCCTGGCCGACCACTTCGTCAAGCTGCTGTTCGACGGCCTGGCGACCGGAGAACGGGCGAGCCAGCCGTGATGACACTTCTCAAGGCCGTACGGCTCACGCTGACCGAGCTCGCCGACCCCGCCCGCGCCGAGGGCATGCGGTCGTACATGAAGTCGGACATGCCGTTCCTCGGGGTGACGGCGGTGCCGCGGCGGGCGGCGCTGCGCAAGGTCTTCACCGAGCACCGGCTCGACAGCGCCCCCGAGTGGCGCAGGGCGGTGCTGGCGCTGTGGCGCGAGGCGGAATACCGCGAGGAGCGCTACGCCGCCATCGAGCTGTCCGCGCACCGCTTCTACCGGTCCTGGCAGACGCTCTACACGATCCCGATGTACGAGGAGATGATCGTCACCGGGGCGTGGTGGGACCTGGTGGACGACATCGCCGTGCACCGGATCGGCACGCTGCTGCGGCTGTATCCCGAGAGCATGCGCCGCATGGTGCTGGAGTGGGCGCACGACCCCGACCTGTGGAAGCGGCGCACCGCCATCCTGTGCCAGAACTCCTTCAAGGACCGCACCGACGTCCACCTGCTCTACGCCTGCATCGAGCCCAGCCTGTCGGACACCGACTTCTTCGCCCGCAAGGCGATCGGCTGGGCGCTGCGGGAGTACGCGAAGACCAACCCACAGGAGGTGCTCCGCTACGTGAAGCACCAGGGCCTCAGCGGGCTGAGCCGCCGCGAGGCGCTGCGCAACGTCCCCGACGCGTAAGGGCCGGCGCGTAAGGGCCGGCGCGTAAGGGCCGGCGCGTAAGGTCCGGCGCGTAAGGTCCGGCGCGTAGAGGTCGGCGTGTGAGGGTCAGTCTCCGAGGAGCCAGCGCGCGGCCCGCCGGAGCAGCGTGCGGCGCACCGGGTGGGCGTACGACCGGGTGTCGTGGCCGAGCGCGTCGTACACGACCCTGCCGCCCGCCACGGTCCTCGCCCACAGCAGGGGCTGGTCCCCCGAGTGCGCCAGCGGCTCCACGTCCGGGAGGACGTCGAGGTCGGTGTAGACCTCGTCGGTCACCTCGAAGTCGCTCACGCCGTCGACGATCGGGTGGCCGGCGCCGAGCCGGATCTTCGCCGGGCCGATCGGCGGGTGGTAGGACCGGCCCCACCTCCACGCCCCACCGACGATCTCGGCCCACTCGGGCCAGTCGTCGAAGCAGAGCGAGGCGGTGTGCACGGCGAGCAGCCCGCCGCCCCTCGCGAGGTGGTCGAGCACCGTCCGCCTCACGGAGTCGGGCGTCTGGAAGCGCCGGCGGTCCCGCTCGTCCGCGAAGTCGTCGCCGTCCATCGTCCAGCGGAACGCGTTGACCGTGATGAGGCCGACCGGCGGGGGCGAGGTCAGGGCGCCTGCGAGGTCTTCGGTGATCTCCGACTCGACGCCGATCCCGGCGAGCACGTCCGCGAGGGCGGCCGAGGTGGCCGGGAAGTCGTGCGCCACTCCCCCGGACACGATGAGGTTGCGCGGCATGACAAGCACCTTAGGGCGTGTCAGGCACTCCCTTGGGCCGGCTCCGGGGCGCCGGATCGCGAGGGCCCGCGCCTCCCAGGATCGCCGCCACCAGGTCGGCGGCGGCGTCCTCGTCCGTGCCGAGGTCGGTGAGGCCGCCGACGAGGCTCACGACGACCGCCCGGTGGAAGCAGGCACCCAGCAGCAGCGCCGCCGCGGCGTCGGGCTTCGTCCCCGCGGGGAACCTGCCCAGCCGCTGCTCCTCGGCGAGATGACGGCCGAGGACCGCGATGGGTATGTGCGGACCGCCGCCGGTGCCGGCGAGCATCTCCCTGAAGCCCGCCCGCAGCGAGGCCTCCGCGAGCAGGCCGGCGATGAGCGGCAGCGACCTGCCGAAGTATCGGATCGCGGCCACGGCGAACTCCTGCAGGCTCGCGGCCGGGTCCCCCTCCCCCAGCGTCGCGCGCAACCGGGCCACCGCGGGAGCCAGGGCGGGCATCTGCTCCAGTAGCACGGCGAGGAAGAGCTCCTCCTTGCGGCCGAAGTGCTTGTAAAGCAGCGCCTCGGAGCAGCCGGCCGCCTTGGCTATCTCCTTGGTCGTCGCTCTGGCCGCGCCGAGCTCACGGATGACCTCGTCGGCAGCGCCGATGATGCGTTCGCGGGTTCCCATCGCCGGGCGCGCCTCCGCTTGACAGGTGAGTGGACGCTCACCGTGCTAGGGGTGAGTAAACACTCACTCACCAACACCGTCCGGCGCATGATCGCCGTCGCCTACTGACGGATCGGCCGCCGCACCGGCGGATGTCACACCACGCTGTCACCCTGGGGCCGGCGGGAACGCCGGGCGTCCACGTTGCCGGTCAGGGTCGTGAGGATGCCGGGGAGTTCCGCCACGGTTTCGGCGGGCAGACCGGCCACGGTCTCCTCCGCCAGGGCACACCACAGGTGCTTGACCTGGCCGGCCAGCGCCTTGCCGCTGTCGGTGAGTTCCACGATGCTGGCGCGCCTGTCAGAGGGGGCGGGCCTGCGGCGGATGTGGCCGGCGGCTTCGAGCTTGCGCGTCATGAGCGTGACGCTGGGCGGCTCACAGCCGAGCGCCTCGCTGAGCTGGGACTGGATCGCCGGGCCGCTCCGCGCGAGTTCGAGCAGGAGCGCCTCCTGGCCGGGATGCAGCCCGAGCGGAGCCAGCAGCGCGGCGGCCCTGGCCCGGTGGCGCAGGCTCAGCAGGCGGATGGCCTGGTTGAGGGCGTCGGCTTGCTCGAAGTCCATGGACTCTCCTTGACACCATCGATCATTATGCGCATAACTATTATGCGCATAACCAATTCTATGACATCGAGGAGCCCGGACATGACCGTGAAGGTCGCCGTCATCTACTACAGCGCGACAGGCAGTGTTCACTCGCTCGCGCGGGCCGTCGCCGAGGGCGCCGTCTCGGCCGGAGCCGAAGTGCGGCTGCGGCGGGTCGCCGAGCTGGCGCCCGACAGCGCGATCGACCAGAACCCGTCATGGCGGCGGCACGCCGATGCCGCCGCCACGGTCACGGAGGCGTCGGTCGAGGACCTGGCGTGGGCCGACGCGTTCGCGTTCGGCACGCCGACCCGGTTCGGCACGCCGGCCGCACAGCTCAAGCAGTTCATCGACCAGGCCGGCGGGCTCTGGCGGGAAGGAAAACTGGCGGACAAGCCGGTGACGGCCTTCACCTCGGCCTACAACCGGCACGGCGGCGGCGAGGCCACGATCCTGTCTCTGGCCAACGTCTTCTATCACTGGGGAGCGCTGATCGTGCCGACCGGATACACCGATCCGGCCGTGTACGCCGCCGGCGGCAACCCGTACGGCACCTCGATGACCGGCCCCGCCGCGGACGGCCCGGACACCGCGACGCTGGAGGCCGCCAGGCACCAGGGACGGAGGCTGGCCCGGATCGCGATCCGGCTGCTGGAGGGCGACCGCACCGCCGACGCCACCGCGACGGGCGGATACGCCCGCGACGCCCTGGCCGCGACGACCTCCCCGAGCGCGTGAGAGACGGCGTCCGGCAAGAGAACGGCGTCCGGCAAGAGAACGGCGTCCGGCGAGAAAACGGCGTCCGGCGAGAAAACGGCGTCCGGCGAGAAAACGGCGTCCGGCGAGAAAACGACGTCCGGCGGGGAGACGGCACCTGGCGAGGGGAAGCGGCGGTGACAAGCGCCGATACGGCACCTCGGCCTGCCGGGCCGCACGCCGCCCCCGCCCTGTGGGTCATGGCGCTGGCGTGCGCCTGTCAGTTCATGGTCATCCTGGACTCGTCCATCGTCAATCTCGCCCTTCCCTCGATCCGCGAAGAGCTCGGCTTCACGCCCACCGGCCTGGCCTGGGTGGTGAACGGCTACCTGCTCACCTTCGCCGGTTTCATGCTGCCGGGTGGTCGCGCGGCCGATCTGTTCGGCCCGCGGCGGATGCTGGTCGCCGGGCTGGTGTTGTTCTCCGCGCCGAGCCTGGCCGGTGGCCTGGCGGCCGCTCCGCAGGTCCTGGTGGCGGCCCGCGCCGTGCAGGGCGTCGGAGCCGCCCTGATGGCCCCGGCGACGCTGGCCGTGATCAACACCTCCTTCGCCGAGCCGAACGCCCGCGCCAGGGCGTTCGGCGCATGGTCCGCCGCGGGCGGGTTGGGCGGAATGGCCGGCGCGATCGCCGGCGGTGCCATCACCACCGGCCTGTCGTGGCGCTGGGTGTTCCTCATCAACGTGCCGATCGGCGCGGCGCTGATCGTCGTGGCCGTGACGACGCTGGCCGGCATGCGTACCGGCCGGCGGGAATCGCTCGACCTCGCCGGCGCGGTCACCGGGACGGCCGGGCTGGCCGCGCTGGTCTACGGGGTCATGCAGACCGCCGATCACGGCTGGACGTCGGCGCGGGCCGCCGGGCCGGTCGTGGCGGGCCTGCTGCTCCTCGTCGTCTTCACCGTGGTGGAGGCGCGTCTCGCCACCCGGCCGATGATGCCCCTGCGGCTATTCCGGGTGCGCGGGGTGGCCGTCGGAGACGGCATGCTGCTGCTGTTCGGCGCCATTCCCATCGCCATGTGGTATTTCACGTCGCTCTTCCTGCAGAACGTCCTCGGCCACAGCGCCCTGCGGGCCGGGCTGGAGCAGACGCCCGCGGCGGTGACGTTCCTGGTGATCGCACGGTGGGCCGCCCCGCTGCTGCCGCGCATCGGTGTCCGGTCACTCGTGCTGACCGGGGGCGCCTGCTTCGTGGCCGGTTTCGGCTGGCTCGCCCAGGCCCACGCCGGCGGCGGCTACCTCACCGGCGTGCTCGGGCCCACGCTGCTCGTCGCGACCGGCATCGGGCTCACCTTCCCCACCCTCATGGCCGCGGCCACCGCGGACGTCGCCGAGGGTGACGCGGGGATCGTCGGCGGCCTGGCCACCACCGCGAGCCAGGTAGGCGGGTCGATCGGCCTGGCGGTGCTCGCGACGGCCGCCGGCGCCAGAACCGCGTCGGAGGCCGGCGGGAGCCCCTCTCCCGAAGCCCTCGCCTCCGGCCACGATCTGGTCTTTCTCATCGCGGCCGGGCTCGGTCTGGTCATCGCGTCGGGGGGCATGCTGCTGCCACGGCACCGCCGCGACCGACGGTGATCGACGGTGATCGACGGTCATCGAGGGTGATCGGCCCCAGAGCGCCTCCCGTGAAGGACCTGACTCCGGCGGCCGCCCCCGCCGCCCCGTCGCCCCGGACCCCGCAACCGGCCGCTGCCACCGGACCCTGTTGCCGGGCCTGGCCGCCGGGACGTGCCGCCGGGACCTGGTCTCCGGATCCGGCGGTCCTGGCCGGGAGGCGCTCAGACGCACTCGCCGGCGCGGTCGCCCAGCGCGATCAGGACGTCCCTGAGCTGGTCGGCCAGGGCGCGCACGGCCGTTTCGGGCACGTCGGCCAGCAGCTCCCGGTGCGCCTCGGTCGTGGCCAGCGACACCTCCTCGGCCTTCTCGACGCCGAGCGGCGTGAGCCGCACCCACGAGCTGCGCCCGTCCGCCGGATCGGGCTCCCGCTCCACCAGCCCCGCGGCGACCAGCCGCTGCAGAATGTTGCTCGTCCCCCCGGTCGTGAGCATCAGGTGGGAGGCGAGCCTGCTCGGCTTGAGCCGGTATGGCCGGCCGGCCCTTCGGAGGGTGGCGAGCACGTCGAACTCCGCGTACGTCAGGCCGTGGCGGCCGAGCACCGCCTGCGTGACCTCCTCGATGCGGGCCTTGAGCAGGCTGACGCGCTTGACGATCTCCAACTGGACGGTGGCCGCCTCCGGCAGTTCGGCCCGCCACCCTTCGATCATCTCGTCGACCCGGTCCCGCTGTCGCATGGGCTTGAGCCTAGTCCCTCACCCTGATACCTTTCCAAAAAGCTTTATTGAAAGCATTCAGGAAAGAGGTTCTCGCATGAGAACGATCATCGTCAACGGCACTGTCATCGACACCGAACCGCGTCCGCACGTCGTGCCGGACGCGGCCGTCGTCATCGAGGACGGCGTCATCGTGTCGGTCGGCCCGAGACCGGAGGACCGGCCAGAAGACCGGGCAGGCGATCGGGCGGGCGAGCTGACGGGCGGTCGGGCGGAGGGCACCGAGATCATCGACGCCGCGGGCGGCATCGTGCTCCCCGGCTTCGTGGACACCCACCGCCATGTCTGGCAGAGCGTGCTGCGCGGCATCGCGGCCGACGCGACGCTCGGCGCGTACCTCGATCTGGTCCTCGGCACCCTCACCCCGGCGTTCCGCGCGGAGGACGTGTACGCCGCCAACCTGTGGGGCGCGATCGAGGCGCTCGACGCCGGGGTCACCACCGTGTACGACTGGTCGCACATCCAGCTCACCCCCGGCCACACGGAGGCGGCCGTGGAGGCGCTGCGCGAGTCCGGCGTACGGGCGGTCTTCGGATATGCCCATCGGGGAACGGGCGACGCCGACCGCGCCGAAGACGAGGTGCGGCGGGTGCGCTCGGCGCTCCTGCCGTCCGACGACGGCCTGGTCACCCCCGCCTTCGCCGCCTGGGGACCGGTCTACGGCTCGGTGGAGGCGGCGCGGGCCGACTGGGCGCTCGCCCGCGACCTCGGCCTGCGCATCAGCCTGCACGCCACCGGCGAGGGCCCGGTCGAACGGCTGCACGACGCCGGCCTGCTCGGCCCGGACGTGCTGTTCGTGCACGGCAACGGCATCCCGGACGAGTCGCTGAAGCTGGTCGCCGGCAGCGGCGGCACGGCCTCGGTGGCCCCGGCGGTGGAGTCGCAGATGGGGCACGGCCTTCCCGAGACCGGCAGGCTGCGGTCGTTCGGCATCGCGACGGGGCTCGGCGTGGACACCGTCACCGACGTCCCCGGCGACATGTTCTCGGTGATGCGCGCGGCGTTCGCCGCCGGGCGCGCCGGACAGACGGCGCCGGAGCTCACCGTGTCCGACGTGCTCGGCATGGCGACGCTCGAAGGCGCGGCGGCGATCGGGATGGACCGCAGGATCGGCTCGCTGCGTCCCGGCAAGCAGGCCGACATCGTGATCCTGGACGCGGCGGCCCCCGGCCTCGCACCCGTGCACGACCCGGTGGCCGCGGTCGTCACGGCGGCCGGCACCGCCGCCGTCGACACGGTGCTGGTCGGCGGGCGGGTCGTCAAGCGCGGGGGCCGCCTGCTGGGCGTGGACGTGGACCGCGCCCGCGACCTCGCCGTACGCGCGGCCCGTCACGTGACCACGCAGGCCAGGACGACATCCGCAAGGTGACTTTTTTGCTCCGGTGACAACCGCCCTTTCGGGTGAGACCTTGAGTCAGGGCCAGGGAGTGTCTGGCAGATGCCGCCCGTCGCGAGCGATGGGCGGGGCGACGACCTGATCCGAGGGGGCGGCGTTATGAACGCCTGGTCGGTACCGGGCTACCGCGAGGTGCGTGAACTCGGCGCGGGCGGCGCCGGGCGGGTCGTGCTGGCGACCTACGTGACCACCGGCGCCTACGTCGCGATCAAGTATCTGCGCGAGGAACTGCGGCAGGATCGGCGTTTCCTCGCCGAGTTCCGGCACGAGGCCCGGATCATGGTGGAGCTGAACGATCCCAACATCGTGCGCCTGTACGAGTACGTCGAGGCGCGCGAGGGCGCGGCGATCGTCATGGAACTCGTCGACGGGGTCTCGCTGCGCAGGATCCTCGCCGAGCACGGCTCGACCAGCCCGGAGGCGGCGCTGGTCGTGCTGAAGGGCTCCCTTGCGGGTCTGTCGGCCGCGCACGCCGCGGGCATCGTCCACCGGGACTACAAACCGGAGAACGTGCTGATCCAGGCCGACGGCAACAGCAAGCTGTCGGACTTCGGCATCGCGACGCCGAGCGGCTCCCCGGAGACCCCCGCGGGCACGCCGCCCTACATGGCCCCCGAGCAGTGGTACGGCGGGCCCGCCGGCCCGGCCGCCGACGTCTACGCCGCCACCTGCGTCTTCTACGAGTGCCTCACCGGGCGCCGGCCATATCGGGCCGGCGACCTGACGGCGCTGCGCATGCTGCACCGTGGCGCTCCCATCCCGGTGGCCGACGTGCCGAGCTCGGTGCGGGGCCTCGTCACGCGCGGCATGGCCAAGAACCCGGCGGACCGGCCGCCCACGGCACGGGCGTTCATCGCCGACCTCGAGACCGCCGCGACCGCCGCGTACGGGTCCGACTGGGAGCAGCGGGGCCGCCGCCACCTGGCCGAACTCGCGACCCTGCTGGCCCTGACGTTTCCGCTGGCCGCCCCGGCCGAGCCGGTCGAGGCGTCCACGTCGCTCGCCAGGACCGTGCTGTCCGAGCGGCTGGCGCGCTCCGCGCCCCGGTTCGCCATCGGCGCGGCCGTGCTGTCGGCCGCCGCGATCGTGGCGGTGGTCGCGGCCAACCGGCAGACCCCGATGGCGCAGGACACCCTGCTCACCCCGCCGCCGCACAGCGCCCCCGCGGCGCTTCCCCCGGCCCCGGACTCGGTCGACACGGCCCCGTCCGCCGCGCCCGGCGAATCGGCACCCGGCGAGACGGCGCCGGACGAGACAGCGCCGGACGAGACAGCGCTGGACGAGACAGTGCCGGACGAGTCGTCGGAGACGGCGCCAGGACCGGACGAAGCAGGATCTGGTGATGCGGGTCCAGGTGGCGCGGGTCCGGGCGGGAACGCCGGGACGACGCCGCCCGATCTGTCCGGCACGCCGGTGTCGTCGGTGTCGTCGGTGTCGACCGGGCCGGCCGTGCCGCCGACGCCTTCCGTGCCCGGGAGCGCCACCCCCTCCCACATGGGCGCGACCGCGTCGCCGGCGCCGGCGCGGGTGACCGGTCTCGGCATCGCGGCGTTCGACGGCCAGGCCGTCACGGTCGACGTACGGGCGAGCACCACGGCCCGGGTCCGGCTCACCGCGCGTTTCGCCTCCGGGCCGTCACGGGACGCGCTCACCGCCGCGCCCGCGCAGACCGTCGCGTTGCGGGGCGCGGCGTCCTATCACATCGGCCTGCAGCAGCCCTTCCCCTCCCCGGCCTGCGGCACCACCGTCTATCGGCGGGTCGAGGTGTCCACGGTCCCCGCCGCACGGCAGGGAACCCGTACGCGCACGCGGAAGCTCGTCGGGCCGCCCTGCCCGGCCCCCACGGTCGAGCGCGTGGCGATCGACGACTGGGACGGCAGGACGGCGGCCGTGACGGTGCGGACCTCCGGCAGGGGCCCGGTCGGCGTCTCCAGCGTCTTCACGCGCGACGGACGCGAGACGACGGCCGACACCCGTACGCTCTCGGGCCGCACGTCCTACTCATTCGCCGTGCCCGCAGGCCTCGGCCCCGTCGAGTGCGGGAAGAGGGCCGTGTTCGGGGTGCGCGTCACGACCGATCCGGCCTATGCCGGCGGGCCGCGCCAGGCCGAGGTGCGGGTCGCCGGTCCCCGGTGCCCGAAGCCGCAGGAATCGCCCTCGGCGCCTCCGAAGGAGAGCCCGGGCCCGGCGAAGGAAAGCCCGGCTCCGGAGAAGGAGAGTCCGGCTCCGGAGAAGGACCCGGGCCCGGCGAAGAGCCCCGAGCCGCCCACGTCCCGCAGCCCCGACCCGAGGGACCAGGAACCGAGGGACCAGGAACCGAGGGACCAGGAACCGAAGCTTTCCGATTCGCAGGGCGGCCCGCACCTCTCGTGAACTCCTGACTCCGCGATGGCGAGCAGGAGGGTGAAATATTCACCGTCGTCCTGACGGCCGGTCTTTCACATGCGCCCCGAAGCGCCTGCTCAATAAGGGAATCCGCGACACGAAGGGGAGCGAGAGCTAAATCAAGTGTCTTGACATAGCCTTTTGTGTCGAGATTGACTCCCGACTCCAGGAACGCACCACCCGTCGCCATCGGCGTCCTGAGGATGTTAACGCTAACACCCGTCTTGAGAGGGAGAGCCCGTGCGACTTGTCAGCTCTTTCCGCCGGCGACCGAGCCTGGCGGCTGCCGCCGCCGTGCTGCTGACGACCGGCGTCACGGCGACCGCGGCCCACGTCGCGTCGGCGGCCACGGCCGGATGCGAGGTCGGCTACACGGTGACCAGCGAGTGGCCCGGCGGCTTCGGCGCAAGCGTCCGCGTTCGCAACCTGGGCGACGCGATCAACGGCTGGAGGCTGACCTGGTCGTTCCCGGCCGGGCAGGCCGTCACCCAGCTGTGGAACGGCTCCTTCACCCAGTCCGGCTCGCAGATCACGGTCACCAACGCCTCCTACAACGGCGCCATCCCCAGTGGCGGCAGCGTCGATTTCGGGTTCAACGGGAGCTGGAACGGCTCCAACCCGGTGCCGTCCGGCTTCGCCCTCAACGGCGTGACCTGCACCGGCGACGTCACCTCCCCATCTCCGTCCCCGTCGCCTTCGCCGTCTCCTACTCCCTCGCCGTCCGCCTCCCCCTCACCCTCCCCCTCACTCTCCCCGTCGCCCTCGCCCTCGCCGAGCCGCCCCGTCATCGAGAACAACTTCCCGGTCACGCGAGAGGGCGCGTACGGCACCAACCGCTACACCGTGTTCCGGCCGTCGAACCCCGCCGCCGTGGGGCGTCCCATGCCGGTGCTGGTCTTCGGCAACGGGGCCTGCGCGCACACCAACGGGAGCGAGGTGATCCAGGCGCTGACGTTCATCGCGGCCCGCGGGTTCGTCGTGGTGGACACCGCGTCGGTCGACGGCTCGCCGAACGGCGTGCAGAGCGGGTCTCCGATCCCGTCACTGCTGACCGACGGCATCGGCTGGGCCGAGCGGGAGAACGCCCGCGCCGGCTCGCCGCTCTACCAGCGCCTCGACCTGTCCAGGGTGGCCACGGCCGGGCACTCCTGCGGCGGGCTGGAGGCGCTGATCGCCGGCCAGGACCGGAGGGTCAAGAGCGTCGTCTCGCTGGACAGCGGGCTGTTCGCCGACGGCTCGTTCGGATACTCCCGCGCTGAGCTGTCCAAGCTGCACACCCCGGTGATGTTCCTGGACGGCGGGCCCTCCGACATCGCCTACGACAACAGCCGGGCCAACTATGACCTGACCCTGGTGCCGGCCGTGCTGGCCGAGCAGTCGCAGGCCGGTCACGTCGGGTTCATCACCGGCGCCCAGATGAGCGAGGGCATGACGGCGGTGGTCCAGTTCCTGGACATGACGCTCAACGACAACGCCACCGCGCGGTCGTACATCCTGGGGCCCTCGGGTCTGGCCTCCAGGGCCTACTGGACGGTCCGCAGCAAGAACTTCTGATCCAGGACGCCGATCGAGTGACCGTGTCAGGCGCGGGCGTGCGGGCCCGCGCCGACCGGTTCCGACTCCGCCTCGGCGGACTCGCCGTCCTCCTCGTGGCCCTCGATCGACAGGTTGGGCAGGATCCGGTCGAGCCAGCGGGGGATCCACCAGTTGAGCCGGTCGAGCAGCACCATCGCGGCGGGCACGAGGAAGCCCCTGATGAGGGTCGCGTCGACCGTGATCGCCACGGCCAGCCCGACTCCGAACACCTTGACCAGGGGGTCGGGGTAGGCGATGAACGCGGTGAACACCGCCACCATGATCAGGGCGGCCGAGGTGATGACGCGGCCGGTGGACCCCAGCCCCTCGGCCACCGCCCTCCGGTTGTCCCCGCTGCGCGAGTAGGCCTGCCGTACGGAGGTCAGCAGGAAGACCTCGTAGTCCATCGACAGGCCGAACAGCACGGCGAACAGCATGAGCGGCACGTACGTGTCGATGGGCACGGAGAAGAACAACGTGGCGAGGTAGGACCCCTCGGCCGAGGGCGGGGGGTCCATGCCGACCAGGCGGCTGCCCAGGCCCTGGGAGAACACCACGGCGAGCGCGCCGAAGGCGGCGCCCAGCGAGACGAGGTTCATCACCGCCGCCTTGATCGCGACCAGGGGCGCGCGGAAGGCCAGCAGCAGGAGCAGGGCGCTGAGCAGCACGACGATGCCGACGACCAGCGGCGTCCTGCCCATGATCCGGTCGCCCGCGTCCGCCAGCCCGGCCACCTGGCCGCCCACGTGGACATGCGCCCCCGGCACCTCGATCGCCCGCACCCGCTTCACCACGTCGAGGGCCCGCGGGTCGCTCGGGGCGTAGTCGGGGACGACCTGGATGAGCACCGAGCGGCCGTTCTCGTTGACCTTCGGCGGGGCGACGAAGGCGACGCCGTCGATGTGCTCCACCCGCTGCCGCAGCACCTGCACGACCGGGTCGGGCGGGGTCGAATCGGCGATCTTCCGGTCCAGTTCGGCCACGACGACGAGCCCGCCGTTCGCTCCCGGGCCGAAGCCCGCCTCGATCAGCTCGTACGCCCGCCGGGCCGGGGTGCCCTTGTCGCCATACCCGTTGTCGAGCGGGCCGAGCTTGATCGCGACGGCCGGGGTGGTGAGCGCCGCCAGCACGACCACGGTGACGGCCAGCACCCGCCAGGGGCGGCGCGCCACCCAGACGCCCAGCTTGGCCCAGCCCGTGGCCGGCCCGTCGCGACGGGCGGCGCGACCGACGAGCGGCAGCCGCAGCGCGTCGATCTTGTGCCCGAGGAGGCCGAGGAGCGCCGGCACCAGCGTGATCGAGGTGAGCACGGCGCACACGACCGAGACTCCGGTGATCCAGCCGAGCGTGCGGAGCAGCGGGAACCCGGTGAACATCAGCGCACTGAGGGCGATCACGACCGTGCCGCCGGCGAACAGGACGGCCCCACCCGACGAGGCCGCCGTACGCCGCACCGCCTCCCGCACCGGCACGCCCTCGGCCAGCAGCGTCCGGTGCCTCGACAGCAGGAACAACGCGTAGTCGATGCCGACGCCGAGACCGATCATCGTCGCCAGGATCGACGCGGTCGACGGCACGTCCACGACGTGGCCGAGCAGCGCGATGAGGCCGAGCCCCACACCGATGCTGATCAGCGCGGTGAAGATCGGCACGAGCGCGGCGACCAGCGTCCCGAAGGCGAACAGCAGCACCAGCAACGCGAAGACGACGCCGGCGATCTCACTCGCGCCGGTCTTGATCTGCTTGTCGGCGGGCGTGGAGCTGTCGGAGGGCACGACCTCGATGCCCGCGCGCACGGCCGGCGCGGCGGCGGCGACGAGTTGCTCGGAGGTCTGGGCGAGCTTCGTGGTGTCCTGCCCCGTCAGCCGTACGCTGATCATCCCGATCCGCAGGCTCGACGACATGCCGCCGATCCGATAGGGCGTCTCCACCTGTGCGACGTGCGGCATGCCCCGCAGCGCGTCCATGGACTGCTCGACGGCCTGTTTGCGCGGCTTGTCGATCAGCGTGCCGTTCGCGGTGTAGAGGACGAGCTGCACCGTCCCGCCCGGATCGAATCCCGGGCCGAAGCCCTCGCGCATGAGCTCGTGCGCCCGCTGCGCGTCGGTGCCCGGGATCGACACGTTGTTGTTGACCGGCCGGCCCCACACCAGGGTGCCCGCCGTCAGCAGTCCCGCCGCCAGCACCCACAGCGTCAGCACGATCCAGCCGTGACGCGCGCACCATCCGCCGAGCCGCCCCAGAAGTCCGCTCATCGCCGTCCGCCCCGGGTAGCATGTCCTTCCGGCCGTTCTGTACGGCCGTACAAAACGAGGGTAAAAGGAACTGATCGGCGGGCGAGCGGCGCGCCGGAAAATGAGACGATGACCACACTCGATCAGGGCAACGCGACCCGCTCCCGCATCCTGGCCGCGGCCCGCGACCTGTTCGCCGAACGGGGATACGCCGCCGTGTCGCTCGCCGACATCGCGGCGGCGGTCGGCCTGACCAAGACGGCGGTCGCCTACCACTTCCACCCCAAGGACCGGCTCGCGGCCGAGATCATCGCCCCGGCCGCCGACGACCTGCTCGCGCTGCTCGGCGGCGAGTTCGCCGGCCACCGGGAGTTCCTGCGTTCGTTCACCGCGTTCGCCGTACGGCACCGGGCGGTGATCCGGCTGCTCACCGAGGACATCGGCGGCGCCGACAGCGCCCCTCCCGGATCACCCGGGGAGGCGATCAGGGAGTTCAGCCGCGAGCTGTTCCTGCGCCTGGCCGGGCCCGACCCCTCCCCCGGCACCCGCGTACGCGCCTGGGCCGCCCTCGGCGCGGTGCAGTCCGGTGTGGTGAAGACCATGGACGTGCCCGCCGACGTGGTCGAGGAGACGCTGACCGCCGCCGCCGTGGCAGTGTTCGAATCTTGATATACGAATTCCCTTGCGATCACGCGTGGAGAGCGTCACATTTCGTGTGAACGTTCAACATTTCCGCCGCGTCCTTAGGTGACACCAGCGGGACGGATGCGAGGGGAGTGACGGCCAGCCGTGGACGTACCGGCCGACGGGGAGGGCCGCGCGGGCGCGCTCGGCCAAGTGGTCTCGGCCCTGTCGAAGACGCCCCGGACCGTCCTCGTCCTCGGCGAGCCCGGCATCGGCAAGACCCATCTGCTCGGTGAGGCCGCGGCACGGCTGAAGGGCTTCCGCGTGCTGCGCGGCCAGGCCCGCGAACTGGACGGCGGGCGCGCCTACGCCCCGCTCGTCGAGGCCCTCGGGGCGGTGGGCGGCGAGGCCGCCGACGCCCTGTCCGGCCTGCTCGACGCGATCGACCAGGCCGCGCTCGGCCATCCCGCCGCCACGCCCGGCGCGATGGCCGCCCGGCTGCTGGAGTCGCTGCCCGGCCCCACCCTTCTCGCGATCGACGACCTGCACCTGGCCGACGCCGACACGCTGAGCGTGCTGCGGGCCCTGCCACGCCGCCACGACGCCGTCGCGATCCTCGGCACCGCCCGCCACCCTCCCGCGCTCGAGGTGGACCTGTCGATCCGGCTCCAGCCGCTGACGATGAGCGAGGTCGCCGACCTCGTCACCACGCTGCTCGGCCGTACACCCAGCGAGACCGTCCTGCGGCGGATCCACATCGCGAGCCGGGGCAACCCGTGGTTCGTGCAGGAGGCCGTCCTCGCCCTGGTGCAGGGCGGCGCCGTACGCTCGGCGGATCCCGGGGCGCGGCGCGGCGCGATCCTCAGCCGGCTGTTCCAGCGCGACAGGGGCGGACGCGACCTCGCCCGCGTGCTGGCCGCCCTGTCGCGGACGAGGGAGGCCGCCGATCTCCCCGCGCTCGCCCAGCTCGCCGGGCTCACCCCGGATCAGGCCGAGCGCGCCTTCGACGCGCTGGTCAGGGATGGCGTCGTCAGCAGGAACGGCGACGGCTACGCGCTGGCCCACCCGCTGGTGGCCGAGGCGCTCTATGACGACCTCGGCGTCTCCGGCCGCCGGGAAGTGCACCGCCGCATCGCCGACATGCTCGAACGAGAGGGGCTGACCGGGACGAGCCGGGTCCTGGAGTGGGCCACCCACATGGCCGAGGCCGGGCCGCCCGGCGAGGCTCTCCCCGCGGTGCTGCGCGCCGCCGAGCTGACCCGCTGGACCGCGCCGCTGTCGGCCGCGCACTGGTACGGCAAGGCCGCCGAGCTGTCCCCCGCGCCCGGCGAGCTGCTGGCCAGGCAGGCTCTCGCCTACTGGAAGGGCTCGCGGCCCGCGCTGGCGCTGAACTCGGCCCAGCGCGCGATCGCCGCGCTGCCCGCCGGGCGGCGCCGCACCCGTGCCGCCTACACCGCGGTCGGCGCGGCCCACGTGATGGGGTGGTATGAGGTGGCCCTCGACGTGGCCCGCCGCCAGATCCCCAGGGCCGACGACGCCTCCGCGCTGCTCGCCCAGCAGGCGCTGGTCAGCGCGGAGATGGGCCGTCCCAGCCGGGAGGCCGCCAGGCGCGCCTGGGAGGGCCTGTCCGACTGCCCGCCGCAGGACCGCGCGATCACGGTCGGCTATCTGGCCATCCACGCGCTCCTCCAGGGCGACTGGGCCGAGACGCAACGGGCCGTCGACGACCTGCTCACCTTCGCCGCCGCGCTGCCGCCGGGCGCCCGGCTCGCGTCGCTGGAGTCGGCGGCGCACGTCCTGGCGATCGCCGGAGTGCGCTCCCGCGCCATCGAGGTGCTCAACCAGGCCGAGCAGATCCACCGCGGCCTCGGCTGGCACGACATCGCCGGACAGCACGTGCGGACCATGGCCGTCATCCGGAGGATGGGCGGCGAATGGGCCCGGGCGCTGGAGGAGATCGCGGTCGCCAGCCGGACACTGGCCGAGGCGGGCCTGCTGGAGAACCTCGCCCTGCTGCGCAACATGGAGCTGGACATCCTGCTCGACCAGGGCAGGTTCGACGATGCCGCCCGGGTGCTCGCCGAGCCGCCGCCCGGCTCGGCGCTGCACCAGGGAATGCGATGCGTGTTCCGCGCGCGCCTGGCGCTCGGGCGGGGTGACATCGCCGCCTCACGGCGCGAGCTCGACCACGCCATCGCGTACGAGGTGCCCGAGGTGGTGCACCGGGCCCTGGCGTTCAAGGTGCTGGTGGCGGGAGCGGCGGGGGACGACGCGGCCCGCCGGGCGGCGGCCTCCTGTCTGGACGAGCGGTCGGCGAACGGCACCCCCCGGGCCCGGCTCGCCGCCGACCTGGCGGTGGGCTGGACGTTCCGGGATCGCGCGCGGGCCGGCACGGCGCTGGAGCAGGCACGCGCCGACGGCCTGCCGTTCGAGGAGGCCCGGGCGCGGCTGGTCCTCGGCGTGCTCGGCGACACCGCGCAGCTGTCCCGCGCACACGCGATCTTCACCCGTCTCGGCGCGGCGCCCTGGGAGGCGCTGTCCGAACGTCGCCTGCGGGAGGTCGGGATGGTCCCCGAACCGGCGGGCCGCCTCACCCCCGGCGAGCGCCGCGTCATCGAACTGGTCGCCGACGGGCTGAGCAACCCCCAGATCGCGGAGGAGCTGCACTACAGCCGCAAGACCGTGGAGGTCTATCTCACCCGCGTCTACGCCAAGACCGGCCTGCGGTCGCGCGTCGAACTCGCCCTGGCCGTCGAACGCGGCGAGCTGTGACATGTCCCCGCACCCTTGGCCGCAGCCCTGACAACAGCCGGGGAGGCTCTGCGAGCACGTCTCGGGGCGGGACGTCGTATCGGGGGCTGCCTCACATGGTTGGGGTTCCATGTCA
>NZ_VIRM01000250.1 GCF_006874475.1 Microbispora hainanensis
CGAGTTCGGGCCGCTGAACCTGATGCCGCGCAGGGGCAAGCGGTGGCGTCCGGCGGGGTCGCCGGCCCGGCTGCGGGCCACCTACAACCGCTACAACGGCGTCATGCACATGATCGCCGCGCTTGACCTGGCGACCGGCAAGCTCTACTACCGCATCCGCACCCGCAAACGCTGGCGGGAGGTGGTGTCCTTCCTCAAGACGCTA
>NZ_VIRM01000251.1 GCF_006874475.1 Microbispora hainanensis
ACCCCCGCCCCCGCCCTCGCCCTCGCCCTCGCCCGGGGAGGACACCGCGGCCGGGCTCACCGGACGCGCCGCGCCCACCGGGCGGGCCGGGCGTGCCGAGGGCGCCGGCGGTGCCGGGCGCTGCCCGGCGACAGCGAACGGCGATTGCGGCGCGGACACGGCGGTGAACCCCCAGGAGCGAGACGAAGGCGACGAACAATTTC
>NZ_VIRM01000026.1 GCF_006874475.1 Microbispora hainanensis
GCACCACCAAGGATGCCGCTATGACGGGGTCATGCATGATTCATGCACTGGCTTTTAGCACACTGTTGAGTTCTCAAGAAACGGACGCGACCACCATCACCCGAAACCCACGATGGAGTCCCGAGATCCAGGGCGATGACTTCCGTTCGGCCGACCCTACGACAATCGCCGTATCGCAGACCTGGAGGGCCACACGATCTCGGTCGATGCTCTTGTTAGAGTGACCGCCCCTCTCGGGGCAACCACTCCATACTAAACCCTCGCCCGCTTCGTGTCAAACCTTTCGGCCTGACCGCGCCACGAACGACCCGGACTTGACGCGAGCGCCTCACCTGGGTGGCTGTCGGAGTGGCTTGCCCGCCGGGTCCGGCCGCCTTTCGGCGTCCCGCACCCCCCGGGGGCGAAGAAAACATTAGGCAACACCGAGTCTGCCGTCAAATCACGCCGAGATGGCCGAAACCCTAGGTCAGACGGGAACTTCCGGCGCCGACCGCCCTCCAGGTCATACGACTGTTACCTTCACCACAACGACTCTTGGGCATGAAACAGCCGCCCCGGTCTCGGACCGAAGCGGCTGCTCACTGCGGTAGATCAGGCGACCTCGATGCCGCCGACCGTCTTCTTGCCCCTGCGCAGGACGAGGAATCGGCCGTGCAGCAGGTCGTCCTCCGAGGGCACGTACTCCTCGTCGGTGATCTTCGTGTTGTTCAGGTACGCGCCGCCCTCCTTCACGGCCCGGCGCGCCGCCGACTTCGACTCCACCAGACCGCTCTGCGCGAGCAGCTCGACGTACGGCGCTCCCAGGGCCGGCACGACCGCCTTCGGCACCTCGGCGAGGGCGGACTCCAGCGTGCGGGCGTCGAGTTCGGCCAGCGAGCCCTGCCCGAACAGCGCTCGTGAGGCAGCGATCACCCGGGCGAGCTCGTCGGCGCCGTGGACCAGAGTGGTCAGGTCCTCGGCCAGGGCGCGCTGCGCCTCACGAGCGGCCGGCCGCTCGGCCACGGCCTTCTCCAGCTCGTCGATCTCCTCCCGTGTACGGAAGGTGAAGACCTTGAGGAACCGCACCACGTCCCGGTCGTCGGCGTTCAACCAGTATTGGTAGAACGCGTACGGCGAGGTAAGCGCGGGATCGAGCCAGACGGCACCGCCGGCCGTCTTGCCGAACTTCGTGCCGTCGGCCTTGGTGATCAGCTTGCCGGTCAACGCGTGGACATGAGCGCCCTCGACCCGGCGGATCAGGTCGACTCCGGCCGTGATGTTGCCCCACTGGTCGCTGCCGCCGATCTGCAACGTGCATCCGTGCCGCCGGTACAGCTCGAGGTAGTCGTTGGCCTGCAGGATCTGGTAGCTGAACTCGGTGTAGCTGAGCCCCTCGCCGGCGAGCCGGGCGGAGACCGACTCCCTCGCCAGCATGCGGTTGACGGGGAAGTGCTTGCCGACGTCCCGCAGGAAGTCGATCGCCGACAGGTTCGCTGTCCAGTCGAGGTTGCTCACCAGCGAGGCCGCTGTCGGTCCTTCCTCGAAGGACAGGAACTTCTCGACCTGCACCCGGATTCGTGACACCCATTCCGCGACGATGTCGCTTGAGTTCAGTGCCCGCTCGGTGCTGCGGCCACTTGGGTCGCCGATCAAACCGGTGGCGCCTCCGACCAGGCCGATGGGCCGGTGCCCCGCCCGCTGAAAGCGGGTGAGGATCAGCAGCGTGGCCAGGTTGCCCACGTGCAGCGAGGGTGCGGTCGGGTCGAAGCCCGCATACACGGTGATCGGACCGTCGGCCAGCGCCTTGCGCAGCGCGTCGATGTCGGTCGTCTGCGCGATCACGTCGCGCCACTCGAGCTCGTCGAGGATGTCAGCCATCTCCGACGTCGGCACGAGGTTGCCTGAAGTTGCGGTCACGGTCGTGGCTTTCGCTTATCGATGGTGGATGTACGGGGCTTCCGTACAAGCCTGCCTGATCACGGAACTTTATCGCCACTTCTTACCCGCGCGTCAGCTCGTGGCACGGCCGCGGCGCCGGGGAACGTGGGCACGGTAGGGCGAGACGGTGGGGTCGCCGTCGATCCAGAACCTCCAGGGCGTCTCGGCGCCCGCCGACACGCCGGTGCGAGGACCCGTCCTGACCTGGCCGGACGGCACCGGCCGGCCCTCGTGCACCCGGATCGGACCGCCGGAGCAGCAGTCAGTTCCGTTGTGCTCCCGGACCAGGCCGAGCGCCACCGTGAGCCGGGCCGGTCCGCGCGCGAGGTCGCGGTCGGGCACGCGCCGCACCAACCCCTCAAGGTCCGGGCCGTCGGCGTGCGGCATGCGCCGGATGCGCGCGCTGTGCACGCCCGCGATCACCTCGCCGGCGCGTAACAGGACGGCCGAGCCGGTGCCCTCGGGCATGCACACGAGATTGGCGCAATAGTGCATGCCGTACGTGAAGTAGACGTAGAGGTGCCCCGGCGGCCCGAACATGACCGCGTTGCGTGGCGTGCGGCCCCGGTAGGTGTGGGCGGCCGGGTCCTGCCCCGGTCCGCCGTACGCCTCGACCTCGCTCAGCCGCACGGCCACCGACCCGTGCACGATCACGCGGCCGAGCAGGTCGGGCGCGACCACGTCCGATGGGCGGTCGAAGAAGTCGCGGTCGAGCGGAGCGCCCGCGACGTCTTCGATCAGCTCTCGTTCGCCCATGCCGCCTGACCGTCGACGACATCGCGGAGGTTCGCGATCTGGTCGCGGACCCGGTCGGGCGCGGTGCCGCCGAAGGCGCTGCGGGCGGCCAGCGCGCCGTGCACGTTCAGCACGTCACGGACAGTCGCGCCGGAGGCGTCGACGGCGAAGTGCGGCGAGACCTTGGCCAGCTCGTCGTCGGTGAGCTCGCCGAGGTCCTTGTCGTTCACCTGGCACCACACCACCAGGTGGCCGACGGCCTCGTGCGCCTCACGGAACGGCACCCCGCGGCGGACCAGCAGCTCGGCCAGGTCGGTGGCCAGGGCGAAGCCGTCGGGCGCGCTGGCCTCCAGCTTGGCCTTGTTGACGCGCATCGTGGACACCATGCCCGATACGGCGGGGAGCACCAGGAGCAGCGTGTCGACCGCGTCGAACACCGGCTCCTTGTCCTCCTGCAGGTCGCGGTTGTAGGTGAGCGGCAGGCCCTTGAGGGTCGTCAGCAGCGACATCAGCGAACCGATCAGCCGGCCGCTCTTGCCCCTGGCCAGCTCGGCCACGTCGGGGTTCTTCTTCTGCGGCATGATCGACGAGCCGGTGGAGTAGGCGTCGTCCACCTCGATCCACCGGAACTCCTGCGAGGCCCACAGGACGATCTCCTCGCCGAGCCGGGAGATGTGCACGCCGATCAGTGCCGCGCAGAACAGGAACTCGGCCGCGAAGTCGCGGTCGGCGACCGCGTCCATCGAGTTCGGCGCGGGGGCGTCGAACCCGAGTTCGGCGGCGACGGCGGCCGGGTCGAGCGGCAGAGAGGACCCGGCCAGCGCGCCCGAGCCGAGCGGCGAGATCGCCGCACGCCTGTCCCAGTCGCGGAGGCGGTCCACGTCGCGGGTGAGCGCGTGGACGTGGGCCAGGAGCTGGTGGCCGAACGACACGGGCTGGGCGTGCTGCAGGTGCGTCATGCCGGGGGCGGCGACGTCGGTGTTCTCCTCGGCCTGGCTGATCAGCGCCGTCTCCAGCTCGACGAGCCGGGAGACGATCACGCGGACGTGGTCGCGCAGGTAGAGGCGCAGGTCGGTGGCGATCTGGTCGTTGCGGCTGCGGCCGGCGCGAAGCTTGCCGCCCAGCGAGCCGAGCCGTTCGAGCAGGCCGCGCTCCAGCGCCGTGTGCACGTCCTCGTCGGCCACGGTGGGGCGGAACTCTCCCTTGCGGCACGCCTGGTCGAGGTCGTCGAGCGCGCCCAGCATGCGGTCGAGCTCCTCCTGGGTGAGCAGCCCGGCGCGGTGCAGCACGCGCGCGTGCGCGCGCGAGGCCAGCAGATCGTACGGCGCGAGCCGCCAGTCGAACTGCACGCTCACCGACAGGCGCGTGAGGGCGTCCGCGGGTCCCCCCTCGAACCTGCCACCCCAGAGCCGCATCGGCTTGTTGTCCGCCACCGTCTTCTCCCTCCGATATTCGAGTCCCTGCAGAAAAGATGACCGCGCGCCGTTCCCGCCCGGGGCCGTCGTATGTGGGTCTTTGCGTCTTCTCCGGGATTGTCTGCCGAATCTCCGACGCAAATCCTTCACGCGGATCCTTCTGCGGGACTAATCCGCGACCTTAGCCGACGTACGCCCCGGTCCCTGCATTGGAACCGGGGCGTATGCCGGGTGAATCAGGCCTGGCGGGCGCCCCGCGCGGCCGCGATCTCGTGGTGATCCATCGGGTTCGGCGATCTCCCGCTGACGTCGATCGGCGGGCCCTTCTCGGGCGGATTCCACACCGGTCTTGCCATTGCATGGGGAATGGCCCTCCGCACGCGAAGCCCGCCGGCGAATGGGCCCGGCCCGTCATGGTTCCCGCTTCTCGCTGCCGTGATCGCGGACCTCCACGGCGATCTTGGGCCTGCTCACGTCGGGCGTGCGGCGGGTGGCCAGGCTGAGCAGGGACTCCGCCAGGGCGTTCCCTCCGGCCGGGTCACGGCTGATGACGAGGATCGTGTCGTCGCCGGCCACCGTGCCGAGGATGGACTCCCACCCCGCGTGGTCGATCGCCGAGGCGAGGAACTGTGCCGCTCCCGGCGGCGTGCGCAGTATCACGAGGTTGGCCGACGCCTCGGCCGACACCAGGAGCTCCTCCGCGATCCTCCGCAGCCGCGCGTCGGGGTTCTCCGGCATGCCGTTCACGGCGCCAGTCCGATAGAGCGGTATCCGTCCCCCGCCCTCGCCTGGTAGGGCGTAGACCAGCGTGCCGTCGTCGGCCCGCAACTTCAGCGCGCCCAGCTCGTCGAGATCGCGGGAGAGCGTGGCCTGGGTGACCTCCACTCCCTGCTCGGCCAGCAGCTTGGCCAGCTCGGGTTGCGAGCGGACCTTGTGCCTGGTCAGCAGTTCCACGATGCGCGCGTGACGGGCCGCCTTCGTCAGCGGGATGGTCACGATCCCTCCGCACCCCGCGTCGTCAGCCAGTGCAGCAGTGCCTTCTGGGCGTGCAGCCGGTTTTCCGCCTGATCCCACACCACGCTCTGCGGCCCGTCGATGACGTCCGCGGCGATTTCCAATCCCCGGTATGCCGGGAGACAGTGAAGCACGATCGCGTCCGGATCCGCCAGGCCGAGCAGGGCGGCGCTCACCTGGTAGGAGGCGAAAGCCGCGATCCGCTCGTCCTTGCCGTCCTGACCCATGGACACCCAGGTGTCGGTCGCGACGACATGCGCGCCGGCCACCGCGGCCTCCGGGTCGCTCACCACCGTGACCGATCCGCCGGTGGTCGCCGCGATCTCGGCGGCCCGCGCCACGACCAGGGCGTCGGGCAGGTAGCCCACCGGGGCCCCGATGCGGACGTGCATGCCGGCCGTGGCCCCGCCCAACAGGTAGGAGTGGGCCATGTTGTTGGCGCCGTCGCCGAGGTAGGCGAGCGTGAGGCCCTGCGGCGAGCCCTTGTGCTCCCGGATCGTCTGGAGGTCGGCGAGGATCTGGCAAGGGTGGAACTCGTCGGTGAGTGCGTTCACCACCGGCACCGACGAGTAAGCCGCCATCGTCTCGATGCGCTCCTGGCCGGCCGTCCGCCACACGATCGCCGCGACCTGCCGGCACAGCACCCGCGCGGTGTCCTCGATCGGCTCCCCGCGCCCCATCTGCGAGGTGCCGAGGTCCATGATCAGAGGTTGGCCGCCCAGCTCCGCGACGCCGACCGCGAACGAGAACCGGGTGCGGGTGGACGGTTTGTCGAACAGCACGGCGACCGTGCGAGGGCCCTCGAAGGGCCGGTAGCCGAACCGGTCCTTCTTCATCGCCTCGGCGAGGTCGAGCACGTGGGCCTGCTCCTCCGGCGACAGATCGTCGTCCCGCAGGAAGTGTCTCACTCGCGCCGGGTCCGCGCCCTGTCTGATTCGCGCCGGGTCCGCGCCCTGTCTGATTTGCGCCGGGTCCGCGCCCTGTCCCACCCGCGCCGCGGAACCGTGCGGGGCCGGGACGGCGGGGTTCACAAGGTCGTTGTCAGGCATCTGCGGCCTCCAGGATCCCGGGCAGCGCGTCGAGGAAGGTCTGAACGTCGGACTCGGTGATGACAAGCGGCGGCGCGAGCCGCACCGCGTCGGGCTGAAGGGCGTTGACCAGGAACCCGGACTCCTGCGCCGCCGCCTGCACCTGCGCCGACTTCGGCGCGGTGAGCACGGCCGCCAGCCAGAGCCCGCGCCCCCTGACCCCCTTCAGCAGCGGATGCCGCACGGAGGCGATGCCCTCGGACAGCAGTGCGCCCACCTTCGCGACATTGCCGAGCAGTCCGTCGCGCTCGATCGTGTCCAGCACGGCGAGCGCCGCCGCGCACGAGACCGGGTTGCCGCCGAAGGTCGAACCGTGGTCGCCCTTCGCGAAGACCTCGCCGGCCTCGCCGAAGCCGATGCAGGCGCCGATGGGCAGTCCTCCGCCGAGGCCCTTGGCCAGCGTCAGGACGTCGGGGACGACCCCCTCCGCCTGGTGGGCGAACCAGTGCCCGGTGCGGCCGATGGCCGACTGGATCTCGTCGGCGACGAACAGGGCCCCCGCCGAGGAGCAGATCTCCCTGGCGGTGCGGAAGTAGCCGTCGGGCGCCGGTATGACGCCCGCCTCACCCTGAGCGGGCTCCAGGAAGACCGCGGCACAGTCCTCGGTCACCGCGCTCTTGAGCGCGTCCGCATCCCCGAACGGGACGAACCGGACGTCGAGCGGGAACGGCCCGAACTGGTCGCGGATCGAGGGCTTGCCCGTCAGCGACAGCGCGCCGAGCGTGCGGCCGTGGAAGCCGTTCTCCGTCGCCACGACGTAGCCGCGGCCGTGCGTCTTGCCGTACTTGATGGCGATCTTGACCGCGGCCTCGTTGGCCTCGGTGCCGGAGTTGGAGAGGAAGATCCGCGCGGGCTCTCCGAGCAGGCCGAGCAGCTTCTCGGCGAGCAGCACCTCGGGCTCGTGCAGGTAGAGGTTCGAGGTGTGCGCGAGAGTGGCCACCTGGCGGGACACCGCCTCGGCCAGGGCCGGGTGGTTGTGGCCCAGCGAGGTCACCGCGATGCCGCCGATGAGATCGAGGTAGCGGCGGCCGTCCACATCCCAGACCGAGCAGCCCTCGCCGCGGGCGATGGCGACCGGCGGCACCCCGTAGTTGCGCATGAACGCCGCTTCGAAGCGTGCGCGCAGTTCGTCGTTGGTGGTCACCTGGCAACCTCCCCGTTAGCGGCGCCGTCCGCCGTCGCTCCGGTCTCGCCTCGCGCCGCCGGAACGGCGTCGTCGGGCTCGACCATCGTCCCGATGCCCTCGTCGGTGAAGACCTCCAGCAGCAGCGCGTGCGGCACCCGCCCGTCGAGCACGTGGGCCTGGGGGACGCCGCCGCGCACGGCGGACAGGCATGCCTCCATCTTCGGCACCATGCCGCTGGACAGTGAGGGCAGCAGCGCGGCGAGCTCGGACGCCCCGATCCGGCTGACGACCTCTTCGCTGTTGGGCCAGTCGGCGTACAGCCCTTCGACGTCGGTGAGCACGATGAGCTTCGACGCCTGGAGCGCCACGGCGAGGGCCGCGGCGGCGGTGTCGGCGTTGACGTTGTAGATCCCGCCGTCCTCGCCACGGGCCACGGACGACACCACCGGGATGCGGCCGTCGTCGAGAAGCGCCCGGACGGCGCCCGCCTCGACCCGGACGATCTCCCCGACCTGGCCGATGTCCACGTTGACGCCGTCGACCACGACGTGCTTGCGCTCGGCCGTGAACAGGTGGGCGTCCTCGCCGGACATGCCGACCGCGAACGGTCCGTGCCCGTTGATCAGCCCGACCACGTCGCGGTTGACCTGGCCGACCAGCACCATACGGACAACCTGCATCGCCTCGGGTGTGGTCACCCGCAGCCCGGACACGAAGTGGCTGTCGATTCCGAGCAGATCGAGGTGTGACTGGATCTGCGGGCCGCCGCCGTGCACGATCACCGGCCGCAGGCCCGCGTAGCGCAGGAACACCACGTCGGCCGCGAACTTGGCCCGCAGGTGCTCCTCCGTCATGGCGTTGCCGCCGTACTTGATGACGACGGTCGCGCCGTGGAAGCGCGCGAGCCAGGGCAGCGCCTCGATCAGGGTGTGCGCCTTGTCCAGGGCGCCGTTCCGCCTGACGCTCATGACGAGTACGCCGAGTTCTCGTGGACGTACGCCGCCGTGAGGTCGGTGGTGTGCACGGTCGCGGTGTGCGGGCCGGCGGACAGGTCGATGGTGATGGTGACGTCGCGGGGCCGCAGGTCGACCTTGTCGCGGTCGTCTCCCGCCGCGCCGCCGCGGCAGATCCAGATGCCGTTGACCGCCACGTTGACCCGATCGGCGTCGAACACGGCGTCCGTGGTGCCGACCGCGCTGACCACGCGGCCCCAGTTGGGGTCCTCACCGTGGATGGCGCACTTGAGCAGGTTCGAGCGGGCGACCGCCCGGCCCACCGCCACCGCGTCCTCCTCCGACGCCGCGCCGACGACCTCGATGGCGATCGCCTTCGTGGCGCCCTCGGCGTCGACCAGAAGCTGCCGGGACAGGTCCGCGCAGACGGCGGTGACGACCTTCTCGAACTCGGCGAGGTCGGGGCGCACACCCGACGCTCCGCTCGCGAGCAGCAGCACGGTGTCGTTGGTCGACATGCAGCCGTCGGTGTCGAGCCTGTCGAACGTCACGGACGTCGCCCTGCGCAGCACCGTGTCGAGTTCCTCGGACGTGAGGCCGGCGTCGGTGGTGATCACGCACAGCATCGTGGCGAGCGCGGGCGCGAGCATCCCGGCGCCCTTGGCCATGCCGCCCACCATGTAGCCGGTCTCGCCACGGCGGAAGGAGATCTTGCTGACGGTGTCGGTGGTGCGGATCGCGTCGGCCGCCGCCAGGCCGCCGTCGCGGCTGAGCTGGGCGGCCGCGGTCCCCACGCCGCCGAGCAGCGCGTCCATCGGCAGCCGCTCGCCGATCAGGCCGGTGGAGCAGACCGCGATCTCGGCCGCGGAGTCGTCCAGGACCTCCGCCACCTTCTCGGCGGTGGCGTGGGTGTCCTGGAAGCCCAGCGGGCCGGTGCAGGCGTTGGCACCGCCGGAGTTGAGGACGACGGCCTTCACCCGGCCGCCTGCGAGCACCTGAGCCGACCAGAGGACCGGCGCGGCCTTGAAGCGGTTGCTGGTGAAGACACCGGCCGCGGCACGCGAGGGGCCGTCGTTGACGACCAGGGCCAGGTCGCGGGCGCCGCCGCTCTTGATCCCCGCGGCGACTCCTGCGGCGCGGAAACCCAGGGGTGCAGTCACACTCATGCGCGCTCCTCACAGGGGACGATCTTCATCACGGGGCGACTCCATTGGTGGGAAGGCCGACTTCTTCCGGAAGGCCGAGAGCGAGGTTGGCGCTCTGGATCGCGCCGCCGGCGGTCCCCTTGGTGAGGTTGTCGACGGCGACGACGGCCACAATCCGTCCGGCCCGCTCGTCGAGGGTGACCTGCAGGGCCGCGGTGTTGGCCCCGACCGTCATCGCGGTCGCCGGCCATGTCCCCTCGGGCAGCAGGTGGAGGAACGGCTCGTCCTTCACCGCCGTCTCGTACGCCTCCCGGAGCGCGGCGCGGGTGACACCCGCGACGGCGGGAGCCGTGCAGGTGGCGAGGATGCCGCGGCTCATCGGCGCGAGGGTCGGCGTGAACGACACCCGGACCGGCCGTCCGGCGACCGCCGACAGGTTCTGCTCCATCTCGGGGGTGTGCCGGTGCACCCCGCCCACGCCGTACGCGCTGACCGAGCCCATGACCTCGCTGCCGAGCAGGTGGGCCTTGGGCGCCCGGCCGGCTCCGGAGGTGCCGCTCGCGGCGACGACCACGACGTCGGGCTCGGCCAGCCCGGCCGCGAAGGCGGGGAACAACGCGAGCGTCGCGGCAGTCGGATAGCAGCCGGGGACGGCGATACGCCGGGCGCCGCGCAGGACCTCGCGCTGACCGGGCAGCTCGGGCAGGCCGTAGGGCCAGGTGCCGGCGTGGACGCCACCGTAGAATGCCGTCCACTCGTGCGCGCTGGTCAGCCGGAAGTCGGCGCCGCAGTCGACGACGAGCGTGCCGTCGCCGAGCTCGGCGGCGACGGCGGCCGACTGGCCGTGCGGGAGGGCGAGGAAGACGACGTCGTGACCGGCGAGCACGTCGGGGGTGGTCTGTTCGATCACCCGGTCGGCCAGCGACGGCAGGTGGGGCTGGTGGGCGCCGAGCTTGCTGCCCGCGCTGGACGCGGCGGTCAGGGCGCCGATCTCGACAGCGGGATGTCCGAGCAGCAGACGGAGCAGCTCTCCTCCCGCGTAGCCGCTGGCTCCGGCGATGGCCGCCCTCATCCGCGCCCCCTGTTCTTCACTGAGCCCTGTTCTTCACTGAGCCCTGTCTTCAATGATCCCTGTCCCCAGTGATCACTGCCCTCAGGGACCTGTCTTCAGCGATCCCCTGCATGATCATGCAGCAGACCTCATGTTCTTGCTGGTGTAGAGAGTATGCATCGCAAAGCATGAGCATGCAAGCCGCGTTCCGAAGGATGGACATCTAGCCGACGTACCTACCGGTCGGTATCGTGAAACATCCGGTTAACGAACGAGTCCGGGAGTGCGCCAGCATGACGATCACGAACGAACAGGTCCAGGCCCAGCTCACGGCGCCCGGGCAGCTCTTCGAGATGGAAAAGGTCGAGGTCGGCGGTCACAAGATCCGGGCGTGGAAGCACGCCCCTGCGACCTTCCGGGCCCTGCTGGAGATCACTCGGTTTCATGGGGACAAGGTGTTCGTCGTCTACGAGGACGAGCACCTCACCTATGAGGAGCATTTCCGGCTGGCCGCGACGCTCGCCCACCGCCTGGTGCACGACTATGGCGTGCGCAAGGGCGACCGCGTCGCCGTGGCCATGCGCAACTATCCCGAATGGATCGTCTCCTTCTCCGCCGTGCTCGCCGCGGGGGCGGTGGCCGTACCGCTCAACGCCTGGTGGACCGAGCAGGAGCTGGAATACGGCCTGAGCGACTCGGGCGCGAAGGTCGTGATCGCCGACGGCGAGCGCGCCGCGCGGATGGCCGGCAGCGGCCTGCCGATGATCGTCACCCGTGGTGAAGGGGCCAACTGGACCGAGGTCCTCGGCGAGGTCCGCGCCGACGTGACGCTGCCGCAGGTCGAGCTCGGCCCCGACGACCCCGCCACGATCTTCTACACCTCCGGCACGACCGGCAGGTCCAAGGGCGCCCTCGGCAGCCACCGCAACCTCGGCCAGGCGCCGATGACCGTCGCGTACGCGATGATGCGCACGGTGGCGATGGCCGGCAGGGACGTGGCCGCGGCGGCGGAAAAGCGCAGGATCACCCTGCTGACCGTGCCCCTCTTCCATGTCACCGGGTGCTTCGCCGTACTGATGACCACGATGTTCAGCGGCGGCGGGCTGGTGCTCATGTACAAGTGGGACCCCAAGCGGGCCCTGGAGCTCATCGAGCGCGAGAAGGTCACCGTGATGAGCGGCGTGCCGACCAACGCCTGGCAGCTGCTGTCGCATCCTGACCTGGACAAGCACGACATCTCCTCGCTCGGCTCCGTCTCGTACGGCGGCGCCCCGGCCCCGCCCAAGCTGCTGGAGCGGATCACCGAGTCGCTGCCGAACCGCACGCCCGCCAACGGGTACGGCATGACCGAGACGACGGCGCTCGCGATCTACAACAGCGGCAGGGACTACCTGGCCAAGCCCGACAGCATCGGGCTGCCGCTCGCCGTCGTGGACGTCAGGATCTGCGACCCGCTCGGCGCCGAGCTGCCGCCCGGCGCGGTCGGCGAGCTGTGCATCCGCGGACCGATCGTGATCATGGGTTACTGGAACCGCCCGGACGCCACGGCGGAGACGTTCGTGGACGGCTGGCTGCACACGGGCGACCTGGCCCGTATCGACGAGGACGGCTACGTCTACATCGTCGACCGCGCCAAGGACATGGTCATCAGGGGCGGCGAGAACGTCTACTGCGCCGAAGTCGAGGCCGCCCTGTTCGAACACCCCGCGGTGGACGACACGGCCGTGATCGGCATCCCCGACGACGAGCTGGGCGAGCAGGTCGGCGCGGTCGTACGGCTCAAGCGGGGCGCGGACGCCACCGGCGAGGAGCTCCAGGAGTTCCTGCGCGGCCGCATCGCGGCGTTCAAGGTGCCGGTGCGGTTCTGGTTCAGGGAGGCCGAGCTGCCGCGCAACCCCGGCGGCAAGGTGCTCAAGACCCACCTGCGCAAGGAGACCCTCGGTCTCTAGCATTACCTGCCGCGTAATCGCCGCTCCTCGGGGCTGCGTGACACCGTTCACGTGTCGTCACGAAGACATCCCCGAAGGAGTGGAAATGACCGACTACACCGCCCTGGCCGAGCGTTACATCGCCGCCTGGAACGAGCGCGACGCCGAGGCCAGGGCGAAGGCGGTGGCCGAGCTGTGGACCGAGGACGGCGGCTACACCGACCCGCTGGCCGCCGTCGCCGGGCACGAGGGGATCGCCGCGGTGATCGCCGGAGCGCAGGAGATGTTCCCCGGGTTCGTGTTCACCCTGGGCGGCCCGGTGGACGGCCACCACCACATCGCGCGCTTCACCTGGCACCTCGCCCCCGAAGGCGCGGCGGAGCCCGTGGTGATCGGATTCGACGTCGTGGCCCTCGCCGAGGACGGCCGGATCCGGAACGTGTACGGCTTCCTGGACAAGGTCCCCGCCTGACGTGTTCCTGGGCTCCGGAGCCCGCCCGGGACGTCCACTCCCGGGCGGCTCCGGAAGGCCGGTCGCCTGGGAGCCGTACGGTCCTCAGGCGAAGTGCTCATCGGCCTGAAAACTTCATCGGTGTTCCGGCATTACAGGCCATCTTTCACGGACTCTCGACTAGAAACGTTTCGGCAGATCTTTGACATGTTTCAAGGGCGCTTCCCAGAATGTTGCCCCGGCGAACCCCGGGGCCGGGCGGCGCATCCCTACCGGCGAACACGCGCCGTCCGGCCCTCCCCCCGATCGGAGGAGCAGACATGGCCGACAGCGCCGCACCCCCCACACGACGTGCAGGGTTACGGAAAATGCTCGCCACGGCGCTCGCGGGCGTGGTCACCGCGGCGCTCGCGACCGTGACCCTTTCCGCCACCGCCGCCCAAGCCGCCGACTGCAGCGCCGGATACGTCGGCCTGACCTACGACGACGGCCCCAACCCCAGCAACACCACCAACCTGCTCAACACCCTGAAGGCCAACGGCCTGCGCGCCACCTTCTTCAACATCGGCCAAAACGCCCAAAACAACCAATCCCTCGTACGAGCCCAAGTCGACGCCGGCATGTGGGTCGGCAACCACAGCTGGAGCCACCCCCACCTCACCCAGATGAGCAGCTCCCAGATCCAATCCGAACTCCAGCGGACCCAGCAGGCCATCCAGCAGGCCACCGGCCAAGCCCCCAAACTCTTCCGCCCGCCCTACGGCGAGACCAACTCCACCTTGAAATCCGTCGAACAGCAGCTCGGCCTCCGAGAAATCATCTGGGACGTCGACTCCCAAGACTGGAACGGCGCCAGCACCTCCCAAATCGTCCAAGCCGCCGGCCGACTCCAAAACGGCCAAATCATCCTCATGCACGACCAATACGCCACAACCGTCCAAGCCATCCCCCAGATCGCCGCCAACCTCCGCAGCCGCAACCTCTGCGCCGGCATGATCTCCCCCACCACCGGACGCGCCGTCGCCCCCGACGGCAGCGGACCCGCCTCCCCATCCCCGACCAACCCGCAGTCGCCCAGCGCGACTCCCACCTCCGGGGGTGGCAGTGGGCAGATCAAGGGTGTCGCCTCGGGCCGCTGCGTGGACGTGCCGAACGCGAGCACCTCGGACGGCACGCAGGTGCAGCTGTGGGACTGCAACGGCCAGACCAACCAGACCTGGAGCTCCACCTCCGCCGGTGAGATCCGGGTGTACGGCAACAAGTGCCTGGATGCGGCCGGCACCGGCAACGGCGCCAAGGTCCAGATCTACTCCTGCTGGGGCGGCGACAACCAGAAGTGGCGCGTGAACTCCGACGGCAGCATCCAGGGCGTCCAGTCCGGGCTGTGCCTGGACGCGGTCGGACAGGGCACCGGCAACGGCACCCAGATCCAGCTCTACTCCTGCCACGGCGGTAACAACCAGAAGTGGACCTGGAACAGATAGCTGGGACCTGTGGCTCGCGGTGCGGAACACCCCCGGCGCACCGCGGGCCACGACCCGGCTACCCCTTTGTCGTATGAACCTGGCCGTCGGTCTCCTGCCGCATGGGCTGACCGCCCGGAACGGTGCGGCGCTTCCCAGGAGCGCCGCACCTTCCCGTTGTCCAGGCCTCCTTCAGGCCCCGGCGCCGTCGCGGAAAGCCCTCCTGGGAGGAGCGGGATCGCAAGCGCAAGCCGCAGCTCTACGCCGAGGCGGGGATCGCCCACTTCTGGCATTCCCCCTCGCGAGCCGGCACCCCCGCGGCCCCGGCGGCCTCGGACTCATCGGCGGGCATTTCCCCCATTGATCCTCTGGTTACCCGCGCGTATCGTCCAGAGTTGAGCACCGCTCATATTCACGCGCGTGAACAGCACCACCCTCGGTCCCTTCACCCCCCGACATCGCGAAGGGAAGTTCCCCCATGCACGCGCGCCTTCGACGGGCGATCATCGCTGCCGCCGCGCTGGCCCTCGTCGCCGTCGGCCTCCCGGCGACGCCGGCCGCCGCGGCCCCCTCCTACCCGCCCGACGACTACTGCCTCGGCCAGTGCGCCGACATCCTGCCGCCCGGCCAGAACGGCAACGCGACCCTCGTGGACATCCTGGGCAACCAGGCCTTCGGCACCTATCCGGCCCACAGCAAAGACCAGCTCGGCAAATACTCCGGCCTGCTCTCGGGCTACACCGGCCTGACCGACGAGCAGATCTCCGCGTTCTTCAACGACAGCACGTTCGGCGTGCCGGCGAACCAGGTCGAGAGCACGGTCAGGCCGCGCTCGGACGTCACCATCGTGCGCGACAAGGCGACCGGCGTCCCGCACATCACCGGCACCACCCGCGAGGGCACCATGTTCGGCGCGGGATACGCCGGAGCGCAGGACCGGCTGTGGCTGATGGACCTCATGCGCCACGTCGGCCGGGGCGAGCTGACGCCGTTCGCCGGCGGCGCCGCCGGAAACAGGGAGCTGGAGCAGAGCGTCTGGCGCAACTCCCCCTACACCGAGGCCGACCTCCAGGCCCAGCTCGACCGGCTGAAGACGGCCGGGACCCGGGGCGCCCAGCTCTATTCGGACGTGCAGAACTACGTCGCCGGGATCAACGCGTACATCGACCACTGCATGGCCGGCCGCGACTGCCCGGGTGAGTACGTGCTCACGGGCCACCTCGACGCGATCACGAACAAGGGCGGCCCGGACGACTTCCGGATGACCGACCTGATCGCGATCTCCGGCGTGATCGGCGGCCTGTTCGGCGGGGGCGGCGGCGCCGAGATGCAGTCGGCCCTCGTACGCGTGGCCGCGCGGGCGAAGTACGGCGCCGCCGAGGGCGACCAGGTGTGGGCGGCGTTCCGCGCGCAGAACGACCCGGAGACCGTGCTGACCCTGCACGGCGGCCAGAGCTTCCCCTTCGGAACGGCGCCGGCCGACGCGACAGGAGTGGTGCTGCCCGACGCGGGCACGACCACGCCGGTCGACATCACGGCCAACGAGACCGGCACCGCGAGGTCCGCCACCACGCAGGTCAAGAGCGCGCTGACCGGGCTCACCGTGGACAGTTCCAAGCCGGAGATGTCCAACGCGATCGTGGTCTCGGCCGCGAAGGCGACCGGCGGCCACCCGATCGCCGTGTTCGGCCCGCAGACCGGCTACTTCGCGCCGCAACTGCTCATGCTGGAGGAGCTGTCCGGGCCCGGCATCCGGGCACGCGGCGCGGCCTTCGCCGGGCTCAACCTCTACGTGCTGCTCGGACGCGGCACCGACTACGCCTGGAGCGCCACCTCGGCCGCCGAGGACATCACCGACACCTACGCCGTGACGCTGTGCGACCCGAACGGCGGCACGCCTGCGGTCTCCAGCGACCACTACCTCTACCACGGCGTGTGCACGCCGATGGAGACGCTGAAGAAGACCAACTCCTGGAAGCCCAACACGGCCGACTCCACCGCCGCCGGTTCGTACGACCTGGTCGTCAAGCGCACCGCGTATGGCCTGGTCACCTGGCGGGGCACGGTCGGCGGCGTGCCGACGGCGTTCACCACGCTGCGTTCGACCTACCAGCACGAGGCGGACTCGGCGATCGGCTTCCAGATGTTCAACGACCCGGCGGAGATGGGCTCGGCGGCGGCCTTCGCCGGCTCGGCCTCCACCATCGGCTTCGCGTTCAACTGGTTCTACGTGAACTCCACCGACGCGGCGTACTTCATGTCCGGCAACGTCCCCGTGCGGTCACCGGAGTCCGACCCGAACCTGCCCATGTCGGGCGACGCCGCGCACGAGTGGAGCGGCTTCGATCCAGCGGCCAACACCGCGTCCTACCTCCCGCCCTCGGCGCACCCGCAGGCGGTCGACCAGGACTACTTCGTGAGCTGGAACAACAAGCAGGCCAAGGACTTCGGCGCGGCCGACGGCAACTTCAGCTTCGGGGCGGTGCACCGGGCCGATCTGCTCGACGCGCCGGTCAAGGCGGCCCTGTCCTCGGGCACCCTCGACCGCGCCGGGGTCGTGAAGATCATGGCGTCGGCGGCGACGACCGACCTGCGCGGATGGAAGGTGCTGCCCGCGCTGCTGCGCGTGGTCGGCAGCACGTCCGTCTCCGACCCCGCCCTCGCCTCGGCCGTCTCCAAGCTGTCCGCCTGGGCCGCCGCGGGCGCCAAGCGGGAGGAGACGAGCACGGGCAGCAAGAAGTACGCCCACGCCGACGCCATCCGGATCTTCGACGCCTGGTGGCCGAAGCTGGTGCGGGCCCAGTTCCGCCCCGGGCTGGGCGACGGGCTCTATCAGGCACTGGTCAACGCCCTGCAGATCAACGAGTCGCCGTCCGGGCACCAGCAGGGCGACGTCTCCTCCCTGCCCGGCTCGGCCAACGAGGCGCAGCCCCACAAGGGGTCGTCGTTCCAGTACGGCTGGTGGGGCTACGTGGACAAGGACATCCGGGCCGTGCTGGGCGACCCGGTGGCCGCTCCCCTGCCGGCGAGGTATTGCGGGGCGACCGTGGCGGCCTGCCGTACGGTCCTGCTGGACAGCCTGGCGGCGGCGCTGGCCGAACCGGCGGCGACGACCTACCCGGGTGACGACTCCTGCTCGGCGGGCGACCAGTGGTGTGCCGACGCCGTACGGCAGTCGCCGCTCGGCGGCGTCAAGCACTCGCTGATCTCCTGGCAGAACCGGCCGACCTACCAGCAGGTGGTCTCGTTCCCCGCGCACCGCGGCGACGACGTGACCGACCTCGCCCTGGGCCGTACGGCGAGCGCGTCGAGCACGCAGGACTCCTACACCGCCGCCAAGGCCGTCGACGGGGACCCGGCGAGCCGATGGGCCAGCGGGTGGAGCGACAACCAGTACATCCAGGTCGATCTCGGCTCGGCGAAGACCGTGGGACGGGTGATCCTGCGCTGGGAGACGGCCTATGGCTCGTCCTACCGGATCCAGACCTCGGCGGACGGCTCCACGTGGACCACCGTCGCGCAGACGACCACGGGCGACGGCGGCGTGGACAACGTCGCGTTCGCCCCGACCGGCGCGCGTTATGTGCGGATGCAGGGCGTCAAGCGCGGCACCGGCTACGGCTACTCGCTGTACTCCTTCGAGGTGTACGGCAGATAGCACGGCGGTCAGCCCGGCTCGCGCCAGCCCTCGCCCTCGTCGGCGAGGACATCGAGCCGGGCCAGGTCCGCCGGGCCGAGGGCGCCGTCCGGGTCGTCCACGACGACCACCCACTGGGCGTCCTCGGCGTCGTCCTCGCCTGCGAGCAGCTCACGGACGACGCCGGGAACGCCGAGTGCCGGGAACAACTCGGCGACGGTCTCGGCCGACTCCTCCGCGCTGTCCCGCTCGGGAAACACCAGCAGGTGACGCACCACTCCTCCGGGAGAGACGGCCGCGGGCGATCACGCCCAGGTGATCATTACTCAGGCGCCGCGGAGCTGGGCTCCGGTGCGCTCGGCGGCGAGGGCGACGGCGGCGTCACGCGCGGCCGTGGTCTCCTCGACCGTGAGCGTGCGGTCGGGCGCCCGGAACCGCAGCGTGTAGGCCAGGGACTTGTTGCCCTCGCCCACCTGCGGGCCCGTGTAGACGTCGAACAGCCTGATCGACTCGAGCAGCTCACCCGCCCCCTCCCGGAGGGCGGCCTCGACCTCGGCGACCGGGGTGGAGACGGCGACGGTCAGCGCCACGTCCTGCGTCGCCACCGGGTAGGCGGACACGGCGGGCGTCTGCACCGGCCCGGTGGGGGTCAGCAGGGACAGCTCCAGCTCCATCGCGCAGGTGCGCGGCGGCAGCCCGTAGGCCTCGACGACCCGCGGATGCAGCTCGCCCGCGTGGCCGGCCAGCACCGTCTCACCGGTCTCGGCATCGGTGACGGTCAGCGCGGCGCACCGCCCCGGATGCCACGGCTCATGCTGGTCGGCCCGGACGCCGAGCTCCACGCCCGCCGCCCGCGCGACCGTGCGGGCCGCCTCGACGGCGTCCGCCCAGGACGCCTGCCGGCCCTCGCCCCACCAGCCGGAGCGCTCGAACTCTCCGGCCAGCACCACGGCCACCCGCAGCGGCTGCCTCGGCAGCGCCGTCTCGATCGCCGCCAGCTCCTCCTCCGTGGGCCTGCGGTCGACCGGGAGGACCGGGGCCGTCGCGGGCGCCTGCGGCTCGGGCCGGTAGACCAGCCCGGACTCGAACAGCGCCACGTCGCTGTGGCCACGGCCCACATTGCGCACCAGGGTCTTCAGCAGGCCCGGCAGCAGCGTGGTCCGCATGAACGGCTCGTCCTCGCTGAGCGGGTTGACCAGCCGGGTCGCCCGCCTGCGGGGGTCCTGCTCGGGCAGCAGCAGGTTGTCGAGGTCGCGCGGCCCCATGAACGGGTAGGCGAGCACCTCCACGTATCCCGCGTGGGCCAGGGCGCGGCCCACCCGGCGGCGCAGCCGCTGCGCCTCGGTCAGCCCGCCCCCGGCCGGGGCCGGCGGCAGGACCGACGGGATGCGGTCGTACCCCTCAAGCCGGATGACCTCCTCGGCGAGGTCGTTCGGGTCGGTCAGGTCGGGACGCCAGGTCGGCGGCGTGACCGTGATCAGGTCGTCGCCGGGGACGGCCAGCCGGCCGGCGAGGTCGCCGGAGGCGAGCACGCCGGTGGCCGCGACGCCGTGGCCGGCCGTGGCGGCGGGGGCGGCGCCCTCCGTCACCGTGCAGCCGATCTGCTCCAGCCTGCGGATCACGGTCTCCCGGTCGTACGTCACGCCCGCCACACGGCTGGGGTGGTCGGCCGGGATGGTGATCCGCACCGGCGAGACGTCCACCTGGGTGTGAGTCACTCCGGGGTCGGCGACGGCCCCGCCCAGCTCGACCAGGAGCTGGACGGCACGCCACGACGCGGCGAGGGGCAGCTCGCGGTCGACGCCGCGCTCGAACCGCTTGGACGCCTCGCTCACCAGGTTGTGCCGCCGCGACTCACGGGCGATGCCGGTGGCCGAGAAGTGCGCCGCCTCGATGACGATGTCGGTCGAGGTGTCGGAGATCTCCGTGTGCAGGCCGCCCATCGTGCCGGCCATGGAGATCGGGCCCGAGTCGTCGGTGATGAGGATGTCCTCCTCGTGGAGCGTCCGCACCACGTGGTCGAGCGTCTCCAGGGTCTCCCCGGGGCGAGCCCGCCGTACGACGACCGGGCCGGACAGGCGCGACCGGTCGAAGGCGTGCAGGGGCTGGCCGAGCTCCAGCATCACGTAATTGGTGATGTCGACGGCCAGCGAGACCGAGCGCATGCCGGCGCGGGCCAGCCGCACCCGCATCCACAGCGGCGACTCGGCGGCCGGGTCGAAGCCGGTGACCGAGCGCAGCACGAAGCGGTCGCAGGCGGAGGGGTCCTCGATCGCCGCGGGCCACGACTGGCCGCCGCCCGACTCCGCCTCGGTCGCGGCCGGGTCGCGGAACGGCACGCCGAACGCGATGGCCGCCTCACGGGCGACGCCGCGGATCGACAGGGCATAGCCGCGGTCGGTGGCGACCTCGAGTTCGAGCACGTCGTCACGCAGGCCGAGCAGCTCGACCACGTCGGCGCCGATCGGGGTGTCCTCCGGCAGCAGCAGGATGCCCGGGGAGGACTCGGCGATGCCGAGCTCGGCCTCCGAGCAGATCATGCCGTCGGACAGGCGCCCGTAGGTCTTGCGGGAGCCGATCTCGAAGCCGCCGGGGAGCACCGCGCCGGGCAGCGCGACCGGGACCACGGCGCCCACGGAGAAGTTCGTCGCGCCGCAGACGATCTCGCGCGGCGTCGCCTCCCCCACCTCGACCTTGCAGTGCCGGATGGGTTTCTTGAACCCGGTCAGCTCCTCGATCTCGAGGACCCGGCCGACCACGACGTTCTTGATCTCGTGGCCGTGCGAGTGGATGGCCTCCAGCTTGAGGCCGGCGGCGGTGAGCCGGTCGGCCACCTCCTGGGCGGTGACCGCGGGGAGATCGACGTACTCCCGCAGCCATGAAAGCGGGACCTTCATCAGACCTCCATCCCGAACGGCAGGGTGAACCGGATGTCGCCCTCGACCATGTCACGCATGTCCTCGGCGTTGTGGCGGAACATCAGCGTCCGCTCCACGCCCATGCCGAAGGCGAATCCCGAATAGACGGCGGGGTCGACGCCGCAGGCCAGCAGCACGCGGGGGTTGACCATGCCGCAGCCGCCCCACTCGATCCAGCCCTCCGACTTGCAGGTGCGGCAGGGCGGGTTGCCCGGCACCGCCGAGGAGCCGCGGCAGACGAAGCAGCGCAGGTCGAGCTCGGCCGACGGCTCGGTGAAGGGGAAGTAGTGCGGCCGGAAGCGGGTGGTGATGCCCGCGCCGAACATCACCTCGGCGAACCGGTCGAGCGTGCCCTTCAGGTGGGCCATCGTCAGCCCCTTGTCGACCGCCAGGCCCTCGACCTGGTGGAAGACCGGCGTGTGCGTGGCGTCCAGCTCGTCGGTGCGGAAGGTCTTGCCCGGCGACACCACATAGACGGGCAGCGGGCGCGACAACAGCGCCCTGATCTGCACCGGCGACGTCTGCGTGCGCAGCACCTTGCCGGAGTCGACGCTCTCCACGAAGAACGTGTCGTGGTCGGACCTGGCCGGGTGATCGGGGGCGATGTTCAGCGCGTCGAAGTTGAACCACTCGCCTTCGAGCTCGGGGCCCTCCGCCACCTCGTAGCCCATCGCCACGAACGCGTCGGCGATGCGCTCCTGCAGCGTGGTGAGCGGATGCCGGGCGCCGCGCGGCGCGCGGTCCCAGGGCAGCGTGACATCGACGGTCTCCTCGATGAGGACCCGCGCGTCCCGCTCGGCCTCCAGCTCGGCCTGGCGGGCGGCGAGCGCCTCGCCGATCGCCTTGCGCGCGGCGCCGATCCGCTTGCCCGCCTCGGCGCGCGCGGCGGGTGGCAGTGCGCCGATCTCACGGTTCGCCAGTGCGATGGGCGAGCGGTCGCCCACGTGCGCGAGCCTAACCTGCTTCAGATCGTCGAGGTCGCGCGCCGCGGCGATCGCGGCGAGCGCGTCGGCCTGTGCCCGCGCGACCTCGTCGGCGTGCAGCGGCGTCACCTCGACCGGGTCATAGGTGTTCGACAAGAGAGAGCTCCGTATCCAGGGGCCTGCGAGCGCCCTGCGCTCAGCGGCAACGAGTCTAGTCCGATCAGCCCACCGGGCCGTCCTCCGCGCGATCGGCCTGTGGAAAGGCTCAGGCGAATTCAGGGGTGCCGGTGGGCAAGGTAAATCGGAACTCCGCGCCGCCGCCGGGCGCGCGCTGCACGCTGATGGTGCCGCCGTGGGCCTCGACGAGACCCTTGACGATGAAAAGACCGAGGCCGGTCCCCCCACGGCGGCGGCCGTTGCCCCGCCAGAACTGGCGGAAGACACGGCCGACCAGCTCGGGCGCCACGCCCTCACCCTGGTCCCGCACCGACACCGCCACTCCCCATTCGACCGGCTCCACCACTATGGTCACCGTACCGCGTCCGTGGCGCACCGCGTTTTCCACCAGGTTCGCGAGAATCTGGTCAATCTTGTCCTGATCGAGCCACATCTCCGGCAGTTCGCCGAGGACGTCCAGCTGGAAACGGTCCTCCGGCTCCCCCGCCGCCACCCGGCCCGCGATGATCCTGCGGGCCCGGGCCGGCACGTCCACGACCTGGCGGTGGATCTCCAGCCGGCCCGACTCGATGCGCGAGACGTCGAGCAGTTCGGTGATCAGCCGCGTCACCCGGTCGGCGTCCGCGTTGACCGTCTCCAGCATCACGCGCTTCTGGGCGTCGGTGAAGCGGTCCCACTTGGCCAGCAGCGTCGCGGTGAACCCCTTGACGCTGGTCAGCGGCGAGCGCAGCTCGTGGGCCACGGTCGAGACCAGGTCGGCGCGGCTGCGCTCGATCCGGGCGCGCGCCGAGGCGTCGCGCAGCGTGATCACGACGCGCTCCACCCGGCCGCCACGCGGCGGCGTGCGGACGAAGCGCGCGGCGACCAGCATCTCCTGGCGGCCGGGCAGGTGCAGCGGCCGTTCCGGCTGACGGCTGCGGATGGACAGCCCGCCGTGCGGGTCGAGCCACTTCCACCAGTCGCGGCCGTCCTGGTCGCGCATCGGCAGCACGTCGCCGATGGGCCTGCCCACCGCCGCCTCACGGGTCACCCCGGTCAGCCGCTCGGCGGCCCTGTTGACCATCAGGATCACGCCGTCGGCGTCGGTGGCGACGAGGCCGTCGGGAAGGTCGTCGACGTCGATGTGCGCCCGCCCTCCGGCGTCCCCTGCAAGGGCGCCGCCGGGGGTGTCGTCACCTCGCACGAGACCGCCTCCTCGAGCTCCGGAACTGCGCGCGCCGCCGACGTCCTGCGCGACTCCTTCGCCGACAATAGCGGGTTTCCCGGGCCCGGCAGCAGCCTCAGAGCGCCGGGGTAGTGGGATCTTCCACGGAATGTAAGGTCTGCCGTTGAGCGCGCGCGGAGGCGTACAGGCAGACCGCGGCGGCGGTGGCGAGATTCAGGCTTTCCGCCCGCCCGTAAATCGGGACGCGCACCACCTCGTCGGCCAGCGCGAGGAGCTCGGGCGGCAGTCCCCACGCCTCGTTGCCGAACAGCCAGGCGGCGGGTGTGTCCAGGGCGACCTCGTCGAGCGTCCGGGTGCCGGCGCCGTCGGCCGCGAACACGCGCAGCCCCGCCTCCTTCGCGTGCCGCACGGCGTCCGCCACGGGAGTTCCGGTCACGACCGGCAGGTGGAAAAGGCTCCCAGCGCTGGCCCGCACGCACTTGCCGTTGTACGGGTCGACCGACGCGTCGGTGAACACCACCGAGTCGGCGCCCGCGGCGTCGGCGGTGCGCAGGACGGTCCCCGCGTTGCCGGGGTCGCGCACGTGGGCGAGGATCGCCACCAGCCGGGCTCCCCGCGGCACCGCCTCAGGCAGCGGCACGTGCACGAACCGGCACACGGCGAGCAGGCCCTGCGGGGTGACCGTCTGGGTCAGCTCCGACATGACCTCGCCGCTCGCCCGGTGGACCGGGACCCCCGCCGCGACGGCGGCGGCCACGATGTCGGCGTGCCGCGTCTCCGCCTCGACCGTCGTGAACAGCTCGACCGTCACGTCCTTGAGTGCGAGCGCCTCACGGACCGCCTGCGGCCCTTCCGCCAGGAACGCCCGGTCGCGGTCGCGGAACGCGCGCTTGGTCAGCCTGCGGGCCGCCTTGACGCGCGGCGACTTGATGTTGGTGAGCTCCGCCATGCCCGCATGTCCCCCCTCGACGTGGATGAGGGCCCGCCGCAGGCGACGGGCCCTCGTGTGTGCGCAGGTGCAGGTCTCAGGCGACCGGCGCGTTCACGTCGGAAGGGAGCGCCTTGCGGGCGGACTCGACCAGCGTGGCGAAGGTCTGCGTGTCGTTCACCGCGAGGTCCGCGAGGATCTTGCGGTCCACCTCGATGCCGGCCAGGCGCAGACCCTGGATGAACCGGTTGTACGTGATGCCGTTGGCGCGGGCCGCGGCGTTGATCCGCTGGATCCACAGCCGGCGGAACGTGCCCTTCTTGTCCTTGCGGTCCCGGTACGCATAGGTCATCGAGTGGAGCATCTGCTCCTTGGCCTTGCGGTAGAGCCGCGACCGCTGCCCCCGGTAACCGCTCGCCCGCTCGAGGACGACCCGGCGCTTCTTCTTGGCGTTGAGCGCCCGCTTAACGCGTGCCATGTTGTTCTATCTCCCCGGGTCGTTACTTCGCGAGCAGCTTCTTGATCTTCTTGGTGTCGGCGTCGGACAAGACGACGACGCCCTCGAGACGGCGCGTGCGAGTGGACGGCTTGTGCTCGAACAGGTGCTGCCGGTTGGCGCGGCGGCGGACAACCTTGCCGGATCCGGTGAGCCGGAACCGCTTCTTCGCACCGCTGTGCGTCTTCATCTTCGGCATCTCAGCCGTCTCTCCTCTTTCGTCCGTGCCGACGGCCCGGGCCGGTAACCCGGGCCGACGGCCTGCTTACTCCGCGAGACCGTCCCGGTCTCGGTTTCCGTGAATGTCTGCGGCGCCCCGCCTGGTGGTTCAGGCGGGCGTCACTGCGGCTGCGCGGCCTGCTCCTCGGCGGGCTCCGCGTCCTGCTGGCCGGTGCCGCGGGCCTTGGCGGCGGCCTTCTCGGCCTTCGCCTCGGCCTTCTTCTTGTGCGGCCCGATCACCATGATCATGTTGCGACCGTCCTGCTTCGGCTGCGACTCGACGAACCCCAGGTCGGTGACATCCTCTGCGAGGCGCTGCAGGAGCCGGAAGCCCAGCTCTGGCCGGGACTGCTCGCGGCCCCGGAACATGATCGTGACCTTGACCTTGTCTCCCGCCTTCAGGAAGCGCACGACGTGACCCTTCTTGGTCTCGTAGTCGTGCGGGTCGATCTTCGGCCGGAGCTTGATCTCCTTGATGATCGTGTGCGCCTGGTTGCGGCGGGCCTCGCGTGCCTTCATGGCCGACTCGTACTTGAACTTGCCGTAGTCCATGAGCTTGCAGACGGGCGGGCGGGCCGTGGCCGCGACCTCCACCAGGTCGAGATCGCTCTCCTGCGCCAGCTTCAGTGCGTCGCCAATGGAGACGATGCCGACCTGTTCGCCGTTCGGGCCGACGAGGCGCACCTCGGGCACGCGAATACGGTCGTTGATGCGGGGCTCGGTGCTGATGGGACCTCCAAAAGACTTCCGCTTGTCTCGACCGTGCGGAGTATAAAAACAAAACCCCGCACGTCACGCATGCGGGGTCACTGAGCTCTCCTGCCGAAAACTCCGGTGTGATCCTTGACCCGTCCGCCTTTCGGCGGAGCAGGTGGGAGGAGGACCTCCGCTTGCGCGTCCAGCTCATGCCGGACCGATCGAGTTCCTACGCTACCACAAACCCGAAGCTTCCCCGACGTATTCCTGGGGCCCCCGTGGGGTGCCCCAGGCTCCGCTCATGGTGCCGCTCAGGAGGTCATGGTGCCGCTCAGGAGGTCATGGTGCCGCTCAGGAGGTCATGGTGCTGCTCAGGAGGCCGCGCGGCGGGCGATCTCGGCCTCGCCGGCGGCGCGCATTGCCTCCACCGGCACGTTCGAACGGCCGGTCATCAGCTCGACCTGCCGCACGGCCTGGTGCAGCAGCATCGGGAGGCCGCCGATCACGGTGCGCCCCCGCGCCTCCACCGCCGTCGCCAGCGGCGTCGGCCAGGGCGCGTAGACGACGTCGAACAGCGCCGCCTTCTCGGGCAGGCCAGCCGCGACCCGCTCGGCGAGCGCGTCGGCGGCGCCGGACGGCAGCGTGGAGACCACCAGATCGGCCTCGGGATCGAGGTCGTCGAAGGACCGCACGGTCACGGTCGTGCCGAGCCGCTCGGCGACCCGCAGGGTCTCCTCCGCGCGGCCCGGATCGCGCACGACCAGCGTGACCTCCGCGAGGCCCGTCTCCCGCAGGGCGGCGACGGCCGAGGCCGCCGTGGCGCCGCCGCCGAGGACGACCGCGGAGGCCGGCGCGGACACGCCCGCCTCCGCGAGCGCCTGGACGATGCCGTAGACGTCGGTGTTCTCGCCGTGCCGCGCGCCGTCGCGGAACACCACCGTGTTGGCGCCCCCGACCGCCAGCGCGAGGTCGGAGACGGTGTCGAGCAGCGGCAGCACGACGCGCTTGAGCGGCATCGTGAGCGACAGACCGGCCCACTCCGGGCCGAACCCGCCGATAAGGCCCGCCAGTCCGTCCTCGGCGCACTCGATCGCGTCGTAGCGCCAGTCGTGCAGGCCCATCGCCGCGTACGCCGCCCGGTGCAGGACCGGGGAGAGCGAGTGCGCGATCGGGGAGCCCAGCACGGCGGCGCGGCGGCCGATCCCCTGGCCGGTCCCCTGCCCGGTCCCCTGGCCGGTCACGGTCATTTGTTGTTCCTGTTGAACTCGTCGCGGAGCTTCCAGAACTCCGACTCCTTGTCGGTGAACTTGGTGATGCCCCGCTTGGGGTCGACCGTCACGAAGTAGAGCCAGTTGCCGTCCGCCGGGTGCAGCGCGGCCTCGATCGCGTGGTCGCCGGGGTTGCTGATCGGGCCGGGCGGCAGGCCGAAGTACTTGTAGGTGTTGTACCGCGACGTGCTCTCCAGGTCGGCGTGCGAGGCCGCGATGCCGTACTTGTTCAGGCCGTACATGACCGTGCTGTCCATGCCCAGCTTCATCTGGGGGTTGGAGGTCAGCCGGTTGTAGATGACCCGGGCGACCTTCGGCATGTCCTCGGCGCTGCCGGACTCCGCCTGCACGATGCTGGCGATGGTGATGATCTGCTTGGGGGTGAAGCCCAGCTGCTTCGCCTGGCCCTCCAGGTCGACCCGGTCCGCGGTCTGGTTGAACCGGTCGACCATCTTGGTGAGGATCTGCTGCGGGGTGAGCTTGCTGCTGATCTCGTACGTCGCGGGGAACGCGAAGCCCTCAAGACGGCCCTTGGCGTACGAGGGAAGTCCGATGTCGGCGCGGGCGGCCTTCTTGAAGTCGTCGACGGGCCTGCCGGTGGCGGTGGACAGCTCCTCGTAGATCTTGCTGAGCCGCAGCCCCTCGCGGATGGTCAGCCGGTTGAGCACCCGGTTCTTGGGGTCGAGCAGGGCCAGGGCCGACTCTGAGGACATACCCTTGCGCATCTCATACTGGCCCGGCTGGAGCGAGGAGCTCTTCCCTGCCGCGCCGATGGCGTTGATGAACGCCCGCGCGCTGGCCACCACGCCCTCGTCCTCCAGCATCTGGGCGACGTCGGTGGCGCTCGCGCCCTCCTCGATCTCGACGACGACCTCGCCGCGTCCCTCCCCGGTGAAGTCCTTGGGGATCATCACGCTGCGTGCCCAGGTGAATCCGAAATAGCCGAGGCCCCCGAGGACCCCGACGATGATCACAATGGCGAAAAGCGTGGCGACCCTGCCCTTGCGCCGCTGCTTCTTGCGGCGTTTGCGGCTGCGCCGCTGCTGGGTCCGGCTGCCAGGGGGCCGGCGCCGGGGAGGACCGTCGTCGTCCTCGGCGCCGAGCAGGAAGTCCATGTCCAGATCATTCATAGTGCGCTGGCCAATCTCTCGGTACGAGAGGCCTCCCGTCAAGCGAGTGTGCCAAACCGAGGGGGTTCGGGACAGGGGGTTCCGCGGGGGGCGTTCCCGATATATGGAGCCCCGCCCGGGGGTGGCGGGGCCGTGCGGACGCACCGAGCGCAATAGGGAACCCGCGAGGCGGAGCCGCGCGGATGCCCCGGGAGGCGATCAGTTCGTCCCGAGATACCTGTTCAGCTCCTCCCGATATTTCCGGAACTCCACCTCTTTGTCAGTGAATTTGGTGATTTTACGACGAGGATCTGTGGTCACGAACCAGTACCACGTGCCCTCGGCGGGGTGGAGGGCGGCGGTGAGCGCGCTCTCCCCCGGGTTGCCGATGGGCCCGGGCGGCAGCCCGGGACGCGCGTAGGTGTTGTAGGGCGAGTCGACCCGCGTGTCCTCGATGCTGACCTTGAGGGTGTGGCGGTCCAGCGCGTAGTTGATGGTGCTGTCCATCTCCAGCTTCGCGCCCCGCGCGAGACGGTTGTACACCACTCTGGCGATCTTGGGGTAGTCGGCCGGGACACCCCCCTCGGCCTGCACGATGCTGGCGACCGTCACCGCCTGTCTGGGCGTGAGCTTCACCCGCGGCGCCAGCTCCTTGAGCCGCACCTTCTCGGCCGCGACGCGGAACCGGGCCACCATCTTCCTGAGCAGGTCGACGGCGGTCATCTCCGGCTCGATCTCGTACGTCGCGGGGAACAGGAACCCCTCGGTCTCCCCCTCGGCGTACGCGGGCAGACGCAGGCTCCGGGGCTCGGCGACGGCGGTGGTGAAGTCCTTCAGCGGGATGCCGGTGCGCTCCGCGAGGATGCGCAGCACCTCGCTCGTGCGCAGCCCCTCGGGCACGGTGACCGTGCGCACGATTCTGCTCGCGGGCGCGAGCAGCAGGTCGAGGGCGCCGGCGGCGGCCATGCGCCGCCGCATCGTGTAACGACCCGGGTGCAGGCCGCTCTCCTTGGACCGCATGATGACCTGCTCGACGAACGACTGGGCGCTGGCCACCACACCGGCCCGCTCCAGCGTCTTGCCGATCTCGGCGGCGCTCGCCCCCGGCCTGATCTCGATCGTGACCGTCCCCGTGCCGTCGCCGGAGAAGTCGGGGGCCTCGTCGGACTGCCCGACCACCTGGTGCACGCCGTACGTCACCGCCGCCGCGACCAGGGCGAGCCCCCCGGCCACGGCGGCCACGGTCCGCTTCACCGTGCGGTCCCGCCGCTCGCTTCCTCACCGGGCCCGGCGCCGGGCCGCGGTGGTTCGAGAGGTCTGCCGGGGGGATTGCCGGTGGCCCGCTCGCCGTCGAGCGCAGCCTGCAGCAGCACGACGGCCGCCGCCTGGTCGATCACGTCACGCTGGTTGCGGGCCTTCACGCCGCTGGAACGCAGACCCTGCTGGGCGCTGACGGTGGTGAGCCGCTCGTCCACCAGCCGGATCGGGACCGGAGCCACCCGCGGGGCCAGCCGCGCGGCGAACTCGCGCGCCGCCCCGGCGGCGTGGCTCTCCCTGCCCGACAGCGACGTGGGCAGCCCGACCACGATCTCGATCGCCTCGTGCTCGGCCGTGATCTCGGCGATCCTCGCGAGGTCGCCCCGGCCGCGCCGGACGGTCTCCACCGGCGTGGCCAGCAGACCCGACGGGTCGCTGCGGGCCACGCCGATGCGGACGGAGCCGACGTCGACTCCGATCCTGACGCCGTGCCTCATCGGCCGCTCACGCCACCGTGGAGGAGATGGCCTCCTCGACCGCGCGAAGCGCGTCGCCGATCGCCTCCGGCCGCGTGCCGCCGCCCTGGGCCACGTCGTCCTTGCCGCCACCGCCACCCCCGAGTGCCTTGGCGGCGACGCCGACGAGCCGGCCCGCCTTCAGGCCGCGCTCGCGTCCCGCCTCATTGACCGCGGCGACGACGACCGGCCGGTCGGAGGGGACGCCGGAGACGACGACGACCGCGGCGCGGTCGCCAGGGAACCTGCCGCGCACATCGAGGGCGAGTTTACGCAGGTCGTCGGGGGTGGTGCCATCAGGCGCGCGGTGCGTCACCACGGAGACGCCGTGCACGTCGCGGGCCTGCGCGGCGAGCTCGCCGGCGACCGCGAGCACCTGGGCCGAGCGCAGCTTCTCCAGCTCCTTCTCGGCCGTGCGCAGGCGGGTGACGATGCCCTCGATGCGCTCGGGCAGCTCCTCGCGGCGGGTCTTGAGCTGCTCGCTGAGCTGCGCGACCAGCACGCTCTCGCGGGCCAGGAACCGGAACGCGTCGAGGCCGACGAGCGCCTCCACACGGCGCACGCCTGCGCCGATGGACGACTCGCCCAGCACCTTCACGAGACCGAGCTGGCCGGAGCTGGCGACGTGCGTGCCCCCGCACAGCTCGCGGGAGTAGTCGCCGACCTCGACCACGCGGACCTCGTCGCCGTACTTCTCGCCGAACAGCGCGAGCGCGCCCATCGCGCGGGCCTGCGCCTGGCTGGTGTAGAACGCGTTGACCTTGAGGTCGTTGATCAGGACGGCGTTCACCTCGTCTTCGACGTCGCGCAGCATGGACGGGGAGACCGCCCCGGCCGCGGTGAAGTCGAAGCGGAAGCGGCCCGGGGAGTTCTCCGAGCCCGCCTGGGCCGCCGACTCGCCCAGGGCGTTGCGGAAGCCCCGGTGGACCAGGTGGGTCGCGGTGTGGCTGCGGGAGATCGCGCGGCGCCGCTCCAGGTCGATGTCGGCCTGTGCCTGGTCGCCGACCCGCACCTCGCCCGTGCGCACCTTGCCGCGGTGCACGATGAGGCCGGCCACCGGCGACTGGACGTCGACGATCTCGATCTCCGCGCCGCCGGTGCGGATCAGGCCCTGGTCGGAGAGCTGGCCACCGCCCTCCGCGTAGAACGGGGTGCGGTCGAGCACGACCTCCAGCGTGGTCCCCGCGCCCGCCGCCGGAACCGACGCGCCGTCGACGAGCAGGCCGATGACGTTGGCCTCGGCGGTGGTGTGGTCGTAGCCGAGGAAGTCGACCTTCCCGGACTTCTCCAGGATGCCGGTGAACACCGAGATGTCGGCGTTGCCGGTCTTCTTCGCCGCGGCGTCGGCCTTGGCGCGGTCCCGCTGCTCCTTCATGAGCCGGCGGAAGCCCTCCTCGTCCACCTGGAGGCCCTGCTCGGCCGCCATCTCCAGGGTGAGATCGATCGGGAAGCCGTAGGTGTCGTGGAGCTGGAACGCCTGGTCGCCGCTGAGCGTCGAGACACCCTTGCGCTTGGTCTCCTCCACCGCGACGTCGAAGATGGCCGTACCGGTGCGGAGCGTGCCGAGGAACGACGCCTCCTCGGCGTCGATGACCGTGTGGATGTTGGCGGCGTCGGCCTTGAGCTCGGGATACTGCTCACCCATCACGTCGATGGTGACGGCGGTGAGCGCGTGCATGTGCCGCTCCTCGCCCGCGCCGAGCAGGCGGAGGTTGCGGATCGCGCGGCGCAGCATGCGGCGCAGCACGTAGCCGCGGCCCTCGTTGGACGGCAGCACGCCGTCGCCGACGAGCATGACGCCCGCCCGCATGTGGTCGGCGATCACCCGCAGCGACACGTCGGCGCGCTTGTCGCGCCCGTAGCGCGACCGGGTCAGCTCGGCCGCCGTGTCGAGGATCTTGTACGTGGTGTCGATCTCGTAGATGTTGTCGACGCCCTGGAGGATGGCCGCCATTCGCTCCAGGCCCATGCCGGTGTCGATGTTCTTCGCCGGCAGCTCGCCCGCGACGTCAAAGTCGATCTTGCTGCGCACCTGGCTGAGCTGGAACTGCATGAAGACGAGGTTCCACACCTCGAGGTAGCGGTTCTCGTCGGCGATCGGCCCGCCCTCGCGGCCATACTCGGGGCCGCGGTCGTAGTAGATCTCCGAGCACGGCCCGCCGGGCCCGGGCACGCCCATGTGCCAGTAGTTGTCGGCGAGGTCACGGCGCTGGATGCGGTCGAGCGGCAGGCCCACCTTGCGGTGCCAGATGTCCTGGGCCTCGTCGTCGTCCAGATAGACGGTCGCCCACAGGCGCTCCTCGGGGAAGCCGAAGCCCCCCTCGGACTCGGGCCGCGTCAGCAGCTCCCAGGCGAACGGGATCGCCTGCTCCTTGAAGTAGTCGCCGAAGGAGAAGTTGCCGAGCATCTGGAAGAAGCTGGCGTGGCGGGTGGTCTTGCCGACCTCGTCGATGTCGAGGGTGCGCATGACCTTCTGGGCGCTGGTCGCCCGCCGGTAGGGCGGCGTCTGCTGCGCCAGGAAGTAGGGCTTGAACGGGACCATCCCCGCGTTCACGAGAAGCAGTGTCGGGTCCTCGGCGACCAGGCTGGCCGAGGGCACGACTGTGTGCCCGCGCTCCTCGAAGAAGCGCAGGAAGCGGCGCGCGATCTCTGCCGACTCCATTTCAGCGGCCGTCCTTTACGTCGTAGATTTTGTTCTTGCCTGTGGTGCTGCTATCAACCGTGTCGAGCCCGAACTCCGCGCGCAACTCGGTTTCCCTGCTCGCCGACTCCCGGCGCACCTCGCCGGCGAAGTCCCTGAGCTGATCCGCGAGGGTCACCGCGCGGTCGGCCGTTCGCCTGGCCACGTGGTCAGGCCGCAACGACTGAAGCTTACGCATGGTCCAGACCGTGAGGAACGCGCCCAGGGACATGTAGAAGAGCCGCCGGATCATCAGCGTCCCCTCCCGATGGCCCGGCGCTCCACGGCTCGCTCGGCCGCGTGCCGCTCGCCGATCCTGTCCGCCGTCCGGGGGCCGGTGCGGGGACCGCCGCGGGCGACCCGCCGGGCCGGAACCCTGCGGGAGGCGCGCCGGGCCAGCGCCACACGGAAGCCGTCCCTGAAAGCGGAGATCTTGAGCACAGGGCCGGCGAGCAGCGTGGACGCCACCCCGGTGATCTTGACCATGTTGCCGCTGACGTCACGCATGTTGTCCGTGATCTCCTCGGCGGCGGCCAGCCGCCGGTTGGCCTCGGAGACGGTCTGGCTCATGTCGTCGAGGAGCGGGGCGATGCGGTCGCTCAGCTCGGCCACCGACTTGCGGGTCTCGGTCAGCAGTCTGGCCAGCCTGACCAGCACGACGACCAGGAAGCAGACCAGGATCACCCAGAAAATGGCGACCACGAGGCCCGCCAGCTCTCCCGCGGTAAGCATGTGCCGATCTCCCTAGATCAACGGAGCTGGAATGGCAAGACCTTACCGCGAACGACCTGCCCGCCGTTCCGCACCACACACGTAAGGCTGCTCCGCATCACACACGCAAGACTGCTCCGCATCACGCGGAAGGGCTGCTCCGCATCACACGCCGAAGGGCTGCTCCGCGGCACACGCCCGGCCGCGCGCCGGGGGCTCAGCCGCCGCGCAGGAAGCTCCTGATCTTCGCCCAGCGTTCGGCGAACCGCGCCTCCGCGCCGTGCGTGGTCGGCTCGTAGTAGCGGCGCTCCCGCAACTCCTCGGGTGCGTAGTCCTGGCGGACGAGGCCGTGCTCGAAGTCGTGCGGGTATTGGTAGCCCTTGCCGTGGCCGAGCTTCTTCGCGCCCGGATAGTGGGCGTCGCGCAGGTGGTCGGGGATGCGGCCCACCATCCCGCGCCGCACGTCGTCGGAGGCCGCGCCGATCGCCTTCACCACCGCGTTCGACTTGGGCGCCAGCGCGCAGTGGATGACGGCCTGGGCGAGGTTGATCCTGCCCTCGGGCAGGCCGATGAACTCCACGGCGTGGGCGGCGGCCACCGCGACCTGCAGGCACGTGGGATCGGCCATCCCCACGTCCTCGCTGGCGAAGATCACGATCCGGCGGGCGATGAACCGCGGGTCCTCCCCCGCCTCCACCATCCGGGCGAGGTAGTGCAGCGCCGCGTCGGCGTCCGAGCCCCGCATGCTCTTGATGAACGCGCTGACCACGTCGTAGTGCTGGTCGCCCTGGCGGTCGTAGCGCACGGCCGCCTTGTCGACGGCCTTCTCCACGACCTCCACCGTGACCTCGGCGGCGACCCCGTCGGCCAGCATCGCGGCGGCCTCCAGGTAGGTCAGCGAGCGCCGGGCGTCGCCGCCGGCCAGCCGTACGAGCTGGTCGAGGGCGTCGGGGTGCAGCGTGACGCGCCCGTCGAGGCCGCGCGGGTCGGTCACCGCGCGCTCAAGGACGCCCCGGATGTCGTCTTCGGCCAGCGGTTCGAGGGTGAGCAGCAGCGAGCGGGACAGCAGCGGGGAGATGACGGAGAAGAACGGGTTCTCGGTGGTCGCGCCGATGAACGTGACCCAGCGGTTCTCCACCGCCGGTAGCAGCGCGTCCTGCTGCGCCTTGTTGAACCGGTGGACCTCGTCCACGAACAGCACGGTCTGCCTGCCGGTCATGCCGAGCTCGCGGCGGGCCTGGTCGATGGCGGCCCGCACGTCCTTGACCCCGGCGGAGACGGCCGAGATCTCCACGAACCTCCGCTTGGTCGCGCCCGCCACGACGTAGGCCAGCGTGGTCTTGCCGGTGCCCGGGGGTCCCCACAGGAACAGCGACATCGGCGCGTCGCTCTCCACCAGCCGGCGCAGCGGCGTGCCGGGTCCCAGCAGATGCCGCTGGCCGATCACCTCCTCCAGCGAGCGTGGCCGCATCCGCACGGCCAGCGGCTCCTGGCCCCGATGCGCCTCCTCGGCGGCCGAATCGAACAGGCTCTCCACATCGCCGACACTACCGTCAGCCGCCCCACACGGCCGTCGCACCCGTGTGCCCGGTCCGTATGACGTAGTAGCCGACGATCACGGCGAGGATCACGGAGGCGGCCGACACGACCAGGGTGACGGCCCGCGAGCCGCCGCCCTCGGGGGCGCGGCGGGCCCGGGTGAGCCACACCATCAGCAGGGACGCGACGGTCAGCACCGCGGTCACCGGCACGAGGGTGTCCGCGAACCCGCTGTGGAGATCGATCGCCGGAGACGGGCGGCCCTGGAACAGCCGCTGCTCCAGCGCCTCCCCGCTCTCCTTCGCCGCGAACGCCGCACCGAGGGCCACCACGGCGGTCGCCACCAGGGCCCAGTCGAGCTTGTGCCGCAGGCGGGGCAGCACGGCGTACGCGATCGACAGCGCCGCGAGCAGCGGCACGAAGATCACCGCCGCGTGGACGATGAGGGCATGGGCCGGGAGTCCGAAGACCTGGTCGAACATCGTTGCAACGCCTCCTGGGACGGCGGCCGGGGCGCGGATTGCGAACCGTCCCCCGGTGTACGGATTCGCTCGCCAGGAGGTTCTCAGGCAGATCTGAGAGCAAGATGAGCGCAAACCGTCGTGATACCCCTGGGACGTCCGATTTACACGGAGCCAACGGGATCACGGATAGAGTGGCGCCTCAGTCGTAACAAAAGGGGAAAGGGAAGGCATAGCGGTGACCGACACTGATCGGCAGAAGCAACCGGCTTCGCGCGTGAGCACGACCGGGCGCGCGACCACCCCCCGTCGCCGCCTGCGGAGCACCCTCGGCGCCGGGCTGGGGCTCCTCGCGCTGGCGGGCAGCCTTGTGGCCTGCAGTGACGGGTCGGCCAGCACAGCCGAGGCCACTCCGTCGGCCTCGCCCTCGGCCTCCGACTCCGAGGGCCCCAAGGTGACGCACACCGAGCTGACGCAGCCCACGCCGTCGGCGCAGCCCACCAGCCTGCGTCAGGTCACCTGCGAGTATCGCAAGGACGACACGGGCGCCCCGGCGAAGTTCGTGGGCTTCCCGCCCAGCAAGCTGAGCAGGTCGGTCATCGCGGCCAAGAAGATGGTCATCACCACGAACCAGGGCCGGATCGTCATCGACCTGGCCACCAGGGACGTGCCGTGCGCGGTGAACTCCTTCGCGTTCCTGGCCAAGAAGAACTTCTTCGACAACACCGTCTGCCACCGCCTCGCGACGGTGGAGACCGTCGGCCTCGGCATGCTGCAGTGCGGCGACCCGCTGGCCAAGGGCGACGGCAAGAACAAGAACGACGGCGCGGGCGGCCCGGGATACGTGTTCAACGACGAGAACCTCGGCGGGATGCCGCTCGCCCGCGGCACGGTCGGGCTGGCGCAGGCCACGGAGGACGCCAACTCCAACGGCAGCCAGTTCTTCATCTCCTTCACGGACGAGAACACCCAGCTGACCGCCATGGGCGCGGCCTTCACGATGATCGGTGTCGTGAGCAAGGGCATGGACATCATCGACAAGATCGCCAAGGGCGGCATCATCCCGTTCAACGGCGACCCCACGGCCGACGTGCGGGGCGAGGGCTCCAACGCCCCCAAGAAGAGGGTCGTGATCAAGGACGTGGCCATCGTCTGACCGGCCCCGGACACGAGACGGCCCCCGCGACCGATGTCGCGGGGGCCGTCTCGCGTTCTGCCGCCTGCCGTTTCCGCCGGCTACAGCTTCTGGCGTCTACTGCTTCTGCCGTCTACTGCGCGGGCTCGGGCTTGTCGGCCTTCGGCGTGGCGTCCACGCCGGCCTCCTTGCGCTGGTCCGGCGTGATCGGGGTGGGCGCGCCGCTCAGCGGGTCATAGCCGGACGCCGTCTTCGGGAACGCGATGACGTCCCGGATCGACTCGCCGCCCGCCAGCAGCATGCAGATGCGGTCCCAGCCGTAGGCGATGCCTCCGTGCGGCGGCGGGCCGTACTTGAACGCCTCGAGCAGCCAGCCGAACTTGTTCTCGGCCTCCTCCTTGGAGATGCCGAGCACGTCGAACACGCGCTGCTGCATCTCGGCGCGGTGGATACGGATCGAGCCGCCGCCGATCTCCATGCCGTTGCAGACCATGTCGTACGCGTACGCCAGGGCCTCGCCCGGGTGGTCCTGGAAGTTGTCGGCCCACTCCGGCTTGGGAGAGGTGAACGGGTGGTGGACCGGGGTCCAGCCGCCCTCGCCGCCAGTCTCGTTAAGCACAGGCTCGAACATCGGGGCGTCGACGATCCACAGGAACGACCACTGCGACTCGTCGATCAGGTCGCAGCGGCGGCCGATCTCGAGGCGGGCCGCGCCGAGCAGGTCGCGCGAGGCCGCGGGCGCGCCGGCCGCGAAGAAGATCGCGTCACCGGGCTTGGCGCCGGTCGCCTCGGCGAGGCCGCCCAGCTCGGCCTCCGACAGGTTCTTGGCCACCGGGCCGCCCAGCGTGCCGTCCTCCTGCACCAGCACGTACGCCAGGCCGCGCGCGCCGCGGGACTTGGCCCACTCCTGCCAGGCGTCGAGCTCCCTGCGGGTCTGCGAGGCGCCGCCGGGCATCACGACCGCGCCCACGTACGGCGCCTGGAAGACGCGGAACGAGGTGCCCGAGAAGTAGTCCGTGAGGTCGGTCAGCTCGACGCCGAAGCGCAGGTCCGGCTTGTCAGACCCATACCGCGCCATCGCCTCGGCGTACGTCATCCGGGGCAGCGGCGTCGGCAGCTCGTAGCCGATCGTCTCCTTCCAGATCCGGCCGATGAGCGCCTCGCCCAGCTCGATGACGTCGTCCTGGTCGACGAACGACATCTCGATGTCGATCTGGGTGAACTCGGGCTGCCGGTCGGCCCGCAGGTCCTCGTCACGGAAGCAGCGGGCGAGCTGGTAGTAGCGCTCCAGGCCGGAGACCATGAGGAGCTGCTTGAACAACTGCGGCGACTGCGGCAGGGCGTACCAGTTGCCCGGCTGGAGCCGCACGGGCACCAGGAAGTCGCGGGCGCCCTCGGGCGTCGAGCGGGTCAGGTTCGGGGTCTCGACGTAGACGAACCCGCGCTCGCGCATGACCTCGTTGGCGAGGTAGGTCGCCTGGGAGCGGATCCGCAGCGCGTCGGCGATCTTCTGGCGGCGGATGTCGAGGTAGCGGTACTTCAGCCGCGCCTCCTCCGACACGCCGGAGCTGCCCTCGATCGGGAACGGCAGCGGCGCCGACTCGCTCAGCACCTCCACCTCGGAGGCGACGACCTCGATCTCGCCCGTGGGCAGATCGGGGTTCTCGTTGCCGGCCGGACGCTGGCGTACCTCGCCTGTGACCTTGACGCAGTATTCCGCGCGCAGGTCGTGGGCGTGGTCCTCCTCGCGGAAGACCACCTGGGCCGAGCCGGAGGCGTCGCGCAGGTCGATGAAGACCACGCCGCCGTGGTCGCGCCGGCGCGCCACCCATCCGGCCAGCGTCACCTTCTGGCCCGCGTGCTCCTTGCGGAGCGTGCCTGCCTCGTGGGTGCGGATCACGAGAGTTTCCCCTTCAAGAACTGGACGACCTCCGCGAACGGAACCGCGGTCTGGTCGGCTGTGGTCAGGTCCTTCACTTGCACGGCGCCCGCCTCGATATCTCGGTCGCCGAGGATGAGCGCGTACCGCGCGCCGCTGCGGTCGGCGGCCTTCATCGCGCCCTTGACGCCACGGCCGCCGAAGGCCATGTCGACGGCGAGGCCGGCCCTGCGCAGCTCGCTCACGAGCGGGAACACGCGCCTCCTGGCCTCCTCGCCAAGCGGCACGGCGAACACCTCGACGCCGCGGGGCCGCTCGGCCAGCAGGCCCTCGGCCTCCATCGCGAGCACCGTGCGGTCCACCCCGAGGGCCCAGCCCACGCTGGGCAGCGCCGGGCCGCCGATCTGCTCGCTCAGCCCGTCGTAGCGTCCTCCCCCGCCGACCGCCGACTGGGCGCCCAGGCCGTCGTGCAGGAACTCGAAGGTCGTGCGCGTGTAGTAGTCCAGGCCGCGCACGAGCCGGGGGTCGTCCTCGTACGTCACGCCGGCCGCCGTCAGCAGGCCCCTGACCTCCTCGTGGTAGGCCTTGCAGGCCCCGCACAGGTGATCGGTGACCAGCGGCGCGTTCTCCATCTGCGCGCGCACCTCGGGACGCTTGTCGTCGAGCACGCGCAGCGGGTTGATCTCGATCCGGTTGCGGGTCGCCTCGTCGAGGTCCAGGCCGCGCAGGAAGTCCTGCAGCGCGGCGCGGTAGGCCGGGCGGCACTCCTTGCAGCCGAGCGAGTTCAGCAGCAGCCGCACGCCGCGCAGGCCCAGCGAGGCGTAGCCGTCCATCGCCAGCACGATCAGCTCGGCGTCGAGCGCCGGGTCCTCGGCCCCCAGGGCCTCCGCCCCCACCTGCGAGAAGTGCCGGTAGCGCCCCGCCTGGGCCCGCTCGTAGCGGAAGTAGCTGCCCGAATACCAGAGCTTGATCGGCAGCGGCCCGCCGTACAGGCCGTGTTCGAGCACGGCCCGCATCACGCTCGCGGTGCCCTCGGGGCGCAGCGTCAGCGACTGGCCGCCCCGGCTCGTGAACGTGTACATCTCCTTGGTCACGATGTCGGTCGACTCGCCGACGCCGCGCGAGAACAGCGCCGTGTCCTCGAAGGCCGGCGTCTCGATGTAGCCGTAGCCCGCGCGGCGGGCCGGTGCGGCCAGGGCGTCCCGTACGGCGAGAGCCCACTCCGAACGCGGGGGCATCCAGTCGAAGGTGCCCTTGGGCGCCTGAAAGGTCATCACAATCCCCTGGTCGGGCCTGCGGGCGGCGCGACGTCCCTGAGGAAGGGGTTGGTCGCGCGCTCGCGGCCGATGGTCGTCTGAGGTCCGTGGCCGGGCAGGACCGTGGTCTCGTCCGGCAGCGTCAGCGTCTTCGCGAGGCTGCGCAGCATGGCGGCGTGGTCGCCGCCGGGCAGGTCGGTACGTCCGATGGAGCCGGCGAACAGCAGGTCGCCCGCGAACAGGACCTGGGTGTCCTCGACGGGCGTCCGGAACGTCACCGACCCCCTGGTATGGCCCGGCCTGTGCTCGACCGTGAGCTCCAGCCCGGCCAGCGACAGCACGGCCCCGTCGGCCAGCTCCCGCACGTCGTCGGGCTCGGAAAGTTTCAGGCCGCCGAAGACCTGGCCCGCCTGCGGCGGGAACGCCTTCGCCGGGTCCGACAGCAGATCGCGATCCTCGGGATGGATCCACGCGGGCACGTCGCGGGCGCCGCACACCGGGGCCACCGACCACACGTGATCGATGTGACCGTGGGTGAGCAGCACCGCGACCGGCTTCAGCCGGTGCTCGCGCAGCAGCGCGTCGAGGTCCTCCACGGCGTCCTGACCTGGGTCGATGACCACGCACTCCTCGCCTGCTGCGGGAGCGACGATGTAACAGTTGGTCTGGAACGACCCTGCGGGAAACCCGGCGACGAGCACGGAAGCGGCCTCTGCGTCTCTACGGATCAATCAAGGATTGCGCGAGCGAATGTAACCGAAGGGTACCGGTGCGGGTCGGCAGGCTGCGAACCAATACCCGTCAGCCGATACGATTCGCCCACCTCAATAGTCATTCTTGGAGCAGTCGAGCCGGATGCTATAGAACGGGCCGCCGTTCCCGGAGCACCTCCGGGTGTGGCGGGCACGCACCGGCGAGACCGCGTCCGGGCGTACGACCATGGGAAACAGGACGAGTCGGGAGGTCGAAGTGGTCACCGGCAAGGACCGGCAGAAGCAGCTGGCCCGGGAACACTACGAACGGCAGCTGCGGGCCCGGGTGGAACGCGAGCAGAAGTCGCGGCGCGCCGCGATCATAGGCACCACCGCGGCCGTGGTGGTGGTGATCGGCGGCGTGGTCGCGGCGACGACCCTGCTCGGCAGCGACGACAGCGATGCCACGGCGGCCGCGTCGGCGTCGGCGAGCAGCAAGCCCCTCGCGAACGACCCCAAGCCGTACGACCCGGCCAAGGGCACCTGCGGCTACGTCCCCGACGAGGGCAGCGGACAGGTCAAGAACGTCGGCATGCCGCCGGAGCAGGTGAGCACCGCCCCGGCGACCATGACCATCAAGACCAACCTCGGCGACATCGTCGCGAAGCTGGACAGCGAGAAGGCGCCCTGCACGGTCAACTCGTTCAAGTTCCTGGCGTCCAAGGACTACTTCGACGACACGAAGTGCCACCGGATGGGCACGGACTTCCCGATCCTGCAGTGCGGCGACCCGCTCGCCAAGGCGGACGGCAAGAACCCGACCGACGGCCAGGGCGGCCCCGGCTACCGCTTCGCCAACGAGAACCTGGCGGGCGCGAAGTACACGCGGGGCGTGCTCGCGATGGCGAACAGCGGTCCGAACACGAACGGAAGCCAGTTCTTCATCGTGTTCGGGGACACCGGGCTGAGCCCCGACTACACGCCTTTCGGTACGGTGACCAAAGGACTCGAAATCGTGGACAAGGTCGCCAAGAAGGGCGTCATCGCCAGTCCGGGCGGGGACGGCACTGGTGCCCCGAAGCAGCCCGTGGTCATCAAAGACGTGACAATCACCAGCAAGAGCTGACGTAATACAACCAAGGGCACATCGAGCCCTGGAGGCTGATTCAAGTGCGGGAGGACACGGTGAGCACCGACCCGTGGGGCCGGGTAGACGAGGACGGCACCGTCTACGTGCGTACGGCTGAGGGAGAACGGGCCGTCGGGTCCTGGCAGGCCGGTGAGCCGGAGGAGGCGCTGGCCTACTACCGCCGGAAGTTCGACGAGCTGGCGGGCCAGGTGCAGCTCCTGGAGCAGCGGGTGCGCGGCACCGACCTCGCGCCGGCCCAGGCCGAGGCGAGCATCGCCAAGCTGCGGGAGTCGGTGGCCGAGGCGCACGCGGTCGGCGATCTGGGCTCCCTGCAGGACCGGCTGACGGCGCTCACCGAGCTGGTCGGCAAGCGCCGCGAGGAACTGCGGGCGGCACGTGACCAGGCCCGGGCCCACGCCCGCGAGGTGAAGGAACGCATCGTCGCCGAGGCCGAGCGCATCGCCGAGGAGACGACGCACTGGAAGTCCGGCGGCGAGCGGCTGCGGCAGCTCGTCGAGGAGTGGAAGGCCGCCGAGCGGGTCGACCGGGCCACCGAGGCGACGCTGTGGAAGAGGCTGTCCACGGCGCGTACGGCCTTCGCCAAGCGGCGCAAGGCGTACTTCTCCTCGCTCGACCAGCAGCGCGACGCGGTGCGCGGCACCAAGGAGCGCATCGTGAGCGAGGCGGAGGCGCTGGCCGGCTCGACGGACTGGAACGCCACCGCGGCGGCGTACCGCGAGCTGATGCGCGAGTGGAAGGCCGCCGGGCGCGCCTCCCGCGAGGTCGAGGACGAGCTGTGGGCGCGCTTCAAGGCCGCCCAGGACCAGTTCTTCCAGGCCCGCTCGGCCGTGTTCGCGGAGCGGGACGCCTCCTTCGCGGCCAACGCGGAGGTCAAGGAGGGCCTGCTGGCCGAGGCCGAGAAGCTGTTGCCGGTCACCGACGCGCGGGCCGCGCGCACGGCGCTGCGGAGCATCCTGGAGCGCTGGGAGGCCGCGGGGCCGGTGCCGCGCGACCAGCGCGACCGCCTGGAGGGCGGGCTGCGCAAGATCGACGACGCGGTCCGCAGGGCCGAGGAGAACGAGTGGAAGCGCTCCAACCCCGAGGCCAGGGCGCGCGCCCAGGACACGGTCAACCAGCTCCGCAGGTCGATCGACCAGCTGGAGACGCGGCTGGCCAAGGCCCAGGCGGCCGGCCGCGACAAGGACGTCAAGGAGGCGGAGGAGGCCCTGGCCGCCCGCCGCTCCTGGCTCCAGGAGGCGGAGCGGACGCTCGCCGAGTTCTCCTGACCACTCTTTGACCGGCTCCTGACCGGCCCCTGACCGGCCCCTGACCGGCTTCGAACGCTGGACCGGTTCGAACGAATCCCGGCGTGACCTCGTGTCACGCCGGGATTCGCATGTCCGCCCCCCGTATGAGGGCCGTACGGCCTTGAGCCCCCGGCGAGGCGTCAGTTGTTCACGCGGTAGACGTCGTAGACGCCGGCCACGCTGCGCACGGCCTTGAGCACGTGGCCGAGGTGCTTGGGGTCGCCCATCTCGAAGGTGAACTTGCTGATCGCCACCCGGTCGCGGCTGGTCGTGACCGACGCCGACAGGATGTTCACGTGCTGGTCGGACAGGGTCCGCGTGACATCCGACAGCAGGCGGGGCCGGTCGAGCGCCTCCACCTGGATCGCGACGAGGAAGACCGAGTCGTCCCCGGGCGACCAGGCGACCTCCACCAGCCGGTCGGGGTGGGCGCTGAGCTGCTCCACGTTGGGGCAGTTGCTGCGGTGCACGGAGACGCCGTGCCCCCGCGTGACGAACCCGACGATCTCGTCGCCCGGCACCGGGGTGCAGCAGCGCGACAGCCGGACCCACACGTCCGGGTCGCCCGCGACCATCACGCCGGCGTTCGAGTTGGCCCTCAGACGGCCCTTGAGCCGCGTGGGGACCTGGGCCTCGGCAATGTCCTCCTCGGCCCCCTCGACGCCTCCCAGGGCCTGTACGAGCTTGTCCACGACCGACTGGGCGGTGACGTGCCCCTCGCCGACGGCCGCGTACAACGCCGAGACGTCGGCGTACCGCAGATCCCTGGCCAGGGCCAGCAGCGCCTCGCCGGACATGAGCCGCTGCAGCGGCAGGCCCTGCTTGCGCATGGCCCGCCCGATCGCCTCCTTGCCCGCCTCGATGGCGGTCTCGCGGCGCTCCTTGGTGAACCACTGGCGGATCTTGTTGCGGGCCCGGCCGCTCTTGACGAACTTCAGCCAGTCTCTGGACGGCCCCGCGTCCGGCGACTTCGACGTGAAGATCTCGACGGTGTCGCCGTTGCCTAGGCGGGACTCCAGCGGCACCAGCCTGCCGTTGACCCGCGCGCCGATACATCGGTGGCCGACCTCGGTGTGCACGGCGTACGCGAAGTCGACCGGGGTGGCGCCCTCGGGCAGCGCGATCACCTGGCCGCGCGGGGTGAAGACGAACACCTCCGAGACCGACAGGTCGAAGCGCAGCGACTCGAGGAACTCCCCCGGGTCGGAGGTCTCCTTCTGCCAGTCGAGCAGCTGGCGCAACCAGGCCATGTCGTTGACCTGCTTGACCTTGCCGGCCCCGGCCCCGGTCATCTCCTCCTTGTACTTCCAGTGCGCGGCCACGCCGTACTCGGCCCGGTTGTGCATGGCCCGCGTGCGGATCTGGAGCTCGATGGCCTTGCCCTCGGGTCCCATGACCGTCGTGTGCAGCGACTGGTACATGTTGAACTTGGGCATGGCGATGTAGTCCTTGAACCGCCCCGGCACCGGCTTCCACTGCGCGTGGATCGTTCCGAGCGCCGCATAGCAGTCGCGGACCGTGTCGACCAGGACGCGGATGCCCACAAGGTCGTAGATGTCGTCGAAGGCCACGCCCTTGGCGATCATCTTCTGGTAGATCGAGTAGTAGTGCTTGGGACGGCCCCGCACGGTCGCCTTGATCTTCGCCTCGCGCAGGTCGGCGGAGACCTTCTCGATGACCTCGTGCAGGAACAGGTCGCGGCGCGGCGCGCGCTCCGACACCATCCGGGCGATCTCGTCGTATCGCTTCGGGTAGAGCATGGCGAACGCGAGGTCCTCCAGCTCCCACTTGATGGTGTTCATGCCGAGCCGGTGGGCCAGCGGCGCGAAGATCTCCAGCGTCTCGCGGGACTTCTGCTGCCGCTTGTGCTCCGGCATGTAGCGCATGGTGCGCATGTTGTGCAGCCGGTCGGCCAGCTTGATGACCAGCACGCGGATGTCGCGCGACATCGCGACGACCATCTTGCGCACGGTCTCGGCCTGCGCCGCGTCGCCGAACTTCACCTTGTCGAGCTTGGTCACGCCGTCGACGAGCAACGCGATGTTGTCGCCGAAGTCGGCTCGTAACTCGTCGAGGCTGTAGGCGGTGTCCTCCACGGTGTCGTGCAGCAGGGCGGCGCACAGCGTCTCGTCGTCCGTGCCCAGCTCCGCCAGGATCGTCGCGACCGCGAGCGGGTGGGTGATGTACGGGTCGCCGCTCTTTCGCTTCTGATCGCGGTGGTGATAGGCGGCGACGTCGTACGCCCGCTCGATCAGCCGCAGGTCTGCTTTGGGATGGGTGGCACGGACCGTCTTGAAGAGCGGTTCCAACACCGGATTCATAGCACCCCACTGCCCCCCGAAACGGGCGAGCCTCCGTCGCGTGGCCGGCGACGCCGGCTTGTCCTCCGGGACCGCCGCGGGGTCGCGTGCCGCGTCGGGGGGCACGTCTGCGACGGGCTCGGGGGCGTCGCGGGAGATCACTCCGCGATCGACCCGCGCGCTGTCGGGCACGACCACATCACGGGGCACACAGACTCCTCACGTCGAGTCCAGATTCCACAGTGTATCCGTGCTGCCACAGCACTCTCGGCCGAGTGCCCCCTGACCTGCCCGTGCGGCTCAGACGGTGAGCAGGGTGCGGACGTCCAGGCCCGGGAGCCGGTCGCGGCCGGAGAGGAAGGACAGCTCCATCAGGAAGGACGCGGCCACGACCTCCGCGCCCGTCCTTCTGACCAGCTCCACGGCCGCCCCGGCCGTGCCGCCCGTGGCGAGGACGTCGTCCACGATCAGAACCCGGTCGCCGGGATCGAAGGCGTCGGCGTGCACCTCGATCGTCGCGGAGCCGTACTCCAGATCGTAGGACGCCGCGTAGGTATCGGCGGGCAATTTACCCTTTTTACGTACTGGGACGAACCCCGCGCCACTGCGGTAGGCCACCGGCGCGGCCAGGATGAAGCCCCGCGCCTCGATGCCGACCACCTTGTCGAAGGTCAGGCCGTCTCCGAGCTCGTCCACGACCTGGGTGAAGGCCGCGTGGTCCGCCAGCAGCGGCGTGATGTCCTTGAAGAGGATGCCGGGCTTGGGATAGTCCGGGACATCCCTGATGAGAGCCGTCCAGTCAGTCACGACGCCCAAGCCTAACGGGACAGGGGAACGCGCAGGCGCCCCCGGTACCGGCGGGTTCCGGGGGCGCCTGCGTCGGACGTGCCGGGGTCAGCGCTTCTTGCGCTTCTCCGTGGCGGCGGCCTGCTGCGTGCCGGCCGAGACGGGCTCCTTCGCGGCGGCCTTGGCCGCGGAGACCTGCTTGGCGTGCACCCGCTGGGCCAGCGCCTGCCACTTGGGCTCCCGCTCCTTCAGCGTGACCAGGATCGGCGTGGCCACGCACAGGGACGAGTAGGTGCCGACGATCATGCCGACGAACAGGGCCAGCGACAGGTCCTTCAGCGTGCCGGCGCCGAGCAGCGTGGTGCCGATGAACAGGATCGCCGCCACCGGCAGGATCGCCACCAGCGAGGTGTTCAGCGACCGGATCAGCGTGTGGCTGAGCGCGTTGTTGGCGGCCTGCGTGTAGGTCATCTTCGCGCTCGTGCCGAGCTTGCCGGTGACCTCCTTGATCATGTCGAAGACGACGACCGCGTCGTACAACGAGTAACCGAGGATCGTGAGGAAGCCGAGCATCGTCGCCGGGGTGACCTCGAAGCCCGACCAGGCGTAGACGCCTGCGGTGATCACGAGGTCGTGGACGAGGGCGACGATCGCCGCGAGGGCCATCCGCCACTCGAAGGCGACCGACAGGTACAGCATGATCGCGATCATGAAGACCGCGAGGCCGAGCCAGGCCTTCTGCGAGACCTCGCCACCCCAGGTCGCGCCGATGACCTGGGAGCTGACCTGGTCTTCCTTGATCCCGTACTTCTTGGCGATCGTGGTCTGGACCTTGGTCACCTCATCGCCCTTGAGGCTCTCGGTGGTGACCCGCCAGTTCGGACCGGCCTCCTGCACGATGACCTGGTGGACCCCGGCGTCCGAGACGGTCTCGCGGACCTGCTCGATGCTGGAGCCGGGCGTGCGCGTGAAGTCGAACACCGAGCCGCCGCGGAACTCCACGCCCAGGTTGAGCCCGTTCAGCGCCAGGCCGAGGATCGAGACGGCCAGCAGGAACACCGACAGGCCATACCAGATCTTGCGCTTGCCGACGAAGTCGATGTTGATGTCGCCGCGGTAGAGGCGGCTGATCACTCCCGGCATCACGCCTCCTGCAGGGTCTGCTCGGCGGGGCTGGTGCGGCCCATGCGCTCCGCGTCGAGTCCGGACAGCTTGTGGCCCTTGGAGAAGAACCGCAACCGCCCCATGAGGGACATCAGCGGCTTGGTGAACAGGAACACCACCACGATGTCGATGAGCGTCGTCAGGCCCATCGCGAACGCGAAGCCGGCCACGTCGCCGACCGCGAGGAAGTAGAGCACCACCGCGGCGATGAACATGACGGCGTCGGCGACCAGGATGGTGCGCCGGGCGCGCCGCCAGGCCACCTCCACGGCCGAGCGCAGCGTGCGGTGGCCCTCCTTGATCTCGTCGCGGATCCGTTCGAAGTAGACGATGAACGAGTCCGCCGTGATGCCGATCGAGACCACCAGACCGATGATGTGCGGCAGCGAGAGCCGGAAGCCGGCGTTGTGGCTCAGCACGTCCACCGTCAGGTAGGTGAACACGGTGGCCACGCACAGGCTGGCGATGCCGATGAGCCCCAGACCCCGGTAGTAGAGCAGCAGGTAGATCATGACGACGATCAGGCCGAGCGCGCCGGAGATGAGACCGCCGTTGAGCTGGTCCTGGCCGAGGGTCGAGGAGACCGAGACGACCGAGCTCTGCTGGAACTTCAGCGGCAGCGCGCCGTACTTGAGCTGGTCGGCCAGCTCGGTGGCGGTCGTCTGCGTGAAGCTGCCGGAGATCCGGGCGCTGCCGCCGGGGATGGCCTCCTCAATCGTCGGAGCGACGATGACGACGCCGTCCAGCACGTTGGCGAGCTGGTTGCGCGGGGCCGGCAGGGTCGTGATGCGCCGGGTGATGTCGGCGAACTGGCTGGCGCCCTTCGACTTGAAGTCGACCTGGACGATCCACTCACCGGTGGTGGGGTCGGTGCCCGCCTGCGCACCGCTGATCTCGGTGCCCTGCACCGCGGCCTTGTCCAGGATGTAACGGGCCGTGCCGTCGTCGCTGCAGGCGACGATCTGCTTGTTCGGGTCGTCCGGGGCGCCCTGACCGCGGTTCTTCGCGGTGCAGTCGATGTCGCGGAACTCGGTGAGCAGCGCCGGGTCGATGCCGCTGGTGTCCTGACCTGCCAGTGGGTCGCCCGTGTCCTGCGGCGCGGCCGTCGGCGTGGGGCTGGGAGCCGTCGCCGAGGGCGACGCCTTCGCCCGGTTGGCGCGGGCGGCTCCCGCCCCCGCCTTGCGGTGGTTCCCGGCCCTCTCCGAGGCGGTCGGGTCCGGCGACGGCGCGGTCAGCGCCTTCGACAGGGCGCGCCCGGCGGGCGTCGCGTTGCCGTTGGAGGCGGCGCCCTCACCGGCCGGCGTCGACGTGCCCTCGGTGGTCGCGGGCGTCGCCGTGGCCGAGCCGCTGGGCGTCGGGGCCGCCGTGGGCACCTCGGCCGGCTGGTTCGTGGCGGCGGCCACCGCGAGCACCTGCCGCATGCGCAGTTCGGCGGTGGTCGACACCAGCTTGAGGGCCTCGTCACGGCCCGCGCCCGGGATCTGGATCACGATGTTGTCGTTCGACTTCGCGACCTGGGCGTCGGAGATGCCGGTGCCGTTGACGCGCTGCCGGATGATCGTCACGGCTCGGTCGAGGCTCTCCTGCGACGGCGCCTTCCCGTCCGCCGTGACCGGCGAGAGCGTCACGGTCGTGCCGCCCGCGAGGTCGAGGCCGAACTTGGGGACGAACGCCTTCTGGAGGGCGACCGTCGCGCCCATGACGATGATGAGCGCAAGGAGCAGCAGGAGTGTGCGTCCCGGCTTGCTCTGGCTACTGGTCGGTGGGGCCACTGGAGGTCAGTTCTTTCGTCGAAAAAGTTGTGATCAGCCTACTCAGGACTGCTTGGTGCTCGTGTCGTCGCCGTTCCCCGTGTCGGTGCCCTCGGTCACGGTCTCCTCGGTCTCCGTCACCTCGTCAGCGGGGGTGATCACCCGGCCGATCGCCGCCTTGGCCCAGCGGGTCTCGACACCGGGGGCAATCTCCAGCACGACGTCGTCGTCCTGCAGCGCGACCACCGTCGCGAACAACCCCGTCGTGGTCATCACCCGGGCGCCCGGGGTGAGGGAGTTCTGCATCTGGACCTGTTCCTGCTGCCGCTTGCGCTGGGGGCGGATCAGGAGGAAGTAGAACACCACTACCAACAAGATCAGTGGCAGGAACGTCCCAAGCGGGTTGTTACCCACGGGGGCCACCCTTTCGTAACGTGATGAACCGGCCTGACGCCGGAGGTCTTGTGCGCTTCACACGCGGGCCACCGCGACTTCTCGCGTGTGCGGCCAGTCAAGCCACGCAGTGTATGCGAGCACGCAGAAGCCCGGCAACGAACCCACGGGCAGGCGGGCAGGAAAGTTCCCGTTTCATGGGCTTCGCAATCGGTCTGTTACCTCTTTGCCCCGGTTTCCGCTTACCGCGTTGGCGCCCGTCATTCAGGCGTCGTCGAAGAGCGAGGGCACCGCCACCGAGCCGACCGCGTCAGGAGGCGGGGTCATGCCGAGGTGCGCCCAGGCGGCGGCGGTGGCGACGCGGCCCCTCGGGGTGCGGGCCAGCAGCCCCTGCCGCACCAGGAAGGGCTCGGCCACGACCTCCACGGTCTCCGGCTCCTCCCCCACGGCCACCGCGAGCGTCGACAGGCCCACCGGGCCGCCGCCGAACTTGCGCAGCAGCGCGTCGAGCACGGCGCGGTCGAGCCGGTCGAGCCCCTCGGCGTCGACCTCGTAGAGGTTGAGCGCCGCCGCCGCGACCTCCCGGTCGATCACGCCCTCCGCGCGGACCTCGGCGAAGTCGCGCACCCGGCGGAGCAGGCGGTTGGCGATGCGGGGCGTGCCGCGCGAACGGCGGGCGATCTCGTGGGCGCCCTCGTCCGGCAGCTCGACCGACAGCAGCTTCGCGGAGCGTCGCAGCACCTGCTCCAGCTCGGTCACGTCGTAGAAGTCCATGTGGGCGGTGAAGCCGAACCTGTCGCGCAGCGGCGCGGGCAGCAGCCCCGCCCTGGTGGTGGCCCCGACCAGCGTGAACGGAGCGATGTCGAGGGGGATCGAGGTGGCGCCGGGGCCCTTGCCGACGACGATGTCCACCCGGAAGTCCTCCATGGCGAGGTAGAGCATCTCCTCCGCCGGGCGGGCCATCCGGTGGATCTCGTCGATGAACAAAACCTCGCCCTCGGTCAGCGTGGACAGGATCGCGGCGAGGTCGCCCGCGCGCTCCAGCGCCGGGCCCGAGGTCATCCGCAGCGGCGCGCCGAGCTCGGAGGCGATGATCATGGCGAGCGTCGTCTTGCCGAGCCCCGGGCCACCGCTCATGAGCACGTGGTCGGGCGGGCGGTTGCGGCGCAGGGCGCTCTCCAGCACCAGCGACAGCTGCTCGCGTACCCGGCCCTGCCCGATGAACTCGTCAAGGCGCCGGGGGCGCAGCGCGGCCTCGATCACCCGCTCGTCGCCCTCCGGTTCCGGCGACACGAGATCCCGCTCGAAGCTCACTCGACACCATCCGCTCGGCCTGCCGGGACCCGTCCGATTCCCGGTGAAACTTTCATGATCCCATCAGCCCGCCCTCCACCCCGTACGGCGGGCGAGGCACGGCCCGCCACGAGGTCACCGCACGCTCAGCGCGCGCAGGGCGGACTTGAGCAGCGCGGCAACCTGCGGGGCGCGGCCGGCCGCGAGCTCCGCCTCGGCCTCCGCGGTGACCGCCGCGACCGCCTCGTCGGCGTCCCTGGACGAGTAGCCGAGCCCGACCAGTCCCGAGTGGACCTGGTCGCGCCAGACGGGCGCGGCCGCCGCGCCGTTGATCGCGGCGTCGACGGCCGCCGCCGGGGTGCCGAGCTTGTCCTTGAGTTCGAGCACGATGCGCTGCGCGCCCTTCTGGCCGATGCCGGGCACCATCGTGAGGGCCTTGATGTCGGCGCTCGCCACCGCGACCCGCAGCGCGTTGGGCGCGTGGACCGCGAGCATGGCCAGGGCCAGGCGCGGCCCGACCCCGCTGGCCGTCTGGAGCAGCTCGAAGACCGTGCGCTCGTCGTCGGAGGCGAAGCCGTACAGCGTGAGGGACTCCTCGCGGACGACGAGCGAGGTGGACAGCCGGGCGGGTTCGCCGACCCGCAGCCCGGCCAGGGTGCCCGGGGTGCAGTGGACGAGCATCCCCACGCCGCCCACCTCGACCACGGCGCTGTCGGCTCCGATCGCCGCCACCTGCCCCGCAACGGATGCGATCACCGCGTGCTCCCTCCCCGGTCCTGACGCCCGGCCGCGACTTCGCCGGGTCTCCCAGTCCTACCAGAGCCCCCAGTGCCCCCAGTGCCAGTGGTGCCGGCACCGCCGGAACGGGCCCTGGCCAGGGCGTCGGCCAGGCGGTGCTGCACCCCGCCGCGCCAGACGTGGCAGATGGCCAGGGCGAGCGCGTCGGCCGCGTCCGCGGGCCTGGGCATGGCGTCGAGCCGCAGCAGCCGGGTGACCATCGTGCCGACCTGCTTCTTGTCGGCGTTGCCGTTGCCGGTGATGGCGGCCTTGACCTCGCTGGGCGTGTGCAGCGCGACCGGCAGCCCCCGCCGCGCCGCACAGACGATCGCGACGGCCGACGCCTGGGCCGTCCCCATCACCGTGCGGACGTTGTGCTGGGCGAAGACCCGCTCGACGGCGACCGCGTCGGGCCTGATCTCGTCGAGCCAGCGCTCGATCTCGGCCTCGATGACGACCAGCCGGGACCCGATGTCGTCGTCGGGCGGGGTGCGGACCACCCCGACGGACAGCAGGCTCAGCGGCGCGCCCGGACGGCCCTCCACGGCGCCGAGACCGCACCGCGTCAGCCCCGGGTCCACGCCCATCACCCGCAGTTGGGGCATCCGCACCGGCACGCCTCCCTGATCCCGGCGGCGCGGCCGCCGCTGCGCCGAACATCTGTTCGGTCGGTCACTCTATCGCGATCAGCGGCCGCGCGGGGGCGTCAGAAGTAGTCGATCATGTACGCGGTGCAGCCGAACGCGGCGTCCAGCGCGTCGTCGGTGTCGGGAGAGCCGCCGCTCAGCAGGCCGGCGCGGCGGAGGGTGGCCGTGGGGACGCCGGCGAACAGGGCCGACATCCCGCCGATCGTGAGCCGCGTCGCGTCGCCGCCGGCCCTGTCACCGCCCGTCGCGTCCCGCCGCGTCACGGACCCGGCGCCGCCGTCCACCCGCAGCAGCCACGGGCCCGCGTTGCCCGGGCGCAGGGCGTCCGTCACCTCGACGGGGATCTCGGCGCGGACTCCGGCGGGGAAGCCGCGCCCCTCGACCGCGGCGGGCAGATCGATCAGCCGGAACATCCACCGGGTCTGGCTGACCTCGTCCTTCGACCGCTCCCGCAGCATCCAGAGCACCGGGTCGGCCGGGTCCACGAACGCCTTCACCGACTTCGCGACGGTCGAGGCGCTGCCGACCATCGACCACAGGGCCCTGGCCGTCGCCTCCGACCCCGCGAGCAGGTTGTCGACCTCGATGTTCCCGTCGCTCCACCGATAGACGACGAACCCGTCCTCGGCCAGATAACAGAAGTCGTCGTCGTCCTCCAGCCACAGCCGCCAGGTCCGCTCGTCGAAGCTCAGCGGGCCGCTCGCGCGGGCGGCGGCGTGCACCCGGCCGATCAGGGCGACGACCTCGGCCGCGTCGGCGGGGCCCATCCGGCGCAGCTTGACCGTGCCGCCCGGGCCGGCCGCGCCGCCGGGCCCGCCGAGCGTACGCAGCGCCTCGGCGGGCACGGTGATCCGCTGGAGCACGCCGGCGTGCTCGTAGCCCGCGCTCCGGTAGACCGGCGTGGTGGCCGGGTAGAGCGCGGAGACCGCGTGGCCGAGCTCGGCGCAGCGCTCGATGGCCGCGTGCGTGAGCGCCCGGCCCACGCCCCTGCCGCGGTCCTCCGGCGCCACGGTCACGCCCGCCACGCCGCCCATCGACAGCGGGCGGCCGTGCCACCACTGGACGTACGGGTTGATCCTGGCCGTGCCGACGAGCCGGGGGCCGTCGAAGGCGCCCAGATAACGGCCCTCGGGCAGCATCGGGGAGACGAGCTTGCGCCAGGTCTCCGCGCCGCCGCCGGACAGCGGGCCGAAGGCGCGCCTGCGGTTGTCGAGGACGGCGTCCAGGTCGTCGCTGGTGAGATGACGGATTTCCACAACCGGCCAAGCTATGCGGGCCGCGGCGGCCTCTGCCACCGGTTTTCCGCCCACGCGGCGGCTCCGGGCCGGGCCCTGCGTCCATGGCGGGCCGAAGGCCCTGCGTCCATGGCGGGCCGAAGGCCCTGCGCCAACGTGGGCCGGGGGCCCGTGCCGGCCGGGGGCCGGGGGCCCGTGCCCGCCTCCGGCGTCAGGCGCCGACCTTCTCCATGACCTCGTCGCTCACGTCGAAGTTCGCCCAGACGTTCTGCACGTCGTCGCTGTCCTCGAGCGCGTCGATGAGCTTGAAGACCTTGCGGGCGCCCTCCTCGTCGAGGGGGACGTTGAGCGTGGGGACGAAGCTCATCTCGGCCGACTCGTAGTCGATGCCGGCGTCCTGCAGCGCCTTGCGCACGGGGATCAGGTCGGAGGCCTCGGAGACCACCTCGAAGCTCTCACCGAGGTCGTTGACCTCCTCGGCACCCGCGTCGAGGACGGCCATGAGCACGTCGTCCTCGGTCAGCGACCCCTTGGGGACGATCACGACGCCCTTGCGGTTGAACATGTACGACACCGAGCCGGGGTCGGCGAGCGAGCCGCCGTTGCGGGTCAGCGCCACGCGCACCTCGGACGCCGCACGGTTGCGGTTGTCGGTGAGGCACTCGATGAGGACCGCGACACCGCCGGGGGCGTAGCCCTCGTACATGATCGTCTGCCAGTCGGCGCCGCCGGCCTCGAGGCCGCCGCCGCGCTTGCGGGCCCGCTCGATGTTGTCGATCGGGACCGAGTTCTTCCTGGCCTTGGTGATGGCGTCGAACAGCGTGGGGTTGCCTTCGGGGTCGGGCCCGCCGGTCCTGGCCGCGACCTCGATGTTCTTGATGAGCTTGGCGAAAAGCTTGCCGCGCTTGGAGTCCAGCGCCGCCTTCTTGTGCTTCGTCGTCGCCCATTTGGAGTGGCCGGACATCGCCTAGAGCTCCCTCACCATTTCGACAAAATACGAGTGCACCCGCGCGTCGCCTGTCAGCTCCGGATGGAAGGACGTCGCGAGCAGCGGTCCCTGTCGGACCGCGACGATCCTATCCCCAGCTTCGGTGCGGCCCAGCACTTCCACGTCGGGCCCCAGGGACTCGACCCAGGGCGCGCGGATGAACACGGCCCTGATCGTCCCCCGCCCGGCGAAGTCGAGATCGGCCTCGAACGAGTCGACCTGGCGGCCGAAGGCGTTGCGGCGGACCACCATGTCGATGCCGCCCAGCGTCTCCTGACCCTCGATGCCCCCCTCGATCCGGTCGGCCAGCATGATCATCCCGGCGCACGAGCCGTAGGCGGGCATGCCCTCCTTGATCCGCAGCCGCAGCGGTTCGAGCAGCTCGAAGGTGACGGCGAGCTTCCACATCGTGGTCGACTCCCCGCCCGGGACGACCAGCGCGTCCACCGCGGCGAGCTCCTCCTGCCTGCGCACCGGCGTGGCGGTGGCGCCCGACTCCTCCAGGGCGCGGATGTGCTCGCGCACGTCGCCCTGCAGGGCGAGCACGCCGATCTTGGGTGCGGACGTCACGGTTTTCCTTCCTGTGGTGACCTGTTCAGCGTATGGCCACGGTCTGCGGGCCCAAAACGACGGACAGCCGCGTTCCGGCACGTTCTGTCAGGCACGGCCCAGCTTCGCGAGGGCGGGGAGAGCCCGGGCGATGGCCGTGCGCTCCTCGGCGGTCAGCTCGTCCAGCCGGCCGGACAGGTAGGCGATCCTGGCCCGCCGTACGGCCCGGAGGCGGTCGCGGCCCTCGTCGGTCAGCTCGACGGTGCGCACCCGCGCGTCGGATGCGTCGGTGCCCCGCGCGACGAGACCGGCCTCCTCCAGGCGGCTGACCTGCACGCTCATCGTCGGAAGCTGCACGCCGTGCTCCTCGGCCAGCTCGGTCATCCGGCGCGCGCCGTCCTCCAGGGAGCCGAGCACGGAGTATTGCTGGGAGGTGACCGGCTGCCCGGCCGTCGTACGGCGCAGCAGCATCACGATATGGCGCAGCTCACGTGACAGGTTCTCGGCGAGCCGTGCCGCGTCGTCGGTCGTCATGGCAGCCCACGATAACGGGGGCCGGGCCGGAGCCGGCGAGGCGGGCGGCGTCCCGGCGTTCGATGACGGCGGGCCGCTCCTCTTGGGCGCGGACGTCGTGCTCCGCGGACAGCAAGAACGCCCGGCCGGGACGTCCCGGCCGGGCGTCTGCGCCCTGACTTCCCTGTTGTCTACCAGCCGCGGTCTACCAGCCGCGCTCGGCGAGGCGGTGCGGCACGGGGATGTCGTCGACGTTGATGCCGACCATCGCCTCGCCCAGGCCGCGCGAGACCTTGGCGATCACGTCGGGGTCGTCGTAGAACGTGGTGGCCTTGACGATGGCGGCGGCGCGCTTGGCGGGGTCGCCGGACTTGAAGATGCCCGAGCCGACGAACACGCCCTCGGCGCCGAGCTGCATCATCATCGCGGCGTCGGCCGGCGTGGCGATGCCGCCCGCGGTGAACAGCACCACCGGCAGCTTGCCGGTCTTGGCGATCTCGGCCACCAGCTCGTACGGCGCCTGCAGTTCCTTGGCGGCGACGTACAGCTCGTCCTCGGGCAGCGAGGTGAGGCGCTTGATCTCGCCGCGGATCTTGCGCATGTGGGTGGTGGCGTTGGAGACGTCGCCGGTGCCGGCCTCCCCCTTGGAGCGGATCATGGCGGCGCCCTCGGTGATGCGGCGCAGCGCCTCGCCGAGGTTGGTGGCCCCGCACACGAAGGGCACGGTGAACTGCCACTTGTCGATGTGGTTGGCGTAGTCGGCCGGGGTGAGGACCTCGGACTCGTCGATGTAGTCGACCCCGAGCGCCTGGAGCACCTGGGCCTCGACGAAGTGGCCGATCCTGGCCTTGGCCATCACCGGGATGGAGACGGCGTTGATGATGCCCTCGATCATGTCGGGGTCGCTCATCCGGGACACGCCGCCCTGGGCGCGGATGTCGGCGGGGACGCGCTCCAGCGCCATGACGGCGACGGCTCCCGCGTCCTCGGCGATCTTGGCCTGCTCCGGGGTGACGACGTCCATGATGACACCGCCCTTGAGCATCTCGGCCATGCCGCGCTTCACGCGGGCGGTGCCGACGGCGGTGGTCTCGTTGACTTCGGGGGTGCTGCTGGACACGGTGCTACCTCACGACGGCGGGCCTACGGAATCCTCTCCATCGTAGGCGGTGGCCGATCCCGCACCTCACGCACCCGTATGTCAGAGTCGATCAGGCTTTTTGTCCATCACGGCGCAATTGGCTTGCGGGAGGCGAGCACGACCCAGACCTGGCCGCGGGCGAACGGCATGGGCGTGCCGTCGGCCATGGTGTAGGTGGTGCCCTTCTTCTCCGAGGAGCGCGACCACTTGATCCGGTAGGCCTGGCCGTCCCTGAGCACCACGCCGGTGCCCTTTCCCACCGTGTGCACGAGCGGGGTGTAGCTGCCGGTGAAGTCGTGGAACTCCGAGCGGTCGGTCTTCACCCACTGGATGACGATCGTGGGGGCGCCCTGCTGGCCGCCCTCGGCCGCCATGTCCTTCTCGCCGTCCTGCGTCACCAGCCAGCGCTTCTGCGACGCCGACCACGTGAACGTGAAGCGGGCCGCGGGATAGCGGACGCTGACGCTCTTCTGCGGCGTGCCCCCGGCCGGCGGCTCGTCGGAGAAGACGAAGCCGATGTCGCGCGCCTTGGTCGCCTGCGGCGCCTTGGCGAGCAGCTTCCTGGGACTGCCGACCAGGTTGTACGGCGCGACCCGGCCGGCCGCGCGGGTGTACGCCGCGGGGACCCGGCTGTCGGACACGTCGAACAGCGAGGCCTTCTGGACAAAGGGGATCATCTTCGTCTGCACGCCGGAGTAGGCCAGGGCGGGCTTGCCGAACATCGGGAGGATGTGCAGGTCGGAGATGCGGGCGCTGCGGACCGGCCCCACCTGGGCGGGCAGCTTCGAGGAGAAGATCGCCATGAGCCGGGTGAGCCCGCCTTCGACCTGCTCGACGAAGACGATGTCGGCGCTGCGCAGGCCCATCTGCGGCTTGCCCGCGTGGGTGTTCTCGATCTTCACGGCGAGCACCGGCTTGCGCGCGGCGATGGGGCGGCCCGTGAACGGATGCTCGGGAGGCGGCGTCGGAGTCGGGGACTCCACGACGCTGGCCCCCTGGGACTGGGCGACGGGCTTGTCGTCCCCCGAGCACGCGGCTCCGGTCAGGACGACCGCCATGGCCAGCGTGAAGCCGATCCCTGCCCGCACCGTATCCGCTCCTCCCGATGGAGAGCCCTCGCCACCAGGCACGACGGACCTGGCCCACGCGGACCCGTTGACCAGCATGGCAATGAATCGGCATGAGCTTACCGGGATTAGACCGAAATGCCCGACAAAAAGTGACTATCCAGTAGCGAGCGATTCGGGCGGTTCGTCATCGATGTCGAAGAAGCGGGGCGGATCGGTGTGCCCGGCCAGGCGCAGCGACCGCGCCAGCCAGCGCCGCTGCGCCGTACGGGTGACGGCGGCGGCGTTGTTGTAGAACCGGCGCGAGTAGACGACCTTGGCCACCGCCGTGTCCAGTTCCTCCAGCAGCGCGGCCCCCGCGGGATGCTCGGCCAGCTTCTCCCGGAACCGCTCCTGGTCGACCACCGCCCGCAGCGTCCTCGACAGGTCGCTCTCGGCGTGCTCGCGCTCGTCCGGCCCCGCCGTACGGGCCTCGTGGGCGGCCGCGGCGAGCACCAGCGACGTGGCGGGGTCGAGGATGCGCGAGCCGGCGAGCTCCAGGCAGACCGCGGCGCGGCGCAGCAGCGCGGCGTCGAGCGCGGCCTGGGCGGTCTCCAGGCGGATGTGGAGACGGTCGAGCCGCCCCGCCCGCCAGGAGACGTAGACCGCGAACAGCACGACGGCCACGGCCGCCACGAGGATCAGGGTCGTGGTCACGCCGGCACCTCCCCGCAGGTGGCCTGACCGCTGCGGATCGTCATGGCAGCGCGTCCTCCACCACGCCCGCGCTGGCGTGGGTGACCGTCTCGTAGACGCGCACGACCTCCCGCGCGACCGTCGACCAGTCGTACTTCCACACCGCCTGGCGGGCCTCGTCGGAGAGCTTGGCGCGGCGCTCGGGGTCGTCGAGCAGCCGGGCGGCCTCCCTGGCCAGGGCCGCGGGGTCCCCGGTCGTGAACAGCGCACCGGCCTGGCCGTCGTCCAGCACGCGGCGGAAGGCGGGGATGTCGCTGGCGAGGATCGGCGCCCCGGCCGACATGGCCTCGGTGAGCACGATGCCGAAGCTCTCCCCGCCCAGGTTGGGCGCGCAGAAGACGTCGACGGAGTGGTAGGCGCGCACCTTGTCGGCCTCGCTGACCATGCCGAGCAGCCCGACCCTGTCGCGATACTGCCGCGGCACCCGCCCGAGCACGTCGTCGGGGTCGCCGGGGCCGGCGATCAGCAGGCGCAGTTTCGGCCGCTCGGGGGCCAGCAGGGCGAACGCCTCCAGCAGCACGGCCAGGCCCTTGCGCGGCTCGTCCATCCGCCCGAGGAAGCCGATCACGTCGCCGTCGGGCCCCCAGCCCGGCAGCGGCTCGCCCTCGGCGTACCTGCGCACCGTGACGCCGTTGGGGATCAGCACCGCGTCGCCGCCGAGGTGCTCCACCAGCGTCTTGCGGGCGGCCTCGGAGACCGCGATCCTGCCCGTGATCTTCTCCAGCGCGCTCTGCAGCATCGGCGCGGCCACCGACATGGCCCGCGACCGCTCGTACGAGGCGTGGAACGTCGCCACGATGGGTCCCCGGGCGACCCAGCAGGCCAGCACGCCGAGGGACGGCACCGCGGGCTCGTGCACGTGCAGCACGTCGAACCCGCCCTCCCTGATCCACTTGCGCACCCGGTTGGCCGACAGGAACCCGAACGCCAGGCGGGCGACCGACCCGTTGTAGGGGACGGGAACGGCGCGGCCCGCCGGGGTCACATACGCCGGCAGTTCGGCGTCGTCGGCCGCGGGGGCGATGACCGACACCTTGTGCCCGTCGTCGATGAGCGCCTCGGCGAGGTCCCTGATGTGCGCCTGCACGCCCCCGGGGACCTCCCAGGTGTACGGGCAGACGATGCCGACCTTCACGACCGGGCCCCGCCCCGGGGCTCCAGGTCGTCGAGCCACAGGCGCTGGAGCATGTGCCAGTCCTCCGGATGCTCGGCGATGCCCTTCTCGAACACCGCCGCCACGGCCTGGGTCATCACCCCGACCTTCTCCTCGCGCGTCCCCTCGGCCGGGACCGGGATCTCCTCCTGGATGCGGATGCCCCAGCCGTTCCCGTCGAACCACAGCACGGCGGGCAGCAGCGCGGCGCCCGTCTGGATCGCCAGCGCCGCGGGGCCGGCGGCCATGCGGGTCCTCGCGCCGAAGAAGTCGACCTCGACGCCGGAGGCGGTCAGGTCGCGCTCGGCGGGCAGGCAGACCGTCTTGCCCTCGCGCAGCCGCTTGGCGAGCGTGCCGAACGCCATCGCGCTGCCGCCGCCCTTGGCGGTCAGGGGCAGCACCTCCATGCCGAGCCGCTCGCGGTAGTCGATGAAGCGCTCGAACAGCGACTCGGGCTTCAGCCGTTCGGCGACCGTGGTGAAGCGGTGGCCCCTGTGCACCAGCCAGGCCCCGGCGAAGTCGTAGTTGCCCATGTGGGGCAGCGCGACCACCACTCCCCTGCCCCGGGCGAGGTTGTCGAAGATGTGCTCGCCCCCGGTGGCCCGGGTGCCGTCGAGGATGCGCTCGCGGGTGTAGGCGGCGAAGCGGAACGACTCCATCCAGTAGCGGAAGTAGGAGCGCATGCCCGCCCGGCTCAGGTCGCGTACGGCGCGGTCGCCGGCGTCGCCGCCGACGACGCGGGCCAGGTTGGATTCGAGGCGGCGCACGGACTTGCCGCGCCTGAGCCACAGCCAGTCGGCGAGGACCCGGAAGAACCACGCGGCCAGCCGTTCCGGCACATGCCGGACCACGGCCCAGCCGACGGAGTACGCCGCCGCGACCAGCCGGTCCGCGAGCGGCACCGCACCGGGTCGCGCGGACCGCCCGGGGGATGGGCCGTCCGAGCCCTTCATCTGACCACCGCCTGTCTGTAGACGTGCACCATCCGCTGCACCACCGTGACGGCGCTGGCGGCGGCGAGCAGCCAGAGCCCGGCCGCCAGGACGTACGGCACGCCGAGGCCGGACAGCCCGGCCGCCACGAGCACGACCACGAGACGCTCCCCCCGTTCGGCGATGCCGACGTTCGCGGTCATGCCGAGGCCCTCGGCTCTGGCCTTGGCGTACGAGACCAATGCTCCCGCGACGAGGCAGAAGAGCGCGACTATCGCAAGGACGATCTCCCGCTCGTCCTTGAGGACGAAGTAGAGGATCAGCCCCGAGAAGATCGAGGCGTCGCCGAGACGGTCGAGCGTGGAGTCCAGGAAGGCGCCCCACGTGCTCCCCTTGCCCGTCATCCGGGCCAGCACGCCGTCCAGGAGGTCGGCGAGCACGAAGAACGTGATGACGAGGGTTCCCGCGAACAGATGCCCGAGCGGGTAGAAGGCGAGAGCGGAGGCCACCACTCCGAGCGTGCCGATGGTGGTGATCACATCGGGCGAGATCCCCCAGCGGGCGAGGGCTCGCCCCAGGGGGGTCATGACTCGGGTGACGGCGGGGCGCAGGATGTTCAACATCGCCGTCCGATCGTAGGCCATCCAGCGCCGCCGCACCTCGCAAGCACATTCGCCGAAAAGTCTTGTGATATGCGCCACATGGGTAAAGGGTGAAGAGCACGCGCCCGCAGGGCCGCGCGGAGACGTCACGGAGGTGAACCGCCGTGCCGGCCGCCGCACGGTCCTGAGAGGGCGAGGCCCCCGGGCGCGGACAGCGACGGCAGAGCGGCCGGCGCGGGTGCGTGCCACGTGCCCATCCCGACCGCTCAGAGATTCGGGAGGCGATGTGGCCGAAAGATCAACCGGCGCGACACATGGGGCCGCGGGCAGGGCACCCGCGGCCGATCGGCCGGACATGGTGCGCAATGTCGTGCTGGTCGGCCATTCCGGGGCCGGGAAGACCACGCTGGTCGAGGCGCTGCTCGCGGAGACCGGCACCATCCAGCGTCCCGGCCGGGTCGAGGACGGCACCACGGTCAGCGACTTCGACGAGGTGGAGGTGCGCCAGCAGCGCTCCGTCAACCTGTCGGTCGCTCCCGTCGTCCACAACGGCATCAAAATCAACTTCCTGGACACCCCCGGGTACGCCGACTTCGTCGGCGACCTGAGGGCCGGGCTGCGCGCGGCCGACGCGGCGCTGTTCGTCGTCTCGGCCGCCGAGGGCGTGGACGGGCTCACCCGCATGCTCTGGGAGGAGTGCGCGCTCGTGGGGATGCCCCGCGCCGTGGTCATCACCAAGATCGACCATCAGCGCGCCAACTTCGACGAGGTGCTCGCCACCTGCCAGGACGCGTTCGGCGACGGGGTGGCGCCGCTCTACCTGCCGGTGAACGGCACCGGGCTGCTCGGCCTGCTGTCGCAGCGGCTGTTCGACTACACCGGCGGGCGCAGGACCGAGCGGGAGCCCGACGCCGACCAGCTCGAGCTCATCGAGCAGTATCGCGGCGACCTCATCGAGGGGATCATCCAGGAGAGCGAGGACGAGTCCCTGATGGACCGTTACCTCTCCGGCGAGACGATCGACACCAAGGTGCTCATCGACGACCTGGAGAAGGCGGTCGCACGGGCCGGCTTCTATCCGGTCCTCGCCACGGCGCCCGGCGTCGGCATGCTGGAGCTGCTGGAGATCGTCACGCAGGGCTTCCCCTCGCCCCTGGAGCACCCACTGCCGAAGATCACGTCGATCGACGGCAAGCCGTGCAGGGAGTGCAGCGCCGACCCGGACGGCCCGCTCGTGGCCGAGGTCGTGAAGACCACGAGCGATCCGTACGTCGGGCGGATCAGCCTGGTCCGGGTCTTCTCTGGCACGCTGCGGCCGGACATGACGGTGCACGTCTCGGGCCACGGCCTGGCCGAACGGGGGCACGAGGACCACGACGTCGACGAGCGGGTGGGCGCCCTGTCGTCGCCGCTCGGCAAGACGCAGCGGACCGTGGGCAAGTGCGTCGCCGGGGACATCTGCGCGGTCGCCAAGCTGTCGCGCACCGAGACGGGCGACACGCTCTCGGACAAGGACGACCCGCTGCTGGTCGAGGCGTGGACCATGCCGGAGCCGCTGCTGCCGGTCGCCATCACGGCGAAGTCGAAGGCCGACGAGGACAAGCTCAGCCAGGCCCTTGGCCGCCTGGTGGCGGAGGACCCGACCCTGCGGCTGGAGAACAACGCCGAGACCCGCCAGCTCGTGCTGTGGTGCATGGGCGAGGCGCACTCCGACGTCCTGCTCGACCGCCTGGCCAAGCGGCACGGGGTCGAGGTCGAGAAGATCGACCTGCGGGTGCCGCTGCGGGAGACGTTCGCCGGCAGGGCGCAGGGCATGGGGCGCAACGTCAAGCAGACCGGCGGCCACGGGCAGTACGCGATCTGCCACATCGAGGTCGAGCCGCTGCCGTCGGGCGGCGGGTTCGAGTTCGTCGACAAGATCGTGGGCGGCGTCGTGCCGAGGCAGTTCATCCCGTCGGTGGAGAAGGGCGTGCGGGCCCAGATGGAGCGCGGGGTCGTCGCCGGCTATCCGATGGTCGACGTCCGCGTGACGCTCTACGACGGCAAGGCCCACTCGGTCGACTCCTCCGACATGGCCTTCCAGATCGCCGGGCAGCTCGCGCTCAAGGAGGCCGCGTCCAAGGTGGCGACGCACCTGCTCGAACCGGTGGACGAGGTGTCGGTGCTCGTGTCCGACGATTACGTCGGAGCCGTGATGTCCGACCTGTCCTCCCGCCGCGGCAGGGTGCTCGGCACCGAGCCGGTGGGCACGGGCCGCACGCTGGTGCGCGCCGAGGTGCCGCAACTGGAGATCACCCGGTACGCGATCGACCTCCGCTCGCTGTCCCACGGGACGGGCACGTTCAGCCGCTCCTTCCTGCGATACGAGCCGCTGCCCGCCCACCTGGCCGACAAGGTCGCCGCGGCGAGCGAGTAGCGGCCGGAACGGTTCACGGACCCCGGCGGCCCGCCTCCCGCCCGCCGGGGTCCGCGCAGCTCAGCGACACTGTCGCCTGGGGCGGGGTTTCACGCGCCCGGGGCACGGGGAGCCCCACAAGGTGCCCCGCGTCACTTCCGCATCACAAATTCATTTCGTTTTTCTGGCTAAACCGCTCTTTTGCCGATGTAAGACTTATGGCCTCACTTACTGGCAAATCAGAGGGGTAGCCACGTGACCGAGCGGAGACAGGTCGTCCGCCCGTTGATCGCGACCACCGTCATCGCCGCCGTCGCCGTCGGAGCCGCGTACACGTTCGGCCCCGGCGCCCAGGCCGAGAAGGTCGGCGCCGAAAAGGCCGGCGCCGCGAAGGCCGGCCAGACGGCGGCGGCGAAGGCGACACGGCAGCAGGTCGAGACGCAGACGCTCACACCGGCGGGCTCCTGCGCGACCAGCGTGAAATACCCCAAGCGCCAGCTTCGCGGCGTCTGGATCGCCACCGTGCACAATCTCGACTGGCCGTCGAAGCCGGGGCTGTCGCCCGACCGGCAGAAGGCCGAATATCTGAAAATCCTCGACAACGCGGTCAAGCGGCGACTGAACGCGGTGTTCTTCCAGGTGCGGCCCGCCTCGGACGCGGTCTACCGCTCGTCGCTCGAGCCGTGGTCGCAGTGGCTCACCGGCACGGCGGGCAGGGACCCGGGCTGGGACCCGCTGCCGTTCCTGGTGGACGAGGCCCACAAGCGCGGCCTGCAGTTCCACGCGTGGTTCAACCCCTACCGGGCGGCCGACTCGGCCTCCTCGAAGCTGCCCGCCGGGCACCCGGCGCGCCTCCATCCGGACTGGACCGTCAAGCACGAGGGCAAGCTCTACTACAACCCCGGCCTGCCTCAGGTGCGCGACTGGGTGACCAAGGTCGTGACGGACGTCGTCACGCGCTATGACGTAGACGGCGTCCACTTCGACGACTACTTCTACCCCTACCCCGGCCAGGGCACGCGGTTCGCCGACCAGGCGGCGTACAAGAAGTACGGCAAGGGCCTGACACCGGCCGACTGGCGGCGGCGCAACGTGAACCAGCTGGTCGCCCAGGTCTCGCAGGCGGTGCACGCGGCCAGGCCCTACGCCGTCTTCGGGATCAGCCCGTTCGGCATCTGGCGCAACAAGGCCGAGGACCCGGCGGGCTCGGCCACCAAGGGCATGTCGGCCTACGACTCGATCTACGCGGACGCCAGGGCGTGGATCAAGGCGGGCTCGGTCGACTACGTGATGCCCCAGCTCTACTGGCCCCGGGGTTTCGCCGCGGCCGACTACACCGTGCTCGCCAAGTGGTGGTCCGACGCGGTGAAGGGCACCGACGTCGACCTCTACATCGGGCAGGCCCTCTATCGGGTGGGCACCGCCGACACCCCGGCATGGACCAGGGCGGGCGAGCTGCCCGCCCATCTCACGCTGAACCGCAAATATCCCGAGATCGCGGGCGACGTCTACTTCAGCGCCGCGCAACTGGTGAAGAACCCGCTGGGCGTGCTCGACCGGATCGTGAAGAGCCACTACGCCCGCCCGGCGCTGCCGCCGGTGCTCAGGCAGGGATCCACGCCCGCGGCCCCGCGCGGGGTCAAGGCGGCCGGCGGGACGCTGACGTGGCAGGCCCAGCCGGGCGCCCAGTCGTACGGGGTCTACCGGGTGACGGGCAAGGACGCCTCCTGCGCCACGGCGGACGCGCGCAACCTCGTGGCCGTCGTCCCGGCGTCCCAGGCCCCGTTGTACGCCGCCGGAGCCCCCGGCACCTACTACGTCACCTCCGTCGACCGCCTCGGCAACGAGAGCCCGGCCACCCGGGCGGCCTGACCTCGGCAGGGCCCCATATGGGCCCAGTGGGGCCCGGCGGGAACGGGGGTCGTCGCGGATTGCTGCGGCCGTCAGCGGGTCCGTTGACGCGCTCCCCGGCCTGAAGGCCGGGGATTCAGCCCGTGCCGCGTCATGCGGCACCTCTGTGGCTTCCTGTTTCACCGGGTCCTGCCCTCCGCTGGGCGGCGGGTCTTACGGTCCCTCCGCAGGCGTTTAGCCTCTCCGCCCGTCCGGCGGCGAGGATGTTGCGCGCGGCGTTGACGTCCCGGTCGTGCGATGCTCCGCACGGGCAGGTCCACGACCGGATGTGCAGCGGCATGGACCCGGCGAGCGTCCCGCACGCCGAGCAGAGTTTCGAGCTGGGGAACCAGCGGTCGATCTTCACCGGGGTCCGGCCGTACCGGGCGGCCTTGTACTCCAGCATGTTCACCAACGCCGACCATCCGGCGTCATGCACACTCTTGGCCAGGCGGGTGCGGGCCAGGCCCTTCACCCATAGGTCCTCCACGACCACCGCTTGGTTGTCGCGGATGATCCGGGTGGACAGCTTGTGCGTGAAGTCCCGGCGCGCATCAGCCACCCGAGCATGAGCGCGGGCGACCCGGGCCGGGTTCCTACTTCGCCGGGAGTGTGGGCGGCGCTCCGATCAGCGTCCTGCGCCAGTACATCGAGCAGCACAACCACCCGGTCTGAGCCGGGTAGACGCCGGATCGCCCGGCGGCGATCCGGCTTTCCCTGCCCCGCTACGCGGGAGGGTCCGCTTCACCCCCCGGCCTGAAGGCCGGAGCACTGCGGACGAGCCTGGTAGCGTGGTCGCGAGATTTTTCAAGATCACGTACGGGGACTGCGCGTACGAAGACATGGGGGTCGCCGGTGAGTGGCACGTGGGTGAGGCGCGCGGTCGTCGCCGTCGTGTTCGGCGTGTCGGTCCTGGCCGCCGCTCCCGCCGCGGCCGCGGCCCCCGGGCTCGCGTCCGGGGCGGCGACCGCGGCCGGTGAACGGGCGGCTGAACGGGCGGCTGAACGGGTGGCGACGGCGGCCGGTGAACGCGTCGTGCTCGTCGGGATCCCCGGCCTGATGTGGAGCGACGTCACCCCGGCCGACACCCCGAACCTCTGGCGGCTCGCCGGCGAGTCCGCCCTCGGGTCCCTGTCGGTGCGGGCCGTACGCAAGGACACCTGCCCGTACGACGCCTGGCTCACGGTGTCTGCCGGGGTGCGGTCGGCGGTGGGGGGAGCGTGCGGCATGGCCCCCACTCCCACGGCCGACGGCGAGGGGGCGGTCGTCCCCGAGTTCTCCTGGCTGTGGGAGGTGCGGGAGCAGGACGCCGCGGGCACGCTGGGGCAGGCCCTGCACGCGGCCGGGCGGACGACGATGGCCGTCGGCCCGGGGGCGGCGCTCGCGCTCGCCGACCGCGAGGGCCGGGTGGACCTCTACGCCCCCTCCCCCGCCGAGGTCACGCAGTGGTCCCGCGGCGACGTGGTCGCCGTGGAGATCCCCGACCTCATCGCGCCCTACGTCTCCGGCGACCGGCTGAGCGAGGTGCCCGAGAGCCTGTCCGGCGACTCGCGGCGGGCCGCGGCGCGAGCGGCCGACGCGAAGCTCGGGTCGTTCCTGCCGCAGCTCGGGCCGGCGACGGTGCTGGTCGCCGGGCTCTCCGACCACGGCTCGGTCCCCCACCTCAGGACCGCCATGCTGCGCGGCCCCGGCAGCAGCGGCAGCGGTGCGGCGCGGACGCTCGGCGCCCGGTCCACCCATCGGGACGACATGGTCATCGTCCCGGACCTCACCGCCACGATCCTGGCCAGGACCGGGGTGGCCGCTCCCCCGGTCGTCGTCGGTGTGCCGGTCGAGACCCGTGCGACGGGCCGGACCCTGGACGAACGCGTCGAGGCCCTGCGCACCGCCGACGTCGCGGGACAGACGATCCGTGACACGACCGGCGTCTTCTTCACCACGCTCGCCGTGCTCCAGGTGGTCTTCTACGTCACCGCGTTCCTGCTGCTGCGCCGCCGCGACGGGCTGCCCGCCGTACGGGCCGCCGCCGTGGCGCTCGCCGCGATCCCCGTCTCGACCTACCTGGTCAACCTCACCCCGTGGGCCCGTATGGCACAGCCCGCGGTCACGCTCTTCGCCTCGATCGCGGCGATCGCCGCGGCGCTGACCGTGGTGGCCCTCGCCGGACCGTGGCGGCGGGGCGTGCTCGGGCCGCTGACCGTGATCGCGGCGGCGACCGCGGCCGTGCTGCTCGGCGACCTGCTGACCGGCACTCCCCTGCAGCTCAACAGCCTGATGGGCTACACGGGCGTGGTCGGGGCCCGCTACTACGGCCTGGGGAACATCCCCTTCGCGCTGCTCGCCACGGCCGTGCTGCTCGTCACCACGGCCGCCGCCGACCGGCTGGTGCGAGCGGGCCGCAAGACCCTCGCGGTGGCCCTGGTCGCCGCGCTCGGGGCGTTCGCCATGCTGCTCGACGGCTGGCCGGGGGTCGGCAGTGACTTCGGCGGCGTCATCGCCTTCGTGCCGGGCATCGCGGTCACCGCGCTGATCGTGGCGGGCAAGCGGGTGTCGATCGTCAAGCTGGGCGCCTTCTGCGCCGGAGGCGGCGTCCTGGTGATGGCGATCGCCTACCTCGACTACCTGCGGCCCCCGGCCAGCCAGACGCACCTCGGCCGCTTCGTGGGGCAGGTGGCCGACGGCACGTTCCTGCCGGTGATCTCCCGCAAGCTCGGCGCGATGCTCTCCACGCTGCTCAGCCCGAACCTGATGCCCGTGGTGCTCGCCGCGTTCGCGTTCCTCGTCTTCGCGCTGCTGCGGCCGGGGGCGGCGAGCGCCGGTGTCCTGCCGATCGCGTTCGAACGCGCGCCCATGCTCAAGGCGGGCCTGCTCGGCGCGCTCGTGAGCGGCCTGGTCGGCATGCTCGTCAACGACTCGGGAGCGGCGGTGCTGTCCATGGCGCTGGCCCTGGCCGTGCCGCTCGTGCTCAGCGCCGGCATCCGTGCCCTGCAGCACGCCGAGCCGGTCCCGGCCGCCGCCGGATCTCCGGGCACGCCGCCGAGCCCCGCGACGGCCTGACGCGGGCATCGGCTCGCGCCCGGGGAACAGTGCCGACAAGTCGGGCCGACAAGTAGGGCCGACAAGTGGGGCCGAGAAGTCGGGCCGATGAGCGGTGCCGATGAGCGGTGCCGGAGAGTGGTCCCCGAGGGTGGTCAGGAGGCGGCGGGCCAGGCGTCGGCGAGCAGGTCGCGCGTGTCGCGCAGCAGCTGCGGCAGCACCTTGGTGCGTCCGACCACCGGCATGAAGTTGGTGTCGCCGCCCCACCGGGGCACGACGTGCTGGTGGAGGTGGGCGGCGATGCCCGCGCCCGCCACGCCGCCCAGGTTCATGCCGACGTTGAAGCCCTGCGCCCCGCTCGCCTTGCGCAGCGCCTGCGTCGCGCGCTTGGTGAACTCGGCCAGCTCCGCCGTCTCGGGCCCGTCGAGGTCGGCGTAGTCGGACACGTGCCGGTAGGGGCAGACCATCAGGTGCCCCGAGTTGTACGGATAGAGGTTGAGCACGGCGAACACGGCCGATCCCCGGGCCACGATCAGCCCGTCCTCGTCGGAGAGCTTGGGAATCTCGCAGAACGGGCAGCCGTCATCGGCGCCGGAGCCGCTGGGCTTGTTCTCGCCCTTGATGTAGGCCATCCGGTGCGGGGTCCACAGGCGCTGGAAGCTGTCGGGAACCCCGGCGCCCGCCTGCTCGATCGGCTCTGAGTCCACGTCCGCGATCTCCTCCGCTCCGTTGTCCCGGTGCTCCTGTTGTCCCGGTGCTGCTGTTGTGCGAGGTGCTGCCGCCTTCGCGCCGGCGGCACGTGCACCGGCACAGATCGACAGGTGCCCCACGCGGAAAACGACACCGGCAGCAGCATATGACCTCGCGGATCTCCTCTCACCGGCCGGGTTGCGCCAGGGCCGCGGCCGGCGGCCCGCCGATATCCGCGGGACACCGGACGACCTGCTCGATCATGGGGCAGAATGCACCTGCCGGACGCCCAGACCCCCGAGGAGCCGTCATATGAGCGAGGCCGCCGCCGTCGAGGAGCGAGTGGAAGAGCAGACCGACGCGTACGCCGAGGAGAGTCTCGGCGACCCGGCGGACGCGGCGGCCGAACGGGTGGAGCCGGACCTGCCCGCGCAGACGCCGAGGCCCGAGGCGCCGACCGCCAACGTGCTCAAGGGCCGGATCAAGGTCGCCGACGAGGTCGTGGAGAAGGTCGCCGCGCTGGCCGCCCTGGAGATCCCCGGCGTCGCCGACCTGGGTGGCGACCTCGAACGCGCCTTCGAGTCCGTACGCGACCGCATCGGCGTGGGCTCCAAGCGGGCGACGCAGGGCGTCCAGGCCAAGATCCAGGACCAGCAGGTCTCCATCGACGTGACCATCGTCATCGTGTACGGCCACGTGGTGATGGACGTGGCCACCGAGGTCAAGGTCAACGTCGCCCGCTCGGTGAGCCGGATGCTCGGCATGCACGTGGTCGAGGTCAACGTGACCGTCGACGACGTCCGCCTCCCTGGTCAGGACTCCCCCGCCGAGGCCACCCCGGCGTCCTGAGCCGGCCCGCCCCGGAGGACCACCGCGGAGGTCAGCCGGGCGTCCTGTGCCGCTCGTAGCCGCTCTGTAGCCGCTCTGTAGCCGCTCCGTGCCGATAAGGCGAACGCGGGAGCCCCGGGCGGGGCCCCCGCGTTCTCCGTGTGAGCGGTCAGACCTGGACGCGGCGGCGGACCGCGTCGACGATCTCCTCGATCGCCTGGTCGATCGGCACGGCGTTCTTCTGCTCGCCGCTGCGGTAGCGGAAGGAGACCGCGCCGGCCGCGATGTCGTCGTCGCCCGCGAGGAGCATGTAGGGCACCTTCGCCTTCTGGGCGTTGCGGATCTTCTTCTGCATGCGGTCGTCGCTCTCGTCGACCTCGACCCGGATGCCGTGCTCACGCAGCCGCTTGGCGACGTCCTGCAGGTAGGGCACGTGGGCGTCGGCGATCGGGATGCCGACGACCTGCACCGGGGCGAGCCACGCGGGGAACGCGCCCGCGTAGTGCTCGACCAGCACACCGAAGAAGCGCTCGATCGAGCCGAACAGCGCCCGGTGGATCATGACGGGCCGCTGCCGGGTGCCGTCGGGGGCCTGGTATTCGAGGCCGAAGCGCTCGGGCAGGTTGAAGTCGAGCTGGATGGTCGACATCTGCCAGGACCGGCCGATCGCGTCCCGGGCCTGCACCGAGATCTTGGGGCCGTAGAAGGCCGCGCCTCCCGGGTCGAGGACCAGCTCCAGCTTCTCGGACTCGGCCACCTCCCGCAGAGTCTGGGTGGCCTCCTCCCAGGTCTCGTCGGAGCCGACGAACTTCTCCGGGTCCTTGGTGGACAGCTCCAGGTAGAAGTCCTCCAGGCCGTAGTCGCGCAGCAGGTCGAGCACGAAGCGCAGCAGCGAGGTGAGCTCGTCGCGCATCTGCTCGCGGGTGCAGTAGATGTGCGCGTCGTCCTGGGTCAGGCCGCGTACGCGGGTGAGGCCGTGCACGACGCCCGACTTCTCGTAGCGGTAGACCGTGCCGAACTCGAACAGCCGCAGCGGCAGCTCGCGGTAGGACCGCCCGCGCGCCCTGAAGATCAGGTTGTGCATCGGGCAGTTCATCGGCTTGAGGTAGTAGCGCGCGCCCTCCAGCTCCATGGGAGGGAACATGCCGTCGGCGTACCAGTCGAGGTGGCCGGAGATCTTGTACAGGTTGTCCTTCGTGATGTGCGGGGTGTTGACGAAGGAGTAGCCCGCCTCCTCGTGCCGGCGGCGGGAGTAGTCCTCCATCACCCGGCGGATCACGCCGCCCTTGGGGTGGAACACCGGCAGGCCGGAACCCAGCTCGTCGGGGAACGAGAACAGGTCGAGCTCGGCGCCCAGCTTGCGGTGGTCGCGCTTCTCGGCCTCCTCCAGGAAGCGGAGGTATTCGTCCTGCTTCTCACGCGACTCCCAGGCGGTTCCGTAGATGCGCTGGAGCTGCGGGTTCTTCTCGCTGCCCCGCCAGTAGGCGCCGCCGGACCGCATGAGCTTGAAGGCCGGGATGACCCGGGTGCTGGGCAGGTGGGGCCCGCGGCACAGGTCCTTCCAGCACAGCTCGCCCGTCTTCGGGTCGAGGTTGTCGTAGATAGTGAGCTGACCGCCGCCGACCTCGACGCTCGCGCCCTCGGCCGACTCGGCCGCGCCGCCCTTGAGCCCGATCAGCTCCAGCTTGTACGGCTCGGCGGCGAGCTCCTCGCGGGCCTCCTCGTCGCCGACGGGGCGGCGGCGGAAGGTCTGCCCCTGCTTGACGATCTCGCGCATGCGCTTCTCGACGCGCTTGAGGTCGTCGGGGGTGAACGGCTCGCGGACGTCGAAGTCGTAGTAGAAGCCGTTCTCGACCGGCGGGCCGATGCCGAGCTTCGCCTCGGGGAAGATCTCCTGGACGGCCTGGGCCATGACGTGCGCCGTGGAGTGGCGCAGGATGGCGCGGCCGTCGGGGCTGTCGATCGCGACCGGCTCGACGACGTCGCCCTCGGCGACCTCGGTGGCCAGGTCGCGCAGCTCGCCGTTGATCCGGGCGGCGATCACCGACCTGCCGTCGGCGCCGAGCGCCTCCCCGGCCGTCGTACCCGCCGCCACCACGCGCTCGGCTCCGGCGAGGGTGATGCGTATCTCAAGGGCGGCGGACACGGTGGCTCCTTAGGACAGGTTCGGCGCATGGATCTCGTGGCCGCGCGCACGCGAGGCGGCGGCTCCGGTCGCATCCGATGCTACCGGTGACGCCGCCCAATAATGGCGCGCATCGGCGGCCCCCGCCTCCTGCGTACGCGATCTTTCGCACCCGGGCCGGGAACCGGAGACGGGTGGCCGCCGGCGTCGTCCCTCCTGGAACAGGATCTAGTAGGGCCAGGTCCAGTCGCGGATCTCGGCGGGGTCCTCGCCGAACTCGCGGGTGTGGGCGCGGGCGCGCAGGCGGGCGTCGGTCATGCTCTGACGCAGGTGGGCCGCCCTGCTGCCGAGGCCGGGCACCCGGTCGATCACGTCCATCACCAGGTGGAAGCGGTCGATGTCGTTGAGCATCGCCATGTCGAAGGGCGTGGTCGTGGTGCCCTCCTCCTTGTAGCCGCGCACGTGCAGGTTGTCGTGCCCGGTGCGCCGGTAGGTCAGGCGGTGGATCAGCGCCGGGTAGCCGTGGAAGTTGAAGATGATCGGCTTGTCCGCGGTGAACAGCGCGTCGAACTCGTCGTCGCGCAGGCCGTGGGGGTGCTCGGAGGCCGGTTGCAGCCGCATGAGGTCGACGACGTTGACCACGCGGATCCGCAGCTCGGGCAGGTGCTCGCGGAGCAGCGCGGCGGCGGCCAGGGTCTCCAGCGTGGGCACGTCGCCGGCGCAGGCGAGCACGACGTCGGGGTCGTTGCCCTCGTCGGTGGACGCCCAGGGCAGGATGCCCAGCCCCCGGGCGCAGTGGACGACCGCCTCGTCCATGCTCATCAGGTCGAGCACGGGCTGCTTGCCCGCGACGACGACGTTCACGTAGTCGCGCGAGCGCAGGCAGTGGTCGGCGACCGACAGCAGGGTGTTGGCGTCCGGCGGCAGGTAGACGCGGACGACCTCGGCCTTCTTGTTGGCGACGACGTCGAGGAAGCCGGGGTCCTGATGGCTGAAGCCGTTGTGGTCCTGGCGCCAGACGTGCGACGACAGCAGGTAGTTGAGCGAGGCGACCGGCCGGCGCCAGGGGATCCTGCGGGAGGACTCCAGCCACTTGGCGTGCTGGTTGAACATCGCGTCCACGATGTGGATGAACGCCTCGTAGCAGTTGAACAGCCCGTGGCGGCCGGTCAGCAGGTAGCCCTCCAGCCAGCCCTGGCACTGGTGCTCGCTGAGCACCTCCATGACCCTGCCGCGCGGGCCGAGGTTCTCGTCGGTCGGCAGCAGTGCGGCCTCCCACTCCTTGTCGGTCGCCTCGTAGACGGCGGACAGGCGGTTGGAGGCGGTCTCGTCGGGGCCGAGCAGCCGGAAGTTCTCCGGGTTGGCCGCGATGACGTCGCGCAGGAACGTCCCGAGGACGCGGGTCGGCTCGCTGAAGGCCGCCGCCGGGGCCTTGACCTCGACCGCGTAGTCGCGGAAGTCGGGCAGCGCGAGCGGGCGCAGCAGCTCACCGCCGTTGGCGTGCGGGCTGGCGCTCATCCGCAGCGGCCCGTCCGGCACCGTCCGCCTGATCGCCTCGACCGGCCGCCCGTCGCCGTCGAACAGCTCTTCCGGCCGGTAGGAGCGCATCCACTCCTCCAGCATCGCCAGGTGTGCCGGGTTGTCGCGCACGCCGGTGAGCGGCACCTGGTGGGCCCGCCAGGTGCCCTCGATCGGGAGTCCGTCGACCTCGCGCGGCCCGGTCCAGCCCTTCGGCGTACGCAGGATGATCATCGGCAGCGGGCCGCGGCCGGCCAGCTCGTCGAAGACGGTGTCGAGGGTCGCGGCCATGAGCCCGTGCATCTCGGCCGGTTCCTGACCGGAGACGATGTGCGGGCGGTAGCCGTACCCCTCGAAGAGCTTGACCAGCTCGTCCTCGGGGATCCTGGCGAGCACGGTGGGGTTGGCGATCTTGTAGCCGTTCAGGTGGAGGATCGGCAGGACCACCCCATCGACGTCCCGGTTGAGGAACTTGTTGGAGTGCCAGCCGGTGGCGAGCGGGCCGGTCTCGGCCTCGCCGTCGCCGACGATGCAGGCCACCGCCAGGCCGGGGTTGTCGAAGGCCGCGCCGTACGCGTGGGAGAGGGCGTAGCCGAGCTCGCCACCCTCGTGGATGGAGCCCGGAGTCTCGGGGGCGACGTGGCTGGGGATGCCACCGGGGAAGGAGAACTGGCGGAAGAGCCTGCGCATGCCCTCGGCGTCCTGGGTGACGTGGGGGTAGCGCTCGGTGTAGGTGCCTTCGAGCCACGCGTGGGCGACCGCCGCCGGGCCGCCGTGACCGGGGCCGACGATGTAGATCATGTCCTGGCCGCGTTCCCGGATGATCCGGTTGAGGTGGGCGAAGCAGAAGTTGAGCCCGGGCGTCGTCCCCCAGTGGCCGAGCAGCCGCGGTTTGATGTGCTCGGGGCTGAGCGGCTCGGTCAGCAGCGGGTTGTCCATCAGGTAGATCTGGCCGACGGACAGATAGTTCGCGGCCCGCCAGTAGGCGTCGATGTTCCCGTATGCGTCCATGCCCCTGACACTTTCCCAGTGGGGGCGGCCGAACCAGGGTCTTTCGCCCGCAAATCAGGGGGCCGGCCGACCGGTAGTCTTGGCCGCATGTCCGGCACGCGATGGCTCGACGAGGAGGAGCAGCGCACCTGGCGTGCCTACCTGCGGACGAGCCAGCTCCTGCAGGAGGCTCTCGAACGGCAGTTGCAGCGCGACTCGGGCATGCCGCACGCCTACTACATGATCCTGGTGGTCCTCTCGGAGTCGCCCGGGCGGACCATGACGATGACGGAGCTGTCCGCCATCCTCCAATATTCGGTCAGCCGCCTGTCGCACGCCGTCTCCCGGCTGGAGGAGAAGGGCTGGGTGCGGCGGCTCAAGCGGCCGGAGGACCGGCGCACGACCGTCGCCGAGCTCACCGACGAGGGCTTCGCCGCACTCGTGGAGGCCGCGCCGGGGCACGTCGAGGAGGTCCGGCAGGTGCTGTTCGACCCCCTCACCCCTCGCCAGGTGCGGCAGTTCGGCGAGATCCTCGACACGATCCTGTCCGCGTTCGAGTGCCGGCGGGCCGAGGAGGCCGAGCGTCTCCGCGCGCTCGACGTCGCCACTCAGTAGAGGTCAGGCGTCCACGCCGCCCTGGCGGGGCCGCCGCCCAGGTGCGCGGCGGCGGCGCCGAGATCGGGGAAGGGCGCCGGCCAGGAGCCGAGCCACCGGCCGATGGCCGTAGACGCGGTGGGTGCCGGGCGCGGTCGGCGGGGGCGCGGACGGCGGGGGCGCGGACGGCGGGGGCGCGGTCGGCCCGTTTCAGGACTTCGGGTTGCGCCGGGCGATGGCGGCGTTGAGCGCGGTGGCGAAGACCGTCCACCCGGCGTACGGCAGCAGCAGGAGCCCCGCCGTGCGGTCCTCGCGCAGGAGGCGGCGGGTCAGCAGCGCGTTCGACGCGTTGAGCGCGAGGATCTCGGCGAGCGCGAGGCGGGGCTTGCGTGCCCTGAAGAACAGCGGCGACCAGGCCGTGTTGAGCGCCAGGTTCGCCGCGAGCGCCCGCCGCAGGGCCGGCCGGGAGCCGTCGGCCGCCCGCGACAGCGCCCGGGCGGAGGCGTAGGCGATCGAGGCGTACAACGGCGTCCAGACCAGGCCGAACGCCTGTGGCGGCGGCTGCCACGAGGGCTTGCGCAGGCGGGCGTACCAGCCGGAGCGGGCGTCGGTGGACAGGCCGCCCACGGTGGCGGCGGCGGTCACGGCGAGGGCCGTGCCCAGCAGCATCTTCGTCGATGTGCGTCTCATGACTCTTCCTTCTGCCCCTGCGACCGCGTTCAAGACGCGTGATCAGCGTGATCAGGCCGCCGGTCGCAGCAGGGTGGACAGGCGGTGCAGGCCGCGGGCCGTACGCGCCTTGACCGTGCCGAGCGGGACGCGCAGGTGCTCGGCGATCTCCCGCTGGGTCAGGTCTCCGTAGTAGGCCAGCTCGATCGCCTGGCGCTGCACCTGGGGCAGCGCGGCCAGCGCGCGGCGGATCCGGTCGCGGTCGGCGAGCTCGTCGCCGTCCATCCGCCCGTCGTGCCCCGCCGGGTCGGGGACCGCCTCCAGCGGCACCGTGGCCGGCGTACGCGCCCGCAGGTGGTCCACAGCCCGGTTGCGGGCGATGCCGAACAGCCAGGCCGGCAGGCTGCGGGCCGGGTCGAAGCGGTGCCGGAAGCGCCACACCTCGGTGAAGACGACCTGGAGGACGTCCTCCACGTCCTGGGACGGCACGAGTCTGTGCAGGTAGGAGCGCACGGCCGGGGAATGCAGGCGGTAGCACTCCCCGAGCGCTCCGATGTCCCCCGCCGCGAGGCGGAACTCCAGGGTCTCCTCCATCGGGCCCCCTTCGGCCGAAACCTCTTCAAAACCTATTCATAGCTGCCCACATTCGAAGTGGACAACCATGGGGGCCGAAGGTTGGTTCAAAAAGGCATTAAAGGTGCAGAATCACCGCAGAGTGGTCATTACCGCCGAGATGGCATCACGAAACGTGTTCACCCGGACGACATGCGTAGGCAGGCCGTCCCACCATCCGGGACCGCCGGCCACGACGCGGCAGGCGGGGCGCAGCCCCGGCAGACCGGCCAGCGGGGCCGGATCGCCCGTCTCCCGGATCTGGGACCACACGAACACCGCCGCGGGACCGAGGCGGCGCATCGCGTCCGCCAGGGCGGGGTACGGCGTGCGCGCCCCGAGCACGCGGGTCTCCACCCCGAGCATGCCGAGCGCGGCGGCCAGCGCGTGGATCGGCAGCGCGTGCTGCTCCTCCTCCGCACCGGCCAGCAGGACAGGGCGGGGATGCACGGGCGAGGGCGCACGCGCCGCGAACCGCGCCAGCGCCGCCTGGAGCCGGTCGGAGAACAGGTGCTCGACGTCGATCCCGGCACCCGTGTCGTGCTGCCTGCGGGTGACGGCGGCGAACACCGGCAGCACGAGCCGTTCCCAGGTCCACACCACGCCGTGCGCGGCCAGCGCCGCGTCAAGTGCCGCGCTCACGGTCGCGACGTCGAGCGCCGCCGCCGCACGGGCCAGAATGACCGGCGACGGCAATCCCGGCTCCCCGCCCGGCCGTACGGCGGAGGGGAACGACGCCGCACTCTCCGGCGGCCTGGAGAGCCCGGCCGGCCTGGAGAGCCCGGACGGCCTGGAGAGCTCGGACGGCCTCGGGGAATGCGTCGGCCCCGGGAAGTCTGACGGCCCCGGCGAGTCGATCGGCCTGGGGGACTCCGCCCGCCCGGGCGACGTGGGCCACCCGGGCGACCCGGCCGGAGGAGCGGCCCCCTCTCCCGCCGCGTACGACGGCCGCTCCCCCGAAGCGGGCCGCAGCGCCTGTCTGGCGGCGTCGGCCGGCGGCATGCCGGTCCGGATCAGCCGGTTCATCTCCTCCAGGCGGCGCAGGTCCGCGTCGTCGTAGCGGCGGTGCCCGCCGGGGCTGCGCCTGCTCGGGCCGATGCCATACCGGAGATTCCAGGTGCGCAGCGTGGACGCGGGCACGCCGAGCCGCCGGGAGACGGCTCCGATGCCATAGCCCGGCTCCTCCCCGGCGGCCGGGTTCTCCCCGGCCCCCGGCCCGCCCTCGCGCGTCACGTGCTCACCCCGTGTCCGTCCGGTCGTCGCCGCGGCCCCGCGCGGCGCCCGTGCCCGCCCTGACCTTGTTTCGGCCCGGGTGCCCGGCGCGGATGCAACCGCCGGAGCGGGCGGGCGCGAAAACTCTACTGACGGCGCCGCCGATCACCGTAACGATCCGAGGAGCAGTGCGCATGCTGACGTTGACCCATGCCGGTGGGGCGGGCCGATGACCGCGGGCGGGCCGGTCGTGGTGATCGGCGCCGGGCTGGGCGGCCTGTCCGCCGCGATGCGCCTGGCCGGGGCGGGTCGTGAGGTGACGGTCGTGGAGGCCGCCGACGTGCCGGGCGGCTGCTGCGGCACTGCGGCCCTGGGCTCGCACCGCGTCGACACCGGCCCCTCGGTGCTGACCATGCCGGGGGTGCTGGCCGACACCTTCGCGTCCGCAGGCCAGGATCTGGAGCGCTGGCTGCCGCTGCGGCGGCTCGACCCGTACTACCGGCTGACCTTCCACGACGGGTCACGACTCGACGTGGTGGCGGGGGCCGACGCCATGGCCGAGCAGGTGCGGGCGCTGTGCGGGCCGGAGGAGGCCCGGCGCTACCTGCGGTTCCGCCACCTGCTGGGAGAGATGTTCGAGGCCGAGTGGAGCACGTTCATCGACCGGGACATGACCCGGCTGCGCGCGCTGGCCCGGCCGTACGCGCTGGCGCGGCTGGCGGCGCTCGGCGGCTTCCGCCGGCTCGACGGGCTCGTGCGGCGTCACCTCACCGACGAGCGGCTGATCAGGGCGCACACCTTCCAGGCGCTGTACGCCGGCCTGCCGCCACGCCGCGCCCTCGGCGTGTACGCGGTGATCGCCCACATGGACACGGTCGGCGGCGTCTACTTCCCCAGGGAGGGCGGCATGCACGCCGTCCCCCGGGCCATGGCCGCCGCCGCGGAGAAGGCCGGGGCGGTCTTCCGCTACGGCGTGCGGGCCACGCGGATCGAGACCGACGGCGCAGGGGTCGTCGCGGTGCGCCTCGACACCGGAGAACGGCTCGCCGCCCGGCACGCCGTGGTGGCCTGCGACCTGGTCCGCGCGCACGGCCGGAAGGGCGGCGACGGCCTGCTGCCGGAGGAGGCGGCCGACTGGCGGCTGCGCCGGCCCCGTTTCTCCCCCTCCTGCCTGGTGGCGCACTTCGCGCTCGACCGGCGCCCGGACGGCCAGGCCCATCACACGCTGCACTTCGGACGGGAGTGGGAGACGACGTTCGCGGCACTTGAGGCGGGCAGGCCGCAGCCGGACCCGAGCCTGCTGGTGACCTGCGCGGACGACTACGGACCTGGCACCCACGAACCTGGCATCCACGGACCTGGCACCCACGGGCCTGGCATCCCCGGGCCTGGCATCCCCGGGCCGCACGACCGTCGCTCCACCGTGCTCAGCGTGCTGGAACCCACCCCGAACACGCGCAGCGGCGCCGGCTGGACCGTCCTCACCCCCCGTCTCGTGGACCGCATGGTGAGCCGGCTCGGGGACCTCGGTTATGGCGATCTGTCCGGCACGCCCCGGCTGGTGTTCGATCCCCCCGAATGGCGGCGGCGCGGCCACTCGGCCGGCACGCCCTTCGCGCTCGACGCCCGATTCACCCAGACCGCGTGGTTCCGCCCGTCCGGCGCGGCCCGGCGGGTCCCCGGCCTCCACTTCGCCGGGATGTACACGGCACCCGGGGTGGGAGTGCCCCCCGTCCTGATCTCCGGCCGCCTGGCCGCCGAACGCATCCTGGAGAGCACCCCATGAGCACGCTGAGCACGCCGTCCCGGGCGCCTGCCGCGACGCTGACGGCCGGCTACGAGCGGTGCCGCAGGCTGCACGCGCGCTACGGCCGTTCGTACTACCTGGCCACCCGCCTGCTGCCCGCCTGGAAACGGCCGCACGTCCACGCGTTGTACGGCTTCGCCCGCTATGCCGACGAGATCGTCGACTCGCTCGCGATGACCGGCGACCGGGCCGCGGCGCTGGAGCGCCTGTCCTCCCGGGTCGCCGCCGCACTGGACGGCGACCGCGTCCACGATCCCGTGCTCCCGGCGTTCACCCACACGGTGCGGGCGTTCGGGATCGACCAGGCCGACGTGCGGGCGTTCCTCGCGTCCATGCGCGCCGACCTCACCGTGGACCGGTACGCGACCTACGACGACCTGCTGGGCTACATGGAGGGATCGGCCGCGGTCATCGGGACGATGATGCTGCCGGTTCTGGAGGCCCTGCCGGGCGAGGAGGCGCGGTCCCGCGAGCCCGCCCGCCAGCTCGGGCTGGCCTTCCAGCTCACGAACTTCATCCGCGACGTCCGCGAGGACCTGGCGCGGGGCCGCGTCTACCTGCCGCTGTCGGACCTGGAGAAGTTCGGCGTGACCGAGGCCGACCTGGCCGCGCCGTACGCCACTCCCGCGGTGCGGGAGCTGGTGGCCTACGAGTGCGACCGCGCCCGCGACCACTATCGGCGGGCCCGTGAGGGGATCGAGCTGCTCGCGCCGTCGTCGCGGCCGTGCATCAGGGCGGCGTACGAGCTGTACGGCGGCATCCTGGACGAGGTCGAGGCGGCCGGGCACGACGTGCTGGCGAGGCGGGCCCGGGTGCCCAGGCGGCGCAGGCTCATGATCTTCGGCAGGCACCTGCTGGCCGCGCGCGCCGCCGCGCAGGCCGAGCTCCGCGTGGAGGTGGCCTGACGTGGATCCCGGACAGGACGCCGGACCGGGTGCCGCACCGAACACCCCACAGGGCGCCGGTCCGGTGCCGGGGCCGAGGATTCCCGCCCGCGAGCCGGACGCGACGTCGCGGCCGGTCGTCGTGGACGCCATGGGCGGAGACCACGGGCCCGCGGAGATCGTGCGGGGCGCGGTCGCGGCGTGGCGGGAGCACGGCGTGCCGGTCGTCCTCGTCGGCCAGGCCGGGGTCGTGCAGGCGGAGCTGGCCCGGTGCGGGGCGGTGGGCGAGATCGACGTCGCGCACGCCGCCGACGTCGTGCCGATGACCGAGCGGGGCGCGGGCGCGGTCCGCATGGTCTGCTCCAGCCTGGCCGTCGGCTTCGATCTCGTCCGGGAGGGAGCGGGCTCCGCCTTCGTGTCGGCGGGCTCCACGGGGGCCGTGGTCGCGTGCGCGGTCGACCGGCTGGGCACCGCGCCCGCCGTGCTGCGCCCCGCGCTGGCCGTGGCGCTGCCGACGACGGCGGGCGGCGCAACGGTGCTGATCGACGCCGGCGCGACGGTGGACCCGACGCCCGAGATGATCGCCCAGTTCGCGCTGCTCGGGGCGTCGTACGCGCAACTCGTGCTGGGCGTGGCCGATCCGCGCGTCGGGCTGCTGTCGATCGGCGCGGAGCCCGGCAAGGGCAACCGGCTGACCCGCCGGGCCGAGACCCTGCTGCGCGGCCTGCCCCTGCGTTTCCGCGGCACCGTCGAGGGCGGCGACGTGCTCACCGGGGCCGTCGACGTGATCGTCACCGACGGCTTCACCGGCAACATCGTGCTGAAGAACGTGGAGGGGACCGTGCGCGCCACGCTCGCCCTCGTGGCCGCGCAGGACGAGGCCGCGACCGCCGGCCTCGGGCGGGTGGCGCGGCGCTACGCCCCCGAGACGCACGGCGGCGCGGCCCTGCTCGGGCTCACCCGCACCGTCGTCGTGGCGCACGGCTCCTCCCGGGCCGCGACCGTCGCCAGGGCCTGTGTGGTGGCGCGCGACCTGGCCGAGGGCGAGGTGGTGGCCCGTCTCGGCGACCGGCTCTCCATCCACCCCGGGCGGTGACCTCATGGGCGGCCGGGCCCGGCTCACGAGCGTGTCCTGACGGCGGCGTACGGGCCCGCTCAGCGATCGGCGAAGGGATCGGCGGCGGGATCGGCGACGGGATCGGCGACGGGGCCGCCAGGGGGACCGGCAGGAGGACCCGCGAGGGGGTTGGCGAGGGGATTGGCGCCGTCCCAGGTTCCTTCGCTCGCGTAGGGAACGAACCGGGCGAACAGCTCTTCCGAATACCAGTCATGGGCGCGGACCCGTTCGACGACATCGCGGTGCGCCCGTCCGGCGTAGGCGAACGCGCGTGCGGCGGCGGCGTCGCGCCACAGCGAGAAGGTGGCCTGCCTGGCCACCGGCCACTCCCCCAGCCCGACGGAGGCGAGGCAGCCCTCCTGGGCCCGCAGCGACCGGTCGACGGCGGGTGTGGACCGATAGAACGCCGGCAGCCGCGACGGCCGGATCGACGCCCGGGTCAGCACCGCCACCGGGCCGCGGTGCGGCTCATCGCCAGGGCCGCCGGTCACGGGGAGGAACGGCTCGACGCCGTTCCAGCGTCCGCGCGAGGCGATCGGCGCGAGCCGTACGTGCCAGGTCTCGATCGCCTCGCGCCGCCACCTGCCGGGGATCGGCGAGCGGGCCAGGAACTCCTCGGCCGCCCGCTCGTCCCGCCAGACGGCGAGCAGCGCCCAGCGGCGCAGGTCGGCGCCGAGGGTCGTCGACGGCCCCCGGCCCGTGCCGAGCAGCCGCCAGAACAGCAGCCCCCCGGTGCGGCGCAGCACCGGACGGTCGAAGGCCATGTGACGCATCGCCCCCCGGCCGGCGTATCTCTGGAGGTGAAACGTGACGACGCTCCCGCCGCTCGTCCCCATGCTGGTGGCGCTCATCGGCGGCTACCTTCTCGGCTCGATTCCGGTGGCGGTGCTGGTCGCGGGGCGGCAGGGCGTCGATCCCCGCGAGGTGGGCGACCGCAACCCCGGCTTCTGGAACGTGCGCGAACGGCTCGGCCGCCGGGCATCCGTCCCGGTCTTCGCCGGCGACATCGCCAAGGGCGTGCTCGCCGGGCTGCTCGGGCTGCTGGCGGCGGGCGGGCACACGACCGGGCCGGGAGTGGTCGCCGGTCCGAGCGCCCCGGCGGCGTACCTGGCCGTGGGGGCCGCGATGATCGGGCACGCCTGGCCGGTTTTCGCCGGGTTTCGCGGCGGGCGGTCGGTGCTGACCTTCGCCGGCGGCATCGCGGTGATCTGCCCGCCCGCGTTCGTGCTCGCGCTCGCCGTTCTGGGCGTGACGTTCCTGTTCACCCGGTCGTTCGCGGCCGGGGCCAGGGCCGGGGTCTTCGCGATCCCGCTGCTGCAACTGCCGTTCGCGCCGATCGGCCACGTCGCCGCGACCGGCGCGCTGATGTGCCTCATCGGGCTGCGGTTCGGTCAGGCGGCCCTGGCCGCGCGCCGCACCTGACGGCATCGGCGAAGCCCTGGCGGCCGAGGCCGTACGCCCGGCTCCGCCAGGTCCTGACCGGCCGCAGCGTCGCCTGCGTGAGCCGTACGGCGGTGGCCGGATCGAGCAGGAACGACAGCAGCACGCCCGCGCCCGGCCGGGCGTAGCTGCGCCGCAGCGCCGCGGTGAGCAGCACCCGTACGGCGAGCAGCGCCAGGTCGAGCCGGGTCGGCCGCCCGGCGGCCAGGCGGAGCGCCGGCAGCGCGGCGGCGAGCCAGACGACGGCGAGATCGGCCGCCTGCCAGACGGGCCGGGTGACGTCGCGCAGCGGCAGCGAACGCCCCCACTCCCGCCACACCTCGGCCGCCGACTCGTGCATGTCGACCTCCAGCAGGCCGCCCGCGTCGAGGAAGCCGACCCTCCAGCCGTCGGCGGCCAGGGCCCGTGCGAGGGCGACGTCGTCGGTCATGTGGCCGCGTACGCGGGCGAAGCCGTCGGCCCGCCGCATCGGCTCCCGCCGGAAGGCCAGGCACTGTCCGTTGGCCACCACCCGGTGGGGCGGCGGCGGGACCGGCGGCCCGATCGGGCCGAACCGGTAGACCAGCGTGGCGAGAAACGACGCGTGCAACGCCTGCTCGGCGAGGCCGTCGCAGACGAAACGCGGGCCCGCGCTGACCAGGTCGTGGTCCCCGAGTGCGGCGGCGAGCGCGCCGAACAGGCCGGGCCGGGGCCGGGTGTCGGCGTCCAGGGTGATCACGATCTCGCCGCGTGCCTCCTCCAGCCCCTGGTGCAGCGCCCACTGCTTGCCCACCCAGCCCTCCGGCAGCGGGCGTCCGCGCACCACCGTCGCCCTGTACGCGGCGGCGAGGCGCGCGGTGCCGTCCGAGGACTCGTCGTCCACCACGATCACCTCGGTGACGGCGGGATCGGCCAGCACCGCCCGCAGGCAGGGACCGAGCCGCCGCTCCTCGTCCCTGGCCGGGATGACCACCGAGATCCCCGGGTTTCCGCCGCCTGATGGTCCGCCCCGGCCGATCCATGCCCCCGGGCCGTCTTTCCCGGCCGCAACGCCCCTCGCGGCCGGGTCGCCCGCTCCACCCGACCGGCCGGCGATGCCGTCCGCGGGCGCGTCACCGAGGGATTTCCCGGGCACAGGCGCGGTGAGCGGGGGGAGGCGCCGGCGACCGCGGGCGAGCCGCGCCAGCACCACGACGGCCGCGACGGCCTGGGCCGCGGCGAGCACCCGTGCGGCGGCCCCGGCCCGTGGCCGCCCAACCCACCCGACCGACCCGGCCCTCATGGTCCCCCCCGGTCGTCCTGACCGCCCCCTGCCCATCGGCTATCTCCTCCCGAATCACGGGCCCTGCAAACCTTTGGAGTCGCTGAGGTCGACGCCATGCCGGCCGCAGACCCCTGATCATCCGCTCGCCTCGGCATTGCTGCTTCGCATCAAGGTCAGGCCGGCTCTATCGCTCAGGGTGATTTGAATGCGCCCTCAGGTACCGCTTTACCGGGCTTCAGTCGCCCCACTCATCTCGATGGGTGGGGCGTGGGCCTCGTCCATCGGGCGGTGCCCTGGTTTTTTCTCCGCCGGCTCACCAGTCGAAGGGGCGAGTGATCTTTCCCTGGTGGTCGTGTACCACATCGGGGAACTGGGACACCCGCAGCTCACTGGGCCGAATCTGTGTGAAGAACGTCGGAGGACCCTCTCCAGCGCCCGTGTTACGCGGAGTGAGTTGACGGGCACGGAGATGATCCTGTTTACTGTTCGTGACTGCACCACTCATCTCGATGGGTGGCCCGGAGCCCCGTTCGTTGGACGGGGCTCTATGTTTTTTCACCATCGGTCCGGGCGTCTGATCTTTCCGTGGGCGTCCTGGAGCCGGTCGGGCAGCTGACATGCTTTCAGCATGCTCGGGTTGATCTGTCTGAGGAACGTGGGGCGCGCGACGATGAGATCGACTGCGCGCCTCTCGTAGGGGTACGGGTTGGCCACCCCGATCGGGATGTCGAGCTCGTGACGGACCACCCGGATCGGCTCCGCCAGGTCCGCATCGTTGCTGACGACGAGGGCGCTGTCACAGTCGCGCCGGAAGGCATCCAGGAGAAGGTGCGTCGCCAGATTGACGTCAGAACCCTTCTCCTCGGTCTTGACGACCTCGACGGTCCGGGGGCTGCCGGGCGTCGGGAACGCCAGTGGCATGCGCGTGATCCGCTCCTGGAACCGTCCGAAGTGAACGGTCAGGTGGGGAATCGTCCGCAGGGCGCGCACGTAGGTGTCTTGGCGCTTGTGAGCGCCCGGATCGTCCGGCCGCGCTGTGACCATCGCGGTGAAATAACGAATCCGGTGGACGCTGCCCTGTCGCACCAGGCGGCGGGCGAGAGCGTCGAGGTCCAGCCATTTGTACGGCGTTCCGCGCAGGCAACCGTAGTAGAGGTTGAACCCGTCAATGTAGACGCTGGTAAGCATTGCGTAAATATATCGTCACGGAAAGTCATGATGGCTGAGGTTGATCGAACGGGAGTGCGGGTGCGGAGCGGATTGAGGTGCAGACCCGCCCGCCCGCCAGGCCCTGAAGCGGTTCCTTCACCGGCTTGCCTTCCCCGGGTGCCCGGCGGAACGGGGGAAGTCGCGGCGCACCAACGCGGCCACGATCCGCCCGCCCATGGCCACCAGGGGCAGCCCCCCTCCCGGATGCACGGACCCGCCGACGAGGTACAGCCCACGCCGTGGCCCCCGGTTGCCGGGACGGCGGAACGGGGCGAACGGCCCGCCGTACGCGCCGCCGTAGATCGCCCCGCCCCACGCGCCGTATCGGTCGCGCAGGTCGGCCGGGGTCAGCAGGTCGAGGAAGCGCAGCCGTCCGGACAGGTCGTGCCCCCGGCTCGCCAGCCGTTCGAGCACCAGCTCCGCGTACGCCTCCGGCGGCCTCGGCCAGCGCCCGGGGTCGCCGGCCGGGACGTTCACCAGCATGCTCCAGCTCTCCGCGCCGGCGGGAGCCTGGGTGTCGTCGGCCACCGCCGGGCAGCCGATGTAGACCGTGGGGTCCTCCGGCGGACGCCGCCGCTCGAAGATGTCGCCGAACTCGCGCCGACAGTCGGCGGAGAACACGACCGAGTGATGCGGCAGGCCCTCGGTCCGCCCCTCCACGGCGGCGAGCATGAGGAAGGCGGACGACGACAGGCCCAGCCGGGCGATGCGGCGCAGCCGGGCGCGGTCGGGCAGGAGCCGTCCGTACAGGGCGGCCGCGTCCGCGTTCACGATCACGATGTCGGCCCTGACCACCTCGCCGAGGGCCGTACGGACGCCGACGACCCGCTCCGCGCCGGCGAGGACCTCCGTGATCTCGGTCTCCAGCCGGACCTCGACACCTGCCTTGTCGAGCGACGCGGCCAGCGCGTCGGCGAGGCGGGGCAGCCCGCCCCGCACGTACCATCCGCCGTCACCGTGCTCGATGGCGGGGACGCAGCCCAGGGCGGCGGGCGCCCGGTAGGGGTTCGACCCGGCGTAGGTGGCGTAGCGGCCGACGTACTGGCGCAGGCGGGCGTCCCGGAAGAAGCGGCACGCGAGCCCGTGCAGGGTGCGGCCCGGCGCGACGGCGAGCAGGTCGCCCGGCCGGGGGCGAGGGAGGGGTCTGCCCGGCTCCCCGCTCGCCGATTCGCCGAGCCGCTGACCCGCCGGCCGGAACGGCGGCTCCACGACGGGCCCGGACAGCGGGCCGGCGAAGAAGGTGCGCGTGGAGGCGTCCAGGCAGCGCTCCGCCCACCGGTGGAAGGCCCGCCAGCCCCGGCCCTCGCCCGGCGCGAGCCGGTCCACCGCCTCCGCCGTACGCTCCGGGTCGCGATACGTGGACAGCGTCGAACCGTCCGCGAAGCGATACCGGCACAGCTCGTCGAGTTCGAGCAGGTCGAGCGGCACGCCGAGGTCGAGGAAGAGGCCGGGCAGCGTGAGGAGCGAGGGGCCGATCGAGAACGTGAAACCGTCGCGCCTGTGCTCGGCCAGCTTGCCGCCGAGCCGGGGCAGCCGCTCGTAGATCCGCACGTCGTGCCCGTCCCGCGCGAGCAGCAGGGCGGCCACCATGCCGCCGACGCCGCCCCCGGCCACGATCACCTCCGCCATGCGCGCCCCCAGGCGAGCAGGGCGAAGGCGCCCATCGCGAGCCCTCCGGCGGCGGCCACGAACAGATCGGGCGGCCGGAAGACCACGGCGAAGCCGGCGGTCTCCATCAGCGCCATGACCGTGTAGAGCACGACGAGCCCGGTCGCCCCCGCCGCCTCGGCGCCGGTCACGGGCCGGTCGGCGGCGGAACGGCCCGTGATGCGGTCGAGCAGCACCATGACCAGGAAGGAGACCAGCAGCCAGCCGGCGAAGTCGGTGAGCGGCACCCCGCGGTAGGGTCCCGGCTCCGCCCAGACCCACAGCCCGAGCCTGAGCATCTGCGGATCGAGGAACAGGTCCCACGCGGTGAGCGCCAGGGCCCCGGCGAGGATCGGCGTCAGCCTGCCGCGCGGCGCCACGCGGCGGGCGACGGCGTGGGCGGCCAGGCCCATGCCACCCCAGGCGAGGGCGACGATCAGCGGGACGCCGCCCGGCCGCGGCCACAGGGCGTCGGTGTAGCGGTAGTCGCCGAAGGGCACGCCCGTCCTGGTGCCGATCCATTCGGCGGCGTAACCGGCCGCCACCGCCGCCGTGAACGCGCCCGCCGCCCTGCGCGGGGTGTACGCCGCCGCCGCGAAGGCGAGTGCGCCCATCGCGAGCAGGACCACGACCGCGGTGGTGAGGCGCAGGTCCTGGGGCCGCAGTCCCGTGGCGATCTGGGCGGCCACCATCGCGGCCAGCGCGACCACGCCGGCCGCGTTCAGCCACGCACCGGCAGGACGCGCCATCTCCCCCGACGTCCCCCGTCCCGGCCGCCGGGGCGGCCTCGGTTCGCGCCGTTCGGGTGGCGTGCCGTCAGCCTCGGCCGCGTTCTTCGCCGCGCCTTTCCCTGCGGCCTCCCACGTCTCCACGTAGGGTCATTCGAGCGCGTCCCCCTGATCGGATGCGCTCCGGCCCACACGGGCGCGAGGTGGAACCCGGCTAGGCCGGATCGTCACCAGCGGTGGTGGACCTGCGGGCGGATCAGGTCGTCGTAGACCTGGCGGACCTCGTCGTGGGTCTCGGCCGGCAGCGGCGGGAACTGCGCCGCCGCCGCGTTGGCCTCGGCCTGTCCCGGGTTGCGAGCACCGGGGATCACGACGCTGACCCCGGGCTGGTCGATGATCCAGCGCAGCGCGAACTGCGCCATCGTCATCCCTTCAGGCACGAGACCGCGCAGCCGCTCGACCGCCTGGAGGCCCACGCCGTACTCGACGCCGGAGAAGGTCTCGCCGACGTCGAACGCCTCGCCCTGACGGTTGAAGTTGCGGTGGTCGTCCTCGCCGAAGACCGTCTGCGGGCCGTACTTGCCCGACAGCAGGCCGCTCGCCAGCGGGACCCGGGCGATGATGCCGACTCCGGCCTTCTCCGCGGCGGGCAGGACCTCGTCCAGCGGCTTCAGCCGGAAGGCGTTGAGGATGATCTGCACGGTCGCCACGCCGGGGCGCGCGATCGCGGTCAGCGCCTCGCCCACCGTCTCCACGCTCACGCCGTACGCGGCGATGCGGCCCTCGGCGACCAGCGTGTCGAGCGCGTCGAAGACCTCGTCGGTCTCGAAGACGGCGCTCGGCGGGCAGTGGAGCTGCACCAGGTCGAGCGTGTCGACGCCCAGGTTGGCCCGGGAGCGGTCGGTCCAGGCGCGGAAGTTGTCCAGCGTGTAGACGTCGGCCGTCTGCTGCACCCGGCGGCCCATCTTCGTGGCCACGGTCAGGCCGGGCCGCTCCTTGAGCAGCTTCCCGATGATCTTCTCGCTGCGGCCGTCGCCGTACACGTCGGCCGTGTCGATGAGGGTGGTCCCGGCGTCGACCGCGGCGTTGAGCGTGGCCAACGCGTCGGCCTCGCTCACCTCGCCCCAGTCGGCCCCGAGCTGCCACGCCCCCAGCCCGACCACGCCGACCTGCCTGCCCGTCCTGCCCAACACGCGCTGTTCCATGGGGTCTGATCGTAGCGGGGCACTTCAGGCGGAGGCCGCTCCACCCGCCAGATGCTGCAGGAACCAGTCGCGGGCGAGCCGCGCGACCGTCTCCAGCGCGCCCGGCTCCTCGAACAGGTGCGTGGCGCCCGGCACGATCTCCAGCCGGACCGGCGCGGTCATCGCCCGCATCGCCTCCTTGTTGAGTTCGAGGACGACGGGGTCGCGCTCTCCCACGATCAGGAGCGTCGGCTGACGCACCGAGCGGAGCGCGCCCCCCGCGAGGTCGGGCCTGCCGCCCCGGGACACCACCGCTTTGACCACGCCGGGCCGCGTCGCCGCGGCGACGAGCGCGGCGGCGGCGCCCGTGCTCGCGCCGAACAGGCCGACGGGCAGACCGCCGACGACCTCGTCCTCGGGCAGCCGGTCGGCCAGCGCGCCCACCCGCTCGGCGAGCAGGCCGATGTCGAAGCGCAGGTGGCCGGTCAACGCGTCGACGCGTTCCTCCTCCACGGTGAGCAGGTCGGCCAGGACGGTGGCCAGCCCGGCCCGCTGCAACTCCCTGGCGACGTAGCGGTTGCGCGGGCTGTGCCGGCCGCTTCCGCTGCCGTGGGCGAACAGCACCGCTCCCCTGGCATCCCTGGGGACCGCCACGTCGGCGTCGAGCACGACATCGCCGACCGGCATCCGCACGCTGAGTTCCACATCGCTCATGACGCCCGCCCCCCTCGGCCGTGCCCGGCTCAGCGGCACCGCACCAGGATCACGCCGCACAACCAGGACAGCGCTGGACAATCGGGGGCCGTACCCCGGGCCGGGCGCGGCAAACCGGAGACGACACGTCAGGAGCGGCACGAGCGCAAGGCCGCAAGCGCTGCCAGGGTCAGGCACGGCGCGAGCGGACCGCCCTGAGCCCTGCCGCGTCAGGCGCGGCGTGAGCGCAGCGCCTTGAGCACCCGCACGCCTCCGTCCTCCCCGGCCTGCGCGCCGTCCACCAGCCGGCGGTATTCCTCCGACTCCATGGGACACAGCGCGATGCGTCCGTCCCGGTCGAACAGCAGCCCCCAGCCGTGTCTCTTCGCCAGCGGCGACGACCTCAGGCACGCCTGGGAACGGGAGAAGAACTCCTTCCTGAGCTCCGCGCGCCGCTCGGCGGGCAGGTCCGCCGGCAGGTCCTGGCGGCGCAGCCAGGTCTCGAACAGCACGTCCTCCTGCGTCAGGCCGTACGGCGCTCCGGAAATCAGCTCGTATTGGAGCACGGCGACGCTGGGTTTGCCGCCTCGGCCCCGTGGCACCTCCGCGGCGGTCACCGGGCAGTCGTCGGCGACCGCGATGAGCGTCGAGTAGTAGTTCAGATCCTCGGGCATGACTCCACTATGCCCGGGGAGATCGGCGGCTCTCCTCACTCAGGTCGCAGGCGGAAGACCTGCGGAGGAACGCGGGCGGGCGCGGCTCCGGGATGACACGTATCTCTTCGGGCAGCCCGTCCACGTGCACCTCGCCGCTGTCCTCCCGGGCCTCCAGGTCGACCCGGGCACCGGCGATCGGGAATCCGGAGATGCACAACTCCCCGAACCCCTTGGGCAGCACCGGCGCGATCCACACCCTGCGGCTCGGCACCCACGGGTCGAAGCGGAGCAGGAGCCGTAGGAGCTGGATCGGTGTGGCCGAGGCCCAGGCCTGCGGCGAGCACGAGGTCGGGTAGGGCACCGGCAGGTCGAAGTCCGTCCTGTCGAACCCGCAGAAGAGCTCGGGCAGCCGGTCGCCGAACGCGTGGGCGGCGTCGAGCAGGCCGGTGGCGATGCGCTGGGCCTCCTCCACGAACCCGTAGCGCATGAGCCCGGACGCCACGAGCGCGCTGTCGTGCGGCCAGACGGACCCGTTGTGATAGCTCATCGGGTTGTACGCGCCCATGTCGGAGGCGAGGGTCCGGATGCCGAAGCCGGAGAACATCCGGGGCGACAGCAGGTGCTCGGCCACGGCCGGGGCCTTGTCTCGGTCGACGATCCCGGACCACATGCAGTGGCCCATGTTGGAGGCGAGCGCGTCGATCGGGCGGCCCTCGTGGTCGAGCCCGACGGCGAAGTAGCCGCGGTCGGGCAGCCAGAACCGTTCGTTGAACCGGGCACGCAGATCCGCGGCCCGTTGCCGGTAGAGCTCCTCGGTCTCGGTGTCGCGCGCCTCCTTGGCGAAGTAGTGGCGGGCGATGTAGGCGGCGTAGACGTATCCCTGCACCTCGGCCAGGGCGATGGGCGGCCGGGCGATCGTGCCGTCGGCGAAGTTGATGCCGTCGAAGGAGTCCTTCCAGCCCTGGTTGAGCAGGCCCTGGTCGGTCTTGCGCCGATACGACAGGAACCCGTCGCGCATGCCGTACCGTTCGATCCACTCCAGCGCGGCGTCGGCGTGCGGGATCAGCCGCTCCACCGCCGCCCGGTGCAGGCCCCAGCGGCGCAGCTCGCCGAGGAGGATGACGAACAGCGGGCTGGCGTCGACCGAGCCGTAGTAGGCGTGCCCGGCGGCCGACGTGTCGTCCTGCCGCGCACCGTAGCGCAGCTCGTGCATGATCTTGCCGGGCTCCTCCTCGGTCAACGGGTCGACCTTGGTGCCCTGCAGGGCGGCCAGCCGGCCGAGCGTGCCGTGCGCCAGCTCGGGATCGAGCGGCAGGGCCATCCACGAGCTGAGCAGCGAGTCGCGGCCGAACAGCGTCATGAACCAGGGCGCCCCGGCGGCGACGGTGGGCGGCTGATCGGGTTGCCCGGGATCGAACAGCCGCAGCGCGCCGAGGTCCTTCTGCGACTGGCGCAGGATTGCCGCCAGCGCGGTGTTGGTCGTCGTCACCTTGGGCAGGCGCTTGTCCCACTCGAAGAGCTGCCCGGCTCGCTGGACCAGCAGGGGCGACAGCTGCTTCTCGGTGTACCACGGCTCGGTCTCGATCGCGTCGATGATCGGGTTGGCCTGCAGGCAGCCCGTCCACTCGCCGCGCGCCGGCACCACCACACGGAAGACGAGCAGGCGCGGATTGATCATCGGCAGCACGGGCGTGCTGCCGGCCTTGGCGACCACCCGCACTCCCCTGGCCTTGCTGCCCGAGAACATGCGCAGCGACCGCTCGTCCGCCACGGTGGTCACGTCGGCCACCCAGTGCACCCGGTGGGTCTTCACCTCGAACAGGTCGCACACGTCGGAGCCGATGTGCAGGGTCACCATGCAGCCGGCCGGCTCGTGGGACATGTTGCGGATGGTGATGTCCTCCGACAGTCCGCCGCCGACGTACCGGTCACGCACGGTCAGCAGCGTGCTCTCCGCCTGCCCAGGCCGCGGCGCCGTCCGGCCGACGAAGGTCGCGTGGTACGGCTCGCCGGTGAGGACCTGGAGCTCCTCGATCGGGCTGTCGTCGACGCGCAGTTCCCAGTGGGACAGCAGCCGGGTGTCCGCGTAGTAGATGCCGTGCGCCGACCCGGGCAGGACGTCGCCGTTGCGGGCCGACACGCAGAACGATCCCCCGGCCACGAGTGTCATGGCGCCCCCGCCGATGGCGCTGGGCTGTCCCTCGAACGTCCACCCGCTCGTCATGCCGATCACCCCGGCCCCCGGTGCCTGTTCCTGACGGTTGCCCTCATACCCGGAGGTTGCGCAAGTTTTCGCCTGATATGCGGTCTTATATCCGCATCAAGTGATCCGAAGGGGTTTACTCGGCCATGACCTGGCGTTTCCTACCCTTCCGCCATGCACAGATGGATGAGCTCGGAGGGGCACGAGGTAGACGTGGTCGTCATCGAGGGCCGCCCCCTGCTGCGCGTACGACACCTGGGCTACCACATCGGCTACTGCGCCTCCGTCGCGGAGGTGGCGGCCCACCTCGATCTCGCCGACCTGGTGGAGGTCGTCGACCTGCCTCACGCCGCCAGGGCCCGTGGACAAGGATGAGGGGTGAGCCGGACCGGCTCACCCCTCCCTCTGGTCACCGCGTCGCCTCACCGCGGCGCGGACGCTCAGTCCTCCCAGCCCGGCATGTTCCAGAAGCTGTCGGCCGCGGCCGCCTTGGGCTGCGCCTGGGCCTTGGGCTTGGCCTTGGCGGCGGTCTTCGCCTTGCCGGCCTGCGGCATGCCCCAGCCCGGCATCTCACGCACCCAGGCGTCGGCGGCCTCGTCGTCGGTCTTCGCGCTGGACGGCTTACCCCCGAAGTCATTGCCGGACATCTTGGTGTATGTCGGCTGGTTGGACGTGGGGTGAAGGAAGACGTCCTGCGGCGAGCCCTGGCCGCTGTTCCGCTTGGCGGGCATCGTGAACATGGAGCCCGGCTGCGATCCGGTCACCTGGTTGCCGTTCGCACCGGCCAGCGGGCTGCCTCCGGGATTTCCGACCGGCTGCGTGCCGGCCTGCCCGCCGCGGGCCGCGCCGTCGCTCGGCGCCTGCCTGCTCTGGCCGTTCGCCGCCGGTCCGCTCGCCCGCTCCTCGGCCTCGTCGTCCGCCGGGAAGAACGGGCCGACCTTCGCGCCCTTGTCCAGGATGTCCAGGCTCTTGGAGGCGACGATGTCGGGCTCCTCCGGGTGGTTCATCGCCATCGCGGCGATCTGCTTGCCGGGCGACATCGGCTCCTTGGCGGACAGCGGAGCCGGGTCCGCGGGAGCGGGGCCCGAAAGCAGGGCCGCGGCGAGTACGGCAGTACAAAGAGGCATGAGAATTTCCCCCGAAATCTCGTGGACGGTACAAGAACGAAGGTAAGCGCACGATGCCGGTCCATCACGGACCCGATGCTCAGTGTCCGGTCAAATAAGAGGATCAGCCGCTTCAGGACATAGACCCCCAGCTCACCCCCTGCTTCGCCCATTACGGAAATGACCGCGCCACGACAAAATTGCCCGTACGGCAATGCATGCGGCGAAAACGGGCGCGGCAAGAGACGGGGAGGAGGCGAGAGGAGGCGAGGAAGCGGCGAAAACGGAACGGGGGCGAGCCGTGAGCGGCTCACCCCCGTGAAGACTGTTTCAGACGACGGCCGGTTACCTCGGCATGAGGACCTTGTCGACCGCGTAAATGGTGGCGTTGCTCGTCGCGATGTTTCCACAGGTCACAGTGGCGTCGTTGACCTTGAGGGTGGAGTCGGACCCCGAGACGGTGAGCTTGCGCCCCTCGAGGGTGGTGAGCTGGCCGTGCATGTCCGCCGGCGCCTTACGTCCCTTGACCACGTGGTAGGCCAGCAGCCCCCTGAGCGACTTGCGGTTCGACATCAGCTGGTCGAGCTGGTTCTTCGGGATCTTGTTGAAGGCGTCGTTCGTCGGCGCGAACACCGTGATGTCCTGGGCGGAGTTGAGGGTCTCGGTCAGGCCGGCCTTCTTCACCACGCGCGCCAAGGTGGACAGCATCGGGATGTCGGAGATCGCGGTGCCGACCGGCACCTTGGCGAGCTCGGCGGGGCTGCCCTTGCCCGAGGCCGGCAGCGAGGAGCAGCCCGCGCCGACGGGCGTCCCGGAGACCGACGGAGACGGGGATCCCGTCGCGGTGGGGCTCTCGCTCGCCTCCGCGCTGGGAGTCTCGCTGGTCATGTCCGTTGCGGTCTCGTTGGCCGCGACCGGAGCCGCGGGATTGCCGCCGCCCTGGCTGCCGCACGCCGCGGACATCGAAAGCGCCGCGGTCAGGGCGGCAAGGGCGAGCAGACGGGTATTCATGATCGTGTTTCCTTAGTCGTGGAAAGGTCGTTGCTGGGTGGTTGGTCGGGTGCGTGATGAGACACGGAACGGGCGCACCGATCGGTCCTGGGGACCGGACGCGGTGCCCGGCGTGCCACCCGCACGACCGTCCGCGCCGTCGGCGACCCCTGTGGACGGCGACACCGGAAGAGCCCGCCACACCGGCTCAGGACCGGTATGGCGGGCCGTTCTGACGGGCCGGTCACACGGGCCTCTTCCGTCAGGCCGTCTGGAGTTGGCTCACTAGCGCGGCCGCTGGTGCTGGCGGGGCCGTGTGACCGTCTTCTGGCGCGCCGTCTTCGGCTGCACCGTCCTCGGCTGCACCGTCTTCGGCTGCACGGTCTTCGGCTGCACGGTCTTCGGCTGTACCGCCTTCTGCTCCCCCTGCGGCAGCGGATAGATCCTGGTCGACTGGACGCCCTGCAGCGGGCCGAAGGTGAACGGCTGCGGCGCCTGCCCGTTCGAGCCGGAAGCGACGACGGGCCGGATGAAGACGTCGCGTGTCTTGGGATCGATCACCGGGACGTACTTCGTCGTGGTCTGTCCTTCGGCCGCCGTGCCGTCGGCCCCGGCCGGCGATCGGGGAGTTGTGGCGCTGTCGTCGCGCTCGCCGTCCATCCCGCTGGGAGTCATCCATGGCGGCGACTGGGGGAGGGTGGACGGGGATCCCCCGGCCTGCGGCACCATGGCGGGCAGCGTCGCGAATTGCGGCCGGTCCGTGGACGGCGGCGTGGCGTTGGTGTTGTCCGTGGTTGCCCTCGTCCCGGGCGGGGCCGGGTCCGGCGGCACGGCGGCCGGCCCGGAAAGCAGGGCGGCGGCCAGTACGGCTGTGCAGAGAGGCATGAGACTCCCCCGAGGTCATGGATGATACGAGCACGACGGTAAGCGCCGCACCGGGGAGTGATCACGCATCCGACGACCAATGTCGGGTCAAGCATGATGATCGGGCGCTTCACCCGTAAAGATCCCATCAGGCCAGCAAGCGGCCTCGGCACGGCCGTCGAGAGGGCCGGACGGGCTCGCCGGCGCACCGTCGCTTGGCCGGCGCACCGTCGCTTGGCCGGCGGTCTCAGCCGGCGGTCTCAGCCGGCGGTCTCAGTCGGCGGTCTCAGTCGGGGAGCCTGACCTCGATCGGCACCACGATCGGCGGATGCTGGGGCGGGTGCGGCACGGGCCGGCGCTCGAAGTAGTGCTCCAGTGCCTGCCGCAGCCGGTCGAGCGCCTCGTCGACCGAGTGCCCTTCGCAGGCGACCTCGACCTGGACGCACCGCGCGCAGTACAGGCCGTCGTCCCCGGCGGTGACGGTCGCGGTCAGCCGCAAGGTCCGTCCCATGCTCCCACCGTGCGCGGCGGCGGGCCGGGGTAATCCCGGCGCGCGGGCAACACTGCGGAGATTCCCCGCCCTTCGGCTCCGCGACCTATGCGCTTCGTGCCGATTTTGCCTGATAAGGAGGCACTTCAAGGGCTCACCGCGAGGAGGGCGGGCTTCCTCGGGTAGGGCCGGGCCCATGGGCAAGAAGGACAAGAAGGGCAAGAAGGAAGAGCCGTCGGTGGGCGACGAGGTCACCTGGAAGAGCCACGGCGGCGAGGCGGCCGGCAAGGTCGAGAAGAAGATCACCGAGCGTACGGAGGAGGCGGGCCGCACCGTGGCCGCCTCGCCCGAGGACCCGCAGTTCCTCGTACGCAGCGAGAAGAGCGGCGGGACGGCGGTGCACCAACCGTCGGCCCTCCAGCCGAAGGAGTGACGTGACGGCCGGCAGGCAGCGGGCCGCCGCCGAGTTCGGCCAGGCGGTCGGCATGTCCGCGGCCGAACTGGAGCGATGGCCGCGCGAGGAGCCGTCGAAGGCGGTCGGTGACAAGCCGGACGGCGCGACGCCGGGTTCGCGGGCGCGCGCCGGGGGTCGCGCCCGCCATGCCGGTCGTCCTCCCGCCGCAATGTCGTCTCCGACACATCGCGCCCTGCTGCGCGCAGCCGGGGCCGGGCGGCACGCGCCGGAGACTCCCTAGTTGAGCGTCTTCTTCCAGTGGAAGCCGCCAGGCAGGTTCACGGTGAGGGTGCGGCGCCCGTCCGCCGTCTTCGTGACGCGGAAGGCGCGTCCGCCGAAGCTGTGCCCGACGCCGCCGCGCGAGAGGTTGAGCCTGAACGGTCCCATCTTGATCGCTTTTCGGTAGCTCCAGCCCATGAGTTCCTCCTTGATCTGCCGTGCCCCGCGACTACCCCGGAAGACGACCAGCACACCGGCCGACGGATCATCTCCGTTTACGGCCGTGCTGCCGGGTATGGCCACCAACGAGCTGTCCGGCCGTCAGGAACGCGATCGGATCGCCGAGCGGGCGCCGGAGGCGACGGACCCGACCTCGTCGGCGGGTCTCCACCTCCTCGCGGGGACGCCTGCCCGAGAGCGGAAGGAGCTGTGCGATGGGACACGCCGGAGTGATGCTGGAGACCTATCCCGCCGACCTCGGCGGCGTGGACAGGCAGGTGCTCGCCAACTGCATCGAGGCCTGCTTCGACTGCGCGCAGACCTGTACGGCCTGCGCCGACGCCTGCCTGAGCGAGCACGCGGTGGCCGAGCTCGTCCGCTGCATCCGCACCAACCTCGACTGCGCCGACATCTGCGCCACCACGGGCCGTGTGCTGTCGCGGCACACGGGCTACGACGCGAACCTGACGCGCGCCCAGCTTGAGGCATGCGCGCAGGCGTGCCGCAGTTGCGGCGACGAGTGCGGCCTGCACGCCCACATGCACGAGCACTGCCGGGTGTGCGCCGAGGCGTGCCGTCGCTGCGCCCAGGCCTGCAACGAGTTGCTGGCCGCGCTCGGCTGAGCACCCGCTCTCCGCCTTCTCCCCGGGGCCGGCTCGCCAGGATGACTCCCACGGCGCGGCCTCGCCCGCCGTACGTCGCCGGGGCGTTGGCATGGCCGCGGCGGAGACCGTGTAAAAACTGTTCCTATGGCAAAGGAAGCGGACGAGGAGCCGATCGGCGACGACCTGGAGGCCGTCACCGCCGCCGTGCTCACCGCCTCGCGTGTGCTCGTCGGGATATCGGCGCGGTCGCTGGCCGCCGCGGAGGACCGGGTCACCCTGCCGCAGTTCCGCATGTTGATGGTGGTCGGACAGGGCGAGACCAAGCTGGTGACGCTGGCGGACAAGCTGGGCGTCAATCCGTCGACGGCCATGCGTATGGCAGGCCGCCTCGCCGTCGCCGGCCTGCTGAAGCGTGAGGTGAATCCGCAGAACCGCCGGGAGACGCTGCTGCGGCTGACCGACAACGGGCGGCGCATCGTGGAGGAGGTCACCGCCCGGCGCAAGGAGGAGATCGCCGCGATCCTCACGCGGATGACGCCGTCCCGGCGGCAGGCCCTCATCACCGCCATGCGGGAGTTCAACGACGCGGCGGGCGAACCGCCCGCCCGCATCGCCTTCCCGCTCGGCTGGCCCTGCCCGTCCGCCTGACCGTCATCTGCCGCGGTTTCCACGCCGCGGCTCGGACGCGGGATCCGGGGTTCAGCAGCCCGAGGCGGCGCAGGCTCCGGGGATGAGCCCGGGGGTTCCGTCGGCGCCGGACGGCACCTCACCCTGGTCCTGACCGCTGCCGCCCTTCGAGGCGCCGCCCGTCTTGCCCGACGAGCCGGTGCCGGCGTGGCCCGTGCTCTTCCCGCCGGAGGCGGAGCCGCCGCCCGAGGAGGCGGTGTCCGCGCCGCCTCCACCGGACGCCTGCGATCCGCCGGAGCCGTCCCCGCCGGCGCCCTGGTCGGCTGCCCCCTGATCCCCTGAGCCCTGGTCGGCCGCGCCCTCATTCGCCGAACCCTGGTCGGCCGGGCCCTGGTCCGCCGCGCCCTGGTCCACCGGGCCCTCCGCGTCCTGCCCGCCCTCGTCGCCCTGTCCGCCGTCCGCGGCGGAACCGGCGTCCTGCGCGGGGGCCGACTGCCCGGCCCCGGCTCCGGCGGGCGGGTCCGTGGGACCGAACCCGCCGCGCAGCGCGAAGCCCGCTCCCCCGGCCGCCAGCACGGCCACCAGGGCCACGGCGGCGATGACGACGGGCTTCGTGTTCTTGGTCCTGGGGGGCGGCTCCTCCTGGCTGGAGAGGATCTCCTGCCGGAACCGGTCATCGTGGCTCGTCTGTGACGGGACGCGCCCTTGCATGTGAGACAACTCCCAGCGGTCGTGTTCGGGGGAAACCTCCACGGCTTCCGCGGGTGGCTGCCCACCCTAACCCCACCCGTGACCGAATTTCACATAGACGGCTAAACAATCATGAATCTCCCACAAAGCGCCGGACCTGCGATGTCGGTACGAGTCGCCCGATCCTGCTCATGGACCTGAGTGCTCACCCGGCTCCAGGACGCGCCGGCAGTGCTCGACGATCCAGCTCGGCGAAAGCTCGCCGCAAGCCCGGCGAAAGCTCAGCGGCTGCGGGTCGAGGAGCTGTGGTAGTCGGTGTACGTGTAGGGGTTGTCGAGGATCTTCGTCTCGGGGATGTCGGGGTTCATCCCCTTCTGCCATGCCTCCTCGCCCATCGTCGAGCGCAGATACTCGACGGTCCGCTCCACCTCGCGCCGCGCCGCGGCGAGGTCGACGCCGACCAGGCGGTGCTCGTGCTTCACCACGCGGCCGTTCACGAGGACCGTGTGCACGTCGCCGCGCTGCGCCTGGAACGCGACGTGCCCGTACGGGTTCAGCAGCGGGAACGACACGGGCGAGGCGTCGTTCTTGATGAGCACGATGTCCGCCTTCCGGCCTGCCGCGACGCTGCCGAGGTCGTCGCCGCGGCCGATGGCGCGGGCGCCGCCGCGGGTCGCCCAGTCGACCACCTGGTCGGCGCGCAGGCTGCAGTGGGTGACCGTCTCGCCCTTGGTGTGCGCCTCCATGTGCTCGCGCGAGCGGTCGGCGCCGAGCGTGGTGCGCATCGCCGAGAACAGGTCGCCGCTCCACCAGACGCTGGTGTCCATCGAGAGCGAGACCGGGATGTCGTGGGCGCGGATGGCCCAGGTGGGCGGGTAGCCCTGGCCCGCGCTCTGCTCGCTTTCCGTGGAGACCGAGATCGAGCCGCCGGTGGCGGCGATGCGGTGGTAGGAGTCGGCCGCCAGCGAGGCGGCGTGGACGTAGACCGTCTCGGGCGTCATGAAGCCGTTCTCGTACATGAGGCGGATGCCGTCGTCGCTGGTCGCGCCCCACACGCCCGCGTGGGTCGTGACCGGTACGCCGAGGTCGCGGGCCACCTCGAAGGCCGGCTTCTCGGGGAAGGCGGGGTCGCCGGTGACGTCGAAGGCGATCTGGAAGCCCAGCATGTCGTCGCCCGTGATGCGGCGGCTGATGAAGTCGCGGAACTCCGGCGCGCCGGTCCACTCGGCCGGCGGGGCCTGGATGTTGCCGTAGGCGAGCACGAACCGGCCGGGCACCGCCTGCAGCGCGTCGACGGCCGCGTCGGCGTGGTCCACGGTCCGCAGCCCGTGCGACCAGTCCACGACCGTGGTGACGCCGGCGTCGATCGCCTCGATCGCGGCCAGCAGGTTGCCGGCGTGCACGTCCTCGGGCCGCCAGAGCTTGCCGTACTCCAGGTAGTACCAGACGAAATACTGCGTCAGCGTCCAGTCGGCGCCGTAGCCGCGCATGGCCGTCTGCCACATGTGCCGGTGAGTGTCGATCATGCCGGGCATGACGATGCCGCCGGTGGCGTCGACGACCACGGCGCCGTCCGGCGCGGGCAGGCCGGGCCCCACCTCGGCGATCCGGTCGCCGACGACGAGGACGTCGGTGTCGGGCAGCACGCTGTGCGCGTCGTCCATCGGCAGCACCGTGCCGCCGCGCAGCAGCACCGGCCGGCCCGGTCCGAAATCGGTCGGCTCGTTCATCGTCGAACTCCTCACCTTGCACTGGCCCGAGCGCGCTCAACGATGACGAACACTTGTCCGCTCTACGGTCAGCGCTGCTTCCGCTGTTACTTTCGCGAGCACCGTCCCCGCTGTCAACCATCGGTTTCCGCATCGTCACACGACGAAGAACCGGTGGCGCATTTGACGGCCGGACCGCCTGTGCCAGAATCGGCCTCACGGACTGATGTCCGTTGAGCGGACACTGCTGTGACAGCAAGAAGGGGGAGCCGGATGACAGACGACACCGCGCCCGAGCGGGGAGGCGGGCCGCTGTCCGGCGTGCTGGTGGCCGACTTCTCGCGGGTCCTGGCCGGGCCGTACGCCACGATGCTGCTGGCCGACATGGGCGCCGAGGTCGTCAAGGTCGAAGGACCCAAGGGGGACGACACCCGCACCTGGATGCCGCCGGTGCGCGGCGACGTGTCGACGTACTACCTGGGGGTCAACCGGGGCAAGCGGTCGATCGCGCTCGACCTGCGGGACTCCGGCGACGCGAGGGTGGCCCGGGAGCTGGCCCGCCGCGCCGACGTGCTGGTGGAGAACTTCAAGCCGGGCGGGCTCGCCAAGTACGGCCTCGACTACGGCTCGGTCAGCGCGGCCAACCCCGGCGTGGTCTACGCCTCGATCAGCGGGTTCGGCTCCGGCGCCGGCCGTGACGTGCCCGGCTACGACCTCATGGTGCAGGCCATGTCGGGGCTGATGAGCCTCACCGGCGACCCCGGCGGGCCGCCGTACCGCGCGGGGATCTCCGTCTTCGACGTCATGGCGGGCAACCACGCCGCCATCGGCATCCTCGCCGCCCTGCGCCACCGCGACGCGACCGGGCAGGGCCAGCACGTCGAGGTCAACCTGCTGTCCTCGGCGCTGACCGGCCTGGTCAACCACAGCTCCGCGTACGTCGCCGGGGGCGTCGTCCCCTACCGCATGGGCAACGCCCACCCGAGCGTGTTCCCCTACGAGCCGCTGCCCACGGCCGACAACGACCTCATCGTGGCGGCGGGCAACGACGGCCAGTTCCGCAAGCTGTGCGAGGTGCTCGGCATCCCGGAGGTCGCCGGCGACCCGCGCTTCGCGCGCATGGCCGACCGCACCGCGCGCCGCGAGGAGCTGCGGCCCATCCTGGTCGAACGGCTCGCCACGCGCGGCGCCCTGGAGTGGTTCGAGCTGCTGGTGGCGGCCGGGGTGCCGTGCGGGCCGATCAACACCATCGACGGCGGGTTCGCCATGGCCGAGCGCTTCGGGCTCGACCCGATCGTGGAGGTGGGCGAGGGCGACCGTGCGGTCCCGACCACCCGCCACCCGATCCGGTTCTCCGCGACCCCCGCCTCCTATCGGCTGCCGCCTCCGGAGCTGGACGAGCACGGGGACGAGCTGCGTAAATGGCTGACTCAGGAGGAGGACGACGATGTCTGACGGGCCGGAGACGATCGAGCGGCCGTCGTACCCCACGGCGCAGTATCCGACGGCTTTGGGCGCGTCCTCGCTGAGGTCGATCACCCTGCTCGGCTGCGACCTCGCCGAGGACGTCATGGGCAAGGTCGGGTTCGGCGAGCTCGCGTTCTGGCTCGCCGCCCAGCGGCGCCCCACGCCGGGCGAGACCCGCGTGTTCGAGGCCGTGCTCGCCGCGCTGGCCGACCACGGGTTCACCCCGACCGCGATCGTCACCCGGCTGACGTACCTGTCCGCGCCCGACTCGATCCAGGGCGCGCTCGCGGCCGGGCTGCTCGGCGGCGGGTCGCGCTTCCTCGGCGTGACCGAAGACTGCGGCCGGTTCCTGCACGACGTGCTGGAGGCGCACGACGGGCCGCTGCCGTCCGACGACGCCGGCTGGGACGCGCTGGCCCTGGAGACCGTGCGGGCCCAGCGGCAGGCACGGCGGTTCGTCCCCGGCCTCGGCCACCACGTGCACAAGGAGGGCGACCCCCGCACGCCCCGGCTGATGGAGATCGCCGCCGAGGAGAACCTGGTCGGGCCGCATCTGTCGCTGTTCGCCGCGATCGGCCGCGTGCATCCCGAGGTGCTGGGCAAGAAGCTGCCGCTCAACGGCGCGGGCGTGTGCGGCGCGGCGCTCGCCGACCTCGGCCTGCCGCTCGAACTGCTGCGCGGCTTCGCCCTGCTCGCCCGTACGGCGGGCCTGATCGGGCAGCTCGCCGAGGAGCTGCGCCGCCCTGTGGCGAACGAGATCTTCCTGTCGGTGGACCTCAACAACCGGTCCGTCGAGCCCGAGCCCTACACCCCCTGACGCCACTGGAGGTTCGCATGGCCCAACTGGTCGCGGTGATCGCGTCCACCCATCATCCGTTCTACTACCGCGCCAGCACGGCCACCGGCGAGGACCGCCCGCCGTTCGCCGACGAGTGGGTGCGCAAGGTCGAGGCGTTCCGCGAGACGCTGACGAAGGCGCGGCCCGACGTCCTGGTCATGGTCGGCTCCGACCACTTCCACCAGCTCTGGCTCGACAACATGCCGCAGTTCCTCGTCGGCAAGGCGCCCTTCTACGACGCCAACTGGTACAACGAGGAACGCGAGTTCGGCCTGCCCCGGATGTTCTTCACCGGCCAGGAGGACCTGTCGGCGTACATCCTGCGGGAGGGCCTGGACGCGGGCTTCGACCTGGCCTTCTCCAACGAGCTGCGGATCGACCACTCGATCACGTGCCCGATCATCACGCTGCGGCCGCAGAACGACCTGCCGATCGTGCCGATCTACACCAACATCTTCGCCCCGCCGCTGCCGCAGCCGAAGCGGTTCGTGCAGCTCGGCCGTACGATCCGCGAGCTGGTGGAGTCGTGGCCGGCCGACAAGCGGGTCGCGGTGATCGGCACCGGGCACCTGTCGCTGGAGCTCGGCGGGCCGCGCCAGTTCGGGCCGCACGGGCCCGACCCCGAGTTCGACCGCAGGGCGGTCGAGTGGATCTCCTCGGGCGACATCGAGGGCTGCCTGTCGGAGGTCACGCTCGACAGCCTCCACCTGCCCGGCAACGCCACCCACGGCTTCATGGACTTCATGCTGATGATGGGCGTGGCCGGTGAGGGCGCCAAGGCCGACTACGCCGACACCTACGACTTGTTCCACACGATGGAGGCCTACTTCACCTGGTACCCCAACGGAGGCGTGGCGTGAGCAAGTATCTGCTGAACAAGTTCCTGTTCACTGTTGACCGCGATCCGGAACTGGTCGAGCGCTACCGCGAGGACCCCCGGGGCACCGTGGAGTGGTGGGAGGCCGAGCACGCCAACCGGCTGCTGAACTGCCACGGCGGGGAGGCGTCGACCTGGCTGCGCTTCGAGGACGCCGAGCGCGAGGCCCTGGCCGCGCACGACTACCCGAAGCTGTTCGAGCTGGGCGCGCACCCGTTCCTCACGCTCACACTGTTCATCGCGATGTTCGAGCGCGACCACGAGCCGCTGGGCTTCCAGACCGAGTACGCCCGGCGGCTGGCCCACATGACGTTGCCGTACCCCGACATCGCGACCTGATCGGACCTGCCCGCCGCCGAGGCGGGCCGGGCGGCGGGACGCCGGGCACGCCGTGCGGTGCGCGCCCGGCGGCTCTCGCCGATGACCACATGCCGTGTTGTTCGAGGGGATTCGAAGGATTCGAGGGGATTCGAGGGGATCCGAGGGGAGAGGTGGAACATGCGGGCGGCACAGATCGTGGAACCCGGCAGGCCGCCGGTGGTGGCCGACCTGCCCGTGCCCGCCACCGGGCCCGGCGAGACCCTGGTCGAGGTCGGCGCCGCGCCGGTCACGCCCCTCGACCTGCTGTGCGCGAGCGGCACGTCCTACTTCGGCAGGCCGCGCACGCCGTACGTGCCGGGCGTGCAGGGGGCCGGCGTCGCCGGCGGGCGGCCGGTGTGGTTCGCGACCTCGGCAGGCATGGCGCCGGGCGACGGGAGCATGGCGCAGTTCGCGGCGGTGCCGGCGAAAGACCTCGTCGAACTGCCCGCGCAGGCCGATCCGGTCGCGGTGGCCGCGCTCGGGCTCTCGGCCGTCGCCGCGCACATGGCGCTGACGTGGCGGGGCGAGCTCGCCGCCGGCGAGCAGGTGGTGGTGCTCGGCGCGGGCGGCGTCGTCGGGCAGGCCGCCGTACGGATCGCGCGCATCGCCGGGGCCCGCAGGGTGGTCGCCGGGGCCCGCTCCCCCGCCGCTCGCGAACGCGCCCGGCAGGCGGGTGCGGACGCCGTGGTGGCGCTCGACACCGACGACCTCTCCACGCTGGCAGCGCGCTTCGCCGAGGCCTGTGACGGGCCCGCCGACCTGGTGCTCGACCCGCTCTTCGGCCCGGCGGCGGCCGCCGCGGCCCGCACACTGCGTCAGGGCGGCCGGTGGGTCAACCTCGGCTCCTCGGCCGACGAGACCTGCCCGATCGACTCCTCCACGCTGCGCAGCAGGTCGCTGCGGCTGCTGGGATACACCAACAACGAGCTGACCCCCGAGCAGCGGGCCGCCTCGATCGTCTTCGTCGCCGAGCAGGCGGCGCTGGGACGGCTGTCCGTCGCCTACGAGACGATCCCGCTGGACGACGCCGGCGCCGCCTGGGAGCGCCAGGCGAGCGGCACCGCCTCCGGCCGGATCGTCCTGATCCCCGCCCCGGCGTCCTAGAGATGCCTCCGGAGGCCGTACGCGCAGGTGGCACCCGAGCCGGACCCGCCCTGGATAATCAGGAATCCTCGTCTCTTCCAGGATCATCGGGAGATTCCTGTGCCGGAATCGTCAGGAGAAAGGGCCGCGCACGCGGTCGCCCGGGTCGATGCCCTTCACCAGTTGGGGACCGTCGCCCAGTTTCGCCCGTGCTCTCGCCATGTCATGCGCGAGCGAATGCCCCGTGGCTGCGACGCCTGCACGTTCGATGCCGTACAGACGTGTCCCACCTGCCGTACGTGGCCGTGTCCCACGCACCTGGCCTTGTACGACGAGACGGAAGAGAACTGCGGCCATCGGATCCCCACCGCTTCGGCCACGACCGGCCACCACACCGAGGATTCGATGATCGTCGCCGGAGACCCTCGCGCGAGCACGGACGATTACGCGTGGTGGAGCTGGGCACCGGCAGCGTTCTGTTTCACGTTCATCGCCGGACTCACGCCCGAAGAGGTGCTGCGCCGGCTCGGGCTGGCCGAGAACCCCGAACAGGAAGGTTTCGGCACGGTAGAAGTCGGCCGCGCGCCAGGCGGGTCGATCATGGTGGAGTGCGGCCTCGCCGGGATCTTGCGTGACGTGGTGCACGCCCTGTCGCAGGGGACATCGATCGCCAGTGTGGAGCGCAACGTCAACCATCACTCCCACTTCGTCCACGCCATGGACGGTCGCATCGTCGACCGGTTCGACCCGATGTTCGCCCACTGGAGCGACAGCACCGACCCCGAACGACTCAAGCGGGACCTCGAAGAGCTGGGCATGCTCTGGGACTTCGACCCGGACCCGGAAGCCTTCCCGCCATATATCGAGGGCGCTCTGGCGCTCGCCGAACGACGTACCGGCGTCCGGCTGGAACCCCGCCACCTCCAGCCCGGCGGCCTACCTCACCGCGCTTCCATTGCCCGCTACTACGAAAGCCCCGACGGCACCTTTCCGGAGCTGGCCTGACGCGCATTGGGGAAATGCCTCTACGGCCTCGACAGGACGGCCGTAGGCGACGGAAAGGGCCGTGCCCTTCGCCGGGCGGACATGATGGGCTTATGGATCACAGGCGAACGGAGTCGTACTTCGACGGGCGAGCCGCCGGTTACGGGCAGCTGAGCTGGCACGCCGGCTACGCCGAGCGGCTGGTGGAACTCGCGGGCCTCACGCCCGGGATGCGCGTGCTGGACGCCGCCACCGGCACGGGGCTGGCGGCGCTGGCCGCGGCACGGGCGGTCGGTCCCTCCGGTCAGGTGGTCGGCGTGGACATCTCGGCCGGGATGCTGCGGGAGGCCGACCGGTTGCTCACCGCGTCCGGCCTGACCAACGTGAGCTATGTGAAGGCGGACGCCACCGCTCTCGATGGGTTCGACGACGAGGCGTTCGACGTGGTCCTGTGCTGTGCGGGGTTGCTCTATCTGCGGGCCTCGGCGGCGTTCGCCGCCTGGCGTCGGGTGCTGAAGCCGGGCGGGCTGCTCGGCTTCTCCGCGATGCGGGCCGGCTTCCCCCGCGCGGCGCGCGTGTTCCGCGAATGCGCCAGGGACTTCGGCCTCGCCCTCATCGATCCGATGGCCGAGGTGGGCACGGAGGACAGCAGCCGCACGGCGGTGGCCGAGGCCGGCTTGGTCTACGAACGGGCCGTGCCGGATGTGATCGCGCTCCCGCCCAGGAACGCGGCGGACCTGTGGCGGGGCCATGTGGTGAGCCCGAACTACTCGGAAGTCGCGTCGCTCTCCCCGGAGGAAACGGCCGCCTTCGAGGCGCGTTACCATGCTCGGGTCTCCGAGCTGCTGAACGAGCCCGACGCCTTCGATCTGCCGGTCATATACGTCTACGCCCGCAAGCCCGGGCGGGCGGGCCGCCGCGAAGCGGCAGCCATGCCGTGAACTGCGGGTACCTAGGAGGCGGTGACCTGGGGGACGGACTCGTAGAGGGCCCAGTCAGCACTGATCGCGCCCGCGGTCTTCAGCAGCAGCGGCAGGTGCTCCTCGGTCAGCTTCTCCAGCGAGGTCTCGGCGGCGTGGCTGTTCACGTTCACGGCGGCGATGACGTTGCCGGAGCCGTCGCGCAGCGGCGCGGCCACCGAGCGGATCCCGAGCGCGAGCTGCTCGTCGGTCAGCGCCCAGCCCTTCGCCCGCACCTCGCGCAGCAGGGCGTCGCGCTCCTGCGGGCCGGGCCGCCAGCGCGGCTCGATGCCCGACCGGCTCGGCTCCGCCAGCACCCGCTCCAGCTCGTCCGGCGGCAGCGCGGCCAGCAGCACCTTGCCCAGGGACGTCTGCATCGCGGGGAACCGCGTCCCGATCTGCACCGAGAGCGCGACGATCTTCGGCACGGCCACGCGGGCGACGTACACAATGTCGGACCCGTCGAGCTGGGCGATCGACGACGACTCGTTCGTCTGGGCGACGAGCCGTTCCAGGTGTGGCCGGGCCACCTCCCACAGGCCCATGGAGCGGACGTAGGAGACGCCGAGTTCGAGCACCCGCGGGGTCAGCGCGAAGCCGCCCTGCGCCGAGCGGGCGTACCCCAGCTCCTGCAGCGTGAGCAGGATGCGTCGCGCGGTGGGGCGGGCCAGGCCGGTCGCCGCCGCCACCTCGGTCAGGGACATCACCGGACGCCCCGGCTGGAACGCCCTGATGACATCGAGGCCGCGCGCGAGCGCCTCGATGAAGTCAGGTCCGGTGTCGCCTCGTGCCATGAACGCCTCTTCCGCTCGAACTCGCCGAGTCAACCTTAGACCCTGCCCGCGGCTGGCTGTCCGCCTGTCGGCGCTCTGCGTGGCCTGAGATGAGCAGCGTCACATCGCCGTGACAGGCCGGTCGGCGGACGACATGCCCTGGCATGACCGCCACGCGGACCTGTGTCCGCTCGGTCGGAGTGCTAACAACGCCATGACAGGACCGTGAGAAGTGTGTCCGGCCGCCATGTCGGGAGGACGACCGCCGACCTACCGTGCGCGGAAAGGATCGGTGCGCCAGGTCATCCGAGGAGCCCCCATGGTCACGTCCTTCCCCGTACGGCCGCCGCGCGCGGCCCTCGCCCTCACGACCCTCCTGCTCGTCCTCGCCGGCCTGCTCGGCACGGCCCTGATCACCCCGCCCGCGCGGGCCGCCTCGCTGACGCAGGTCGGCTCCTTCGGATCCAACCCCGGCAACCTGGCGATGTACGCCTACCGCCCCGACAACCTGCCCGCGGGCCGGCCGCTCGTGGTGCTGCTGCACGGCTGCACGCAGAACGCGAGCGGCTACTTCGCCAATTCCGGGTGGCGCAAGTACGCCGACCAGTGGGGCTTCGCCCTGGTGCTGCCGCAGACCTCAAGCGCCAACAACTCGTCGAGCTGCTTCAACTGGTTCCAGACCGGTGACACCACGAGGGGGCAGGGCGAGGCCGCGTCCATCCGCGCCATGGTGGCGTACGCGGTCGCGACCTACGGGACCGACCCCGCGCGGGTCTACGTGTCCGGGCTGTCCGCCGGCGGGGCGATGTCCGCCGTCATGCTGGCGACGTACCCGGACGTCTTCGCCGCCGGATCGGTCGGGGCCGGCCTGGCCTACCGCTGCGCGAGCAGCCTGACCGAGGCGTCCGGCTGCCAGTACGGCCCGACGAACAGGACTCCGCAGCAGTGGGGCGACCTGGTGCGGAACGCCTACTCCGGCTACTCCGGGCCCTACCCGCGGGTGGCCGTCTGGCAGGGCCAGTCCGACTACACGGTCGTCCCCGCCAACGGCGCCCAGTTGCGCGACCAGTGGACGAACGTGCGGGGCGTCTCCCAGACTCCCACCGCCACCCGGTCGCTCACCGGCGGCACGACCCTCAAGGTGTACGGCGACGACGACGTGCGCCTCTACGAGATCAGCGGCATGGGCCACGGCCTGCCGGTCGACCCGGGCGGCGCCGCCGACCAGTGCGGGGCCACCGCGGCGTACTTTCCCGACACGATCTGCTCGGCCTACCACGACGCCCGTTTCTTCGGCCTCGACGGCGGCGCGCAGCCCAGCCCCTCACCGAGCGCCTCGCCCAGCCCGTCCCCCAGCGTCACGCCCAGTCCTTCGCCGAGCCCTTCGCCGAGCCCTTCGCCGAGCAGCTCGTCGAGTGCCACGCCGCCGGGCGCGTGCGTGCGGGCCGGCAACTACGCCCACACCACCGCCGGGCGGGCGTACCAGTCCGGCGGCTACACCTATGCCAAGGGGTCGAACGACCCGATGGGCCTGTGGAACACCTTCATCACGCACGCGCTGCGCCAGACCGGCCCGGACTACTGGGTTCTCGCCGACGGCCAGTGCTGAACCTGCCGCGCCCCGGGCCCCGCTCCCCGATAGGCCGGGGCCCGGGGCGCGGCCCACGCGTCACGCGCTCACGGCCGGGAGGGGCTCGCCCGTCTCCAGCAGGGTCTTGAGGGCCGACAGCACCTGGGGCCAGCCCCCGGCGACCATCTCCCGCAGGGCGCTGCCGGGGTCGAAGCCGTCGTGGACGACCGTCAGCTTGACCGTCTCCCCCATCTGCTCGATCTCGAACGTCACCCGTGACCTGCGCTCCGTCTTCAGCTTGGCGAGCACGTCCTCTCCCAGGCCGACCGCCTCGGCCCACTCGGGCGTGAGGGAGTGCCAGGTGTAGGAGAGACGGCGGCCCGGGTCCGACTCGACGACCACCTGCTCGGGATCGGCGATCGCCACACCGCCCTGGTGCCAGGTCATCGGGGCCCCGGCTCGCCAGTCCGTGTCGAAGGACAGGCCCCAGTAGCGCCGGGTGAAGCCGGGGTCGGTGAGGGCCTGCCACAACCGCTCGGGCGTGGTCTTGATGTAGGTGGTGTAGACGAACTCGGGGTCGCTCATCGGCTCCTGCTCCAATGCGTACTTGAGATCGGTAAGAGCACGGGCCCGCTCGCGGTCGAACCTGCTCATCCAGCGGTCCGCGATGGCGTTGATGGGCACGGCGTTGAGGTAGTGCAGCTTCTCCCGGCCACGCCACACCGTGGTCACGAGGTTCGCCGCCTCCAGCACCGCCAGGTGCTTGCTGACCGACTGCCGCGCCATGTCCAGCCCCGCGCACAGTTCGCGCAGCGTCTGGCCGTTGCGGGCGTTCAGGCTGTCCAGCAACCTGCGGCGGCTGACGTCGGCCAGCGCCTTGAACACTTCGTCCATCTTCCCCATCCCGGACATGCAGCCCTTTGGCTGCATGAACCATAGGCAGCCGTGCGGCTGCATGTCAACCTCGCTCACCCCCACCGGATGATCAGGCGACGGGGAACGCGATGCACCACAAAAGGCGTGAATACGGCATCAGGCGAGTGGCCTATATGTAAGTCGCGTATTGGAATTAGTCGGTCATTACTCTCCTCTGCCATTAATGTCGCCACCGCCTCTGAATCGACACAGGGCGTGACCAACCGTGTATGCACACGTCATTGGTGAGACCACGGTGGCCTTTTACGGTGAGGTTCCCACCGTCCCTGTGGAGGAGTTCCGTGGAAGTCGTCGGAGCATGGTCCCGGCGCCTCGCCGAGCGTCTGACACCTCATGAAATAGATTTCGCCGCGGAGGTCGGCTCCGCGTATGCCGAAGGAGGGGAACGCCGCCGTCGTTTGTTCGATCCCGGAGACGGCGGGGAAACCGGGGGATTCGCGGCCGGCGCGGGAATCGGCGAGCTTCCGGTCATTCTCGACGCACTGCGTGCCGTCGCCGATCACCTGCACACGTTTCTCGCGGACGGGATGATCGGGAACACGCTCGCCGTGTATGCCCTCGTCCAGGCGAGGCGCGGCGGCGAAACCGCCTCGCCTGCGCGAACCATCGCCACCGGCGGCCCCGCGTCGCCCGGCCCCACGTCGTCCGGCCCCTCGTCGCCCGGCCGGGCGAACCCCGACCAGGCGCGCCTGCTGGACCAGGCGATCGCCACCCTTACGGAGCGCCTGATCGCGTACGGCCTCAGCGGCGAGAGAGCCCGGCAACAGACCTTCCGGCTCCTGGAGACGGTCTTCGAACCGGGCAACACCCCGGAGGAGATCCAGGCGCTGCTCTCCGCTCTCCTGGCCACGCCACCCGCGCTGCCTCTGCCGGAACGCCCCGCCGGCGGGCGATCGCGCTCCTGGATGCTGCCGCCGTGGCTTTGGTTCTACCTGACCGCCTGCCTTCTGGCCGGAGCACCCGGGCTGCTCAGCGACTGGATCCGGCAGGCCGGCGAGTATTGGTCCCTGATGACGCACAGCCCCCTGGGGGCCGCCCGCACGGCGGGCATCGTGCTCGCTGTCGCGAGCATCGCCCACCTGTTTCCCGTACTGATCCTGCTCGGGGGAACGGCGAGCCTGCTCGTGCCAGGCCTTCGCGCACGACACGTGGAGCGGCGGCACGACCTGAGAGTCAGCGACAACCCGGTCATCGAGGAGATCGCCGCGTTCGTCCGGCGGCACGACCCTTCCATCGAGATCAGGTTCAGCGAGAGCACCCGCATGCTGGCGCGCGTCTATCCCGCGGGCTGGACGAAGGCGCGGATCGCCGTGTTCCTCCCGCTGACAGTCCTGTGGCGGGCCGACCCCGAGGCGGCCGAGGCCGTGCTGCTGCACGAGATCGCCCACCGCCGTCAACGCGATCACCACGTCGTCGGCCTGGCGAGCCCCTTCGCCTGGCTGGTGCGCGTCTGGGGCCCGATCTTCGTGCTGGTCGGGCTGCTGCCGATCGCCCTGTACGCCGCGCTCGGGGGCCCGGCCGCGTCCCTGCTGACCGGGCAGCTTCTCGTCCACGCCACCGTCGTGCCGAGGATGCTGCTCCTGCCGGTCATGGCGCTGTGGCTGGCCGAGCTCAGCGCGGACCGGCTGGCGGTCCGGCAGCGTGGCGCCGACGCGCTCATCCGGGCGCTGGGCCGCGAACGGGCCCTGCCCCACGACCGGATGAGGCGTGTCAGCGGCTTGCTCACCCACCCGCCGATCGGGCTGCGCCGGAAGGCCGCCGAAGGACGCTTCCACGGCCTCACCGGGCTGGCCGTGGCGTGGCCCGCGACCCTCGTCGTCCGGCTCGCGCTGGTGTCGGCCGTCGCCCTCCCAGCGTTCATGCTCACCGGTGAGGACGCCGGCACCGCGATCGCCCATGTGTTCCGGAGCATCGTCGAGGCGCTCGCCTTCGACCGGCTCATCCTCTCCGGGAGCGCGGTGCTGCTGGTCGTCTGGCCGTGGATTGTCCGGACGCGCCACACCGATCAGGGCAATGTCCCGTTCATCCCTTATGTATTGGCCACCGCACTTCCGCTGGCGCTCTATCTGACGAGTTTCCTGGGCGGCGCGCCGACCGGCTGATTCCGGACATCGGGAAACGCACACCGGACCTGAAACGCGACCGTCGTCCGACGGTGCGACAAGGAGGGGATTTCTCATGAAGACACGGAAATTCGGATTAGCGGCGGCGGTCTCGGTGACCGCGGCCCTCGGGACGGTGGTCCCGTCCGGCCCGGCGGCCGGCGCGCAGTCCGCCCTGCGGATCTATCGTGGCACCGCCACCGTGGTGGTCGACGTCTACGACTACTGCGGAGGCCCCCTCTGGGGCGAGCACCGGTTCGTCGGAACCAGCCGATACAAGGCGGCCGCGAAATTCGTCACCGGTCCACGCAAGTCCGCCGCGGGCAGGGTCGAGCGCAACCCCTTCTACTGGGAGTTCTACGTGGGCGACATCGGAGCCCTCGGGTCCTTCCAGTTCGGCTCCGCCCACGTCGTCACCGCGTCGGCCCGCGATCTCGGCGGTAACGTACGCGACCCGAAACTCCTGCTGGGCTACTGGGTGACCAGCCGATCGGGCACCTCCTGGTCCGGCAAGCTGGTCGACAGCCACCGCGCCGAGGGGGCCACGTTCAACCACTTCTACGGCGAGAAGACCATCGTCCCCTGCCGTGATCTCGGCACGTCTCGTTTCCTCTACGCCGTCAACGCCGGGGCCACGGTCTCGGGCCGGGTGAGCTCGGGGAGCGCGGCGTTCACCATCCGCGGCTCGACCTACGGCGACAACTACCGGTTCCGGATCACGTTCAACGGCTGACGGGAACGTTCCACGGGTACGACAGGAGGACCTGGTTCACCTTCACACACGGTTCCGGGCGGCGACGGCCACCGGGGTGGTGGCGGCGCCGCCGGAACCGCAGGCGGGGCGGCTGTGACGGTCCTTGACCAGCCGCCAGGACGTACGGAGGTGTTGGCCGATGAACGGACGTGTCCTGCCGGTCGCCCTGCTGACGGCCGATCTGCTGGTCGGCGCGGTCGGCGCGTACGGCTCCGCCGCCTCGGCCGCGACGACTTCTTCACCCGGCGTGCTCACCGCGCCCGGCGACCCCACGCCGACGCCCACACCGACACCGACGCCCACGCCGACGCCGACGGCCGACCACAACGACCAGGACGTCATGTTCGCCCGGATGATGATCCCGCACCATCGGCAGGCGGTGGAGATGGGGAGGCTGGCCGAGGACCGCGCGGCGGACGCGCGGGTCGCGCGGCTCGCCCGGCGGATCGAGGCCGCACAGGCACCCGAGATCCGGACGATGAGCGGCTGGCTCACGGCCTGGGGCGAACAGGTGCCCGGTGAGAGCCCGGCGCCGGCGCATCACGCCATGCCCGGGATGATGTCCCCCGAGGACATGCGTCGTCTCGAAGGGCTGTCCGGACGGGAGTTCGACCGGGCCTTCCTCACGATGATGATCCGGCACCACGAGGGCGCCGTCACCATGGCGCGTGACGAGCTGCGCGGCGGAACCTACGAGCCGGCCCGGCGGTTGGCGGAGTCGATCATCTCGAGCCAGTCGGCCGAGATCAAGGAGATGAAGAGCATGCTGAGCAGCCTGCCTGGTTGACCTGCCGGATCGGCGTTTCGGACCGGCCGGACGTCCCCAGGACCGGCCGGACGTCCGGAAGGGGAGGTCACCCGCGCTTGCGGTGCCGTCCGCCGGACGTCGCCGCCGCGGCCTTGACCCGCATCCCGGTCACGGCGGTGGAGACCACCGCGAACAGCAGACCGGCCGGCAGGACGGCGTCGCCCGGCGACCAGACGACGTCGAGCGGCGTCCCCTGCGTGGCCGCCATGTTGCTGGTGGCGGGCGCCGCGGCGCTCTGGACGCTCGCGCTCACGGCCGCCACGGGCTGGATCGTCACCGGCGTCTTCGGCGCGACCTTGACCTTGCGCGGCAGGCCGTACCCGACGATCGTGCTCGTGTCGCGGACCTTGCGCTTCAGCCACACACCGTCGACGTTGCCCTCGATCGTGTGGACCTTCCGGCCGACGACCTTCTCGACGATGCCGACGTGGTCGATGTCGCGGATCTTCTTGGATCCCGACCAGGCGAAGAAGACCACGGCGCCCGGCTCGGGCTCGTCGCTCCAGGCGTCGTGCTTCTCGAACCACTTGGCGTGCCGCGTCGTCAGGGCGAACTCGCCGACATGGTCCTGCACCCCGGCCCGGTCCGCCGCCCAGGAGACGAACATGTCGCACCACGGGGCGGCCTTGAAGTCGGGGTCCTTGGCGACGTTGTCGGCGTACCACTCGCCGAACTTGGTGTGTTTCCCGGCTCGTTCGCGGTAGCCCAGTTCGGGACGTACGGCGTCGAGCAGCTGTCGAGCTATCGGATCGGTGGAAATGGGAGGCTCCTCATGGCGCACTTCGAGACGTGACGAACCGGCCCGTGGGCGTGACGGCATGACGGCATGACGGCATGACGGCATGACGGCGTGACGGCATGACGGCATGACCGTCCGGGGACACGCCACGGCGGGCGGAATCAGAAACGGGAGATGTGGCAGCCCGTCACGGGCGCGCCATCACCCCGGAAGCCTGGAGACGTTCCAGGGCGGGCATGTGGTCCGGCGACGCGACGCGGACCGGGTGGGCAGGTGGAGCCGGCACTCCACGCTCTCCTCTCCTTGGCCGCCTACCGGGTTAGCTGACGGGTTCGGGCCAGGAGTAGCCCTACCGGATGGTCCGGATTCACCCCAAGAGACGTGGGTCCCCGGTTCCCGGGATCGATGACTTCCGGGATTCGGCGGTCGCCGGTCGTCCTCGGGTTGAGGACCGCTCACCGGCGAGACACACGGGAAGCTTAGTAGATAACAAGTAAGACACGACCAAAAGCCCGGCAAACGCGATCATTCCGGCTGTCGTCGTTCGCTGCTTCCGCAGGTCCTCCCGGTCGCGGGCCGCCGGCGGTGAGATGCGCCACACGGCGCCGTACGGCGCGGGTTTGCCGACGCGGGCCTGCACCGCGCGGCTCTGCTGGCGCGGGTCTGCTGGCGCAGCTTGGCGCTCCCCTCACTCGCGTAGTCGCCGGGCCTGTCCGCGCGTCCACTCGCGTAGTCGCCGGGCCTGTCCGCGCGTCGCCCACTGCGCCTCCCGCCTCACTCGCGCGGCCGCCTGCTCCCTATCCGGTGATAGGTGAAGGCCCAGCGGTCGGTGCCGACTTGGCGGCGGGTGTAGCGGTCGGGGTGGTGGTAGCGGTCGCGGTTGTGGAACTGGCAGGCCGGACCCAGTAGCTTCAGGTCGGTGAGGCCGCCGGTGCTCCAGTTGTCGGCGTGGTCGATCTGGCACATGGTCGCCGGAAGCGGGCAGCCGTCGATCCAGCAGGTGGCATACCGCGCGAACACCGCCCTGCGCTGGGCGGGGGTGGCCAAGCGGACCTTGCGGCCCATGTCCAGCACCTGCCCCTCGGCGTTCATGACGATCCGGACCAGGGTTGAGGTGCGGGCGAGGCGGTGCACGCTGGAGACGGGCAGCACCTGCCCGGTCGCCAGCAGCAACCCCGGCACCATCCCCAACGACGCCCCAAGCAGCGCGCCAGACAGCGTGCCCGCCGACGCACCCAGCGCTCCCGGTATGCCCTGGCCATGCCGGCAGTCCCCCGCAGGCCGAGGCCCGGCGTGGGTGTGATGCGCGGAGCCGTCCTCGGGAGGAGGATCCGGCCACGCCGCCCCCGGCGGCTCGCACTCGCCGGGCCGCCGCTCACCGGTCCCGGGCTCACCGGCTCCACAGCCGCGAGACTCCCCGTCACGAAGTCCGCTCGTGGCATAGGGGGAGCCGGTGGCGGGGTCGGCGCTTTCGGCGTCGCCGTCGCAGTCGCCGGTGGCAACGGCCTCGTTCGGGGCCTCGGGGTTTCCGGTCGCGTCGGGAGCGTAGCCGCTGGGGGCGCTGTCGCTGAGGTCCGCAAAGTGGTCGCTGATGTCGTCGGCCTCGGCGGGTGCAGGGGCGTCGGTGTCGTCGGCGCTCCCCGCACCGGCATCCGCCTCGGCCTCGGCAGCGTCGAACTCCTCCGGGATGTCGAGGTCGTCGGCCTCGGCGAGCGCAGGGTCGCCCGTGCGGTCCCGGCCTTCCTCGAAGCCCTCGGCATCCCGCGCGTCTTCGACGTGGTCGGCGGTGTCGTCGGCCTGGCTCGGCTCGTCGGTGCTTCCGGCGGCGTCGGGGGCGTAGTCGGCGGGGTCGTCGGTGGCCGGGTCGCTGACGTCGTCGATGCTGTCGTCGGCCTCGGCAGCGTCGAAGCCGTCGGCGGGGTCGTCAGTGGCCGGGTCGGTGTTTTCGGGGTCGGTGGGGAGGGATTCGGCGCTGACCACGACGAGGAGCTCGGTGACGATCTGCTGCTCCAGCGCGGCGATCAGGGCGTCCGCCTGGCGCTCCGTCAGCGTGCGGTCATCACCGTCGGCCTTCTTCTTGGCGTACTCCTGCAACAGGGTCATCAGGCGGGCGCCGGGTTCACGGGGAATGTAGAACTCCCCTTCCACGCCGCCGCCCTTGCCGGGCCGGACCCGCAGGAAGCGCCGCCCGTAATCGGCCCGCTCATCGCGTTCTTCGCCGTCGGGGTCGAGCACCGCCCGCAAATGGCGGCCGGCTTTGGCCACCTCCGCCGCCCCCGCCTTACCGGCCAGCTCCACCAGGATCGGCTCCGCCAGCGCCGCCTGCTCATCGGTCAGCCCGGCGACAGCGGCGCAGATGGCCTCCACCACCCCCGCCGCCAACTCACCCACGGCGAACTTCTCCCGCACCACCGGCAGGCGCGGCAGCTCAGCCCCCAACATCAGCAGGCGGCCCGCACCCCCCACCGTCATCCCGGCGGCGGTACGCAGCCAACAGCGGGTGGAGGCATGCCCATGCTGCTTGGCCTGCCCTGCACGATGGACCCGGCCTACCCGGTCGGCCAGCGCACACGTGATCCGATCCCGCGCGAACAGCAACTCCTCCGCCTCAGCCAGACACATATCCACATCGTCGGGAAGCGGCGCCAGCGCCAGCTCCTGCGCCACCTCACGAACACACCCCACCACCACCCACGACGACCGCACACGGCCGCGACCACGGCCACCCACATCGGAAGCACCAGCGCCAGAGCCACCCGCACCCGGGCCGTCCGCGCCATCAGCATCCCCACGGGCGGCATCCGCGCCAGCGCCAGCAGCGTCCGCACCATCAGCGGCCTCACGGGCGACATCTGCGCCAGCGGCAGCCCCACGCGCGGCATCTGCGTCGTCGATATGCATGCCCGGGCTGGCTGTGCTTGCGGCACCGGGCGCGTCGGTGCGCTGGAGGGGCCCGAAGCCGATGATCGGGAAGGGCTCGCGGGCGGACGAGCCGTCGGACGACCACAGCGGCGAATTGGCGATCAGACGGTCCCACCACTCACCGTCGGCATCGCTCGAACGACGAAGGCGCTCAGGATCGATGTCGAACAGATCCATCACGCCCTCCTCGCTTGATTCGAAATCCTGTTTGAATTATCTCCTGCGAACATCACTCTTAGCAACCGGATGACGCGGTTCAGTTGGGGCTACAGGCTTGTGGCACAGTGGGCATGGGAGAGCCCGGACGCGATGAGGACGGACCACCAGCCACGGACCATCAGCCGAGGCAGAGAACGGGCACATGTCCCGCCTGGCGCAGAGGCGGTCGAACCGGGACGGTGGGACGGCGCAGGGCTACTGGCGCGACCGAGCAGGGCGGTCAGACCCGGACGATCGGACGGCACAGGACTACTGGCGCGACTGAGCAGGACGGTCGGAGCGGGAGGGTCCGGCGACCTTATGGGTGTCCACGGATCTTGGGCAAGTCGGTCACTGCGCCGCAAGGAAACTCCGGTCCTCGCGAAGCCCGCTCCGCTGGGCCTTCGCTGCGGTCCTCGTTCCCTTCCGCTCCGCTCCGCTCCACCCCGGAAACATCGATAGACGAAGCACCGGCCGGTCAAACGACACGGCGCGATGAGCCGGCTATTCGCCGTCGCCCGCTGGTTGCAGGAGCGCAGCCGCGACCTGCTGCTGCAGTCCGATGGAGCTGCCGGCGTGCGGGGTCGATCAGCAGAGTCGATCAGCAGAGTGGATCAGCAGGGTCGATCACAGGGTCAGTCCGCGGAGCCCCTCCTGCCACGCGGCGA
>NZ_VIRM01000027.1 GCF_006874475.1 Microbispora hainanensis
GCCCGCCAGCTCCACCAGGATCGGCTCCGCCAGTGCGGCGTTCTCATCGGTCAGCCCGGCGATGGCGGCGCAGATGGCCTCCACCACCCCCGCCGCCAACTCACCCATGGCGAACTTCTCCCGCACCACCGGCAGGCGCGGCAGCTCCGCGCCCAGCATCAGCAGGCGGCCCGCACCGCCCACCGTCATCCCGGCGGCGGTGCGCAGCCAGGAGCGGGTGGAGGCATGCCCGTGCTGTTTGGCCTGACCGGTCGCATGCACCCGGCCGACGCGGTCGGCCAGCGCACACGTGATCCGATCGCGGGCGAACAGCAACTCCTCCGCCTCGGCCAGACAGGTGTCCACATCGTCGGGAAGCGGCGCCAACGCCAGCTCCTGCGCCACCTCACGAACAGACCCCACCACCACCCACGACGGCCGTGCACGGCGGCGGCCATCCGCGTCAGCGGCATCACCACGGGCGGCACCCGCGTCAGAAGCACCAGCGCCCTCGGCAGTCCCACGCGCGGCATCCGCGCCAGCGCCGTCCGTGCCTGGGCTGGCTGCGCTCTCGGTGCCGGGCGCGCCGGCGGGCTGCCGGGCATCAAGGCCGATGATCGGGAAGGGCTCGCGGGCGGATGAGCCGTCGGACGACCACAGCGGGGAACTGACGATCAGACGGTCCCACCACTCACCGTCGCCATCGTTCGAATGATGTAGGCGCTCAGGATCGATGTCGAACAGATCCATTGCACCCCCATCAAGAGATTCGAAAACTTGTATTAATTTTCTCGTCTCTCTGGGGCCAGCGCAAGATCAACTAGGAATCTCTTGGGATCACAGATTGGGGGGACCGTCCAGGTCACGGGGGTAGTTCGCCGCGGGTGGGGAGGCCCTGCCAGGAGCTGTGGCTGGCGACCGCGAAGGCGGCCACAGATATGCCGCGCTTGAGGCGGTCCGCCGGGTGCAGGCCGTCCAGGATCGCGCTGAGATAGCCCGCGACGAACGCGCCGCCGACCTCGGAGGGGTCGACGGAGGTCACGGGGGCGGCCTGGGTGTCGTAGCGCAGGCCCTCGACGGTGGCGCTGGCTCCCTTGGCGCCCCGGGTCACGACCAGTTCGGGCCTGGACGCGAGCGCGGGCTCCACGAGCATGAGCTCGTCCTGGGTCGCGAAGAGCACGTCGGCCGAGGCGGCGAGCTCGGTGAGCCCCTGCCGGGCCTCCTCCGCGCTCTCCCACAGGTTCGCGCGGTGGTTGACGTCCACGGAGACGAGCACGCCGGCGTCCCTGGCGATTTTGACGGCGTGGTGGACGGCGCTCCACGCGAGGCCGCTCAGCCCGAGGGTGACGCCGGTGACGTGCAGGATCCGCGCGGACTGGACGGCCTCGCCGGGCACGTCGCCGGTCGACAGGTGCGACCCGGCCGAGCCCTCCCGGTAGTGGACGGCGTGCGACGAACGGCCGATGCGCCGCTGGCGGAGGATCAGCCCGGTCGCCGCCGTCTCGTCCACCCGTACGTGGGAGACGTCGACGCCCTCGCCGCGCAGCACGGTCAGCGTCCGCATGCCGAGTTCGTCGGAGCTGACCCGGCCCAGCCAGCTCACCGTGTGGCCGAGCCGGGCCAGGCCGACCGCCGTGGTCAGCTCAGGCCCCTCCACGTCGAGACGGATGGTCATGTCATGCCGGAGCCGGTCGCCGGAGACGACGCCCAATGCCTCTCCGAGCGTGAAAACCTCGCTCATGCCGTAAGTCCGCGGGATCGCACCGGGAAAGCATGACAGAGCCTGATCCGCCCGGGAAAGCCCCGCCTCAGGCGCCGAACGCGTCCAGGGCGGCCTGGCAGAAGGCCTTCAGGTCGTCCGGCTTACGGCTGGTCACCAGTGTGTTGGGGCCGTTCGTGCAGACCACGACCTCCTGGTCCACCCAGGTCGCCCCCGCGTTGCGCAGGTCGGTCCGGAGGCTGGGCCACGAGGTCACCGTGCGCCCGCGCACCACGTCGGCCTCCACGAGGAGCCACGGCGCGTGGCAGATCGCCGCGACCGGCTTGCCCGCCTCGAAGAACTCCTTGACGAACCGAACGGCCTCCGGCCGCATGCGCAGGAAGTCGGGGTTGGCGACTCCGCCCGGGAGGACCAGGCCGTCGAAGTCGGCAGCGGAGACCTCCCCGACCACGGCGTCCACGGGAAACCTGTCGGCCTTGTCGAGGTGGTGGAACGCCTGGATCTCCCCGCGTTGCACCGAGACCAGCTTCGGCGTGCCGCCCGCCTGCTGGACGGCCTTCCACGGCTCGGTGAGCTCGACCTGCTCGACCCCCTCGGGGGCGACGAGGAACGCGATCGTCTTGTCCTGGATCATTCGATTCTCCCCTCTTTTGCTCCTTCTTGCCGTCGCGTGCCCCGATCGCCGCGATCTATGCGATCCGGTGGGTAGGGGACGGACATGCCCGTGCTGGTGGGAACCTCTGGGTGGCAGTACGCCGACTGGCGCGACCTCGTCTACGGCGGCGTGCCCCAGCGACTGTGGCTGGAGAGGTACTGCGAGATCTTCGCCACGGTCGAGAACAACAACGCCTTCTATCGGCTGCCGAAGCGGGAGACGTTCGAGTCGTGGCGGGAGCGTACGCCGCCCGACTTCGTCATGGCGGTCAAGGCCAGCCGCTTCCTGACCCACATCAAACGCCTGAAGGATCCGGAGGAGCCGGTCGCTCGGCTGATGGGCGTGGCCGAGGGCCTCGGCCCGAAGCTGGGCCCGATCCTGCTGCAACTGCCGCCGACCCTGCAGGTGGACGCCGGACGGCTGCGGGCCTGCCTGGCCCGGTTTCCGCGTGCCGTACGGGTCGCCGTCGAGCCGCGGCACGCCTCGTGGTGGACCGACGAGATCCGCTCGCTGCTGACCGAGTTCGGCGCCGCGTTGTGCTGGGCGGACCGGCTCGGCCGGCCCACCGGGCCCCTGTGGCGTACGGCCGAGTGGGTCTACCTGCGCTTCCACGAGGGAGCGGCGGAGCCGTGGCCGAACTATGGGCGGCGCGCGCTGCTGCACTGGGTGGACCGCCTGGGGGACGTGCCGGACGCCTACGTCTACTTCAACAATGATCCCGGCGCCGCCGCCGTACGCAACGCGATCACCTTCGCGGAGCTGGCCCGCGCGCGGGGACGGGACGTGAGTCGAGCCCGGCTTCCGGAGCCGACTCCTGGGCGGACCCCCGAGCCCGCCCGGTCGTGACCGGACGGGCGAGTGCCGGCCCCTGCATGACAGACGGGGCATGACAGACGGGGCATGACAGACCGGGCATGACAGACCCGGCATGACAGATCAGGCGCGGCGGTCGTCGGCCGCGTGACGCCCGCCCGCCACGAGCTGGTCGGGTGACTCCTTCTGGGCGGGTACGGAGACCCGGTTGTGCGGCGCGGTGGGACGCCCGGCCTGGTCGTCGACGCCGTCGCCGTCCCGGTCGGCTTTGGGGCTCGTCTCCAGGCGGCGCTCCAGGTCGCGCTTCTCGGCCTCCAGGCGGGACACGCGGTCCCGCTCCGCCAGGCGCGCCTCACGCTGCCGTCGGCGATTCACGGCGGCGCGGCGCATGCCGCCGGTGATGAGCAGCAGGCCGGCGACGAACACGGCGGCGGTCACGACGCCGGCGATGAACAGCTCGAACGGGCTGAGGTTGAATGTACGGTCCAGGACCGTGATCGGCATGGTGGTCGCGGTGTCGTTCACCGACACCTCGATCACAGCCGCCGCCGCGATCAGGACCAGAAGCAGGCCCAATAAGACCATCTGCGCTCACTCCCGGTGCGGTTGCGATTGGTGGACGCCCATCCGACTGCCCAGGAGAGCGGTCTTCATGTGCCGGGGGCACAACAGCGCCCCGCACCAGCGCCTCACAACACGGTCAAGGCAAAGAATGCGCGTTAACACTCTGGTTACAAACGGGCAAAAGCTACGAAATGCCAAAACGGCACTGTCGAGCGTGGCGGACGAACGCCAGGCCGCCTCGTTCGAAAGGGATCGACGTGACCTACAAGGCCGAGTACATCTGGATCGACGGCACGGAGCCGACCGCGAAGCTCCGCTCCAAGACCAAGGTCCTTGCCGACGGCGCCGAGCCGCCGCTGTGGGGCTTCGACGGGTCCAGCACCAACCAGGCCACCGGTCACTCCTCCGACCTGGTGCTCAAGCCGGTGTTCACCTGCCCCGACCCGATCCGCGGCGGTGACAACGTGCTGGTCATGTGCGAGGTCCTGCACACCGACCTGACCCCGCACGCGACGAACACCCGCGCCCCGCTGGCCGAGGTGGCCGAGCGGTTCGCCGAGCAGGACCCGTGGTTCGGCATCGAGCAGGAGTACACCTTCTTCAAGGAGGGCCGCCCGCTCGGCTTCCCGCTGGGCGGCTTCCCCGCCCCGCAGGGCGGCTACTACTGCGGTGTCGGCGCCGACGAGGTGTTCGGCCGCGAGATCGTCGAGCTGCACCTCGACCGCTGCCTGGCCGCCGGCCTGAAGCTCTCCGGCATCAACGCCGAGGTCATGCCCGGCCAGTGGGAGTTCCAGGTCGGCCCGGGGGGCCCGCTGGAGGTCGGCGACCACATGTGGGTCGCCCGCTGGCTGCTCTACCGCACCGCCGAGGAGTTCGAGGTCGCCGCCACGCTCGACCCGAAGCCGGTGAAGGGCGACTGGAACGGCGCGGGCGCGCACACCAACTTCTCCACGAAGGCCATGCGTGAGGGCTACGACCCGATCATCACGGCCTGCGAGGCCCTGGCCGACAACGCCATGGAGCACGTCAAGAACTACGGCCACGGCATCGAGGACCGCCTGACCGGCCACCACGAGACCGCTCCGTGGGACAAGTTCAGCTACGGCGTCTCCGACCGCGGCGCCTCGGTCCGCATCCCCTGGCAGGTCGAGGTGGAGAAGAAGGGCTACATCGAGGACCGCCGCCCCAACGCCAACGTCGACCCCTACGTCGTCACCCGCCTGATGGTCGACACCTGCTGCACCGCCCTGGAGAAGGCCGGCCAGGTCTGACGGTTCCCCTTCTCCCATCTCCCGTACGGCTCCCGCGTTCCGGCGCGGGAGCCGTACGCGTCTATGGCGGCGAGTCGAAGTGCCCCAAGTTGACAATGATTTTCATTTGCGGGACATTTGGAAGGGATGTTTCCCGTGTTGCACTGACTTTGATATGCCGACTTGAGGATTGGTCGTGCTCTCGCCGCTCGCCCGTAGGTTGTCGTCCGCCGCGCTGCTCGCGCTGTTCGCCCTGTCCGCCGGCGGTTGCGGCAGCGGGGACACATCCTCTTCCCCCGCCGATCCGGCCCGGCCGCTGAGGGTGGTCGCGACCACCACCCAGGTGGCCGACTTCGCCCGAAACGTCGGCGGCGACCGGGTGAGCGTCCACCAGTTGCTCAGGCCGAACGTCGACCCCCACGACTACGAGCCGTCCCCGGCGGACATGCGGGCCATCGCCGAGGCCGACGTGCTCGTCAAGAACGGGGTCGGCCTGGAGAAGTGGCTGGACGAGACGATCTCGGCCGCCGGTTTCGACGGGCCCGTGGTCGACGCCTCCCAGGGCGTGCCGATCCGCGACGGCGACCCGCACATCTGGCACAACCCCCTCAACGCCAAGACGATGGTCGCCACCATCGAGAAGGGGTTCGCCGCCGCCGACCCGGGCGACGCCGCGGCCTACCAGGCCAACCAGGCGGCGTACGACGCGAAGCTGGACGCGCTCGACGGCGCGATCGCCAAGAAGATCGACTCCATCCCGCCCGACCGGCGCAAGCTCGTGACCAACCACGACGCCTTCGGCTACTACCTCGACCGTTACAAGCTGACGTTCGTGGGCTCGATCATTCCGAGCTTCGACACCTCGGCGGAGCTGTCCGCCAAGCAGGTGTCCGACCTCGTCGCCAAGATCAGGGCGACCGGGGTGGCCGCCATCTTCTCGGAGGCGTCGCTGCCGCCGAAGACGGCCGAGGCGATCGGGCGCGAGGCCGGGGTGACGGTCGTGGCCGGAGAAGACGCCCTGTACGGCGACTCTCTGGGCCCCGAAGGGTCGGCCGGTGCGACCTACCTGCAGATGGAGGAGCACAATACCGACACCATCGTCAACGCGTTGAGGGGGACCGCCGCATGAGTGAGCGCGCGCCGACCCTGGTGCTCGACCGGGCGAGCGTGGCCTACGGCGACGTCCCGGTGCTGGAGGAACTGAACGGCGTCGTCCACGAGGGCGAGGCCGTGGCGCTGATCGGCCCGAACGGCGCCGGCAAGTCCACGTTCATCAAGGCGCTGCTCGGCCTGGTGCCGGTCGTACGCGGCAGGATCGAGGTGCTGGGCAGACCCCCGGCGCAGGCCCGCCGCGACGTCGCCTACGTGCCGCAGGCCGACACGCTCGACCCGGACTTCCCGGTGTCGGTCGAGCAGGTGGTGATGATGGGCCGATATCGGCGGATCGGCTGGCTGCGCCGCCCCTCCGCGGGCGACCGGGCCGAGGTGGCCGACGCCCTGGAGCGGGTCGGGCTGGCAGGGCGGGCCCGCGACCGGTTCGGCACGCTGTCGGGCGGGCAGCGCCAGCGGGTGCTGCTGGCCAGGGCCATCGCCGCCAAGCCGCGGATGCTGCTGCTCGACGAGCCGTTCAACGGCGTCGACGCGGTCAGCCAGCACGCGTTGCTGGAGGCGATCGGCTCGCTCAAGGCGCAGGGCGCCTCGGTCGTCGTCAGCACCCACGACCTCGCCATCGCCCACCTCGCCTGTGACGAGGTGTGCCTGCTCAACCGGCACCAGTTCGGCTTCGGCCCGACCGGTGACGTGCTGACGCCCGAGCGGCTGCGCGCGACGTACGGCGGGCACGCGCTCGAACTGCGCGGCGACCGCGTGATCGTGACCCAGACATGATGTTCTTCGAGCCGTTCCAGCTGCCCTTCATGGCGCGGGCGCTGATCGAACTGGTCATCCTCGGCGCGCTCGCGGGCACGGTCGGCGTGCTGGTGCTGCTGCGCCGGCTCGCCTTCGTGAGCGACACCCTGACGCACACCGTCTTCCCCGGCGTGGTCATCGGCCACATCATGGCCGGTGACGGCGGCATCTTCTGGGGCGCGCTGGCCGCCGGGGTCGTCACGGCCGTCCTGCTCACGCTGCTCACCCAGCGCCGCAGGGTGAGCGAGGACGCCGCGCTCGCCATGCTGCTGACCACGCTGTTCGCGGTCGGCGTCGTCATCGTGTCGCGGCAGACCGGCTTCACCTCCGACCTCACGGCGTTCCTGTTCGGGCGGGTGCTGACGGTCACCGAGGCGCAGCTCGCGCAGACCGCCGTCGTGACGGTCGTGGTGGTGGCGTTGCTGGCGGTGCTGCGTCGGCCGCTGCTGCTGCGGGCCTTCGACCCCGAGGGCGCCCAGGCGGCCGGGGTGCGCGTCGGCCTGCTCGACCTGGTGCTGAACGTCGCGGTCGCGCTGGTGGTCGTGGCCGCCGTGAAGGCGGTCGGCACGATCCTCGTGATCGCGCTGCTCATCGTGCCGGCCGCGGCGGCCCGCAGCCTGTCGGACCGGCTCGCGGTGATCGTGCCGCTGGCCTGTCTCGTCGGCGCGGGCGCCGGGTGGCTGGGGCTGGTCGTGAGCTACGAGGCGTCGGTCGGGCACGGCGTCAGGCTCGCCTCCGGCGCGACCGTGGTGCTCGTGCTGGTGGCGATGTACGGCCTGGCCCACGCAGCGGCGTACGTCCGCAGGAAGGCGGGCCTGAGCCGGGCCCGCCGCCGGTCGGTCCTGGAGGCGGCGTGAGCTGGCTCGACTCCACCGTCCACCGGGCCCTCGTGGAGGCCGTCCTGGTCGGCGCGCTGGGAGGGGTGGTCGGGGTCTTCGTGATCGCGCGGCGGCTGCCGTTCTTCACGATGGCCCTCACGCACGCGACGTTCCCCGGCATCGTCGTCGCCGCCCTGCTCGGGGTGAACCTCTACCTCGGCGGCGGGCTGTTCGGGCTGCTGGTGGTCGCCGCCGTCCTCGCGTTCGGCCGGGGCCGCGGGCAGGACTTCACCACGGCCACCGGCATCGCACTGTCGGGCGGCTTCGCGCTCGGTGTGGTGCTGGTGTCGTCTCAGGACGGCTTCACCAAGGACCTGGCGGCCTACACGGTGGGCGACGTCCTCGCCGTCGGCACGGGCGACCTGGTGGCGACCACCGCCGTCGCGGCGGGCGTGCTGCTCGTGCTCGCCCTGGTGGGGAAGGAACTGCTGCTCGCGGCGTTCGACCCGGTGGGGGCGGCGGCGCTCGGGCTGCCCCTCGTGCTGCTCGACTTCGCGCTGCTCGCGGTCGTCGAGGTGACCGTCGTCGCCACCGTGCCCGCGCTGGGGACGATCCTCGCCGTGGCGCTGATCGTGGGCCCGGCCGCGACCGCCCGCCTGCTCACCGACAGGCTCGCGCCGCTGTTCCCGCTCGCCGCCGGGATCGGGATCGCGTGCGCCCTCGCGGGCGTGTGGGTCTCCACGCAGTGGAACGTCGCGACCGGGGCGTCCATCGCCCTGTTCGTGGGCCTGGTGTTCGGGGCGGTCTTCCTCGGCACCGCCGTACGCGACCGGGCCAGACGCGCCGTCGCCGTCAGGGCTTGATCGTCAGTGCTCGATCGTCAGTGCTCGATCGTCAGGGCGTGAGCAGCACTTTGATCGCGCCGTCCTCCTTCTTCTGGAAGATCTCGTAGCCGTGCGGGGCCTGGTCGAGCGGCAGGCGGTGCGTCGCCAGGTCCTCGATCCCCAGGGGATCGCCGTCGCCGGTCACCAGCGGCATGAGGTCGTCTATCCACCGCTTGACGTGCGCCTGGCCCATCCTGAGCGTGACGCCCTTGTCGAACAGCTGCAGCATGGGCATGGGGTCGGTCATCCCGCCGTACACCCCGCTGATCGAGATCGTGCCGCCGCGGCGCACGGTCTCGAAGGCGTCCTGAAGGGCGGCGAGCCGGTCGAGGCCGGCGCGGGTCATCATGGCCGCGGCGACCTTGTCGGGCAGCATGCCGGTGACCGTCTGGGCGAGCTTGCCCAGGGTGTAGCCGTGCGCCTCCATGCCGACGGCGTCGATGACCGAGTCGGTGCCCCGGCCCCCGGTCATCGACCGGATCGCCTCGGGCACCTCGTCGGTCTCGTTCCCGTCGATCACCTCGATGCCGTGCCTGCGGGCCATCTCCAGGCGTTCGGGCACGATGTCCACGCCGATCACGCGGTAGCCGCGGTGGCGGGCGATACGGGAGGACATCTGCCCGATCGGGCCGAGGCCGAAGATCGTGACGCTGCCGCCGTCCGGCACCTCGGCCCACTCGACGGCCTGCCATGAGGTGGGCAGCACGTCGGAGAGGTAGACGAACCGCTCGTCCGGCGGCCCCTCCGGCACCTTGATCGGCCCGAAGTGCGCCTGCGGGACGCGCAGAAATTCCGCCTGGCCGCCGGGCACCTCGCCGTACAGCTTGGAGTAGCCGAAGAGTGCGGCTCCGGTGTCGTACTCGCGGACCTGAGTGGTCTCACACTGCGCGTACAACGCGCGGTCGCACATGAAGCAGTGGCCGCACGAGATGTTGAACGGGATCACCACGCGGTCGCCGGGCGCGATGTGGGTGACCTCCGCGCCGACCTCCTCCACGATGCCCATCGGCTCGTGGCCGAGGACGTCGCCCTCGCCCATGAACGGGCCGAGCACCTCGTAGAGGTGCAGATCGGACCCGCAGATCCCGGTCGTGGTGACCCGGATGATCGCGTCCGTGGGCTCCTTGATGGCCGGGTCGGGGACCTGCTCCACCCGGACGTCGCGCTTGCCGTGCCAGGTAAGTGCCTTCATAGGTTCCCCGGTGCCCTGCTTCCGACCGGAGAAACGGCGCACTCCGGGATATTCCGGACCGGGACCAGGGCGGGATCAGAGATGCAGCATGCTGCCCTGCTCGTCCACCTGATCGGCGCTGTCGTCGTCGAACCACAGGCCGCCCGTGGCGAGGTAGCGGAACCGGTACGCGCCGGGCGGGAGGATCACCGACACCGTGCGGGTGCCGTTCCTACGTCGCAGCAGTTCGTGGCGGCCGGGCAGCCAGTCGTTGAAGTCGCCCACCACGCTGACCGTCCCCGAGGGCTCGTCAACGGGCAGGGTGAAGGTGACGCGGGTCTTCTGCCCGAACAACCTGGTGCGTTTGAGCATGCCGCACATCCTGACGTATTGCCCCTAAAGGAAGAAACAAGTACACGCAGGACGTAACACAATATTCACGGCCTTTTCAGGGCGTGCGGCCGACCCCGCAGAGGAACCACGTGGGCAGGTGACGGCCGGCCTGCCGGGCGAGCAGGTTCTCGTCATCGGGCCGCCACTCGTCCAGCGGCACGAGGCCCGGCTCGACGAGCCGGAAGCCGCCGAACAGCTCGTGGACCTGCTCGCGGCTCCGCAGCGTGACACCGCTGCCGGCCTGCCGGTAGACGGCCGCCCCCTCGCGGGCGTCGCCGGCCCGTTCCTCGTCGGTGACGTGGGACAGCACGAGGTGGCTTCCGGGGGCGACGCACTCCCTGAGGCGGGCGACGAGCTCGGCCGGCTTGTCGTCGTCGGGCAGGAAGTGGACCACGGCCACGAGCAGGACGGCGACCGGCTCCGAGAGGTCGATCAGCGACCGCAGCTCCGGATCGGCCAGGATCTCCTCGGGGCGCCGCAGGTCTCCCTGCACGGTGACGGTGGTGTCGGCGGTGCCCGACAGCAGCGCCCGGGAGTGCGCGAGCACGACGGGGTCGTTGTCCACGTACGCCACCCGGACGCCCGGGTCCATCTCGTGCGCCACCTCGTGGACGCTGCCCTCGGTCGGCAGCCCGGTGCCGATGTCCACGAACTGCCGGATCCCGGCCTCGGCCACCAGATGGCGTACGGCCCGGCGCAGGAATGCGCGGTTGCGGCGGGCCAGCGCGGGGGCCTCGGGCGCGGCCTTCATGACCCGCTCCGCGGCCTCCCTGTCGGCCGCGAAGTTGTCCTTTCCGCCGAGAAAATAGTTGTACATGCGGGCGGGATTGGGGACGCCCGCATCGATACCGGCCGGCGGCGCGTCATCAGCCACGCAATGTCTCCTCACTCGCGTAGTAAAGAGGACTTGGTGCGAGCATAAGGGTCGCCGAGGGAAAACCGAACGAAAAACGCCATAACCCTGTGACTCCACTTTTTCGCCGGATTTCCGTGCGCCAATGCGAGACACGCCACGGGCAGCGGCAGAAGGACAAGCCACAGCCGGTGGGCCACCGGCCACTGCGGGTCGTCCTGCAGCGGCCACAGCCACAGCTCGGCGGTCAGGAAGAGCGTGACGGCGAGCAGCGCGAACTGGGCCGCCGTGCCCGCGAGGGCCGCAGAACGCCCGTGCCGGGGCCGCAGCCGTACGGCGACGGCGGCGCCGGACAGCCCGGTGAGCACGCAGGCGGCGGCCTCGAGCGCCAGGTCGCCGGCGAGCAACGGAGAGTCCTGGGGCAGGAAGACGACGATCAGCGCGAGGGTCGTGCCCCAGGCCGCGAGGGCGGCCCCGGCGGCGAGAGCGGTGCGCAGCCACATGCGCAGCCACCTCGGCACAGGCGTGGCGAGCGTGCCGTATGCCATCGGATCGACGAGAGCGAACCCCGCCGTCGCGCCCATCGCCCCGGCCGACAGCCGTGACAGGACCACGGCATCGCAGCTCACCACCGCGCCACGGGTGAGGGCGGCGATGACGACCACGGCCGTGGACGCGAGCCAGGTCCAGGCGAGCGGCGCCCAGTCGACCGCCCGCAGGAGCGGGCGGACGAGGATCGGTGCCGTACAGATCATGAGCAGTCCTTCCCGTCGCCGGGGTCGGGGGTGAGGCCGAGCAGCGGAAGCGCCTGCTCGACCGTGGTCTTCGGATCCATGAGCGTCGCCCAGTGGGCCCACACCCGCGACCTGGCGTCCGGGCGCGCGAGCAGGCGCTCGGCGTACCGGTAGAGGCGCTCGGCGGCGGGCCGCTCGGAGTCCTTCGTCTGTGCCCAGGACGAGGCGGCGACACGTACCGGCCCGGCCTGGCCGCCCAGCCACAGGGCGACGAGCGTGCGCGCCCGTCCCCATTCGGCGCATCCGGGCGTGCCCGCACGAACGAAGATGCCGGAGGCTCATCGTCTCCCGTCCCTGGCCATTGGAGACGCCGCCGATCCGCTGCCTGATCTCGGGCACCCCGGCACGCCGGGCGGGTGGGACCGCGGCGACCACGGGCCGCACCGCGCGCGCCCAGAGCGGGATCCACGCCTCGTAGCCCGGATAGGCGCAGTAACGCACCCCCTCGACGTCCCGGCAGCGCTGGGTCTCGGCGGTGGACCACCGCGCCAGCCTCTCCTGTGGCACCGCTTCGTGCGTGCCGGCGGTCGCGGCGGCCCCCGTGGGCACCGCGACCGCCAGCCCGGCCAGCGCCGCGAGCACGCGCCGGGGACGCGGGCCGAACCGGGCCATCCCCAGGGCGGCGACCAGCGGGATCAGCACGAGGAGGTAGACCAGATGGGCCCCCGAGGGCCGCGGGTTGATCTCCACGGGCAGGTCGTGGTGCAGGATCACCGGAAGCAGCGCCGCCCAGGAACCACCCGACCTGGACAGCTCCACGGGCGTCGCGACCGCGAAGAGCACGATGGGCCCGGCGGCCGGTCCGGGGAGCCACCGGCCCACGGCGACGCCGAGGACGCCGCAGAGCGCCGCTGCGACCGGCCCGGTCAGCGACTCCCACGGATCGAAGCGGCCCGCCGGGTGCGCGGGCAGCAGGCTCACCAGGTGGACCGCCGTGGCCGCGCAGGCCGTCGCGGCGGCGATCACGGGAGCGGCGACCAGCAGCGCCCGGGTCCTGGCCGGGGCCCGGACCGGCAGCGCCCCGATGGTCTCCGGCATGCCGTGCCGCCGCTCCCGGTTCGCGGCGAGGTTCGCCGCCAGCAGCGCGCCCGCACCCACGAGCAGGCAGCCGTACGCCGTGTCGATCGTCACCTCCGGCCAGGCGGGCGCGCGGGACCACGTCTGCCACACGCGCAGCGCGACCATGAGCACCGCGGCTCCCCAGACCAGCGGGTTGCGCAGCAGGCGGACGGCCTCTAACCCGGCCAGGCTCATGCCGCCTCCTCGGTCCGGCCGACGAGGAGCAGGTAGCCGCCCTCCACCGTCGGCTCGGCCGGGACGGCGTCCGCCGGAGCCTCGCCGATCGTGCGGTAGCGCCCGTCGGCCGTGCGCCAGAAGAGCCCGCCGGGCCCCGGACGGTGGTCGCCGAGGCTCACCCGGCCGGCGGCGACGGCGGCGAGCCCTGCGGGGGTGCCGTCGAACAGGATCCGCCCGCCGTCCATCACGACCACCCGCTCGCACAGCGCCGCGACGTCCTCCGTCTGGTGCGTGGACAGCAGGACCGTACGGCTCTCGCCCAGACGGGAGACCAGGGCGCGCAGCCGCAGCCGCTGCTCCGGGTCGAGGCCGACCGTCGGCTCGTCGAGGACGAGCAGGTCGGGCCCGCCCAGCAGGGCCTGGGCGAGCGCGAGCCGCTGCCGCATGCCGCCCGACAGCTTGCGCACCTTCGTTCGCGCCCGGTCGGTGAGGCCGACCTCGGTGAGCGCCCGCGTCACCTCGCGGTGCCGTTCGCGCCGGTCGGTCATCTCCTTGAGGATCGCGACGTAGTCGAGCGTCTCGAAGGCGGTGAAGTGGGGATAGAACCCCGGATCCTGCGGCAGGTAGCCGAGGCGCCGGCGCACGCCGAGCCGCCCGGACGCCGTGGCCGGATCGAGGCCGAGCACGCGCAGCTCCCCGGCGTCGGGCGCGAGCGTCGTGGCCAGGCAGCGCAGCAACGTCGTCTTTCCGGCGCCGTTCGGGCCGAGCAGGCCCGTCACGCCGGTGCCGAACGCGATGTCGAGGCCGTCGAGCACGGACCTGCGGCCGTATCGCTTGCGCAGGCCGCGCACCGTAACGATGGGGGTCATCGGGGCTCCGCGGGGTCGAGGCGATGGCGCCGGACGTACAGGACGAGGGTGAGCAGCGCCACGGCGCAGCCGTAGAGCACCTGCGCGGCGGGCCGGAACGGCAGCGCGCGGTCGTCCGTCACCGCTCCGACCGCCGTCACGACCGCGACCCAGCCGCCGCCCAGGGTCACGGCGGCGACAGGCAGCGGCACCCGCGTGGCCAGTGCCAGGCAGCCCGAGGTCATCGCCAGCGCGGGGAGCAGCCAGGCCCAGGCGACGGACGGCAGGGCCACGGACTGCACTGCGACGGACTGCACTGCGACGGACGGCAGCAGCGGGACGGCCAGCGCGGTCAGCGCGAGTGCCGTCAGGAGCACGGCCGTCGAGCGCACCAGCAGCAGCGGCGCTCCCGCCATGGGCGTGGCCGCGTACGTCTCGTGGGCGGGGTCGATCCTGCGGCCGTACGCGAGCGCGATGCCCGCCGTCGGCAGCACGGGGGCCAGGGTGAGGAACGCCAGGAAACCATGGTCGGCCAGGTGCGCGGCCGCCACCGCGAAGCCGAGGGCGACCGCGACGGCCGCCGCCCAGGCGCGGCTCAGCGCGGGCGTCGCGGCGAGCAGCCGGGCCAGGTGCCCGGGAACCCGGGCGGCGCGCAGCAGCCGCTCCGTCAGCGGCGGCGCGGGGGCGGCGACCTCCGCCGTGATCCGCTCCCACGACATGGCCAGCCACGCGGCGTCGGCGGGCACCGCCGTACGGCACCGGGCGCGGCGGCGGCGATCCAGCGACCACCGGGACGTCTGAGCGCGGACGCCAGGCGGCGCACGGCGATCGTCCAGATCCACGCGGCGGCGTCGTCGCCCTGGGGCGCGTAGCGGCGCGCTCCGCGCCAGACCGCGACGAACGTGTCCTGGATCGCGTCGTCCACGAGGTCGGGGTCGGCGCACCTGCGCAGCAGGCGGGCGCGCAGCCAGGGCGCGTGCCGGTCGTGCAGCAGCCGCAGCGCCTCCACGCGTGCCGCCGCCACCGCCGCCACCGCCGCCATCAGCTCGTGGTCGCCGCTGGACGGGCTCACGGGCGGCGGATGCGGGCGTCTCCCGGGGAGCCGCAGAGGGAAGGGGCGCATGTCTCGTCTATCGCGCCGTGCGCGCCGATCGGTTCACACCGGGAGACCTAGGACCAGCGCCCGATGTGGAGGCGGGGTCGGGAAACCTATAACGGACGCATGTACGCGATCAGATTGCACGCTTTCGGTCCCGCCGAGAATCTCGTCTACGAGGAGGCCGAGGATCCCGAGCCCGGCCCCGGCCAGGTGCGCGTCGCCGTACGGGCGGCGGGGGTGCACCTCGTCGACACCACGTTGCGGGCCGGGAAGTACGCCGGCGGCCCGATCCCCGTCCCCGACCTGCCCACGATCCCCGGCCGGGAGGTCGCCGGGGTCGTCGACGCCGTCGGCCCCGGGGCCGATCCGGGCCTGATCGGCAGGCGGGTCGTGACCCACCTCGGGATGGTGCCCGGCGGATACGCCGAGCTGGCCGTACGGGATGCCTCGGCGATCCACGAGATCCCGGACGGCCTGGGCTACGGCGAGGCGGTGGCGATGATCGGCACCGGCCGGACCACCATGGGCATCCTCGACGTCGCGGAGATCCGGGCGGACGACGTCGTCCTGGTCACGGCGGCGGCCGGGGGCATCGGCAACCTGCTCGTGCAGGCGGCGGTGCGGGCCGGCGCGACGGTCGTGGGGCTCGCCGGCGGCCCGGCCAAGGTGAGCCGGGTGCGGGAGCTGGGCGCGCACCACGCCGTGGACTACACCGCTCCCGGCTGGCCCGACGAGGTGCGGGCGCTCCTCGGCGACCGGGAGGTCACGCTGGCGCTCGACGGCGTCGGCGGGACCATCGGGCGGGCGACGCTGGAACTGCTGGGCGTCGGCGGCAGGATCGTGCTGTTCGGCTGGTCGGACGCCGCGGGCGGCCCGACGGCGCTGACCACGGAGGACCTGTACCAGCGCGGCATCACCGCGGCGGTGGGGATCGGCCCGCGGGTGCTGAAACGGCCGGGCGGCCTGCGGGGCCTGGAGGAGCGTGCGCTGGCCGCGGCGGGGTCGGGCGCGCTGGTCCCGCTGGTGCAGAGCTTCCCGCTCAAGGACGCCGCCGCCGCGCACACGGCGCTGGAGACCCGCGCGACCACGGGCAAGGTCGTCCTCGTTCCCTAGGCGACCAGCACGGGGTGGGGGAGCACGGAGTTTTGGCAGTAGCCGAGGTCGTTCCAGGGGGTGGCCTCGGGCTGGGTGCGGCCGTGCTCGTCGGTGGCCCGCACCCGTACGACGTGGGCGCCGGGGGTGGGGTCCCAGGTGAACCGCCAGCGGGTCCAGAGGCCGGCGAGATCCGGGCCGTCGAGGACGGCGGGCCGCCAGGGGCCGTCGTCGATCCGGTAGTCGACGGCGGCCACGCGGTCCTCCCCGGCGTACGCCCGGCCGCGGATCGCCTGCGGGCCGGGGTGCAGCCGCGCGGGCCAGGGCAGCTCGACCAGGCTCGCGACCGGCGTGGAGGTGATCGGCACGGCCGGACGTCCGGGTCCGACGATCACGTAGTCCTCGGTGTTCCACGGCACGCGCAGTGGCCGGTCGGACACCTCGATCCGGCCCACCCACTTGATGCTCGCCGCGCCGAGCCAGCCGGAGACCACCACGCGGGCGGGGAAGCCGTGGTCGGGCGGCAGGATCTCGCCGTTCATGGCGAGCACGAGCAGGGTGTCGGGGGCCAGGGCCTTGGCAAGGGGCATCGGGCGGCGCCCGCGCGCCTCGTCGAGCCCTTCCGGCATCACCTCGACCGCGGCGTCCGTGAGGCCGGCCGGTTCGAGCAGGTCGCGCAGCGGAATCCCGGTCCACTCGGCCGTGCCGATGGCTCCGCGCCGCCACTGCACGCCCTCGAAGCGGTGGCCGTGCTCGGCGCCGAAGAGGGCGCGCCGGTTGCCCGCGCACTCCATGGTGCGGACGACGGACACGAGCGGGAACCGGCGCCACAGGTCGTCGTAGGTGTAGCCGATGGTCCGGCGCACGCCGCCGCCTTCCACGCGCAGCGTCCACGTTTTCGGTTCGACCCGTGGGGTCGGGGCGTGGTTGCGGACGAAGAAGCGGTCGATGGGGGTGATCAGGCCCGGCAGGCGGTCGGGCCGGGTGCCGTAGTCGAGGCCGGTGCCCGCGTCCTCCATGAGGTCGGCGCTGATCGGCTTCACCACCGCCGTGCGGATGTCGCGTGTCGTGCGCATCGGCCCTTTCCTTCCGGGCCGACGCGGTGACGGCCGTCAGCCCAGGTCGCGGCTCGCCCTGCGGGCCTGACGCTGTGCCCAGGACGCGAGGCGCGACCAGCGCCGGGCCGCGACCAGGCGGTTGGCGACGCGGGCGTCGTCGGCCTCGCGGTGCAACTCCGTGAGGCGCTCGGTGGCCAGGGAGTAGTCGTAGAACATCATTACCGTCCAGCTCGCCGTTGTAACTGTCTTAATTTTCTTAGGCAGTCACAAAGGTACGGCAAAGGGCCGTAACTGGTCAAGTTCGTTTGGACGGTTACGCGACCGGCGTGGGTAGGGGTCGCCGTATGGCAGAGATCGGATTCACACTCATGTCCGAGCAGTCGCCCGCCAAGGAGCTGGTGGAGGACGCCGTCGCCGCCGAGCGGGCGGGCTTCGACTACGCAGTCGTCTCCGACCACTACTTCCCATGGCTGGAGGAGATGGGCCACTCTCCGTACGCCTGGTCGGTGCTGGGCGCGGTGGCGCAGGCCACCGAACGGCTGCCGCTGATGACCTACGTGACGTGCCCGATCATGCGCTATCACCCGGCGGTGGTGGCGCAGAAGGCGGCCACGATGGGAGTGCTCAGCGACGGCCGGTTCACCCTCGGCGTGGGCGCGGGCGAGAACCTGAACGAGCACGTCGTGGGGCACGGCTGGCCGCCGGTCAACACGCGGCACGAGATGTTCCGCGAGGCCATCGAAATCATCAAGGAGCTCTTCCAGGGCGGCTATCGCAACTATCGCGGCGAGTATTTCGACATCGACTCGGCCCGCCTGTTCGACCTGCCGGAACGGCCGGTGCCCGTCGCGGTCGCCGCCTCCGGCGAGCAGTCGGTGGACATCGCGGCCGAGCTCGGCGACGGCCTCGTGGCGGTCGACCCGGACGGGCCGCTGGTGGGGAAGTTCGCCGCGTCCGGCGGCGAGGGCAAGCCCGTCTACGGCCAGCTCGCCGTCTGCTACGACCCTGACAGGGACGCCGCGGTCGAGCGCGCGCACCGCCTGTGGCGCTGGTCGGTGGCCGGCTGGAAGGTCATGGCGGAGCTGCCCGCGCCGGTCAACTTCGCCGCCGCCACCGAGACCGTACGGCCGGAGGACGTGGCCGGGAAGGTGCCCTGCGGCGCGGACGCCGGCGCCGTGGTCGAGGCCGTGCGGAAGTACACCGAGGCCGGCTTCACCCACATCGCGCTCGTGCAGATCGGACGGGAACGCCAGCGGGAGTTCTTCGAGTGGTCGGAGAAGGAGCTGCTCCCCGTCCTACGTGATCTTCAGACGTGAGATGACGTCGGGGCCTCCCGCCTCCAGGGGAGCGCGGGCAGGCCGCACCGCACCCGCAGGACCATCCAGAAGGCCGGGGCGAGCAGCAGCACGGCGACCAGCGCCCAGACGGTCTGGGTGTTGCCGACGCCGAACATCTTCAGCGCCGAGGCGAGCAGCACGAACGCCAGGACGCGGCGGATCAGCCCACCGGGGGCGCGCGAGGAGATCCGCGAGCCGAGGTAGACGCCGGGGATGGAGCCCACCAGCAGCGCGACCGTGACCGACAGCGTGAACTCGCCGAACAGCAGGTGCCCGAGCGCGGCCGACATGACGAGCGGCACGGCCTGGACCAGGTCGGTCCCGACGAGCTGGTTGGCCTTCAGCGCGGGGTAGAGCGCCAGCAGGGCCACGATGATCAGAGAGCCGGAGCCGACGGAGGTGATGCCGACCACCAGCCCGCCGACGGCTCCCACCAGCGCGGTCGGCAGCGGCCGTACGGCGACGGAGGGCATCTCGGTCGCGGCCGGTTCGCCGGGGGCGGCGGTGCGGCGGCCGGTCTCCGGGGTGCGGCCCTCGGCGCGGTCGCGCATCGCGAGGTAGCCGCGTACGGCCAGGCCCGCCGCCGCGATGAGCAGGGCGATGCCGAGACCCTTCTGGATCACCTCCTGCACGGCCTCGCCCCGGCCCAGCGCGCGGGCGATGAGCACTCCGCAGAACGCCGCGGGGACCGAGCCCGCGCACAGCCAGGCGACCAGTCGCAGGTTGACGGTTCCCCGGCGCAGGTGCACGAGGCTGCCCACCGGTTTCATGACGGCGGCGGCGACGAGGTCGCTGGAGACGGCGGCGAGGGGCGGCACGCCGAAGAACGTCACGAGCATGGGGGTCATGAGGGCCCCGCCGCCCATCCCGGTCAGGCCGACGACGACGGCGACCAGGAACGAGCCGATCGCCATGGTGTAGTCGAAATGCACCCGCTAACCCTACCTAACCCATCGGAATTACGGATACCCCCATCTGATGGTGAACCTTTCGTGCTTAACCGGTTCGGCCGATCACTCGCGGCGTACCCCGCGAGGGGCCGGTCACCCGCGTCCGGCCGGGCCTTCTCGCCGCACCGGAGACTTGTGGGGGTAGCGTAGGGATCACACAGGTGATCAGCCGTTGACGTGGTGGTCGCCCACCCAATACCTTGGCCGCACCTTATCCGGTTAAGTATGGTGATAGAGGGGCTGGGGATGCGGCGATGACCGTCCTCGCGGTGGACATCGGCGGCACGAAGTTCGCCGCCGCGGCCGTCGCGCCCGACGGAGAGATGCTGGCCCGCGCCGAGGTGCCGCTGGGCGGCCCGGGGTCGGCCGACCGCACGCTGTCGGAGGTCGTGGGCCGGATAACCGAGCGCGTGCCGCCCGCCCGGCTCGACGGCATCGGAGTGGGCTCGGCCGGGCCGCTCGACCCTCACAAGGGCACGGTCAGCCCGGTGAACATCCCGGCCTGGCGCGAGTTTCCGCTGGTCGACACGCTCGGCGAGGTGCTGCCCGGCCGGCCCGTACGGCTCGCCGGAGACGCCCAGTGCATGGCGCTCGGGGAGTGGTGGCGCGGCCTGGGCGGGGACGGCGCGGCCCGGAGCCGGGCCATGCTCGGCATGGTGGTCTCCACCGGCGTCGGCGGCGGCTTCGTCCTCGACGGCGTGCCGTACGTCGGCCCGACCGGCAACGCCGGGCACATCGGTCACATCACCGTCGATCCCGGCGGCGAGCCCTGCCCCTGCGGCGGCGTCGGCTGCGTCGAGACCATCGCGAGCGGGCCCGGCATGGTCCGCTGGGCCACCGCGAACGGCTGGACCGGTGCGGACGCCAGGGCGCTGGCCGCCGACGCCCGGGCCGGGCACCCCACCGCCATGACCGCCTTCCGGCGCGCGGCCGGCGCGCTGGCCACCGCCGTGCTCACGGCGTCCGCCCTGTTCGACCTCGACCACGTCGTCATCGGAGGGGGCGTGGCCGCTGCGGGGCCGATCCTGTTCGACCCGCTCAGGCAGGCGATCGAGAGGAACGCCGGGCTCGGCTTCCTGCGGCGCCTGCGGGTGGACCCGACCTCCCTGGGGCGCGACGCCGGGCTGTTCGGCGCCGCCGCCCTCGTCCTGCTGTAGGACGACGACCCGGCACCTTCTATATCGACGACATCAGGGCAGAGAAGGGGCAAAGGTACTCTGGAGTAACCGACAGGAATCGGGGGCCGGCCATGACGGGAACGCACAGGTGAAAGGCGCCACCGGTTCGACCGGCCCTCCACGCGGGGCGGTGCGGCCGGCCCCCGGCCTCTTGGCGGCGCTGCTCGACGGCAGCGGCGAAGGCATCGTGCTCTGCGACGCGGACGGCGTCGTGACGCTGGCCAACGCGGCGGCGGTCCGCCTGATGCCCGGAGTCGAGCCGGGCCTGCCCGCGCCCGCGCCGCTCGGCGCCGTCCCGTCCGCCCCCGACGGCCGGACCGTGATCCACGGCGGCCGGGCGATCCGGATACGCGCCGAGGCGGTCGGCGACGGCCGCCTCGCCTGGTATCTCGCCGACCTGGACGCGGCGCCGCGGACCGAGTTCCTGCTGGAGGCCGGCCGCCGCCTGTCCGCCTCGCTCAACCCGCGCCGGTGCGCCAGGGCCGCGACGGAGCTGGCCGCCGACTTCCTGTGCGACGTGGCGGTCGTGCTGCTGCCGGCCACCGTCCGCCGCCGGATGGAGTGGGTGCGCGCCGTCTCCGGACGGCCCGGCCCGGAGGAGGGCACCCTGCCGGTCGCCGAGGCGGCGCAGGTGCCCGGCCTGACCGACGCGCTCGCGGGCCTGCGGCACGGCACCTCAGGGCAGCATGCTCCGGGAGACACAGGGCAGCATGCCCCGGGAGGCACAGGGCAGCATGCCCCGGGAGGCACAGGGCAGCATGTCCCGGGAGACACAGGGCAGGACCCGGGCGGCGTCCCGGAGTGGCTGCTGCCGGAGGGGTTCGGGCCCGTGGGTCACCTGCTGGTGCTCCCGCTGCCCGGCAACGGTGTGCCCGCCGGGGCGATCGTGCTCGCCCGCCGCCCCGGGCGGTCGCCGTTCGACGACGACGACGAGAGGATGGCGCGCGACCTCGCGACCCGGGCCGGCGCCGCGATCTCCGCGGCCTCCCTGTTCCGGGAGCAGAGCGCGATCAACGCCATCCTGACCGGCGACCTGCTGCCGCCTGAGCTGCCGGAGATCGCGGGCATGCGGCTCGCCGGCCGGCTGCGGGCCTCGCAGCAGGCGGGCGCCATCGGCGGCGACTTCTACGACGTCTACCTGCCCGACACGGCTACAGACACGGCCCCCGACGACGGGATCGTGGAGCGGCCGCCGCTGGTCATCCTGGGCGACGTCTGCGGCAAGGGCGCCCGCGCGGCGGTCCTGGCCGGTCAGGTCCGGCACAGCCTGCGCACGCTGCTGCTGCTGGAAAGCCGCACCGACCGGCTGCTCGAACTGCTCAACCGGTCGCTGCTCGCCTCCCCGTCGCCGCACTCCTACGTGACGATGATCCTGGCCGCGCTGCGGACCGCACCCGGCGATCACGTGCTGGTGGACCTGGCGGTGGCCGGGCACCCGCCGCCGCTGGTCCTGCGCCGGGACGGCACGGTGGAGGAGGTCGCCGCACGGGGGTCCATCCTCGGCGTGTTGAAGCAGATCAGCCTGTGGCCCGCCACGCTCGACCTCGCGCCCGGCGAGGTGTGCCTGCTGTACAGCGACGGCATCACCGAGGCGTTCGGCGGCCCGGGCGGCCGGGAGATGTTCGGCGAGGAACGGCTGAAGGCGGCGCTCGCCACCTGCGCGGGAATGCCGGTCGAGGCCCTGGTGGAGCGCCTGGAACAGCTCAGCACCGAGTGGTTGGGCGGCGGTCTGGGCGGCGGTGTGGGCGGCGCTCCCGGCACCGGGTTGGGCACAGGGCCGCAGGACGACCGCGCCCTGCTTGCCGTACGGGCCGGGAGGCCGGGGTGATGACATGGTGACGATGGACCTGGCGGCGGTCACCGAGCGCTACCTGGACCTGATCGGCCGGGCCGACGAGTACGGCGCGGTCGACCTGGCCCTGGGTCTGATCGACGAGGGCGTGCCCGCCGAGGACGTGCTGCTGCGGGTCGTCGCCGCCGGCCAGCGCCGGGTGGGCGAGCTGTGGGCGTCGAACGAGTGGTCGGTCGCGCGCGAGCACGGCGCGACCGCGGTCAGCGAGCGCGTCGTGGCCGCCGTCAGTGGGCGCGTACGACCTGCGGCGACCCGCGGCCGGGTGGTCGTGGCCTGCGCCGACGGCGAATATCACGCGTTGCCTGCCCGCATCATGGCGGAGGTGCTGCGCCTGCGGGGATGGCGGGTCGACTTCCTGGGGGCCAGCGTGCCCGGCCCGCACCTGATCACGCACCTGCACCAGACCGGGCCCGACGTGGTCGCGCTCGGCTGCACGCTGGCCACCCGGCTGCCCCGCGCGCACGCCACCATCTCGGCCTGCCAGGCCGTGGGCGTTCCCGTGCTGGCCGGTGGGGCCGGGTTCGGCGCCGACGGCCGCTACGCCCGCCTGCTCGGCGCGGACGCCTGGGCGCCCACCGCCGATGCCGCGGCCGACCGGCTCGCCGCCGGGCTTCCGTCCTTCCCCGCCGCCCACGACGGCGGGGCCGCCGCGGCTCGTCTCGGCGGCGAGGAGTACGCCTACCTGGCCCGGCATCGCGCCGAACTGCTGTCGCGCGTCATGGACAGGCTCGGGGAGCACACCGGCGAGGATCTCGGTCACATCGCCGACTATCTGATCGCCGCGATGTACGTCCACGACTCCGTGCTGTTCACCGATTTCGTCACCTGGACCTGCCAGGTGACGGCGGCCAGGAACGTGCCCGCGGAGTCCGTCGTGCTCGGGCTGCGTGTTCTCCATGATTTACTGACCGACTGCCCCGACACCCGCGTGGTGCTGGACCAGGGCGTCGCCGCGGCACAGACGTGCTGTGCCCATCACTGTGCCCATCACTGTGCCGATCACTGTGCCGATCACTGTGCGGATCAACGAGCAGAGACGAGGGTCTGATGAAGGACACGCCCCCGTTCCAGGTCGAGTCGCTCACCCCCGAGCCCGGCACGGCGCGCCTGGTGATGACCGGCGAGCTCGACTACACCACGGCGGACGACGCGTCCGCGGAGGTGGCCAAGGCGCTCGCGGCGGGCGTCGGCGTGCTCGAATTCGACCTGGCGGGGCTGCAGTTCATCGACTCGTCGGGCATGGCGGTGGTGATGAACGCCTACATCGGCGCGCAGGAGCGCGGGACGGCCTTCCGGATCGTCGCCCTCACCCCCTATCTGCGCCATCTGATCGAGGTCGTCGCCCTCGACGACGTGCTCGACCTGCCCGGCTGAAATCCGGGCTGAAATCCCTGCTGATATCTGGGCTGAGACAATGGGCGGGTGAGCAGGCGTGCCGTCGCCGTCCGGATCGAGGGGATCGTGCAGGGGGTCGGCTTCCGGCCCTTCGTGTACGGCCTCGCCACGCGGCTCGGCCTCGCCGGGCTGGTCGGCAACGACGAGCGCGGGGTCTTCATCGAGGTCGAGGGCGGCAGCGCGCCGGTCGAGGAGTTCCTGGCCGCGCTGACCGGCGACCCGCCGCCGCTGGCGGTCATCGAGCGGATCAGCACGGCCCCGGCGCCCGTCACCGGCCGCAGCACCTTCGTGATCGCGCCGAGCACGGCCGGTGGGGACCGGCACGCGCTCGTCTCGCCGGACGTGGCGACCTGTGACGCCTGCCTGCGCGACCTGACCGACCCGGCCGATCGCAGGTGCGGCTACGCCTTCACCAACTGCACCGGCTGCGGCCCGCGTTTCACCATCGTCCGCGACGTGCCCTACGACCGGGCCAAGACCACGATGGCGGGCTTCCGGATGTGCGCGGACTGCGCCCGGGAATACCACGACCCCGGCGACCGGCGCTTCCACGCCCAGCCCGTGTGCTGTCCCGCCTGCGGGCCCGGCCTGCGCTTCGTGGGGCCCGAGGGCTCCGGTGACCCCGGCGCGGACCCGCTGGAGCGGGCCGTGCGGCTGCTGCGGGAGGGCGGCGTCCTGGCGGTCAAGGGACTCGGCGGCTACCACCTGGCGGCGCTCGCGGCGGACGAACCCGCGGTGGCCGCGCTGCGGTCGCGCAAGCACCGCGAGGACAAGCCGTTCGCGGTGATGGCCGGCGACGCGGCCGCGGCGCGGCGGCTGTGCGTGGTGGACCCGGCCGAGGAGCGCCTGCTGACCGGTGCCGCCCGCCCCGTCGTGTTGCTCCGGCGCCGGCCGGACGCACCCGTCGCGCCGTCCGCGGCGCCCGGCAACCGGTGGCTGGGGGTGCTCCTGCCCTACACCCCGCTGCACCACCTGCTGCTCCGGGCGTTGGGTGAGCCGATCGTGCTGACCAGCGGAAACGTGTCCGATGAGCCGATCGCCTACCGGGACGAGGACGCCCTGGAACGGCTCGGCGGCATCGCCGACGCCTTCCTGACCCACGACCGCCCCATCCACATCCGTACGGACGACTCGGTCGTACGGGTCTTCCGGGGCCGTGACCTGCCGATCAGGCGGTCGCGGGGATACGTGCCGCACCCGCTGCCGCTCGCCCGGGCCGCGCCGCGGCCCGTGCTCGCCTGCGGCGCCGAGCTGAAGCACACGTTCTGCCTGGTCAAGGACGACCGGGCGTTCGTCTCCCACCACATCGGCGACCTGGAGAACTACGAGACCCTGCGGTCGTTCACCGAGGGCGTCGAGCATTTCCGGCGGCTGTTCGACATCACGCCCGAGATCGTCGCCCACGACCTGCACCCCGACTATCTGTCCACCAAGTGGGCCCTCGACCAGGACGCGGACCTCGTCGGCGTGCAGCACCACCACGCCCACATCGCCTCCTGCCTGGCCGACAACGGCATCGGAGGCACGGTCGAAGGCATGGTCGCGGGCCCGGTCGTGGGAGTGGCGTTCGACGGGCTCGGCTACGGCTCGGACGGCACGTTGTGGGGCGGCGAGTTCCTCGTCGCCGACCTGGCCGGCTTCGAACGGGCGGGTCACCTCGCGCCGGTGCCGATGCCCGGGGGCGTGACCGCGATCCGGCAGCCCTGGCGCATGGCGGCCGCCTATCTCGATCTCGCCTACGACGGCGACGTCCCGGAGGACCTGGACGTCGTACAGCGCAACGCCGGGCAGTGGGCGGCCGTCGTCGCGCTGGCCCGCCGGGGTGTCGACTCGCACCTCACCTCCAGCATGGGCCGCCTGTTCGACGCCGTGGCGGCCGTCGCGGGCGTCCGCGACGCGATCACCTACGAGGGCCAGGCCGCGGTCGAGTTCGAGCAGCTCGCCGATCCCGCGGTGGACGACGCGTACACCTGCGGCCTCGTCGAGACGGGCTCGGGGTTCGCCGTGCCGGGTGCGGCGCTGGTCCGCGCGGTCGCCGACGACCTGCGGGCCGGTGTGCCGCGCGACGTCGTCGCCGCGCGGTTCCACAACGCCGTGGCCCGCGTCGTCGCCGACGGCTGCGCCCTGATCCAGGCGGCCTGCGGCCTGTCCACGGTCGCGTTGTCCGGCGGGGTGTTCCAGAACCTGCTGCTGCTCGGCCGGGCCGTGACCCTGCTGGAGGAGCGCGGCTTCACGGTGCTCACCCACCACCGCGTCCCCCCGAACGACGGCGGCGTCAGCCTCGGTCAGGCCGCCGTCGCCGCCGCGATGGCGGCGAACTCGCCGATCAGCGGGGTGCGGCGGGAGCTGTCCCAGGCCAGGCACACCTGGTTGGGCGGGATGTCGGCGACCGGCACGTAGGTGACGTCGGGCCGGGTGTAGAAGGTCACCACCGACAGCGGCAGGACGACGATGCCGTGACCCGCGGCGATGTGTTCGAGCTTCTCCTCCACGGCGTGGAAGACCGGCGCGGGGCGACGCGGAGCAGAGCCCCGCAGCTCGGTCGCGACGTCGCGCCATTCGGGAACGGCGTCGGGGTTCTGGAGGAGGTGCTCGTCGGCGAGGTCGGCGATGCCGATCGCGTCCTTGCCCGCCAGACGGTGACCGGCGGGCAGCACGGCGACGCGCGGCTCGTCCATGAGCGGCCGCACGCGCAGCCCGCGCTGGTCGATCGGCAGGCGCACATAGCCGATGTCCACCCGCCCGTCGCGGATGGCGTCGGCCTGGTCGTCCCAGGTCGTGCGGACCACCTCCACCGTCAGCCCGGGGTGGCGTTCGCGCAGCGCCCGGACGGCCGGAGTGACGATCAGCCCGGGCATGAATCCCACGGTGAAGGTGTCGGCGCCGCGTGCGGCGCGGCTGACGCGCCGGCGCAGCGCCTCGGCCGAGGCCAGCAGCGGGCGGGCGTCGGCGAGCAGTTGCTCGCCCGCGCGGGTGAGCTCGGTGGCCCGCCTGTCGCGCGCGAAGAGCTGCACCTTCAGCTCGCTTTCCAGCGCCCGGATCTGGCGCGACAGCACGGGCTGCGCGATGTGCAGCGCCTCGGCCGCCCGCCCGAAGTGCAGCCGCTCGGCGACCGCGACGAAATATCGGAGCTTCCGGAGATCGACGTCCACCAGCGCATCCTCCCGCCTCTGATGCCCTCAGGGTATTACAGGCGAGGCAGAGGGTCTTGGACGGCGGCGGCGGAGCGGGCCCATCCTGAGGGGGTTGAGATCCCCTAACCACAAGGACGAGTCATGGATCTGCAGGGGCAGCGCGTCGTCGTGCTCGGCGGCACGTCGGGCATCGGACTGGCCACCGCGGAGTCGGCCGCGCGACAGGGCGCCGCGGTCACGGTCGTCTCCAGCAGGCCCGCCAGCATCGAGCGGGCGCTGAGCCGGCTGACCGGCCACAATGGGGGCGGCTGCGTCGGGCGTGTCGCCGACCTCACCGACGCCAGGGCCGTGAGCCGGCTCTTCGAGGACCTCGGCGAGTTCTCCCACCTCGTCTACACGGCCGGTGAGCCGCTGACGATGATGCCGGTGGACACGCTCGACCTCGACGCGGCGCGCGACTTCTTCGGGCTGCGTTACTTCGGCGCGCTGGGAGCCGTCCGCGCCGCCCTGCCGTACCTGCGCAAGGACGGCTCGATCACCCTCACGACCGGCATCGCCAAGGACCGGCCGGGTGCCGGCTGGGCGGTCGCGGCGAGCATCTGCGGCGCCATGGAGGCGCTGACGAAGGCACTGGCCGTCGAGCTCGCGCCCATCAGGGTGAACGTCGTGTCGCCCGGCTTCGTACGGTCGCCGCTGTGGTCGGCGATGGGGGAGGAGGAGCGCGAGCGGATGTACGCCGGCATCGGCGCCGCGATCCCGGCGGGGCGGGTCGGCGAGGTCGAGGACATCGCCCGCGCCTACGTGTTCCTGATGACGGAGCCGTTCGCCACCGGAACCGTCCTCACCGTGGACGGCGGGAACGTGCTGGTCTGATCTGCCGCGCTCAGCAGATCCGGGGCAGCGGGTCGCCGACCAGCACGTCGACGATCCGGGTGCCGCCGAAGGCGGTTTTGAGCAGCACCAGGCCGGGGGGGTCGTCCTGGACGCGGCCGACGATCGCGGCGCCCTCGCCGAGCGGATGGCTCCGCAGCGCGGCGAGCGCGGGCGCGGCCGCGTCCCCGGCCACGACCGTGACCATCCGGCCCTCGCAGGCCACGTAGAGCGGGTCGATGCCCAGCAGCTCACAGGCCCCGCGTACGGCGGGCCGCACGGGCACCGCGTCCTCCTCGACCACGACGGCGACGCCGGAGGCGCGGGCGATCTCGTTCAATATCGTCGCGACGCCGCCCCGGGTGGCGTCCCGCAGGCACCGCACTCCTCCGCCGACGGCGGCCCGGAGGGCGGCGACCAGGCCGTTGAGCGGGGCGGTGTCCGACGTCACGTCGGCCTCGATGTCCAGCTCGCCCCTGGCCAGCATGATGGTGACGCCGTGCTCGCCGATCGGGCCGGACACGAGGACGGCGTCGCCGGGCCGGGCGTGTGCGACGCCGAGGCGGACGTCCCCTTCCACCAGGCCCACCCCGGCCGTGGTGACGTAGCACCCGTCGGCCTTGCCGCGCTGCACCACCTTGGTGTCCCCGGTCACGATCGACACCTCGGCCGCCGCGGCGGCCCGCGCCATCGACGCGCTGATCCGCCGCAGGTCCTCGACCGGGAAACCCTCCTCCAGGACGAAGCCGGCCGACAGGTAGAGCGGCCGGGCCCCGCACACCGCCAGGTCGTTCACGGTGCCGTTGACGGCGAGGTCGCCGATGTCGCCGCCGGGGAAGAACAGCGGGGAGACCACGTAGGAGTCGGTCGTGAACGCGAGCCGCGCGCCGCCCGCGCCGAAGACCGCGCCGTCCTCCAGCGGTTCGAGCAGCGGGTTGCGGAACGCGTCGAGGAACACCGCCTCGATCAGGGTCTGGGTCGCCTTGCCGCCGGCGCCGTGGGCCATCGTGATGTGCTCCTCGCGCACGCGGGCCTTCCGCTGCCGGGCGCGGTCGATGCGTTCGAGGACCTGTTCCTCGCGGGTCGCCCGGGTCTCGGTCACCGGGTCGCCTCCCTCACCCGCTGCCGGGAGAACCGGCCGAAGTTGTAGTAGGCCGCGCAGGCGCCCTCGGACGACACCATGCAGGTGCCGATCGGCGTCTCCGGCGTGCAGGCCGTGCCGAACACCTTGCACTCCCACGGCTTGAGCACGCCCTTGAGCACCTCGCCGCACTGGCACGCCTTCGGGTCGGCCACCCGGTTGCCGGGGATGTCGAACAGCCGCTCCGCGTCGTACGCCGCGTATTTCTCCCGCATGCGCAGCGCCGAGTGCGAGATGAAGCCGAGGCCGCGCCACTCGAAGTAGGGCCGCAGCTCCATCACCTCGGTGACGGCCCGCAGCGCCCTGACGTTGCCCGCCCACGGCACGACCCGGGCGTACTGGTTCTCGACCTCCGACCGGCCCTCGGCGAGCTGGAGCAGCAGCATGTAGACCGACTGGAGGATGTCCAGCGGCTCGAAACCCGCCACGACCAGCGGCTTGCCGTAGTCGTGGGCGATGAACTCGTACGGCCGGCAGCCGATGATCGTGGAGACGTGACCGGGACCGATGAAGCCGTCGAGACGCAGGTCGGGCGAGTCCAGGATCGCCTTGATCGCGGGAATGATCGTCACGTGGTTGCAGAAGACCGAGAAGTTCCGCACGCCCTCGGCCGCGGCCCGCAGCACGGTCATGGCGGTCGACGGCGTGGTGGTCTCGAACCCGATGGCCATGAAGACCACCTGGCGGTCCGGCTCACGGCGGGCGATCTTCAGGGCGTCCAGCGGCGAGTAGACCATGCGGATGTCGGCGCCCCGGGCCGTGGAGTCGAAGAACGACCCCTGCCCGCCTGGCACCCGCATCATGTCCCCGAACGACGTCATGATCACGCCGGGCCGTTCGGCGATGTGGATCGCGTCGTCCACCCGGCCCATCGGGATCACGCAGACCGGGCATCCGGGGCCGTGCACCAGCGTGATCGTCTCGGGCAGGTAGTCCTCCAGCCCGTGCTTGTAAATGGTGTGGGTGTGGCCGCCGCACACTTCCATGAACGTGTAGGCGCGGCCCGGCTCGCACAGGCTCGCGATCCTGGCGGACAGCGCCCGCGCCTTGTCCGCGTCGCGATACTCGTCGACGAAACGCACCGCCGCTCACCTCTCAATCGACGAGTCGCGCAGCGCCGCCAGCTCGTCCTCGTACGCCTGGCCGATGCCCTCCAGGAACTCCAGCGCGGCCCTGGCCTCGGCCTCGTCGATCTTCGACAGGGCGAAGCCGACGTGGATCAGGACCCAGTCGCCGGGCCGCAGCGGCCGGCCGTCGAGCAGGCCGATGTTGACGACCCGCCGCACCCCGCTCACGTCGACCCTGGCGAGGTCAGTCTGACCGGGCGGGATCTCTACGATCTCGCCCGGAATGCCCAGGCACATAGGACACCTCCGCAGTGGTGCCGGGGTCGAGCTGGATGGATTCGAGGACGAGGCTGTCCCCGCCCTCGCTGTCGATGTCGATCCCGCCGCACAGGCCGCAGATCGTGAGCGGGTCGGTGCTCAGGGCGGAGTGCCCGCAGCCCCGGCAGATGAGCCGTACGGGCTCGATGACCAGGTCGAGCGTCGCGCCCTCGGCCACCGTGCCGGCGGAGGCCAGGCAGAACGCCTGGTCGAGGGCCTGCGGGGCGATGCGTAGCAGCGCGCCCGCCCGCACCCGGGCCCGGCACACCCGCCTGCCGTCGGCCCGGCGCTCCACGGCGTCGAGCACGGCCTCGGCGATCCCGAACTCGTGCATCCGGGTCACATCCTTCTGATCCGCAGATAGCGCCGGATGTCGGGCAGCGACTGGACCACCAGCGCGGCCACCACGGCCGCCAGCAGCACGAGGACCAGGCGTTTCAGCATTCCCCCGCTCAGCATCCCCTCGCCTCCTTCGCGAACTCTTTCGTGATGAGTGCGAGCACGAGGTCGGCGGCCTTGGGGACGGCCGCGGCCACCGGCGGGCTCAGGTCCATCCCCGGCGTCACGTCGGCCGGCTCACAGCCGACCAGCAGGACTTTGCCGCCCCACGGGAGATCGAGGCCGGAGACCAGGGTGAGGACGGCCTCGGGCGTCATCGCGTGCGCGTCCACGAAGGTCGGCCCCGCGTCCGACGAGGCGGGCTCCACGACGCTGAGCGTGCCGGGGGCACGTCCCGACGGGGCCGCGTCGACGAGGATCGTGAGGTCGTATCCCGAGGTCAGCTCGTAGGCGAGATGGATCCCGCGGATGCCGAAGTCGCCGACCTCCACCCCGTCGGGCACACCGGTGGCGGAGAGGCGGCGGGCCACCGCCACGCCGAAGCCGTCGTCGCCGAGGAAGACGTTGCCCACGCCGGCCACCAGTGTTCTCATACCGGTTCTCATAGGGGTTCCACCTCGTCCGGAGCGAAATAGAAGAACCGCCGCTGCTCGCGCTGCAGGTCGGAGCCGGGGTCGTCCTCCAGCGTGACGGCCAGGTGGCGCACGCCGTCCACGTCGAGGAACACCGCCTCGACCAGGGCGGTCCGCCCGGCCAGGAACATGTCCTGCGCGTCGGCGCGGCGGTGGCCCGGCCGCAGCCGCACCCGGCTGCTCCTGGCGATCCGCACCCCGGCCACGGTCACGGACTCGTCCTCCGACGTCGTCCGCGCGGGGACCTCCAGGTGACGGATGGCGCCGTGGAGCCGTTCGAGCAGCTCCGGCGGCAGGTCGGCGGCCCGTTCGAGGATCTCGGCGGCGCGCGGGTCGGTGATCCGGGCCTCCCGCTTCTCCTCCTCCGTCAGGGTCAGCGTGCGCAGCGTGAGGAGCTCGTCGATCTCGGTCGAGTCGAACAGGTCGCCCGGGCTCTCCGGCGCGATGGCCGGGTGGTCGTACAGGATGATCGGCGAGGACAGCACGACGTCGCGGTGGCCGGCCTCGCCCACCAGCACCGGCCAGGTGTTCTCGTTGCGGCACTGCCGCGCCGCCGCCTCGGCCCACATCGGCGGGTCGAGCAGCGAGACGAAGGCCCCTCCGCTCACCCCGATCAGCAGGTGGGCGGCGACCAGCGAGCGGCGCAGGGCCTCCTCGCGCGGCGCGTCCGCCCGCTCCCAGTGGGAGGTGTTCTCCACCTCGACCCGCAGCCGCACCAGCCCGTACGGCCCGGGCAGCCGTTCGGCGGAGATCCGCAGCTCCGCGTCGAGAGGCTGGTGCTCGCAGACGATCCGGCCGGTCCGCTCGCCGTCGGGGCCGGCGATGTTCTCGATGACGCGGTCGCCCAGCACCCGGACCTCGATCGTGCACGGCCTGGCCGTCACGCGGGCCAGGGACACCGTGGTGCGGGCCTCCCGCTCGGTGGCCTCGTCGAAGCTCAGGTAGTCGCGCCCGCCGACGGTCAGCTTCGGCACGGGCCAGTAGCCGTCGTCCTCCTCCCGTTCGACCGTCCTGCTCCTGACGTGCAGGAACCGCAGCCGGACGTCGATCCGGGCGTCTCCCGGGGCCTCAAGCAGGCACTCGGTCACGCTGCCCGACGGCTCGCCGGGGTAGTTCGGCGGCACGAGCACGCCGAACTGCCAGCGCATGCGGTTCTTGGCGGCCGAGGCGCGATAGGGGTAGAGCAGGTAGCCCTCGTACAGCACGGCGTCCGCGACGCGGCGGGCCGCCTCCATCGGCACGGTCACCGTGCTCCCTCCCTCATGCCCGCCTCTTTCATGCCCGCCTCTTTCAGCAGGGCCTCCACCGCCTCGTCGACGGTGGCGAGGACCCGTTCCGACTTGAAGCGGAGAAGTTCGCGTACGGTGTCGCGGCGCAGCCGCAGCCACCCGGAGCCGGGAAAGGCGGTGTCGATCGTCTCGCGCCACACCGCGACCGGCAGGCGGTGGCGGGTCTCGCAGTGCCAGGGGACCTGCCGCATGCTCACCCCGCCGCCGGAGCGGGCCAGCACAGTGCCGCTGAACAGCAGCAACAGCGGGATCTCGCCGTCGTCCAGCGAGGCGAAATATCGGCCCGCGGCCACCTCCAGGTCATATCCGCACGGCACGGGCAGGTCGATCTCCGTGCTCGCGGTGAAGGCGGGCACCATCGCCTGCGCCATGGCGAACTGCACCGGCCGCAGCGTGTCACCCCACCGGGCCGGCACCCCGAACAGGTCCGCCAGCAGCGCCGCCTCCTCCGGCCCGTACGGCCTGCGGTGCGGCTCGATCCTGATCTGGCAGCGCAGCGCGATGGCGTGGACGCCCTCGGGGGAGGGGTCCTCGACGCGCAGGCGGAAGACGAGCGTCGGCGAGGCCGCGTACGGCTCGGGCCGGGCGTCCAGGCAGTCGAAGCGGAGACCGTCGTGCAAGGTCAAACCTCCTTCAGAACGCGGGCCCGCCGGCGCAGGGCGGCGAAGAAACCGTCGATGGCCTCCCATGCCTCCCGCCCGCCGTCGAAGCCCTTCCAGTGCAGCCTCACGAGGCCGACGAGCCGATAGCAGGCGTCGATCGGCACGAGATGGCAGGAGAACCAGCCGTCGGGAGCCCGGTCCACCAGCAGGGCCTCGACGTCGGGCTCGGCGTCCGCCAGCTCCGGGTTGGCCGCCAGCACCCGCTCCCATGTGGCGAGCGGGAGCAGCGATTCGGTCGCCCCGGCCGGGCTGGGATAGAAGGCCACGGTCCGGCCGAGCGAGGAGTTGTGGAAGAAGAACGCCGTACGCACGGGGATGCCCAGCTCGTCCCACTCCGCGGGGGAGACCCGGAAGGACGGCGCATAGCGGAAGCGGCCGGGCACGGCGCGATAGCGCCCCTGCCCCGGCCGGGCGAACAGCAGGCGGCAGCCCCGGCAGGCGCACAGCAAGGCCCGGGTCTCCAGGTCGACGACATGCCCGTGCTCGGCCTCCAGGGGTTCGGCGCACATCTCGCACCGCTCCACCTGGACCGTCTCGGTCCCGGAGGAGCGGAAGCGGCGCAGGCCGGTGCTCATGACGGGCGCCTGCCGATCTGCAGCAGCGGCCTGGCATCGGCGCTCTCGACGTCCACCCGCGTCACCTCGGGGGCCACCCGGGCGATGGCGTGCTCGATCGACTCGGTGACCGCCGCCCGTGACGCGGGGCAGCCGCAGGCCCCCTCCAGGCGCAGCCGTACGACGCCGTCCTCGACGCCCAGCAGCTCGGCCCCGTGCCCATGCGGGTGGCCGTCGAGCGCGGCACGCACCCGCTCGGCGGTGGTGAGCGGATGGAGGTCGTGCAGCACGAGCAGGCCCGAGACCAGCGGGTCGTCCACCAGGGCGCGCAGCGTGCCGGCCGCCCCGGTCTCGGTGACGATCGCCATGACCCGTTCGAGGCCCGCGCCGTACAGGCCGACGATCTCCCGCACGAGCTCCTCCGCAGTGGTGCGGGCCCCGGCGTCCATCAGTGCGCCGAGCAACCGCTCGACGCGCTCGCCCGTCCCCGCGACGTCGTGGGTCATGGTGTCGTGGGTCATGGTGCCGTGGGTCATGGTGTCGTGGGTCATGGCGTCCCCGTGAACGCGTGCGGGCTGTGCACCACGCGCAGTTGCCTGCCTCGGCCGAGATACATGTGGACGCCGCAGGGCAGGCACGGGTCGAAGCTGCGGACCGTGCGCATGATGTCGATGCCCTTGAAGCTCTCCGGCGGGTTCTCCTCGAAGATCGGCGTGTTCTGCACCGCGTCCTCGTACGGCCCGGGCGTGCCGTACGAGTCGCGCACGCTGGCGTTCCACGGCGTCGGCGGATACGGGTGATAGTTGGCGATCTTCCCGTCCCTGATCACCATGTGGTGCGACAGCACGCCCCGCACGGCCTCGGTGAAGCCGCAGGAGATCGCCTCGTCGGGCACGGTGAACGGTGACCAGGTCTGGGTGTGTCCCTGGCGGACCTCGCCCAGCGCCTGCTCCGCGAAGTGCAGTGCGCACGCGGCGGCGTACGCCTGGAAGTACGTCCTGGCCCGGTTGCGCTCGATCGCGTTGGACAGCGGCTCGCCGTTCCACTGCGGAATCCGCCACTCGAACGTCTGCTCCGGCCGGGTCGCCGTCCTCGGCAGGTTGATCTCCACGCTGTGGCCGGTGGACCTGACGTAGCCGATGTCCACCAGGCCCGACAGGGCGGTGATCCACAGGCGGGCGAGCGGGCCGCCGCCGGTGTCGAGCGCGAGCAGGTCGCGCCCGTCGAACCAGCGCGGCGACATCACCCAGCTGTACTTGTCGCCGAAGTCCCGCTTCTGCGGGTGCGGGATCGTGTGCTGGTTCCACGGATGGCGGATGTCCACCGGGTTGCCCAGCGGGTCCTCGGTGACGAACGGCTCCTGGCCGGCCCAGTCGTCGTAGTAGGAGCTGCCCAGCAGGATGCGGATGCCGAGGTTGATGTCCACCAGGTCGTTGGTGACGAGTCGCCCGTCCACCACCACGCCCGGGGTGACGAACATCTTCCGGCCCCAGGCGTTCATGGTGCGGTAGTCGAAGGTGCAGTGCGCGGGGTCCTGGAAGCTGCCCCAGCAGCCGAGCAGCACCCGCCGCCGGCCCACCTGCTCGTAGCCGGGCATCGCCTCGTAGACGAAGTCGAACAGGTCGTCGTGCATCGGGACGACCCGCTTCATGAACTCGACGTAGCGCATCAGCCGGGTGAGGTAGTCGGTGAAGACCTGCACGGTCGCCGCCGTCCCCACCCCGCCGGGGTAGAGCGTGGAGGGGTGCACGTGCCTGCCCTCCATCAGGCAGAACATCTCGCGGGTGGTGCGGCTCATCGCCAGCGCCTCGCGGTAGAACTCGCCCTCAAGCGGGTTCAGCGAGCGCATGATGTCGGCGATCGTGTGATATCCGTGGTCGGCCGCGTGCGGGGCCTCGGTGCGCTCGGCCCGCGCCAGCACGCCCGGGTTGGTCTCGCGGACCATCTTCTCGCAGTAGTCGACCCCGACCAGGTTCTCCTGGAAGATGTTGTGGTCGAACATGTACTCGGCCGCCTCGCCGAGATTGATGATCCACTCGCCGATGGGCGGCGAGCACACGCCGTACGCCATGTTCTGGGCGTACACGGAGCAGGTCGCGTGGTTGTCGCCGCAGATCCCGCAGATGCGGCTGGTGATGAAGTGGGCGTCGCGCGGGTCCTTGCCCTTCATGAAGATGCTGTAGCCGCGGAACACCGACGAGGTGCTGTAGCACTCGGCGACCTCGCGGTTGGCGAAGTCGACCTTGGCGTAGATGCCGAGGCTGCCCACGATCCTGGTGATCGGGTCCCAGGCCATCTCGACGAGTTCGCGTTCCTGGGTCATGATCATCTCTCCGTCGTCCAGCCCTGGGGGGCCTGGTAACCGGTGAGCAGCTCGCGGCCCTTCCTGCGCCACTTCGGCTCCTTGTCGACCGTCTTGAGCGTGATGCCGCGCAGCCTCCGGATCACCGCGCCGTATCCCACGCTCACGGTGGAGGAGACGCGGGCGCCGGGCGGCTCGTCCATGAACGGCATGAACTTGTCGGGGAAGCCCGGCATCGTGCAGGCGATGCAGATGCCGCCCACGTTGGGGCAGCCGCCGACGCCGTTGATCCAGCCGCGCTTGGGCACGTTGCACTTCACGACCGGGCCCCAGCAGCCGATCTTCACCAGGCACTTCGGCGAGCCGTACTCGGTGGCGAACTGGCCCTGCTCGTAGTAACCCGCCCGGTCGCAGCCCTCGTGCACGGTCTGGCCGAACAGCCAGGTGGGGCGCAGCTTGTCGTCCAGCGGGATCGTCGGCGCCTGCCCGGCGAGCTGATAGAGCAGATAGAGGATCGTCTCCGACAGGTTGTCGGGGTGGATCGGGCAGCCGGGCACGTTGACGATGGGCAGCCCGGCCTTCGACCGCCAGTCCCAGCCCAGGTAGTCGGCCACGCCCATCGCCCCGGTCGGGTTGCCCGCCATCGCGTGGATGCCGCCGTACGTCGCGCAGGTGCCGGCGGCGAGCACGGCGGTCGCCTTGGGCGCGAGGCGGTCGAGCCACTCGCTGGTCGTCATCGGCTGACCGGTGTCGGGGTTGTTGCCGAACCCGCACCAGTAGCCCTCGCTCTTGATCGACTCGTTGGGGATCGAGCCCTCGATGACCAGCACGAACGGGTCGAGCTCCCCGCGGTCGGCCTTGAAGTACCACTCGATGAAGGTGTCCGCGCCCTGCATCGGGCCGCACTCGAAGTCGATCAGCGGCCAGTGCACCGCTACCTTGGGCAGGCCGGGCAGCGCGCCGAGCACGATCTCCTCGATGCTCGGCTGGGTCGCGGCCGTGAGCGCGACCGAGTCGCCGTCGCAGCTCAGCCCGGCGTTTATCCACAGGATGTGGACGACGGGTTCCTTCTCACCCTCATGCGCTGTTTCTCCGTCATGCGCTGTCTCTCCGTCATGCGCTGTCATCGTTGTCACCGGCCTTCGCCAGGGCGTGCTGGGTGAGCTCCCAGAGCGCGTGATAGACGGTCGTCTGGGCCTCCTGGATCCGGTGGACCGAGGCCGAGGGCACCACGAACAGGTGGTCGATGGTGCCGAGCTCGGCCATCTGGCCGCCGTCGTAGCCGGCCAGGCCGACCGTGAGCATGCCGCGCCGGCCGGCCTCCTCGAACGCGGCGACGAGGTTGCGCGAGTTCCCGCTGGTCGACAGGCCCAGCGCGATGTCCCCCGCGAAGGCGGACGCCGCGAGCTGCCGGGCGAAGACCACCTCGAAGCCGATGTCGTTGGCCAGCGCCGTCACGACCGCGATGTCGGCCGTGAGGGCGAACGCCGGCAACGGACGCGCCGTGTCCCCGTTCATGCCGCCGTTCATGCCGCTGTTCATGCCGACGTTAAGGTGGCCGGGGTTCATGAAGAGCGTGGCCACGTCCTGGGCGTCGGTCGAGCTGCCTCCGTTGCCGAACGCGAACAGCCGGGCGCCCGCAGCGAACGACTCCGCCATCGCCGCGGCGCAGGCGGCGATCCGGTCGCCGTCGTGCTCCAGCACCGTACGGCGCAGGGTGACGATCTCGTCGACCTTCTCCACCGTCGACTGGCGTACGGAGGACATCACCGCGTCGAGGTCGGTGGACTGGGAGTAGAGGAACGGGTAGAGCGCCTCCATGTCCTCGGTCACGGCTCCGTCCCCCTCACGACCGCGATGGCCTCCTTGGCGTGCACCAGGATCGTGTCGCCGGGCTCGGCCTCCACCAGGGCGACGCTGACCACCTCCCGGCTGTGTTCCCTGCTGGGGCCGGTGTCGACGAGGGCGAGGTCGCGTTCCAGGAGCCGTACGACGGTCACCGCGACCGCCTCGTCCGAGCAGGTGACGCACGTCTCGTCGTGGCAGCTCATGAGACGACCCGTGGATCCAGCACGCCGGGCTGCTCGAAGAAGACGTGCACCAGCTCCCAGAGGACGTGATAGGTGGTGACGTGCACCTCCTTGACCACACGGGGATCGGCGGAGCGCGCGATCAGGACGTGGTCGACGGCCGGGCTGCGCCCGATCGGGCCGCCGTCGTCGCCGCCGGTCAGCGCCAGCGTGAGCAGGCCGAGCCGGTGCGCCGCCTCCAGGCCCCTGAGCACGTTCACGCAGCGGCCGTCGGAGGAGATGCCGAGCGCGATGTCCTGCGGCGCGGCGAGCCGGTGGAGCTGGTGCGCGAAGACCTCGTCCAGGCCCGCCGTCGCGGCCACCCCCGTGATCGTCGCCACGTCGCTCGTGAGGGAGAACGACGGCAGCGCCCGCTTGCCCACGATCACCGGGTGGACGAACTCCACCGAGATGTGCTGGGCGTCGGTGGCGGCCTCGCCGTTGCCGAAGACGATGAGCCTGCCGCCGCCGTGGAAGCGCGTCGCCATCGCGTGGCACGCCCTGGCCACCACGTCGGCCTCGTCGGCGAGGCCGAGCGCCGGCCCCACGCGGCGGGCGAACACCTCCGGAACACGTGCAAGGACCGCCTGGTCCATCGCGGACCACTTCCCCCGGATCGGTCGAACCCCTGGTTAACGACCGTACGCCGCGCTGTGACGGGGGGAATCAACAGATGTCGGTGATTTCGCAAAGACCATTACAGTCCGGGCATGACAGTCCGGGCATGCCGATGGCCCCGGTCGTGCCGGGGCCATCGATCACCTGCGCTGAGCTATCCGACGCTTCTGCGGCGGTACAACGCCACGGCCGCCACGACGCCGACGGCGGCGAGGGCCACCTGGATGATCAGCTCGATCCAGTCGATCCCTGGGGTGGTGGCGACTCCCAGACCTCTGGCGATCGCCGAGCCGATGAGAGCGGCGATGACACCGATGATCATGGTCATCCAGATGGGAATGGCCTGACGCCCGGGAACGACCAGCCGGCCGAGAGCGCCGATGATGAGTCCGATGATTATGGCGGAAATGATGCCGCTGACGGCCATGCTGCCACCCTCCTTGTGTTCGGCTGCCTCCCTTCTGCCCAGGCGAAACCGGACAAAACACGACAAAACCGGAGGATTAGGAGCCCGCGATGCGGTTCTCCCAGGCCCAGGCCGCGATCTCGACCCGGTTGCGCAGGCCGAGCTTGGCCTGGATGCCGGCCACGTGGCTCTTGACCGTGCTCAGCGAGATGAACAGCTCGGCCGCGATCTCCTGGTTCGTACGGCCCCGGGCGACGGCCCTGACGACCTCCAGCTCCCGGTTGGAGAGCGGATGGTCCGTCCCGCCGGGGGCCGGCATCCGGGCCGTCAGGTGGCGCAGCAGCCGCAGGGTGACCGAAGGGGAGACCAGAGCGTCCCCCTGGTGGGCGGCCCGCACGGCCTCCACGAGCAGGGCGGGGCCGCAGTCCTTCAGGACGAAGCCGGTCGCGCCCGCCCGCAACGCGCCGTAGACGTACTCGTCCAGGTCGAACGTGGTGACCACGACCACCCGCAGCGGGTCGGGCACGCCCGGCCCGGCCAGCGCCCGGGTCACCTCGATGCCGTCGAGCTTGGGCATCCGCACGTCCACCAGACAGACGTCCGGACGCAGCCGCCGGGCCGCCTCCACGGCCTCGGCGCCGTCCGACGCCTCGGCCACCACGTCGATGTCGGGCTGGTCCTCCAGGATCAGCCGCAGGCCGCCGCGGACCATCGCCTGGTCGTCGGCGACCAGCACCTTGATCGTCATCGGCGGGCCCGCTCCCACGAAGGCCGGGGAACGGGCACGGGCAGTGTGGCGAGCACCGACCAGCCGGACCCGGGACGCGGCCCGGCGCGCAGCGTGCCGCCGAGCGCCTCGACCCGCTCGCGCATGCCGATGAGGCCATACCCGCCGCGCTGGTGGTGCCGCGAGGGGCCCCGCGGCGAGTCGTCGGCGACCTCGACGGTGAGCGTCTCGCGGTCCCGTTCCACCTCGACCCTGACCGAGCGGGCCTGCGGGGCGTGGCGGGAGATGTTGGTCAGCGACTCCTGCACGACCCGATAGACCGTGGCGGCCACCTCAGGAGGCCACGTCGCCGTCTCCTCCTCGCCCGGCAGCCGCATCCGCACCGTGCGGCCGCCCGCCTCGAAGCGTTCGACCAGCCCGCCCAGCTCGCCCGGGATGGTGGTTTCCACGGGCTCGTCCGGGTCGCGCAGCAGGCCGACGACGCGGCGCATCGCGGCCAGCGCGTCGGACCCGGCCGCCTCGATGTCGGCCAGCGCGTCGTCCGCCTTCTCCGGGCTCTTCCGCGCGACCAGCCGGGTGGCCTGGGCCTGCAGCACGATGCCGGTGACGTGGTGGGCGACGACGTCGTGCAGCTCGCGGGCGAGCCTCAGCCGTTCCGCCCGGCGCACCCCCTCGGCGACGGCCCGTCTGCGGGCGTCGAGCAGCCGCGGGCACAGCCCGGCCACGACGGCGGCGGCCCAGAGCAGGACGTTCATGAAAGTGACCGAGGGCACCGCGGCGGCGAACGTGTGCGCCGTCAGCACGCTTCCGGCGGCCACGGCCAGCCCGCCGGCCGCCACGGTGCAGGCCGTACGGACCGGCAGCGCCCTGACCGCCGCGCCCACCAGCACCGCCAGGCCGAGGGCCATCGCGGGACCGGGCTCGCTGGGCAGATCGGCGAACCTGGCGGCCAGGACGGCGGTCGCGGCGACGGCCAGACCGGCCACGGCCGTCCGGGCCGGGTCGAACCGGCGGGCCAGGGCGATCGCGCACACCACGGCGCCGGCGGCGCAGTCGAACCGCCAGTAGCCGCCACCCCAGCTGTCGGCGATCCGGAAAGCCCAGAAGGCCAGCACCACGGCGAAGATCACGCCGAGTGCGGCGTCGGACGCCCATCTCCCTACACGCATCGGCCTACGCACATCGGCCTACACGCATCGGCGCGGCGGTGCGGTGCTCTCCCGCACGACGAGGGTGGTGGCGAGCTCGACCCGGTGCTGTTCGAGCCGCTCGCCGTCCGAGAGGGCCAGGACCATCCGCGCGGCGGCGGCCCCCATCTGCACGAGCGGCTGCCGTACGGTCGTCATGGGCGGCCCGGCCCACTGGGTGAACGAAAGGTCGTCGAACCCGACCACGCTCAGGTCGTCCGGGATGCGTACCCCGGCCCGCCTGGCGGCCTCGTACATGCCGAGCGCCTGCAGGTCGTTGGAGCAGAAGACGGCGGTCGGGGGATCGGGCAGGCGCAGCAGCTCGGTCCCGTCGCGCAGGCCGCCCTCCACATACAGGGTGCTGTCCCGCACCAGGTCGGGGTCCACGTGCACGCCTGCCCCGTCCATCGCGGCGCGGTAGCCGTCGAGCCGCGCCCGGCAGCACGGCCACTGCGTCGGCCCGCTCAGCATCGCGATGCGGCGGTGGCCGAGGTCGAGCAGGTGGCGGGTCGCGGCCATCCCGCCGGTCCAGTTGGTCGCGCCGACCGACGGGGTCTCGTGCAGCGGCTCGCCGGTCGGGTCGAGCACGACGAGGGGGATCGAGCGGGTGGCGAGCTGCGACTGCTGCTGCACCGTGAGCTCGGAGAAGACCGCCACGACCCCGGTGGGGCGGCGGGCGAGCACCTGCTCGGTCCACGCCCTGCCCGGGGTGAGCCGGCCCTGCATCTCGGTCAGCACCACGGCCAGCTCGTGCTCCCTGGCGACCTGTTCGACGCCCTGGATGATCTCCAGCGCCCACAGGCTCTCCAGGGCGTGGAAGACGAGCTCGATGATCGCCGCGGGCTCGCTGTCACGGCGCCGGTATCCGTGCTCCCGTAAGACCGCCTCCACCCGCTGCCGGGTGGCCAGGGCGACTCCCGCATGCCCGTTGAGCACCCGTGACACGGTCGGCGCGGACACTCCCGCCAGATGGGCGATCTCGGCCACGGTCAGCCTCTGAGGCGGAATCTTTCCGTCGAGGGCCCGTTCGGTCGAGGTCACGGCGACAGTCTATGGGCCTTCGCTCTCCTCGGGCCGGATCAGTCCTGCCGCGAGCAGGAGTTCGTGGGCGAGCCGGGCGGCGTGCTCGGGCCGGGCCTGCACGGGATCCTCCAGCGGCCCGCCCTCCAGGCCGCCCGCGAGCACCCGTACGGCCTCGGCGAGCGTGCTCACCTGCCGTTCCGCCGCGTCGAGCCTGGCTTTGAGCTCGTCGATTTCTCCGGGATGGGACATGCCTCAAGTCTTCCCCGGGTCCTTCGGCCCTACCGCCGGGGGTGGCGGGGGGCCGACGGTGAAAGACGGGGAGCCAGGTGGGAGCCAGGTGGGAAGCCAGGTGGGAAGTCAGGGGGAATGTCGTGTTCGTCGATCGTCGTGACGCCGGACGGCGCCTGGGGGAGCGGTTACGCGAACTTCCCGGGATGGAGGACGCGGTCGTTGTCGGCCTGCCCAGGGGAGGCGTAGTGGTGGCATCCGAGGTCGCCAAGGCCCTCGGCGCCCCTCTGGACGTGATCGTCGTACGCAAGCTGGGCGTGCCCTACCAGCCGGAGCTGGGCTTCGGCGCGATCGGCGAGGGCGGGGTGCGGGTGCTGAACCCCGAGGTCATACGGCTCGCCAACATCACCCCGGAGGAGATGGCCGAGGTGGAGCGGCGCGAGCGGGCCGAGCTGGAGCGGCGTGCCCGCCGCTTCCGGGGCGGCCGCGAGCCGGTGGACCTGGCCGGCCGTACGGTGATCGTGGTGGACGACGGGATCGCGACGGGCGGAACGGCCCGCGCCGCCTGTCAGGTGGCCCGCGCGCAGGGGGCCTCCCGGGTGGTGCTCGCGGTGCCGGTCGGCGCCCCCGAGACGATCGCGAGCCTGCGCAGGGACGCCGACGAGGTCGTCTGCCTGGAGATGCCCGACCACTTGTACGCGATCGGCGCGTGGTACGAGGACTTCACCCAGGCGAGCGACGAGGACGTCGTCGAGTGCCTGCGGCAGGCCGCGGAGGATCAGAGGCGCGACTAGGGGCTCTCCGGCGTCCGCTCCGCGTGGTGCTCGATCCGGGCGTCCGGTCCCGGGTAGAAGCACGGCGTCTCCCGCTCCTCGTCGAGCCATCTCACCAGGTAGGGGGGCGAGCCGTCGGTGTGGTAGAGCGCCACCACGATCCCGATGCGGCCCGCCTTCCCCCGCTGGATGCTCTCGACGATGAGACGGTCGCCGACTGAAGCTTTCATGGTGTGGCTTTCATGGCGCGGCTTTCATGGCGTGGCTTTCATGGCCGGGATCCGACCGGGGTCGCGACCTCGGTCGTGATCGGCGTCCAGCGGTGTGCCAGGCGCCTCGTGAGAGAGGTCATCGTCGTGTACTCCAGGTCCTCCAGCGGCAGCCGGTGCGGCTCGAACGGCCCGTGGCGGCGCAGGTAGTCCATGATCTCGTTCGCCTGCCGCCGGGCAGCGTCGAACGCCGGGTCGTCGAACATGTCACGCGGGCCGATCAGCCTGCCGTCCTTGATCTGGAAGCCGAGCGCGACCACCCGCGGCGGGCCGTCGAACCGCGACGGGTGCGCCTGCCCGGTGGACACCGGCATCAACGGCGCGTGGTGCGAGCCGCGCATGCACCCCGCCACCGAGTAGGCGAAGGCGAACGGCTCCAGTGCCTCGCCCACGGCCGGCAGGCCCGACTGGCAGCGCACGATCATGACGGGATCGTCCTTGCCGACGTACTTGCCGGCGATCAGCGACAGACGCTGGGTGCTGGTCGCCGCCGCGGTCATGCCGAGCGTCTTCGAGCGGACGCTGTGGATCACGTAGCGCGCCGGGGCGCCGATGTACATGAGCATGTCGTAGAGGTCCGCCGGGCAGTCGAAGACGATGCGCCGGTCCTCGCGCAGGTCGTACACCTCGAACGCGAACCCGGCGTGCATCTTCTCGTCGATCACCAGGCCGGGGGTGTTGGACGGGTCGGCGAACATCTTGTACAGCGGCAGGTTCCACGCGCCCGGCTCGGTCTTGTCCGCCAGGAAGCACAGCACCGGCTCCGACGGCCGCTCCTCGAACTCCAGCTCCGCGTAGCCCGGGCCCATCCCGCGCAGGTTGCCGGAGAAGGCGTCCGACAGCAGGTCCTGGCCGGCGCCGTACAGGCCGAGCTCCTTGGCCAGGTGGGTCGTCGCCTGGAAGGTGTCCCAGGCGAAGGAGTGGATCAGCCCCGCCTCCTGGCCGTACGTGTGGGTCAGGATGAGCGAGATGTCGTCGCCGCAGCTTTCCGCGTGGCCGTCGATGAGGAGTCCGGAGGACTTCGCCCGCTCGATCTCCCGCCGTGCTTCGGCCATCAGCCGGGGATGGACGGCGGAATGGCCGACGAATCCCCCTGTGTCGGCCTTGATGATGCTCAGCGTGATCATATGGTTCACCTCCACCTACACGTTTATTCGGACTTAGAGGGATAAATAGGGCATTAGGTCACAAAGCGGGGCTGACTTCCATATGAAGGGGAGACCCGGCATGAAGATCAAAGATGTCATGTCCACGCCGGTGGTCGTCGTCCCGCCGATCACGCCGGTGCGGGACGTTGCGCGGCACATGGACTACTCGGGCGTCGGCTGCGTGGTGGTGTCGGAAGGGCCGGGCATCGCCGGCGTGGTGACCGACCGCGACCTCGCCGTACGCGTGCTCGCCCAGGACAGGGGCGGCGACACGCCGGTGGGCGAGGTGATGTCGGACCAGGTGGTGATGGTGCAGGCGGACGACGAGGTCGAGGTGGCCTTCGACGTGTTCCGCCGCCACTCCTTCCGCCGGCTGCCGGTGGCCGCCGAGGGGAGCGTGGTCGGCATGGTGACGGTCGACGACCTGCTCCTCCAGATGCACCAGCTCGGCGCCGACCTGCTCACGCCGGTGGTCAAGGAGATCAGCGAGCCGCAGCATCAGAGCGACTAGATGTCCGCGCCCCTGCGACGTGCGGCGGAGCGCACGCCGCCCGGCCGCGACCGGCACATCGACCTGCTGCGCGCCGTCGCCATCGCGCTGGTGGTGCTCGGGCACTGGCTGGCCGTGGTGGTGACCTACCGCGACCGCATCGGCGGCGACACCGTCCTCGCGTTCGTCCCCTGGGCCAGGCCGCTCACCTGGCTGTTCCAGGTCATGCCGGTGTTCTTCCTGGTGGGCGGCTTCGCGGGAGCCGCCTCGCTCGATTCATTCCGGAGGCGGGGCGGCGACGCGATCGGCTGGTTCCTGTCCCGCACCGACCGGCTGATCCGCCCGACGACGGCGTTTCTGCTCACGCTGGGCGGTGCGGCCCTGCTCGCGCTCCTCCTGGGCGCCGACCCCGCCACCGTGGGCATGGCGGTCTGGCTCGCCTGCCTGCCGTTGTGGTTCCTCATCGCGTACGTCACGGTCGTCCTGCTCACCCCGGTCCTGCTCGCGCTGCACCGCAGGGCGGGCCTCGCGGTGTCCGCGGTGTTCGCGGTGGCGGTGGCGTTCGGCGACACGGCCCGGCTGCTCGGCGGCCCCGGCGTGTTCGGCGCGGCCAACTATCTGCTGGCCTGGGCGGCGGTCTACCAGCTCGGCATCGCCTGGCGGGAGGGAGCCCTGCCCGCCCGGCCCCGCGTGGCCGTACCCATGATCGTGGGCGGCCTGGCGGCGCTCGTGCTGCTGACCGTCCCGGGGCCGTACGCGGTCAGCATGGTGACCGATCCCGGTGCCCGCCTGCAGAATACCTCGCCGCCGACGCTTGCGCTGCTCGCCCTCGCGGTCGCGCAGACGGGGGTCGCCCTGCTCCTGCACGAGCGCGGCGGGCGCCTGCTGCGCCGTACGCGCCCGTGGGCGGCCGTCGTCGCGGCCAACTCCGCGATCATGACGATCTTCCTCTGGCACATGACCGCGGTCGTGATCGCCGTGCTCGCGCTCTACGTCACCGGTCTGCTGCCGCAGCCGCCTCCCGGATCGGCCGCCTGGCTGGTGCTGCGGGTGCCCTGGCTCGCGTTCCTGACGGCGACCCTCGCGGTGCTCGTCGCCGTGTTCGCCCGATTCGAGAGGCGCGGGGTCGAGAGGCGCGGGGTCGAGAGGCGCGGGGTCGAGAGGCACGCGGTCGAGAAGCGCGGGAGTTCCTCTCCGGCGGCGGGTGCCGGGAGGGCGGGAGCCTCGACGTCGGTCGCAACCCTGGCGGGAGCCGGCCTGGTCGTCGCGGGCCTGCTCGGCGTGGCGCTCACCGGCTCGCAGGGACTGCCCGCGTCGATGCTCCCTGCCCGCTTCGCCGTCTGCTTCGCCGTCTATTTCGCGGGCGCCGCGCTGCTGTGGGCCGCCCGGGCGTCGCATCGGCGCGTCGCGTCATGACAGTGCCGCTGGAGCACTGGAAGGCGATCGCCGGGCGGGTGCGGGAGGAGGCGAAGCGGGAACGGCTGTCCCTGCTGGCCGCCGGCATCGCCTTCTGGGGGACGCTGTCGATCTCCCCGATGCTGCTGGTCCTGGTGTCGGTCTACGGGCTGGTGGCCGACCCCCGCGAGGCGGCCGGGCAGCTGGCGTCGCTGACCCGGCCGCTGCCCGAACCCGTCGCCCACCTGCTGGTCGCGCAGCTCTCCAGCGCGGTGCGCACCGGGGAGCGAGGGCTCACCGCCAATCTCTCGCTGAGCCTCGTCGGCCTGCTGTGGGCCTCGTCGAGGGCCGTCCAGGCGCTCATGCGAGGCCTGAACGCGGTGCTCGGAGGCCGGGAGAGCCACGGCCCCGTCGGCACTCGCCTGCTGGCGCTGCTCTACACGGTCGCGGCGATCGTCGGAGTGTCGGTGCTGCTGGCGCTCGTCGCCGCGTTCCCGGTCGTGCTCGGACACCTCGGTCTCGGCCGGGTGGCCAGGGTCGCCGTCTCGGTGGCGCGCTGGGTGGCGCTCGTCGTGCTCATCGGGGCGGGGCTGGCGCTGCTCTACCGGTACGTCCCCGGCAGCCGCCGGGAGTCGCAGTGGCGGTCGGTCGCCTGGGGCGTGGCGTTCGCCATGCCCGCTCTGGTGGTGGTCTCGGCGGGCCTGTCGATCTTCGTGACCGGCTTCGGGCGCTTCGGCCAGACGTACGGCGTGGTCGCGGCCGTGGCCGTGCTCATGCTCTGGCTGTATCTCTCCACACTGATCGTGCTGCTGGGTGCCGAGGTCAACGGAGCGATCGAGCGCCATCTGCGGGACGTGTCCGGATAAATCCGTGTCAAGTGACCTCCATGGGGCAGCAGGGGAGGCGTGTCCGACAGCGGCCTGTCCCCAGCAAGCGGCATCTCCAGCGTGTTCCCCTCGCTCCCCGGCCAGGGGGAGACGACGCCTGAGACGACGGCCGAGACGACGCCGGAGCCGACCGGCGTGAGCCGGCCTGGCGTCGACGGTGCCGACCGTGCTGACCCTGCCGACGGTGCTGATCGTGCCGACGGTGCTGATCGTGCCGGGGGTGCTGATCGTGCCGGGGGTGCTGATCGTGCCGGGGGTGCTGATCGTGCCGAGCCTGCCGATCGTGCCGGCGGTGCTGATTTTGTCGACCGTGCCGCCGGTGCCGTAGCGTCCGACCGGCCGTTCGGCCTGCCGGGTCGCCCGCTGCGCAGCAACCCGTTCATGTTCGGGCTGACCGGCGCCCTCGGCGTGCTCACCGCATGGCTTCTGGTGCAGGCGATCGCCGGCGCCGGCTCGGCGATCGTGCTGATCGTGGTCTCGCTGTTCCTGGCCATCGGACTCAACCCCGCAGTCGAGGCGCTCCAGCGGCGCAACCTGTCCCGACGCCTCGCGATCACGATCGTCTTCGGGTCGGTCATCGCGTTCTTCGTCGTCTTCGGGCTCGCCGTCGTGCCGCCCCTCACCGAACAGACCACCGGGTTCGCCCGGCAACTGCCCGACTACGTGCAGCAGCTCCAGAACCACCCGCTGATTCGCTCGGTGGACGAGCGCTACCAGATCCTCGACAAGATCCAGCAGTACGTCGCGGGCGGCGGCCTGGCCACTCAGATGTTCGGCGGCCTCCTCGGCGTGGCGAGCGTCGTGATCAGCGCGCTGTTCAGCGCCTTCACCGTGCTCGTGCTCACGCTCTACTTCCTCGGGTCGCTCAACTCCATGAAGGAGACGGCCTACCGGTTCGTGCCCCGCTCACGCCGCACTCGGGTCCGCCTGCTCGGCGACGAGATCATCAACCAGATCGGCGGCTACGTCGCGGGCAACCTGATCATCTCGCTGATCGCCGGCGTGGTGACCTTCCTGTTCCTGGCCATGCTGAACCTGCCGTACGCCCTCGCCCTGGCCATCTTCGTCGCGGTCACCGACCTGATCCCGCTGGTCGGCGCGGTCATCGGCGCGGTCGTGGCCTCGGGGGTCGGCTTCCTCGCCTCGGTGCAGGTCGGCATCGCCTGCGTGGTCTTCTTCGTCGTCTACCAGCAGGTCGAGAACTACTGGATCTCCCCGAAAGTGTTCAAATCGTCCGTCGACGTGCCGCCCGTGGCGACCATCGTCGGAGCCCTGCTCGGCGGGGCGCTCCTCGGCATCGTCGGCGCCCTGCTCGGCATCCCGCTCGCGGCGGCCCTGCTCCTCCTGGCCCGCGAGGTGGTGCTGCCTCGCCAGGACCGGCTATAGCCAATCCGCTGCAGCCGTTTCCCGGCAACGCGTCGCCGTTCACAAGGCTCCGGGCACGCGCGGCTGGCGCTCATCGTGCCGCAGTGGGGCGCTCCGGAGAGTGCCGAGCGCCGCGGTGCGTGCGGGGCGTTCCGGGAAGTGGGGCGCTGCGGTGAGTGTGGGGCGTCGCGGTGAGTGCGGAGCGCTCGGACGAGCAAGCTCAGTGCGACCCCGCCCGATTCCGGCTGCTCACCGCGAGTGAGGTGGGCGCGATGCTGATGCTGCTCCTCCTCCTTCTCCTCGAACTCCGACCGCGTGTCCCTCTCCGTGTCCCCTCCTCGAATCCCGATCACCGTTTCCCTCTCCGTTTCCCCCTCCTTGAGCCCCGATCACCGTCGTACGAGCCGGAGCCGGAGCCGGAGCCGGAGCCGGCGTGGGCCGGAGCCGTAGAGGTCGGTTCCTGGCCGCAGCTCGCGGCTGTGCCAGGGCGGGACACGTGTTGGTTCTCTGCCTCGGCTGATGGTCCGCGGCTGGTGGTCCGTCCTCATCCCGTGCTCTTCCCTCTGCTCTTCCCCGTGCTTCTCCTCCCTGCTCTGCTCCCCGTCCTCATCGCGTCCGGGCTCTCCCATGTCCGCTGTGCCGCAAGCCTGTAACCCCAACTGAACCGCGTCATCCGGTTGCTAAGAGTGATGTGAGCAGGAGATAATTCAAACAGTATTTCGAATCAAGCGAGGAGGGTGTGATGGATCTGTTCGACATCGATCCTGAGCGCCTTCGTCGTTCGAACGATGGCGACGGTGAGTGGTGGGACCGTCTGATCGCCAATTCCCCGCTGTGGTCGTCCGACGGCTCGTCCGCCCGCGAGCCCTTCCCGATCATCGGCCTTGAGTCGCAGCGTGCGAGCCTCGCCGAGGCCGAGGGCGACACCGACACCGACACCGACAGCGACACCGATAGCAGCAGCGGTGGCGCGCCCGGTGCCGGTCAGGGCAAGGGTCGGTCGTCGTGGGTGGTGGTGGGGTCTGTTCGTGAGGTGGCGCAGGAGCTGGCGCTGGCGCCGCTTCCCGACGACGTGGACACCTGCCTTGCCGAGGCGGAGGAGTTGCTGTTCGCCCGTGACCGGATCACCTGCGCCCTGGCCGACCGCGTCGGCCGGGTCCATCGAGCGGGGCAGGCCAAGCAGCATGGGCATGCCTCCACCCGGTCCTGGCTGCGTACCGCCGGGGGGATGACGGTGGGCGGTGCGGGCCGCCTGCTCATGCTGGGCGCGGAGCTGCCGCGGTTGCCGGTGGTGCGGGAGAAGTTCGCCGTGGGTGAGTTGGCGGCGGGGGTGGTGGAGGCCATCTGCGCCGCCGTCGCCGGGCTGTCGGACGAGAACGCCGCACTGGCGGAGCCGATCCTGGTGGAGCTGGCCGGCAAAGCAGGCGCGGCCGAAGTGGCCAAAGCCGGCCGCCATTTGCGGGCGGTGCTCGACCCCGACGGCGAAGAACGCGATGAGCAGGCCGACTACGAGCGGCGCTTCCTACGGGTTCGCCCCGGCAAGGGCGGCGGCGTGGAAGGGGAGTTCTACATTCCCCGTGAACCCGGCGCCCGCCTGATGACCCTGTTGCAGGAGTACGCCAAGAAGAAGGCCGACGGCGATGACCGCACGCTGACGGAGCGCCAGGCCGACGCGCTCATCGCCGCACTCGAGCAGCAGATCGTCACCGAACTCCTCGTCGTGGTCAGCGCCGAATCCCTCCCCACCGACCCCGAAAACACCGACCCCGAAAACACCAACCCCGCCGCCGACAACACCGGCAACCCTGCGCCCGCCGAAGCTGACGACCTCGACACTGCCGAGGCCGAGGCAGATGCCGGTGCGGAGAGCGCCGGCGACACCGGCGCCCCTGTGCCCGCCGAAGCCGACGACACCAGCGGCTACGCCCCCGACGCCACCGGAAGCGCCGACGACCCCAGCAAGGCCGACGACGCCGTCCCCGGCGCGATGAGCGACTCCGGTGCTGAGTGCGCGCCCGACGCCCCGAGCGAGTTCGATACTGCGGAGGCGGAGGCGGAGGCGGAGTCAGGTGCCGGTGCGGGGAGCGATGCCGATGCCGACGGAGCTGCGGACGCCGGTGCCACGAGCGGCGATGGCACCTGCGATATCGCAGAGGCCGATGTCAGTGGCGTGGGCACGGCCGAGGCCGACCTTGCCACCGGCCCTGTCACCGACTCCGCCCCTGCCCCTGGCCCTGCCGATGTCATGGCCGGCCTCCGCGACGAGGAGTCTCGCGGCTGTGGAGTCGGTGAGTGCGGGGCCGGTGAGCGGCGGCCCGGGGAGTGCGTGCCGCGCGACACCGCAAGCACCGCCTCCCCCGAGGGCGACCACGGCGAGGGCGACGAGACCGTGAACACCAGCTCTGCCGAGGGCGACGACACCGCGCCCGTAGAGGGCGATGGCTGCATTCGCGGCGTGGCCCGGTCCGGAGCTACCTACGCCCGTCAGGGCGCGCCAGCATGGCCTGCTGGCGGTGGCGGGCATTCGGACACAGCGTCTTCGGACACAGCGTCTTCGGGCGGGACGGCTTCGGACGCACCGCCATCACAGGCTTCGGGGGCGGCGCGGCCGGATCCTCCTCCCGAGGACCCCTCCGCGCATCACACCCACGCCGGGCCTCGGCCTGCGGGGGACTGCCGGCATGGCCAGGGCACGCCGGGGACGTCGGAGGGGGCGTCATCGGGAGCAGCTCCGGGAGGGGCGCCGGGAGGGGCGGCAGGTACGCTTCCCGGGGCGTTCCTGGGGACGACGCTGGGAGCCTCGTTGGGAATGGTGCCGGGGTTGCTGCTGGCGACCGGGCAGGTGCTGCCCGTCTCCAGCGTGCACCGCCTCGCCCGCACCAGCACGTTGGTGCGGATCGTCATGAACGCCGACGGGCAGGTGCTGGACATGGGCCGCAAGGTCCGCCTGGCCACTCCGGCGCAGCGGCGGGCGGTGTTCGCCCGGTATGCCACCTGCTGGATCGACGGCTGCCCGCTTCCGGCGACGATGTGCCAGATCGACCACGCCGACAACTGGAGCAGCGGCGGCCTCACCGACCTGAAGCTGCTGGGTCCGGCCTGCCAGTTCCACAACCGCGACCGCTACCAGCACCCCGAGCGCTACACCCGCCGCAAAGAAGGCATCGACCGCTGGGCCTTCACCTACCACCGACTGGGGAGAGCCCGGCGACTACGCGAGTGAGGGGAGGAACGGGTCGATCGCCGTGAACGACGGCGGTCGGCTGATGCGGTGATGCGGTGATGCGGTGCGGCGATGCGGCGATGCGGCGATGCGGGTGGTGGGGCGATGCGGTGGTGAGGTAGTGGGGTGGCGCGGTGGCGCGGCCGGTCACGCCGTCTGCTGGCGCCGGAGGTGGGCGCTGTGCTCGGCGAACTTGGGGAGCATGGCCGGTCGCGTGCCGGTGACCTCTGTCGGCGCGGCCCGGCGGACAGCGGTCCTTCATGCAGCGTCACCCGATGACGCAGCGTCACCCGATGACGCAGCGTCACCCCGATGGCGCAGCGTCGCCCTGAGAGCCCAGCGTGCCTCGAGGATGCAGCGCAAAAAAGGCATCAGCAACCGCACAGCACATCGCACCAGCGGGAGAAGAGAGGCGAAGTGTGGGGTATGGGACGGATGCGTCGCTTGTGTACCAATACAAAGGCAGGTGTGGACGGATGGGCGACAAGAGGGCAGGGAGAACCCGCATCGTGGCGGCGTCCGCCCGGCGGATGGCCGTCGCCGCGTTCCTCATCGTGATACCGAGCGTCGTGGCAGCGCATGAGGCGATGGCGGCGCCGGCCGCCGGCCACGCCCCGCACGCGTTCGGCCAGAGTGGCCAGGGGAAGATGAGCGCGACCAAGATGAGTGCGGCCAAGAAGAGCGCGGCCAAGAAGAGCGCGGGCAAGAAGGGTAAGAAGGGCAAGGGCAAGAAGGGCAAGGGTCGCGGTAACGGTGGAGCCCGCCTGGACGCCCGTCTCGCCGGCTTCGAAGCTGGCGCTAACGAAGCTGGCGCTAACGGGGGTGGCGGTCATGGGGGTGGCGGTCGCGGCGGCGGCTTCGGTCACGGCGGAGGTGGCGGGGGCATGCAGCGCACGTCCGGCATGAACACCGCCAACGCCCCGACGATCAGCAGTCCGCCGTATCAGCTCAACACGGGCAAGCGCAACGTGCAGGCTCCCGCGGGCAACAGCGCCGTGGACTTCGCCGGCGTCCAGCAGGTGTCGAGCGTCAGCGTTTTCACCGACTCCCTCAGCGGCAACTGCAGGGGCGGGATGGAGAACTGCTCGATCAACCAGAACCTGCGGGCCGCGGAGGACAGAGGCGGCAGCATCGGCCACTAATCGGCCACTAATCGGCCACTAAGCGGCCACTGACCGGCCACTGAAGCCACTAAACCGGTCACTGACAGGAGACGGGCGCCTTCCGCGCGAAAATGGAAGACGCCCGTCTTTTCAACGATGCCCAGGGATCAGAGTTCGCCGCTCTCGATCGCCTGCTTGAGGGCCTGCTGCAACTGCTGGTGCGAGGCGGTGCCGTTCGCGGCGACGAAGTCGATCAGCGAGGAGTCCGACTCGAAGGTGAGGTTCTCCGTGACGCGGGTCTTCCCGCCGGGCAGCGACTTGAAGTCGATCTTCTGGTGCGTGACCACGTTGGGCTCCGACCAGCTGTCGGTCTCGTAGTAGAACCCGGTCGGGTGGAGCCGCTGCTGCGCGTGGGTCTTGCTGACCACAATCGTGCCCTCGTACGGGATCTCTTCGATCGCGGTGAGGTTGCGGTAGGTCGTGGAGCCCTGCTTGCACTCCTTGTGCGTGATGACCCGCTTCAGGAACGGGTTCTTGCCGATGTGGTTGTTGAAGTTCGAGTACTTGTAGAAGGTCAGCGGCATCGGCGAGTCGATGTCGACCGAGATGCTGTTCGTGACCTGGCTCCGGCCCGAGTCGGGCGCGGGCGGTGTGGTGTCGGTGAAGTGGTAGGTGTCCCAGGCGGTCTGCCACTCGGCGGCGATTTGGGCGTCGCTCTCGGGCGTGTCGGCGTTCGCGGGAGCGGACAGAGCGGTGAGGACGACGGCGGCGGCGAACGTCTGGGCCGCGGCCACTCGGAGGATCTTTCTCACGTGTACCTCGGAAAGAGGAGAAATGGTACGAGTGATCTTCTACCGCAACCGCAACCTGTTACAGAAGAGGCGATGCCGAATCGGCCGCGGCCCGCACGAACTCCCGTACACGCGCGCTCGTGTTGGTCGCCTGCCACACCGGTCCGCGCTCGATCGGCGGCGCGTTCCGGATGGGCACGTACGCGACGTCGGGTCGCGGATAGTACGTGCGGCTGTGCTCGCCCACCGGCAGCACGCCCTTGCCCATCGCGACGAGGGACAGCATCTCCGAGAACGTGCCGCCCGCCGGTCCCTGGGGCACGGGGCGGCCTGACGGGGTGTGGGTGGGCGTGCGGTCGCGCTTGAACTCGGCGGAGGTGACCGAGGGGTACTGCACCACGGGGTGGTCGCCGAGGACCTCCAGGGACACCGATTCCTCGCGGGCCAGCGGATGCCCGGCCGCCACGGCCAGCACGCGGGGCTCCCGCAGCAGGACCGGCCCGCGGGCCATGCCGTCGAAGGGATAGGAGGCGATGAGGACGTCCACCGAGCCGTCGACCAGGCTCGCCCGCGAGTTGGACAGCTGCACCTCCTGGACCTCCACCTCGCAGTCCGGATGGCGCTCGCTGAACAGGGCGACGGCCCGCAGCAGCACCGGCGCCGTCCACTCGCCGAGGAAGGCCACGCGAAGCCGGCCGGTGACCTTGCGGCCCGCCTCGACGGCCCGGCGTACGGCGGCCTGCATCTGGGCGGCCAGGGGCGCCAGGTCGTCGGCGAACCGCCGCCCGATCGGCGTGAGGCGGACGACGCGGCTCGTGCGCTCGAACAGCGGCGCGCCGATGCGCCGCTCCAGCTTCTTGATCACATGGCTGACCCGGCCGGTCGTGACCCCCAGGCGCTCGGCCGTACGGCCGAAGTGCAGTTCCTCGGCCAGCGTCAGGAAGGTCTCGATCTCGTGCCGTTCGAGCATGTGGGGTCCGATCGTTGAAGATGAGTCAACGATCGTAGCGTGATCAGGGCTTGGTGCCGGCCGCCGCGACGAGCATCGTTGGATCCATGAGCACAACGAACATGCGGGTCAAGGGTTTCGATCATCTGGTGCTGACCGTGGCGGACGTCGAGCGGTCGCTGACGTTCTACTGCGACGTCCTCGGCCTGGAACCGGTGCGGGTCGACGAGTGGCGGGCCGGGAAGGTGCCGTTCCCCTCTGTGCGGGTGTCGCCGGACACCATCATCGACCTGCTGCGCGGCGAGCGGGGTGAGCCGAACGTCGACCACTTCTGCCTGGTCGTCGAGCCGCTGGACTGGCAGGAGGTCATCGACTCCGGCGTCTTCACCGTCATCGACGGACCCGGCCCCCGGTTCGGTGCCCGCGGCGTCGCCACCTCGGTGTACGTGAAGGATCCCGACGGCAATGTCATCGAACTGCGCTGGTATCCCCAGGACAGGGAGCAGGACAGGGAGCAGGACGGGGAGCAGGACAAGGAGCAGGACAAGGAGCAGGACAAGGAGGAATGAGAGTTCGGTCGCAACGGTGCGGCGCCGGGGCCCCGGCCGTCCGAACGCGGTAGATCCGGGTGAGGACGGCCGGAAGAAGGGCGGGCACCGATGGCGGGGGCGGACAACACGGCGGACAACAGGGCGGACAACAGGGCGGACAACAGGGCGGACAACAGGGCGGACAACAGGGCGAACAGCGGGACGGACAAGCGCGCCGACCTGGTGCTGGAGGGCGGTGGCGTCAAGGGCGTGGGCCTGGTCGGCGCGCTGCACGAGCTGCACGCCGCCGGCTACCGGTTCGGACGGGCCGCGGGCACCCGCGTCGTCGGCACCTCCGCGGGAGCGGTGGTGGGTGCGCTGGCCGCGGCCGGGATGCGGCCGGAGCGCATGCGCGAGCTCCTGTTCGGCGTCGACTATCGCAGGTTCAGGGACGCGTCCGCCGTGGAACGCGTCCCGCTGGTCGGCAGAGGGTTCTCGCTGCTGTCCCTGCTGTTCGAACGGGGTGTGTTCGAGGGCGACTACCTGCGGGAGTGGCTGGGCAACGAGCTGGCCGGCCTGGGCGTCGAGACGTTCGACGACCTGGCGCTCGACGACCCGGCGCCCTGGATGGGCGAAGACCAGCGCTACAGCCTGGTGGTGACGGCCACGGACGTCACCCTGGGCCGGCTGGTGCGCCTGCCGTGGGACTACCGGAGCGTCTACGGCGTGGCGGAGCCGGGCAGGCAGCGGGTGGCCGACGCGGTCCGCGCCTCGATGTCGATCCCCTTCTTCTTCGAGCCCGTCACGATCACCAATCCCGGCACGGGGCTGGTCTCGACCCTGGTGGACGGCGGGGTGCTGTCCAACTTTCCCATCGACACGCTCGACCGGACCGACGGGGAGCAGCCGCGCTGGCCGACGTTCGGGGTCAAACTGCTCCCCGCGTTCCGGGAGGACACGCTCAGGCTGCCGCTCGCCGGGGCTCCCCACCTGCCCGCGCTGCGGCTGCTGGCGTCGCTGGTCGGGACCGCGATCGTCGGCCACGACCAGACCTATCTGGACCAGCCCTGGGTCAGGGCCCGCACCATCCAGGTCGACACCGAACGCGTGGGGGTGGTCGACTTCGACCTCGACGAACGGCAGAAGCTCCACCTCTACCTCAACGGCCGGACGGCCGGGGCGGCCTTCCTGTCCACCTGGAACTGGGACGACTACCGCGCCCGCTTCCGTCCCCCGGCGAGAACCGGTGGGCGGAAAACCAGTGGGCGGAAAACCGGTGGCAGGGCCGAGACGGCCGGGAGTCTACTTGGCCCATGATCGTTATCTCGGCCGCCTCCGGCGCGCTCGGCCGTCTTGTCATCGAGTCCCTACGCACCCGTACGGAGGTGGTGGCCGCGGTGCGCGACCCCGGGCGCGCACCCGAGGGCGTGCCGGCACGCCGTGGTGACTACGACGACCCGGCGAGCCTGCGCGAGGCGTTCGACGGGGCCGCCCGTCTCCTCCTGATCTCCTCTCCCGAACTCGACACTCCCCGCAGGATCCGGCAGCACCTGAACGCGGTGACCGCAGCCAAGGAGGCCGGCGTCGGCGCGGTCGTCTTCACCAGCTTCCTGGGAGCCGGTGCCGGCGCGACCGGCATGACGGAGGCCTATCACGCCACCGAGCAGGCCCTGATCGGCAGCGGCCTGCCGTACACGTTCCTGCGCCACCCCTTCTACAGCGACGCGTTCGTCCCGCGGGTGGTCGACGGCGAGATCACCGGCAGCGCGGGCGGCCGCGGGCTGAACACGGCGTTCCGGTCGGATCTCGCCGAGGCGGCGGCCAACGTGCTGACCGGTGAGGGGCATCTGGGCCGGGCGTACGACTTCACGGGGCCGCTGTGGAGCCACCCCGAGGTGGCCGAGGAGCTCGGCGTGCCCTACCGCGAGGTGCCCGACGCCGGACCGGGCCCGATGAGCTGGATCAACGCGCAGATACGCGCGGGGCTGCTGGAGCAGCAGACCGACGATCTCGAACGGGTGCTCGGCCGGCCCCCCGTCACCGTCGCCTCCCATATCCGAAGCATTGCGTTGTCTTGACAATTTTATTTTTCGGTGCGACCGTGGGAACCACGACGGAGCCGACAACGGCGCCGGCAGGCAAACGGCAGACACGCGGAAGACACGCGGAAGACACGCGGAAGACACAGAGGAGCAGCGCCATGCGCATCGTGGTCATCGAGTTCATGAGCCTGGACGGCGTCGTACAGGCGCCGGGCGGTCCCGAGGAGGACACCGACGGCGGCTTCGCGCACGGCGGCTGGACACACCCGTTCTTCGACCCGGAGACCGTCGGCGGCGCCTTCGACGCCACGGTGAGCAAGGCGGAGGGGCTGCTCTACGGCCGTCGGACCTGGCAGAACATGGCCGCCGCCTGGCCCGGGCGGGCCGGTGACCCGTTCGCCGACAAGATGAACGCAATGCCGAAATACGTGGTGTCCGACACCCTGGGCGACGACGAGATGACCTGGAACACCACGCGAATCCCCGGCGACACCGCCGTCGCCCGCATCCGCGAACTGCGGGACACGGGCGACGGTGACCTGGTCGTCATGGGGAGCCCGAGCCTCGTGCGCACCCTCCTGCACGAGGACCTGGTCGACGAGCTCCGGCTGATCGTCTCGCCGGTGCTCCTCGGCGGCGGAAAGACGATCTTCCCGAACGGCGGCCTGCGGCGCAGGTTCGAACTCGTCTCCGCGGCCACCGGCGGCACCGGCGTGCAGGTGTGCACCTACCGCCGGGCCGTCGAGTGAATGCCGGAATCCTTCAGGGCTTCGGCGGGGCGGTGCTCTCCCGTACGACGAGGGTCGTGGCGAACTCCTTGCGGTGATGGGGGAGGGGTTCGCCCCGGGCGAGCGTCACCAGCATGGTGGCCGCCGCCCCGGCCATCTCGGCCAGCGGCTGGTGGATCGTGGTCAGCGGCGGGATGGCCCATCGCATGGGAGGCATGTCGTCGAAGCCGACGACGCTGAGGTCATCGGGGATGCGCAGCCCCAGTCGGTTGGCCGCGTGGTAGACCCCGATGGCCTGGCCGTCGTTGGAGGCGAAGACGGCCGTGGGCGGGTTGGGCAGGCGCAGCAGCCGGTGGGTGTGCGTCAGGCCGTCCTCGATCTGGTAGTCGCCCTGGCAGATCAGGTCCGGGTCGACGGGCACCCCGGCCGTGTCGAGCGCGGCGCGGTAGCCGTCGAGACGGGCCCGGCTCGACAGCGCGTGCGGCGGTCCGGTGATGATGGCGATCCGCCGGTGGCCCAGTTCCAGCAGGTGGCGGGTGGCGGTGAGCCCGCCGTTCCAGTTGCCCGCGCCCACCGAGGGGACGCGGTGTCCCGGGTCCCCGGTCGGGTCGAGGAGGACGAGAGGGATCTTGTGCGTGGCCAGCCGCTCACGCTGGAGGTCGGTCAGGCTGGAGAAGACCGCGATGACGCCGGCGGGGCGGCGGCCGAGCACGTCCTCAAGCCAGTCGGCGCCGGGGACGTGGTTGCCCTGCAGCTCGGAGATCGCCACGGCCATGTGGTGCTCGCGCGCGACCTGCCCCACCCCTCGGGCGATCTCCGTCGGGTAGTCGCCCGCCAGCTCGTGGAAGACCAGCTCCAGCACGGCGGCAGGGCTGGAGCGCCGCCGCTGCCTGCGGAAGCCGTGCTCACGGATGAGGCCCTCGATGAGGGCGCGGGTCTCCGGCGCCACCGCGGATCGGCCGTTCACCACCTTGGAGACCGTCGCCTTCGACACTCCGGCGAGTTCGGCAAGCTGCGCGAGGGTCAGCGGCTCTGGGACGGATGCGGACGGCTCGTCGACAACGGTCACGAACCGCAGTCTAACGTCGCTGTGGGGGCGAAACCCTGAATGTTTCGGTGATAAGCCGAATAATTTCAGTGTGTCATCAGGTTCGCGCTGCATGCCGAGTGCGAAAAGTTTCGGAAACCGGTTTAGACAGCCGGTGCCGGCGTGCTGAACGCGCTGGTAGCGGTGAGGGATGCGAGGCGCTCCGCGTCCTCGGTGCCGGGCTCGGCCGTGTAGACCATGATGCGCAGGTCGCTGCCCGTCACGGTGAGCACGTCGCAGTCCAGCGTCAGGGGACCGGCCTCCGGATGGTCGATGATCTTGTGCCCGGCCTCGTGCCGGCTGACGGCGCCGGAATCCCACAGCTCGGCGAACCGGCCGCTGTTCGCGCGCAGATCCGCGACCAGCCGCCGCAGCCGCTGGTCGGCCGGGTAGCGGTCGGCGGTCGCACGCAGGTCGGCGACCAGGGCCGCCTCGAACGCCCGCAGGGACTCCGGAGTGTGCCGGGTCCGGCCGCCGGGGCCGAGGAAGTGCCGCCAGACGGCGTTGCGCTGGTCGCCGCGCCACTCCGACGGGTCGCCCATCAACGCGGCGTACGGCGGGTTGGCCAGCAGCAGCGTCCAGCACGCGTCGAAGACCGCGACGGGCGTGCCGTCCAGCCGGTCGAGCAGCCGCCGTACGCTCGGGGTGATGTGCGCCGGCACCGTCTTCGGGCTCGGCGGCGCCAGCCCCGCCAGCCGGAACAGGTGCGCGCGTTCGGTGTCCGTCAGCCGCAGGGCCCGGGCCAGGGCCTCGACGATCTGGGCCGACGGATGGGAGGCCCGGCCCTGTTCGAGGCGGGTCACGTAGTCGACGGAGATCCCGGCCAGCAGGGCAAGCTCCTCGCGGCGAAGACCGGCCGTGCGCCGCTGTCCGCTCGCGGGCAGCCCCGCGTTCTCGGGCGCGACCCGGTCGCGCCAGCGGCGCAGCGCCTCGCCCAACGCTCTTGTCGTTCCCCCCGTCGCCATGCCCACCAGTCTGCATCACCGGTGCCGGTCGAGCTCCTCGAAGAGGGCGGCCGCCCGTACGGCGGTGCCCTGAGCCCTGCGCCCGGTGCTCAGCAGCGCGAGGACCAGGATGCCGGCGCCGAGCCCGAGCACCAGCCACCACACGCCGTGCACACCGGCGACGGCGACGCCCAGAGTGGTGCCGGTCTGCCGGCCGGCCGAGGCCAGCGAGGCCGCCACCCCGGCCATGGATCGGGGCATGCCGGAGACCGCCGTGTTGGTGATCGGCGGGTTGACGGTGCCCAGGAAGACGCCGAACAGCAGATAGGTCGCGAGCACGGCCGGCAGCGGGGTGGCCGGTCCGAGCCAGAGCGACACGCCGCCGCCCAGCGCCAGCGCGGTCCCGGCGACCACCAGCGGCAGCCGGGGGCCGCGCGTGCCGACCAGCCGGCCCGTGAGCGGAGACAGCAGCAGGACCACCCCTCCGACCGGGAGCAGGCACAGCCCGGTCGCCAGCGCGGACAGGCCGCGTACGTCCTGGAGATACTGCGTCGTCACGAACAGGAACACGCCGAACCCGCACAGGGCGAACAACGCCGTCAGCACCGCGGAGCCGAACGGCACGCTGCGGAACAGGCGCAGCTCCAGCAGCGGATCGGCCAGCGGATCGGCGCGGCGCGGCTCGTACGCGAGGATGCCCAGCGCGGCGACGACGGCGACGGCGATCAGCCAGCCGATGCACGGCGCCAGGCCGCACAGCTCGAGGTCAAGCGCGGCGGCGGGCGGTGTGGCCGCCTCGTCCAGTCGCCTCGTCCAGTCGCCTCGTCCGGGCCGGCCTCACCCGGTTGAAACGCATCCTCGAATAGGGGTTCATTGCGTGCATGCGCAGTCGCTTGAGGAAGCTCAAAGGCATGACTGGCGCCGCGGGCGGGTCTCTGGCGCGTAATCGCGAGTTCCGCCTGCTGTGGCTCAGCTTCACGATGTCCGTGGCGGGCGACCAGATCTTCCCCGTCACCGTCACCATCGCGGCCCTCAACGCGGGCGGCACCGCCTCGACCGTCGGCGCGATCTTCACCTGCCGGTGGATCGCGTTGATCGTGTTCGCGCTGCTCGGCGGGCTGTGGGCCGACCGGCTGCCCCGCCGTACGGTGATGGTCGCCTCGCTGGCCTTCCAATGCTGCGTCGCGGCCGTCGGGTTGAGCGGCGTCGCCTCGCCGTGGCTTCTCGCGCTGCTGGTCTTCCTCGTCGGAGGGGCGGAGGCGTTCCACCGGCCCGCATACCAGGCGTGCCTGTCCTCGGTCCTCACCCCCGCCCAGCGTCCGGCGGGCGCTGCGCTGACGGCCGTCTCCTGGCGGCTCGGCGCCATGATCGGGCCAGGTCTCGGCGCGTACGTCGTGACGGAGTGGTCCGCGAGGATCGGATTCCTCGCCGTGCTGACGGCCTATCTGCTCGGTCTCGTCCTTCTCCTGCCGTTACGCGAACCCGTCGTCACGCCGGGGCGGCGGGCGTCCGCCGTACGGGAGATCGCCGACGGCCTGTCCGAGGTCGTCCGGCGGCGGTGGGTCCTGGGGATCATCGTCGCCGTCGCGCTCCAGCAGATGTTCACGATCGCGCCGGCGCAGGTCCTGCTGCCGATCGTCTCCCGCGAGACCTTCGGCGGCGACACCGTGTATGGCTCCGCCCTCGCCCTGCTGTCGGTCGGCGGCCTGGCGGGCGGGCTCGTCAGCATGAGGTGGAAACCCGGCCGGCCGGGGCTCGCCGGCGTCGCCGGGCTCGCCCTCTACGGCCTCGTGCCGCTCGCGCTCGCCTGGCCGGTGTCGCCGGAATTCGTGTACGCGTGCTACGTCACGGTGGGCCTGGGGCTGGAGATCTTCGCCGTTCAATGGGTGGTGAACCTCCAGAGGGAGATCCCTCCGGAGCGGCTCGCCCGGGTCACCTCCGTGGACTGGCTGGCCGCCTCGGTCATGACGCCCCTCGGCCTGACGCTCACCGGCCCGGTCGTCGCGGCGATCGGCCGCCCGGCGCTTCTGGCCATCGGCGTGGTGGCCGGATTCGCCGTGCCGATCGCCACTCTTCTCCTCCGCGGCATGACCCGCTTCCAGAGCGACGCCCCCCGCGCTCGGCCTGAACTGAGATCGCCGAACTATGGTCGCAGCCCATGAGGATCCTCATCGTGGGCGGCAGCGGCTTTCTCGGCGACCCGCTCGTACGGCAGGCCGCGGCGGAGGGCCATGCCGTGGCCGCGACCTATCTGACCAGGCAGGGAACGGCGGCGGGGGCAGACTGGCTGCCGCTCGACGTCCGCGACCGCACCGCCGCACTCGACTTGATCGGCGCGTTCGGCGCCGACGTGGTCGTCAACACGGCCTCCGGCGGATCGGACTGGATGACGACGGCTGTCGGCGCCGCTCACGTGGCCGTCGCGACCGCCGCGCACGGGGCACGCCTGGTGCACGTGTCCAGCGACGCCGTCTTCTCGGGTGAGGCGATCACCTATGCCGAGGACCGCGTCCCCGATCCGGTCACACCGTACGGAGCGGCGAAGGCGGCCGGGGAGGCCGCTGTGCAGGCGATCATCCCGACCGCGGTGATCGCACGGACCTCCCTGATCATCGGGGACGGCGGCTCCGGGCACGAAGGACTGGTGCACGCGCTCGCCTCGGGCGGCGTGAAGGGGATGCTGTTCACCGACGACGTGCGCTGCCCCGTGCACGTCCGTGACCTGGCCGCGGCCCTCCTGGAGCTGGCGAGCTCCGATCGTGCGGGGGTCCATCACGTGGCCGGGGCGGACGCGGTGAGCCGATATGAACTCGGATGTCTCGTCGCGCGGCGCGACGGCATCGATCCGGCCCGGCTCCCGTACGGCAGGCGCGCCGACACCGACCTGCCCGGCCCGCTCGACGTGCGGCTCGACTGCCGCCTGACGCAGCGGCACCTGACCACCAGGCTGCGCGGTGCGCGGGAGTTCCTGACTCAGCCGAGGATCTCGACGTAGCCGTCGGTGCCGTGGACGCGGATCCGCTCCCCGTCCCGGATCAGCCGGGTGGCCTGTTCCACGCCCACGACGGCCGGCAGGCCGTACTCCCGCGCGATCACCGCGCCGTGCGTCATGAGGCCGCCCACTTCCGTCACCAGGCCGGCGGCGGCGACGAACAGAGGGGTCCAGCTGGGGTCGGTGTAGGCGGTGACCAGGATGTCGCCCGCGTCGAGGCCGGCCTGCGCCATGTCCATGACGACGCGGGCACGGCCCTCGACGGTGCCGGCCGAGACCGGGAGGCCCACCAGCGCGCCGGGCGGGGCGTCGTCACGCCGATAGCGGCCGGTAACGACCTCGCCGTCCGACGTGAGGACCCGGGGCGGGGTGAGCGCCTCGTACGACCGGAACGCCGCGCGCCTTTCCAAGATGAGCTCGGCGTCCACGTTGTTGGTGCGCACGACGTCGCGCAACTCCTGGAACCGGAGGAAGAAGATGTCGTCCTTCTCCCGCAGGACGCCGGAATGCACAAGGCGCTCGGCCTCCCGCAGCAACGCCTGCTTGTAGACGAAGTAGCGGCTGACCATGCCATATTTGGGATACTCCCGATATCCGGCGAAGGCGCGAACGCGGTCGATCATCCGCTTGGTCTCCTCGGCCTTGCGCTCGCCGTCGGGCAGGACGCGCAGGCGCGTCAGCAGGTCCCGCTCCTTGCGTAGCGACTCCTGGCGTCCCTGCTCGAAGCGCCGCTTGCCGGCGCCCGGCTCGAAGTTCTTGATGTTGCCGAGGATGGTGGGCACGAGCGTGGCGGGGTTCTCGCTCCAGCGCGTCCTGGTGATGTCGATCTCGCCCGCGCAGCGCATGCCGTACGCGTCGAGGTAGCCCCGGACGGCGTCACGCGCCTCCCGTCCGCCGGGCAGCCCCGACAGTTCGCCGAGGAAGCCGTCGCCCTCCCGGCCCTCGTCCACGACGCGCTGCAGGAACGCCACGACGTCCGGGTACGGCCGGATCGCGTCGGCGACGTCGAGGAGCGCCAGCCCCATCTCCGACGTGACGTTGTGGGGGACGGACTGCGCGAGCACGTCGGCGGCGTTCTTCTCGCCCAGCCACGCCTCGATGTGGTCGTTGAGCCACCAGGTCGCCTCCATCCCCGCCATGATCACCTGGGTGCTCACCGGGTCGAACAGGACGCGCTTCAGCTCCGCGATGTCGGCCAGGATGAAGTCGAGCAGCGCCGGCCCGGAAAGTCCCTGGATCTCGTGCCGGAGGGCGGCGACGGACGCCTCACTGTTCTGGATCAACCGCGTGACGACGCCCGGATCGATCTCGATCGGGGCAGGCGCGTCACCTGCAGGTGCGGAGCCGGCGGATGGGGGGCGGGCGGGTGGGGGGCCGGCGGGTGCGGGGCCGGGATCTTCGTCGGGGAGCGTGCGGATGACGTCGCCGCGGTCGAGGAGGGTCTGCAGCGCGTCCCGGATCAGCGGGTCGGACCTCCCCAGGGTCCCGACGAGCCGCTCGCGACCCGCGGCCGTCGCCAGGATGGGGGCGACGTCGACGAACAGCCGTCCGCCCGCCTCGTGCATGGGCCGCGGGGTCGTGAGCTGCCACAGGGAGAGCCCGAGAGGCTTCATCGCGTCGGTCATCATCTGCTGGTGACCCACGGAGACGTAGACGTGGTTCTCCTGGTCATCGGTCGCGGGAACGGGGAACAGGGTGGTGATCGCCCGGCTCTGCACGATGTGGAAGTCGTCGCCGGCCAGGCACCATTCGATGTCCTGGGGCCGGCCGAAGTGCGCTTCGATCCGCCGGCCCAGCCGCACCAGGCGTACGGCCTGCGCGTCCGTCAGAACCGGCTCGCCAGCGGTGACCGTTCTGGAGACGACCTGGTCGTCGCGCACCGTGTAGCCGTCCCCGGAAACCCGGCCGGAGACGAGCGCCTCGCCGAGCCCTCGGACGGCCTCCACGGTGGCGGTCTTCCGGTTCGAGGTCACCGGGTCGGCGGTGAACAGGATCCCCGCCGCGTCGGGGAACACCATCCGCTGCACGACCACGGCCATCCGCACCTTCCGGTCGTCGAAGCCGTTGCGGCGCCGGTAGGTCACCGCCCGTTCGGTGAACAGCGAGGCCCAGCACCGCCGTACGTGCCGGAGGATCTCCTCCAAACCCACGACGTTCAGATAGGAGTCCTGCTGGCCGGCGAAGGACGCGGTCGGCAGGTCCTCGGCCGTCGCGCTGGAACGCACCGCGTAGGAGTCCTGCTCCCCGAGCCGTACGAGCGATTCGCGGATCTCCGCCACGAGGTCGTCCGGCATCGCGACGTCTTCCACTGCGCTGCGGATGTCCGCGGTCAGGGCGCGGATCGCCGCGTGGTCGTCCGCCTCCACGCGCGACAGCAGGTCGAGCCGAGCGTCGATCGACGGCGTCTCGGACACCACCCGCTGGAAGGCGTCCGTCGTGACGCAGAAGCCGTCCGGCACGCGGACGCCGTCGATCCGCGAGAGCTCGCCCAGGTGCGTTCCCTTGCCGCCGACATCCGCGAGATTCGTCGCGTCGATCTGCTCGAAACCCATCACGTAGCGCAATTCGGTCGCTCCATCGTTCGCCGGGCCGGTTCGCAACGGGCAAGTATGGAGCACTTTCCGGCGCCTCATGAGGCGCCCGCATCCGCTATACAGTGAAAGTGGAGGGGTGAAACCGGGGGAGCCCGCGTGAAGCCCCCTGGAGCCCCCGTGAAGCCGCACTGAAGCCACCGTGAAGCCGCACGCGCGGAAGCTCTTCTCGAACGCCGGGAGACACCCGGCGGAGAGAGGAGACGCGCCATGGCGGACCTCAGTGCCGTCCGGGCCGACGGTCTGGTCAAGAACTTCGGCGACTTCCGGGCCGTGGACGGCATCGACCTGCACGTACGGCAGGGCGAGATCTTCGGGGTCCTCGGCCCCAACGGAGCCGGGAAGACCACGACGCTCCGGATGCTCGCCACCCTGCTCCCGATCGACGGCGGCCGCGCGGAGATCTTCGGCGTCGACGTCCGGCGGGAACCCCACCGCATCCGGCAACTGGTCGGCGTCACCGGCCAGTACGCCTCGGTGGACGAGGACCTGACCGCCCGGGAGAACCTCTGGCTGTTCGCCCGTCTGCAGGGCGTGACGAGCGCCCGGGCCAAGAGCATCGCCGGTGACCTGCTCGAACGCTTCGGCCTCCAGGAGGCGGCCAACCGTCCCCTGTCGCAGTTCAGCGGTGGCATGCGCCGCCGCCTCGACCTGGCGTCGAGCCTGATCACCCGCCCGCCCCTGATCTTCCTGGACGAGCCCACGACCGGCCTCGATCCGAGGACGCGGGGTCAGATGTGGGACACGATCCGCGAGCTGGTGACCGACGGTTCCACGATCCTCCTGACGACCCAGTATCTGGACGAGGCCGACCAGCTGGCCGACCGCATCGCCGTGATCGACCGGGGCCGCAAGGTCGCCGAGGACACCCCCGACGCGCTGAAGACCCAGGTCGGCGAGTCGACGCTGCAGCTCCGCCTGGCGGAGGGCGCCGACACCGCCCTGGGTGCGGACGTCGTCCGCCGGCTGCTGGGCGAGGAACCGGTCCTCAGCCCGGAGTCAGGACGCATGAACATCCCCCTTCCCGACCCCGACCGGGCCGCGGACGTCCTGATCGCCCTGAGGCAGGCAGGTCTCGGCATCTCCTCGGTGAGCGTCGCCAAGCCGACGCTTGACGAGGTCTTCCTGGCGCTGACCGGCCACGGCGCCGACGTCGAATCCCAGATGGAGGCGGCCCGATGACCACCACGACCACCGCGACGACCGTCACCACCGGCACTCCCGGCTCCCGGCGGGTCGACCCCGCCGCCGCGGTCGCCCGCACCACGCCCCGCAGCTCGCTGCAGGAGGCCTGGGTCCAGACCCTGTCGATGGCATGGCGCGCCCTGAAGAAGATGCGCCGCAAGCCCGAGCAGTTCTTCGACGTGCTCATCCAGCCCTTGTTGTTCACCGCGATGTTCGCGTTCATCTTCGGCGGCGCGATCTCCGGCAGCGTGTCGAACTACCTCCCGATCTTGATCCCCGGCATCCTCGCCCAGACGGCCCTGACGGTCTGCATGGCGACGGGCGTGCAGTTGCGCGAGGACATGGACAAGGGGGTGTTCGACCGCTTCAAGTCGCTGCCGATCGCGCGGATCGCCCCTCTGGCCGGCCCGATGATCGCCGACCTGATCCGTTATGGCATCGCGTCGGTGCTGACGGTCGTCACCGCCCTGATCATCGGTTATCGCCCCGGCGGCGGCGTGCTCGGTTGTATCGGCGGTGTCGCGCTCACCATCATCGCGGGCTGGTCGCTGGCGTGGATCTTCACGTGGCTGGGCACGATGGCGCGCTCGGCGCAGAGCGTCCAGGGCATCTCCATGATGATCATGTTCCCGCTCACCTTCCTGTCCAACGCCTTCGTCCCCGCCAAGACGCTGCCCGGCTGGCTGGAGGCGTTCGTGAAGGTCAACCCGGTGTCGCACGTCGTCTCCGCGGTGCGCGATCTGTTCAACGACGGCGCCGTGACGGCCGAGGTCGGCTGGGCGGTCGTCGGCTGCGCGGTCGTCGTGGTGGTCTTCGCGCCACTGGCGGTCCGCTCGTACTCCCGCAAGATGTAGCCGGTATCAGACGATCCGCTCCAGGACGGCATGAGCCTCGGCCAGCAGGCCGGGGCCACGCCGTTCGCCGTATTCGGCCTGGATCCCGGCCATGACGCCGGGGGCGACCCGCTCGGCGTGCGCGGACAGCTTGGGCCAGTGCATCGTCGGGACGAACCGGTGATAGGCGAAGCGGTCGGCGAGCACGAGCAGCCGCACGGCGTCCTCGGCCGGCAGCGCCCCCTTCAGCAGGCTCCAGATGCCCAGCGCGGCGAGCACCATCCCCATCACCGGGTAGTCCTTGTTGGCGGAGTCCTGGCCGAACACGGCCAGGGCCTTGTCGCGCAGTGACTCGAAGAGGTCCGCGCCGTCGTCGCCCTCGCCGTACTGCGCGAACGCACAGAGCGCGACGACCTCGCCCAGGACGGCCCACGGGGCGGACTCCTCGGCCATTCCCGGGACGCGCCGCTGCCGGAGCACCTCGGTGGTCTCGCGGTGCCGCCGCAGCCCCTCGGCGATGTCGCCGTCGGCGAGGGCCAGCTCCGCCCTTCCGGCGGCGACCACCAGGGCCTCGCCGTACGTGCCCTGGGTGGCGATCGACTCCATCTCGTCGAGCATCCGCGCGGCCTCGTCGCGGCGGCCCTCGGCGAGCGCCGTCATGGCGAGGGAGGCGCGGAGCTGGATGACGTCGTCCATCGCCCCGAGGCGTTCGAGCACCGGGAGCGCCTCGGTGGCATGCCGGAAGGCCGCCGCGGAGTCGCCGAGGTGCGCGTACAAGCCGGCCAGGTGGGTGTGCAGCAGCGCCCGATGCCAGGGACCGCCGTCGTCGCCGACGAGTTCGAGGGCGGCCAGGGCCGTGTCGACCGCACCGACCGGGTCGCCGGTGTTCTCCCGGCCGTGGCTCAGCCAGTGGAGCACGACCTGGCGGATCAGCGGGTCGGGATCGGCGACCAGCTTGTCCAGGCCGTTTTCGGGATCCGACACCATGGTGAGCAGGGCGGTCACCAGCGCCCGTATGGCGGGGTTCGCCGAGTCGGTCCCCAGATCGGACAGCAGCCGCGTCAGGGGCGCCGACTCCTCGATGGAGACCATGATGCTGTTGAACAGCGCGATGCTCACGGCCAGCCGGGTCCGGTCGAGGAGCGGGGGCGGCGGCGTCCAGCCGCTCAGGGCCGCGGTGACGGCGGGGGCGAGCACGATGCTGCGCGGGTGGTCGCCGCAGATCGTCCAGTAGGCGCCCAGTGCGGAGAACAGCACCACGACCGCTTCGGGGTCGGGGTCGGCCAGGGCCTCGCGCAGGACGTCGGCGAGGTTCGTCTCCTCGGCACGCAGCCGGTCCATCGCGTCGATCTGCCCCGGCGAGTACAGCCGCCTGCCGGCCCGATCGGCATAACCGACGGCCCAGGCGCGTACGGCGGCCCGCGCCTCGCCGGTCTCGCCGGCCGACTCCAGTTGCACCCGGCCGAACTCGCGCACCGTCTCGAGCATGCGATAGCGGACGCCGTCGGCCGTCTCCACGACGGTCAGCAGAGACTGCTCCACGAGCTCCTCGACGTCGCCGAGAGCGCCGTCGCCGAGCACCTCCTCGGCCGCGTCGAGGGCGAAACCGTCGGGGAAGGCCGACAGACGGCGCAGGGCGAGGCGCTCCCGCTCGCCGAGGAGGTTCCAGGACCAGTCGATCACCGCCTCCAGCGTCCGATGCCGCGAAGGGGCGCTCCGGTCGCCGCCGCGCAGCAGCGAGAACCTGTCCTCCAGCCGCCGGGCGATCTCGGCCGGTGACATCACCCGCACCTTCGCGGCGGCCAGCTCGATCGCGAGCGGCAGTCCGTCGAGGCGGGCCACGACCGTCCGTACGTCGTCCTCGTCGAGGTGCACACCGGGCCGCGCCGCGGTCGCCCGGTCGCGGAACAGCTCGACGGCGTCGCCCACGCCCAGCTGGGGGAGCGGATAGACGCGTTCGGCTGCGATCGCCAGCGGCGAGCGGGTCGTGGTGAGGACCCGCAGCTCCCGTGTGGTCGCGGTCAGATAGGCGACGAGGTCGGCCACCGCCTCCACCAGATGCTCGCAGTTGTCGAGCACCAGCAGCACCGGGGCCAGATCGAGCTGCTGGGCGATCCGGGCCCGGATGTCGGCGCGCTGCCGCGGCGTGAGCGCACGGCGGCCGGTGACCGAGTCGCGGACCCCGAGCGCCGACCCGACCTCGCCGACCAGGTCTTCGGGCGCGGTCACGCCGGCCAGCTCGACGAAGTGCACCACCGGCTGCGGGGCCTCACGTGCCACGGCATGGGCGAGCCGGGTCTTGCCGAGCCCGCCCGGGCCGAGGATCGAGACCACCCGTGAGGTGGCGAGCAGCGCCCGCACCCGCCGGAGGTCGTCGCCGCGGCCGAGCAGCGGGGTCGTGTCGAACCGCACGCCGACGCGTACGGGACTGTCGAGCGCCAGCAGCTCACGGTGCACCCGCCGCAGCTCCGGGCCGACGTCGGCGCCGATCCGGTCGCGCAGGTCCGACCGATAGCGCTCGAAGCGGTCGAGCGCGGCTCCCGTGCCGCGCACCGCCGCCTCGCTGTGCAGGAGGTCGGCGAGCAGTCCTTCGTCCTCGGGGTGGGCGCGCACGGCCTCCTCAAGCTCGGGCAGGGCGATGTCGTGGTCGCCGCTCCTGCTCCTGGCCCGGGCGAGCACGACCCGTGCGGACGCCAGGTCGCGTTCCGCGCGCCGGCGCACCTCGGCCAGCGGGCCGTCGCCCTCCGGAGGCGACGCCCCGGCGCCCAGCGCGAGCGCCTCCTCCGCGGCAGCGCCCGCCGCGGCCGGATTCTCGGCGAGCAGCGCCGCCGCCCGGGCCGTCAGAGCATGCAGCCGGCCGGTGTCGACCCGGCCGGGCGGGACGTCGAGCCGATAGCCGCTCCCTTCCGTGACCAGCGCCTCCGGCCCGACGACCGCCCTGGTCCTGGACACCAGGACCTGCAGCGCCTTCGCCGGATTGGCCGGTTCGCTGTCCCCCCACACGTCCGCGACGAGCCGCTCCGCGTGCACCGTCCGGGAGGCGAGCGCGAGGGCGGCGAGCAACGCCTGAGCCCTCTCGCCGACCACAGGCTGCCCCCGCCACCGCACACCGTGGAGCAGGCACAGGTCGATCGGCATGCCGCAAGTCTAGGCTCCGGCGAGCCGCGTCACGGGGCCGTGAGAAACGTGAAGTGGTCCTTGCCCACGACAACCGGATTGCGGAGTTCGCCGATCTCGTCGATCGTCACGGTGATCACGTCGCCCGCCTGCAACAGGAAGTCGAGATCGGGCACGACGCCGGTCCCGGTGGCGAGAACGGCCCCGTGGGGATGGTTCTCGGAGTGGAAGAGGTAGGCGGTCAGCTGGGCGAACGGGCGCCGGATCTGCTTCGTCGAGGTCGTGCCGTTCCAGACGACCTCGCCCTCGCGGGTGATCGTCAGCCGGATGGCGAGGTCGGAGGGATCGACCTCCCATGCGGGTCTGATGCCGGGGGAGAGGGCGCACGCTCCGGCGTACACCTTGGCCTGCGGTAGGTAGAGGGGGTTCTCACCCTCCACGGAGCGCGAGCTCATGTCGTTGCAGACGACGTAGCCGACGATCTCCTCGAAGCGGTTGACGACGAGGGCCAGCTCGGGCTCGGGAACGTTGAGCTCCGAGTCGGAGCGGATGCCCACGGGTTCGCCGTCCACGACGACCCGCCAGGCGGGCGACTTGAAGAACAGCTCGGGCCGCTCGGCGTCGTAGACCAGCTCGTAGACCGATTTGAGACTGCTCTCTTCCACCCGCGCGTCCCGGGAGCGCAGGTAGGTCACGCCCGCGGCCCACACCTCCATGGCGCCGTCCGCGGGGGCGAGCAGACGTACGTCACCGAGCGAGCGATCGGGGACGGCGTCGGCGCACATCCGTTCGATCTCCTCGATCCGGTGGCTCAGCAGCTCGGACACGCCGGCGACCGGGAGAGGGGACAGGACACCCTCGTTCAGTACGGCGACGCGTGGTTGGGAATCGCTGTCACTCCTGTATCGAACGATGTGCACGCGAATCCTCGCCTTCGAAAATCTGGACAAAGCGAACAAGATCGGTGACGGTGTGATTGTAATCGTTATCGATTACGTTTGCGAGAGTAAGACCACGAGAGTGATCGAGGTGAGCGGGTGACCACGGTGAGGCGGGAATCCGGAGCGGCGTACACCGATCCGGTCGTGCCGGTGGGCGAGCGCGTGGCGGATCTGCTGGGTCGGATGACCCGGGAGGAGAAGCTCGCGCAGTTGGGGAGCGTCTGGGCGTTCTCCCTGATCGAGGGAGGCCGATTCTCGGCGGAGCGGGCGCGCCCGGTCCTCCGCCACGGCCTGGGCCACGTGACCCGTGTCGCGGGAGCCACGAACCTCAAGGCGGCGCAGGTCGCGCGGGTCGCCAACGAGATCCAGCGATTCCTGGTGACGGAGACCCGGCTGGGGATCCCGGCGATCGTGCACGAGGAGGTGTGCTCCGGGGTGATGGCGCGGGAGGCGACCATCTTCCCTCAGGCCATCGGGGTCGCGAGCACCTGGGAACCGGAGCTCAACCGGCGGCTGGCGGACGCCGTACGTGCGCAGATGCGCGCGATGGGCAGCCATCAGGGGCTCTCGCCGGTGCTCGACGTGGTGCGTGACCCGCGGTGGGGCCGCACCGAGGAGACCTACGGGGAGGACCCCCACCTGGTGGCCCGCATGGGCGTGGCGTTCGTCCGGGGCCTTCAGGGCGCCTCGCTGACCGAGGGCGTCATCGCGACGGCCAAGCACTTCGTCGGTTACGGAGCGTCCGAGGGCGGGCTGAACTGGGCGCCGGCGCACCTGCCGCCCCGTCTGCTGCGGGAGGTGTATCTGCACCCGTTCGAGGCGGCCGTCCGCGAGGCGGGTCTCCAGTCGGTGATGGCCGGTTATCACGAGCTGGACGGCATTCCCTGCCATGGCAACGGCGAGCTGCTCGGCGACGTCCTGCGCGGCGAGTGGGGTTTCGAAGGGACCGTCGTGTCGGACTACTTCGCCGTAGACGATCTCCACTCGTATCACCACTTCGCAGGGGACAAGCGGCAGGCCGCGGTGCTGGCGCTCACCGCGGGCGTCGACGTCGAGCTTCCGGCGACGGACGCGTACGGGGCCGCGCTGACCCAGGCCCTCGACCAGGGCGAGGCCGGTGAAGCGGAGCTGGACCAGGCGGTCTCACGGGTTCTGCGGCACAAGTTCGAGCTCGGCCTGTTCGAGAACCCCTACGTCGACGAGGCGGCGGTGACGGTCGACGCCGCGCCGCACCGGGAGGTGGCGCTGGAGATCGCCCGCCGCAGCCTCGTCCTGCTCAAGAACGACGCCATGCTGCCGCTGCGGCCGGGCACGGGAACGGACGCGGGAACGGAGGCGGGAACGGTCGCGCTCATCGGCCCGAACGCGGACGACGCGCGGCACCTGCTCGGCGACTACTCCTTCGCCGCGCACGTCGAGTCGCTGATGCAGGCGCGGGAGCGGAAGGGCCTGCTCGGCCAGACGATGACGATCCCGGACGACCTCGAGATCGAGGAGAGCACCGACGGGGTGCCGACAGTGCGCGACGAGCTCGCGGCCCGCCTGGGCGACCGGCTGCGGTACGCGCGCGGGTGCGACGTGGTCGGCACGTCGAGGGACGGTTTCGCCGAGGCGGTCGCGGCCGCCGCGGCGGCCGACGTCGCGGTGCTCGTCCTGGGGGATCGCTCGGGATTGACGACCGAGGCCACGACGGGGGAGTCGCGTGACCGGTCCAGCCTGGAACTGCCCGGTGTCCAGGAGGACCTGGTGCGTGCCGTCGTCGCCACCGGCACCCCGGTGGTGGCGGTGCTCGTCGCGGGCCGGCCCGTCGGCGGCGACTTCCTGCACGAGAACTGCGCCGCGGTGCTGCTGGCCTGGCTGCCCGGGCAGACCGGGGCGAGGGCGATCGCCGAGGTTCTGCTCGGCGAGGTGAACCCGAGCGGGAAACTGCCCATCTCCTATCCGCGCAGCGTCGGCCAGATCCCCGTCTTCTATGGGCACAAGGTGTCCGGAGGGCGGTCGCACTGGCACGGTGACTACGTCGACTCGCCCGTCAGCCCGCGATACCGCTTCGGCCACGGGCTCGGGTACGCCCCGTTCGTGGTCGAACGGGCCACGCTCGACCGCACGGAGGTCACGGCGGGGGACGGCGTCACGGTGGAGGTCACCGTGGCCAACACCGGCGACCGGGCCGGCGAGGAGGTCGTCCAGCTCTACATACGCGACCCGCAGGCGTCGGTCACCCGGCCCGTGCTGGAGCTGAAGGGCTTCGCCCGCGTGTCCGCCGGCGCCGGGGAGCGAACGACCGTCCGTTTCGACCTGCCCACAGACCGGCTCGGCTTCTACGACCGGAACATGAACTACACGGTAGAAGACGGACATATCGAGGTGTATGTCGGCTTCTCCTCCGACGGCCACACCCACGCCGGCACGTTCACGATCACGGGGGGCGGCCCGGCCTATTTGGGGCGCGCTCTAAAGGGCGTACGGTCGTTGTAACAAGACGCCGACAGGCCTTGTGTTTGCTATCGGTGTCGCTTACGTTAAAGGCCGGAAACGTAACCGATAACGATTGCAATGCGGAGAGGGCGGCATGGCCGAGGGCGGTGCGCCGGTGACGATGAGCGATGTCGCACGACTGGCGGGCGTCTCCACCGCGACCGTGTCGCGCGTGGTCAACGGACGTTACGGCGTCAGTGCCAGCACCATCGCGCAGGTTCGTTCGGCCATCGAGCGGCTGGGCTACGAGTCGAGCCTCGTGGCGGCGAGCCTGCGGCGCACCCGCACCAACGTCCTCGGTCTGGTGACGCACCGCTTCCAGTCCTACACGGCCGAGGTGCTCAAGGGCGTGATGGACGCGTTGACCCAGTCGGGCTTCGACCTGATCATCTACGCGAACAGCGACGTCTACGGCACCTACTCGGAGGGCTGGGAGCAGCGGCATCTGACCCGTCTGTCGGGCACCCTCACGGACGGGTGCATCGTGGTCACGCCCTGGGGCGAGGTGCGGGCCAGCACTCCGATCGTGGTCATCGATCCGGTCAGGGACTCGGCGGTGCCGTCGGTGACCGCGGACAACCTCACGGGCGCGACCACGGCGGTCGAGCACCTGCTCGGCCTGGGCCATCGGCGTATCGGCTTCATCGCGGGCCGTTCCAGCCTGGCGGCGGCGTGGTCGCGTGAGGAGGGATACCGCAAGGCGCTGGCCGAGGCCGGCATTCCGGTGGATCCGGCGTTGATCGGACGAGGGGATTTCAACCCCGAGTCCGCGGCCCCGCTGGCTCGCGCCCTGCTCGAAAGGCCGGACCGGCCGACGGCGATCTTCGCGGCCAGCGACGGGATGGCGCTGAAGGTGCTGGAGGTCGCGAAGGAGATGGGGCTCGACGTCCCCGGCGACCTGTCGGTGGTCGGGTTCGACAACATCCCGGAGTCGGCGTTGGCGGAGCCGAGGCTGACCACCGTGGACCAGTCGATGTACCGGCTCGGGCACGAGGCCGCGCACATGCTCAAATCACTGGTGACCGGTGAGTGGGAAGGCCCCCGCCAGATCCTGCTGCCGACGCGCCTGCTGGTCCGTGGCTCCACCGCCCCGGTGAGGGCCGTGACGAGACCATGACACAGACCCTCATCTGCGACGTCAGTTGCCGCTGACGTCGCAGATGAAAGGCACCCCCCTACGAACGGAGGTACATAAACCAACCAGCGCACATCCGCAGACGATTACGGCTGGCCGATCGGACCCCATCCGCAGCCAGCCATCCTAGGAGTGCTCAGTATGAATTTACCGTATCACGGCAGCTTACGCCCCACGGGCGTACGACGGCTCTCCGCGGCCATCGCCGCCGGAGTCATGGCGATGGCGGCGGTGTCGCTCGCACCGCCGCTGCCGGCGGCGGCGGACACCCCCTGGCTGGACCTGTCCGAGGACGGCTATGCGTCGTTCAGCGTCCCGGCGGCCTACGTGCAGGCCAACGCGGGCCAGGTGTCGCAGGTGGTCATCGAGGGGAACTTCGGTCCCTCCTTCACCTGGGCGGAGTTCGGGCTCACCCGCCGCGGCGACGTCTGGTCCGGAGTCCTCGGCCCGCTCAAGCCGGGGCTGTACTCCTACCAGGTCACGGGTGACGACACGAAGGGTCTCAAGGATCCGACGAACGCCAACAGCGTGACCTCCGCGCCCCTGAGGAGCACCTTCCTCGTCGCGGGCGACTCCGCGCGCCTCCTGGCGGACGCGCCTCAGGGACAGGGCGGCAAGGTCGAGACCCTGACCTACGAGGTGAAGAAGAAGGAGCGGACGGCGCTGGTCTGGACGCCGCCGGGCTACCAGGTCAAGGGGCCCGGCCCGAAGGAGCAGGGTCCCGGGGGTCCCGGACCCAGGGATCCCAAGGGCTACCCGGTGCTGTATCTGCAGTCCGGCGACAGGAGCGCCACCGACTGGCTCGACCTCGGCCGGGCCAGGCAGATCCTCGACAACCTCTCGATCCAGGGCTCCGCGGAGCCGATGGTGGTCGTGATCAGCGACGGTGAGGGGACGGCCGGCGACAAGGATCTGAAGGACCTGCGCAAGGCGGTCGGGGACAGATACAACGTCCTGCGCGACCCGGCGCACCAGGCGATCGCGGGTGTGGGCGAGGGCGGGACGCAGGCGCTGCGTGCCGCACTGACCGGGCCGGCTCAGTTCGCCTATGCCGGCTCGTTCTCCGGCCTTCTGGAGGACGGCGTCGCCGGGGCGGACGCGAAGGCGGTCAACCGCGAGGTCAAACTGGCGCGTCTGTACACCGGGAACGTGACCGACCCGGCCTACAACGCGACCGTACGCCTGACCAAGGCGCTGGACCGCGCCGGCATCAGGTATGAGTTCGACGGCGTCAATCCCGACGCCGGGGCGAACTGGAACGCCTGGCAGGAGAATCTGATCGATTTCGTGCCGCGGCTGTTCCACAACGTGTCGGATCACGGTCCGAGCGCCGGTCACGGGCCGCTGAAGGGCGAGTTCCACCCGCCGGCGGCGGGCACGACCCCGACGCCGTTCCTGAGCGAGGACGGTTTCGTCACCTTCGAGACCACGACCGACTTCACGGACGCGCAGCACGTCACCGTGTGGGCCAACGTGGCTCCCGGCGGGAGCTGGCTGCGTCTCCCGATGTCCCGTGAAGGCGACCGGTGGCGGACGACCGTGGGCCCGCTGGACCCGTGGTTCTACTACTACCGGCTGATCGTGGATCGGGTCGCGGTCAAGGACGCGTCGAACCCGACGAAGGTGACCTCCGAACCGGCGTGGAGCACCTTCCTCGTTCCCGGTGAGAGGTCGCGTCTGCTCTCCGACGTTCCCGCCGGTCAGGGCGGAAAGGTCGAGAGCCTGACCTACCACAGCAACGTGGCGAACCAGGACAGGACCGCGCTGGTGTGGACGCCGCCCGGTTACGACCCTGACCGCGCGGAGCCGTACCCGGTCTTCTACCTCCAGCACGGCAGTGGCCAGAGCTACACCGACTGGGTGGAGATGGGCCGGGCCAAGCAGATCCTCGACCACCAGTTCCTCGACGGCGACCTGGTGCCGATGGTGGTCGTGATGGGCAACGGCAACGTGTCCAACTTCAACAAGGAGCTGCTGGAGAACATCGTTCCCGCGGCTCGCGCCCACTACAACATCTCCGACGACCCGTCGCAGCAGGCACTCGCCGGCCTCTCGATGGGCGGTGGACAGACGATCGGAGTGCTCAAGGCCTATCCGGGCCGGTTCGCCTACATCGGGGCGTTCTCGGCCGGGTTCGGCGGCGGCGCCGGCGTCGACGTGGCGGCGATCAACAGCGGGACCAAGCTGTTCCGTGTGTACGTCGGCGACGTGACGGACTTCGTGTACCCGTCGTTCATGGCGGGGCTGACCACGATGAACGACCTCGGTGTCCACTACGAGTTCGACGGAATCACCCCCGGACCCCACGGGTGGGACGTATGGCAGAAGAACCTGATCGACCTGGCACCACGCTTGTTCAAGCGCTGATCAGCAAATAGCGTCAAAGGCACCGGGTCACCGGTGATGGACGTTGTCACGGACGTGGGCATGTTAACGCTCACATGAGAAGTCGGCCCGAAGGGCGGGGCGCGGATCGTGGGGTCCGCGCCTCGTCCTCCGGCCGATCGCCCGGCCGCAGCGGCGGCGCATGACCCTTGTGCGCAGTGATCCCGGAGGGGACGTTATGTCAACGAAGACGAAAAAACTGTTTGCCACCGCAGCCACGCTCGCCGCCGCGTGCGTGCTTGCCGCCTGCTCCCCCGACGCGGGGAGCCAGAGCAGCGCGAGCGCGACCAACACCGGAAGCGACACGGCCGGAAACAACGCGGCCGGAAACAACGCGAGCAACTGCACGAACACGATCACCAAGAAGGACCTGCCGGTCGTGACCTTCTGGGGCTGGTACCCCAACATGCAACTCGTCGTCGACAACTTCAACAAGCAGAACAACGAGGTGCAGGTCTGCTGGACCAACGTCGGCCAGGGCGGTGACGAGTACGACAAGTTCCAGACCGCGATCTCGGCGGGCACCGGCGCGCCCGACGTCATCATGATCGAGGCCGACCGGATCCCGACCTTCCAGATCCAGAAGGCGCTCGTCGACATCAAGAACTACGGCTTCGACGCGGTGAAGGCGAACTACAGCGAAGGCGCGTGGAAGGACGTCTCGATCGGCGGCGCGGTCTACGGCGTGCCGGTCGACGGCGGCCCGATGGCGATGATCTACCGGAAGGACGTCTTCGACAAGTACAAGATCACGCCGCCGAAGACGTGGGCCGAATACGAGCAGGCGGCACAGAAGGTGAAGGACGCCGGGGGCCCGCTGTTCGGCGACCTCGGCGCGAACGTGCCGGCCGTCATGATGGCGCTGCAGATCCAGAAGGGCGCGACTCCGTACTCCTACGACCCGACCCAGCCCGAGACGATCGGCATCGCGCTGAACGACCAGGCGTCCAAGGACGTGCTCGACTACTGGGGCAACCTCGCCAAGAAGGGCCTGGTCGGGACGCAGGACCAGTTCACGCCGGAGTACATCGCCGGTGTGGTCAACGGTAAGTACGCGACGTACATCTCGGCGGCCTGGGCGCCCGGCTACCTCACCGGCGCGGGCGTCGGCAAGGGCAAGGACACCGGCAAGTGGGCGGTGGCGCCGCTCCCGCAGTGGGATCCCGCCAACCCGGTGCAGGTGAACTGGGGCGGGTCGGCCTTCTCCGTGACGAGCCAGGCGAAGAACCCCGAGCTCGCGGCGAAGGTGGCGTACGGCCTCTACGCGGACGACGAGTCGCTCACCGACGGCTGGACCAACCAGATCATCTTCCCGCTGAACCTGAAGGCGCTCAACAGCCCCGACTTCGTGAACCTGAAGGTGAAGTTCTTCGACGGCCAGCAGGCGAACAAGGAGGTCTACGTCCCCGCGGCGAACGCCTACACGGGCATGACCTACGCGCCGTTCGGCCAGTACTACTTCGACGCCATGACGAAGCAGATCAGCGCGGTCATCGACGGCTCCGTCACCGGTGCGCAGGCGGCCGACCGGATCCAGGAAGACGTGGTGAACTACGCCAAGGAGCAGGGTTTCACCGTCAAGTAGCCAACCCGGGTGGGCCACGCCGTCCTCGACCGGCCGGCCCACCCGCCACTCCCCAGCATCGACCCCCTCGGAGCCCAAGATGACCCTCCTGATCGAGGAGAGTGCATCGAGCACTCAAGAAAAAACGCGCAAGGTCCGCGGAAATGTGCGCCTCCGCGAGCACCTCATGGGGTGGCTCTTCGTCGGGCCATTCGGGATCGTCTTCCTGGCGTTGCTCATCGCGCCGCTCGGGTACGCCCTGTATCTCAGCCTCTGGCAGAAGAAGCTGATCGGGGGCACCAGTTTCGTCTTCCTCGGCAACTACGTGAAGGCGTTCACCGACCCGACCTTCCTCTCCGGGGTGTGGTTCGTCGTCCGCTTCTCCCTGGTGGCCATCCCGCTGCAGATCCTCGTCGCGCTCGCGATGGCCCTCATCGTGGACGCCGTGATCTCGCTGTTCACCCGGTTCTCCCGCCTCATGATCTTCCTCCCGTACGCCATTCCCACGGTCATCGGGGCGGTCATGTGGGGGTTCCTGTACAGCAAGAGCTTCGGGCCGCTCACCGACATCTTCGGCCTGTTCGGCGCCCCCGCCCCGGACTTCTTCAGCAAGAACCTGATCTTCTACGGTCTGATCAACGTCGTCACCTGGCAGTGGGCCGGTTACTACATGATCATTCTGTACGCGGCGCTCCAGGGCATCGACCCGTCGCTCTACGAGGCCGCCCGCATGGACGGCGCCAGTTCCTGGCAGATCGCGCTCCGGATCAAGATCCCGCTGATCGCCCCCGCGCTACTCCTGATCCTGGTCTTCTCGCTCATCGGCACCCTGCAGTTCTTCAACGAACCACAGATCCTGCGCTATCTGGCGGCCGGAACGATCGCACCGGGATTCACCCCCAACATGTACGCGTACCAGCAGGCGTTCGGGCTCGCGAACTTCAACTACGGATCGGCGATCTCGTTCGCGCTCGGCGGGGTCGTGTTCGTCTGCGTCTACGCGTTCCTGTTCTTCACCCGCAAGCGTAGGAGCTTCTTCTGATGACCGGCAGCGCCGGCGCACGCCGCCGTCCCCAGCGCCACCTTCCCCTGCAGATCTTCCTCGGCTTCCTGGTCGTGTATTTCCTGGTGCCGTTCTGGTGGGTCATCGTCAACAGTTCCAAGGACGCCCCCGGCCTGTTCGGCGGGAGCAACACCCTGTGGTTCGCCGACCAGGTCGACTACTTCGGCAACCTCCAGCGACTGTTCACCTACGACGGCGGCATCTACGGCAGGTGGATCCTCAACTCCACGCTGTACGCGTTCGCGGGCGGGATCGGCGCCACGATCCTGTCCGTCATGGCCGGATACGGATTCGCCAAATATCGGTTCGCCGGCCGGCGTTTCAGCTTCTCGGTCCTGCTCGGCGCGTTGATGGTGCCCGCGACCGCCCTGGTGATCCCCACCTTCATGATGTTCTCCGGGCTCGGCCTCACGAACACGATCTGGGCGGTGATCCTCCCGTCGCTGCTCAACCCGTTCGGCGTCTATCTGATGCACGTGTACGCGCGCGACGCCGTTCCCGACGAGATCCTCGACGCGGCGAAGGTCGACGGCGCGGGTGAGCTGCGGACGTTCCTCCAGGTCGCCTTCCCGCTGATGCGGCCGGCGGTGGTCACGGTGCTGCTCCTGTCCGCCGTGGCGTCCTGGAACAACTACTTCCTGCCGCTCGCCATGCTCTCCGACAACCGCCTTTTCCCCGTCACCGTCGGGCTCGGCCTCTGGCAGGGAATCGCCTCGGCGAACAATTCGGGCAGTACGTCCCTCTGGAGCCTCATCATCCTGGGCGCGCTCGTGTCGGTGATCCCGCTCGTCATCGCCTTCTTCACCCTCCAGCGGCACTGGCGCGGCGGACTGTCCGTCGGAGGCCTGAGATAGCCGGTCGTCTGCCAATTGATCAGCATTTATAGAGAGGTGTCCCGATGTCGATGACCAACCGTCCGCTGCGCAGCCAGGAGTGGTTCGGCGCGGAAGGACGCAACGGGTTCATCCATCGATCGTGGATGCGCAACCAGGGGTTCGCCGACGACGTCTTCGACGGCCGCCCCGTGATCGGCATCGCCACCACATGGTCGGAGTTGACGCCGTGCAACGCCCATTTGCGCGACCTTGCCGAGTCGGTGAAGCGCGGGGTGTGGGAGAGCGGAGCCCTGCCGCTCGAGTTCCCGGCGATGAGCCTGGGAGAGCCGGTGATGCGGCCGACGACCATGCTCTACCGCAACCTGCTGGCCATGGAGGCGGAGGAGCTCATCCGGGCCAACCCGCTCGACGGCGTGGTGCTGCTGTCCGGCTGTGACAAGACCACACCCGGGCTGCTCATGGGCGCGGCCAGCGTCGACCTGCCCACTCTGATGGTCACCGGTGGCCCCATGCTCAACGGCAAGTTCCGCGGCCGGGACATCGGGTCGGGCACCGACGTGTGGCGTTTCACCGAGGAGATGCGGGCCGGCCGGATGACCGCGGCCGACTGCGCCGAGGCGGAGATCTGCATGTCCCGCAGCCGCGGGCACTGCATGACCATGGGGACCGCCTCCACGATGGCCTGTGTCGCCGAGGCGCTGGGCGTCCAGTTGCCGGGGTCCGCGGCCCTTCCGGCGGTCGACTCCCGGCGGTACGCGCTCGCGCAGGCCGCCGGGCGCCGGATCGTGGCCATGGTGCAGGAGGACCAGCGGCTGTCCACCGTGCTCACCCGCGAGGCCTTCGAGAACGCCATCCGGGTCAACGCCGCCATCGGCGGCTCCACCAACGCCGTGGTGCACCTGCTCGCGATCGCCGGGCGCCTCGGCGTCCCCCTGGCGCTGGAGGACTTCGACACGCTCATCGCCGAGGTGCCCATGCTGGTCAACCTCATGCCCTCCGGCACCTACCTGATGGAGGACTTCGCGTACGCGGGCGGACTCCCGGCGCTGATGAAGGAGATCGCCTCCCTGCTGCACCTGGACCACGTCACCGTCAGCGGAAAGAGCGTGGCCGACAACATCAGCGGCGCGCAGTGCTGGAACCGCGAAGTCATCGGCACCATGGAGAAGCCGTTCCAGGCCGCCGGCTCGGGCACCGTCGTGCTGCGCGGGTCGCTCGCGCCGTCCGGGGCCGTGCTGAAGGTCTCCGCCGCCTCGGCCCATCTGCTGCAGCACACCGGACCGGCGCTCGTGTTCGACCGTATCGAGGACTACGTCGCCGCGGCCGACGACCCGGACCTGGACGTCACCGCCGACACGGTCATCGTGGTGCAGAACGCCGGGCCGCGCGGGTACCCCGGCTTCCCCGAGGTGGGCAACATGCCCATGCCGCGGCGGCTGCTCCAGGAGGGGGTCACCGACATGGTCCGGATCTCCGACGCCCGCATGAGCGGCACGGGGTACGGCACCTGCGTCCTGCACGTGGCCCCGGAGGCGTCCGTGGGCGGTCCCCTCGCACTCGTCCGCACGGGCGACCTGGTTCGTGTCGACGTTCCGGCGCGGAGCCTGGACCTGCTGGTCGACGAGGCGGAGCTCGAACGCCGCCGCGCCGCCTGGCGGCCCCCGCAACCGCCCGCCACCCGGGGATGGGTGCGGCTCTACAGCGAGCACGTGATGCAGGCCGACCAGGGTGCGGACCTCGACTTCCTCGTCGGCGGCAGCGGCAGCGCCCCGCCCCGTCACTCCCACTGACCGGCCACCAGATCGCGGGTGGCGAGCGGAGACGGCTGGTGTCGAGGATCGGCACGCTTCATGGCGGCCAGACCTCGACATCGGCACGTCAGCCGGCACTGCCCTCGCCGGAGGCTTCGTTGTCGCGGCCTTGCGGGATCATCCAGGGCGGCGTGTGCTTCCGCTGGCGGGGGAACATGGTGAGCTCCTCCGCATAGGCCCACGGGGGCACCTGAAGGTCGTCCCCGAACGGGAACTCCCTGGCGAACGTCTGCATCGATGCCGTGTACGCCCTCCTGCGACGGCTGTATTCAAGCCGGCACCTGAACCAGGTCCCCTCCCCAGGCTGGTATTCGGCCCGCTTGAGCTGGTGAAACAACTCGTCCAGGCCGTCCACGTCCTGCGTCTGCTCGGAGCCGTCGGCCACCGTGTAGGTGGTCAGCGTGGTGCCGAAGGTGCCGAGCTGGCGTCGGAGCACCTCCGCGTTGCGCCAGCGCTTGGGCGCTCGGGCGGCCACCAGTTCTCCGATCTCGACGCAGAGCTCATGCGTCCGATAACGCGACACCGGTCCTCAGTCGCTCCTCACGCGTGGTCCTCGACCGTCAGGCGGTCACCGGCCGAGCCGGTCAGATGGGACAGTGGGCACTATGAAGACCATTCTCAACGTCATCTGGCTGATCTTCGCCGGTCTGTGGCTCGCGTTAGCTTACGTCGCGGCGGGGATCATCTGCTGCGTCCTCATCATCACCATCCCCTTCGGCATCGCGGCGTTCCGGATCGCGGGCTACGCGCTGTGGCCGTTCGGCCGGACCGTCGCCGACAAGCCGTCCGCCGGCGCGTGGTCGACGATCGGCAACGTCATCTGGCTGCTCGTCGCCGGGATCTGGCTGGCGCTCGGGCACGTCGTCACCGCCATCCCGCTGTTCATCTCGATCATCGGCATCCCGCTGGGGATCGCGAACCTCAAAATGATCCCGATCTCGCTGATGCCGCTGGGCAAGGACATCGTCCCCGTGAGCCGCGCTTAGGTGACCGTGACCGGCAGTTTGAGTTCAGATAGAGGCCTTACATTCGCGCGCCGGTGACGGCTTTCCGGCAAAGGGGATGTCACGAGGACGAAGACACCGCACGCTTCTCCGGCCCGCGCTTGACATGGCTGGCGGCCCGGGTGATTGATGGATTTATGGGTCATTTGGCCGATGCTGATCGTGAAACTGGGGATTGGTCCGGTTTTTGCCGATCATCGTGGCCGGGTTGGCGGGGCCGCGCCCGGGAAAGACGGCTGGAGAAGCGAGTGGCTCACGAACCCGTGCTTCTCGCGTTGGACGACCTGCACTGGGCCGATCCGATAACCCTGCTGGCGTTGCGGGCGATGACCAGAGAACTCGCCTCCTATCCGCTCGTCTGGATGCTGACCCGTACGATCGGCAGCGGTGACTGGTCCCGCCTCAACTGCCTGTTCCACGTCCTGGAACGTAACGGTGCGACCCGGATCACGCTGGAACCGTTGGACGAGAGGGCTGTAGAGGACGTCGTCACCGACGTCCTCGGGGCCAAGCCCGAGCCGGACGTGCTGGCCTTGGCCGGCATCGTGGACGGCAATCCCTTCCTGCTCGTCGATCTCCTGGAAAAGCTCAAAAGCGAGGGTGTTTTCCAACTCGCCGATGATCGCGTACGGATGGTTTCCGCGCGCCTGCCGCAGGTGCGGGCGATAGGGCGAGAACGCCTGGAGGGGTTGCCCGTACGGACCAGATATCTGCTGCAGTGCGCCGGAATCCTTGGCCATTCGTTCTCGGTGAGAGATCTGGCCGAAATGCTTGGCGAACCGGCCAGCACTCTGTTGCCGATGCTGGAGGAGGCGATTTCGGCGGGCATCATCAAACCCGCTGGAGACGAACTCTCCTTCCGGCACGATCTGCTGTGGCAGGCGGTTATAGGGACCATCCCCGACTCCGTTCGCCGGGCCATGCACCACGACGTGGGGGAGATGCTGCTCAAACGTGGCGGGTCGGCTGTTCCCGCCGCGGCGCACCTCCTTCACAGTGCCACTCGCGGTGATGCGTCCGCACTGCTCGGGCTGGATCGGGCGGCGCAGGAGGTGCTGCGGTCCTCACCCCAGACCGCCGTCGATCTCGCCATGCGGGCGCTGGAGCTCAGCGACCCCGCCGATCCTGAGTGGTTCGGTCGCGCCGCCACAGCGGTCAACGCGCTGACGGTCATCGGGCGGCTGTCGGAGGCGGCCGATCTCGCGCGTTCCGCGCTCGGCAGGGCCTCGTCTCTCCACGCGCCTCGCCTGCGGTGCGCGCTGTCGCACATACTGCTGTGGAGCGGCCGGCCGGCGGATGCGGTGTCCGAGGCCGAAAACCTGCTCGCCCAGCAGGACATCCCAAGTGATCTGCGCGGCATTGCCGAATGGACGATGTTCTGGGGCCTCATCTGGCAAAACGACCTCCGGAAAGGGCGACAGCGGGCGGAAGCCGTCCTCGCCCACCGTGAACGGCACACCGATGCCGCCGTCGTCGGGGCACTTCTGCTGCTCGCTCGGTTCGCGATGGTCGACGGGCGGGGCGCCGACTCGTTCACGCATCTACGCGAAGCCCTCCTGATCACGGACAGCGGCACCGTCGAAGCCGTCCAGCGTCCGTACGCGCGCCTGCTGCTGAGCCTCCAGTACCGGTCCATGCGACAGTTCGACGCGGCCGACATCGCCATCCAGGCCGCCGAGGAGGAAATCGAGAGCCTCGGGCTCACCGTGCTCGCCCCGCAACCCGCGCTGTTCCGTTCGGTTCTGCATCTGATCGCCGGACGATATGACGACGCCGCCGCCGAAGCCCAGACCGGGAAGACGATCGCCGAAGAACTGGGCACGCACGGATTCATCCGCGTCGGGTTGTCCGTACTCGCGTTCATCGCCATGCGGCGGGGTGACATCGACGCCGCGGTCCGGTACATCGAGCGCTTCCAGTCCACACACGCCGCGCCCGGGATGTTGTTCGGGCCGGTGTGGGAGAAGTGGGTGATGGCGGTGGTGGCCGAGGGCCAAGGTGATCCGGGACGGGCGATCGACATACTGCGCACGATCTACACCGACGAGGAGGAGCGGCGCTGGGCCCTCCTCACGATGCCTCTCACGGCCGCCTGGATGACCCGGCTGGCCCTGGCCGTGGAGAACCGTCCGTACGCACAGGCCATGGTCGACACGGCCGAACACCTGGCTCGGAACAACCCGGACTTCCCCATGTTCGCCACTGCGTCCGCCCACGCACGTGGCATTCTCTGCGCCGACCCCGATGCGCTGGCCTCCGCTATCGATCAGCCGGAACCATGGATACGCGCCTCGGCCGCCGAAGACCTCGGCGCCTTGCTGGCCGCCACGTCCGGCACCGACGCCGCCGCGAAGGCCGTCGACAAGCTGGATCAGGCGCTCGACGGCTACGAACAGATCGGTGCGCTCTCGGACGCGGCCCGCGTACGGGCCCGGCTGCGGGCGCTTGGGGTGCGGCGCCGGCACTGGAACCAGCCCCAGCGGCCGACGTTCGGCTGGGAGAGCCTCACCGAGACGGAACGGGCCGTCGCCGGCCTGATCGCCAGGGGGATGACCAATCGCCAGATCGCCCAGCGGATGTTCCTGTCGCCACATACGGTGTCCACCCACCTTCGCCGGATGTTCGGCAAGCTCGACATCGCATCCCGCACCGAACTGGCCCGCATCGTCGCCGAGGAATGCCCTGAGCTCGTCAAGGGTGCTTGAGCCCGGAAAGCCGGGTTGCCGTGGCGGCGCCGTTCCCGATGTCCTGGGCCTGCGCAGGCACTCGACAGGAGCTGACGAATGCACTCTGAACTGCATGAAGGTGCTTCTCCCCCGGCCCGGAGGGAACGGTTGCGCCACGTCTACTGGATCGGCGGTGGGAGTGGAGCCGGAAAATCCACCATCGCCCGGCGCATCGCCGAGCGGTATGGGATGCGTCTGTACGACACCGACGCCGCCATGCCCGGCCACGCCCGCCGCATGCCCGTGGAACAAGCTCCTTACCTGGGCGAGTTCGCCGCCATGGACATGGACGAACGCTGGGTGACCAGAAGCCCGCGCGAGATGCTCGATACCTTCCACTGGTATCACGGCGAAGGATTCGAGTTGATCGTCGAAGACCTTCTCGCCCTCCCCGCCGACCGGCCGGTGCTCGCCGAAGGCTTCCGGCTGCTGCCCGGCCTCGTCCACCCCCTGCTCGCCGAAGCGGACCATGCCGTGTGGCTGCTGCCGGCTCCCCGGTTCCGCCAGGCGGTGTTCGACAGCCGTGGCGGACCGGCATGGGGATTCCTGGCCAAGACCGGTGACCCGCAGCGGGCGCTGCAGAACCTGCTCCAGCGCGACGCGCTGTTCACCGACCGGCTCAGCGAGCAGATCGGTGATCTTGGCCTCAACGGGCTCAGGGTGGCTTCCGAGGACACCGAGGAAGATCTCGAACGGCGAGTCTCCTCGGTGTTCGGTCTCGAGGCGTAAGCGGTCGACGAGGGTTCAGCGGCACAGAGTGTGGCCGAGTGACCGTGAGTCCCCTGATTCCCCGGCAGGTTGCCGACCGTACGGGCACGCAAGCCCTCGCGGCCTCGTCGGCTACTCGTTAGGATACAACTGTATCCATTCGGGAGATGAGGTCGCCATGCGCGTTCCTGACCGGCCGTCCGCCTTCAGCAGTGACTCTGCCCGTGACAAGTACTACGCCGTATACGACCGCGTGCTCCGCGAGCTGTGGCCGGTGCCGGTAGACACCATCGACGTGGAGACTCGCGCCGGCAGCGTGCGGACCTATCGAGCCGGGCCCGCGGAGGGGGATCCCGTGGTCCTCCTGGCCGGGGCGGGCGGGAACGCGCTGGCCTGGCACCGCTACATCGAGCCGCTGGCGCGTACGCGCCCGGTCCTTGCCGTCGACCCCCTCGGCGAGCCAGGCCGCTCGGTTCAGAAGCGGACCCTGGCGACCGGTGCCGAGGTCGGCGGCTGGGTCACCGACGTCCTGGCCGGGGCCGGGGCCGAGCGCGCACACCTGGCCGGCTTCTCCTCCGGCGGCTTGGCCGCGGTATGGACGGCGGCGGAACAGCAACGCGGCGGGGGCGGCCGGGTCGCGGCGCTGACGCTGGTGGACCCGGGCGGCTTCGCGCCGATAACGGGGCGTTTCGTCCGATGGGCCGGTGCCGGCGCCATCGCCTCCATGCTTCCTGCTGCGTTGCGACACCGCATGGCCGGCGTCGTGGGCAACGGGCTGCTGCGCGAGGATGGCCTGGTGAGGCTGATGCGGGCCGGCTTGTCCTTCCGCCGGCACGTGCTCATCCCGTCCGCCTACACCGACAAGCAGATACGTGAGGTGTCCGTGCCCGTACAGGTGCTGCTGGGCGCTCGAAGCACGCTGCACGACGCGCGGGCGGTGGCCGCGCGGCTGGCCGACATCGCGCCGTCCTGGCGCGTGGAGATCGTGCCGGACACCGGGCACTCGCTGTGCGTCGAAGCTCCGGACCTGGTCGCCGAGCGGATCCTCACCTTTCCCGGCCAGGAGCGTCCCTGGGGACCATGACACCGAAGCACAGCACGAACAGGTAGGAAAGGGGCATGCCCCGACAGGTGGATCATGACGAGCGGCGGCGCCGGCTGACCGAGGCGCTGCTGCGCATCGCCGGCACCCGCGGCCTGCAGGCGGTATCGATGCGTGAGATCGCCGCCGAGGCCGGGGTCTCGCTGCGCGTCGTCCAGTACTACTTCACCAACAAGCAGGCCCTGCTCGAGTCCGGCCTCCTGGAGCTGGGTGCTCGCGGCCGGCGGCGGGTTCGGCAGCGGGTTGCCGATGCGGCGGACACGCTGTCCACGCGGGGTGTTCTCGCCGCCGTCCTCGGCGCGATCGTGCCCTTCGACGAGCAGAGCCGCCTGGACTCCATGGCCTGGACCGCCTACTACACCGCCGCCCTCACCGACCCGGCGCTCGCCGCAGCCGGGCTCACCCTGCCCAACGCACTGGAAGACTTCCTCACCGTACGCTTGACCGCAGCGCAGCAGGCCGGGGACATAGCCCCTGATCGTGACCCGCGGGCCGAAGTCGCCGGCCTTCTGGCGCTCGCCAACGGCCTGACCTCAAGTGTCCTCAGCGGGCAGCGCAGCTACGAGGCCGCTACCAAGCTCATCGACTACTACCTGGACCGCCTGTTCGGGCCGGACCGTGCGCCTCGGAGTCAGGCGAACGAGATCGGGGCAGGTGCGGACGCAGCCGCGAGCCGTGGCGCAAGTCCAAGACGATCTGCACGAGATCGTCATTGATCCGATGGGATCGGCTGATCGCCGCTGATCGCCGTTCAATCTGGCACGCATCCGGCACGCGACCGAGCGGCAGCAACGGGCACGGCAGGCGGTCAAGGCATCTGCTCAGGCGCCAGCGGGCACCGGTCTGCCGGTGCTGAACCCAATCGAGGAAGCGGACGGCTTCGGGCCTGGGGGGAATCGGGACGGCGTCCGCCGAGGACCAGCGCCGATGCTCAGCAAGCTCTGGATCCTGCACGCCGGGAACCACCGTGATCGGATTAGGCTCTCCAGATGGTCACTCCGATTGAGCTCGTGATTTTCGACTGCGACGGTGTGCTCGTCGACAGCGAACGCATAGCCGTGCGCATCCATGTAGCCGTGGGCGCTGAGCTGGGCTGGCCGCTGACCGAAGCCGAGGTAATCGAAAAGTTCATCGGCCGGTCGCCCCTCGCCAACGGCGAACACATCACTGCCCGAGTGGGGCCGAGCCTGGGCGCGCTCTGGCAGGAGAGGTTCAAGCAACTGCACCGCACCGCCGTCGATGCCGAACTCGTCCCGGTCGACGGCATCCTCGAAGTCCTCGACACCCTCACACTTCCTAGCTGCGTCGCCTCTGGTGGCAGCCATGACACGATGCGCCACACCTTGGGCCGCACCGGGATCTACGCGTACTTCGAAGGCCGCATCTTCAGCGCAAGCGAGGTCCTCCACGGCAAACCGGCCCCCGACCTGTTCCTGCACGCCGCCAAGCAAATGGGCGTCCACCCCTCGGCCTGCGTCGTCGTCGAAGACAGCAAATACGGGGTCCAGGCGGCCCGCGCAGCGGGCATGCGCGCTCTTGGCTACGCCGGTGGACTCACGCCCGCGGAATGGCTCGAAGGACCGGGCACCACAGTCTTCGATGACATGCGCGAACTTCCGACGCTTCTCGCACAAACCTGCCCCGTGGAGACACCCGATCCCCGATGAGGGGAGAACTGAGCCGTCGTCCAACGCGGCCAAGGGCGGGGATCATGTGATCGCTGACTGCATCGGGCTGGATCGCGGGGCCCAGGCTCGGGGGCCCAGGCTCGGGGGCCCAGGCTCATACGTAGTCGCACTCCGGATTCGGCCTCGACGTCGCGTCGATGATGTCGTCGAGCCTGTCCCGGGCGACAATCAGCTCGGCGATCTGCGCGTTGATCCGGTCCCGCTCCGCCGCCAGCCGTTCCCGAGATTCCGGCGTGCTCACCTTGGCGTCGACGCACGGCAAGAGCTCCGCGATCGTCTTGCTGGACAGTCCCGCGCCGTACAACTGCTGAATCAGCCGCACGCGGTCGACGGCCGCGCTGTCATAGAGCCGCTGCCCGCTTTCACTACGCGTCGAGGTCAGCAACCCCTGCTCCTCGTAGTACCGGAGCGCCCGCACACTCACGCGCGTCATGCTCGCCAGGTCCCCGATTCGCACAGTGATCCGCCTCACAATATTGACCTGCCGCTTTGGCGTGCCGGCCGGCCTTTCGGCGCTGGGCGGACTTGCGGCCGACGCGGGTCTTGGCAGCCAGCGCGAGCAGCAGGCGGCGCTCCAGCCATCGCCCGAGTGCCCCATCCAGGGCGTCGCCGTCCACCTGCCCGCACAGACGGCGCACCGTCTTCTCGTCTGGGCCGAGGTAGCGGCCGCTCGCCGGGTCCTGCCGTGCCCCGAGCGTCTTCAACGTCTTCTGCCCGGCATCGGCGATCCACCGCCCGATCGCATAAAACGAGCTGCTCCCGGCCAGTACCGCCGCGATCGCCATCGCCAGGACCGCGGGCAGCGCATGCCGTACGCCTCGGGCATCACGCGGATCCGGCACCTGCGACAGGGCTCTGAGCAGGCACTCCTGGCCGGTATGGCCCAGCTGGACCACCTGCGGCGAGCTGTCGGACTGGCCATGAACACGATCGATCAGCGAAGATAGCGGCGCGGGCACGGGACCCCTCATGATCTGTTGGCGTAGAGAACCACAAGATCATCGGGGCCGTGTCCGTCTTGTCAAATCCCACCCCGGCCATCACTCATCGCACCCGCGAGCCCAGGTTCGACTTTGCCGTGCCCGTGGGTGGTGGCTCGGGCAGTCAGTGGCGGGCGAGTTGTCCAGTGCGGTGAGGAGGGTGTTCAGATTGCTGCCTTTGAGGATGCGCGTGGACTCGAGTGTCGCCTCGTTGATGCCTGTGAGCTTGTGTGAGGTGCGGTAGACGCATACGCGCAGACCTTGCGGTGCTGGATTCCATAACGGCCGTGCCGAGGCTCGTCGTGTCCGTGATGATTTCGGCTGGAAGAAGGAAAGGAACAGGTCCCTGATCTCGTCACCGCAACCGGCTCGGAACTCCTTCTCGCTTTCGATTCTGCGAACGGGTAGCTGTTTGGTGAGCTGGTACGACAGACGGTCGAGAGCGTCGAGTGCGGAGGGGAACGGCTTTCCGCACACGCTGGTCGGCACGTCCGGCAGCACCGCCCTGCCGGAGGAGTCCACCAGGACGAAGTAGTCGAACGTGTACCCGATAGCCGGGCATCTTATCCCCTCGAAGAACCATCGCAGTTTGAGCAGTGGACTGGCTTGGGCTCGCGCTGGCGGGCGGCGCAGCTCGGTCATCAGTTCGGTTGCCGGACCCGTGGCGTGCTCCTCGTTGAGGACTTCCCAGCGGCCTTTGCCGGGCAGATACTGGGAAATCCAGCGGCAGCGTACGACCTCGATCGGGACGAAGCCGTAGGGGAGCGCCTGGCGGGGCATGGAGAGCAGGTCCGGGCTTGACCTTCCGGGGCAGGAGGCGGTGACGACATGGTCTAGTCGTGGGGCCTCGTCCATCCTGTTATCACTTCTGATGAGGATCATGACGGCGAGCACGACGAGGACGATGCGCAGAGCATGCACCGCTGCACCTTATTGACGCGTGTCGTCTATTGTTGCCGGTTTGCTAATAAGGCGACGACGTCGGACCGGCTGGGCGGTCGACCCCTGGTTCCCTCTATCCCGCAGGAAGTCAATCAAGGAGATCGGGGCGGCGTGCGGTTAGGGCGCGGCGGGAGGTCACATATCTCTCGTAGAACTCCTCGGCGAGGGCTTCGCGGCGGTACCGCTGGCGTAGGACGGGGTCAAGGTCTCCGGCTCGGTTGACGAGGTCGGTGAGGGACTTGCGTTCGATGTCGAAGGCGGCCATGCATTGCTCGACGGCGGAGTCAAGGTCTCCGCGTCGGGCGTGGACGATGCCGAGGTCTATGTGGGCGCCGCCGACCGCATGGGGGCGCCACATTCACGACCTGCGGCACACGGGCAACACCCTGGCGGCGGCCACCGGGGCAACCTTCCAGGAGCTGATGAGCCGCAGGGGTCACTCCAGCACGAACGCGGCCATGGTTTACCTGCACGCGGCCAAGGACAGAGACCGCGCGATAGCCGATGCCATGGAGGAGATCGTCAAGCAGGAGCTCGCCTCCGCCAACGACAAAGATGAGGAGCGGGCGGCGACGGAAGCAAAGATCAACTGATCTGGCACGAATCTGGCACGCGAGTGAGGAAAGTCCGTAGAGATGATCAAGGCCCGGGCCGGGATCATCTTCCTGACCTGGGCCTTCGTGTGTGGAGCGGGTGACGGGAATCGAACCGGACCAGTAACAGGGTTCTCACCTGCGAGTTTGCTGTTCGCGCTGGTCGCGCCTATCGGGTTGAGCCGGGTTCTGCCGCGTTCTGCCCACTCCTGCCGGTCCGGTGTGCCCACGTGGGCACACCGTTGATCTCTTCCATGGGGGTTCACGTCAGTGCGTCATTCGGCGTGGGGTCCAAAATCAGCTCTCGTTGAGCGGGTTGCTCCAGGTGATGGTGATCAGCCATTTGCCGCCTACGACGCAGCGTCCAAAGGTGGTGGGCAGCGGCTCGCGTGGGTGGTAGCGGATCTCGCTTCCCCGGAAGTCCACCTCGACATCGTGGAAGCCGATGTCGTGCAGCCCGCCCGCGGACCGGTACCACTTGTAGTAGGACTCCTTGGCGCTGAAGATCAGGCGCGGCTCGAGCCGCCCATGGTGAATACGACCGATCGAGATCCGTGCCTGCTCGCCATCGGTCAACACGCTTCGCCAGACGGCTTGCGGCAGCTCCTGCGCCGGTTCGAGGTCGATGCCCAGGCCACCGACAGCCGCGGCGCTACCGACGGCGACGATGCATAGCCGCGGTTTGTGGCTGATGCTGCCGCGCACGTCCGCTGGCCAGTCCGGAGAACCGTCAGGGCGGACCAGCAAGGGCCCGGCCTCCGCGCCGATCTCGCGAAGCGCGGCGCGAGCACACAGCCGGCCGGCGATGAACTGCCGCTTACGCAAGAGGTCGCTGCGCGGCACCAGCGCGGCCTCGGCCGGATGGAGGGAGCGGCCGCCGATCTGAGGCAGGCAGGCGCCGGCCTGGGCTGGATGGGGCGAACGAGTATCGACCTGGGCGGGATCGAGCGCGGTGAGGCGCACACCGGGAGGAAGCAGACGTCGCAGATATTCGACCTCCGCCGGTGGTATGGGATCGCCCGTAAGCGAAGTCAGCGTGCGGCCAGGGGAACCTCCGCGTACAGCTCGAGATGCCGCCGGGCGCTGGCCGTCCATGTGTAGTCCTCCGCCAGGCGCAGTCCGGCGGAACGCAGCCGGGCGCGCAGGTCCTGGTTGTCCAACGTGTCGGCGAGGGCGTCCGCCAGCGCGTCCGCGTCGCCGATGGGGACCAGCAAGGCGTCGCGGCCGGGGACCAGCCACTCGCGGAACACCGGCAGGTCGCTGGTCACCACGGGAACGCCGGCCGCCATCGCCTCCAGCGCAGCCAGCCCGAACCCCTCCTTCACCGAGGGGAACGCCAGCACGTCGGCCGCCGCGTACCAGGCCGCCATCTCCTCCTCGGGGACGGTGCCGAGCTCGACGATGTCCTTGCCGAGGGTGAGGTCGAGGGAGTCGAGACTCGCCAGGACCCTGTCCCGGTAGGCCCGGTGGTCCTGGAAGGAGTGGCCGCCGACCACCGCCAGCACCGGCGCCGGGGTGCGGTTCCTGATCAGCTTGGACAGGGCGGCCACGAGCGTGTCGGTGCCCTTGCGCGGCTCGATCCCACCGACGGCCAGCAACATCGGGCGGTCGCTCGCATCGACACGTGCGCGCAACCGCGCCACCAGCTCCGGTGCGGCCTCGCGGTATCGGAGCAGGTCGACCCCGTTGGGGACGACGGCCGCGCTGACGCCGTACTCGTCGCGCAGGATTCGTTCCCAGGTCCTGGTCACCACCAGGATCCGGTCGGGTTCGAGGATGGCCCGGGTCTGGCAGTCCATCAGGGACGGGCTGTCGAAGTCGTCGACGTGATGGACGGTCCGCACGACGCTGCTGGGAACCCCCGCGTCCCGCACGCGCGCCGCCGCACGTGCCGAAATGCAGTCCTGGGTGTGCAGGATGGGGTACTTGGCAGCAATGCCCGCCAGGGCGGCCTCGATCGCATCGATGTTCGCCGCCACCTTCTCCTCCAGTCCTCCGGAGGTGGTGGGAGCAGGGATGACGTAGGTCGGGGCGGCGACCGGCCGGAAGAATCCCTTCGCCGGGTCCCCCAAGCCGACGATCACGACGTCCTGCCCGAGGGCGTTCAGCGCCTCGCCCAGCGCCAGCGTATGCGCGACTCCGCCCCGCGGTTTCGTGCTGTAGGTGACCAGCGCGACGGGCGGCAAGAGTGGGTGCCCGGTCATCAGTGCACCTCTGCCAGTTCGGGCCGACGGCTCGCGATGGCCGCCGCCGCGTACGCGGCACGTGCCGCGGTCTCGGTCACCAGGCAGCCGACCTGCTCGAGCGCGGCGCGTTGCCTGGCGTAACCCTGCGGATCCGTGTCGGCTCCGAGGACGTAGGCGACGACGCGGGGGCCGCCGTCCGCGCTGATCTCCTCCATCACGGATGCGAGCTGCCCGGCCGGATCCTCATGCGAGCCATAACCGAGCACGACATCGAGCAGCACCACCGCGACCTCCGGATCGCGGGCTTCGCGCCGCATGATCTCCAGGCGAGTGGTGGGGTCGATCATCGGGTGGGGCCGGCCGACGGTGTACTCTTCCGCGCCGAGATCCAGCAGCACGTGCGTGCCGGGAGGAGCCGGGAGCGTGTGATCGTGTAGGAGCGGCTCGTTGGAGTAAACGTCTCCGAGCAGCTCTCCGATGATCAGTTGCGCCTCATAGCAGAGCGTCCCGCCGGAGTAGTACCCCCGGACGGTACGCCGCTCCTCTCCCAGCGCGGCGATCGCGTCCTCCACCTGCCTGCGTACACCCTTCGACGTCGCCGTCGGTGTGACGCCGACCAGCCGGGCGGCGGCGAGCGCACCGTCCTCCAGTGTGCGGGCCAGCCGCACGCCGGAGGGCGTCTCCATGTCTCCAAGGCCGAGGAAGGTGGCCACCGTAGGGGTGGACGTGCACTGGCCCAGCACTTCGCGGGCGACTGTCTGGCTCGGCGGCTTGGAGACCAGGAGGATGGCCTTGGTCGCCGGGTCCTTGTCGAGCATGCGCACGGCAGCCTTGGCCATCCGCCCTCCGATCTGCTCGGACAGGTCACGACCGCCGACGCCGATCACGTGCGAAACGCCGACGCCCCAGCGATCCAGCAGTGCCGAGACCTCCTGCGCGCCGGTGCCGGCGGCGGCGACGACGCCGACCGGCCCCCTGCGTACCGAGTTCGCGAACCCCAGCCCGGTGCCCGAGATCACCGAGGTGCCGGCGCCGGGCCCCATCACCAGCAGGCCGAGCTCGTTGCCGCGTTTCTTGAGCTCCGCCTCCTCCTCGATGGAGACGTTGTCGCTGAACAGCAGTACGTGCAGTCCTTCGGAAAGCGCGTGGTGGGCTTCCAGCGCAGCGTATTCCCCGGGGACGGAGACGATCGCCACGGTGGCGTCCGGCATCTGCTCCACGGCCTGTCGAAGGGTCCGTGGCGGCGCGACGGCGTCGCCCTCCGACTCGGCCGGGGCCTGCGCGTACACGGCCTCCGTGCCGGAGTCGAGAGCGGTCTGCGCCGCGGCCTCGCCGCTCGTGCGTACGGCGAGAACGAGATCGTTCGACCCTGCAGTGCCGATGACTTCCTCGCCGAACCCCTCGGCGGCGAGGTTCTCCAGCCCCGAGGGGGTGGCCATGACCGCGCCGGCCCAGGAGACGTCCTCCCGTTCGGACATCACCGAGGTGGCGACAAGCAGCCGCAGCGAGTCACAGTACGTGTCGCGGACGATGCGGACTCGGGCGATGTGGTTCGTTGTACTCATACGATGCTCTCGACTGGTTCCGGGATGATACGGGTACCGATGCCGGTAGACGGGTCGAGCGCACCGAGCATGTGCTCGGCGCATGTGATGACCGCCGTCCCACCGCTGTCACGGACGAACTCGATCGCCGCCTGCATCTTCGGTCCCATGCTGCCTGGGGGGAACTGGCCTTCCGCCAGATACTTCTGTGCGATAGCGAGGGGCATCTCGTGGACGACGCGGGCCTGTGGGGTGCCGAAGTCGATGGACACCGCGTCCACCCCCGTGACCATGATCATCGCTCCCGCCCCGACAGACCGGGCGAGGCGGGCGGCCGCCGAGTCCTTGTCGATCACGGCGTCGACGCCTTGGTAGCGCCCGCCCTCGCGCGACACGGCCACGCCGCCGCCCCCGGCCGCCAGCACGATCTTGTCGGCAGCGAGCAGGGTCTCGACGGCGGACGACTCCAGCATCTCGATAGGGAGTGGAGACGCGACCACCCGCCGGTACCCCCGCCCCGCGTCCTCTCTCATGTCCCATCCGCGCTGCCCGGACAGGGCGAGCGCCTGTGCCTCCGTGAAGAAGGGGCCGATGGGTTTGACCGGCGTCTGGAACGCCGGGTCTCCGCGGTCCACGGTCATGTGCGAGATGACGGCGACAGCCGTACCGGGGCCGAGGATCGAGTCGATCGCGCGTACGAGGACGCTGCCCAGTTGTCCCTCCGACATTGCGTTGAGGATGTGCAACGGCTGGGGTGGCACGAGATCGCCTCCCCCCTCCTGCTGGATCGACAGGTTGCCGACCTGAGGGCCGTTACCATGAACGACGACCACCCTCCATCCCGCTCTGTACAGGTCCGCAATCCCTGTTGCCATCTGGATGGCATTGCTCTCGATCTGCTCGGAAGTGCCCTCCTGATCTGCTCGGGTCAGGGCGTTCCCGCCGAGTGCCACCACAGCGACATGGTTCACGAGCCGTCCCCACCTCAATGTCCGATAATAGATGAGACGTTTACGATAGTGAACTGTTCGGAAGGAGTTGGTCAATGACCGAGCCTGACCCGACACCTGCCGCGGGTCCTCGGGAGGCAGCCGAAGAGCTCTCCCGCCAGTGGGCGGCGACCTCAGAGCGGGCGTTCTCTGCCGGTCTGCATCAGCCAGACATCTACCTCAGGACCACACGGCTCGCCGGCGCGGTCGCGGAGGAACTCCGTCGGCGCGGGCGGGGCATCGGATCCCTGCTCGACGCATGGCGCGAGCACGGCGACCTGGTCCGCCGGGTCGCCCGGTCCAGCGAATCCCTTACCGCCGAGGGCTTGGACATCGAGGCGATCGCCGGCGCTGCGTTCACGATCCGTTATCGAGAGGTCCTGGAAGAGGTCACGTGCGACGATCGGCTGGCCGCCCTCGCGGCTGCGCCGACGGACACGAGGTGGGTGGTGCTGGAGGAGTCCGGCTATCGTCCCGGGGATCCGTTCGTTCCCTACCGGCGGCTCGAGGCCGATGCCCGCACTGGACGCGCGCTGCTGGTGACGACGCGGCCGGATGATGCGTTCACGGGCTGTGTTCACGTCGTCGAGCAGGGGTTCATCGACATCGATACCGGACGGCTGACGGCAGGCGACCCTGCGCGGGACGTCCATGAGGCGCGCTCCGCCGCTGAGCGGGAGGCATTGGTCGAACGTCTCCGGCCCTCACTCGAGGGTGATGCCACTGGCTGAGACTGTGCGGGGTATGTTGCCACTTCCTGGGTCTTTCCTATAGAAGTACAGAGAAGTTTCCTATAGTAGATGAAGATTTCAGGGAGTGCAGGGCAGGCACCGTGTGCGAGCGGCCCGGCAAGGAGCTGTGACATGACCCAGGCGAATGACCGAGTAGCCGATGCGACGGAGACCGCCGAACTGATCGTCAAACTCCAGAGTCTGGGGCTGCGGACCGACGGGTCCATCGGGGCGCGCAAGGGCGGCGCCGGCCCCGCCGACGCGGGGATGCTGTGGATCAACGGAGCACCCGTCACCGTCCCGACCACGGCCGGCTACGTGCAGGACTCGCCGTACGCGCTGCGGCAGGAGGACGACGGCTTCGGCGTCTACGAGGGCTCGGTCCGGCTGGCTGACGCGTCGCTCGCGCCACGGCCCAAGTACTACGACATGGAGACCGCAGGCGGCGTCCCATACTGGAAGATCGCCCTGTTGCACCTCGACTCCCTGGCGAGCACGGTCCTGCAGACCTGCGCCTACTGGGGGAACTCGGACCAGTGCAAGTTCTGCGGCATCGGGGTCTCCCTCGACGCCGGCCGTACCATCGCGAAGAAGACGCCCGAGATGCTGGCGGAGGTGTCGGTGGCGGCGCGGGATCTCGACGGCGCGGTCGACGCAACGCTGACGACCGGCAGCACCGCCACCCCCGACCGCGGCGCGCTCTATGTGGGCAAGTGCGCGAAGGCGGTGAAGGAGGCGTCCGGACTGCCGGTGCAGGTCCAGTTCGAGCCGCCCTCCGACCTCGACGTGATCAACCGCGTCCGCGACATGGGCGTCGACTCGGTCGGCATCCACGTGGAGACCTTCGACCCCAAGGTGCTCGCGGAGATCGCGCCGGGTAAGGCGCGATGGGGCATCGAGGCATACTTCACCGCCTGGGAACGTGCTGTCGAGGTCTTCGGCGCGGGCCAGGTGTCCACCTATGTGATCCTGGGCATGGGGGAGGACCCCGAGATCACGGTCGAGATGTGCAAGCGCGCGGTGGACATCGGGGTCTACCCGTTCATCGTCCCGCTGCGCCCGGTGCCCGGCAGCCTCATGGAGGACGCGCTTCCGCCGTCCTCGGCGTACGTCGAGGGGATCTATCGGCAGATCGTCCCGCAGATGTTGCGACGCGGGCTCACCGCGGCCGGGACCAAGGCCGGCTGCGCACGCTGCCAGGCCTGCTCCGGGATGGCGGCCCTCGAACGTGTCGGTTCGGGTTCGACGAAGGGTCTGGCTGATGGGCGTACGGCTCTCCCGCTCGTCGTCTGATCTCGGCGAGCCGGCGCTCGTCTGCCGTTCTGCGGTCACACCGGACGAGCTGGCGCAGCACGTGAGGATTCGGCAGGCGGTCTTCGTCGAAGAACAGGGGCTGTTCGAGCAGACCGACCAGGACGAGTTCGATCGCGATCCCACGACCCACCACGTGGTCGGATACGCGAACGGCGTCCCGATCGGCACCGTCCGGTTGTACCGCGTACCCTCGCCGGACGGCGACGAGGTGCTGTGGAAGGGAGATCGGCTGGCGGTCCTGCCCGGGCATCGTCATCTGATGCTGGGCGGGCCGCTGGTCAGGTACGCGGTCGCGACCGCGGCGTCCGCGGGCGGCGACCGCATGCTCGCCTTTGTGCAGCTCACGAACGTGACCTTCTTCCGAAGGCTCGGCTGGTCGAGGGTCGGTGAGCCGGTACCGTACGTGGGCGTGCCTCACCAGCAGATGAGCATCGACCTCACGTGACGACCTCGTACGGCAGGCGGGGCCGTGCCGCCTCAGCGAGCCAGCCGGGTCACCGACTCCCGCTTCAGGTCGAAGACGACCACCGATCCGGAGGCGTCGCCGATGCGCACTTCACCGGTGTCGTCCAGCGTCCCGATCCGCTGCGCGGTGAGGCCGCGGGCGGTGAACGCCTCAAGGCATTCCCCTACCTTCTCGGCCGGCGTCGTCAGCAGGAACGCGAAGCAGGGGAAGCAGGACAGCCAGTCGCCGATCGGCACCCCCGCGGGCACCGGAAGCACGTCCAGATCGACCTGGACGCCGAGCTTGCGCGCCTCCAGGAGCATGGCCAGCGAGCCGATCATTCCGGCCATGCTCACGTCCTTGGCGGCCGCGGCGGCACCCCGCTCCGCGACCTCGGCCAGGGTGCGGACGTCACCCGCGAGACGTTCGCCACGCTCCTCGAACGATGGGAAGAACAGGAAGTCCTCCCGCATCCTCCCGTCGAGGCAGCAGGCGAGGACAAGTGCCTGGCCCGGCTCGGCGTGGATCGCCGAGAGCACAAGGTCCGCGGCGCCAAGCCCGAACGCCGACAGGCTGGGCGGCCCGTCCGTCTCGGTGAGGTGCCCGCCGACGATCGGCACCTCATACACCTCGGCGGCCCACTTCAGGCCCTCGAGGATGGCCTTGGCGACGTCGCGCGGGCCCGTCACCGTGTCGACGATCGCGAGTGGCCGGGCCCCCATGGCGGCGAGGTCGTTCACATTCGCGAGGACCGCCGCGATGCCCGCGCCGTACGGGTCCTTGGCGACGAAGGCGGGCAGCATCGCCTCACCCCCCACGATCAGATTGCGTCCCCGGTCGTGCACGACCGCTCCGTCGTCACCGGGCCCGGCCCACCAGTCCCCGCCGCCGAAAACATCGGCGACCACGCCGATGGAGTTCTTGGCCGCGACACCCGGCAGGCTCCGGAGCCGGCGCGCCAGTTCTTCAAGATCATGAGTGTTGCGTGTGAACAAGGCGGCTCTTCCGTTTCGGTGCAAATTGGGGCGAAAGTTAATATTGGGGCCAAAGGCCGCAAATGGCGTCATATCAGCCAGTGAGGAAGCCGTTTCCGTGATAGGACAACCTACCCGAGACCGTACCTCCGATCGGGGCCTGACCTCGGCGGTGCCCGACTTCCTTGCGTTACCGCCCCGCGTGGAGAAGCCTCGCCGGCACGGCGTCTCCCACGTTCTCGACAACGGCATGTCCGTGGCCGAGGTGGAGCAGCGACTGGCGGCCGCTGCCGCGAGCATCGACCTGTGGAAGTTCGGCTGGGGAACCGCCTACGTCGACCCGTCGCTCGGCGAGAAGCTCGACCTGCTGGCCGCGCACCAGGTGCTCGCCTGCACGGGCGGCACCCTGCTGGAGATCTCGTGGCGGCAGGGCGTGCTGGACAGGTTCATGGACTGGGCCGAGGCCGTGGGCTTCCCGTGTGTCGAGGTTTCCTGCGGCTCGGTGGAGATGTCGCGGGCGGACAAAGACAAGATCATCGAAGCTGCCGCCTCCCGGTTCCTCGTCCTGTCCGAGGTCGGACTCAAGGATCCCGCCCCGGCGCCCTCGGCCAGGGAGTGGGCCGCGGATGCGCGGGCCGACACGGAGGCGGGCGCCACCTGGGTGCTGACGGAGGGGCGCGAGAGCGGCACCGTCGGCCTGTTCGACGCCGAGGGCAGGGTGCGCGCCGACATCGCGGACGCCGTGGTGTCCGCAGCCGGCCTCAGGGCCACCCTGTTCGAGGCCCCGCGCAAGGCGCAGCAGGCGTGGTTGATCAGGCGCTATGGCGCGAACGTCAACCTCGGCAACATCCAGCCCGCCGATGCGCTGGCCGTCGAGACGCTCCGGCTGGGCCTGCGGTCCGACACTATCGAGACGCTTTCCAGGTGCGGAGAGGAGCGCGCAGGAGTGGAGAGATCATGATGATCCCGCATCAGTACCGAACCGTGGCGTTCACCGACGTGGCGGTGGATCTCGACGACGACTCCCTGCGGACGTTCTTTCTCAGCCGGCAGGTCTACCGCAGGACGCGCTTCGTGGTGGCCCGGAGCCGGGACGCGTACGCCGTGGTCGAGCTGACCAAGGCCGGCGAGGTCGAACTGTTCGTGGGCGTCACCGACGCACGTGTGCTGGCCGGGCCGGCCGAGACGGTGTTCGTCGACCGGCCCGACATCGACACCGCCGTGCCCAGCCAGTTGCTCCGCGCGGCGCGCGAGCTCCCCGGGACGCCGCGCTGCGTGATCGTGCGCGGGCGTTACGAGCACGTCAACTTCATCCTGGACCCCGCTCCGCGCCGGGTGCATGTGCTCGACGTGGCACCCCCGTGGCCGGCCAAGCTGTACGACCAGGTCCAGCGGATCGCGGACACAGCCGAGGAGCTACCCGCGACCGAATGCGTGCCACAAGTCGTCGACCTGGAGAAACTCGCCGCCACCGAGCCGGCCGAGCACTACCTGCTGCCCTGCCGCGGAGGTGGCATGTCGGTCGCGGGCGCCGAGATCTCCTATCTCGACGAGGTGCCGCCGCAGGCGGACTGGGTCCTGCTCGGCTGTGCCCGTTCACGTGCCATCCACGACCACTTCTATCCGGATCAGGCGGCGAACCTGCGCCAGATCGACATCTGTCCCGCCGCCCTGGCGGCCACGCTGCCGCTTCCCCCCGGCGAGGCCCGGCTCACCAAGTGCTGCCTGCTGGAGGAGAACATCGAGACACGCGGCGACACGGTCGTGGTGCCCTGGGGAGCGTCGTTCACGCTGGTCGCGGAGGGTCTGGCCACCGCGTCGGAGCTGGCCGGGAAGCTCGGCTCAGGTACGGAGCGGAACGGAGGGGCGTCGTGACCGCGCGGATCACGGACTCGTCGGCCTACGCCCACCTGTGGGGCACGGACGAGCTGCGGCAGATCTTCGAGGAGCGGGCCCGGCTGCAAGGGTGGCTCGATGTCCTCGCCGCGCTGGCCAGGGCGCAGGCGGCGGAGGGACTCATCCCCGCCCACGCCGCCTCGGTCATCACCGACGAGCTGCGCGCCGACCGTCTCGACCTCGACCGGATCGCGCGGGGCACTCGGGAGACGGGGCACTCGACCCTGGGCCTGATCCACGAGCTGCGTCGCGTGCTGCCCGAAGCGGCGCATGAGCACGTCTACGTCGGGGCGACCGTACAGGACGTCACGGACACCTGGACGTCGATGGCGGTCCGCACCGTCGGCGGCATCGTCTGGCGTGACCTGCGCCGCATCGAGGAGCGGCTCGTCGAGCTGGCCGTCGAGCACCGCGAGACGCCGATCGCGGGACGGACCCACGGTCAGCCGGGGGCGCCGGCGACGTTCGGCTGGAAGGCGGCGTCCTGGGCGGACGAGATCCGGCGGCATCTCGACCGGCTGCGCGAGGGCGCTCCGCGATGGCTGGTGGCACAGCTCGGAGGCGGCATCGGCACCCTCGTCGCCTACGGCGACCGCGGGCTGGCCGTCCGGGCACGGTTCGCCGCGGAGCTGGGGCTCGCCGACCCGGTCATCTCCTGGCTGAGCGCCCGCGACAGGATCGCCGAGTTCGGCGGCCTGCTGGCCCTGATCACCGGCACGCTCGCCCGGATCGGTGAGGAGGTCTACGAGCTCCAGCGTCCGGAGATCGGGGAGCTCGGCGAGCCGCGAGCAGCCGGAGTGGTCGGCAGTATCACCATGCACCACAAGCGGAACCCGGAGGGCAGCGAGCACCTGAACACGCTCGCCCGCCTGGTCCGCGCCAACGCAGGCGTTCTCCTGGAGTCGGTCGTCAGCCAGCACGAGCGCGACGGGCGGGCCTGGAAGGCGGAGTGGGTCGCCCTGCCGGAGGTCTGCCTGCTGGCGGGCAAGGCGCTCGCGCTCGGCGTCGAACTGGTCGAAGGCCTCGAGGTGCACTCCGATCGGATGGCGGCCAACATGCGCACGTACCTCGGCGACACGCAGAACCCGTCGGACCCGGGTTTCGCCGTCGAGATGGTGGACCTGGTGGTGGCCCGCGCCCGGCGCGCCAGGGCCGAGGAGTCGCCCTCATGGCCGTGAAGCCCGATTACACGGGAACGACCCCTCTCCGCGCCGGCCTCGCCGCACTGCCCACGCCTCTCCATGAGGCGCCGCGGCTGGCGGAGGCGCTGGGCATGCGCGGCCGGCTGCTGCTGAAGCGCGACGACCTCACAGGCTTCGCGGTCGCCGGCAACAAGGCACGCCAGCTGGAGATGCTCATCGCCGACATGTGCTCGTCCGGAGCCGACGTCCTGGTGACCGGGGGGATGCCGGGTTCGAACTTCTGCCAGGCGGCGGCCGCGGCCGCCGCCTGGGCAGGCCTTCGGTGCGTGCTCGTCTACGCCGGCTCACCTTCGCCTGTCCGGCACCCCAACCAGGCCGCGGCGGTCCACTGGGGCGCCCGGGTACGGTGGACGCACGACGCTGACCGCGCCTCGGTGGACGCCGCGATGGAGAAGGCCGCGGCCGAGCTGATCCGGGAGGGCCGGACGCCTTTCGTGGTGCCGCGCGGCGGCGCGACCCCGCTCGGCTCCACCGGGTTCCACCTGGCGGCGGCAGAACTCGACGCCCAGCTGGACAGTCACGCCACCGTCGTCGTGGGCACCGGTTCCGGAGGGACGCTCGCCGGCCTCGTCGCCGGGGCGGTGGCGATGGGGCGGCGACTGCGGATGTGCGGGGCGTCGGTCAGCCGGCCGCCGGAAGAGACCGCTCGCCGGGTCCTCGAACTCAGCAGGGGGTGCGCCCGGCTGATGGGCACCGAGCTCCCCCGGGAGACGGACGTCATTCTGGACGACGCCCGCGGTCCCGGGCATGGGCGCCCCTCAGAAGAGGGCGAGCGTGCGGCCCGGCTCGCCCTGCGCACCTCGGGGATCGTCCTCGACCCGGTGTACTCGGCGAAGGCGCTGGGCGCGCTCACGCGGATCCTCGGAGACCGGCGCTCCGACCCCGACCACACGACAGTCTTCTGGCACACCGGCGGCCTGCTCGACGCCGTCGCGGGATGGAGTCAAGATGATCAATGATGAACTGCCGTCCGCCCCTTCGGGACATCACCGAGGCGGGCCCGATCGGCTGGGGCCACCGGTGGGCGGTCCCGCTCAGGAACTGATCGACAGCGGATTCATGCTTGAGAACGCCGACGCGCCGCTACTGCACGCCGGCCTCAACCTCGCCGACATCGCGCATGTCATCGATCTGCACGAGCGCGGGGTCATCCCCCGGGCCGCCGCGAGGAAGCTCATACGGGTACTGCTCCGGTCCGTGCGCACCTCCGCCGACGACTTCCCCTACGACCCCGCGTACGGCGAGCCGTACAACTCGCGGGAGCGGCACTTCACCGCGCAGATCGGGGACGACGCGGGCTGGCTGCATGCAGGGCGGCCCAGGCGGGAGGCCGTGCGCATCGCGCTCCGCCTTCACGTACGCAGCGTCCTGGAGGATCTGGTCGAGGACGCGGCGGAGCTCGCGCGGACCATCGCGGTCGTGGCGGGGCGGCACAGCACGACCTGGCTGCCCGACCAGACCTACCTCCAGCACGCGCAGCCCTCCACGTTCGGTCACTATCTCGCGAGCTTCGCCTACCCGGTCCTGCGGGACGCGGAACGGCTCATGGACGCCTTCGCGTGGGTCAACACGAGTCCGGGCGGCGCGGGCTGCGTCAACGGGAGCCGCCTGCTGGCCGGCCGGAGCCGGGTCGCCTCCCTGCTGGGATTCGAGGGCTTCATCGAGCACACCCGCGACGCGATGTGGCAGATCGACGGCCTTATCGCGGCGCTCTCCCACGCGTCCAGCCTGCTCACCACCCAGAGCAAGCTGGCCGAAGACCTGGAGATCTGGGCGAGCAACGAGTTCGACTACGTGACCGTCGCCGACGGGTACAGCCGCTCCAGCGTGCTCATGCCGCAGAAACGCAACCCGTACGCCCTGTCGATCATCCGCGGCGCCGCCGGCACGCTGATCGGCCGCCTCACCGGCTTCCTCGCGGTCAGCAAGAGCCCGTCGGCGCGGAGCGACAACCTGATCTACGCGTATGGCGAGATCCCGCGCGCACTGGACCTGGCCCACCGCACGACGCGGCTGACCAGCGGGGTCATCCGAACCCTCAACGTCAACGCCGACAAGATGTGGACCGCCCTGGAGTCCGGCTTCAGCCAGGCGACGGACCTGGCGGAGTTCGTCATGCAGACCTGCCATGTGGACTACCGGACCGCCTACCAGGTGGTCGGCATGGCTGTGCGCGAGGCGAGCCGGGAGGGGCTGCGCGGGATCGACCTCGACGGGTCGCGGTTGGAGGCCGCGGCCCAACAGTACGCGGGGATCTCCCTGGGGCTGGACGGCCGGGACCTCAGCGAGATCCTCGATCCCCGGCGCATCGTCGAGACGCGGACGTTGGCCGGTGGTGCGGCCCCGTCCGTGGTCGAGGCCATGGCCGCGGAGTGCGTCAAGACAGCGGAGTCGCTCCGGGATCGTGCGAAAGCCCGGCGCAGCTCGTTCGAGCGGGCGGAGGCCGCACTGGTGGCCGAAGCCGAGGAATTCGTCGAAGAAGGAAAGAGCGATGACAACAGCTGAGATCGTCGCCCCGGTCCACGTTCCCGAGAAGGTCAACGTGGTCAACGTCGGGCTCCCTTTGTTCGCGGAGGCGATCAGGCAGCAGGAACGCCCGGTCGTCCAGGTGGACTGGCGCATTCCGGGAGGCGGCGATCCCGTGGTGGTCGCCGCGCTCCGGCGGCTGTACGGCCCGCACGCGCGTACGATCGACGCCGCCAATGAGGAGGTCTTCCGGCGGCTGGACCGCGGAGCGCCCCAACTGGTCGCCGTGCGAACCGCCGCCGACGTGATCCCGGTGCTGGCGCAGGGAAGGGTCCTGCTGCACTGCGGGCCGCGGATCTCGATCGAGAACACCACGGACCCGCTGCGCCGTTCGATGCGGGCCGCCGTCTGCGCCGAAGGGTGGGCGCGAACCCCCGAGGAGGCGGACGCCCTGCTCCGGGACGGCACGGTGCGCCTAGAGCCGGCCAACGCCCACGGTACGGTGGTCCCGATGGCGACGTCGATGGGGCCCACCACGCCTGTCTGGGAGGTCGAGCTCGCCGAGGCGGGCATCCGTACGTACGCCCCGGTCGGCCAGGGGTCGGGGGACGTCGCGTGGTTCGGCCGGGACACGCCGGGCGCGATCGCGCGCCTCGTCCTGCTGCGGGAGGCGGTCGGTTCCGTGTTGGCCGCCGCCGTCCAGGAGTACGGATCGGTCGACGTGATGTCCCTCGCGGCGCAGGCGGTGGCGATGGGCGACGACGTCCATGTCCGAACCCAGGCCGCGACCAATCTACTGCTGCGTAACCTGCTGCCCGCGCTGGTGGCGGGAGACCATCCGCGTCGGCACGAGGCGGCGACCTTCCTGTCCGGCAACCACCTGCTGTTCCTCAGCCTGGCCATGGCGGCCGCACGGGCGCTGACCACGTGGGCCGCCCAGGTGGAGAACAGCTCGGTCGTGACCGGCATGGCGCGTAACGGCACTGAGTTCGCCGCCTGGCTGGCCGGACGCTCCTCCGAGTGGTTCACCGCTCCCGCGCCGATGGTGGGGCGCGCGCTCTACCAGCCCGGCCGCAGCGAGGCCGACGCCGCCCCCGACATCGGCGACAGCGCGGTGCTGGAGCTGGTCGGGCTCGGGGGGGCCGCCGCGGCCGGTTCGCCGGCGGTGGCGCAGATCGTCGGTGGCACGATGGCACACGCCGCCGAGCTGACCGCGCAGTTGGACGAGGTGTGCGTCGGCAACTCCAGCCGCTTCGTGATCCCGTTCTGGGGAATGAAGGGGGCGCCGCTGGGGGTCGACGTACGCAAGGTCGTCGAACTGGGCATCACCCCACAGGTGACGACGGGCATCCTGCACAACGCCGACGGCAGCGGCCAGGTCGGTGCCGGGGTCGCGGAGGCGCCGATAAAGGTATTCGCCGAGGCCCTGCTTGCGCTGGACGCGAAGCTCAGCGGCGAGGCCTGATCGTTGTGGGGCCGGTGGACCCTTCCTGGTCCACCGGCCCCACACCACGCCGGTGCCCTTTCCGGTGTGCCCTCAGATGTCGGCGCCGGCCGTTTCCACCTCGACCCGGGGCGTGCGGGCGAGTGTGTTGGAGACATAGCAGACACGGGAGGCCGGGGCTAGCAGCGGCTGGAGCCGCTCCGCCGGCAGGCTGGAGCGTATGCGTAGCCGGATCCCGCTGAAGCTCGGTCCGTCGTACTCCCCGGTCGCCGAGACCGACAGGTCGGGCAGCTCGATTCCGCGCTTGCGGGCGCACCACGCCAGCGCCAGCGCGTAGCAGGACGCGAGCGATCCCAGGAAGTACTCGGTCGGCATCGGACCGGCGAACGTCCCGCCGACGCCCTCGGGCTCGTCAACGGTGAAGGAGAACGGTCCGGCGGTGACGGTTGCGCGCCAGCCGCCCTCCCATCGCGCGACGACTTCGTTCGAGTCTCCCGATCTTGCCAAAGCTCGCTCCCTTCGGTGCGGTTTCACCCCGGAAACCATGAATCCCAGGCGGGGGCGCCTGGGATTCATGGGCCAGCAGGGTCAGCCGTAGAGCCGTTCGTAGTTGTCGTGGAAGACCAACTCGGTCAGCTCTCCGCCACCCGTGGCGTCGACCATCCGGGCGTACTCGCCGGCGAACTCGCCCCACGGCTGGTCGGAGGCGAACAGCACGCGGTCGCCGCCGATGCCGCGCCGGTCGATCTCGCGCGCGAGCCACTGCGGCGCGAAACCCACCGACCAGGTCAGGTCGGTGTAGACTTTCTTCCCGGCCTCGATCCAGTCGAAGAACCGCTTGCCGATGAGCTTGATGTGGCCGCTCACCCCGCCCCCGAAGTGGACGAGGTGGATCGGCGTCTCATCTGCGTACCGCTCCACGAGCAGGCCCACCTTGTCGATGTCCGAGGCCGCACCCGGCGAGGTGTGCACGTGGACGACGAGATTGTTGGCCTTCGCGGTGGCGAACACCTTGTCGAGCTGAGCCTGGCACTCAGGGTCCTCCGCGGATCCCCCGAGCAAGAAACTGATCTTGATGGCCTTGACTCCGCTTTCGGAGGCGAGCGCGAGCGACCTGTCGGTCAGCTCGGCGTCCTGCGGCCGGGGCGAGGCCCAGAGGGCGGCGCTGATGCGATCGCTCTTGGCGGCCGCCTCGAGCACGAGCTCGTTGAGCGCGAAGGAATGGCTCGGGTCGGGGACTCCGTAGTTCGGAATCACCAACGCTCGCTCGGTGCCCTCCCTGTCCATGTCGGCGATCAGCTCTTCGATCGTGGCACGGGCGTTCACGTCCGGGTTGACCGGGGGGCCGCCGTAGAAGGGAAACGCGGGCAGCACACCAATGTGGCGGTGCGCGTCGATGTGGCGCGATGGCCCCTTGGCCATCACATGGTCCAGGTGTTGAGCTGGAAGTGGCGCTCCCGCCACGCGGTCAGCGCGGAATCGAGCACGTCCAGCGGGTTGAAGGCCTTCACGCCCGGGATCAGGTCGTCCTCACGCATGCCGTACAGGGCGCCCATGGCGAAGCGGCAGGCGTAGATGGTGGCGCCCTCATCGAGGAGGATCTTGATCTGCCTGTTGACCGCCAGGTTGCCCGGGAAGCCCTCCTTGCCGACGGCCGGGTAGCCACGGCCGGCAGCGGCCAGCAGCACGGCGGGCCCGTAGAGGACGATCGTCAGCTTGAACCCCTTGCGCTGGAGGCGCGTGGAGGTCATCAGGTTGACGAGGGAGACCGAGCCCTCGAACGGCACCGAGTGGATGAAGACCGTGGCCTTCTCACCTTCCTCGGCCCTGATGTCCTCGAATACCTTCTCGCTCGTGTCCCACAGGACATCCCCGTCCTCGGGGGTGGGGACGGTCACGGTCTTGGAAGACATGTCACTCCTTTGTGCTATGTGCAGTGCGGAGGGCCTGGTGTCGTCATCAGGTTCCGCGAAGTGCCGGATCCCGCGTCAGATCGCGGGACCCTTGGACGGTGGTTGGGGTGTCCAAGCCTGCTGGTGGCTTCCCGGCATGCGCGCGATGATCGAGTTGCGCAGCTTCAGGGGCAGCCGGTGAAAGACCGGGACGTAGACCCGGCGCCAGAAGATCTCGCCTCCGCGCGGCGGGTGGGGGCGCCTGCCGCCGAGGCGGGTGCCCACCCTGTCCTGCGCGTCGACCATCAGGTAGTACTCAGACCTCGCGCGAACCCAACGCGTCAGGCCCATCTCAGCCCCTCGCCTTCGCGAGCGCGTTCTGGGCGGCGAGCGCGATCGGCTCGTTGAGCGCGCCGATCGGGGGGCTGTAGACGTTCTCCATAGTCGCCAGATCGTTGATCGTGATGCCTGTGCGCACGGCCATGGCGAGGAAGTCGGCGCGTTCCTTGATGCCCTCGCCGCCGACGAGCTGGGCTCCGATCAGCCGGAGGTGGTCGGGTTCGGCGAGGAGCTTGACCTTGACCGGCTTAACGTCCGGGTAGTAGCGCGCACGGGAGATGCCCTGGGCGGTGCCCACGATGAAGGGGACGCCGAGCGCGGTGGCCAGCGTCTCACTGAAGGACACCCCGCCGATCATCCACTTGCCGGCGACCATGCCCCAGGGGACATAGACGGCGCGGTACTCGCGGACGCCGCTGGCGGCGTTCACTCCGGCGACCTTGCCCTGTGCGTAGGCGTGACTGCCGGACAGCCCCTGGATCGGGACGTTGGAGACGCCGTGCGGGATCTCGGTGCAGTCGCCCGCCGCGTACACGTCCGGAGCCGAAGTGCGCATCCTCCCGTCGACGATGATGCCTCCGCTCATGCCGGTCTTGATGCCGGCCGCGGTTGCGAGGCTGGTGTTGGGCGCCTTCTTCGTGGCCACCACCGCCAGATCCGCCGGGATGTCCCCCTCCGAGGTGGTTACCTTGGTAAGCTTGCCATTCTTCCCGACGAACCCTGTGACCTTGGTGTTGAAGTGCAGCTTGGCGCCCATCTCGACCCAGGACTCCTCGACCGGCTGCATGATGTCCGGATCAGTGGCCATGGACATGGCCCAGGGCGCGGGGTCGACCAGGTGGGTCTCGATGCCGCGATGCGCGAGCGCGGTGACCATCTCGGCGCCGAGCGGCGTCGCCTCGTCGACGACCGCGGTCTTCACCGTGTCCAGGACCTTGTCCCACTCCATCGCCTGGCGGATGTTCTTGACGTAGTAGATGTTGCCGAGGTCGCCCCCCGGCACCCCCGGGTCTGCATAGGTGAACCCGGTCGCCAGCACCAGCGAGTCGTAGCGCTCGACCGTCCCGTCTGCCGCGGTCACCGTCTTGGCCTTCACGTCGATGGAGGCGACGGTCGTCTCGTAGCGAATGTCGATGCCCTGGTCGATGTAGTGCTGCTTGGTCGCCATGAACAGGGAGTCGAAGCTGGCGATCTCGCGCCCGTGGACGTAGGGGATCCCGCAAGGGCTATAGGCCGCGTCCTCATAGTCGGTGAAGACGATGACCTCGGCGTCCGGGTCGGTACCTTTCGCGGCGCCGGCCGCGCCCATCCCTGCGGCTCCGCCGCCTACCACTACGATTCGCCTGGCCATCTGACTTCGGTTCTCCTTGGAGGGGCTCGATTGCATTGAGCATGCGCAACTTTCCGTTCACCATACTTGACGTACCTGGTCGTCGCCGTCAAGGTATAGACGGGTGCTCGTTACGGAGTGCGAACCTCGGCCTACGCACCGGAGGAGGCACAAAGTGAGTGGACGAGTGGCCGCCGTCGTCTCGGGCATCGGTCCGAAAATCAAGGCACTTCGCAAGCAGAAGGGCTATTCGCTGCAGTCGCTCGCGGAGCGCGCGGACGTCTCGGCGGCCACGATTCACAAGATCGAGCAGTCTGACATGGTGCCGACGATCACCACGCTGCTCAAGATTGCCACGGCTCTCGGCCGGCCTGTTTCCTACTTCGTTGAGGAGGAGGACGACGACAACTACCCGACGGTGTTCACTCCGGCGGATGGCAGAAGCCCGATCTACACCTCACATGTCGGGATCAAACTCGACGGGATCAGCGGACCTTACGGCGAGTTCCTGGTCGCCGCGGCCGTGGCCACGGTGATCCCGGGGGCGAGCAGCGGCAGCAAGCCGCTGCAGCACGCCGGCGAGGAGCTCATCTACCTGGTGTCGGGCGAACTCGAGTTCCGGGTCGGCGACGTAACGCATGTGCTCAAGCCGGGTGACGCCCTCCACTTCCTTACTCATCAGACGCACTTCTGGCGGAACCCCGGCGACGGGAACGCCGTGGCGATCTGGATGGCGGTGCGCCCGCAATAGTGAGCCGTCCATGGCGACGGGTGCGAACTTCTCATGGCCACCACGGGCCGGTCACAGGTGGAGGACCGATCAGGCGTCGGCGTCAATAGCCGACGATGAATCGGGTGCGGCGGTGGTGGGTGTTCGGCCTCGTCGAGCAGCAGCACGGCGAGGCCTTCCATGGAGACCCAGGAGGCGCCGGACCCGTTGACAAGCAGCCCGTCGGTGCCCCACGCGATACATGCCAGTGGGTTCATACGGGCCGACCGCGCCCAACACGCCAGCGACTGCGAGATTGTCACCGGACCCCTGCCCAGGCCATCGACGCCGAGGCCGCCGGCGACGGCTGGTACGCGCTGCTGACCAACCTCGGCCCCGACCAGGCCGACGCCGAGCAGATCCTGCGCCTGTACAAGGGCCAAGAAGCAGTCGAACGCCGCTACTGGCGTTCAAAGGCCCGCTGGCCGTGACCGCCCTGTACCTGAAGAACAACCGCCGCATCGCCGCGCTCGCCGGGTAGGCCTCCTCGGCGTGGGGGAAGTCGCCGTGCAGGGAGATGGAGGTCATGTCCCAGTGCATGCGGGAGACATCGATGCCGAACTTCTCGATCGCCCGTAGCCCGATCGACCCGACCAGGTGATCCAGATGCGGGGCGACCGCATCCAGGGCTCGCCCGATCCGGTCATCTTGGCGATGTGGCTGAGATCGGTCTCGACAGTCACACGATGCTCGCGGTGGAGAGTGTCGCGGTATTCGACCTCGTAACGTCCGTCCTCCCGGAGAGCTACAGAGGCGAACCAGGTCGAGTCCTCTTCGTCGGGCTCGATGATGACGTAGGTGTTATCCGGGTGGGTGAGATCCTCGATCATCGTGTAGAGGGCGTCTTCGGAAGGATCTTCGTTGACGTCACCGCCCTCGGACTTCGCAATGTAGTAGATGGGCTCGCGCTCCATGGCTGTCCTTCCTCTGGGATCGGTTCAGTAGCCCGACCACAGCATCCAAGATCCAAGCCTGGAACAGGACCTAATGGCACGCGAAGATCAAAGAGCCTCGGAAACAATCAAGGCCCGGGTCTGGATTGCTGTCCTGACCTGGGCCTTCACTCGTAGAGCGGGTGACGGGAATCGAACCCGCGCTGTCAGCTTGGGAAGCCTTTCAAGATCTTGCTTTCTGAGCTGGCAGAACGTTGACCTGGACGTATGGCGGTCGAGTCACCGTGAGTTCCCGGCAGTTCCCTCTGATCGCCGACCGAACGGGCACGCAACGGGCACGCCGCGCCGCGTCCCTGCCGCCAGCGATATCGCAGGCGTAGACTCGGGGCATGAGCGCCGGGCATGCGCATGAGGAGCTTCATCACCTGGTTGACCGGCTGTCGCCGGATCAGGCGGGTCGGCTGCTGCGGTTGGTCAAGACAGACCCGGAACTCGCTGAGGCCGCGAACGAAGGTCCGTCGGAACCGGTACGGCGTCGCCGACTGTCGATCGCGGGAATCGGCGCATCCGGAGAGGGCGATCTGTCAGAACGGGTCGAAGATCTGCTGGCGGAGCGATTCAATCGGTCGGTGTGACCGCTACGCTCCTGGACACAGGGCCGCTGATCGCCGTTGTCGATCGCGATGACAAGCACCATGCCTCATGTGTGCGTCTCCTTGAGCAGTTGGCAGGGCCGTTGCTTCTTCCTTCGACCATCCTGATCGAGGCTGGTTGGACGATCAACAGGCACATGGGACCGGCCGTACACGCGCAGTTCCTTGATCTCGTCACGGAGGAGTTCGAGCTGGTTGATCTCCTTGCCGCTGACGTACGACGTATGGCCGAACTCGTCCGGCTTTACAAAGATGCTCGTCTCGACCCTGCCGATGTGTCCGTGGTCGCAATCGCCGAGCGTCTGGGAATCACACAAATTGCGACGATTGACCGGCGCGATTTCGGCCTGATCCGGCCCCGGCATGTGGCCGCGTTCAGGCTGCTGCCGGAGGTGCTCGCTTGATCTTGGAGCGGGTGACGGGAATCGAACCCGCGCTGTCAGCTTGGGAATTGCATGGATCACGGCCCGTACGGTCGCTGAGCTGCGCGTAGGACCGGTCATGGGTGACCGTGGTTGCCCCCTCGTTCCCCTGGCTAATTGCACGCTAATTGCACGACGGGCAGTCCATGACCTGGGCCTCGCCCTCATGGCGTA
>NZ_VIRM01000028.1 GCF_006874475.1 Microbispora hainanensis
CGGCGTCCGCATCGCCGAGCTTCGCCTGAACCTGGGAGAGGTTGCTGAGGAAACTCGCGTACCACGGGGCCGCTCCGGAATCCTCGGCAAGCAGCAGCGGAAAGAGTTCCCCAGCCTCAATGAGGCTCTCGTGTGCCTGGTTCCACTGTTCGAGATCCGCATGCCGTAAGGCTGTGGTCTGCAGCGCCATGGCGAGTGTCATACGGTAGTCGCCGTCGGCCAGATTCCTTGCCACTTCCAGCGCGGCCTGGGAGGTCGTGAGGGCTCCGGCGAGGTCACCGTCGTCCACTTTGAGGTTGCTCAGGATGTTGAGCGCGAGGGCTAGACCGTAGCCCCCTCCCAGAGCCCGGAACTGCTCGATGGACTTCTCCGCCAGCCGGATGCCTTCCTTCAGGTCGTCGTCCTCGGCCACGCGCTGGGCGAGACGCAGCAGGCAGCGAGCGTACGGTTCCCGCGCCCAGTCCAAACCCATCTCGACGAGTGGAGCGAGGCCGCGGACCGTCTGCCGGCAGACCATCATCGCGTCGAGCACACTGCCGACATGGACGAGCAGGGCACTGTACGGTTCGGCCTCCGCGGCAACATCCAGCCAGCGGGTAACGTCCTCCTTGGCCAGGGTGCGAAGGATGCGGAAAGCGCGGCGCCGTACGGAGACGGCATCGTCGAGCCGGCCCAGCGCCGTGAGCGGCACGGCGAGCTCGCTCAGCGCCCGCGCGAGCTGAAGCCGATCACGGCCCTCCGAGAGGGCGAGCACTATGCGGCGCGCGAGCAACTCGTTATCGGGGTGCCCCTGCTCGGCGAGCCGATCAGCGAGCGCCTTCAGCGAGCGAGACAACTCATCCCGGACGATGTCCGGATCGGCGATCACCGTCTGCTCCAGACCGTGAATCTCATCGCCCAGCCGAAGGACCAGATCGTCCAGCGACTCGGAGATGGTCATACTGAACCGCTCTGGCTCGGCTGCCGCATAGGCCTGGTACTGCGCGACGAGGTGGCCGATCGACATAGTCGTCAGTCATCCCTTTCTTTTGGAACGTGACAACCGGTTGATCATTCCGAAAACCGGCACAAATTTCTAGATACTCGGCTGGGATGGTCCAGACTGATCAGGCCGGGTCATCGCCGGATAGGCATGCTCATCGGAGCGTGAAATGCGCGGGCTCCGAAAGCACGGCGGCCGCGGCGGGGAGATCGGCCAGACGGGTCGCGAGCGTCTCGACGGCGAGTTCGCGGGGCAGCAATGCGCTGAACTTGAGGCCGTTCAGCGCCCTGTCGTCGATGTCGGGTCGGCTGAGCTCGCCGGCGAGGTCCTGCCGCCACCGAGTGCCGGTCAGGTCGTTCCTCAGCCTGACGTGCAGGTCGTCCACGCGCTGGGTCGGATCGGCGAGCGGGCCGAGCGTGGCTTTGATCGTGGCGTTGGCGCGATATCCGGCCCAGGTCCACCACTGCAGGTCGCCGTCGTTTCGCACGATCACGGTGCCGCCCGGGTGGACGAGGTCGTGGCTGTCCTCCCGTATCCGCGTGAGTCCGGTCACCGCCCGGCGGGTGAGTTTCACCGGAGGGTCGGCGCCCAGAACGACGTCCCGCATGGCGCGTGCCAGGGCGAAGGAAGCGCCGCCGGACATCGTGGTCGCCCAGCGGGCCTTGCCGCCGCCTCCTTCAACGGGCTGGACGAAGCATCGTCGTCGTTTCCAGTCGATCCAGTCCACGACCCAGGTGCGGCCGGCCAGCAGCAGGAGGCGCGGCCCCGTGACGGCGGACGTCAGGAGGCTGGGATCCGTCCGGCCGATCTCGGCGTTGCCGCGCAGGACGGTGAACTCCGGCGGGGCCGTGAACACCGCGGTGAGGTCCATGAAGTTCCGGCGCCCGAAGCGCTGCTCGGCCTGAGGGCCGACGAGCAGCGCGCCGCCGTCTCGCTCGAGGAAGCCCTGGTCGATGAGATGGTCGAGCACCGGGCGCGCGTGCTGCTCACGGAAAGGGCCGAGGCCGCGCCACCAGTCCGGCCACAGGGCGTCGCCTATCCGGCCCTCCTGCAGGGCGAGCGCGAGGAGTTGTTGCGCGACTATGTGCCGAGGCGAGGGCGGCGGCTGCAGGGGCTCGACGTAACCCGTGCTCCACAGCAGCAGGAGCCCCGCGGAGGCGAGGAGATCCTCCTGGGTCAGGCCCAGGACGAGGCAGTTGCGCCTGACTCCCGAGCGCCTGCCCGTACGGCCCAGGCGCTGGAGGAACGACGCGACCGACCACGGAGCGTTGATCTGGATGACTCGATCCAGGTCTCCGACATCGATGCCCAGTTCCAGCGTGGAGGTCGAGACGATGACACAGTCGCGAGACTGGGCGAAGGCCTCTTCAGCGCGGCGCCGTTCGTCGGCCGAGAGGGAGGAGTGGGAGAGGAACGTCGTGACGCCGTGGTCGCGCAGCAACTGACCGAGCTCTTCCACCATCCTGCGGGAGTCGCAGAAGACGAGCCGTTTCTCGCCCTGATGCAGTGCCGCGATGACGCGGGCGGCGTTGGCGACGGAGCCGACGTGGTCCAGCTCCACATCGGCCGCTCCGGAATCCGCTCCCATGCCAGGGGCGATCACTTCCGCAGGCCGGCTCCCCGCGCCCGAACCCTGGAGCCAGGAAAGCAGTTCACGAGGATTGCCCACCGTCGCCGACAGGCCGATGCGCTGGAGCGGCCGTCCGGCCAGCCGGGTGAGGCGCTCCAGAACGGCGAGCAGGTGCCAGCCCCGATCGTCGCGGGCGAAGGCGTGCACCTCGTCGACCACGACTGCCCGCAGATCCGCCAGGAGGCGGCGGTGGTCCACCCCGTTGCTGATGAGCATGGCCTCCAGGGATTCCGGGGTGGTCAACAGGATGTCGGGCGGATCCCGCAGGATCGCCTGACGGCGGGAGCCGGACACGTCCCCGTGCCAGAGCTCGACCCGCCTGCCGAGCCAGCCCGCGTACGACTGAAGGCGCGGCAGCAGGTTGTTGAGCAGGGCCTTCAGCGGGCAGACGTACAGCACCGACAGGCCGGTCCAGGTCTGTTCCTCCATCACGGACAGTAGCGGGAACGTCGCCGCCTCGGTCTTGCCTCCGGCTGTCGGCGCGATCAACAGCGCGTCCCGCCCTTCGCCGATGGGACGTAGCGCCTCCTGCTGCAGCGGCCGCAGCCGGGCCCAGCCGAGCGTGTTGGTGAGGTGGTACGCGATCGTCGGGTGAAGTGCGAGTGTCGGCGAGGTCACGGCAGGTCGAGCTCCACATCGTCCGCGGAGACCGCCGGGCGGCCGCGGCGGAAGGCGTTCAGCTCGTCGTCGTTCAGCTCTCCCTCTGTGACCGTGACCTGCCGGTAGTCCCGCCGGGGGTCGAAATCCTCGTGGTCCGAGACCCGGTAGAGCACGTCGGCGACGAGCTTGCGGAGGAAGATCCGCGGCGCCACGCCGGCTCCCAGGTGCCCGGCGACGGCGGTGGCCAGGTCCTTGACGTACGCGTCGTCGATGAGGTTCCTGATGCGCTGCTCGGCGGGGTCTCCCTGGGCGTACAGGTCGCGTACGGCGCAGCCCAGCTCGACCAGCTTGTCGCGGTCGAAGCCGGTGAGCCGGATCTGCACCGAGCGGGCGGAGTCGAACCGCGCGTCGGTCTTGAAGTCGGAATGCAGCCGCTGGGCCAGGGCCGGGGATCGCTGCACGCCCTGCTGACCGTCATAGAAGGCGGGAGTGCCGGTGATGACGAGATAGAGGCCGGGGAAGCGGCCCTTGTCGATCTCGTCGATGAGCTGCCGAAGCGTGTTGAGGCTCCGCTCACGGTTGTCGCTGCGCATCCGCTGCAGGGTCTCGACCTCGTCGAGCACGACCAGCAGCCCCGGATAACCGCAGTCGCGCAGCACCACGAGCAGGCCCTGCAGGAAATACAGGGCCGAAGTCGAGTCGACGTCCCCCTTGAGCCCGGCATAGCGGCGGATGCTCGACGCGACGTTCGGCTCGCCGCGCACCCAGGCGAGCAGGCCGTCCGCGGTCGCATGGTCGCCCGACAGCCTGGCGCGGCGGTAGAAACGCAGCGCGGTCGCGAACGCCGGCGCGTTCTTCGCGGTCTCGGCCAGCCGTGACTCGATGAGCTCCTCGACCGCGGTGCTCATCGCCCTGCGGTCGTCCTTCGCGACCCCGGCGTCATCCTCCAGAGCGAGAAGCCATGTGTCCACGATGTCCTGCAACGCGCTCGGCGGCGAGCTCGCGGTGCTCAACCCACCGATCAACGACCGGTAGACGGTCTCCAGCCGGTGCAGAGGCGTGGTCCGGTCCGAGATCTGGATCTCGCTGGTCGCCATCTTCTTCCGCTTGGCCCTTTCGGCCAGCCAGCGGGCGAAGAACGTCTTGCCCGAGCCGTACTCGCCGCGAACCGCCTTGAATCCCGAGCTTCCGGCGGTCACCGCCGTCAGATCGTCGTCGAGCGCCTTCTCGAACCGCTCCATGCCGACCGCGAACAGATCCAGGCCGTTGCGCGGCACGGTCCCGCGGCCGAGAGCGTCGATGATCTGCCGCCGCCTTGCCCGGCTCACCTTCGCCGTCACGGTTCATCCTCCTCGAGGAACTGCTCTTCCAGCAGTCGCACGTTCAGCTCGACCGTACGGTCGCGGTCCTTGAGCATGATCACATCGGTCTGCTCCACGTTGAGCAGGTTCTTCAGCGCCCGCATCAACAGGACCGTCCGGTCAGGCGTCTCGCCGAGCCGCTGCGCGATGTCCGCCACCGAGCCCCGTCCGGTGCCCCCGGCGAGGTGGTCGATGATCCGGGCGACCGTATCGTCATCGACGACGCCGCCCCGGGGAGCCAGCCGCCGCTGCTCGGCATAGGTATCCGAGGCCACCACCCGCTGACCAAGGGTTGGCAGAGCTGTCACTGCCGCAGGAGGTGCAATCGGCTGGGCAGGTGTTACGGGCACCGGTGCTGGGGGAGGGGCGGCAGGTGCGGGCTTGGAGCGCACCGGTTCGTGTGCCACGGGGAGGCCGCAGATGGTCTCGCCTGGTCGGGAGACACGCGGCTGATGCGCGGGCTGACGCCTGTTCCCGTCCTTTGCGGGCGTCGTCGGTCCGCCCATGGGAGAGACCGACGTCCAGCTCCGTTCCGTGGACGGTGGGGACGGTGGCGGCGGCAGGGGCGGTCTGCTTCCCCGTGCCGGCCTGCTGACCGGCACACTGACACGGCCCGTGCCCGGCAGGCGGATCGGGGCGTCAGGCCCGGAGTGCACGGACCGCTGTTGCCGAGCGGGCCGGGTCACCGCGATGCGCTTGCGGCCGATGAGAGCCTGGACCCACTCGGCCGCGATCGGACGTGTGCCGCGCGGGCCCTGCGCACGGGTGAAGAGCTCCCCGACAGCGGTGACCACATGGTCCGGCAGGCCGGGGAGCAGCGCCGGCTCGTCACCGGGCCGCACGGACGGGGTCCGCGAGAGCACCCGGCCGACCAGCAGCGCGAGCTTGTATCGGTCGGTGTCCATGTCCGGCCCGCTGGAGGGCTGGTAGGGATCATTCCAGTCCGGCGTGTGCGCCTGCCGCAACACCGGTTCCGCCCCGTGCCGGCGCAGGCCGTCGCAGTCGAGCATGAAGACCTTGTACGGCTGGCCCGGGCGCCACAGGAGGTTCCGGAAGGAAAGGTCCCCGACGATCCACCCGTGGGTGTGCAGCAGGTCGATCAGCTTGGCGGCCAGCGTCGCGATCTCAAGGCGGCCGTGGACGTCCGGCTGGTGCAGGTCCTGCCACGCCCAGTTCGGTTCGTACAGCAGATATTGCAGCTCGACGAGCTTGGGCTTACCGCCGATCGTGCCGTAGAAGTCCCGGGGCACGTGCGGCATCAGGAAGCCGGTCACCTGGCCCCCGTGCACGACCCTCGCGACGGGCCAGGCGCACTGGTGCAGCAGCGCGCGCACCTCGGTGGCCGTCTGGCGATGACCGAACTCGACGAGCTCCGCAAGTGCCGCGCCGTTCACCTGGCCGGCCTGCGGCATGTACTCCTTGTAGACGAGGTTCTCCGGCCCGAGCACACGGGTGACCACCCCCTGGCCGCCCTTGTCGAGGGGGTCGGACTCCAGGGGCAGCGTCGCACGGTGCCGGTCGAGCGGATGGGGCGTGAAGGCCATTCAGACCCTCCAGATGCACACGGCGGTCCGGTCGTCGTCGTGCGTCTTCGCCCGGAAGCTCATCTGCCAGAAGAACTCGGGCAGGGACGGCGGCCGGCTCCACCAGCTCGCCAACCGGGAGCTCACCTGCGGCCCCCGCATCGGCTTGGCCAGGCCGTCGGTGCACAGCAGCAGCATGTCGCCTGGATACAGGTCGGCATAGCCGACTTCCACGTGCTCGATATCGCGAGGCAGCGCGTGGGTCGCCGAGGTCGAGACCCCCGCGTCGGCGTCGTCCTCGCCGAAGCACGGTGTCCAGACGCCCCTGTGCAGGTGCCACGCCATGCAGTCGCCGACCCGGACCAGCACGGCGCGGTGCACGGACGTCTCGGGCACCTCCCGGATCCTGGCGGCGAGGAACGTCGTGGACAACTCGTCCGGCGGCATCCCGCGCTCGTCCGCCCGGTCGCGGATGTCGCCGGCGATGCCGTCGACGAACTCCCGGGCGTCCGTCATGTAGTCAGGGGCGATCGGCAGCGTGGAGAGATACGCCTGCGCGACCTCGCAGGCCGTGGCCGCTCCGACATGCGAGCCCTCCTTGCTGCCCAGCCCGTCCGCCACGCAGGCCAGCAGCGTGCCCTCGCCGTCGTGCCAGAGCCCCATCGCGTCCTGACGTACGGTGCCGTAGTAGCGGTGCGCGTCGCCTCGGATCGATGCGGCACGCACCTCCAGCCCGGGCAGCGCGGCGCCGTCGATTTCGGTGTCCGGCCGCCGTACCGCAGGCAGCGGACCCGGCTGTGAGATCACCCGCGGCTCGCGGCCGATGACGAGCGGCTGGGGAAACCCGGGCACCGTCTCCGCCGCCGCGGGCGCCTCGTGCTCCTGGACCTGTTCCATGTGCGGTTCCTCTTCCGGGTACGGTTCGCGATCAGAGCGGGTCGGGGGCGAGGACCGTGTAGCCCGGCACCTGGTCGGGGATGATGAGCTGGGCCGTGCCCGAGGGATTGGACGACGACGCGACGGCCGACTGGACGACGGAGTTGAGCAGCTGCCGCGCGAACTCGCGGAGAGCCTGTGTCGGCGACATGTCGCCGTTGGCGATGAACGCCCGGAACGTGGCCACCTGCTGCAGAGTCGCCGGATCCACGTCGCCGAAGCCGAACGCCAGGATGGTCGGATGAGCCCGGAAATCGCGGCTGACCAGCTCCTTGTGCTCGACGTGCCACTCGTCCGTCGGGAGGCCGTCGGTGAGGAAGAACACCGTGGGCCGGTACGGCGCGTGCCCGGCCTGCTTCAGCCCCGCGACGTCCTGCTCGATCGTGCGCTTGAGCAGGGAGAACGCGGCGCCATAATTCGTCGTGCCGCGCGGGGACAGCTGCGGAATGGAGTGCACGTCGTTGAGGTCGGCCAGCGGGAGCAGCACCTCGGCGGTGCTGCTGAACCCGATGATGCCGAGCCTGGCCCGGTCCGCCACGACCGGGTTGCTCGCGATCTCCTGGTAGATCAGGGGGAGCTCCTGGTTGATGGCATCGAGGGGCGGTCCCTGCATGGAGTACGACTCGTCGCAGACCAGATAGAAGGGGAGTACCTGTTCGCTCATCAGGTGGTCCTCAGCTCTCGGTGATGGGGGAGCAGCCGCCGGAGACGAAGTAGATCTCCATGGAGATCGACCCGCTCGGGGCGGCGAGGTCATGGAAGTTGCGGGTGGCCGCGGTCTGGAAGATGTTGGGGAACGCCTTGCTCGCGGCCGCGTTGACTCGCGTGGCCAGATGGACGCCTTCCCCCGCGCCTCCGCTGGCGCCGAAGGTCAGCACCATGCCGGCGTGCCGCCCGGCCAGGCGCTTCCTGTGCTTGAGCAGCTCACGCCGCACCGTGCCGAGCAGCTCCTTGTCCGAGGCGCCGGAGTTCACCCGGAAGGAGATCTTGGTGGGCTTGGCGGCCACCCCGGCGGCGCGGGTGACGCAGGGCGATGGGGACGGGCTCGGCGAGGGCGAGGCGGTTCCCTTACCCGCAAGGGGCTTGGCCGGGATGGGAGGGGGCGCCTGCGCGCCCAGCATGATGATCGTGAGCCCCAGCAGCAGGTCGGCGAACAGCCAGCCTGCGAGGAGCAGCGACGGCGCCGAACCGCGACGGCTGATCACGAGTGCCATTCCTCGGACCGCTCGCCGCTGTTCCCCGTGGTGCCCGGGGCGGCGCCCGTGTCGAGGGGTGCCTGGCCATGCGGATCATCCGCAGGTCCGGCCGGGACCTGCGTGCGGTCCGGGCCGGGCGGGGTGCCGGCGCCGGAGGATCGCGCGGCACCGCTGACGAGGCCGGCGGTGACGGCCGCGGCGGCCTGCCGTACCGCCTCGTCCAGCCGGGCGATGGCGGCCTGCAATGCGGTGATCTCGGGGCCGGTGACCTCACGGACGGCCGCCGGAACCTCCTGGAGAGACCTGGCAAGGTCCGCGGGCAGCCGGTCCAGGGCGTCCCGCGTCTCCTCCAGCAGCCGTACGGTGCGGCCGGCGGTGTCCGAGACCATCTCGATCCTCGCGGCATGCGCGCTCGCGGTCCCGGCCCAGTCGTCGAGGGCCTCCCTGATGTCGGCTCCGGCGCCGCCGAGCACGGCGGAGAGGGTGCCGCTGCCGCTGGTGAGCGCATGGCTGATCCGGTCGCCGCTTTCGGTGGCGGCGGTCTCCACCCGGCCGACGGCGGAACCGATCCCGGCCGTCGCGCTCACCAGCTCGCCGACCCGCGCGTCCAGGCTCGCCGCCGTGTCGCGTACGGCCTGCCCGGTCGAGCTCGCGAGGTCGCGGACGACCTGGCCGGTCGAGTCCGCCAGGTCCCGCACGGCCTGGCCGGTCGAATCTCCCAGATCCCGCACCACCAGGCCTGTCGAGGCCGCGAGATCCTTCACGACCTGCCCCGCGGATGTCGTCAGATCCCGGACGACCTGTCCTGTGGACGACGTCATGTCGCGTACGGCCTGCTCGGTCAGCGTCGCCAACTCGTCGACGGACTTCCGTACGCCGCTGGTCGAGTCGAGGATGACGGTGCTGAGCCGGTCGCCGACACGGTCCACCGCCTTGTCCGTCTTCTCGCCGACGGAGTCGATGGCGTAGGCGGTGCGCTCGACCGAGTGCAGCAATGTCTCCGCGGCGGAGGAGACCGCGGCCATGTGCTTGTCGAGGGTCGCGATCGAGTCCCGCACCTCGGCGACGCCCGCCGTCAGCGCGTCCGTGGCCTGGCCGGTGGCCTCCAGCGCCTTCTCGAGTTCCTCCACCACCTGCGTGTGAACCTTGCCCATGGTCCTGCCGACCTTGTTCAGCTCGCTCGCGCTCTTGGTCAGCTCGGCCTGGAACCGGGCCGGCGAGGCCAGCTTCACCTGACCGAGGTGCAAGGTCGCCTTGGTCAGTGCGGCCAGCAGGCGTGAGCGAAGGGCGGCCGCCTCTTCCTCGGCCCTCTGCTCGATCGAGCGGCGCAGGAGCCTCTCCCACAGAGTGATGACGATGAGCGCGCCGATCACCCCCAGGGTCATGAAGGCGATGCTGTCGAACCGCAGCCAGCCCGGCAGCCTTCCGTCGAAGCCCTGCTGCCACATCTCCAGGAACGGCCGGCGAGCCGCCTCGACGCCTGCGGCCGCCAGGGTCTCGCCGTACGCCGTCGTGGCCATCTTGAGCCCGAACCAGGTGGTGACGATGGGGAGGAAGACGAGCACAGGCTGCACCACATCGATGATCTTGTGTGCCTTGTGCCCAATACTTGAGTCGGCCGGGATCGAACGGACCGACTCTCCGGGTGGGAAGGCGGCGAACAGGTCCACCTCGCACCATCGCTCGGCCTCATCGGGCGTCAGGACGGCCCACGCCAGCTCGCGAAGCTGTTCCGCCCGGGGCTTCAAGCCCGGATGCTTGGCGAGCACGCGGAGTTCAGCGGCAAGATCCTGGTCCATCACGGAAGACCGATGTCCTCTCGTTAGATTCGGGTCAGCGTCAAAGGGGATTCCGGATGGACCGGTCCAGACGCGAGAAATCGGCGTGATCTTCCCGATTGCGTGGTGCAAGTGTCAACTATTGCACCGGCAAATGGTTAGAAATGCCTATGCGGGTGGGGGTGACGTTGGATCCCGGCCGTCAGTTCCGGGTGAGGGTCCAGGCACCGTCGGCGTGGACCGTGACAAGCCGGGTGCCGACGGGCAGGAGGGCCTTGCCCTTGTAGCGGCCGATCTCGTTGAAGAGCAGGTCGCCGTAATAGCCGATGCGGGGGTAGGCGTGCACGATGAAGTTGGACTCACCGCCGTGCGCGGCGCGTACGGTGTGCAGCCCGCGGGTGGGGGAGAGCTTGAGCACCTGGTCGCCGGTGCCCCGGATCGTCGCCGAGCACCAGCAGCGCGCCTTGGTCAGGGGCAGGAACGTCGCCGTCCAGGCTCCGTCGGCCTTGATCTCCAGCCCGATCGTGCCCCTGGTGCCGTAGTCGTTGTAGAGCACGGTGCCCTTGTAGGGCCCGATCTCGTTGACCAGGTACTCCCCGGCCTTTCCGTGCGGGTCGACCGTGTGGACGATGAAGTTGGAATCGCCGTCGTGGGTGAAACGGATGAGGCCGGGCTTCTTCGTGGCGTGGATGCGGATGACGTCGTCACCATCGCCCCGGTAGGTCGTGTCGGCGTGGGCGGTGGCCGGTGTCGTGAGGGCGGCGGTGGTCAGGGCCAGTACGGCGAGCATGCGGCGGAACATGGGCGTTCTCCTCAGCGGGGATAGCGGTCGGTCCAATAACTGTGTGAGGTGGGTTCCGTCAGGAGGTCGTAGGTGATCTTCACGAGGGTCCGGCGGCCTTCCACCGCGTCGACCCATTCGGCGGGCAGGAACCTGAACCCGTGCCGTGCGCCGAGGATGCTGCCGCAGATGGCGCCGGTGGAGTCGGAGTCGCCGGAGTGGTTGACCGCCAGAAGGAGGGCCTTTCCCGGGTCCGGCTCGGCGAGCGCGCAGTAGACGGCGATCGCGAGAGCCTCCGCCGCGACCCACCCCGCCCCGAGGGATTCGACCGCTTCGGCTGTCGGCTCGGGCCCGGCGGCCAGGTGGACGGCGGCGCGCAGCGCGCTGACGGTCTCCTCGTGCGCGGGACAGGTGGTGAGCCGGCCGAGCGCCCGTCGTACGGCCTGCTCCAGCGGGTCGCCGTGAACGAGGTCGTGGATGATCGCGGCGAACGCTCCGGCGGACAGCGAGGCCGTGGGATGCCCGTGGGTGAGGTAGGAGCAGCGGGCCGCCGTCTCGAACGGGTCGAACACCGACAGTCCGAAGGGCGCGGAACGCATCACGGACCCGCAGCCCTTGGAGAGCGGGTTGATCTCGCCGATGGCGCCGGGGGCGGGGACGTTCACGTGCCGCCCGGCGGCGTACAGCCCGGACAGGCAGGCCATGCCCGGCGCCCGCACCGCGTACAGCCACCTCTCTCGCCTGAGCCACCCGTTGCGCAGGGCGTCGTCCGCGGCCGGCGGCTCGGGGAACTGCTGCGTGTCGAGCCAGCGGAGGTAGGAGTTCCGGACGGCCTCGACGGGGTCGATGCGGTGAAGCCGTGCGCGGATCAGCCCTTCCGCCGTGAACAGGGTCATCTGCGTGTCGTCGGTGACCTCGGTCGAGACCATGTCGCGCAGTCCGTCCGGTCCATGAGTGGCGCGGATCTGTGCCAGGGACATGAACTCGACGGGGCTGCCCAGAGCGTCTCCGACGGCGCCGCCGAGCATGCAGCCCATGACGCTGGAGTAGTAGCCCACGCTCACCGTGCCAGGGAGACGGTCACACCATCGGAGAACAGCGAGTCGTGCAGCTCGACCGCCTTGAGCCTGACGTCTTTCGGCACGTCGAACAGCAGGATGCCGTTGACCGAGTTCCCCGGGTTGATGTTGTTGAGGAACGCATTGGAGTCCTTGAGCCCGAGCGCGGCGGCTCCGGAGTCGGCGTCGAACGTGCGGCCCTTGGCGTCGATGAGCTTCTGCGCCGAGTCGCTGAACATCTGCGCCTCGTCGCCGATGTTCTTCACGGTCAGGTGGATCAGGACGTACTGCCCCTGGGCCTTGGAGACCGTGAAGCCCTCACCGACCTGGGACAGTCCCTTCTCGACCTTGGTGACCTTGAACGCGAACTTGCCGTCCTTGACCACGTCGCCCAGCCCGGGGACCTGCGGCTTCTTCGCCTTGTGGGTCTGGGTGGCGTGCTCGGGTGTGTCGGTCAGGCTCGCCTGGGTGTCGCTCTGCCCACCGCCCTTGAGGATCGTTCCAAGGACGATCAGGCCCGCGAGCACGGCGGCGCCGATCAGGAGCGCTTTCAGGCAGCCGCCGCCCTTCTTCTGCACGACGACGGTCTGGGGGTAGGGCGGCGGGTAGCCCTGCGGCGGCTGCTGCGGGTTCGAGTGCATGGGGACGCCTTCTTCGTCGTTGCCGGCCGGGAGTCCGCGGCGGGGGTGTGAACGGGGACGGCTGCAAGTAAAGCATGCTGTGAATCGCGCACACAACCTATCCGAGGGTTGCATTCACGTATGGCTCTGTGTCATGTTACTTGCGGCGCGCAAAGCGGTGAATCCGCCCAAACCGGTCGCGCCTTGTGACATCAGCACGGAGGGTGCGTGCAGCCGCTGTTGACGGGTGATCCACGCAGGATCGGTCCATACCTGGTCGTCGGCCGTCTCGGTGCGGGCGGCATGGGGGCCGTCTACGCGGCCGTGGACGGCTCCGGCCGGCGCGTGGCGGTCAAGCTCGTCCACGAGACCCTGTCGGTCGACCTCGAGTTCCGTCGCCGCTTCAGCCGGGAGACCTCCGTACTCGCCGGAGTCGAGGGAGCCTGTCTCGCCCGTGTGCTCGACTCCGATGCCGGGACCGAGCGCCCGTGGCTGGCGACGGAGTTCATTCCCGGGCCCACGCTCGAACAGCACGTGGAGGCCGAGGGGCCGCTGACCGGCGACGCACTGTACGGCCTGGCCGCCGGGGTGGCGGAGGCGCTCGTGGCCATGCACGCCGCCGGGGTCGTGCACCGCGATCTCAAGCCGCCGAACGTGATCCTCTCGCCGCAGGGGCCCCGGCTCATCGACTTCGGCATCGCCAAGGTCCTCGACTCCACCTCGATGACGCACACCGGCACGTTGATCGGCTCGCCCGGGTGGATCAGCCCCGAGGAGTACGGCGACGGCAATACCGGCACCCCGGCCGACGTCTACGGCTGGGGCCTGCTGGTGCTGTACGCGTCCACGGGCGAGCCGCCGTACGGCACCGGCCGTCTCGAGGTGCTGGCCTACCGGGTGCGCGAGCAGATCCCTGACCTCCAGGCCGTGCCGGAGGACCTGCGTGACCTCGTCGGCCGGGCGCTGGCCAAGGACCCCGCGGAGCGGCCCGCCGCTGCCGACGTCCTCGCGGCGGTGACCGAGACCTGGCAGGGCGAGGAGCCCGGGACGGAACCGGGCGACGTCACCTCGTTCATCCAGCGGACCTGGGTGCTCCCGTCCCACGAGGCGCCCGATTGGCCCGAGGTCGTCGTCGCTCCCGCTCCGCCGACCAGGCTCCTGCGGTCGGAGGAGCCGGTGACCGCCCCGGCGACGGCCGAGGCCGCCGCGGCTGTCTCCGGAGCCAACAACGCACCGGTGACAGCCGCCGGCCGGCCATCCAGGGCGTCGTGGATCCACGCCTACGTGGCGACCGCGGCCGCGGTCACCCTGATCACCGTGACCGCCATCATCGCCGCGTCCGCATCGGAGCGTTCCACCCCCGTCGTCACGCAGGCAGCGCCTGCTTCCCCGGTGCAGGCCACCGTCGCTCCGGCCCCCGTCGCGACGGCCACGGTCACTCCGGCACCGGCGGAGAGCCCGAAGAAGAAGCCGGAGGCTGCGGGCAGGAGGGTGTCGTTCAAGGGCGTCTCGCTGACGCTCCCCAAGGGCTGGCGGATGACCACCGACGGCGACGATCGGGCCTGCGTGGAGTCTCCCCGGTCGGGGGGAGCCGACGGTCCCTGGGACTTCTTCTGCCGTCCCGATTCCATGGCCGTCGAGCTCACGTCGACGAAGGACGATTGGCCGGGCTTCGGCATCGAGGACTCCGAATTCGGCTTCATGTGGGGGCAGCACGTGCCCTGCCTGACGGGAGGGAGCGTGCTCCGCGATCCCTACGGATCGATTTCGGATGACGAGGGAGAGGCGGGGCTGTACTACGGCATCGATCCCTATGCCTCACGGCTCGTCCATTCGGGACTGGCGAAGATGCGCGACGGCAGGAAGGCGTACTACCGGGAGTGGCAGGTCGCCTGCGAGGTCAACCTCGTGTACACGATGATGGTCTGGTATCTCCCGCAGTCGAAGGTCGCCTTCTACGTGCTGAGCGCGCATCCGGAGGACGAGAAGGGCTACAAGCAGATCATCGCTTCGGTGGACCTCCGGGGTTATAAGCATGCGGCTAAACTGTGAACGCCGTACACGTGAACCTTGACGGCGTGAGCCGGGGACGATGAGGAGGCCGATGATGGCGGGGGACGGGGCGACCGTCACCGCGGCCGATATCGCCAGGATGGTCGGCGTCGGCCGTGCGGCCGTGAGCAATTGGCGGAAGCGGTACGAGGACTTCCCGGCACCGGTCGGCGGCACCGCGACCAGCCCCACGTTCTCGCTTAAGGCCGTGGAGGAGTGGCTTCTCCACCAGGGCAAGGTCGAGGAGGTGCCGCTCAGGGAACGCGCCTGGCAGCAGATCAGGAACGCCGCCGACGACCTGCACCTGGGAGCGGTGGTCGCCGAGGCTACCGAGCTCCTGCTGGGCCAGGGGAAACGCCGTCTCGTCGCCGCTCCCGCCTGGCGGCTGCTGCAGGAGCTCGCCGAGGAGCAGGGGAGTGCCGAGGCGGCCCGGTTCCTTCTCGACCGCTACGCCGACGTCCACTCCCGACGGCTGTTCGAGACGCCGCCGGAGATCGCGGAGTTCATGGCGAGACTGGCCGGCCCGGACGTCCGATCCGTCCTCGACCCCGCGTGCGGTCTCGGTACGCTCCTCACCACGATCCGCCACGTGGACCACGCGTACGGCCAGGAGGCGGACGACACCGTCGCACGCCTCGCCCGGACACGGCTGGCTCTGGCGCAGATCGAGGGATCGGTGGGGACCGGTGACTCCCTGCGCGGTGACTCCTGGCCCGATCTCGTTGTGGATGCGGTTTTGTGCCACCCGCCGTTCAACGAGCGCAACTGGGGCTACGACGACCTGGCCAGCGACCCCCGCTGGGCGTACGGGCTGCCGCCCAAGGCCGAATCAGAGCTCGCGTGGGTGCAACACGCCCTGGCACACCTAAGACCCGGGGGCATCGCCGTCATGCTGATGCCCGCCGTGGCCGCCAACCGCAGGTCAGGCCGGCGGATCAGGAGCAACCTCCTCCGGCAGGGAACGCTGCAGGCGGTCATCGGCCTGCCGTCGAGGATGGGCGTGGGCACGGGCCTGCCCCTTCACCTTTGGGTTCTCCGCAAGCCGGCCGACGGCGACCCGGTCCCGTCCCACGTCCTCATGGCCGAGGCCGAGCCGGAGACCTTCGACGAGATCGCCGATCGCTGGCGGGAGTTCCGTTCCGCTCCCGGGCAACGGGCGGAACAAGCAGGGCCGGTATGTGCCGTTCCCATCATCGAGTTGATGGACGAGAACGTCGATCTCACCCCCGGCCGGCATGTGAGTGCGGAAGACCAGGCGCCGGCGCAGCAGTTTCCGGCGGTCCGCGAGCAGTTGCTCAAACGTCTGGAGCGGTTGACAACGATGGTCCCCGAGGCCGTTCCCGCTCCGGCCAAGACGATGCCCTCGGTCGACCTCGCCGAGATGGAGCGAGCCGGGGCGATCAAGGTGTTCAGCTCAGGACGGTTCGACATATCCGGATCGGGCGACCCCGTCATCACCGACCAGGACCTGTTCTCCGGCACCACACCGCAGTCTCGCACCCAGCCGGACGACCGCATCATCACAGAACCGGGTGACGTCGTCGTAGCCGCCAGAGCAGGTGAGTTCGCGGTAAGAGTCGTCACGGAGAAGGGGATCGTGCTCGGCCCGCGGCTGACCCTCCTGCGGCCCGACCCCCAACGGATCGACGCGTACTTCCTCGCGGGATTCCTGAAGGCGACCTCCGCCGGGCCGGGCGGCGGCTCCCAATCGAGCATCAGCCGATTCGACGCGCGCCGGGTGCTGGTTCCGCGCATGCCCATCGAGGAGCAGCGACGGTATGGCGAGGCCTTCCGGAAGGTCTTCGAGTTCGAAGACGAGCTCAGAAACCTGGACAACGCCGGCCGCGCCACCGCCGCCGCCATCGTCAAGGGCTTCGGCACAGGCGAGCTCACTCCGCCGGCCTGAAAATCTCGCCAGGCCGTCCAGCCCGATCTCAGACGGTGCGATCGGCGCGGCTGCCGCAGAAGACGACGTCGGCCGTCCACGCCTTCTTACCTGGCCCTTCCTGGCAGGCTTTGTTGTAGCAGCGCCAATACCAATTCCCGTTGCTCCGGCGACGCAGATCGATTTGCCGCTGCCGGCAGCGACCGCAGCGAGGCGGCCGGCTGAAGTCCTCCGCGTGCTCGTGCTGCAGAATCTTGCGGGCGAAGCAGCCGCCAAAAACTCGCGCAATCGAGCGAATGCGTGATTCGGGAGAATTCGCGGTCGGCAACAGCGGGTGCGTGCCATCCATTCATGAGCGGCGCCGCCGCCTGGCGTCGCTCCCCACCATCGCTCGATCACACGCCGGGCACTCGTAGCGAAGGTCCGGCTGCCCCCCCGGCCCTGCTCGTAGCGGACGAGCATGCGCCGGCAGCGTCCGCAGTCGTCGCCGGGACGGCCGCTCCCGGGTGCCGATCCCGAGCGCCGCCGCTGCATGCGTCGTACGGCGTCGGCGAACGCGTGGTGCTCGGTCCGCAGCACGACACCGGTGCTGGGGCCGAGCAGCGATTCGGCGGCGGACCACACCACGTCGCCGATAACGGCGCACGACTCCAGCACGGGCAGGCAGGGACGGATATTGACGCCTTCGCGCCGGGCGTACAGGGCCTCGGTGGGCAGGTGGCCGTCGGCCTCCGGCTCGACCCAGATGTTCACCGCCTCCGACTCGGGGTCGTCGCCCCGGATCGACCGCAGCGCGGGGAGGAGCTCGATCAGTCCCCGTACGGGTGAGCCCGGCAGCCACATGTCGACCGAGGCAGCTCCGCGGATGTCGTCGCGCAACCGGTCGGCGATCCCGCTCGTGACACGTTCGGTGACACCGTGGGAGAAGGCGGGCAGGTGGTCCCAGGGCAGGTGCGTGGCCCGATCGAGCAGGTGGGCGAAGAACGTCCAGACGGGGTCTCGGTGGGACCCGTGCGGATGCAGGTGTTCGAGGGCGCTGATGACCACCAAGTGATCGCGGGCGCGGCTGGCCGCCACGTTGAGCAGGCGCGCTCCCTCGCTTCCGGTGTGGCCCTCCGTGAACCACCGGTGGAGCCGGGACACGCCACGCCCGCTGTCGACGGTGTCGTACACGACGATGTCGCGCTCGCCGCCCTGGAAACGGTGCACGGTGGAGGCCGCCCACTCGTCACGGTGCGCCTCGGGCAGGAGCGACTCCAGCAGGCGGGCCTGAGGCGCGAACGGACTGATCAGAGCGAGGTCCTGGGTCTGTTCGCTCGCCCCGGCCACCAGCGCGGCCGCCAGCTGGGCGTGCATGAGGTTGTACCGGGAGAAGACTCCCTGCCTGCGGGCGGTGCGCGCTTTCATCCCGGAGGTGTCGACGACCACCAGTTGGGCGTTCGCCCATGGCGCTCGGCTTCGGACTGCTCTGCCCGCGACGCTCCGGGCCGTGACGAGCGGGCTCTCGGGGTAGAAGGCCGTGCTGACGATGTGGCCGATGTGCTCACGCATCCGGTATTGCTCGGTGAGGGCGGCCAGCCAGGCGGGCATCCGGCCCTCGGACACGGCGCTCGCGATCCCCGCCTTTTCGAAAGGGCTGCGCCGCAGCCATTCCTGTGCGGCCGGGGTGTCCGCGACGGTGACCGGCGGCAGCTGACGGAAGTCCCCGGCGATCACCGTGTGCCCGCGGCCGGCCCCGGCGACGAGCATGGCGAGGGCTGCGCTGGTCATGCTGGCCTCGTCGAGGACGACCACGTCGAAGGAGATCTCCCTCAGCGTCTCCAGGACGACCTGGTGAGCGGTGGCGGCGACCACGTTTGCCTCCCGGCAGATCTGCCGCCGCACGTCGCGCAGGCTCCTGTCCAGCTCGCGTACGACCGCCTGCAGCTCGGCGATCTCCGTCTCGGCGCGCAGCCGGGTGGTCTCCTGCCTGGGCGTGAGCTGTCCCTGATCCGGCTTCAGCGCGTTCAGCGTCCTGCGCAGTTCGCGCAGCCGCCGGCTCACCTCCACGCGGTGCTGCGCCAGTGGGGCGCCGCGTTCGGCGGCGATCTCGTCGATGAGGACGTGGCCCTCCGTCCGCTCGGCCAGCGACTGGTCGGCCGGCTGGCCGAGGCGCACCAGGGCGCCGTTCGCGAGCTCCGGCATGCGCTTCAGCAGTGACCGGACCGCCACATCCAGCGCCGCGTTGGTCGGCGCGGCGAGCAGCACACGCTTCCCGCGCCTGCTCAACGTCGCGATGAGGGCGGAGACGGTCGTGGTCTTGCCGGTGCCCGGCGGGCCCCACAGCCACGTGAGCGTCGGCGCGAGGGCGAGCTCCACGGCGTTGCGCTGCCCGGCGTTGAGATCGTCCAGCGCTTTGACGGGCAGTCTTCCGCGTGCGGTCGAGACGCGGCCGCGCTCCGGTGTCACAACGGCCAGCGCGGCGGCCGCGTCGAAGCCGGGGCCGCCGTGGGCCAGCTCGTCCAGCCGCTTGCTCTGAGCCGTCAGCAGCCACGACAGGTCCAGCCGCAGGGTGGCCTCCCGGGCCGTAGGAGCTCCCGGAGGCAGCGAGAGGGTGACGACGTTGCCGAAGACCGAGACCACCTCGACCTCGATGGCGAGCTCCTTGACGATCAAAGTGGCCCGGCTTCCCTCGGCCACGCCGAGCTCGCCCTGGGCCTCGTACCGCATCAGCACGCGGCGGCCCGCCGCACCCGCCTCGTCGCCCCCGGACAAGGGCACGTCGCTCTGCGTCCGGCGGTTCGTCACGGTCTTCAATTCGTCGCGGAGCGCTCGGGCCGCCCCCGCGGCCACCTCCGCCCAGCCGGAGGGGACGGGCCCGATAGGCGGGACGGGCTCGACGGCGGGGAGATCGGCCGCCTCCGCCAGGCGCCGCACGACCGCTGCCGCATGTTCCTCGAAGAGGTTCTGCCCGGGGGGCTCCTGCCGCGGGGGTCCTTCGGCGACCGGTGCGGCCCGGCCCCGGGGCACCCACAGCTCGCCGTCGAGGTCGGCGATTCCGTGGGTGACGCAGGTCTCCCAGAGCAGGCCGAAATCGATGCGCCGCAGGCCCGCCTGCTGCACCGCCTGCAGCAGCGCGTCGCGTGGCACGGGACCGGACGCGAGCGCCTTCTGCACCACGGTGACGAGCTTCGGCTCCCGGCGATCCGCCATGTGACTCCCATCGGCCGGCGTAGGGGCTGCCTAGCACGTGTTCGGGGCCACTAGTAGATCACCTGTGAATTCGAGACACAAGCCCATCTTGATATAGACAGGTATTGATGATCTGGCGTAGATTGCGGCGCGTGCTTCCGGGCGGGGATCTTCCCGCAGTCGGCTTTGGACCGATCCTTCAGGCCATGATGCAGAAGCCGCATTACGGTGTCTTGGTGTAGCGGAGCACGGCGCAAGCTGGCAAGGGTCGTCGGCGAGGGGTGAACGGGTGACGAGCGCGACGTCGGAAAGACCGGCTATCGGCGAGCTGGTCGCGATACGCGGGCAGCGATGGGTGGTCGGGGAGGTCGAGCCCGGCGAGAGCAGCACGCTGGTGACCCTGCAGAGCGTCGAGGACGGCCGGTATGGCGACACGCTGGAGGTGGTCTGGGAGATCGAGCCCGGCCGCCGCGTGCTGCCCAGCGGCTCGCTGCCCGACGTCACTCCCGACGGGTTCGACTCGCCCGAGCGGCTGGCCGCGTTCCTCGACGCCATCCGCTGGTCGGCCGTCACCAGCGCCGACGTCAAGACGCTGCAGGCGCCGTACCGGTCCGGCGTGGCCATCGAGGACTACCAGCTCGAACCGGTCTCCCGCGCCCTCGACGCGCCCCGCGTCAACCTGCTGCTCGCCGACGACGTGGGTCTCGGCAAGACCATCGAGGCCGGGCTCGTCGCCCAGGAGCTGCTGCTGCGCCACCGCGCCCGGACTGTGATGATCGTGTGCCCGGCCGGCCTCACGCTCAAGTGGAAGGACGAGATGGCCGAGAAGTTCGGCCTCGACTTCACGATCATCGACACCGAGCGCTGCGCGCAGGTCCGCCGTACGCACGGCAGCGCGGCCAACCCGTTCACGGTCTATCCGCTGAGCATCGTGAGCCTGCCCTGGCTGCGCGGCCAGAAGGCGCAGCGGCTGCTCGACGAGGTGCTCGACCCGAGCGCCATGGAGCGCCGCTTCGACCTGCTCATCCTCGACGAGGCCCACCACGTGGCGCCCGCCGCGCCCAAGCAGGTGTACGCCGTGGACTCCCAGCAGACCAAGCTCATCCGTCGCCTGGCCCCGCACTTCACCCACCGGTTGTTCCTGTCGGCGACCCCGCACAACGGCTACCAGGCGTCGTTCACCGCGCTGCTGGAGATCCTCGACGACCAGCGGTTCGCCCGCGGGGTCGACCCCGACCAGGCCTCCGTCAAGGAGACGGTCATCCGCCGGCTCAAGCGCCACATCGTCAACGCCGACGGCACCAAGCGGTTCGTCGACCGGGAGGCGAGCGCGATCCCGGTCCTCTACCCGCCTGACGAACGCCAGGTGCACGACCTGCTCAAGCGGTTCGCGCAGGTGCGCAGGGCCAGGCTCAACAAGAACGTCAAGGGCCGCAAGGCCGCCGACCTCGTGACGCTGCTGCTCAAGAAGCGCCTGTTCTCCAGCCCCGCCGCCTTCGCCCACACCCTCGACGTCTATCTCGACGGCGTACGCGAACCCGTCCAGGTCCAGCAGCAGGTCAGGCAGGACGACGACGTCGAGGAATGGATGGACGACTTCTGGGAGGAGACGGCCACCCTCGACGACGAGCCGCTCGCCGAGGCCGAAGACGACGTGCTGTCGCTGGCCGCGCCGCTGCAGGGCGTCGCCGGCGACGAGGAGATCGAGCTGCTCCAGCGCATGCGCGCCTGGGCCCGCGACTACGAGTCCTCGCCCGACACCAAGGCGCGCGAGCTCATCAACTACCTGCGGGCCGTCTGCCGCCCCGACGAGCACTGGTCGAACGAGCGGGTCGTGGTGTTCACCGAATATCGCGACACGCAGAAGTGGCTGGTCGATCTGCTGCGGCAGGAGGACCTCGGCGACGAGCACCTCGCCGTGCTGCACGGCGGCATGTCGGCCGACGAGCGCGAGCAGCTCCGGGTCGCGTTCCAGAAGGACCCGGGTGAGCATCCCGTCCGCATCCTGGTCGCCACCGACGCCGCCAGCGAAGGCATCGACCTGCAGAACCACTGCCACCGGCTGGTGAACTACGACATCCCGTTCAACCCGAACAAGCTGGAGCAGCGGATCGGCCGCGTCGACCGCTGGGGCCAGAAGCGCACGCCCGACATCCGCCACTTCGTCGGCACCGGCTGGGACACGGCCGTGGACTCGTACGAGGCCGACCTGGAGTTCCTGTCGCGGGTGGCCAACAAGGTCGCGCAGATGGAGGAGGACCTCGGCTCGGTCAACGCGGTGCTCGCGCGAGCTGTGCAGCGGCGCATGCTCGGCGACATCGCCGACTACGACGTCGAGCAGGCCGGTGATCCGGCGAGCGCGGTCCCGGCCGAGGCGAACGTCCGCGAGCAGGTGCGCAAGCTCCGCGCCAACCTGGACGAGACCGTCGCCGAGCTGGGCATCACCCCGGCGAACGTCAAGCGGGTCGTCGACACCGCCCTGTCGCTGGCCCGGCAGCAGCCGCTCACGCCGCACCTCGACGAGAAACATCTCACCGAGGGCCTGTACGGCGTGCCGCCGCTGACCGGCTCGTGGGAACGCGCGGGCGCCGGGCTGCTGGCCAAGACGACGCGCAAGGACGAGACGCCGCGCCAGCGGCCGGTGACGTTCGACTCCGAGGCCACGCTCGACCCCGAGGGCCGGGTGCGCGACGACGTCGTGCTCGCCCACCTGGGGCACCCGCTGGTCGCCATGTCCACCCGGCTGCTTCGCGCCGCCGTCTCCAACGCCGAGATCGGCCTGCATCGCGTCACAGCCGTCGTCAGCGACGACCCTGCCCTGGAGACCACCCTGGCCGGGGCGTTCTCCCGGTTCGTGCTGGTCGGCGGCGACGGCGTGCGGCTGCATGAGGAGGTCCTGTACGCGGGCGGCTGGGTGCCGTCCGACAGCGGCCGGTTCCGCCGGCTGGAGAACCTGACCGTGCTCGGCGGCATCCTCGACCGCGCGCTCACGCAGGGAACCCCGGCCTCCGCCCCCGTGCAGCACCGCCTGGCCGAGGCATGGCCGCGCGTGGCGGGCCCGCTGCTGCAGTCGATCGACTGGCGCACCGAGCAGAAGCGCGACCAGCTCGAACGCAAGCTGGCGCAGCGGATGGAGGCCGAGCAGGCCCGCGTCAAGGCCAATCTGCAGCGGTTCGAGGCCACCCTGCGGGCCAAACTCGCCGAGGGCGACCAGGACGGTGACGCGCTGTTCAGCCGCCACGAGGCGGTGTCCAAGGAGGAGCGGGACCAATACCGCAGAGACCGCAGATCCTGGGAGGAACGCCTGGCCGGGCTCGGCCGTGAGCGTGACCGGGAGCTGGAGGAGATCGCGGCGCGCTACCGCGACCCCAGGCCGCACCGGTTCCCAGTGGCCGTGGTCTTCGTCGTGCCGAGGCGGGAGGCAGTCCGATGAGCAGGTTCATGAGCATGGTCAGCACCAAGGACGTCGACCACCAGGGGTGGCTCGCGCTGGTCGAGGTGAGCGGGCCGTTCCTCAGCCTCCCGGTGCTGCGCGCCACCTGGCCGGCCCTCGACGCCGTCGACAAGCAGCGGCGCGACAGGCTCCGCCTCGCCCACACCGCCTGGCAGCAGGGCGGCGACCGCCGCGACTGGATCGAGCACGTCCTGCGCGGCCTGCTGCGCTGGGACGATGCCGTCCACATCGGCGGGCTGGATCACCTGGCCGTGGACGTGCCCGAGCACGAGACCACGATCACGCCGTCGTTCGCGCTGGCCGTGCCGGGCCACCAGCCCAAGCCCGACACCGTACGGCTGCTCGGCATGATCACCAGCGGGCATCCGACGGCCCGCATGAAGCACGCCAAGTGGGCCGCCACCCCCGCCGACCGGATGGCGCAGCTGTGCCGTCACCACGGCGTGGAGCTCGGCCTGGTCACCGATGGCCGCTGGTGGACGCTGGTGTGGGCGCCGCGCGGCGGCGTGACGACGACGGCGACCTTCGACGCCATCCCGTGGCCGGAGGCGGCCGAGCGCGACGTGCTGCGCGCGTTCGTCTCGCTGCTCGGCTTCGACCGGTTCTTCTCGTTCCCCGACTCCCAGCGGTTGCCGGCGCTGCTCAAGGCCAGCCTCGACAGCCAGGAGGACATCACCGAGGCCCTCGGCGTGCAGGTGCGCCAGGCCGTCGAGTTGCTCGTGGCCGCCATCGGCCGGGCCGGCGTGCCCGACGACGTCACCGCGCACGAGGTCTACCGCGGGGCGGTCTCGGTCATGATGCGCGTCGTCTTCCTGCTGTTCGCCGAGGAACGCGGCCTGCTGCCGTCCGACAACAAGGTGTACGCCACGGCGTACTCGGCCGGGCGCCTCTGCGCCGAGCTGGAGCAGCGCGCGATCGAGGGCAGCGAGGAGGAGCTGGAGAACAGCCACGCCGCCTGGCACCGCCTGCTCGCGCTGTTCCGTGCCGTACACAGCGGGGTCGAGCACCCGCGCCTGACCATGCACGCCCACGACGGGTCGCTGTTCGACCCCGACGCGTACGCCTGGATGCCGCTCACGATCGACGACCGCACGGTCATGCACATGCTGCGCGCCGTGCAGTACGTCGAGGTCGGCAGCGGCAAGAACCGCGAGCGCCGCACGCTCAGCTTCCGCATGCTCGACGTCGAGCAGATCGGTTACGTGTACGAGGGCCTGCTGTCCTTCGACGGCTTCCGTGCGGCCGACGTCGTTGTGGGCCTGGTCGGCAAGCCCGGCCGGGAGGAGGAGGTCGAGCTCCACGACCTGGAGGCCCTGGCCCGGACCGCCTCCGGTGACCTCGCCGAGAAGCTGGCGGAGAAATACAAGGACTCGGGCATCGGCAGTGTGGCCGCGCTGCGTAAGCGGCTTGCCCCGCTGAACGAGGCCGGCGCGCTGGAGGCCACCCGCAGGCTGCTCGCCGTCACCGGCGGCGACGCCGATCTGGCCAGGCGGCTGCTGCCGTTCGCCGGGCTGCTGCGCGACGACCTGCGTGGCCTGCCCGTGGTCATCCTGCCCGGCGCGCTGTATGTCACCGAGTCGGCGCTGCGCAAGAACACCGGCACCCACTACACGCCGAAGTTCCTCGCCGAAGACGTGGTGAAGAACGCCCTGGAGCCGCTGGTCTACTCGCCCGGCCCGCTGCAGACGGCCGACCGTTCGCAGTGGAAGCTGCGCAGCTCGGCCGAGATCGTCGGCGGAGACGGCCACCGCGGCCTGAAGATCGCCGACATCGCCATGGGCTCGGCCGCGTTCCTGGTGGCCGCCGCACGCTACCTGGGGGAGCGGCTGGTCGAGGCGTGGTCGCAGGAGGGCCGCGAGGAGGCGGCGGCCTACCTGGAGACCGCCGAGGACCGTACGGCCGACGCCGACGCGGACCCGGTCGTCATCGAGGCCCGGCGGCAGGTCATCGAGCACTGCCTCTATGGCGTGGACATCAACCCGATGGCCGTCGAGATGGCCAAGCTGTCGCTGTGGCTGGTGTCGATGGACTCGTCGCGGCCGTTCACCTTCGTGGACGACCGTCTCGTGGTCGGCGACGCGTTGCTCGGCATCACGTCGCTGGAGCAGCTCGAATACATGCACCTGGTGCCGTCGCGCGGGCGCAAGCTGTTCAAGGACTCGGCGCTCGACTTCACGGCGGACGTGCAGCGCATGGTGCGCGGCACCGCCGACAAGCGGCGGCGCCTGGTCGACATCTCGGTGGAGGAGAACGGGGTCGACGCGCTGAACAAGAAGCGCAGCATCCTGTTCGAGATCGACAGCGAGACCCGCCAGCACCGCCTCTTCGCCGACCTGCTGGTGGGGGCGTCGCTGAAGTACGCGGTGGAGCAGGGCAAGATCAGCGATCGTGAGGCGGAGCCGGAGATCGGCAAGCTCCGCGGCTTCGACCGCGCGTCGCTGCAGGCGGCACATCTCGCCAGCGCCGTCGTTCGCGGCGAGCCCGGCAGTTGGCCCGCGGCCGAAGAGGCACGGAAGGAGTGGCTCGCCACCGACCAGGTCCCCGGCACCTTCGACCGCCGGCCCGTCCACTGGCCGCTGGTGTTCCCCGAGGTCTTCGAAGACAAGCCGGCTGGCGGTTCAGCCGAGCCCGGTGACGCCCTGGCCCACTCGGCTTCGGTCGGCGCAGGTTTCGACGCCATCATCGGCAACCCCCCCTTCCTGGGAGGACCAAAGCTACGGCCTGCTCTTGGATTCGCGTATAGGGAACTGCTTAGCTCGCACGTCGCGAACAATGTTCGCGCGACAAACACCGACCTCGTCGCATACTTCGTTCTCCGGGTCCATGCTCTGCTAAGCCCTACCGGGCAGACTGGATTGATTGCCACCAACACCTTGGCGCAAGGTGACACTCGTCAGGTTGGCCTTGATCAGCTGCTCGCAAGGGGGGTTGCAATTCGGCGAGCGGTAAAAAGTAAGCCATGGCCTTCCAGATCAGCCGTGCTGGAGTACTGTGCTATCTGGAGCAGCATGCAGGTTCTTTTCGATGCGGCCCAACCTATCGCAGACGGTTCCGCGGTTGCAGGCATCAATTCGTCGTTAGAACCTGCCTCTCGTGTACTTGCTGCTCCGCAGCGGCTTATAGCTAATGCCGGCGTGGCCTTTCTTGGGCACCATGTGAATGGGATGGGATTTATCCTAACGGACGCAGAGGCGGGCAATCTCACTGCAGACGACGCACGGAGCAAGCGGGTCATCCATCCTTATCTTGTGGGGCAAGACCTCAATTCGCGCCCAGACTATTCGGCTTCTCGATGGATTGTTCAATTCCACGATTGGGACTTGGCTACTGCAGAAAGCTACTCGGGGGCGATGAGTAGAGTGCGGCAACTGGTCAAACCCGAGCGAGAGACGCGTAATCGAGAGTCGCACAGGAAGTTCTGGTGGCGTTACGCCGATTACCGGCGTGGGCTGGAGCTTGCGATAGAGGGGCTGGAGCGCGTCATCGTGATCACGCTGGTGAGCAAGGTCGTGATGCCGATGATGGTGCCGACCGGGCAAGTGTTCTCGCATGCCTTAGGCGTGTTCGCGACGGATGACACGGCCATGCTGGCCTTGCTGTCGAGTGCGCCGCATTACTGGTGGGCGCGCGCTCGGGCGTCGTCTATGAAGGCGGACCTTCGCTACACGCCATCGGATGTGTTCGAGACGCTGCCGCTGCCAGAGCTGACGCAGGAGATGCGGGAACTCGGAGATCGGCTCGATATGTACCGGCGGGAGCTGTTGCTCGCTCGCCAGGCCGGGCTGACCGCGACCTACAACCTCGTCAACGACCCGGCGTGCCGGGACGAGGACATTGTCGAGCTGCGCCGCATCCACCGGGACATCGACGCGGCGGTTTGCCGGGCCTATGGCTGGAACGACACGCTCGACAAGCTTGACCACGGCTTCCATACGGTCGGTGGCCGGGAGACGCGCTACACGGTCGGCCCTTACGCACAGCGGGAGTTCGTGGACCTCCTTCTCGAACTAAACCACGCCCGCTATGCCGAAGAGGTGGCCAAGGGCCTGCACGACAAGAAGAAGTCCGCCAAGCCCAAGCCAGCCAAACCCGCTCGCGCCTCCAAGGAGCCCGAAGCCGCCCCGCCCTCGCTGTTCGACCTGTAGTAGCCCCGGGGGTCGGCTCACCCAACTCTCGCTGGCCTGCCTCCGAGCGCGCCCGACCGGGCTGAGCGAGTCGCGCGGATGCCATCTAACGTAATGTGCGGAATGTTCTCTCAACGTACGCTTCCTGGTGCCGCCCCCTGCGAGGCACGGCCCGGGCGTTCTTGTGGCATGTCCGGTTTGGTGACTATTGATCAGCATTGAAGCCGGTTTTCCATCGCCCGGTGCGACGCTCACCGTGGTTGGGATGAGATGAGCCGGGCTGGCCACATCGGCGGGCAGGCTGGTGATGCTGTACACGACCTCCTTGTCGGTCCAGACGCCATCGAGGCCGCCGGCATCGCGGTGGACCGGGAAGACCCGAGCCGTGCCGGGGAACAGGCTGTGATCGGCGGGGCGGTCCGGATCGATGGGCGCTCGGTACGGTCGTGGCCGCGATCGTCGTCGATGGTGCCTTTCCTCACCTTGGTGCCGTCGATATGGGCTACAGACAGCGCCAGCGTGTAGCAACTCCAGGTCGAAGACTCGTTGCTGGGTCGATGCTGGGATGACCAGGATTAACGGAACAGAGTAGGACGAAAATTCTAGAACGTCGCATTGATGAGGCTCGCCGAAAGTCCCCAAGGGTGCTCGCTGGAATTCCCCACTTGGTTGTTCAGCAGGGTACGGCTTTAGCTGGTGTTTGTCACGGATCGTGACGGCGTGTTGACGTACGCTGCGGTGGTGGTGACGAGCAGGTTGACGATCGCGACCGGTTGATAACAGTACGGGCAGTTCTGCACGGCGCTGGGGGCCTGGCCATTGCCGTATCCGGCGACGTACGGGTCGTACGGTCGCGGGACGGCGTTTGCCGTACTACTGGCCGTATCGGCGTCCGTACCGCGTTCCGTCTCACGCTGTGGGGTGCTGGATGGGGCAGGATCGGCCGCCGCGTCGGTGTCGTGTGCGACGGTGGTGTCGGTGTTGCTGGCGCGCCACCAGCGGGACTTGCAGACCGGGTCGCAGAACCGGCGGCGGGGGTTGCGGCTGGTCCAGGTGAACGGGGTGCCGCAGGTCGCGCACAGCCGTGTGGCGGTGCGCTGCTTGTTCTTGGCGCGGCTCACGGGGCGGTCTCCTGCCTGATGGTGGGCGTGCCGGTGGTGGCGGTGCGCAGCGCGTTGGCGCGGGCCTGGTGGGAGCGCATCCGGTAGGAGGGGCCGTCGATGCCGACGATGATGCCGTGGTGCAGCAGCCGGTCGATCAGGGCCGCGGCCAGCATCGGGTCGCCGAGCCGGTCGGCCCACCCGTTGATGCCCACATGGGAGGTCGTGATGATCGAGCCCTTCAGATAGCGGGCGTTGACCACCTCGAACAGCAGCGCACGGCCGTCTTGGTCCAGCCGGCGGTAGCCGAACTCGTCCAGGACCAGCAGCTTGGGTTGGGTGAAGAACCGCAGGGCGGTCTTGAGGCGGTGTTCGGCGGTGGCCTTCTTCAGCCGTTCGACGACGTCTTGGCAGGTGGTGAAGTACGCCTTGTGTCCTGCCTGGGTGGCCAGGCGGGCCAGGCAGATGCTCAGCATCGTCTTGCCCACCCCCGGTGGGCCGATGAACACGACGTTGGCGGCCTCCTGAAGGAACCGCAGCGTCGCCAGCTCGCGGATCAACGCCGCGTCGATGCCGGGCTGGGCGGCAAAGTCGTAGTCGTCCAGCGTCCAGGGCGCGGGCAGGTTCGCAAAGTGCAGCCGGGAGGCCTGCTGGCGGGCTTCGGTGGCGTTGACTTGGATGGTCAGCAGGGCCTCGATGGCCTCCAGCGGTGAGTGGTGCCGGTCGCGGGCGTCGTCCAGCACGGTGGTCAGCGCCTCGGCCGCCGCGGTCATCTTCAAAAACGCCAGATGTGAGCGGAGCCGTTGATAGATCTGCGCCTGCCGGTTGCTCGCCTGTTCGGCCCCCGCGGCGGCGGTGGCGGCGGTCGTGGTCACGATGATGGTCCCCCGTTTGACGATGTCGGTCGAGATGCTGGGCCGGTCCCGGCCCGGACGCCTCCGGGCGTGCTGCCGGGCCGGGAGCGGCCCCTTCAGTTGTCGCCGGCGGCCTGGTGCGAGTTGCCGCCGGTCAGCGGGCGGGCCGCGGCGGCATAGGCGGCGAAGTCGACGACCGGCCCGCTCTGGCCGCCGTCGCCGGTGGCGGTGGCGGCGCCCACCTGGCCGGACAGGCGGGCACGGATCCGTTCGGCCTCTGCCTGCGCCTCGGCGGAGGGCGGGATCCGCTTCTTGCGCCGGCACGGCGCCCGCTGGTCGGAGGCGGCGGCCAGCACCGTCTTCTCCAACGCGGCCACGTGTTCGTCGGCGCGCACGACCGCGTGCGCCCCCCGCGGTTGGAGCCGGTGCCGGGCCAGCGTGTTACCCGCGGCCGAGACGATGTCCAGGACGTCGGCGTCCAGCCGGCGGGTGACGGTGACCTGCCGGCCGCGGTGGCCGGGCGGGACGGAGTAGAAGTTGCCGTCGAAACACACCAAAGCCTGCGGAGAGACCGTCCGATCGACCCGCAACTCGGCCGGATACGGCGAGCGCGGCAACGGCACCAGCGGCTCGGCCGCGGCGAAGGTCGCCACCGTCATCTTCTGCGTGTTCTTCCATCGCACCCGCAGATCACCGGTCCGCTCGCACCAGGCGTCCAGCGACGCCTGCGCCCGCTCGACAGTGACCTCATCGCCCAGGGTGCGCCACCATCGCTGGGCGGCGTAGTCGTTGGACTTCTCCACCGACCCCTTCCGCTGACCCCGGCGGGGCGGGCACAGGTCCACCCGGACCCCGTAGTACTTGGCGACCGGCGCGAACGTCGCCGACACCTCATCGCGGTGCCGGTCATACACCGTCGACATCCGGTCGAACCGCCACCCCAGCGTGAGCCCGCCGAGCCGCACGCAGACCTCGTGCAGGCCCTGGACCAGGTGCGGCTGATCGGTCGAGGGTGACAGCCATCCCCGCCACCGGCCCGAGTACGGCAGCGACCCCACCAGCAGATACGCCTCACGCGGCCACCCCCACCCCTGCGGAGGGTCGGGCAGGTGAACCCAGTCCCACTGGGTCTCCTCACCCGGCTCATGGTTGATGATCGCGACATCACGGCCACGGACCTGCTGGCACGGCTCGCAATGCGGCCGCAGCCGCCCTCGGCGGATCGCCCGCGTGAACGACGAGTACGCCCCCGCATACCCCAGCCCGGCGACCTCCTCAAACAGCGTGGTGGCCTGCAGATGCGGATCCTGACGCAACCGGATCCGGCAGTAGTCCTCCACCACCGCGAACGCATCCGGCCCGGCCGGACGGCGCTTACCCGGCTCCCGTTCCCCGTTCAGATACGCCCGGACGGTTTTTCGGTCCCGCCCCAGATGCCGGGCGATCGCCGAGATCGACCAGCCTCTCGCGCGCAGCGCATGCGCTTCCACGTCTTCCCCCTGTGTGAGCATTCGATGTGAGCTCTCCCGACGCTGACGGACTGCAGACACCCGCAGCGTCGGGGGAGCTCCCCGCCGACCGGAAGGATCTCCGGCAACGAGTCGCCCAAGGTGGGGAATTTCAATGAGCAGGCCTGGGGACTTTCACAGAGCCTCATCAGCATCTCATCTAGTTGTCAGCATTGGCCGCTTTGCTTGAGTATGGTGGCACCCTGGCCACAGGAGAAGCAGCAGTCGCACAAGCAAATCGGTCCTGGGTTTCTCGCCAACTGTTGACTACGGCTCAGCCATTGCCTTTCGGGGAGGTCCTTCGTGTCCCGATGGTTCAAGTGTGATCTTCAAGTGGCTACGCCCGGCTGGAAGTTCAAGCTGCCCGCCAGCTGGAAGGGGGACCTGAAGCATCCCGATCCAGTCAAACGGGCCGAGTACCGGCAGAGCTTCGCCGACATGTACATGGCTACTCTTCGGAAACGCGGAGTTGACGTCATCGCCCTCGCCGATCACCACACAGCCGAGTGGCTGGAGGAGATGAAGGCCGCCGGAGGGCGGGCAGGGATCACCGTCTTCCCCGGGGTGGAGGTGGTCACCACCAATGGCTCGGACGGAGTTCACCTCCTGCTCATCGGCGGTCTCGACAAGACCGAACGTGACATTGACATCCTGCTCGCGAAGGTCTGCGGGTTCGACGACGACCACCCAAGGTACGTGCCGGGCACCCGGAGGCCCCCCATTCCCGCTCCCGCCCCACGAAGCATCCAGGACATTCTGCGAGACCTGCCTCCGGGATGGATCGCGATCGGGCCCCACGCCCTCGGTGACAACGGCATCGCTTCCGGCAAGACGATCATGGGTACGGCGCGCTGGCAGGTACTTCATGACGACAAACTCGCCGCGATCGATGTGGGGAGTCCAGCTGACCCTGTTGATCACGGGAAGTCCGAGGAGATTCGGTCCTGGAACCAGAAGTTTCGCGCGCGGAAACTGGACAACTTCCCGTGTCTGGAGCGGCTCGCTTTCGTGAGCACCTCTGACGCCTACAGTCTGGAGACGCTCGGCGGCCGGTTTACCTGGATCCGCATGGCCGAGCCAACCTTAGAAGGCCTACGCCAAGCGTTCCTGGACTTTGACGCACGCATCATCTGTGACTGGGACCAACGCCTCACCAAGTACCCTGGACGCGATCCGAACCAGGTGACCCATGCCTGGGTCGAAAACGTCACCCTTGATGGGAAACTTGGTAACTCCGCCACCTCGCTTAAGGTGGAGTTCGCACCCGGTCTGAACGTGATTATCGGAGGGCGCGGCTCGGGCAAATCAACCGTGGTATCCGGGCTCCGCCGTGTATATGGGAGCACCGAGGGTCTGCCCGAGAAGATCAAGGTTGATCTGGAAGACTTCTACGAGCGCGTTTTCGCACAGGCCACGCTCTCCGCCACGCATCATCTCCCCATCTCCGGAGAGACCCAGGTTGCGGTCTGGACGACCGCCGATGGTAGCCATACAGACCGAGGTGCCGGCGCGATCCGCACCAACTTTCCCCTGCGCGTCTTCAGTCAGAAGGAATTGTATGAGCGTATCGCGCCCGACTCTGACGACCCGAACTCTGCCTCGCGCCACCTGCTTACCCTTATCGACGAGGCCCTCGACGCCGCTGACGAGGTACAGCAGGGCGACTTTTCGACGGAACGATCCAAGATCGAAAACGTCTGTCATAATCTCGTCGCACGTCGGCTTCTGATCCAAGCCGAGCTTGAGCAGCGGGCCGACCTCCAGGCCCGTGAGGCGGAACTCGGACGGCAAGTCGCCCACCTCGACAATCCAGCCACCCGCGAGCGGCGAGAGCGCAACGAAGCTATCCTGCGCGAGCATCAACGACTCGAAAGCTCTGCCTCCCAGATCTCCCAGTCCATCATTGAATTACGACATGGCGCCGAGCGCTTGCTCCCGGATACCGAAGTGCAGAGCGCCGGCCCCGAACCACACCATCAGACGCTCAGGAACATCAAGACGATCCTGCGACAGAAGATCTTTTCGGCCCTGTCGGATGCCGAAGCCGAACTACGGGCGGCCGAGGCAGCACGACGCACCGGGGAATGGGCTGAGCAGGTACAGGGGGCACGCGAGGACGACGAAGCCTATCAGGCTGAACTTGTCAGCCTCGGCGTAGATCAAGAACAGTATCTGTCACTGCGGGAAGAACTCGCCCTGACGCGCAAGCGCTTGAACGACCTGGCGGTGCGAGCAGGAGAACTTGCCGAGCTTGAGCGAAGCGAGCGCGAAGCGTGGCTAGACCTGATGCTCATCCATACTCGTCGGGGGCAACGGCGTCGGCATCTTGTCGAGGACATCAAGAACCGCAGCCAGACTCTGCGCTTCGTTGTCAGGCCCTACTCCGACTGGACCGAATGGGCCCGTACCTTGCGGAGGATTCTGAACCTGCGAAGCGACGGTTACTCGGAAGAGGTCCGTAGCCTGGCCCGGTGGCTGTGGAACGGCCCCACCGAGACCTTGGAAGATCGCCTGAGATGCTGGCGGTCTGCTCTAATCACGAACTCCTACAGCCAGCTAAGCGGCCAGATCTCCAGCAGCGGCGAGGACCGCGGGCGACCCGCATGGTGGAGGAAACTGGCCGGTACTGACCAAACCGTCCGTATCCGGCTCGCCACCCTGGTAGCTAACGACACCGTATCGATGCTGTTCTTGAAGAGTGGAGGCAGACCGGAACGTGATGAGGACTGGCAGGATGTCGTGCACGGCTCTCCGGGCCAACGCAGCGCGGCTATGCTCAGCTTCGTTCTCCACCAAGGGACCGAGCCGTTGGTCCTCGATCAGCCGGAAGACGACTTAGACACGACGCTGATCTCTGAACTGATCGTCAATGAACTCCGCAAAAGCAGGTGGAAACGGCAGCTCATCGTCGTCACCCATAACGCGAACATCCCTGTGCTCGGCGACGCCGATAGGGTCATCGTCCTGGAGAACGTCGGAAACACCATCCGGATCAAGACCAGCGGAAGAGCTCATGTCGGCCCGATCGACGTTCCGGAAGTACGAACGGACATCCAGAACGTCATGGAAGGCGGTGTCAAGGCGTTCATCAAACGCGGCATGAAGTACGACAATGAGGTCAGTTCTTATAGGCGCGACGTAGCCCGTCTGACGCACAACTCTGATGGCTGAGGCTCCCTGGCTTTCGTCGAGTCACTTTGGAGTGCGAGGGCGAGGTCGAGCCGCGCCGAAAGCTGGGTCTGAGGACAGCGGAGACCTGGCAAGGTTAACTGCCGAGGGGCGGTGCCATTATGAGCTTCCATTGGTACATGTCCTTGTCCCGATTGAGGTCGATCAGCGAGATGCGTGTGAAGGTCATGGGAACGATCTCGGAATGCTGGCTGAGGGTCTCCCGGATCGGAGCCAAGGGCGATCCAGAGGTGTTGGCATAGGCGACGCTGACGTGCGGGTAGAAGCGGTTTTCGGCCTCGGGAACACGATCCTTGCCCCATACCCCCGCGATGCTCTCGCGGATGGCTCGGCGGACTGCGGCCACGGCCTCGGTTGGCCGGACTGGTAGGTGAACGCCCTCGGCGTCGGCGACCACTGGACCCAGCTCTACCGGGATAGGGCGGAGTTCGGCCATGCGCTCCGCAACTGCGATACCAATCGCTGTAAGGTCCTCGGCGCTCACCTCGTCCGCGAAGCCAACGCCTTGCAAGGTCATGTGCAGCCACTCGACCGGGATGGGATCGAGGACGCCCGTCTCTTCGAGATGAGGGCGCAGCCGCGCCGCGACCGCGTGCAGGGCGGGTTGATCGCCGACAGGGAAGTGCCAGGTGTAGAACGACCGGCCTTGCCGCCATCCTGGGCGCCACCACCAATGATTACGCATCCGCTCTTCGGGTTCCGCCACGAGATCACCCTTCCCGAGGCGCTCGGCCGTCGGACCGGAACGCCTTGATCCCCTCGTGGATTCCCTTCCCGTGGCCCCTGGTTGGTGCGCGGTTGCTATCTCGTCGAGCTTGAGCAGAAGGGGCGCTGCCGGCAGTTCCGCTGGCGTCTCCAGCACCGGCCGTAGGGCCTCGTTCGGTCCGTCCAAGGCCCCAGCGTCGATGTGGGCATCGCGTTTACGGCGAGTCGCGAGCGCGGGGATCGCGTCGATCATTTCTTGGGGCAGGCTGTCCCAATAGAGACCACGAGGTCTGCGAGGCGGTCCACATTCGATGACCTCGTCGGGCGTCACGATGAGATCGACGCGGAAGTCGTGGTCGGCCTCTGGCAGGTCACCAGGGACGACCTGCAGGGAATGCACCGTTGTCACGATCGTCGTGTCCGGGCTGATCAACCCGGCCTCGTGTAACAGCGCTACCTCGATGTCGGAGTAGCCGGCGCCCTTACCGAGCCGGACGCCTTGCCGGTTCACGGCGACGCTGCCGCACACGATCAGGTCAACCGGCCGCATCTCCTCTACATCGACTCTGCGTGCCATGGTTGCGGCGACCTTGCTGGATGCAGCCTCGGTAGCGGGCACCGTCAGCGCTGCCGGGTCCAGGAGATAGAACGGCTGTGCTTCGGCCAGCTTGGGTACGGCCATGTAGACGAGCTTGTCTTCGGCCAGGGCCCGCGCCCGTACGGGAAGCTGCGCCTTGTCCGGGACGGCCTTGATAACCGCCGCCTCCTGCCAGATCGATAGCGTCGCGAGCAGTTGAGCCGCGTCCTCGGCTCCGACGAATGCCGGGATGCGACCGCGAACACCGGGTGGGACGACGCGCTCCTGCTCCAAGAGTGCCCACACGCGCTCCCGGACCTCTTGCTTGGCCTGGTCTTTCACCATTGCGATCACCCTTCAGGCAGCGACGAGCGCAAACAACCGGTCGAACACATCTCGAACAATCGGCATTTCCCGCCATGGCTGAAGCTCGCGGCCCGCACTGAACACGACGTTCAGCCCACCGCCACCCCGTGTCGTTTCTATGAGGTCGATGGCGGCGTGGAGCGACGCCGCTGCCATTTCAAGGTCCCCTTGTCGAAGGCGAGCAAGAGCCAGGTTGCCGAGCACGATCGCTTGGGATTTCGGACGATCCTGGAGGGACTGAGCAGCGCTTTCGAGCATCGATTCCGCTCGCTTGGCGTCGTTGAGGAGCAGGTAGCACGAGCCGGCGAGCCGGCCATGCTGGGCAGGTGAGAACATCTCGATCGCTGCGTCTACCGGGCTGATCTGCTCGAAGCACGTCTCGGATTCACCCAAAGCGTGTTCGCAGTCCGATCGCCGTCCAAGCATCGAGTATGCCTCGGCGACGTGGAGCAGTCCAAGACCCCGCAGCACCAGGCTGCTGTGCGCGGCGCGGTCGGCTGCCTGCAAGGCCAGGTCGAGCGCGACTTGCGGTTTCTTCTCCGTGTAGAGCGAGACGAAGCTCATACGCAGGAGCGCATGCCCTTCGGCGGCCCCATCCCGAATCTGCCTCGCTGCCGCTATTGCCTGAGCAAGGTAAGCGCGGGTGGTCGCGTGATCGCGTCGTTGGGAGGTATCCCAGACGAGTTGCCCCATAAGCGTCGCGGCTTCAACTTCCACCGTGCATAGCTCGCGCTGTACGAGGCTGGAAGAGGCGTGCGTTCGGAGGAAGGCCACTTGACCGAAGTACCGCCCGGCCTCCACCAGCAATGATGCTGCCGAGACGTTGTCGTACCGCGCAGCCAGGGCGTGAACCCGCTCGCGTACGTGTGCGACCGCAACCAGATCGACGCTACCCGGACGCTCCATCACATAGTTCAGCCGCTCGTCGGCCGATGCTCTGTATTCGTCGGGCAGACTCTCCCGTGCTTCGTTGCCGGGCGATATTCGCTCGCCAAAGAGGTCTTCCTCGCTCACCGCGAAGGCTCGCGTGTACAGCAGCCGGTAGGGATCGCGCGGCTGGTTGTGACCAGCTTCGTACGCCTTGATCCGGCGAACGATCGTCTCCCGGCAGGGAAGGCCCTTGCGCGTCTCGTCGTCAGCGGCCTCGACGAGACGGCGGGCCATCTCCTTCTGACTCCACAGCCGGCTGCGCCGCTCGGCGCGTAGCCGTACGGCCCATGGGGGGAGTTCGGCGTCCACTGCGTGCACCTTTTTCGTCAGACCGGGGGCGTCCTGACCGCCCTTAGTGTCCCCTACCAACATCTGTGATGGAGAGATTACGCACTGTTGTACTTGGAGGTGACGACGCGAACAAGCGGGGTCCGCAGGCGTTGCGACCGCCGTGCGGACCCCTTGATCAGGATGGTGGTCCTGACCCATGACAAAGAGTAGAACCGTCGCCGCCGCCCGGCCGGTGTTCGCCGGGTGGCGGATCATGCGGAGCGACGCCGGGCGGTTGTGGGCGACGCGCGAGCGGCCGTTCCCCGCGGCCGTGGAGGAGGCGGGCGCGCACCGCACGGTCGACGCCGACGACCTGGTCGAACTGTGCCAGGTGATCGCCGTACAGGAGGGCCTCGCCGAGCAGGCGGCCCGGTGACCGCGCCTGCCGCGGTGCTCGACGTCACCGCCGCGGAAGAGGACGGCGACGAGGACTGTCCGGGTGTGTCGCCGCATCCGGCCGTGCCGCGCCCCGGCTGGACGAGGCTGTGGTGGATCGAGGAGAGCCTCGGCCGCGACCGGGTCGTCGCCCACACCTGCGCCTGCCAGATGACCTCCTACGAACTGGTCCGCTGCGGCGGCCTCTACCAGTTCCGCCGCCACGCCTTCGCTCGTCACGATGTGCCGCCGGTGTCCTGGACGGCCCGCTGCTGGCGGCGCGAGGAGGCCTACGGCTGGTGGCGCCGCCTGCTCGCCGGCCAGGCCCGATAAAGGCTCCCGCCGATCATGCGAACGCTGTGTTCGGCGGGGTCTGGGCGGCCTGCCGCACACCTGAGGGGGTTTGGCGGCAGGCCGCCCGCTGCAGAGGAACCCGTCCACACGAGGCGGGGACGGAACGACAAGGAAGAAGGAATGGGATGACCGACCTGTACGAGCGTGACCTGGCCGGGGTGCGGTTCCGCCGGCTGTGCGGCGGCAACCAGCAAGAACAGGAGCAGGAGACCTGCGTCGAGATCGCCCCGATCCCCGGCGCGGCGGACGCCTTCGCCCTGCGTGACAGCAAGAACCCCAACGCCGGGACGCTTCGCTTCACCGGCGACGAACTCCGCGCCGCCGGGATGACCGCCCTCCTGTAGCCCTACGAGGCCGGGTGCGGCCCCTGCCCGGTGATAGCAGGCAGGGACCGCACCCCACTGTAACCACCACGTCCGAGAGGCCTCATGCACCTGCACTGCTACTCCTGGACGGGAGTCGGCGACGACCGCCGCAACGAGGCCGAACGCCGCCCGCCTCCGCCGTCCGGCGACCCCGGGCCGTTCCTGGCCTCACCGCTGCCACCGATGCGTACGTGCGACTGGCTGCTGAAGCCACGCAACCGCATCGACGCCTCGCCAGGGTCGGTAGGGGAGGCACTGGAGTGGCTGACCGGGCGCTACCGCGCCGCCGAGCCGCAGTTCCTGCGCACGGAGGACGAGGCGCGCATCGGGCTTGGCCTGCGCCTGGAGAACGCGGGGGAGTCCCTGTCCGCCGGAGTCGATGTGCAGTGGGGCATCTGGCTGCGGGGCGGCCGGTTCGTCACCTGCGCCGTCATCTGCTGCTCCCCGAACCGCGACGCCGCCCACCGCTGCCCCGCCACCTGAACCGCCCTCCCGGCCGGTCTCCGGTCACGGCCGGCGTTTCGGGTCGCCGTCGTTCGTGGTCGGCGGGCGCAAGCTCTCTGCAAATCGGCAGGTAGGGCAGGACTATCTGATTCTCTTCTGGTCAGAAAAGTGGAAACGGGCAAAAGAGGACGCTGTCCTATTTGTGTATGCGGCGGCTGTAGCCGCGTGGATACTTCACGCGTGCCAATCTCTATCGCAGGCCATGCGATCACTGTTGCATGGGCAATCCCTGGGGCATAGGATGCCTGCGACAGGTCGAGTGACAGCAATAAATCCGCGATATGCGGATGCTTCCCGCCTACTTTTAGTGGCCTCCACGGTCGATGCTTGCCCGTTCTGTCATCCCGTGCGACACTCGGGGCAACCCGTATCGGCGGAAAAGAGGTATGTCGTGTCTCGTCCATGGGAAGCCGACGCTACGGCGGAGCTTCGGAGACGTCTCGGCAAATCCGCGCTCGAACTGGGTGAAACGACCGGCAGCCCGTCGTGTCCTGACATCTGGGAGCTGTCCAACGGAGATATCGCCATAATCGGCCGCGATCTCACCCATGCCTATGCTGACCGGCTCCCATCGGGCGTGAGCGTCGGCGACGACGAGCGCCTGGTCGTCATTCCCCGCACCATGATCGTCGCCGCCAAGCCGGATATCCCAGATGCTTAGGAATGTGGCCGAGGCGGAGGCCGTCACGCTGACCTCGGAAGAGTACCTCTCCGACTTCTGGCCATACTTCCAAAGATTGCAGGATGTCTTTTGGAAGCTGGAGACCTATCAGAGTTTCCGGGAGCCGGACGACTCCAGCTGGCAGGCGTTCGACTCGGGGGACTGGAACCAAGCCATACGTCTCATCGACGAACGTCGCGAAGAGATCCAGGAACCTGTCAAACAGGTGCATGGATTTGAAATGCGGCGAGTGCGTATCGTCGAAAAACCTTTCACTCCGTATATCCAGTGGGAACTCTATTACATTCGCCATCGGGCGCAGGCTGGTGAAGATATTCGGGTCCTCGACTCGGATCTCCTGCCGGCTCACGGGTTCACCTACCGCTTGCCTGAGCTGGTGATATTGGATTCGTTGGTGATGTACGAGGTCCTCTACACACAGGACGGCACGCTCGCGGGAGCAAGGAAGATCGTAGACAGAGCTTTGATCGAGTCTTGCCGACGCGACGTGGAGAGCTTGTTCATCGTGGGTCGGGATCTGCTTCCCTATCTGAACGAGGAACGCGCGGTTCTTCCTCCGCCTCTGCAACAGTCCGGCACTCCCATCGCCTGATCCAAATGAATCAGCGACGTCCGATCACTCGCATGGCCGGTGCCATCGGTCGTCGCTTCGTCATCAGCACAATCCTCTTCGTGTCCATCATTCTCATCGCCGTTCTCGTCATCTCCTCGCCACTGTTTCTCGACGCGCTGAAAGCCAAGCGTGACGACTGGTTGCTGTTGAGCAACATAGGGCAGACCTATGGAGTGGCGTCCGCGCTCTTGTCGGTCTTCGCCCTGATCGGTGTGTCGTTCTCTTTGATTCTGCAGGCGAGAGAGACCAAGGCCACTCGTGAACAGGCCTTGCGAGCGCTGCACGGCGACCCGATGAGAATGGCGATGGACGACCCGCTTTATCGTGCATGTTGGGGGCCCTTCTTCTCTGCGAATGAGGAGGACGGTCAAAAGGCGCACATGTACGTCAACATGATTTTCAATCACTGGCTGCTCATGTGGGAGCTGCGCGCGATCACCGAAACGCATCTGCGGGAGATTTCTCGCACGGTCCTCGAAGGGCCGATCGGCCGAAGGTTCTGGCAAGACGTCAGAGCGTTGCGCATGTCGAGCTCGGGCACGCGTCGGGAGCGCCGTTTCAACCGGATCATCGACGCCGAATACCAAGAAGTCGTTCGCCTGAACCCGATCGCCCCTGTCTGGGAGCCGCCCGGCAGCGCCGATCCGCTTCCTCATACCAAGGAGAACATCGAACGGCGCTTCGTAAGTGAGGCCAATTTGACGCGATTGCTCGCTGTGCTGGGTGTCGTGCTCGTCATCGAGATCCTGCGCAAGATGGCAGCATCCATGTCCCGGCAGCGGCGCACGTGAACCCGCCCCTCATTGGGAAACGCCTCACGGCGTCTGCGCAATGAAACATGCAGAGCCTGTCACGTCACCACCATTGCCGACGGACTGTGGCCCCGAGCTGTTTCCTTCGCTCGACGGGCTCGCCACTCAGGGCTGCCAGGCGTCCTGGTAGTCGTCGTGCCAGTCGTACGCGGCAGCCTCCAGCTTGAGCAGGTGCTCCGCCTGGAGGTGCTCCTCGACCGTCAGGTAGAGGCCGTGGACGAGCACGGACTCCAGAAAATCCATGCGGTCCCGTTTCGCGGCCAGATCCCGCTCTGCCTTGTGGGTGCCGGGCTCCCCGGCGTCCGTAGCACTGTCTGCCTGGTCCAAGCCCTCCTCGATGCGAGCGCGCAAGAACGCGATCAACCTCGCGAACGCGGCTCCCGCCTCGTGCGCGCGAGCCCTGCCTGTGCCGGCCATGGTCCCCGGGTAGGGAGCGGCCAGGGTGGGCGCGTCCGTGCTCGCGAGGTCCGTGCAGGGGAACCGTCGCCGGAGCGCTTCCCCGTCGATCGGCTCTTCCTCGCCGCCGGCGAGGGCGGCCCCGAGAAGCTCTGCCGCGAGCAGGGGGCGGGCGCGGACGAGCTCCAGGAGCGCTCCGCGGTCGATCGCTGTCATGGCCAGGAGGTTACAGCCGGTAATCGGGCGTACGTCGAAGGGCGATGACCTGCTCGGGATCGTTGTCTCCTCCTCGGTAGAAGGAGTCTCAACCGGCGATCGAGCGCAACCTTACGATCCGGCCACGCGTCATGCAGATGCTTACCAAGAGCAACTAACGTTGCGTCAAAGATCAGGCGAGGGAAGGACACCCCCCACGTGTTCGATCGGCAGGAGAAGCTGTTCGCCGCAGGAGCCGACCAGGGCGACCTGTCCGGCCTGGGAGACGAGACGGCGGCGAAGCCCACAGAAGAGGCGCGACATCCGCTCGACCTGCCGCAGGACTTCCCGCCGGTCACGTCGTTCGAGGTCAGGGACGCCTTCCAGCAGTTGGTCGAGCGCGACCTGCTCGGGCCGTACGACGGCGACTTCGAGGAGCTGCCGCCGCGGTCGATCGGCCCGCGCGAGCGCTACCTGGTCGGCATGCTCGGCCCCAAGCCGTCGCCGAAGCGGGTCGCCGAAGACGCCGACGAGCTGCCGGACATCGAGATCGGCGCGGAGGGTGACGGGGCCGAGGGCGAGTTGCCCGACGTGCTGACTCCGCAGAACCTCGGGCGTCTGTGGGCGTCGTCCATGGGCATGTCGTTCGCAGTGCCCGCCGACCTCGACGCGCTCGCGGTGACCGCCCGCTGGGGTCAGTACGTCAAGGCCGAGACCCAGATCGAGGGCGCCAACGGCAAGTCGCGGACCGAACGCATCTGGGGGCGCAGGCCGGTCGAGCACCGCATGACGATCCGGCTCGACGAGCCCACCCAGAAGATTCCTCTCACAATGGAACGTGCCGACGAGCCCGGCGTCCTGCTCGCGGTCGCCGTACGGCCTCGTCCCGACCACCGGCGCGTCGTCGAGCTGACGCTGGTCAACCAGCAGATCGAGCCGGACACGAGTGCCGACACCGCGTGGCTGTTCCAGCCCGAACTCGTCGCCGTCGCTCCGTCGGACGGACCCACGGACGTCTTCCTCCCGATCGACGACCCTCTCGACGGCGGCCGGGAGGACGGCGATCAGGGGGATCTGGAGGACAAGCACCTGCGACTGCTCTACCGGAACGAGCGCAGGTATGCCGTCGGCCGCAACGTCGCCGTACACGCGACGGTGTCCCCTGGCGAGCGGCGGGCGACGGAGCTGCGCACCACCTGGCTGCCACACCATGACGTGCCCGCGACGGTCGCCCCGGTGGGGAAGGGCACGCCCCTCGCCGGTGTGGAGCTGTCGATGGACGCCCTCGCGGACGCCTCGCCCGAAGAGCTCGCCGCCGGGCTGACGCCGCTCGCGGACGGTTACACGGCCTGGCTCGATAAGCAATACCTCAAGATCCCCGAGCTGCCCGAGCCGCTGCGCGAGGCCGCCGAGGTCGCCGTCCGGAAGGCACGGCGGGCCGCCGACCGCATCCGCGCCGGGATCGCGTTGCTCACACAGGCCACGACCGACGGGCACGGGCAGGCGCTGGCGGCGTTCAAGTTCGCCAACGAGGCGATGGCGCTGCAGCGGCGCCGTACGGCGGTGGCGAAGCTCCGCGACGAGCAGGGGCTGAGCTTCGAGCAGGCGATGGCGAAGGTGGACGCCGAAGGGAAGAAGGCGGCGTCGTGGCGGCCGTTCCAGCTCGCGTTCATGCTGCTCAACCTGCCTTCGCTGACCGATCCCGCCCACCCGGAGCGGGCCGCCGACCACAAGGCCACCGTCGACCTGCTCTTCTTCCCGACCGGTGGCGGCAAGACCGAGGCATACCTCGGCCTCACGGCGTACACGTTCGCGATCCGGCGGCTGCAGAAGGTCGCCGGGTCCGGGACGGAGGCGCGCAGCGGCCTGGACGGCGTGGCGGTGCTGATGCGCTACACGCTGCGCCTGCTCACCGCGCAGCAGTTCCAGCGGGCCGCCGCGCTGGTGTGCGCCTGTGAGGTGTTGCGGCGCGACGACCCGGCGACGTGGGGCGAGGAGCCGTTCCGCATCGGCCTGTGGGTGGGAAGCGCGGTCTCGCCGAACTGGTTCGGCCCCGCCAGGGACCAGATCCAGGAGGCCAGGGAGTCCAGTCGCGAGACCAACGTCCTGCAGACGCTGTCGTGCCCGTGGTGCGGCGAGAAGCTGGCCTCGGACGTCAACCTCGACCTCGACGAGGACCGCCGGCGCGTGCTGCTCTACTGCGGGCGCGGCAGCGAGGGCGACGCCGAACCGTGCCCCTTCTCCCGGCTGGGAGAGAACCGCATGCTGCGGGCCCTGCCGTCCGTCACGAGTGATGACGAGGCGTACGCGCGGCGGGAGGGCCTGCCGATCCTCACCGTGGACGAGGAGATCTACCGGCTGACGCCCAGCCTGGTCATCGCGACCGTCGACAAGCTGGCGCAGCTTCCGTGGCGCGGCTTCGCCGGGCACCTGTTCGGCCGGGTGAGCCGGCGCTGCCCCCGGCACGGCTACCGGCACGACGACATGGACGACCAGATCGGCTGCGGCGGCAGGCACAACGCCAAGGGCAGGCTGCCCAAGGTCGAGAGCCGCCCCGTCGTCCGGCTCCGGCCGCCGGACCTGATCATCCAGGACGAGCTGCACCTCATCTCGGGCGCTCTCGGCACCGTGGTCGGCCTGTTCGAGGCGGCCGTCGACGAGCTGTGCACGTGGACCGTCGACGGCAGGCCGACCGGGCCGAAGATCATCGCGTCGACCGCGACGACCAAGCGGGCCGACGCGCAAGTGCTCGGCATCTTCGGCCGGGACCTCGCCGTGTTCCCGCCGCAGGTCATCGACGTTGCCGACACGTTCTTCTCCCGGCAGGTCCCGGTCACCCCCGACAACCCCGGGCGGCGTTACCTCGGGGTGTGCGCGCACGGCGTGCGCCTCAAGCAGGCAGAGATCCGGCTCGCCGAGATCCTGCTGCTGGCCGGGCAGACGCTCTTCGACCGGTACGGCGAGCCCGCCGATCCGTACATGACGCTCGTCGGATACTTCAACGCCACCCGTGAGCTGGCGGGCATGCGGCGTTACCTGGACGACGACGTCACCACCAGGATCCGCATGCACGGCAGGCGCAAGAAGCTGTCCAACCGGCTGCCGGGCCGTACGGACCTGCTGAACATCGTCGAGCTCACCTCGCGCATCTCCTCGGGCGACATCAGCGAGGTGCTGAAGCAACTGGAGATCGGGTTCGACCAGGAGCTGGACACCTCGCGCCGCAGACGGGAGTGCCGCGAGGAGATCGCCGAGGTCATGAGGGAGAGGGACGAGTCCAAGCGCCGGCGAGCGCACCCGCTCGCCGATCGCTACCGGGCCCTGCGGAGCCTGCGGTCCGCGCAGCCACCCGTCGACGTCGTGCTCGCCACGTCGATGCTGCAGGTCGGCGTCGACGTGTCCCGGTTCGGACTCATGGTGATGACCGGCCAGCCGAAGAACACGGCCGAGTACATCCAGGCGTCCTCCCGGGTCGGCCGTGACGCCGCGCGCCCCGGGCTGGTGGTCACGCTCTACAACTGGTCGCGCCCGCGCGACCTCGCGCATTACGAGGACTTCGAGCACTATCACGCCACCTTCTACCGCCAGGTGGAGGCGTTGTCGGTCACGCCGTACACGGCGCGGGCGCTGGACCGCGGCACGACCGCCGCGTTCGTCGCGGCCGTTCGCAACGTCGAAGAGGCGCACTCGCGCAATCGCGACGCGGAGGACGTGGATCTCAACGGCGGTGTCGTGACCCGCATCGCGGGCCGGATCGTGGCGAGAGCCGAGGTCGTGGGCGGCCCGCGCGCGAGACAGGCCGTGGACGAGCGGCTCAAGATGCTCGTCGACCTATGGAACACCGCCAAGAGCGGCCCCGCGCGGCTCGGCTACGAGCGGAAGAAGGGCCACGCGAAGGAGATCGTCGACGGCCTGCTGCACCGGGCGGGCAACGGCCCCTGGGACAGGCTCACCGTCGGCAACTCGATGCGGGAGACGGAAAACGAGATCAACCTGCTCCTGCCGCCCAACGACGAGATCTTCCTCGGGCCGATAGGCGCACCGGAATGGGGCTTCCCCGGCGGTGCCGGGGACGGCGACGACGAGCCGGTGGGCGACGAGATGGGCGTGACCACCATGGACGGGAAGGGCAAGTGATGGCCGCGTACTCCACCTATCGGCGCCGGGTCGGCGCGGTGCGGCCCAGCCACCTGATGTTCACCTCGGGGGTCGGCTCGCTCGTCGACCTGCCGAACTTCTCCGTGCTGGTGAAGGGTCTCGACGACTGGCAATACAGGGCCCCCGAGGACCCGGAGAACAACTCCGCGCTCATCACCGAGCCCCGGCTCCTGTCGGCCGTGCAATCGCTGCTCAGCAAGACCGTGCGGGAACTGCGCCCCGCGCCCTGGATGCCGGGCACCGACACGAACCCCAACGGTGAGGCGGCAAGGACCGGTGTGCCGGTCGTGCCGTTCCCGGGATGGATGCGCTGCACCGCGTGCAACCTGCTGGCGCGCGTCGACTCCCGGGCGTTCGGCTTCGAGAACGACAAGCCGAGCAAGCCGCACGAGGCGCGGTTCTTCCACGAGTGCGGCAAGGGCAACAAGAAGCGCCTCGTCGTCGGCGCTCGGTTCGTGCTGGCCTGCACCGACGGGCACCTGGACGACTTCCCCTACCTGGAGTTCGTCCACGAGGGCGGTCTCTGCGAGAAGGCGGCAAAGCCGAACCTGCTGATGGAGGACCGCGGCGGCAACATCGGGGCGAACGTGCGCATCGTCTGCCAGCGCTGCGGAGCGGAGCGCAACATCCGGCAGGCGATGGGCAAGCGCGGCCGGGACCAGCTGCCGCAGTGCCGAGGACGCCATCCCCACCTCGGCACGTTCACGCCCTGTCAGGAGCAGCCGTACGTGCTCGTCGTCGGCGCGTCGAACCAGTGGTTCGCGCAGACGCTGTCGGCCCTCGCGGTGCCGAAGACGGGAGGGAGCGAGCTCGACACGCAGGTGGCGAAGTTCTGGGCCAACCTGGAAAACCTTCCCGGCCCGCAGATGCTCCCGTTCATGCGAACGGTTCCGCCGTTCTCGTTCGAGTTCGAGAAATGGACGGACGAGGAGGTCTGGGCGGCCATCGAACGGCGCCGGGGGGAGCAGGCGGCAGGGCAGGACCAGGGCCCGGAGAGCTACCCCGACCTGCTCACTCCGGAGTGGGAGATCTTCTCCAGCCCTGTGCTGCCGCCGCCGAGTGACGACTTCACCGCCCACCGGGACCCGGACGCGCCCGTTCCACCGCTGCTCAAGGGCTTCTACTCCGACGTCGTCCAGGTCGAGCGGCTGCGCGAGGTGCGGGCCATGATCGGCTTCACCCGGCTCGACGCTCCCGACCCCGAGGACCCGACGCTCGTCAAGCGTGTCCCCCTGAGAAGATCGAAGCCCGACTGGGTGCCGGCGAGCGAGGTGAGAGGTGAGGGCATCTTCCTGCGGCTGCCCGAGGACCTGCTGTCGCGGTGGGAGAGGCAGGTGGAGAAGTCCGAGGCCCTGCGGCTGCACAAGGAGGCGTACGGCCGCTTCCGCGAGTATCGCTACTCGGCCCGGACCGGCCAGCCGTTCGACGAGTCGACGAGGTACGGCTACTGGCCCCTCCCGCGCTACTACGTCCTGCACACGCTGTCGCACCTGCTGATCCGTACGATCGCGCTCGAATGCGGCTACAACTCCGCCAGCCTGGCCGAGCGGATCTACGCGGGGACCACGGAGGACGACAAGCGCTCGGGGATCCTCATCTACACGGCTGTGCCGGACGCCGAGGGCACGCTCGGCGGCCTGGTGTCGCTCGCCCAGCCCGAGGAACTGGCGCGGCTGACCAGGCGGGCGCTCACCGGGGCGATGAGCTGCTCGTCCGACCCGCTGTGCTCCGAACGGCTCCCGCGTACGCCGGAGGACTTCCTGCACGGCGCGGCCTGCCACGTGTGCCTGTTCGTCTCCGAAACCACCTGCGAGCGCGGCAACCGGTTCCTCGACCGGCGGTTCGTGGTGCCGATCGACGACCCGGCCCTGGCGATCTATCCCGAGTTACCGTGACGAGCGCATTCGAGAAGGCGGCGGCCGACGCGGTGGAGCGCATCGGGCCGGTGCACCTGCGGACCCTGGCCGACCGGATCGCCGAGGGCGGTCCGGCGGCCGGGATCGTCGGCGCGGTGCCGCTGCCGGACTTCCCCGACGCCGCCCGCCAGGTGCTGGCCGGCCTGGCGTCCGTACGAATGTCCGCGGGGGAGGCCGCCGTCTACCTGCGTGGAGTGGCAGCCGGATACGAGCGGCACCGGGCCACGACCACGGTCGAGTCGGTGTGGACCGGCCCGGCGACGCACGCCGTGCCCGTTCGCTCCACGGCGCAGGTGCTGGTCGACCTGGTGAACGAGGCGTCGTACGAACTGATCCTCATGACGTATTCGGCCGCGGCGTACGAGCCGCTGCTCAAGGCCCTGAGCGGGGCGGTCGGGCGCGGTGTGACCGTGATGGTGGTGGTCGAGACGCTGCAGGGTGCGGGCTCGGCGCTGAACGGCCCGGAGCCCGCGCACGCGTTCGGCGGCGTCGAGGGCGTTCAGGTGTGGCACTGGCCGGTTGACGCGCGCACGGAGCAGGGGGCGAAGATGCATGCCAAGATCGCCGTGGCCGACCAGAGGGTGCTGCTGGTGTCGAGCGCGAACCTGACCCAGTCGGGGGTCACGAGGAACATCGAGGCCGGGCTGCTGGTCCGCGGCGGCACGGCACCACAGCGGGCCGCCCAGCACGTGGCCCGCCTGCGCGGCCGAGGCGTGCTGCGGCGTCTCCGGTAGGAGGCGAAGTTCGTGAAATCGTTGCGTGAGACGAGGGTGTGGTGGCACAGGGAAAGATGATCGGTGGCCGGTACGAACTCGACCCGAACTCGCGCCGCAAGGGCGGGATGGGGGAGGTCTGGTTCGGCTACGACAAGCGGCTCGACCGGCCGATCGCGATCAAATTCATCCGGGTGGACCGCCTGCCGGACGGCATGCCGGACGACGAGCTGACCAAGCGTTTCGTCCGCGAATCTCGCATCACCGCACGGCTGGAGCATCCCGGGGTGCCCGCGGTCTACGACTGCGGCACCGACGGCGACGACCTCTACCTCGTCATGCAGCTCATCAACGGCAACCCGCTGACCGACCTGATCGCCGAAGTGGACCGGGTGCCGGTGGGCTGGGCCGCGGCGATCGCCGCCCAGGTGTGCTCGGTCCTGGCCGTGGCCCATGCCAACTCGCTCGTGCACCGCGACCTCAAGCCCGCCAATCTGATGCTCTGCCCTGACGGCACGGTCAAGGTGCTCGACTTCGGGGTGGCCGCCGCGCTGTCGCCGTCGGCGACCAAGCTGACCGCCACCGGCGTCGTCATCGGCACCGCGGAGTACATGGCGCCCGAGCAGACCATGAGCGGCACGACAAGCCCGCAGACCGACCTGTACTCCCTCGGCGTGATACTCCACGAACTGCTGGCCGGCGAGAACCAGTTCGCCGCGGGGACTCCGCTCGCCTGCATGCGCAAACACGTGGACGAGCCGCCGCGGCCGGTGCGCGAACCGCGCCCGGACGTGCCCGAGGGCCTCGAACGGCTCATCCTCTGGTTGCTGGCCAAGCGGCCCTCCGACCGTCCGCAGAGCGCCGCACTCGTCTACGAGCGGTTGCTGCCGTTCTGTCATGACCTGCCGCCGCTGCCGGGTTTCGTGGACGATTCCGCCGTTCATCCGGTGCGGATGTACGCGGCCGTCGTCGGGCGGGTCGCCGTGATGGGGACGAAGGCGCCGGCGGTGGAAGCCCGGGAACCCGGGCGACGGGTGCTGGGCGGCGAGGACATCCAGCGCGTACGGAGGGAGGCCGGCACGCTCAAGGCCGAGTCCCGCTTCCGGCAGGCGGCCGAACTGCTGGCGGAGGCCGTCCGCTCCACCGAGCCGACGGACGACAGGGCGGTGGAGCTGCGGATCGAACTGGCCGACGTGCTGTTCCTCGCCGGGGACTACCGGCGCGCCGCGTCCGAATTCCAGGGACTGGCCGCCGACCTGGCCACTCGCAGAGGTGAGGACGATCATCTCGTCCTGCGGTTCCGCCTGATGGAGGCGAACTGTCACGCCGCACTGGGCGACACGGCGCTCGCGCTCGAACAGATGCGGCGGCTGCTGACGGACGAGGAACGGTTCGGGGTGGACGAGGACCGGATCCTTGAGCTACGGCGCCGCATCGGGCTGCTGGAGCTCGGCGCGGGCGACCGCGACCGGGCCGGCCGGACTCTGCGCGACCTGCTGCCGGACCTGGAACGCCGGTACGGCTCGGGGCACCCGAACGTCAGCAAGGTCCGGGAGTTGCTCGCCGGCCTCGCCACCGCGCGCTGACCCTGGATCGTTACATGACCGCCTGAAACCTGGGTGAGTGCGTGCCTACAGTGAAGTTCCGAAGATCGTCAACGGATTCACCAAGGGACGGACTGTTGGCCACGCTCTCTGTGCTCCTTCACCAGATCGACGACGGCACCGTGCTTCTCCCCGAGTTCCAGCGCGGGTATGTGTGGACCCGCGACCAGGTTCGCGGGCTCATGCGCTCGCTGTACCGCGGCTATCCGGTCGGCGGTCTGCTGCTGTGGGCGACCGAGCCCGAGATGGCCTCCGTCCGCGGCGCCGCGACCGGCGGCGGTGTGCGTCTCCTGCTCCTGGACGGACAGCAGCGGATCACGTCGCTGTACGGGATCATGCGCGGCAAGCCCCCGGCCTTCTTCGACGGGGACTCGTCCGCCTTCACCGGCCTGCGGTTCAACGTCGAGGACGAGACGTTCGAGTTCTACGGCCCGGCGAAGATGCGTGACGATCCACGCTGGGTGGACGTCACCCGCCTGTTCATGGAGGGGCTGGAGCCGTTCATCGGCGCGTTCGCGCAGCACTCGGACACGTTCGCCACCTACATCGCGCGGCTGAACAAGCTGAAGAACCTGGAGAACCGGGAGTTCCACGAGGAGAAGATCACCGGCCCGGACAAGAACGTCGACGTCGTCGTCGACATCTTCAACCGGGTCAACTCCGGAGGAACCGCTCTTTCCAAGGGCGATCTCGCCCTGGCGAAGATCTGCGCGCAGTGGGCGCCCGCGCGTCAGGTGATGCGCGACCATCTGAACGAGTGGCAGGCGAAGGGCTTCGACTTCTCGCTGGACTGGCTGCTGCGCAACATCACCGCCGTCGCCACCGGCCGTGCCGTCTTCACCGCCCTCGACACCGTGACGGACACCGAGTTCGAGACGGCCCTGACGAGGTCGGTCGGCTATGTGAACACCTTGCTCGGCGCGGTGTCGGGGCGGCTGGGACTCGACCACGACCAGGTCGTCATGGGCCGATACGCGATCCCGGTCGTCTCCCGCCTGCTCCATCTCACGCCCGGCGGAACGTTCCTCGACAGTGCCCACCGCGACAAGGTGCTGTTCTGGTACGTGCACGCCGCGCTGTGGGGGCGCTTCGCCGGTTCCACCGAGACCATCCTGGCTCAGGACTACGACACCGTGGAACGGTCCGGGATCGACGGCCTCATCGCCGCCCTCGAACGGTGGCGCGGCGGCAACCTGGAGGTCAGGCCGCACGACTTCGAGGGTTCGACGCGCGGGTCGCGGTTCTACCCGCTGCTCTACATGCTCACCCGGGTGCACGGCGCCCGTGACTTCGGCAGCGGGCTGGAGCTGCACGCCGAGATGCTCGGCAAGCTGACCTCACTTCAGGTGCATCACATCTTCCCGAAGGCGCTGCTGTACAAGGCCGGGTATGACCGCGTCCACGTCAACGCCGTCGCCAACTTCTGCTTCCTGACCCAGAACACCAACCTCGCCATCGGAAAGCGGAGCCCGGAGGACTACTTCGCCGAGGCCGAGGACAAGCACCCCGGCGTCCTCGCCTCCCAGTGGATTCCGATGGATCCGGATCTGTGGCGCGTGGACCGCTATCTCGACTTCCTCGAAGCCCGGCGCGAGCTGCTCGCCCAGGCCGCCCAGTCCTTCCTCACGCAACTGCGTGACGGCGCCGCCCCCGTGGAGGCCGGGGGAGAGCTGCGTCCGGTGGCCGTCATCGCCGACGAGCAGGACGACGTACGGGCCGCCCAGATCAAGGCGATGGTCGAGGAGCTGGCACGGCTGGGCTACGCCGAGCCGGCGCTGGACAGCGAGATCGCCGACCCCGCGAGCGGCCGCGCGCTGGCGATGGCCGAGGCGTTCTGGCCCGACGGATTGCAGCCCGGCCAGGGCAAGCCCGTCGTCTTGGAGCTCGACCCCGAGGTGGCGGACCTGCCGAGGCTGGAAGAGCTGGGGTATGAGGTCTTCACCTCCGTGGACGCGCTGCTCGGCTACGCGACGCGCCGCAACGAGACCGCGGCGGGAGACGAGCAGGAGCCGGTCGCCCCTCCGCCTTCGGCGAGCAGCGGCGTGCACGCGGAGTTCGACGCCGCGATGCGGTCCGTCTACGACCGGGCGCGGAGCGAGGCCAACTATCACGCCTCCTATTTCCTCAGCATGCTGGCCGAGCATGGCAGCCTGGCGACGGCCCGCAGGCTGCTGCGCTCGCCGGCGGTGTCCGACGGGTTCGCGGCCCTGTGGGAGCGCGGTCGGCTCGACCTCACGGTCGAGGCGCTGGTCGTGCAGCCGAGGTTCGCGGAGTTGTTCACCCCCGCCGAGACCGAGGTCGCCCGGCACCGTCTCGAACAGTTCGGCTGGAGTGCCGCAGTCGCCTGACCCGCTCACCAGGAAGCCGCCGCAGCAGGTGGTCAGTACGAGGTGCGTGTCGCGTCGTCGTTGTCGTGGATGAAGGTCGTCGCGAGGGACTCGGACGCGCGTGCGACGAGGGCGACGTCGGCGCCGACGAGCAGGAAGCGGGCCCCGGCCTCGGCGTAGGCGCGGGCCACCTGCGGGTCGAAGGCGTTGACGCCGGCGGGCTTGCCGGCGGCGGCGACGCCGGCGAAGGCGCGGTGGACGGCGGCGACGACGTCGGGGTGCGTCTGCTGCCCCAGGAGGCCCATGGAGGCGGCGAGGTCGCTCGGGCCGACGAAGACGCCGTCGATGCCGGGGGTCGCCGCGATCGCCTCCGCGGCCGCGACGCCCTCGGCCGTCTCGATCTGCACGAGCACGGAGACGTGGTCGGCGGCGTTCTGGAGGTAGCCGTCGACGCGGTTCCAGCGGGCGGAGCGGGCGAGGGCGCTGCCGACGCCGCGGCGGCCCGCGGGCGGATACTGCGCGGCCTCCGCGACGGCCCGGGCCTCGCCGGCAGTCGAGACCATCGGCACGAGGATCGTCTGGGCGCCGAGGTCGAGGACCTGCTTTATGGTCACGGGGTCGGCGGCGGGGACGCGGACGACGGGCGTGACGGGGTAGGCCGAGACGGCGTACAGCTGCGCGAGGGTGGACTCCAGGCCGTTGGGGGCGTGCTCCATGTCGATGAGCACCCAGTCGAGGCCGGAGCCCGCCATGATCTCCGCCATGACGGGGGAGCCGGAGCACACCCAGCCGCCGAACAGCGGACGCGCGGCCGCGGCGAGACGGTCGCGGAGGGTCGGGCTCAGACGAAGCGGCATGAGATGGTCCCCATCGGTCCGTAGTCGGCCAGCACCGTGTCGCGCTTCTCGATCCACACGGGACGGGTGAAGGAGCCCGCGAGGATGATCTCGCCCGCCTCCAGCCGGTCACCGTGCTGGTGCATCTTGTTCGCGAGCCACGCGACCCCGGTCGCGGGGTGGTTGAGGACCGCGGCGGCGACACCCGTCTCCTCGATCGTCTCGTTGCGGTAGAGGAGGGCCGACACCCACCGCAGATCGACCGCGTGGGGGCTCGCCGGATTGCCGCCGAGCACGAGCCCGCCGTACGCGGCGTTGTCGGAGATGGTGTCGACGATCGTGCGGCCCTCGAGCTCGATGTGGGAGTTGAGCACCTCAAGGGCGGGCGTGACGTACTCCGTCGCGCGCATGACGTCGAACAGCGTGCAGTGCGGGCCCTCCAGGGGCTCCTTCAGCACGAAGGCGAGTTCGACCTCGATGCGGACGTTGGAGAACCGGTCGTGCGGGATGCGCGCGCCGTTCTCCCACACGGTGTCGTCGAACATGACGCCGTAGTCGGGCTCGGTGATGCCGGTCGCGGCCTGCATGGCACGCGAGGTGAGCCCGATCTTGCGGCCGACGAGGCGGCGCCCGGCCGCGAGGTTCTTCTCCCTCCACACCGCCTGGATGGCGTACGCGTCCTCGACCGTGGCCTCGGGGAACCGCGCGGTGATGCGGGGGACGACCCCGTGCGTCCGCTCCGCCTTCGCGAGCTCCTCCGCGAGGGACGCGATGATGTCCTTCGACAGCATGACTCTCCCGCCCTAGAGCTGGTGGCCCAGCTTGTACTCACCCTGCTTATATTCGGGCATCGCTTCGGTGTCGTCCTTGCGGGTGTAGGAGAAGCCGTCGGCGCCGATCGTGACCGCCATCTCGCTGGCGTCGGTGCGGGCGACGACGGGCTGCGGGTTGCCGTCGAGGTCGAGCACGAGCGAGGCCTCGGTGTACCAGCTCGGCACGACGGGGTTGCCCCACCAGTCGCGGCGCTGGTTGTCGTGCACGTCCCAGGTGATGACGGGGTTGTCGGGGTCGCCCGTGTAGTAGTCCTGGGTGTAGATCTCGACGCGGTGCCCGTCGGGGTCGCGCAGGTAGAGGTAGAACGCGTTGGAGACGCCGTGGCGGCCGGGGCCGCGCTCGATGGCGTCGGAACGGCGCAGCGCGCCGAGCTTGTCGCAGATCGCGAGGATGTTGTGCTTCTCGTGCGTGGCGAACGCGACGTGGTGCATGCGGGGACCATCGCCGCCCGTGGTCGCGGTGTCGTGCACCGTGGGCTTGCGGCGCATCCACGCGGCGTAGACGATGCCGTCGGAGTCCTGGATGTCCTCGGTGACGCGGAACCCGAGGTCCTGGTAGTGGCGGACGGCCCTGGGCACGTCGGGCGTGACCTGGTTGAAGTGGTCGAGGCGGACGATGGCGCCGGGCGTGTGCAGGTCGTAACGCCAGGCGAGGCGCTCGACGTGCTCGACGGTGTGGAAGAACTCGTACGGGAAGCCGAGCGGGTCCTCCACGCGCACGGAGTCGCCGATGCCCTTGACGAAGCCCTCCTCGCGGCGCTCGACGCGGCATCCCAGCTCGGTGTAGAAGGCGACGGCCTTGTCGAGGTCCTCGGGGGTGCGCACCCGGTAGGAGAACGCCGCGACGGCGGCGACCGGGCCCTTGCGCAGCACGAGGTTGTGGTGGATGAACTCCTCAAGCGACCGGAGATAGATCGCCTCGTCGTCCTCCTCCGTGACGACCAGGCCCAGGACGTCGACGTAGAACGCGCGGGAGGCGGCGAGGTCGGTGACGACGAGCTCCATGTACGCGCAGCGCACGATGTCGGGCGCGGGCGAGGCGGGCGTGGGGACGGGGTTGTCCGCGTGGATGGGCGCCTCCGCGCTGACGTGGAAGCCGGAGGAGGTCGGGGTGCGGTCGTCGATGGTCATGCCGGCGTCCCTGCTTTCGTGGGGTGCTACTTGCCGAAGGTGGGGTTGTGGACCGTGCCGAGCGTGATGTGCACGGCCTGCTGGTGCGTGTAGAAGTCGATCGAGCGGTAGCCGCCCTCGTGCCCGAGGCCCGACGCCTTGACCCCGCCGAAGGGGGTGCGCAGGTCGCGGACGTTGTTGGAGTTGAGCCACACCATGCCCGCCTCGACGGCCTGGGCGACGTTGTGCGCGCGCTTGAGGTCGTTCGTCCAGACGTAGGCGGCCAGGCCATATTTGGTGTCGTTCGCGAGCGCGAGCGCCTCCTCGTCGGTGTCGAACGGCGTGATCGCGACGACGGGACCGAAGATCTCCTCCTGGAAGATGCGGGCATCGGGAGCGACGTCGGCGAACACGGTCGGCGCGACGAAGTTGCCGGACTCGAACCCTTCGGGGCGGCCGCCTCCCGCCACGAGACGGCCCTCGCTCTTGCCGATCTCGACGTAGCTCATGACTTTCTCGAAGTGCTCGGGGTGCACGAGCGCGCCGACCTCGGTGGCGGGGTCGTGCGGGTAGCCGACCTTCACGCGCCTGGCCTGCGCGGCGTACCGCTCGACGAACTCGTCGTACACCTCTCGCTGGACGAGGATGCGGCTGCCGGCCGTGCAGCGCTCGCCGTTCAGGGAGAAGACGCCGAAGATGGTCGCGTCGATCGCCGCGTCGAGATCGGCGTCGGCGAAGACGACGGCGGGCGACTTGCCGCCGAGCTCCATCGAGAGGCCCTTGAGATGGGGCGCGGCGTTGCCGTAGATGATCTGCCCCGTACGGCTCTCGCCCGTGAACGAGATGAGCGGCACGCCGGGGTGGCGTACGAGCGCGTCGCCGGCCTCCTCCCCGAGGCCGTTGACCAGGTTGAAGACGCCCTGGGGAAGCCCCGCCTCCTCGAAGATCCCCGCCCACAGCGACGCCGACAGCGGGGTGAACTCGGCCGGCTTGAGCACGACGGTGTTGCCCGTCGCGAGGGCGGGGCCGAGCTTCCAGCTCTCCAGCATGAAGGGCGTGTTCCACGGCGTGATGAGCCCCGCGACGCCGATCGGCTTGCGGTTGACGTAGTTGATCTGGCGGCCGGGGACCTTGAAGGTGTCGTCGGCCTGCGCGACGACCAGGTCGGCGAAGAACCGGAAGTTCTCGGCCGCGCGGCGCGCCTGGCCGAGCGCCTGCGTGATCGGCAGTCCCGAGTCGAACGACTCGAGCTCGGCGAGGCGGGCGTCGCGCGACTCGACGATGTCGGCGACGCGGTGCAGCACGCGCGAGCGCTCGCGCGGCAGCATGCGCGGCCACGGGCCCTCCTCGAACGCACGGCGGGCCGCGGCGACGGCCTGGTCGATGTCGGCCTTCTTGCCGGCCGCGGCCCGCACGTACACCTCGTTCGAGACGGGGTTGAGCACGTCGAACGTGTCGCCGTCGAGCGAGTCGGCGAACCGGCCGTCGATGTAGTGCCGGATGCGTTCGGGCAGGCCGGCGGGGACGTGCCGGGCGGATGTCGCGGTGTCGGTCATCTGGTCTTCCCGTTCGGAGGTGATGTGATCGGACGGCGCATCGGGTCGTCAGGCCCCGTCCTCGGTGGCCGCCTCGTATTTCGCGCGCCATTCCGCGTTCATGGGGAACAGGCCGTCGACGGGGTGACCCGCGGCGACCTGCTCGGCGATCCACGCGTCCTCGGCCTCCTGGGCGAGCGCGGCGTCGGCCACCTCCTCGGCGATCGCCGGGGGGATCACGACGACGCCGTCGTCGTCGCCCACGATGACGTCGCCGGGCTGCACCGTGGCGCCGCCGCACGCGATCGTGAGGCCGGTGTCCCACGGCACGTGCCTGCGGCCGAGCACGGCGGGGTGCGGCCCCTGGCTGAAGACGGGCAGGTCGAGGCCGGCGACCGTCGCGTAGTCGCGCACGCCGCCGTCCGTGACGACACCCGCCGCGCCGCGTGCGAGGGCGCGCAGGGCGAGCACGTCGCCGAGGGTGCCGGCACCGCGCTCGCCGCGCGCCTCGATGACGATGACCTCGCCCTCCCGCACGTAGTCGAAGGCGCGCTTCTGCGCGTTGTAGCCGCGGCCGTGACTGCGGAAGAGGTCCTCGCGATTCGGGACGAAACGCAGCGTCGTGGCGACGCCGACGAGCTTGGTGCCCGGCCGGGTCGCGCGCAGGCCGTCCATCGAGACGTTGTCGAGGCCGCGCCTGCGCAGCTGCTGCGACAGCCCGGCGACGGGCGCCTTGAGCAGCTTGTCGCGCAGCCCGGGGGAGATGACCGGGACGGCGGCGGGCAGCCCTGCCGCCTCGCGCGAACCCCACGCCTCCTCGCGCTGGAGGTCGTCGACCGCGGGGAGGGAACCGACGGCGGGATCGAAGCCGCCGGGGCCGTCGATCACACGGCTGACCAGCCTGCCCGAGCTCGGCCCGCCCGGCGCGTCGACCTCGACCTCGACGACGTCTCCGGGGACGGCCACCGAAGCTCCGGCCGGGGTGCCGGTGAGGACGACGTCGCCGGTTTCGAGGGTGAGGTGCTGGGAGAGGTCGGCGATGATCTGGGCGAACGGGAAGATGAGGCCGCCGGCCTCACCCTCCTGGACGAGCTCGCCGTTCAGCCACGTCCGTACGCGCAGCGCGGCGGGGTCGACCGCGCGCGCGTCGATGAGCCGCGGGCCGACGGGCGTGTAGCCGTCGCGGCCCTTGTTGCGGACGTTCGACCCCTTGTCGTTGGCGCGCAGGTCGTACAGCCCCCAGTCGTTCGACGCCGTCACCCATGCCACGTGGCTCCAGGCGTCGGCGGGGGCGACGCGGCGCGCGGGCGTGCCGATGACGAGGGCGATCTCGCCCTCGAAGGCGAGCAGCTCCGTGCCCTCGGGCCGTTCGACCGCGTCGCCCGAGGCCGCGAGGGAGCTCGACGGCTTGAAGAAGTACGAAGGCGCGGCGGGGCGGCGGCCGCGCTGCGCCGCGCGCGACTCGTGGCTGACGTGGACGGCAATGATCTTCCCCGGCCGGCCGGGAAGAGAAGGATGTGCGGTGCTCATGGTGTGACCTTCGCGCGTCTGCAGACGATCTCAGCGGGTGGAGGTGGTGACGACGCCGACGCCCTGCCCACTCCGAGCGCGGGGCGAGCGGTGCGCGGCACCGAGGCGGGCGGCGAAGACGGCGACGTCCGGCGGCAGCGCGGTTCCCCGCCACGCCACGTGCTGGTCGCGGCGGGCGACGACGAACGGCGTCGTGTACGCGGGGTCCTGGGCGCCTTCGGGGAACCGGACCACGATGACGGGCAGGCCGGCGGCGCGTGCCTCCTGCGCCCACCGCTCCGCGGCGTCGAAGTGGTCGAGCGCCACGAGGGTGTACCACGGGCCGAGGTGGTCGTAGAGCGACGAGCCGTCCGCGAGCCAGTGGTGGGGGAGGCGGCAGCCCGGCACCGTGGAGGGCGTGTAGGTGCCCATCGTGTATTCGGGCGCCCGGCCGTCCGGAACGATGATCGGGCTGCCGGCGTAGCTGTATCCGAAGTTGAGGCCCGCGGCGGCGAACTGCTGCACGTTCAGGTCGTACGCGAGCTTCCCGAAGGCCTCGCGGGCGGCGTCCCCCTCGGGGCCGTCGGCCTCCAGGCCGGCGGGCACGTCCGTGTCGGCGATCTTCCGCAGGTGGGACATCGCGAATCGGGACACCTGGTCGGTGATCGGCAGGCGCTCGGCCTCGTAGGCGTCCAGGATCGACTCGTCCGCCCAGCCGGTGATCACGGCGCTCAGCAGCCACGACAGGTTGAGACCGTCGGCGATGCCGGCGTTCATGCCATAGCCGCCGTACGGCACCCAGAGATGAGCGGCGTCACCGGCGATGAAGACGCGGCCGTCGCGGAACCGGTCGGCCACGAGACGGCGGGCGATCCAGTCCTCTCGGGAGACGAACTCGTAGGACTGGTCGTCGGAGAGCCCGAGGATGTCGCGGATCGCGCGGTCGCGGTCGACCTCCTCGCGCTCGGCCTCCTCCGGGCTCAGATAGGTGTGGATCAGGAACGTCTCGACGCCGTCGATGGAGTAGACGTGGCCGTTCCGGCGGCCGTTGTAGACGTAGTAGCCCCACGCCTTGCCCGCCGACATGTGGTCGTACAGGTCCGGCATCCTGATGCACGTCGACTGGACGTGCTGCAGGACGGGGTCGCCGTCGAACCGCGACCCGATGGTCTTGCGTACGAGCGAGCGGCCGCCGTCGGCGCCGACGAGATAACGGCCGCGGAGAGTCGCCGTCTCCTGCGTGCCCACCGGGACGATCTCCACCGTCACGCCGTGCTCGTCCTGGGCGACCGCGACGGCCCTGACCTCGTTGCGGAGGCTGACGTGCCGGAGGGAGGCCACGTGCTCCTCCAGGACGGGTTCGAGGAACCGCTGGTTGACGCGATGCGCCGGCTCGGCGGCCGCCCAGGTGGTGTCGGGGCCCCGCCCGGTGCCGTCGCGACGCGCGGAGGCGGAGGGGATCGGGATGCGGCCGAACTCCCTGCCGGTCACCGCGGTGAGGAAGGCGACGTCCTGGGGGTGATCGGCGGGCAGGCCGGCCGAGCGCACCCTGCCGGCCAGCCCGAAGCGTCGGAACGCCTCCATCGTGCGGGCGGCCACGTGGTTGCACTTGACGTTCGGGGCGTCGAGGTAGGGGTTCTCCTCGATGACGATCGCCGACACTCCGTGCGCGTCCAGCTCCATCGCGGCCAGCAGGCCGACGGGTCCCCCGCCGACGATGATGACGTCGGCGTCGAAGGTGGTGGAGTTGGTCACTGTAGGGGACTCCCATCGGTCAGCGGATCACGGCGAGATCGCGCTGGTTGCATGCGGGGATGACGGACGGTGCCACGCTCAGGAGGAACGGCACGCGCCGGCCCCACGTCAGGGGTGCGTAGAGTCGAGACCGCCCCGGCATGGGGCCTGGTCGGACGTTCGGCGGGCATCGTCGCATTCCTGGTAGGGGGATCGGGGGCGCTCCATGACGAACCTCGATGGAGGGACACATCGAGTGTGCGGGCACCAACTTCATCAAGCAATGACAACTATCAGGATTGATAGTTCAAGGAGACTAAAGTGAACGGAGCGTCGGCGCTCTCGCTCAGGCAGCTCCAGTACTTCTGCGCCGTCGTCGAGAGCGGCTCGGTCACCGAGGCGGCGAGGAGACTGCACGTGTCCGCCGGCGGGGTCTCCCTCGCCATCACGCAGCTGGAGGAGCTCCTCGACGTCCAGCTCACGCTGCGCACGCGCGGCAAGGGCGTGGAGATCACCGATGCCGGGCGGAGCGTCTACGAGACCGCCCGGGTGATCGCCCGCAGCCTCGAGGACATCCAGGAGATGGCCGCGACCATCCGCGGCGAGCTGAGCGGCCCGCTGCGGGTGGGGATCTTCACGACGCTGTCCCCGTGGCTGTTCCCGCAGATGGCGGAGTATTTCGCCGAGCATCACCCCGCGATCGATCTCCAGCTGGAGGAGGGGGCGTCGGCGGCGCTCCAGACGCTCCTGACCGAGGGAAGGCTGGACGCGGCCCTCCTGTACGAGAACCACGTCGTCGCCGAGGTCGACGTGCAGCGCCTCGCCCCCGTGAGGCTGCAGCTCGCCGTCTCGCCCGATCATCCGCTGGCCGGCCAGGACAAGGTCTGGCTCAGCGCCCTGCGCGACGAGTACGCCGTCCTCCTCGCCATGCGCCCGGCCACCGACCACGTGGAGGAGATCCTGCGCAACGCCGGCATCACGCCCCGCGTGCGCTGGCGGAGCGCGAACGTCGAGACGATCCGCTCACTCGTCGCGCGGGGCCTCGGCTACACGATCATCATGGGCCGTCCCCACGGCGACCTGACCTACGACGGCAAGCCGATCGTGTATCGCCCCATCGCGGACGAGATCCCCCCGAACCACATCGTGCTCGCCACGGCGCCCGGCGCCCGGCGCACCGCCCGGGTCGAAGCGCTGCGGGCGTACTGCCGCGAAGCGGTCGCGGGTCATTTCGCCTCGCGCGACGGCATGCCCGTGAGCAAGACCGGAATGCTCTGAGGGGCGACGGGCCCCGACGGTGCAGGGGCTGCGCCCCTCCGAGTGCGACGGCCGTGACTGAAGTTTCGATTTTTTGAATTGTTTAGCCGGATATTTGTGATTGCCGTAATCCCACTGGTGGGCGCAATGTGGTGCAACCGACCGCGGGGCCACGACGACGGCACGCGGGCGGCGATCGTTCACCGAAGGAGAGACGTGGGATCACTGAGGATCGCCCACCGGCTCGAAGGACTGCCTCCGTACGTGCCGGGCCGACGTCCCGAACGCGGACAGACGCGCAGACAGGCGCGCCTCGCGTCCAACGAGGTCCCCTGGCCTCCGCAGGCGGCGATCGTGGACGCGATGCGGGCCGCGCTCGATGACGCACACCGCTATCCGGACATGCAATACGCCGAGCTTCGCGCCGCCATCGCGGCGCACGTCGGCCGGCCGTCCGGCCACATCGCGGTCGCGAACGGTTCCACCGCGCTGCTGCGGGACATCGTCGGCGTCCTCGCCGACACCGGTTCCGAGGTGGTCTTCGCCGAGCCGAGCTTTCCCTATTACCGCACCGCCGCCGTCGCCAACGCGGCCGTGCCGGTCGCCGTTCCGCTGCTGGGGCACGCACACGACCTGGACGCCATGCGGGACGCCGTCACCGAGCGCACCCGGGTCGTCGTCATCTGCAACCCGAACAACCCGACGGGCACGGCGTACACGAACGCGGAGCTCACGGACTTCCTGGCACGCGTGCCCGAGGACGTCGCCGTCGTCCTCGACGAGGCGTACGTCGAGTTCGCGACGGACGTCGACGGCCTGGAGCTGGTGGACGGGCATCCGAACGTGATCGTCGTCCGCACGCTCAGCAAGGCCCACGGCCTCGCCGGCCTGCGCATCGGCTACGCCATCGGCGACGGCGAGGTGATGAGCTACGTGTCGCGCCTGGGAGTGCCGTTCCGCATCGACGCCGTCGCCGTCGCGGGGGCGCTGGCCGCGCTCCGGCCGGAGCAGGTGGCCGAGTCCGGGCGTCGCGTGGCGGCGATCGTGGCGGAGCGCGCACGCCTCACCGCGGCGCTCCGCTCCCGCGGATGGACCGTGGTCGAATCCGCGGCGAACTTCGTCTTCCTCCCGCTGGGCGAATCGGCCGCGGAGGTGGCCGGGGAATGCGCGGCGAAGGGCGTGCTCGTGCGCCCGATCGGCGGCGGCATACGCGTGACCGTCGGCTCCCCGGAGGACACCGAGCAGCTCCTCGGCGCCCTCCCCGTCCTCTCCACCGACCTCCGCTGACACACCGACCTCCGCTGACACACCGTCCCTCCGCTGACACACCGTCGCGGCCATACCTGAAAGACCCCCCATGGAATCGAACATGACCGTCACGCCGCAGGACCGATCCGACTCGCTCTGGCACGGCCCGATGCGACGTGTCCTGATGTCCAGCTTCAGCGGCAGCGTGATCGAGTTCTACGACTTCGTCCTGTACGTCATCGCGGCCGCGGTCGTCTTCCCGCACGTCTTCTTCGACAACCTCTCGCCGACCATGGCGACCATCGCGTCCTTCGTCACGCTCGCCGTCGGGTACGTCGGGCGGCCGCTCGGAGGCGTGATCTTCGGCCACTTCGGCGACCGGCTCGGCCGCAAGGGCGTGCTCGTCACCACCATGCTCCTCATGGGCATCTCGACCACGGCGATCGGGCTCCTTCCCGCCACCGCCACCGTCGGTGTCCTGGCGCCGATCCTCCTCGTCCTCTGCCGGGTCCTGCAGGGGGTGGCCGTCGGCGGCGAGTGGGGCGGGGCCATGCTCATCGCCCTGGAGAACTCGCCCGGCGCCAAGCGCGGTTTCGCGGCCTCGTTCGCGAGCCTCGGCGCACCGGCCGGCGCGATGCTCGCCACCGGCTCCATCTCCCTCGCCTCCAGCCTCCCGCAGGACCAGTTCCTCTCCTGGGGATGGCGCATTCCCTTCCTGTTCAGCGTCCTGCTCGTCGTGGTCGGGATGACGATCCGCCTGAAGGTCAGCGAGAGCCCGCTGTTCAAGTCGCTGGACCTGGAGGCGGAGAAGCGGAAGGTGCCGATCCTGGAGGTCCTGCGCCGCTATCCGTCGCAGGCCGCGCTCGGCATCATCGTCGCGATCAGCCAGCTGACCATCGACGGCATCGCCACCTCATGGGCGGTCAACCACAGCGTCGAGCTCGGGGCCGACCGCACGACCATCCTGAACCTGAAGATCTTCGGCTCGATCGCCCTCCTCGTCGCGGCCATCATCAGCGCCCGGCTGAGCGACCGCTGGGGGCGTCGCCTGCCCCTGACCATCGGCATCGTCGCAGCGCTGATCTTCGTCTTCCCGATGCTCACCCTGATCCAGACGGGCACCGCGGGGGGCTTCGCCGTCGCCGTCATCGTCGGCCAGTTCATCCAGGGATTCATCCTCGGCCCGCTCGCCGCGTTCCTGGCGGAGCTGTTCCCCACGCGCCTGCGGTTCACCGGCGCCTCGCTGTGCTTCCAGACCGCCTCGGCGCTCGGCTCGGGCTTCACGCCGCTCATCGCGACCTCCCTGGTCGCCGTCGGCGGGGGAATCGCCGTGCTCGGCTGGGTGTGGATGGGTGTCCTCGCCGTCTGCCTCGTGGCGACCCTGATCGCATCGGAGGGCCGGAAGCGGGACCTCAGCGCCATCTAGCGGTTCGAGGCACTCCCGTAGAAGCCCCGCATCACACCCGCTCAGCAGCGGAGGAAAGGTAAGACAATGACGAAGACCGGTGGAGAGCTCCTCGCCGAACAGCTGATCGCCGAGGGCGTTCAAACGATCTTCGGCGTTCCCGGGATCCAGCTCGACTACGCGATGGACGGTCTCGCGCAGCACCGCGAGTCGATCGACTTCATCTCGGCACGGCACGAGCAGGGCGCCGCATACATGGCGGACGGCTACGCGCGGGTGGCAGGCAGGCCCGGTGTCTGCATGGTCGTCCCCGGGCCCGGGCTTCTTAACGCCGCCGCGGCGCTGTCGACGGCGTACGCGACGAACGGCCCCGTCGTCTGCATCGCCGGTCAGATCCCCTCGCCGGCCATCGGCCGGGGTCTCGGCATGCTGCACGAGATCCCGGGGCAGTCGGACCTTCTCCGTTCGCTCACCAAGTGGAACGGGATCGCGATGTCGCCCGAGGAGATCCCCGGTCTCGTACGCGAAGCGTTCAGGCAGGTCTCCAGCGGACGCCCGCGGCCCGTCGGCATCGAGATCCCGCCGGACGTGCTCCAGGCGAAGACGACCGCCGGGGTGGCGGCCCCCGGGGGCGACCTCCCCGGTGAGATCGACGAGGGCGCGGTCGACCGTGCCGCCGAGCTCCTCGCCGCCGCCGAACGGCCCGTGATCGTCGCGGGGGGAGGGGTGCGCGACGCCGCCTCCGGCGCCGCGCTCCAGGCGCTCGCCGAGCGCCTCGGCGCGCCCGTCGTCACCAGCAGGAACGGCAAGGGCGCCATCAGCGACCGGCACCCGCTCGCCCTGTCGCGCCTGGCCGGTGCGGACGTCCTCGCGGACGCCGACGTCGTGCTCGCCGTCGGCACCCGCTTCGTCACCATGACCGGGCAGCCGGTCGTCCGGCCCGGACGCCGCCGCCTCATCGCGATCAACGCCGACCCCGCCGACGTGGACGCGCCCCGCGCGTTCGACGTCGCCGTCATCGCCGACGCCAGGGCCGCGCTGGAGGCGATCGCCGCCGCCCTCCCCGAGGGCACGCGTGAGGCGCCGGATCTCGACGGTCACCGCAAGCGGGAACACGACGCCCTTCGCGTGATCGCGCCGCAGGTGGAGTGGCTGCGGGCGATCCGCGCGGCCCTGCCCGACGACGGCGTCTTCGTCGAGGAGCTCACGCAGATCGGCTACGCGGCGCGCCTGGCGTTCCCCGTCTACCAGCCGGGGACCTACGTGACGCCCGGCTACCAGGGCACGCTCGGCTACGGGTTCCCGACCGGCCTCGGCGCGGCCATCGGAGCCCGGGGCCGGCAGGTCGTCTCGATCAACGGCGACGGTGGTTTCGGGTGGGCGCTGCAGGAGCTGTCCACCGCCGCCAAGTACGCTGTCGGGCTCGTGACCGTGGTGTTCCGCAACGACGCGTTCGGCAATGTCCAGCGCATCCAGACCGAGACGTTCGGCCGCACCATCGGCGTGGAGCTCAACAACCCCGACTTCGTCGCCCTGGCCGGAGAGTTCGGCGTCGCGGCCGAGCGGGTCACCACGCCGGACGCGCTCGCCGCCGCGATCCGCAACGCCCGCGGGACGGACGCGCCGGTGCTCATCGAGGTTCCGATCGGTGACGTCCCCTCCCCGTGGAAGCTCCTGGCGGAGCCGTCCATCGGCTGAGCGGCACATTCAGGGCCTTACCCGACTCACGATCCAGGAAGGCTGGATTCATGGCATCACCCAGGGGCACCGTCGACGATTCGCTGTGGCTGGACAACACCCGGGCCGCCGCGTCGGGGACGACGTACGTGCCGGTGGACGACTCCGCGACCGGTGAGGAGATCGCCAGGGTGCGGTCCGCGACCGGGGAGGACGTCGACCGCGCGTTCGACTCGGCCGCACGCGCGCAGCGGCGGTGGGCGGACGTCTCGCCCGCCGATCGCGTCGCCGTGCTCGCGAAGGCCGCCGACATCCTGGAAGGCATGGCGGACGACCTCGCCGTCACGATGCAGGCGGAGGTCGGCACCGTGGCGAGCCAGGTCCGCGGCGCGCAGGTCGGCCTGGGCCTCACGGCCATGCGTCTCACGGCGGCCGCGGCTCTCGACGCGATCACGGAGCGCGAGCAGATCGGCGGCTCGGACGTCGTCCGGGAGCCCGCCGGCGTCGTCGGCGCGATCACCCCGTGGAACTATCCGCTGTTCCAGGTGGCCCTGAAGGTGGCGCCGGCGATCGCCGCCGGCTGCGCCGTCGTGCTCAAGCCGGCGGAGGTCGCGCCGCTCACGACGTTCCTCGTGGCGGAGGCGTTCGCCGAGGCCGGGCTTCCCGCGGGCGTGCTGAACGTCGTCTGCGGCGGCGGCGCGAGCGTGGGCGGCGCGGTCGCGGGCCATCCGCGCGCGGACTTCGTCTCCTTCACCGGGTCCGTCGCGGCCGGGCGCAAGGTCGCCATGGCCGCTGCCCGGTGGGGCACGCGCACGTCGCTGGAGCTGGGCGGAAAGAGCGCCGCGATCGTCCTCGACGACGACGAGGAGAAGGTGCGGGCGGCGGTGCGGCACACGACCGCAAGCTGCTTCGGCAACGCGGGGCAGACGTGTGCGGCGCTGTCCCGGCTGATCATTCCGCGCCGCCTCCTCGCAGAGGCCGAGGACGAGGTGCGCGCCGTGCTGGAGCAGGTCGTCGTGGGCGACCCCTCCGACGCGGCGAGCACCGTCGGGCCGCTGGCGAGCCGGGAACAACGCGACAGAGTGGCCGAGCACCTCCGCGTCGCCGGGAAGACCGCGGGGGTGCGCACGGTCGCGGCGAAGGACGTCTCCCACCTCACGCGCGGCTGGTACGCGCCACCCACGGTGGTCGTGGCCGACGACCCGGGCGCGCCGATCGTGCAGGAGGAGGTGTTCGGGCCCGTGCTCGCGATCCAGCCCGCCGACGACGAGGCGCATGCGATCGAGCTCGCAGAGGGGACGCGGTTCGGCCTCATCGCCCGCGTGTGGACCGATGACGATGCCCGCTTCGAGCGCGTCGCCCGGCGCCTTCGCGTCGGCGGCGTGATCCAGAGCGACGCGCCGACCGTGTGGGACGCGCCGTTCGGCGGCGTCAAGGACTCCGGCTATGGGCGCGAGCGCGGCGCGTACGGCGTCGAGGAGTACCTCGTTCCCAAGTCCCTGCAACGCAGAGCGCCACAGGCCTGACCCCTCCCGGCATCAGGCGGATGGACGTGGTGCCATCAGGGATGGCTCGTCTCCTTCCAGGCGAGGAGCACCAGGGCGAGGGCGGTCATCGCGGCGACAGCCGCGAGCGCTATCCAGAACCCGGGGAGTAGCACGGTCCCCTCCTCGGGGGGTGCGAGCTCGATCGGCATCAGCGCCACGACCACCCCGAGGAACAGACCGCCGGCCAGGCGCCGGTTCACGACGAGCCCGGCCAGCACCGTCATGACCACGGCGCCGATGCTCATCGCCACAGTCGCCCAGTCGGACAAGGCCCGGCTAGGGCCGTCGAACATGAAGCAGCAGGCAACGTAGTCACGGCCCCCGAAGCCGACCACCGGGGTAGCCGTTTGCGGCAGCCAATGACCGGCCAGGTAGACCAGCGGCAGCACCCCGAGGAGGGCCCAGGCTCTGCCGTCCCGCCGCCAGGTGAACCGGTCGCTGCGGTGCCACACTGCCGACGATGTACCGGATGCCTCCACCCGAGGCACTCTGGGAGCAGACGACCCGGGCGCCCTGTCAGGCCGGGCGGAGCAGGGCGACCAGGAAGCTGGAGTCGTCCCGGAACGGACGCAGGTCCCAGGTGGACAGCAGCAGGTCGGGTTCGAACCCGCAGGCGGCCGCGTCCGCGAGGAACTCGCCGAACTCGTAGCCGCGGTCGGCGCCGAAGCCGATCGCGGCCCGGCCGTCCGGCGTGAGGTGCGCGCGGAACCGTCGCAGCACGTCACGGCGGGTGCTCGGCGCGAGGAACGTCATCACGTTCCCGGCGCAGACGACGGCATCGAACGGTGCGGTGACGCCCTGCGCGGGAAGGTCGAGTTCGGCCAGGTCGCCGACCATCCACAGCGGCCCGGGGTGGTCCTGCTCCGCGGCCTCGATCAGAGCCGGGTCGACATCGACACCGACGACGTCGTGGCCGGCCTCGGCCAGCGCGCCGCCGACCCGGCCGGACCCGCAGCCGGCGTCGAGGATGCGGGCGCGGCGCGGCACCATGGCGTCCACGAGGCGGGCCTCCCCGGCGAGGTCGTCACCGGCGCGAGCCATGGAGCGGAAGCGCTCGATGAACCAGGTGGAGTGACCGGGGTCGGCGGTGACTTTCCGCATCCATTTGCTCTGTTCGACCATGCCTGCATTCTCCCGCGCCGGAGGAGGCCATCGGCACCGAGGGGTGACGACCGGGTCAGGCGGATACTCGGGGGTCATTTCCGGATCATCGCCATCACTCCGACGGCGACGGCCCAGACGCCGATGAGCGACCCGACCGGGAACAGGGGGTCGAACCGGTCGGTGAAGGCGATGGTGGCGGAGGCGAGCGCGTAGGCCAGCCCGCCGGCCAGGCCGAGCGCGAGCGTGACGCGGTTGCCGGCCGTACGGGTGAGCCCGCCGGCGACGGCGAGGAACACGATGCTCAGTGCCCAGAGCGTGTCGATGATCGTCTCGTTCCAGGTCTGCAGCGTGTAGACGGCCGTCGGCCGGCCCGCCACGAGGGAATCGGCCCCCAGCGCGGCGAACAGGTGCGCGGCCATGCCGGCGGTGGCGAGGACCCCGATGCCGGTGACGACCTTGGCCGCCGTGGCCATGCTCGCGCCGAGGCCGCGGCGTGAGATCGCGAATACCCCGGCGGTGAACAGGACCATCGAGAGCAGCAGCAGTGCGTGGGAGGGATACCAGCTCGGCTGCACGAGCATCTCGTGCAACTGCTGGACCTTGTCGCCCTGGCCGCTGTCGCCGGGATGGGTGGCGCCGCCGGCGACGAAGGCGACGCCGCCCAGCACCAGGCAGGCGCCGCCGGCCCGGTCGAGCCGCGAGACGGTGGAAGGGCGTGTTGTGACCGGCGTGCTCATGGCTGCCTCCTCGTGCAGGCCGTCGATGGGTCAACGGTGGCCGAAGGGCGTCCTTCGCGGATGCGTGCACACCCTGCTTTTCCGCTGCGTGCGCACCCTGCTTTTCGCTGCGTGCGCACCCTGCTCTTCCGCAGGGAAAACCCTCATTCGCAGGGATGGCCGGCTGTGTCACCATTCCGGTGTGGCCGCAGCGCCGAACGCGTACGAGGACGCCCCGCCGGCAGCCCGCGAGGCAGCACTCGGCGTGGTGGCGCTGGTGGTCGCCGTGCTCGTCACCTACGGGTGGCATCTCGGGTTCCACCTCGCGAACGCCCACAACGGGCTGATCGCGGCGTCGTGGACGGCGGTCGGGCTCTACGTCGTACGGATGCGGTCCCGGCACCGGGAGGGCTGGCTGTTCGTCGCCACGGGTGTGGTGCACGCCGTGATGTTCTTCGGCCGGCAGTACGGCCTGCACGAAGGCCCGTTGCCGGCGGCGTCGTGGCTGGGATGGGTCGGCGTCTGGCCGCTGCCGCTCGCGATCGCGGCGTTCGGCTGGATGCTGATGGCCTTCCCCGACGGCAGGCTGCTCTCCCGGACATGGCGCCGTGCCGCGTGGGGCATGGCCGCGGTGGCGGGCGTGATGGCGGCGGCCTCCGCGGTGTGGCCGGTGGAGTACGACCGGACCGGTTTGGTCGCGCCGCACCCGTTCGACGTGCCCGGAGCCGCGGCGGCCGCCGGGGTGTGGGAGTACGCGCAGTTCGGCTACCTGCTCTTCCAGGCGCTCGGGACGGCCGCGATCGTGGTCCGCCTGCGGCGTGCCGGCGGTGACGAGGCGCGCCGGATGCGGTGGCTGGTGTTCGCGGTCGTGATGGACATCCTGATCCTGGCGGCCGGGCTGGCGGTCTTCGGCAGCCCGGTGCCGGGGTTGCTCGCCCTGCCGCTCGTTCCGGTCGCCGCCGCGTTCGGGATCCTGAAGCACCGGCTCTACGACATCGACCCGGTCATCAACAAGACCATCGTCGTCGGGGCGATGCTGCTGCTCGTCACCGCCGGCTATGTCGCGCTCGTGGTCGGCGTCGGCGGGCTGGTGCCGGTGGAGGAGCGCTGGCGGTCGCTGTTCGCGACCGCCGTCGTCGCGGTCGCGTTCGAGCCGCTGCGGCGGCGTGCCCAGCGTCTGGCCGACCGCCTCGTCTACGGCCCGCGGGCGACGCCGTACGAGGCGCTGTCCCGGCTGTCCGCCCAGCTCACCGCGGCGCCGGAGGAGCTGCTGGACGGGATCGCCGCGACGGTCGCGAGCGCGCTCGGCGCGAGGGAGGTGGTCGTCTGGGTCGGCGACGAGGCGTGCATGGTCGCGCGGGCGGGCTGGCCTCATCCCGTGAGCCGGGCCGATCCGGCGCCCCTGAGCGGGCTGCGTCAAGGGCCGCATCACGGGCCGCGCTGGCATGTGCGGCCGATCGTCGACCAGGACGCCGCCCGCGGCGCGATCGCCGTACGCAAACCGCCCGGCGAGCCCCTGACCGCGGCCGAGGAGCGGCTGCTGGCGGACCTGGTCGCGCAGACCGGTCTGGTGATCCTCCAGCAGGAGCAGGCCCGGCAGTTGCAGGCGGCCGCGCGGCGCATCGTCTCCGCTGAGGACGCGGCACGGCGGCGCCTGGAGCGCGATCTTCACGACGGCGTGCAACTCCGGCTGGTGACGCTGGGGCTGGAGCTCGGCGCTCTCGCCGAGCAGGCGAGGTCGTCAGGCGACGGCCTCCTCGCGTCCAGGGCCAAAGACGCCCGCGCGCACCTGCTGGAGGCCACGGCGGATCTGCGCGAACTGGCCCGTGGCCTGCATCCCATGGTGCTCGCGCAGGATGGTCTGGAGGCCGCGCTGGCGTCCGTGGCCGACAGGTCCGCCATCCCCGTACGGCTGCGCGTGAGCGTCGGGAGCAGGCTGCCCCGCGAGATCGAGGCGACGGCGTACTACCTGGTCAGCGAGTCGATCACCAACGCGGCGCGGCACTCGGCGGCGAGCGTGGTCACCGTCGACGTCACCGCCGGCGGTGATGGGTTGCGGATCGCGGTGACCGACGACGGCCGCGGCGGCGCACGGCCCGCGGCGGGCAGCGGGCTGCAGGGGCTCGCGGACCGGGTCGCCGCGCTGGGAGCCAGGCTCGAACTCGACAGCCCCGCCGGTGGCGGGACGCGGCTCAGGACGGTGCTGCCATGCGGGTGATCGTCGCCGACGACGCGCTGCTGTTCCGCGAGGGGATGGCGCGCATCCTCACCGAGATGGGTTTCGAGGTGATCGGCAGGGCACGCCACGGCGCCGAGCTGGTCGGCCTGGTGCGCCGGGATCCGCCCGCCGTGGTCATCACCGACCTGCGGATGCCGCCGGGCTTCGCCGACGAGGGCATCGAGGCCGCCGCCGAGATCCGGTCCTTCGCCCCGCAGGTGGGGCTCATGCTGCTGTCGCAGTACGTCGAGGTGCACCACGCGCTGCGGCTCATGAACGAGTTCGACGGCGCGGTCGGCTACCTCCTCAAGGACCGGGTGTCGGACCTCGGAGCGTTCGCCGTCGACATCCGCCGCGTCGCGGCCGGCGAGGTCGTCATCGACCCGGAGCTGGTGTCGCGGCTGGTCGGCCGCCGCCGGGAACACGACCCCCTCGCCGAGCTCACCGATCGCGAGCGCGAGGTCTTGGCGCTGATGGCCCAGGGGCTGACCAACGCGGCACTGGCCACGGAGCTGTTCGTCAGCCCGAAGACCGTCGAGGGCTACGTACGCAGCGTCTTCACCAAACTCGGCCTGCCCCCGGGCGAGCGGGAGCACCGGCGCGTGCTGGCGGTGTTGCAGTTCCTGCGCAAGCACTGACCCTCACCGTGCCGGTCCGGGTGTGCCGGTCCGGTGTGCCGGTCCGGTGTGCCGGAAAAGCGGCCGGGCCCTGGCCGAGCTCGGCGAGGCCGCCGCCCATGTCGGGCCGCCGCGCTTGGCGCCGCGCCCGTGTCCGTGCTCCCATGCCTGTCATGGAGGGGCGATGACACGGTCCTTATGGAATTGTCCGGACGAAGTCTCTGGGCCGCAGCGGCGGTCCCGCTGGGACCTGGCCGTCCACGGTGAACCCGAAGGCCCGAGAGGGAAACGCTGCGCGGCCGCCCTGCCGGTGTCCGTACGCGGGCCCGCGGAGGCGGGAGCGTCGGGGGAGGCCGCCCTTGTCTAGCGGACGGCTCTTCGCCATCAGCGACCTCCACATCGGTTACCCCGAGAACCGGGCGATCCTGGAGGGCCTGCGGCCGTCCTCGCCGGACGACTGGCTGCTGGTGGCCGGCGACGTGTGCGAGATCCTGGCCGACTTCGAGTGGGCGATGCGCCTGCTGGCCGGGCGCTGGGCGCGGGTCGTGTGGGCGCCGGGCAACCACGAATTGTGGACCCATCCCCGCGACCCGGTCACTTTGCGCGGGGACGCGCGCTACCGCCGCCTGGTCGAGGTGTGCCGCTCGCTGGGGGTGACGACCCCCGAGGACCCGTATCCCGTCTGGGAGGGCGCCGGCGGCCCCGCCGTGATCGCCCCGCTGTTCGTCCTTTACGACTACACCTTCCGCACCCCCGGTGTGCGGACCGCGGAGGAGGCGCTCGCCCTCGCGTACGAGACCGGGGTGGTGTGCAGCGACGAGATGTTCCTGCACCCCGACCCGTACCCGTCACGGCAGGCGTGGTGCGCCGCGCGGCTGGAGGAGACCGAGCGGCGGCTGCGTGAGGTGCCGGACGGCCTGCCCGCGATCCTGGTCAACCACTATCCCCTGGTCCGCGAGCCGACCCGGATCCTGAGGTATCCGCAGTTCGCCATCTGGTGCGGCACCGAGGCCACCGCCGCCTGGCACCTGCGCTTCCGCGCGGCCACGGTCGTGTACGGCCACCTGCACATCCCGAGGACCACCTGGCACGACGGCGTCCGCTTCGAGGAGGTCTCCCTGGGCTACCCGCGCGAGTGGAAGCCCCGGGCCACCCCTCCGGGCCGGCCGCGCCAGATCCTGCCGGTCCCGTGACCGAGCGGATCCCGGGGCGGCCGGCGTGGAGGTGTTCGACGACCCGCCGTTGACCATCCGTACGCGCGGAGCGGGCGGAACGACCCCGCGCCATGGCGGGGCATCCGCTCGGATCGGATGGGATCGCGCGGAGAGTCAGTCGCGCGTGGTGATGCCCTCCAGCATCAGTTCGAGGAAGCGGGAGCTGCCGTCCCGGTCGGGGGTCGCCTGCTCGCGCACCCAGGCGGCGCCGCTGAGGAGGTCGAACAGCTCGTCGGGGGTCAGGTCGTGCCGCACCCTGCCGGCCGCCTGGGCGGCGCGCAGCAGGTCGGCGCCGCTGCGGTGCATCGCGCTGCACATCGTGTGGGAGGGCGTGCCCTCGTCGTACATGCTCTGCGCGAGGATGCCCACCAGGCCGCGGAAGGTGCTGAAGTGGACCACCGCCTCGCGCATCCAGGCGACCAGCGCGTCGAGCGGATCCGGCCCGGCGGCCAGTCGCTCCGCGTGGGCGACGAGGTTCTCCAGGCCGTCGCGGGTCGCGGCCTCCACCAGTGAGGCCCGCGTGGGGAAGTGCCGGTACAGCGTGCCGATCGCCACCCCGGCCTGGCTCGCGATGTCCTCCAGGGAGGCGTCGGCCCCGGCGCTCTCGAACGCCTTGCGGGCCGCGGCCAGGATCGCGTCGTAGTTGCGCCGGCCGTCGGCCCGCTTGGGGCGCCGGGCGATGTAGGGCTTGCCGTCCACCGATACCTCCCGCTTGACATCCTGAGGACGCCTCAGCTTAAATCCTCTCACCTAACCTGAGACGACCTCAGTATAAGTACGCCCGCTAACCTGAGGCCGCCTCAGTCTGATGCCCCCAGTCAGCAGACCGTGGAGGTCCCGATGACCACAGAAAGCGCCTCCGGCGACGTCTCGGCCGGCGTGCCGCGAGCCGGCCGCGCCTGGGCCCTCGTGCTCGCGGCGATCGTCGGGGCGGAGTTCATGCTCCAGCTCGACGGCACGATCGTGAACGTCGCGCTCCCGGCTCTCCAGTCCGACCTCGATCTGTCGGTGGCCGGGGGATCGTGGGTGCCGAACGGCTTCTTCCTCGCCTTCGGCGGCCTCCTGCTGTTCGCCGGCCGCCTCGGCGACGTGCTCGGGCATCGCAGGGTCTTCCTCTCCGGGGTCGGGCTGGTCGTGGTGGCGTCGCTGGTCGCCGGGCTCGCGCCGAACGTGGAGGTGCTGCTCGCGGGCCGGGTCCTGCAGGGCGCCGGCGCGGCGATCGCCGGTCCCACCGGGCTGGCGCTGCTGGCGATCGTCTTCGAGGGGGAGCGGCAGCAGCGGGCCTTCGGCCTCTACTCCACCGTCACCGGGCTCGGCGCCTCCGCCGGCATGGTGCTCGGCGGCGTGCTCACGTGGGCGGGGGACTGGCGGTGGAGCCTGCTGGTGAACGTGCCCATCGGCCTGGTCGTCATCGCGGTCGCCGTCCGGGCCCTCGGCCTGCGGGACGAGGCGACCCGGCGCCGTCCGCTCGGCCTGCCGAGCGCGCTGCTCAGCACCGCCGCCCTCGCCGCCGCCGTGTACGGCCTCGTCCAGGCCGCCGAGAACGGGTGGGGCGACCGCTGGACGCTGACCGCCCTCGGCGCCGCGGTCGTGCTGGCCGTGGTTCTCCTGCTGGTGGACCGGCGGGCCGGCGAGCCGCTGCTGCCCCTGGCCGTCTTCGCCGGGCGCGAGCGGGCCGGCGCCTTCCTCGCCCTGCTGCCGCTCGCGGCCGTGCTCACGAGCTTCCTGATCTACCTGGTGCAGTATCTCCAGGCCGTGCTGCACCTCAACGCGCTGCAGAGCGGCCTCGCGATCCTGCCGTTCGGTCTGGCGCTGCTCGGCAGCACCCAGCTCCTCACCAAGCGCATCGCCGCGATAGGTCTCAAGACGCGTGCCGTCGCCGGTCTGCTCGTGGTGCTGGCCGGAGTGGCCTGGCTGACCCGCCTCGACGGCGGCAGCACCTACGCCGGCGGCGTGCTCCCCGCCCTCGTCGTCATGGGGCTCGGCGTCGGCGTGGCGATCATTCCGTTCAACATGATCGTCCTGACCGCCGCGCCGCAGGAGTACGCCGGGGTCACCGCGGGGGTGCTGCAGACGGCGCTCACGATCGGCGGCTCGCTCGGCCTGGCCGCGATGCTGATCCCGCTCACGCAGGGCACGGCTGGTCTCGCCGAGACCATCTCGTCGGTGTTCGTCTGGGCCTGCGGCGCCCTGGTGATCGCCCTGCTCGTCGCGCTCGTCTTCTGGTATCGCCCCGGCGCGCGGGGGGCCGCACCCGCCGCCCGGGATTGACGGGGCCGGCCCCCTGAATGAGGGGCGAGCCGTCCGCGGCCGGCTCGCCCCTCGCGTCGTTCCTGTCGCCGACGTCGGTGGGTCAGTGCGTTCAGGTGGTGTAGCGCGCGACCACGCCCGTGAGGGCCGTGGCGATCCGGCGCCTGTCGGCCTCCGGCATCTCCTCGCCCAGGACGTCCAGACGCGCGCAGATCTCCGCGTGCACCTGCTCGCCGAGCCGCGCGCCCTCCGGCGTGAGGGAGATCCGGCAGGCGCGGCGGTCGTGCGGATGGCTGATCCGTGTCACGAGCTGATCGCCGACATCGTGCCGCCGGCCCGGACCGGGACCGCCAACGGCATCAACAACATCGCCCGCACCGTGGGAAGCGTCATGGGCAGTCAGCTCGCCGCCGCCGTGATCGCGTCCACCGCATCCGGCCAGACGCTCGACCTCGCGCAGAGCGCGGACGAGCTGGGCTACGACCTGTTCACCTTGAGCGACCACCTGCACGGCGGCCGTCCCAGCCTGGAGCCGCTGACCGCCTTGTCCTGGATCGCCGCCCGCACCAGGACCATCGAGGTCGGCACCAACGTGCTCGGGCTGCCCTACCGCGAGCCCCCCGTCGTGGCGAAGACCGCCGAGACGGTCGACCGGCTGTCGGGCGGGCGGCTCGTCCTCGGTCTCGGGGGCGGCGGCTTCGACCACGAGTTCGCCGCGTTCGGGCTCGCCACGCGCAGTCCGGGACAGAAGGTCGCGGCGCTGCGGGAGGCTGTCGGGATCATCCGCGGGCTGTGGACGGGGGAGCCGGTCTCGTTCCACGGCGACCACTACACCGTCCGGGACGCGGTCATCACCCCTGCTGCCCGGCGGCCCATCCCGATCTGGCTCGGCTCCTACGGCCCGCGCTCGCTGGCGCTCACCGGGGAGCTGGCCGACGGATGGCTGCCCTCGCTCGGGCGCATCTCTTTGGCGCAGGCCACCGCCATGCGCCGTGCCGTACGGCAGGCGGCGCGGGACGCCGGGCGCGACCCCGATTCGATCACATGCGCCTGCAACGTCCGGGTCCTCGTCGATCCCTCCAGGCAACCGACCCCTGAGCTCGTCACCGGCGGCGTCGACGCGGTGGTGGACCAGCTCACCGGCATCGTCGCGGCGGGCTTCACCTCTCTGCTGCTCGGCCTGCCGACCATGCGTGAGCAGGAGTTCTTCGCCCGGGAGATCATCCCGCAGGTGCGCGAGCGAGCCGCGAACCTCGCCTCCGGCCTCGCCGGCGCCGGCCCGGCGCCTGGGGCGGGCCGCACGGCATAGGAGGCCGCGCCCGCGTGAGCGAAAGTAGCCGGCGTCCGTACGAAGGCACGCCGGCCTTTCGCATGCCGCCGGTGCGAGGCCCCCGCTGTCGCCCCCGGTCACCCGGACCTGCTCAGACGGCCGGCCGATAGAAGAAGGTCCGGCGGCGGTGGATCCGACCGTCGTGGAACTCGAACCAGTCGGCGAAAAGTTCGTTCAGCGGTGCGCCCTCCCTGGACACGCCGCTGAAGTGACCCCAGCAGAAGCCCTGGAGCCCGCCGCTCATCACGGAGCGCAACTCGTGGACTCCCGCGCCGATCGGACGCTTCGCCTGGTAGAAGTCACAGAGATCGTCCACGCCGTTGATCTCGGGGAACCCTGGACGGTCATAGGCGACGTCGCTTGTGACCAGTGTCCTGAGCGTGGCCCAGTCACTCGCGTCGATCGTCGAGAAGAGTGTTCTGATGAGCTTTTCGTGGGGGTCCATCGCGCCTCCTTCCGAGGCACCTCAATCGGACGCGGGGACAACGTCGGGGGGTTGCAGGTCCGTTTCCGTCAGCGTTCTCAGCTGCTGATGGTCCATGTCCCGGAACCACGACATGAAGTGCCGGACGAAGAGACCCTCCGGGTCGGTGATGATGAAAATCCCCATGATCTGGACGGCGTCCTGATCACGCAGTTTCGGGGCGTGTTTGTGAATCTGCCAGATGATCGAGCCGCCGTCCTCGTGTTTGACCAGGACGAAAGACGTGGGGAGAGTTGCTCGAACCTCGGCGACGCGCAGGCGCTGCGCTCCCCATTTGGAGCTGTGCCTGGCGATGCTCCGGTAGTGATGCAGGTAGGCGGGCGTGAGTTGTTCGGCGAGGTGTCCGGGGCTGCGGTCGCCGTTGCCGTCGGACTGGATGATCCGGTGATAGGTCACCTCACCGAACCGCCTTTCGAACTCGCTGAGGTAGGCACGTTGGATATGCGTCCACCGCGGATCGTTGGACGCCTTGAACACCTCCACATAGGAATTGACGGCATAGATCTGGGCGCCGCGCGGGGCTCTGCGGATGACTTCGCCCGCATCACGGTGCAGCCTTTCGATGTCCTCGGCGCGGTCGGCCTTGTAATAGGTCGCCTTCAGCCGGGACTCGCCGTTGGCGAGGGAGTGCACCGCTTCCTGCAGCTGCGCCACGCTCAAGGGCAGTTGCCGGACGATGTGCTGAAGCGCGACCAGGAGTGCCAGGCCCGACACCGCAAGCAGCCCGACCGCCGTCCACCCGGCCGCTCCGAGGGGGGAGCCGACAAGGATGACCACCGAACCTCCCAGGGAGGCGGCGTGGACCACCAGCAACGTGACGGCGAACGCCGGAGAACGCATGGGGGAGCCTCCGAGGATGGCCGGTGCGGGGTCCGATCACCCACATCGCGTGAATCACATTGTACGTAATACCGCAACCCCTCTCTCGTCCGGAGCGTTTACCGATTACCGTTGATATCGGGATCTGTGGGACATTCGGAGGCAAGGTGAGTTCAACCCAGGTTCGCATTCCGCTCGGAGACGGACAATCCGGCACTAGTAACTATCTAATAGCCGAAATAGACGCAAATGACGCGCTGGAGCTGGCCTCTTCGGGTATCGACGGAAGGCTGGAAGAGGCTTCGCGGTCGCTGTCAGCGGCTCTGGACGACATCAGACCCGTCATCGAAACGATAATGACGAAACTCCAGACGGCCGCTCGCCCGCCCAAGGAGATCCAGGTGGAGTTCGGCCTGAAGTTCGGCGGTGAGTTGGGGTTGATCTTCACGAAGGGAACCGCCGAAGCGTCGTTCAACGTCACGATGACCTGGGCTCCACCGAATCCGGCCTCATGACCGGAAGCGGATCCCGGCCGGAACGTGCGACGGTCCGCATCCTCGCAGACGGCAAACGGCCTGTGGGCCTTGGCTTCCTGGTCGGTCAGAAACAGATCGTGACATGCGCGCATGTCATCAACTCGGCGCTCGGCCGGGAACGGCGTGAATCGGCCGGACCCCCGGATGGCACTCTGATCTTCGTCGACTTTCCGCTCGGGGGCGACGGTCGCCACAGCCACGTCCGTCCGGCGGCGATCGTCAGGTGGCGGCCGGACGGTGTCCACCCCTTCGAGTGGAGCGACGTCGCCGGCCTGGAGCTGCTGGAGCCGCCGCCTCCGTCGACTGCCCCGGCCAGGCTTCGCGTGTCCAGTAGCCCGGCCGGGACATCCGTCCAGGTATGGGGTTTCCTGCATGACCGGCGAATGATGGGGCACGTCACCGGCGAGCTTCTCGGGGCGGCCGACCCCGTTCGCAGCCAGGTCGATCAGCGAATCACATCACGTATGACGGCCGCGCCCGGGTTCAGCGGGGGGCCGGTCTGGCACACGGACAGCGGTGAGGTCGTGGGCATGCTCCAGGCCATCGCCGGTGACCAGCAGATCTACATGATCGGACTGCATGCGCTCGCCGCAGCCTGGCCCGCAGTCCTTCACCGGCCGCCCCGCAATCCCTACCGTGGGCTGTTGCCCTTCGAAGAGCCGGACGCCGAGCTGTTCTTCGGCCGCGCCGACTTCGTCGAGCAACTCGTCGATGACGCCAGGTCCCGCAGGCTGCTCGCCGTGACGGGCCCTTCGGGCTGCGGGAAGTCGTCCGTGGTGAACGCGGGGCTCATCCCCCGGCTCCGCCGTGAATCCTCGGTGCACGCTGTGCGCCTCCGGCCGGGAGACCTGCCGATGTTCGCGCTGGCACGTGAGTTCGCCGCCGCCGAAGGCCGCGACATCCAGGTCCAGCAGTCCCAGATCGAGCAGTGGCGTTCTCGCCTGCTGGAGCTGGGCCTGCGGGACGCGGGGCGCCGGCTGGCGATCGGGCTGAGCGTGGATCGGCTGGTCGTGGTGGTCGACCAGGCCGAGGAGGTTCTCACGCGCTGCAGCGACATAGAGGAACGTTCCGCCTTCCTCGACCTGCTGGCGGAGACCGCCACCGAGCTGAGGCCGTCGGAACAGGCCGACGTCACCGTCGTCCTGACCATCCGGGAGGAGCACTTCGGCGGTCTGCTCCAGCACCAACGCCTCGGTGGGTATCTTCAGATGCGTTCCCGGGTGCTGCGTGCGCTCTCCGATGTGGACCTCCGAACCGCCATCACCGAACCCGCACGCCTGGCCGATCCCGAACACCCCGTGGTGTGCGACGAGGACCTGATCGAAGCGCTCTGCGTGGATTTCGGCCGGCAGCCGGGACGCCTGCCGCTCCTCCAGTTCGTGCTGCACAGCATGTGGCCCCTCCAGGACCCACCGCGGCGGCTGACGCGGAAGACCTACGACGACATGGGCGGGGTGAGCGCCCTTTCGAAGTACGCCGACGAGGTCATCGACAGCCTCCCGAAACGACAGCGAGACGCGGCAGAGCGGATTTTCACCATGCTGGTCACTCCGGGCACGAGCGACTATGCACAACCGGTGCGCCAGGACCGGCTCTCGCCGGACGACCTGGAGGTGGCCGGGATCCTGCACGACAAGCGGCTGGTGACCTTCAACGGCGAGACGGTCGAAGTCGTCCACGAGGCGTTGCTCCGCGGTTGGGATCGCCTGCAGGATTTGCTGGCACGGGACAGCGAGGTCCTCGCCATGGTGGGGGTGATCCAGGGCTACAAGTCCCAATGGGAGGAACACAACCGGGATCCCAAATTCGTGTTGCCCGCGCCGCTGCTCGATCGCGCCTTCCAGGTGGTGGAGGAGCATCCGCACCATGCGATGGACGTCATGCCCTACGTCGTCCACAGCATGGAGGTGCACCGTGAGGAACAGCGCAACCAAGAGCGCCTTCTCGCGTACAACGAGGCGACGCGCCTGGCCGAGCAATCCGAGTTCGCCCGGTTCTCCCCGACGGAGACCCCGACCGCGGCGCTGGAGCTCGCCATCCGCTCCCTGCGGCGCATGCCCCTGTTCAAGGGGGATCGGGCACTGCGCGAGGCGCTCGCCAACACGACGAAGCCCGGACTTCGCCTTGAGCACGACGACGCCGTGCGCTGCGTGGCGTACAGCCCCGAGGGATCCCATCTCGCGACGGCGGGCTTCGACGGCACTGTATGCGTGTGGGAGGCGGCCACCGGACGGGCGCGAGTGACCATCCGGAACGCGACGGCCGTCTGGTCGATCGCCTTCAGCCCCGACGGGAAACTCCTCGCCACAGGTGGTCACGAGGATCAGGCGAAGATCTACGACGTGTGGACGGGAAGGCCCATCGCCTCGCTGCCGCACAGCGACACCGTATGGGCCGTGGACTTCAGCCCGGACGGCCGATTCCTCGCCACCGCGTGCGGCGACGGAAAGGCACGGTTGTGGGACCCCAGTGGCGGGCGTCTGGTCGCGACGATGGCGCACGACGACGTCGTGCGCAATCTGGCGTTCCACCCCAAGGGCAGCGTGCTCGCGACTGCGAGCGCTGACGCGACCGTGGGCCTCTGGACCGTCCCCACCGGCGCGGAGATCGCGCGGCTGCCTCACGACGGATGGGTCCGTGCTGTGGTCTTCAGCGCCGACGGCGCGCTCGCCTCGGCCAGCCGCGACGAGCGGGCGCGGATCTGGACGGCGGAAAGGATCAACAATATCGTCGCGACCGAGGGGCGAACCCGCATCCAGGAAGAGAACCGGCTCAAGCACGGCGGCTGGGTTCGCACCGTGGCCTTCAGCCCGGACGGCAGCCTTCTCGCCACCGCCGGCCGTGACGGAAGTGCACGCATCTGGGACGCGCAGAGCGGAACACCGATCCAGCACCTGCACCATGAAGGCTCAGTGGAGAGCATCGCCTTCAGTCCTGATGGCACCCGGCTCGCCGTCGCCGGGGACAGCAGGACCGCGTACGTCTGGGACGCGCGTACGGGAAACGAAGCCGCACGGGTCACGCATGACGGACCGGTCAACTGGGTGGTCTTCAGCCCGGACGGGGCCAAGCTGGCCACCGCCGGCGCCGATGCGTCGGCCTGTGTGTGGAATGTCCACGCCTCGGATGAGATCGCACGCCTGACGCATGACTCCTGGGTCGAGGCGGTCGCCTTCGATCACCGGGGCACTCGGGCGGCCACGGCATGCTATTGCGGCGAAGTCCAGGTCTGGGATGTCGCGTCGGGAACCAGCATGTCCGGCTACTCCCACACGGGACCTGCGCAGTCCGTGGCGTTCTCCCCTGACGGAAGGGTGCTCGCCAGCGCGGGTGCCGACGGCTACGCCCGCGTGCGGGAACTCGACACGGGCCGTGAGATCGCGGAGCTACCGCATCCCGACTGGATAAGAAGCATCGCGCTGAGCCCCGACTCACGCCTGCTCGCTACAGGTGGCGCCGATCGGATCGCTCGCATCTGGGAGATCGAGACCGGGAACTTCATCGCGCGGTTCCCCCACGACGACACGGTATGGGGTGTCGAGTTCAGCCCGGACGGGAAGCTGCTGGCCACGGCCTGCGCGGACAGGTGCGCACGCGTGTGGTCGATCGCCGATGGTGAGGTCCGCAGAGTGCTGCGGCACACCGACATCGTCTGGGGTGTCAGCTTCGCACGAGGGGGAACGAGGCTGGCCACGGCCAGCGGCGAATTCGCGCGCATCTGGTCGGTTCACGGGGAAGATGCCCCATTGCGCATCCGGCACGACGCCGTGGTGGAGTCGGTGGCCTTCAGCCCTGACGGCAGCCACCTCGCGGCAGGGTGTCAGGACGGTGATGTACGAATATGGTCCGTGCGTGGCGCCCAGGGGCCGTCCGAGGTGGCACGAGTGAGGCACGAAGAAGCCGTGTGGGGCCTGTCCTTCAGCCCGGACGGCCAGTATCTCGCCACGGCCAGCCGGGACAGCACGGCCCGCATCTGGCCGGCGACCTCGACCGCCCTGATCGAACTCGCGACCCGGCATCTCGCTCGGCCGATCCCCGAGGACGACCGACCACGGCCGACGCGCGCGACGGGGGTCCGCAGCACCCGTACGACGTGGGCGGTCACCCGCAGGTGGTCGTCGCCGTAGGTGTCCGCGTCGTGGGTCAGGAGCGCGCCGACGATCGCACTGGTCGCGCAGGCGACGATCATCAGGAGTGCGGCGGCGAGGACGCGTCCGGCCGAGGATGTGCGCACGATGCCTCCCAGGCGGGCGTCAGAGGCCGACATCGCGGCGCAGCAGGTCCTCGAGGCCCTCGCGGCGGACGACGAGGCGGGCCTTGCCCCGGCTCACGGCGACGACCGGCGGGCGCCCGGTCATGTTGTACGTCGAGGCCATCGAGTGGTTGTAGGCGCCGGTGGCGGCGACGGCGAGCACGTCGCCGGGGTGGATGTCGGCGGGCAGCGCGGCGGCCTCGGCCAGCATGTCCCCGCTCTCGCAGTGGTGGCCGACCACGGTGAAGTCGCGCGCGCCCTCGTGCGTCGTCCGGCCGATCATGCGCATCTCGTACCGCGAGCCGTACATCGCGGGCCGGGGATTGTCGCTCATGCCTCCGTCGACCGCGACGTACGTGCGGCGCAGCCCCTTCTTGACCGCGATCACCCGATAGAGCGTCACACCGGCGGGCCCGGCGACGGCCCGCCCGGGTTCGACGGTCAGCCGCGGCGCCGGCAGGCCGATGCCGGCGCAGCGCCCCTCGACGGTCGCGGCCAGCGAAACGAGCCGGGCTGGAGCCAGGCCGGCCTGCCCGCTCGTGTAGGCGATCGCGTGACCGCCGCCGAGATCGAGCTGGGGAAGCGTCACCCCGTGCGCGTCGCGGATCCGTGCGAGCTGGTCCACCAGCACGCGTGCGCACTGCTCGTACGGCTCGACCGCGGTGATCTGGGACCCCAGATGGCAGTGCAGGCCGACCAGCTCCAGGCGTGGCTGGTGGAGGATCCGGTTCACCGCCTCCCGCGCCCCACCGGCCGCTATCGACAGCCCGAACTTGTGGTCCTCCCCACCGGTGCGGATGGCGGCGTGCGCCCCGGCTTCGATGTCGGGAATCACCCGCACCAGCACCTTCTGCCTCATCCCTGCGGGGACGAGCGCGGCGAGACGGTTGATCTCGGCGAGATCGTCGATGACGATGCGGCCGACCCGCTCCTCCACCGCCGCGCGCAGGTCCGCCGGGGTTTTGGCGTTGCCGTGGAAGATGATCCGGTCCGCGGGGAAGCCGGCGGACCTCGCCACGGCAAGCTCACCGGCCGAGCACACGTCGAGGGCGAGCCCCTCATATCGGACCCAGGCGGCCATCGCGCGGCACCAGAAGGCCTTCGCGGCGTACGCGACCTCGGCCCGGGGCAGCGCGGCGCGGTAGGCGCGGCAGCGCAGGCGCACGTCGGCCTCGTCCATGACGTACGTGGGGGTGCCGAAGCGCTCGGCCACCTCCATCAGGTCGACGCCGCCGACCTCGGCGTGCCCACCGGGGCCGAAGCGCGCGGTGGCCGGCCAGGGGCCGTGGGCCGTCTCCGTCGTACGCGGAGGTGGGATCAGCAGGCTCATCTCGTTCTCTTCTCCGCCAGGAGCGCCTGGCCGAGTCCGGTGACCGTTCGGGTCACGATCTGGGTGAAGGTGGTGTCGGCGCCCGCCTCGCGGAGCGTCGCCACCGCCAGTTCGAGGTCGTCCATGCTCCGGCAGGCCACCCGTACCTCGATGTCGGCGTCGCCGAGCAGGACCAGCGCGCTCAGCACCGCGGGTATCTCGCGCAGCCGCCGCTCGTAGGTTCCGCAGGTCACGCCGTGGCGCAGCCGGACGCGTACGAGGGCCTGGATCGGCCGGCCCAGCGCCGCCGGGTCCACCTCGACGCGGATGGCGGCCAGCGCGCCGCTGTCGCGCAGCCTGCGCAACCGGACGGAGACCGTGCTGTCGCCGAGCGCGAGGTCGCGGGCGAGGGCCCGCACCGGAGCGCGGCCGTCCCGGGCGAGCGCCTGGAGCAGCGACCGGTCGACGTCGTCGAGCGTTTTCACCGCACACCGCCTTCCTGAACAGCCCTGCCACGCTGAACGGGCAAACAACCCCGAAAGGGACACACGACACGCTAAGCATGGAACACCCCATGAATGGGCGATCCTGACGCGATTCCTACGGCGGGCCCGTCGAATCCGACGCCCGATTGACGTTCGTCACCGGCCGTCCCGTCGTCACGGAGCGTGGTCGGACGACTTCCGCTCTTGACGCGTTCTTGACGCCCTGACCTCGTCGTTCGCGGTGATTGCGCCAGTAGTGTGCATGCGTTCATTGACGCGATGTTGATACCGGAGGTGGCCAGGTTGGGGCGTTCTGTCGCCACGCCCACGGGTCCCGTGCGCACCTGGTTGCTCGAAGGTCTCCAGACCGATCGCAAGGAGATCGAGCACGGGCCGCACGCGAAGCACTCGTGGTGGCGCGTGATGTGCCTGACGGGTGTGGACTATTTCTCCACGCTCGGCTATCAGCCGGGGATCGCGGTGCTCGCGGCAGGGTTCCTGTCGCCGCTCGCCACGGTCTTCCTGGTCGCGCTCACACTGCTCGGCGCGCTGCCGGTCTATCGCCGGGTGGCCGCCGAGAGCCCCTACGGCCAGGGCTCGATCGCGATGCTGGAGAAGCTGGCGCCGCAGTGGTGGGGCAAGCTGTTCGTCCTGGCCCTGCTCGGGTTCGCGGCCACGGATTTCGTCATCACGATGACGCTGTCGGCCGCCGACGCGACCGCGCACATCCTGGAGAACCCGTTCGCGCCGCACTGGATCCAAGGGCAGCGGGTGCCCGTCACCCTGTTCCTGCTGGCCATGCTCGGCGGGGTGTTCCTGATGGGCTTCACCGAGGCGATCGGCGTCGCGGTGATCCTCGTCCTCGTCTATCTCGGGCTCAACGCCGTCGTCGTGTTCACCTCGCTCGTCCACGTGCTCCAGGCGCCGCAGGTGGTCGTCGACTGGACCCACGCACTGAACGCCGGCTACAGCGGCCCAATGGCCATGATCGGCCTCTCGCTGCTGGTCATGCCGAAACTCGCGCTGGGCATGTCGGGCTTCGAGACCGGCGTCGCCGTGATGCCCGTCGTCAGGGGCGACGTACGGCAGCGCATCAAGGGTGCCAAACGGCTGCTCACCGTGGCCGCGCTCGTCATGAGCGTCTTCCTGATCTTCTCCAGCTTCGTCACGACCACGCTGATCCCGCACGAGGAGTTCGAGGAGGGCGGCAAGGCGAGCGGCCGTGCGCTGGCCTATCTGGCGCACACGTTCCTCGGCGAGTGGTTCGGCAGCGTGTACGACGTCTCCACGATCGCGATCCTGTGGTTCGCGGGCGCCTCGGCCATGGCGGGCCTGATCAACCTGGTGCCGCGCTACCTCCCCCGATATGGCATGGCGCCCGAATGGACCGGCGCGGTGCGGCCCCTGGTGCTCGTCTTCGCGGCGATCGCGTTCGCCATCACGATCATCTTCGACGCCGACGTGGACGCCCAGGGCGGCGCGTACGCCACGGGCGTGCTGGTGCTGATGCTGTCGGCGGCGGTCGCGGTGACGCTGTCGGCGTTCAGGAAGGGCCAGGCGGCCGCCGCGACCGGCTTCGGGCTGATCGCGGCGGTCCTCGCCTACACGCTGGTCGACAACGTGGTCGAGCGGCCCGACGGCGTGAAGATCGCCTCCTTCTTCATCGCCGCGATCATCATCACCTCGGTGATCTCCCGGGCCACCCGTTCCACTGAGCTACGGGTCACCGAGGTCGACCTGGACCCGCTGGCCGAGCAGTGGGTGAACGAGGCCGCCGGCCTGATCCACCTGATCGCCAACGAGCCCCATGAACGTGACCAGGACGAATACCACGACAAGCTCCGCGAGCAGTGGATCAACCACCGGCTGCGCAGCGACGAGCCGGTGATGTTCGTCGAGGTCACCGTGCCGGACGCCTCGGAGTTCGAGACGGACCTGCACGTCCGGGGCGAGGAGCGCTACGGGCACAGGATCCTGCGGATCGAGAGCTCTGCCGTGCCCAACTCGCTGGCCGCGCTCCTGCTCCACCTCCGCGACCGCACCGGCGCGGTGCCGCACATCTACTTCCACTGGGCCGAGGGCAATCCCGTGCTCGCCATGCTGCGCTACCTGGTGTTCGGCGGCGGCGACGTGCCCCCGCTCACCCGCGAGGTGCTCCGCAAGGCGGAGCCGGATCTCGAGCGCAGGCCCCACGTCCACGTCGGCTGACACCGCCGCTCGGCGTACTCGTTTGCGCCGGGTCCGTGTCCGCGGAGCCTTCGAACTCAGTGAGCGGCGACGACCGGGTCGCGTCGTGGCGGCGTTGTTTCGCCGTCATCGCCGTCATCGCCGTCATCGCCGTACGGCGGGTCCTGCCGGCCGAGGTCGCGCGGGAGACCGAAGCGGTTCTCCTCCCGGCGGGAAAGCGGGTTCCCGGCCGTCGGCGGCTCTGTGAACTGGTCGTCTTGGTCGTCGAGGTTCTGGTGGAGGATGCACATCACGCGGTCCTGGAGTTCGGCCGGCTCATCATGCCGGCGGGGTCGATCACGATGCCGATCACGCCGAGATCCTTGATCATGCTCCGCAGCGCGGGCTCGCTCAGGCGGACCCAGCCCTGGTCGCTGCCCAGCGCCTTCGTCAGCCGGAGCGGCGAGGTGAAGGCCACCGCCGTCCGCGTGCCCGCAGGCGTCCGGAACAGGCGTAGCGCCAGGGAGAACGAACTGCGGCGGACCGGCACATATAAGGGATCTTCGAGCATTGTCATGCCTTCCAGAGGGAGCTACGAAGGCGACGTTAGGTGCCATGCGACCAGCGGGAACGCCGTCGCTACGGAATCCCGACGCCCTGCCGCCGAAAGCTGACGCGACGTTGATGCGTCGCCGCGATCCGGGGCCCGTCTCGCGCAGGGCTGCAGGGCTCTGTCCAGCGGGCCGCCGCGTAGAGGCGGCGTAGAGGTTCCGGCGCTCGGCGTAGGGAACGCATCAAGAACACCAAGACCCCTCGAACCTGGCGCTTTGCTGGTTAATGGCCGTCTGTCCGGCGGCCGGGCAAGCATCCGGATTTGAGGAAGTGAGATGGCTGACGTCATCTTCGTCGCCCTGACAGTCGCGATATTCGCGATCTGCGGGCTCGTGGTGAAGGCGGTGGAGCGCCTGTGAGCGCTGTCAACGCCGTGGGTCTGGTCGTGGCCGCCGGTCTGGTGATCTTCATGGTGGCGGCCCTGCTGTTCCCGGAGCGTTTCTGATGTCGCCGACCACGGCCGGGATCCTGTTCATCGGATCCCTCGTCGTCGCCCTGGTGCTGACGCACCGGCCGCTCGGCGACCACATGTACCGCGTCTACAGCGGCACGCGGCACCTGGCCGTCGAACGAGTGATTTTCCGGCTCATCGGGGTCCGGCCGGACGCCGGGCAGCGGTGGAGCGTCTACGCCCGCAGCCTGCTCGCCTTCTCGGCCGTCTCGATCCTGTTCCTGTACGCCTTCCAGCGTCTGCAGGACAAACTGCTGCTGAGCCTGGGCTTTCCCGGGGTGACGGACCACGTGGCGTGGAACACCGCGGTCAGTTTCGTCACCAACACCAACTGGCAGGCGTACTCGGGGGAGTCCACGATGGGCCACCTGGTGCAGATGGCCGGCCTGGCGGTGCAGAACTTCGTGTCGGCCGCCGTCGGCATGGCCGTGGCGATCGCCCTGGTGCGCGGCTTCGCCCGCAAGCAGACGGACGAGCTCGGCAATTTCTGGGTGGACCTGGTCCGCGGCACGGTCCGCATCCTGCTGCCGATCGCGTTCGCCGGAGCGCTCCTCCTGGTGGCCGGCGGCGTGATCCAGAACTTCGCGGGCGTCCACGAGGTCGCCACGCTGACCGGGGGCACGCAGAGCATCACCGGCGGGCCGGTGGCCAGTCAGGAGGTCATCAAGGAGCTCGGCAACAACGGCGGCGGCTTCTACAACGCCAACTCCGCCCACCCCTTCGAGAACGCGACCTCCTGGACGAACTGGCTGGAGATCTTCCTGATCCTCGTGCTGCCGTTCGCGCTGCCCCGCACGTTCGGGCGCATGGTGGGCGACCGGCGGCAGGGCTACGCGATCGCCGCGGTCATGGGCGTGCTGGCCTTCGCGAGCGTCGCGCTGCTCACGGGGCTGGAGATCGCGCATCACGGCACCGTTCCGCAGGCGGTCGGCGCCGCGATGGAAGGCAAGGAGGTCAGGTTCGGCGTGCCCGACTCCGGCACCTTCGCCGCGGCCACGACGCTGACCTCGACCGGCGCGGTCAACTCCTTCCACGACTCCTACACCGCACTCGGCGGCATGATGACGATGTTCGACATGATGCTGGGCGAGGTGGCGCCCGGCGGGGTGGGCGCGGGCCTGTACGGCATGCTCGTGCTCGCGGTGATCACCGTGTTCGTCGCCGGTCTCATGGTGGGCCGTACGCCGGAGTATCTGGGCAAGAAGATCGGTTCGCGCGAGATCAAGCTGGCCTCGCTCTACTTCCTGACCACACCCGCGCTCGTGCTCGTGGGCACCGCCCTGGCCATGGCCTCGCCCGAGCAGCGGGCGAGCATGCTCAACTCCGGGCCGCACGGCCTGTCCGAAGTGCTCTACGCGTTCACCAGCGCCTCCAACAACAACGGGTCGGCGTTCGCCGGCATCACCGTGAACACCCCGTGGTACGACACCGCGCTCGGGCTGTGCATGGCCTTCGGCCGGTTCCTGCCGATCGTCTTCGTGCTCGGCCTCGCCGGTTCGCTGGCCAGACAGGCCCCCACACCGGCCTCGGCGGGCACGCTCCCCACCCACCGCCCGCAGTTCGTCGGCATGGTCGTGGGCGTGACGATCATCGTGGTGGCGCTGACCTTCCTCCCCGCTCTGGCGCTCGGCCCGCTCGCAGAAGGAATCCAGTGATGACAGTGCTCCAGGCGCCGGAAGCACCGGCTCCCGCACCCGCTCCGGCGAAGGGCGGCAAGGTGGGCGGCGGTCTGCTCGACCCCAAGCAGCTCCTGACCTCCCTGCCCGACGCCCTGGGCAAGCTGAACCCCGCCACGCTGTGGCGCAATCCGGTGATGCTCATCGTCGAGGTCGGCGCGGCGTTCACCACCGTGCTCGCGATCACCGATCCCTCGTTCTTCGCCTGGGCCATCGCGGTCTGGCTGTGGCTGACCGTCGTGTTCGCCAACCTGGCCGAGGCCGTGGCCGAGGGCCGGGGCAAGGCCCAGGCCGCCACGCTGCGGGCGGCCAAGCGCGACAGCATGGCCCGGCGGCTGCCGGACCCGGGTGATCCCGGGCGTTGGGAGACGGTGGGCGCCCCCGAACTCCGGCAGGGCGACCACGTCATCGTCGAGGCCGGGGAGATCGTCCCCGGCGACGGCGACGTGGTCGAGGGCATCGCCAGTGTGGACGAGTCGGCCATCACCGGCGAGTCCGCGCCGGTGATCCGCGAGTCCGGCGGCGACCGCTCGGCCGTCACGGGCGGCACCAAGGTCCTGTCGGACCGGATCATCGTGCGGATCACCCAGAAGCCGGGGGAGAGCTTCATCGACCGGATGATCGCCCTGGTCGAGGGCGCCGACCGGCAGAAGACCCCCAACGAGATCGCCCTCAACATCCTGCTGGCCGCACTGACGATCATCTTCCTGATCGCCACGGTGACCATGCAGCCGCTGGCCATCTACTCCAAGGCGCAGAACCCCGGCATCCCCGACTCCCTGGCCCTGAACGGGCACGGCGTCACCGGCATCGTGCTGATCTCGCTGCTGGTCTGCCTCATCCCGACCACGATCGGGGCGCTGCTGTCGGCCATCGGCATCGCCGGCATGGACCGCCTGGTGCAGCGCAACGTGCTGGCGATGTCCGGCCGTGCGGTGGAGGCCGCCGGTGACGTCAGCACACTGCTGCTCGACAAGACCGGCACGATCACCCTGGGCAACCGGCAGGCGGCCGAGTTCCTCCCGGTGCCCGGAGTGCGCGTCATGGAGCTCGCGCGGGCGGCGCAGTTGTCCAGCCTGGCGGACGAGACCCCCGAAGGCCGTTCGATCGTGGTCTACGCCAAGAACACCTACGGCCTGCGCGAACGCCGGCCGGGCGAGCTGGCCCACGCCGGCTGGATTCCGTTCACCGCGCAGACCCGCATGTCCGGCGTCGACGTCGACGGGCGCCGGGTCCGCAAGGGCGCCGCGGCCGCCGTGATCAGGTGGGTGCGCGACAACGGCGGCCGGCCCTCCGAACACGTCGGGCAGCTGGTCGACGGGATCTCCGCCTCCGGCGGCACGCCGCTCGTGGTGGGCGAGGTCACCGACGGCGGCGCGGCCCGGGTGCTCGGGGTGGTCCACCTCAAGGACGTGGTCAAGACGGGCATGCGGGAGCGGTTCGACGAGATGCGCCGGATGGGCATCCGCACCGTCATGATCACCGGGGACAACCCGCTCACCGCCAGGGCGATCGCCGACGAGGCGGGCGTGGACGACTTCCTGGCCGAGGCGACTCCGGAGGACAAGCTCGCCCTGATCCGCAAGGAGCAGGAGGGCGGGCGGCTGGTCGCGATGACCGGCGACGGCACCAACGACGCCCCGGCGCTGGCCCAGGCCGACGTGGGGGTGGCGATGAACACCGGCACCTCGGCCGCCAAGGAGGCCGGGAACATGGTCGACCTCGACTCCAACCCGACCAAGCTCATCGAGATCGTCGAGATCGGCAAGCAACTGCTGATCACCCGGGGGGCGCTGACCACCTTCTCCATCGCCAACGACATCGCGAAGTATTTCGCGATCATCCCGGCCATGTTCGCCGCGGTCTATCCCGGTCTGGACACGCTGAACGTCATGCGGCTGCACAGTCCCCAGTCGGCCATCCTGTCCGCGGTGATCTTCAACGCCCTGGTCATCGTCGCGCTCATCCCGCTCGCCCTGCGCGGCGTGCGCTACCGCCCCTCCAGCGCGTCGAAACTGCTCAGCCGCAACCTCTACGTCTACGGCCTCGGCGGGATCGTCGTCCCGTTCATCGGCATCAAGCTCATCGACCTGCTCGTCATGTTCCTTCCGGGGATGTCATAAATGGAACGCCTGCCAAGCTGGATCCACCGGCACATCGCGGCGCTGCGCGCGCTTCTCGTGCTCACCCTGGTGACCGGCGCGATCTACCCGCTGCTGGTCACGGGCGTCGCGCAGGCCGTGTTCAACGGCAACGCCGACGGCTCCCTCCTGCGGGAGGGCGGCAAGGACGTGGGCAGCGCCCTCATCGGCCAGGGCTTCACCGATGCGGACGGCAACCCGATCAAGACGTACTTCCAGAGCCGCCCGTCCACGAGTGGCTACGACCCGCTGGCCTCGGGCGCGAGCAACCTCGGCCCGGAGGACGTCCTCGACACTCTCCCGGTGCCGGGCGCCAAGGACGACGAGGGGGACCCCGACACCGGCAGGCAGAGCCTGCTCACCCAGGTGTGCGCCCGTTCCAAGGCGGTCGGCGAGCTGGAGGGCGTCAGCGGGGCCAGGCCGTACTGCACGGCGGACGGCGTCGGTGCGGTGCTCAAGGTCTTCCCGGCCGCGGGCGCACCCACGAAGGTCGTCAGCGTCAACCAGGCATGCCCGGCCACGCCGTTCGTCCCGGTGTACGAAGGGGTGAAGGTCGAGTGCGGCAGGCCGGGTGAGGACTATTCCTCAGGCCGAACGGTGCCGGTGCGCGGAGACGCCCGCGCGGTCGTCCCGCCGGACGCCGTCACCGCGAGCGGCAGCGGCCTCGACCCGCACATCTCCGTGGCGTACGCCGAACTGCAGGCCCCACGGGTGGCCAGGGAGCGCGGCGTCGGCCTGGACACCGTACGAGCCCTCATCAGGCGGCACACGACCGGCAGGGCGCTCGGGTTCATGGGAGAACCCGGCGTGAACGTGCTGGAGCTCAACCTGGATCTGGACAGGCTGAAGAGATGACCTGAATGGCGCGCGGGCGGCTGCGTGTCCACATCGCGCGCTTGTCCGGGGCTCTCGCTTAACCGGTGCAGACAGATGTAACTTTCATCGGCCAGGGCCTGGCACTAACCGGTTCACCACAGGTGAGAAGGCAGGTGGGGAGATCGGGCCGAGCGGCGCGATTGCGGAGAGGGCCTCCGGGCGTATTTGGTGCAACCGCTCCCGTACGAACCGCCCGATGAGGAAGTGCTCATGAGACGAGGGTTACGCCCACTCCACCTGCTCGTGTCGCTGGCCCTGGCCCTGGCGGCGGGCATGGTGGCGTTCTCCCACACGGCCGCCGGCGCGGCGAGCTCCGGCTTCGTGCAGCGGTGTGGCATCCATTTCTGCCTGGACGGCACGACGTACTACTTCGCGGGCGCGAACACCTACGACGTGTTCACCTACGGCGGCAGCTACGGCGACACCGAGACGCAGTACATGGACAAGGCGCGCATCGACGCGCACATGGCCGAGCTGCAGGCCGACAAGGTGAGCGTGCTGCGGCTGTGGATGTTCAGCCATGAGAGCTGGCACGGGTTCGAGCCCGGCAAGGGCGTGTACAACGACCAGCAGTTCGCGCTGTTCGACTACGTCATCGAGTCCGCCAAGGCGCACGACATCCGGCTCATCCCGGTGTTCGAGAACTACTGGGAGGCGTACGGCGGCATCGACACCCGGCTGAAGTGGGAGGGCCTGAGCGGCGGGCACCCCGGGCGCGCCGTCTTCTTCGACAAGACCAAGTGTCCGGGCTGCTTCACCCAATACAAGAACTACGTCAACTACGCCCTCAACCGGACGAACCACTACAGCGGGATCAAGTACAAGGACGAACCGGCCATCTTCGCGTGGGAGCTCATGAACGAGCCCCGCTACCAGGATGTCAGCGCCGACGAGAACAAGAGCGGCGCCACCCTGCGCAAGTGGGTCGACGAGATGGCCTCCTACGTCAAGAGCATCGATCCGAACCACATGGTCGGAACCGGTCTCGAGGGGCACGAGTCGCGATATGGCTTCGGCGGCGACGAGGGCAACCCGTTCGTCTACATCCACCAGTCGCCGTACATCGACTTCACCTCGGCCCATCCCTATCCGAACGCCGGCTGGGCCAACCTCACGCTCGACCAGACCAAGACCCTCGTCGGGAAGTGGATCTCCGACTCCCATGACGTGGTGGGCAAGCCGTTCTTCATGGGCGAGTTCAACACCGAGGGGAACGCCGACCGGATCACCTGGTGGACCGCCCTCTACGCGGACTTCGAGGCGAGGGGCGGCGACGGCTCGGCCTTCTGGTGGTACCCGGACAGGAACGCCGGGGGCGACCAGCACAGCGTGAAGAGCGGAGACCCGGCGCTCGCCGTGTTCCGGGCGCACTCGGCCCGGATGGCGGCCAAGAGCGGCGGCACCACCTCGCCCTCCCCGTCTCCCAGCGTGTCTCCGTCCGCCTCGCCCAGCCGGTCGCCGTCGCCGTCTCCTTCTGCCAGCCCGTCCGTCTCCCCGTCTCCCTCTCCTTCGGCCACGCCGACGTCGGTGCCGTGCACCGTGACGTACAAGACCAACGACTGGGGGAGCGGGTTCACCGCGGACGTGACGATCGCCAACGGCACGAGCAGCGCGGTCAACGGCTGGAGCCTGATGTTCGACTTCGCCGGCAACCAGAAGATCACCAACTCCTGGAACGGCACCGCCACCCAGTCCGGCACCCGGGTCACCGTGCAGAACGCGAGCTGGAACGGCACGATCCCGGCCAACGGCGGCACGGCGAGCTTCGGCTTCCAGGCGGGCTACAGCGGATCCAACGCCGCCCCGAGCACGTTCACGCTCAACGGCGCCCCCTGCGTACGGAGGTGACCCCGCGATCGGCTCCGCCTGACGCGCGCGCTCGCGACGCCCGGAACCGACGACGACTCGCGGGGTGGTCGTCTCCGCCGAGGCGGCGCCTGGAGAACGCCCCAGGCACCGGCACGGGGTCAGGTCAGGCGGTGCGGCGGGAGCGGGCCAGAGCGAGCCCGCCGAGAAGCATGGCGATCGGCCCGGCCACCAGGTCCACCCAGCCCCCGACTATGCCGTAGCCGGTGCCGGGACCACCCTTGGCGGCGGCCACGACCAGCCCGCCGATGACCGTGCAGGTGAGCCCTGCCGCCAGGGCCACGACGGCCCCTCTTCTCCCGGTGCCGGCACCGATTCGGCCCGTGGCGCGGGCCAGAGCGAGCCCGCCGGCGACGACGCCGGCCAGCCCCAGCAGCGCGGCCGCCAGGGACCAGAGACGCCCGGCGGTCAAGGTGTAGGCACCGACCGGCTGGACCAGAACGCGCGCGGCCGCCGGTGTGGTGCGCCCCGCGATCGTTAGCAGGGCGGCCGCGGCGGCGGCCGGCAGGTGTCGGAGGGACATGGAGATCCTTTCGGTCGGACGAACGAGACCCGCGGCCCGCGCCGGACGGCGACTCGGGCCGAGGTGCCGGTGCCGAGCGCCCGGGAGGGGTCTCACGGAACCGATCGTCGCGCGGCCGGGGCGGTCAGGGCTTCCGGCAGCGGTCGGCGGCGTCTACGCGGTTCTGCGTAGCCGGCCCGGACCCAGGTGCGCCCCCGGTGGTAGGGCGCCCGCGCGTCTGGGCGGAGTGGCCCCGCACACGGGGAACCGTAGGATCGCGGCATGGAACACCGCGTGGCGTCGTTGCGCCTGCCGGCGCCGGCACAGGACGTGTTGCTCGCGCTGTTCGTCACCCTGGCACAGGTGCAGGGCACGATCGTCCGCAATGCCGGCGAGGTGGTGCAGCGTCCCCTCACCGACCTGGGAAACCTCGGATATGTCCTGCTGGTCGTGAGCGGCGTCGTCGTCGCCGTCCGCCGCCGGTGGCCGGTGCCGGTGTTCGTCACCGCCGCGCTCGCCAGCCTGGTGTACTACGGTCTCGACTTCCCCGACGGGCCGGGCTGGCTCGGGCTCTTCGTCGCCCTCTACACCCTTGCCGCCTATGGGGACGGGCGCCGGTCGCTGGTGATCGCCGGGGTGGGCATCGCCGCGCTCACCGCCGTCTGGCTGGTCGCCGCGGCCGACATCGAGCCACGCGCCGCCATCGGCTGGGTGTACTTCCGCATCGGCGCGTCGGTCATGAGCGCGGCCCTCGGCGAGTCCGTCCGGTCCCGGCAGGTCATCGCGGCCGAGGCACGGGAGCGCGCCGAGCTGGCCGAACGGACCCGCGAGGAGGAAGCGCGGGCGCGCGTGAACGCCGAACGGCTCCGGATCGCGCGCGAGGTCCACGACACCGTCGCGCACGCCATAGCGGTCATCAACGTCCAGTCCGGTGTCACCGCGCACGTGCTCGACAAGCGGCCGGAAGTGGCGCGCGAGGCGCTGCGCGCCATCGAGGAGCACAGCTCCCGGGCGTTGCGGGAGATGCGGGCCATCCTCGGGGTGCTCCGCGACGACGACGGGGACGACAACGAGGGGCGGGAGCCGTACCCCGGGCTGGGACAGATCGGTGAGCTGGCCGCCAAGGCGCGCGAGGCCGGACTCGACATCACGGTCGAGGAGGCTTCGCCCGCGACGTCGTTGCCCAGCGCGGTGGGCAGCGCCGCCTACCGGATCGTCCAGGAATCGATCACCAACGTGGTCCGTCACGCCGGCCCGACCCAGGTGACGGTGGAGCTGAACCCCGGGATCGAGGCCCTGGAGATCCGCGTGACCGATGAGGGCCGCCGCGCCGCCCCGGGTCGTGACACCGCTGACCCACGCCTGCCGGCCCGGTATCCGAGCGTCGCAAAGGCGGCCGGGCCCGGCCGCGGCATCGTCGGCATGCGCGAGCGCTGCCGGCTGCTGGGCGGAGACTTCGACGCCGGGCCGCTTCCGGGCGGCGGGTTCGAAGTCAGGGCACGCCTGCCCCTCGCGCCGACCGGGCCGCGCGCATGAACGCCGCTGACGCCTCGGCCAACGCCCAGATCAAGGTGCTGATCGCCGATGACGAGCGGCTGGTGCGTTCCGGGTTCAAGGTCCTGCTCGACATCGAGGACGACATCACGGTGGTGGGGGAGGCCACCGACGGCGCCGAAGCCGTCGAACGGGCCCGTGCCACCCGCCCCGACGTCGTCCTCATGGACATCCGCATGCCCAAGCTGGACGGGATCCAGGCGACCGCCCGGATTTCCGAGACGCGCGGGCTGGAGCAGGTGCGGGTCCTCATCCTCACCACCTACGACACCGACGAGTACGTCTTCGACGCACTGCAGGCAGGCGCCAGCGGCTTCCTGCTGAAAGACGCCGGGCCGGCCGAGCTGCTGCAGGCCATCCGGGTGATAGCGGCCGGGGACGCGCTGCTCGCGCCGCGGATCACCCGGCGCCTCATCGGCCGGTTCGCCGCGCTGCGAACGGCCGCCCGCGCCGGGGAGGACCGGCTCGCGGTGCTGACCGAGCGCGAGCGCGAGGTGCTGGCCCTGGTGGGACGGGGACTGAGCAACCACGAGATCGGCGCCGAGCTGTTCCTCAGCCCAGCCACCGCGCGCACCCACGTCAGCCGTGCGATGGCGAAGCTGGGCGCGCGCGACCGCGCGCAGCTGGTCGTCATCGCCTATCAGACAGGACTGGTCGGCCCCGCGATGTGAGGCACGGCCAGGCGTGCGGGGAGACGGCCCGATCGAGGATCATCCGTACGCCCCGTTGAGCGGCTACTGATGCGCCGGGCAGCTCCGGGGGCCGACGCTCTGCCCGGCTCCGACGACGGTGATCTCGGCAGGGCCGCCCGGCACCATGGCGGCGGTCGTGCACACGATCTGCGAGACGGCCAGGGCGGACAGTTCCCCGGCCGGAGTCGACAGGCTCACCACCACGTCGCCTGCCGGTCCCGCGGTCACCGTGAACCGGCCGGCTCGGGGCGGGACGTCGGTGGTGTACCCGTCCGCCTGTTCCTTCGCGCTGGGTCCGGCGGACAGCAGCGCGAGCGCGTCCTCCGGGAGCAGCAGGCCGCCGGGCCTCGTCACCGCGCTGAGCCGGCCGTTCTTCACCAGGAAGAGGGTGATCCTCACGGGTGGCGCGATGCTTGGTGCGACGCCTCCGCTCGGAGGGTCGCCGGCGCGGATGGCGTCGCTGGGTTGTACCCCGCAGCCGGCTGCGGCGACGAGCGATACGAGGCCTGCGGCGAGCACACGGCGGGTGAGCCCGATCCCCACTGTCAGCCTCCGTCCAGATCGTGTGCCCGGCGTGGCAGGCGCAGCGTGAACACGGCGCCGCCGTCCGGGGCGTTGGCGACGGTGAGCTCGCCTCGATGCAGGCGCGCGTTCTCCCGCGCGATGGCGAGGCCGAGGCCGCTGCCCTCGGACCTGGCCCTGGTCGCGCTGGCCTTGTAGAACCGGTCGAACACGTGTGGCAGCACCGCTTCGTCCAGCCCTGGCCCGTGGTCACGGACCTCGATGCTGATCCAATGCGAGTCGGAGCGAAGCCCCACCGACACCGGTGGCTCGCCGTGCCGCAGGGCGTTGCCGACCAGATTGGCGAGGATGACATCTACACGGCGCGGGTCCAGCCATGCCGTCACCCCGGGGGGAAGCTCGACCTGCACCTGCTCCGACCAGCCCCGGGCACGCAGGGTCGCGCGCACCAGCTCGGCCATGTCGACCTCGTTCGGCGCCAGGGCCGCGACGCCGGAGTCGAACCTGCTGATCTCGATGAGGTCGTTCACCAGAGCGGTGAGGTTGAGCGTCTCCTGGCTGACCAGCCTGGCGGCCCTGCCGGCGGGCTCGGGCAGCCGGGCCGCCTCCTCGTCGAGGACGTCGGCGACCGCGGCCAGCGCGGCCAGGGGCGTGCGCAGCTCGTGGGACACATCGGCCACGAACCGGCGGGCGTCGGCCTCCATCGCGCGCAGCTTCTCGACGTGCCGTTCCAGCTCCGCGGCGGTGTCGTTGAACGTGCGCGCCACGTCGGCCAGCTCGTCGGAGCCGCGGACCGCGATCCTGGTCCGCAGCTCGCCCTGGCCCAGCAGGCGTGCCGCCCGGCCGAGTTCGCGCACCGGCCCCAGCACGCTGCGAGTGGCCAGCAACGCGAGGACGACCGCGAACGCCAGGGCAGCCCCGCCGATGAGCCAGGCGCGTGCGGCGAGCAGGTCGATGCTGCGCTTTTCGGGAAGCAGGCTGTGCGCGACGTAGACCTCGATGCCGGACGCCCGCGCAGGCCGGTCCCGCTCGACGATCAGCAACGGCGTGCCGATGATCAGGACGGGCTCGCCCTGCCACACCACGCGTTGCCACGCGATGTTGCCGCCGGCGACCTCCCGCCGCAGCCCCTGGGGAATCATCCCGGGATCCAGGCCGGGCCGGCATGGCCTGCCGCCCAGAGGCGGGCACGGCCGGCCGGGGACGTCCAGCGAACGCGTCTCGTGATAGACGGCGACCGCGTCGTCGCTCCCGTCGGTCACCGCGTGGGCGATCTCGCCGAGCTCGGCCGCGTCCGGCGCCGGATTCCGCAACGGGAAGACCGCCTCCAGCCGGCTTCGCACCGCCTGCACCGCGGCATCCTGAGCGCGCTGCAGGATGGCGTTGCGCGCCTCGACGTAGCCTGCGCCCGCGACCGCCGCCGCGGTGACCACGCACAGCAGCGCGAACGAGGACAACAGCCGGGCACGCAGCCCCGGGCTCGGCCGAGATGCCATCGGCCGCGTCACACCGGTCCGAACCGATAGCCGAACCCGCGCACCGTCTGCACGTAGACGGGCGCCGCCGAGTCGTCCTCGATCTTCGCGCGCAGCCGCTGCACGCACGCGTCCACGAGACGCGAGTCGCCGAAATAACCGTGCTCCCACACCGACTCCAGCAACTGCTGGCGGCTGTGCACCCGGCCTGGCGTGCCGGAGAGCTCCAGCAGCAGGCGCAGCTCGGTCGGGGCGAGACTGACCGGCACGCCGCGCTTGGCGACCACGAGCCCGGCCCGATCGATGGTCAGGTCCGCGTGCCGCTCCAGCTCCGCCTGGTCCCGGCCGATCCGCCGGAGCACCGCGCGAATGCGTGCCTCCAGCACCCTGGGCTGCACCGGCTTGACCACGTAGTCGTCGGCGCCCGCCTCCAAACCGGCCACCACGTCGAGGTCGTCGCCGCGCGCGGTCAGCATGATGATCGGTATCTCGCGGGCGGCCCGGATGCGGCGGCAGACCTCGAACCCGTCGATGCCGGGCAACATCAGATCGAGCACGACGACGTCGGGAAGGTCCGAGCGCAGCCAGTCCAGGCCCTGCTCTCCGGACTCCACCGCGCGCACGCGGTGCCCGTGCTGGGACAGGGCCAGCTCAAGGCCCTCCCGCACGGCCGGGTCATCCTCGATCAACAACACTCGCGACACGCCGCCGAGTATCACAGCACGCTCCGTAACTTGCCCGCCGGGCCGACTCCATCCACTGTCGACCGGCCGTGTCCCCGCCTCGTCCGCGTTATGTCATGGGTGTGTCACGGTCGCGTGGGCGGTGGGCGCCGTCGACAAACGGTGACATACAGCGGACGGCCCACGGACATTCGGCGCCAATCGTATGTCGACATGAACGAACCACGCACCATCCCGCCTCGGTTCCGAGACCGGCTGTTCGCCGTGGTCACGCTGGTGCTCGCCGTGCTCCTGCTGCCCGCGGCGTTCATCCGGCATCCCGGCCGCGCCCGCGAACTGGCCTGCACCTGGGCGTTGCGGATGCGATTTCCCGCCGAGGACCTCACCGGGCTCACCGCCGGCGCCAAGGCGGCGTTCACCGCCGCGCGCACCGAGGCGCTCTGGCGTCACGGCCAGCTCATCGGTCTCACCTCGGGATACCGCGATCCCCTCGTCCAGCAGCGTATGTTCGACGAGGAGGTGCGCCGGTCCGGCTCTCCGGCCTCTGCGCGAATGCTGGTGTTGCCGCCGGCGGAATCCCCCCACGTCAGGGGCATCGCGCTGGACGTGCGTCCGCACGAAGGCGCGCGCTGGCTTGAGGAACACGGCGCCCGCCATGACCTCTACCGCATGTACGACAACGAGTGGTGGCACTTCGAGCATCGCCCGGAGTGCGGCGGCACGCCACCACGACGACGACCCCATCCGGGCGTGGGCCACCAGATCGGGAACGGGGACCAGAGGTAGCCCTCCCCGGGCCTGTTCGTACGTTTTGCGGACGAGAGCACACATCTGTTTGCGCTTCATCGAGGAGGCGCCTGACCTGGGCGAGGACGGGCGGGAGCGCGCGTAGCCCTCGGCACCCGATCGATCCGCGCGGCCTTCCTCCGTGTTCGGCCCGGGGACGCGGGTGACGGCCACTAGGGTGGGCGGGTCGACGCGACGGGAACGCGCATGACGCATTCCATGCTCGTGTCCGTACGCCACGCCCACCCGGGAGACGCGACACGATGTCCAGCCACAAGGCCACCGTCGACGTGGTGGTGCTCACCATGAACGACCGGCCCGAGCCGTTCCGGCGGGCCATGGCGTCCCTCCTCGCCCAGCAGGAGGTCGATCTCCGGGTGGTCGTCGTCGGCAACGGTGTGGAGCCCGACGACGTGCCGGACGGGGTGCGCACGGTGGTCCTGCCCGTCAACGAGGGCATCCCCGCCGGGCGCAACGCGGGCGCCGACGCCCTCGCCGGGCCGGACGCCGGCGAGTTCGTCTTCTTCCTCGACAACGACGCCGTCCTGCCCGCCCCCGACACCCTCGCCCGGCTCGTCGCCGTCGCCCGCGGCCGGCCCGCGGCGGCCTACATCCAGCCGCGCATCGCCGACCCCGGCACCGGGGTGACGCTGCGCCGATGGGTGCCCCGCCTGCGGGCCGGCACCGTCACTCGCCCCGGCATCATCACCGTCATGGCCGAAGGCGTCGTCCTCGTCCGCCGCGCCGACTACGAGCAGGCCGGAGGCTGGCCGGGACACTTCTTCCTCTTCCACGAGGGGATCGACCTGTGCTGGCGGCTGTGGGACCTCGGACGCACCGGTTACTACGCGCCCGACGTCGTCATCCACCACCCCGCCACCGACCCCGCCAGGCACGCGCCCTTCTATCGTCTTGTCGCCCGCAACCGGGTGTGGCTCGCCTACCGGCGGCTGCCCGCCCCGCTCATCCCCGTCTATCTGGCCGTCTGGACCGTGGTCAGCATCGCCAGGATCCGGTCCCGCGCGAACCTCGCCGTCTGGTTCCGCGGGCTGCGCGAGGGCCTGAAGGGCGGGCACGGGCAGCGCCGCCCCATGTCCTGGACCACCGTGGTGCGGCTCACTCTGGCGGGCCGCCCTCCGATCATCTGACCCGGCGGATCGCTCCGGACCGCACGCGATCCGCTGCCTCTCCGGCCGTGCTCTCGGGGAGAGAGCCTGAAACTTTCGCTGGCCCGGCGATAGCTTTCTGGTAGCCGGCCCTGAGAGCTCGGAGCTCAGGGCCTGAGATGGTTTTCGTCTCGCCCTGGGCACCCCTGCCCCGCCCGGCGGATTTCACGTAACTTTCATCGCCGCCACCGGTGTCCGCTCTCTCGGATGCCCCTTGTAACCAGGACCGATCGGTCAGGGCCATGCACCGGGCGGACACGGCTTGACGCGCGTCGTTGACAGGTCCGCAGGTTCGGGCCGACACTTTCGCCGTCTGTCCGATAATTTCGCCCGCACGAAGGGTCTCGACCACTGTCGATCCGGATCACGGACCGCGACATGGTCCTCAGATCTGCGGCCGTGTGACGACCGGCCAACCTCCGCCGCGGCGCTGCGGGGGCCGCCACCCCGGCCGTCGGCATCACGTCGCCCGGCCGCCGTCGGCCCGTTGAGGAGGAGGCGCGTACATGAATCACCTTCCCGTCCGGATGAGAAGCCGCGGGTCCGGCGGCGTACGGCTGTTCATCGGCCGTGTCTGCGCCGTGGCGCTGGCCGCGGCCGTGGCGTTGCTGCCCGGTGTCGCCGAGGCGGCCGTGACGACGAACCAGACCGGCACCAACAACGGATACTTCTATTCGTTCTGGACCGACAGCCAGGGCACGGTCTCCATGGAGCTGGGCTCCGGCGGAAACTACAGCACCTCGTGGCGCAACACCGGCAACTTCGTCGCCGGCAAGGGCTGGATGCCCGGTGCGCGCCGGACGGTGACCTACTCGGGCAGCTTCAACCCGTCGGGCAACGCCTACCTGGCGTTGTACGGGTGGACGAGAAACCCGCTGGTGGAGTACTACATCGTCGAGAACTGGGGCACCTACCGGCCCACCGGGACGTACAAGGGCACCGTCACCTCCGACGGCGGCACGTACGACATCTACCAGACGACGCGTTACAACCAGCCGTCCATCGAGGGCACCAGGACGTTCAACCAGTATTGGAGCGTCCGGCAGCAGAAGAGGACCGGCGGCACCATCACCATCGGCAACCACTTCGACGCGTGGGCCCGCAACGGCATGTCCCTCGGCAGTCACGACTACCAGATCCTCGCCACCGAGGGCTACCAGAGCAGCGGCAGCTCCAACATCACCATCGGCGGCACGACCAATCCGCCGACCTCGCCCTCGCCGCAGCCCTCGCCCCAGCCCTCGCCGACGGTCTCGCCGTCCACGCCGGGAGGCAACACCGGGGCGTGCCGCGTGTCCTACTCGAAGAACGAGTGGAACAACGGCTTCACCGCCGAAGTGAGCATCACCAACACCGGCAGCGGCGCGATCAACGGCTGGACGCTGGCCTGGTCGTTCTCCGGCGGCCAGCAGATCACCAACTCCTGGAACGCCACCGTGAGCCAGAGCGGCGGGTCGGTGACCGCGCGCAATGTCTCCTACAACGGCTCTCTGGCGCCCGGCGCCACCACGTCGTTCGGGTTCCAGGGCACCCACTCGGGCAACAACCCGAACCCCTCGGCCTTCAGCCTCAACGGCTCGGCCTGCACCACCGGCTGACCGGCACGACCGTACGTCACGGCACGGCGGGAGCGGGCGCCCTCGGGCCCCGCTCCCGTCCGCCTGCCGGCCGGAACCGCCCCGGCGGACGGGAACCGCCCGCGCCGGACGAAAGCCGCCCCTGACGGACGGATCAGGATGACGCGGCGTAGCGGGCGGCGATCGCGGTGGCGCGGTCGCGCAGGGAGTCGCGCAACCATTGCGGGGCGAGGGCTTCCGCGTCCGTGGTGAGGTCCGCGGTGAGCTGCCACAGCGCCCACTCGGCGTGTCTCGGGTCCTGGAAGGTCACCTCCAGCCGCAGCCGGCCGTCCGCGTCGCGTTCCTCCGCCAGGACGGCCAGCGCTGTGCTCACCAACTCCTCCCGCCGCGCCGGATCGACGCGCACCAGCACGATGACCTGGTCGCCGCCGGTGCGAAACCGCGTGCTGCGTTCCTGCCAGGCCCGGTCGAGATCCACCCGGTCCGGTCGCTGTGCGGGTTCGGCGAGTTGCTCGGCGGCCAGAATCCTCGACAGCCGGTAGGTGCGGTCCGCGCCGGACCTCGTGGCCAGCAGGTAGCCCCGGTCGCGTACGGTGACCAGGCCGATCGGGTCCACCGTGCGCCACTTCGGGGCCTCGTCCACGGCCGCGTAGTGGATCCGCAGCTTGTGTCCGGCGAGAACCGCACGCAGGACCTCGGCCACCACCGCGCCGGGGACCTCCTCGGCGACCAGCCGGCGCGAGAGGAGGTCGGTCTCCGGGTCGATGAGCAGCCGCTCGGCGGCGCCGGCCGCGGTGTCCCGATAGCTTTCGGGCAGCGCGTCGACCACCTTCAGCATCGCCGAGGCGAGCGCCGAGCCGAGACCGAACGCCTGCGCGCCGCGCCGCGATCCGGCGACCAGCAGGGCCAGGGCCTCGTCGCGGTTCAGCCCGGTGAGTTCGGTGCGGAAACCGGGCAGCAACGCGAAGCCGCCGTGCCGCCCGCGTTCGGCGTAGACCGGGACGCCCGCCGCGGACAGCGCCTCGATGTCACGCAGCACGGTGCGGGTGGACACCTCGAGCTCGCGGGCCAGCGCGGTCGCGGACATCCGGCCGTGCCGCCGCAGCAGCAGCACCAGCGAGACCAGACGGTCGGCACGCATGCGAGAAATCTACCGAGATACACGACACAGGATGTCGTGATTCGTTGGGAGGCTCGTCACCGCGACCAGAAAGATCGCGGCTGTCGAGCCTGATCGATGATCCGGCGAATCGAATGGAGCTGATATGGCAATGGAGCGAACAGCGGTCAACCCGTGGGCGTGGTCGGTGGAGCTGGGATACAACCAGGGCGAGGTCGTCTCGGGGCATGCCCGGACCCTGTACTGCGCCGGGCAGGCCGCGATGGGCGGCGACGGCAAACCCCGGCATCCGGGTGACATGGCGGCGCAGCTGGCGCTGAGCCTCGACAACCTGGAGGCCGTGCTCGGCGAGGCCGGCATGTCCCTCGCGAACCTCGTCCGGCTCAACGTCTACACCACCGATGTCGATCGGCTCTTCGAGCACTACGGCGTGCTGGCGTCGCGGCTGGGCGCCGCGGGGGTGGCACCGGCGACCACGATGCTCGGGGTGACCCGGCTGGCGGTCCCCGACCTGATGGTCGAGCTCGAGGGGACCGCCGCCGCATAACGCGGCCGTGCCGCCTCCGTCAGGGCTGCCGGACGCGGCACGAGCAGCCGCCGACGCGGCACGATGACGGCAACCGGCGTCACGCGGATCGACGGCCGATCAGGGCGCCGGGCGGGGCGGCGCCATCAGCCCGCCGCGTGCGCGGAGCACCTCGCGGCCACGTTGTGAGCTGGGGAAACGGCCGAGCATGGTGCGCAGTTCGGCCGCGTCCACGTTCGCGCCGAACGGCTCCGTTCCCGGCTCCATCCGGACGCCCTCGGCGAGCGGGCCGGCGATCACCGGGTCGAAGCCGAGCGCGTCCACGATCGAGGCGGCCACCTCGACGTCGTCCGGGTCGTCGCCCGCGACGGCGATCGCGCGGCGGCCGGGAGCACCGGCGGGACGGGCGCCTTCCTCCAGGTCGTGATAGCCCATGTGGTTGAAGGCCTTGACGACCCGGGAGCGGGACAGGAACGCCTGGACGATCTCGCTGGAGGACGTGCGGGGGTCGGTGAGGTCGTCCCGCACCCCGTCCACCTCCGGCCAGTGGTTCATCGCGTCGAGCACGAGCTTGCCCCGCAGCGCCTCGGCGGGGACGTTGCGGTGCTTGCCGAGGGGCAGGGCCAGCACCACGACGTCCGCCCCGGACGCTGCCTCCGCCGCGCTCACCGCGACCGCCCCGGGCGTGACGACCTCGACGATGAGGGAGATCCGCGCGGCCTCCCCGGAGCCCGCGATCAGGACGTGATAGCCGGCCGCGACGGCGAGGCGGGCCAGGACGGTGCCGACCTTGCCGGCGCCGAGGATGCCGATGGTGCGGACGTCACCGGGTTTCATGGTCGCTCCAGATCGTCGGCGGGTCACGCGTGGACCGTGTCCGCGGCGAGCAGTTCGCGTACGCGCGGGGCGACCTCACGGCCGAGCAGCTCGATCGTGCGGGCGCGGGCGTCGCGAGGAAGGTGCATGATGTCGTATTTGAGATCGAAACGGCTCAGACGGAGATCGCGGGCCATCCTGACGATCTTGCGGGCGACCGTCTCGGGCGATCCGACGAAGAGCGCGCCGTGCTCGATCTCGGCCTCGTACCGCTTCCGGTCGGGCGCGTAGAAGCCGCGCTCGGCGGCGAAGCCCTCGACGACGGGCCGCCAGTAGCGCCACCAGGTCTCGACGGCCTCCTCGTCGGTGTCCGCGACGAGGCCGAGCGAGTGCTGGCCGATCGGCGGCTCGGGATGGCCGAAGCGGTCGAGCGCCTTGAGGTAGAGCTCGACGTTCCTCGCGAACCGCTGCGGCCGTCCGCCGATGACGGCCATCATGAGCGGCAGGCCGTGACGGGCGGCGCGCACCACGGAGTCGGGGCTGCCCCCCACGCCGATCCAGGTGGGGATGCCTCCCGGCCGCATCCGGGGATGCAGCGACTGCCCGGTGAGCGGCGGCCGCACCGTGCCCGACCAGGTCACCCGCTCCTCGCGTTCGAGCCGTAGGAAGAGATCGAGCTTCTCCTCGAACAGCCGCTCGTAGTCGGCCAGGTCGTAACCGAACAGCGAGAACGACTCGGTCACGGAGGCGCGGCCCAGCACGATCCGGGCCCGGCCGTCCGACACCGCGTCGAGGGTGGAGAACTCCTGGTAGAGCCGGACCGGGTCGTTCGTGCTCAGCACCGTCACGGAGGTGCCGAGCCCGATGCGCCGGGTGGCGGTGGCCATCGCAGCGAGGAGCACCGGGGTCGCGGAGTCGTTGTGCCCGTCCCGGTAGTGTTCCCCGACGCTGAAGACGTCGAGCCCCGCCGCCTCGGCGAGCCGGGCCTCCTCCACGAGCAGGCGCACGGTCTCGGCGTCGTCGAGCACGCGCCCGCCGTCCGTGGCCACCTCCCCGAACGAATTGAGTCCCAGCTCGAAGCGTGGGTGGCCGATCCCGCCGGCGGTCATGGTGTCCTCCCGCTCCGGCATGCCAGACATACCGATCATCTCCCCGTACGTGCGCCGGCGGCATGGAGCAGCGCTCGCCGCCGGCCTTGATGACGTGCGGATACTTGGTTACACGCCGATGATCGGTAACTTCAATTGAACCCTGGTCACATGAAGGGAACCGGCCGGGGCTCAGCCGAGATCGTCGGGGTCGACGCCGGCGGCCGTGTCGAAGGCGTGGCGGTTGGCGCGGATCGTGTCCTGGTTGTGGGCCGCCCACCGGGTGAGCGCCAGGACGGGCTCGGACAGGGTGCGCCCGAACGGGGTGACCTCATACTCGACCCGGGGCGGGATCTCCGCATAGATCACGCGCTTGACCAGCCCGTCACGCTCCAGGCCGCGCAACGTCAGCGTCAGCATGCGGCGGGAGATGCCGGGGGCCGTACGCAGCAGCTCGGTGAAGCGCATCGGCCCCCGGTCGAGCAGGCCGATGAGGATCAGGCTCCACTTGTCGCCGATCCGGTCCAGCACGGATCGCAGGACATCCGGGTCGTGCTCCAGGCAGGCTCTGCCCAGCGAGCGCAGCACCCTGTCCGCCTCGGTCTGGTGCGACATGGGCTCCCGCCTCCTCCGTCACCTGCGGTGATCACATCCTGTTTACCCTTCGAGGTCATCGAAGAGTACATCGGTGACGGAATGTAACCGCTAGGGGAGCCTTGCCTCGGTCACGTAGCGGCATGCCTCACGTAGCGGCGCAGGCTGGCGGCCTCACCGGCCAGCATGCCGGGGTCGTCGCCGGGGACGAACTAGAGGGCCGTGTCGACCCCCCTGCCGGTCGACGCCGGCACGCCCGCCACAGCGCCGCGCGGTGGTCGATCGGGCGGCGATCGTCCGCGGTGGGATGTGTATGAGCCGTCCTGTCGGGCCCATCGGCATTCGCCCGGACGGTGAAACTTTCACCTCGGCGCTCCCCGCGGTCCTGCGATCGTCCCGGCGCTGCTCGTCATGTTCCTTCGTGAACACAACGATCGAAACGGCCCGTGCATGGTCTTGACGCGATACGTACGGGTTTTCACACTGACTTTCGCGACGACACCGCCTCAAGCAGCCGGTGAAGGGCAGGGGTAGTCGTCTTCGCCGTCAGCCACCCCGACGTGGCTCCTGCCACCCATGAAACGACAGCGACTACGCCACCACGCCGCGATGTTAACGCCAACACTCCCCGCCGGCCTGGCGCTCCGGCTTCGCCCGCCGAGACCCGCGTCCCGGTGACAAGCGACCGTCCGCGCTCCAGGGCTGCAGGAGTGGTGGACGCAGAAGGGATGGGCCTGTGAGATCTTCTCGTCGTGCGGGCTGGGGCGCGTTCGCCGCGTACCGGCTGCTGGCGGTGCTGGCGCTCGTCGGAGGCATGTCGGCGGCCACGGTGGCCGACCGGGTGGTCGGCGGGCTGTACTCCATGACCGGGGCCAACACGGTCCGCCTGCCCATCAACGAGCCGACGGTGTCGGGCTACTGGGGGACGTACACCGGGGCGATCGACACCGCGCTCGGCAAGGGAAACGTGATCTTCGCGTACTGGGCCTCCAGCGGCGGCAGACCGCCGAACATGACCGCGTTGCTCGCGGTGCACGACTACACGATGTTCCTCGGCACGCCCTACGACAGCGAGAACGAGTGGGCCGCGCACGTCGGCTCGTACATCGGAAACCACGCCGACCGCACCGTGGTCACCGAGTGGGGCGGTCCGATGGGGCCCGGCAGCAAGTACGGCGTCCAGTGGGACCCCATCGACTACAGCGTTCCGAGCGGGTCGCTGTTCGCCGACTACATCCGCGGGGTCAGCGCCGAACTGCGCGGCCTCGGCGTGGGAAGCGTCTACTGGCCGGGTCTGCGCGACGGCGACTGGTACAGCCTGACCAGCAGGAACGGAAGCGGCGCGGGCATCGGCCTGTCGCTCGTGAACCCCTCCGGCCTGACCCGGTTGCAATACGCCTGGGGGGTCGGCGACGGGGGCGGCACGTACGTGCGGATCCGCAACGCGAGCACCGGCCGGTACGTCGACGGCATGGGCCGCACGTCCGACGGCGCCGCGCTGGGCCAGTACGGGGACAGCAACAGCGCCAACCAGCAGTGGAAGATCCTGTCGACAGGTTGAGGGAGAAACGATGACGTTCGCCGTTCCCCGCAGGAGACCGGGCCGCGGGAGACCACGCCTCGGGAGACTGGGCCCCGGGAGGTTGGGCCGCCGGAGAGTGGGCCCCGGGAGGTTGGGCCGCCGGAGAGTGGGCCCCGGGAGATTGGGCCGCGCGATCGGGGCCCTCATCCTGCTCGCCGCCGCCCTCGCCGGTCCCGCCGCGACGCCGGCGCACGCGGCCGCCGTGACGGTCACCAACGGCACGCAGTTCCTCGACGCCAGCGGAAACGTGCTGCACGCCCACGGCGGGGGCGTGCTGAAGGTGGGCGACTACTACTACTGGTTCGGGGAGAACCGCAACCCCGACAACACGTTCCGCGCGGTCTCGGTCTACCGGTCCACCGACCTCAGCCACTGGGAGTTCCGCAGGGACGTCCTGACCCGGTCGTCGGCCGCCGAGCTCAACTATGCGAACATCGAACGGCCGAAGGTCATCTACAACAGCTCCACCGGCCGATACGTCATGTGGATGCACAAGGAGAACGGGTCCGACTACGGCGAGGCCCGTGCCGCCGTCGCCTCCTCCGCGACCGTGGACGGCGACTACACCTACCACGGGAGCTTCCGCCCGCTCGGGCAGCACATGTCGAGGGACATCACGCTCTTCAACGACAACGGCACGGCGTACATGATCTCGGCGGCGGACGAGAACTACGACCTGAACATCTACCGCCTCACGCCCGACTTCCTGAACGTCGCCACACTGGTGGGCAACTTCTGGAACGACGCGCACCGCGAGGCCCCGGCCATGTTCAAGCGGGGCAACGTCTACTTCATGCTGACCTCGGCGGCGACGGGCTGGAACCCCAACCAGGCGAAGTATGCGACCGCGACGAGCATCTCCGGGCCGTGGACCGGGTGGACCAACGTCGGCGACGGCACGACCTTCAACTCCCAGCCGGCGTTCGTGCTGCCCGTCCAGGGCTCGTCGACGACCGGCTACCTCTACATGGGCGACCGCTGGGCCGGCGCCTGGGGCGGGCGGGTCAACGACTCCCAGTACGTCTGGCTGCCGATCACGTTCCCGTCCGCGACCAGCATGAGCCTGACCTGGTATCCCCAGATCACGATCGACACCGCGACCGGCGTCATATCGGGCGACGGCGCCTCTCCGTACTACCGGATCACGGCCCGGCACAGCGGAAAGGTCATGGACGTGGTCAACGTGTCGACCGCGAACAACGCCGAGGTGAAGCAGTATTCCTGGAACGGCGGCGGCAACCAGAAGTGGCAGTTCCAGGACGTCGGCGGCGGCTACTTCCGCCTGGTTAGCCAGAACAGCGGCAAGTGCCTCGACGTCGCGAGTGGCGCCACCGCCGACGGGGCGAACGTCATCCAGTACACCTGCGGCGGTGGCGCCAACCAGCAGTGGCAGTGGGTCGCCACGGGTGGCTACTTCCAGCTCAGGGCACGGCACAGCGGCAAGTGCCTGGACGTCGTCGGCGCCTCCACGGCGGACGGCGCCGACATCACCCAGTACACCTGCGGCGGCGGCGCCAACCAGCAGTGGACCCGCACCGAGTCGTGACGCGCGGGCGGCCTACCGGAGGTAGGCCGCCAGGCCGAGCCGCCGGTCCCGTACGGCACCGGCGACGAGGCCGGCGATCTGGCGAGCGCCCGCGGGGCGTGAAACATTCATGCCGGGAGGGGCGGCGCGTGGGTGGGCCGGGCGTACTTCCGGTCGCTCCGGAGGCCGGTCGCACCGGCCCGGAATGTGATCGCGCCGCTGGTCATGCTCCACCCGCGAACTGTCGTGACGCTGGGGTCTTCCCACGTGGGCCTCCGGACGGACGGACACGAGGACGGCAGACGCACGGTCTGGGAACGTTCACAGGATGAGAGGTGTGCGTTGCGGCGTCAATGACCGTTACATGGTCGCCTCTTGCGGCGTCTTCTTGCGCCTATGGGCCGACCCTTCTCGACAAGCCGCTTGTGGGCTACTGTGCACGTTCACAGAACCTCGTGAGGCGGAGACGTGTCCCGATGTCCCGCCCTACCGGAGTGCCTCGCGTACGCGGGGACGATCCGTGTCCTGTGGAGGCTGGGAGAGACATGAAGAGACGTGGTCTCGCTGTGCCGCTGTGCGCGGCGGTGATGGTGGCGGGGGCCGCTGTCGTCGCGGCGTCACCGGCCTCGGCGGCGAGCGGGTGCAGTGTCACCTACGCGGTGAGCAGCGAGTGGCCGGGTGGTTTCGGGGCGAACATCACGATCGGCAACCTGGGCGACCCGATCTCCTCGTGGACGCTGGTGTGGTCCTATCCCGCGGGGCAGCAGGTGACGCAGGCGTGGAACGCGACCGTCACCCAGAACGGATCACAGGTCACGGCGACGAACGCCGCCTACAACGGGTCCGTGGGAACAGGCGGCAGCGTCTCCTTCGGCTTCAACGGCTCGTGGTCCGGGAGCAACCCGGCGCCGACGGGCTTCACCCTCAACGGCACGCCGTGCACGGGCGGCGTGTCCGGCTCGCCCAGCCCGGCCGCGAGCCCGTCCCCGAGCCCGTCCCCGTCTCCGAGCCCGTCCCCGAGCTCGTCTCCCGGTGGGAAGAGGCTGACCATGCTGGGGGCGGACGTGTCCACGCTGCAGCGTGCCGGCGACCTGGGCGCGAAATACTACGACGCGTCCGGCGCGCAGCGGGACCCGCTCGACATCCTCAAGGACATCGGGGTGAACTACGTCCGGCTGCGGATCTGGAACAACCCGGCCAGCGGCTACAACAACAAGGCCAAGGTGCTGCAGTACGCCAAGACCGTGAAGGCCAAGGGGTTGAAGCTGCTGGTCGACTTCCACTACTCCGACACCTGGGCGGATCCCGGCAAGCAGTACAAGCCGGCGGCGTGGGCGAGCCACGGGATCGGCCAGTTGCAGACCGACGTCTACAACTACACCTACGACGTGTGTTCCAGCCTCAAGGCGCAGGGCACCACCCCCGATAGCGTGCAGATCGGCAACGAGATCAACGTGGGCATGCTGTGGAACGACGGCAAGGTCGTCAACAACGACTTCACCAACCTGAGCCTGCTGCTCAAGGCCGGCTACAACGCGACGAAGGCGTGCAACTCGGGCACGCAGGTGATCATCCACACCGCCGACGCGGACAGCGACGCCAACGCCCGCTGGTTCTACGACGGCATCAGGGCCAAGGGCGTGACGTGGGACATCACCGGCTTGTCCTACTACTGCTACTGGCACGGCACGATGCCCAACATGGCGAGCGTGGTCGCCGACGTGAAGTCGCGTTATGGCAAGGACGTGATTCTCGCCGAGACGGCCTACCCCTACACCACGGCCAACGGCGACGGCACCCCCAACGTGATCTCCTCCTCCCAGCCGTGCTCCGGCTATCAGGCGACGCCTGCTGGCCAGGCGGCCAACTTCACGGCCGTGCAGAACACCGCCCGCGACGCGGGTGCGATCGGCGTCTTCTACTGGGAGCCGACCTGGTACGCCGTGCCCGGCAACGGCTGGGACCCGGCCGACATCAACGGCTCTGGCGACGGCTGGGACAACCAGGCGATCTTCGACAGAAACGGCCGGCTCAACCCCGGCGTCCGCTGGACGCCGTGACACCCGCCGACACCTCGTCGGCCCCCGGCGTCCCCGTCCGGCTCACCGCCGACGGCACCCGGCCGGCGGAGTGAGGGTGCAGACCGTCAGCCGGCCGTCGCGGCGAAGCGGCGCTTCATCGTGGCGAGCACCTCGTCGGGGTCGGTGGCCCAGACGTCGGCGTTGAAGATCTCCACTTCGACGTCGCCGCGATAGCCCGCCACCTCGACGGCGGCGGTGATCGGACCGAAGTCGATCACGCCGTCGCCCATCATGCCCCGGCCGAGCAGCGGATCGGCGGGCAGCGGCACCAGGAAGTCGCCCACCTGGTAGCTCGCGATCCGCTCGCCCGCCCATGCGATCTGCGTCAGCACCTCCGGGTCCCACCAGACGTGGAAGGAGTCGACCACCACGCCCACCTGCTCGCTCGCGTACGGCTCGGCCAGGTCGAGCGCCTGGCCGAGGGCCGAAAGCACGGCGCGGTCGGCGCAGTAGACCGGGTGCAGCGCCTCCAGGGCCAGCCGCACCCCCCGCTCGGCGGCGTACGGCGCCAGCACGGCGAGCGCCTCGGCGACCCGGGCCCGCGCTCCGGCCAGGTCGCGGCTGAAGCCGGGACCCGGGCCGCCTCCGGGGGATATCCCGGGCAGCCCGCCCACGACCAGCACCAGGCAGGCCGCGTCGAGGGCGTCGGCCTCGTCGATCGCCGCGTGGTTGTCGTCGAGTCCGAGCCCGAGGCCGGTCATGAAGCCGCCCCGGCACAGGGAGGAGACGCGCAGTCCCGCGTCCGTGACCAGCTTCGCGGTCGCCGGCAGGCCCTGCTCGGCGACGGCCTCCCGCCACAGCCCGATCGCCGGGATGCCGTGCCGTACGCAACCGTCGACGGCCTCGCGCACGGACCAGCGCGCGCATGCGCGCGGCGGCGAGGCCGGGATCGGGCAGCAGCCCGGCCGGTCGGCGAGGCGGAACACCTCGGTCAGGTGGAGGATCGACCGGGCACTGTGCGCGGCGTTGACCATGACGAAGGCGTCCTGGTGCCCGGCCAGCCAGGCCAGCACCACGATGCCGGTCTTGTGGCGGTACGTCGGGGTTTCGAAGATCTTGCGGGCGAGCGGCACGGTCGGGGCGAGGACGGCCGCGAATCGTTCGCGGTCTCCGCCGTCGAGCGCCCGCAGGGCGGCCGCCCCGCCGGGGCGATCGGATCGAAGATCCCGAGCAGCGCGTGGCTGCCGCCCGCGATCAGCTCGGGATAGTCGAAGTCGTCGCCGGCGTAGAGCCGCACGCCGTCCGGCAGCCGTTCGCGCAGCCGCACCTCGTGGGCGGCGTCGAGCAGCGACACCTTCACGCCGTCAATGCGCGCGGCAGTCGCCGAAAGCCCGCGCCTCGGCGGCGCTGCGCCGGATCAGCTCGGCCATGGCCGTCCAGTCCAGGCCCGCATTGCGCTGGGCGGTGTCCATCGCGTCGGCCACGCGCAGCCCATACGACCACAGGTGGCGGCGGAAGCCCAGGGTGGCGTCCCAGTCGAGAGCGGTCGGGGAGCCGGGGAGGTGGGCGGCGAGGGGGTCGGCCACCACGTGCGCGGCGGCGTACGCGAGCCGGCTCGCGGGCGGCGACGGCGAGGGAGCCCAGGCGACCGGCTCCCGCATCCGGCACGGACCTTGGGTCGGTCGTAGACCGCGCCGGAAAAACACCTGCGGGGCGTTCGCGAGCCTTGAGCCGGTCGGACGCCGCTCCGGAAGGCATCTCCGGTCCTCGCCGAGCCCGCTCCGCCCGTGCACATTCCTCGCAAGCTCGAAATCTCCGCGGGGCTCGGTCTTGGGCACAACGCTTCTGGCCGTCACCATGCCCCCGTGCCCGGCGCGACCTCTCCAACCTTCACGGAGCCCGCGTGGCCGGCGCACCCCTTCCGGCCCGCGCACGTGGACCGCACAGCTAGACCGCAGCCCGACGGTGGCGCGGGAGGCTCTGCGAGCACGTCTCGGGGCGGGACGTCGTATC
>NZ_VIRM01000029.1 GCF_006874475.1 Microbispora hainanensis
CTGACCCCGGCCGCCAAGCAGCTGCTGGCCGACCGCGGGTACGACCCGGTGATGGGCGCCCGTCCGCTGCGGCGGACGATCCAGCGCGAGCTGGAGGACACGCTGTCGGAGAAGATTCTCTACGGCGAGCTGCGGCCGGGCCAGGTCGTCAAGATCGACATCGAGGGCGAAGGCGACGCCGCGAAGTTCACCTTCGTCGGCGAGACGAAGAGCCCGGCGGTCCCGGACTCGGCGGCCTCCATCGCGGAGGCGGTCCAGCGCTGACCCGCCTGCGATAATCCGTTCCACCCGAGGGGCGCTCCGTGAGGGGCGCCCCTCGGCGTTTTCCGGCCTACCTGGGTCACGGTGCGATCACCTTCCCGCCGAGAGGGTGAGAACAGGTATCGCACCACCGCACGTAGTACTACACTTTGTAGAGCCGCCTCCGGTATGTCTGGGCGCGGGCGGATGGAATGTCATCCCTGCGGCGTACCGGACAATCCGCTGCGGGGCGGACGCGGAGGACCGGGCGTACGGGGGAAGCTCGGTCAGCCCGGGAGAGATCCCGGCGGTAGGAGGACCGGAGTCCCAACGCGGTCGGGACACGCCCTGTGGGCGAATTGGCGGTCCGGAAGTGCACAAGCCTTGGAGGCACCTGATGCGCCTGCTGCACGACGACGGGACGCTGGTTCACCTGGCCTACAACGCGGGCGTCCATCCCGCGGAGGATCTGGAGAACCTGATCGCCCACCTCACGCGCTACGCCGTGCCGGTGCGCAGGAAGCTGGGAGTCGACCGGCTGGGCGTCGGCCTGTGGCTCGCTCCCGCCGTTGCGGACCACCTCGTCGCCGATCGCATCGAGCTCGTACGGCTGCGCCGGTCGCTGGAGGAGCGCGGCCTGGAGTGCGTCAGCCTGAACGGCACCGGCGGGCGCAACCAGGAGGTTCCCGGACCCGACTGGGCCAAGCCCGAGCGCTACCGCTACACCATGGCGCTGGCCAAGATCCTCGCGTTCCTGCTGCCGGACGACGTTCAGTCGGGCAGTATCTCCACGATCCCCATCGGCTGGCGCCGCGACTGGCCGGCCGACCTGCACACCATCGCCTCCCGCCGCCTCGAACGGCTCTCGCGTGAGCTGCGCGGCCTCTACAGCGTCACCGGCAAGATCATCAGGGTCGGCTTCGAGCCCTGGCCCGGCTGCGTGCTGGAGACCACCGAGCAGGCTCTTGAGCGGGTCTGCGACATCGACTCCGATCACCTCGGCGTCTGCCTGGACGCCTGCCACCTGTCGTGCGGCGCCGAGGAGCCCGACGCGGCGCTGCGCGGGCTGGCCCTCGCCGGGGCCCCCGTGGTCAAGCTCAGCCACGTGCACAACCACAGCCAGGAGATCCCCAGCACCCAGCCGGTGATCGCCGACACGCTCACCGCGATCCTGTCCGGCGCGGTGAACGGCACCGCGCACGTCGAGGTGGAGGCCCACGACGGGACCTCGCCGAAGGCGAAGGGGCCCGCGGCCCTGGTGGCCAAGCTCGCCGACGAGCTCGACTGGACGCGCCGCAACCTCACCGCGCTCGGCCTCAAGCTCGCCGCCTGACAAGCATCCGAGGCGGGAGCGCCCGGGCAGGCCGCCATCGACTGCCACCCGGGCGCCCGCTCGGACGGTCAGTCGTCCCAGCCCGCCGGGGGGCCGAGCGGGGCCTCGTCGCTGTCCACGAGTGTGCAGGGCGCGACGGGCCCGTTGGAGATGTTCGCCCAGATGCCCGCGGTTTTCCCGATCCCGTCGTCGGAGACGCTGAACTCCAGCACCGCCGTCTGCCCCGGCTTGACCGCGGCCGGGTCGATGCGGAACGCCGGCTCGTCCGTGTTGGGCGGCCAGATCAGGAACGGCCTGCCGTCGGCGGGGTGCTCCGACTCCTTCCGGGACAGGAAGCTCGTGCTGCGGGGCTGAGGCGAGCATCGCTTCCCCGAGGGGATGTAGTCGACGACCGCGTTCACTCCCATGCTGCGGAGTGTGGCCTCCAGCGGCTCGGGGTCCTTGGCCTGATTGATGGTGATCGTGAGCGTCCCGTCCGGGTTCCTCGACACGGCGTACGCCGGCGTGCCGCTGCCGAGAAGCACCGGGACGCTCACGGCCGCCGCGACCCCCAGGGCCAGCGCCGAGGCCAGGAGGGCGGGGCGCGGCGGGCGCCGCCGGGGGTGCCCGGCCGGCCTACGGATTTCCGACATGACAAACTCCTTGAGCAGGCGACGCCGGCCGTCCGGGAGTCGTGGTTCCGCCTCGAACGGCAGCAACCCGGCCAGCGCCTCGCGCTCGCCTTTGTTCATCGTTTCGCCTCCCTCACGGACCGGACCACGCTGTCGTGGTCACCCTTTACCTGTCGCCACCCGCCGGCCTGTTGCCGTTCCGCGGCGAGTTTCTCCAGCTTCCTGCGCGCCCTGGACAGGCGGGACCTGACGGTCCCGACCGCGACGCCCAGCGCCTCGGCCGCCTCGGCGTGGTCGAGCCCGGACCACACGCAGAGCGCGAACACCTCCTGCTCCTCGCGGCGCAGCGAGCCGAACGCCTGCCGGATCGCGGCCAACTTCTCGGCGGCGTCGATGCGTCCGGCGATCTCGTCGCTGAAGTCGGGGACGGGATGGCCTCTGGGCATCCTGGCCAGCGCGTCGTGATATCGCCTCGACGCCCGGCGCAGATTCCGCGCCACGTTGGTCGCGATCCCGAGCACCCAGGGCCGCAGGGACCCGCCGTCGGCGTCGATCCGGTGCCGCAGCCGCCAGGCCTCCAGAAAGGTCAGCGACAGCACGTCCTCGGCGGCCGACCAGTCCCCGGTCAATCGGAAGGCGTGGCTGAATACCGGCCGTTCCATCTCCTCGAAGAGCGCCCCGAACGCCTCGGCATCCCCGTCACGTATCCGGGCGCGCAGTGACATGTCCACACACAAGCACTGTCCGGCCGGCCGTCCTCATTCCCGCCGGCTTCTCCGGAGCGCCGGACGGGACGCCGCTGTGCCCGTCCCGGGCGGGGTCAGGAGGGCGGCCGAGGTCAGGAAGGCGGCCGGGGTCAGGAGGGCAACTGGTAGGTGCCGTCGGGGAGGACCTCGGCCAGACCGTCGTCCAGGAGGCCGTCCAGTGCGCGTTCGCGCTGCACGTGGTCGGCCCAGACGGCGTCCAGCGCCTCCTTGGGCACCGGTCCGTGCGCCTCGCGGAGCACGGCGAGCAGGCGTCCCCGGCACTGCCGGTCGGTCCCCGCGTACGTCTGGCCCTGCCGCGCCGGGCCGTCGTGGGCCGGACGTCCGGCCAGCCGCCACGCGCACTGCGCGGTGACCGGGCAGCGCTCGCAGCGGGGCGCCCTGGCCGTGCACACCAGTGCGCCCAGCTCCATCACGGCCACGGCCCAGCGGGGCGCGCCCACCGGGGGCACCAGCGACTCCGCGAGCCGCCGCTCGGCCGCCGTGGTCGCCTTCGGCGGATACTCCTCGCCGCGCACCGCTCGCGCCAGCACCCGCCGCACGTTGGTGTCGAGCACCGCGTGGCTGCCGCCGTACGCGAAGCTGGCGACGGCCGCCGCCGTGTAGTCGCCGATCCCGGGCAGGGCCCGCAGTTCGTCGTAGGTGGACGGCACGCGGCCGTCATGGCCGGCCGTGATGGCCCGCGCGCACGCGTGCAGGTTGAGTGCCCTGCGTGGGTAGCCGAGCCGCCCCCAGTGGCGTACGGCCTCGCCGGGCGACTCCTTCGCGAGCGCCTCGGGAGTCGGCCAGCGCTCCATCCACTCGGTCCAGATCGGCAGCACCCGGGCGACGGGCGTCTGCTGGAGCATGATCTCGCTCACCAGGATGCCCCACGGGGTCGCGTCGGGACGCCGCCAGGGCAGGTCGCGGTTGTGCTCGGCGTACCAGTCGAGGATGGGCTCACGCAAGGAGGCGGACACGCTCCCGACTGTACCGAGCATGTGCGGCGCCCGATTGCGCAAAGACCCGGCGAGGCTGTGATCTGGGAACGGGCAAGGATCAGCGAGGCGTTCCCGCCGGGCCCCCAGGGCTCCCCATACTGTCCGTATGGATCCGGACACTTTCCGTGGTGACGTGGGCGTCGAGGGGGCGGACGTCTACTGGCGCCGCCGGGTGTCGGTGCTCACGGGGATGCTCGTCGTGGTGGCGGTCGTGGCATGGGCGTGCAGCAGCGCCTCCGGACGGCCTGACGAGACCGCCGCCGCCGTCAAGACGACGCCCTCCGACCGGCTGGTCGTCTCGCTGCCCGCCGGGCTGGCCCCGAAGACGCCCGCCGTCACCGGCGCGGTCGCGGGACAGCCGTCGCCGTCCGCCTCCGCGGGCGTCTCGCCCTCGCCCGGCAAGCCGCGGCGCCCCGGCGACCCGTGTGACGAGAAGGACCTCGTGCTCGCGCTGCAGACCGGCCAGGACGTGTACGGCAAAGGAGTCACGCCGTCCTTCCTGCTGACGGTGGTGAGCACGAGCAAGGTCGAATGCACGGTGGACGTCGGGCCGCGCACCCTGGAGATGCGGGTGCTGTCGGGCGGCGATCGCGTGTGGTCGACGGCCGACTGCGTCGCGGGCGACGGCGTGGACAGGCAGTTGCTGGAGCGCGGCATCCCCTACGTCCGCTCGATCAAATGGGACCGCCACCGCTCGGGCAGCACGTGCGCCGGCAAGCGGCCGGCCGCCGACCCCGGCACGTACATCGCGACCGCCCACTCGGGCCGGCTGAAGAGCCCGAAGATCGTTTTTCATCTGCGCTGAGAGAGGGCGTTGGTCATCCGGCCCCTCGATCGCCGGCTGACCGGGCATCCCGGCCGGCAAATCTGGTAGCACTTCGCAACTGGTCGTGTTAGTGTCACGTCAACCGATTTCATTCTGCAACCAGTTTTTCGGAAGCGTGGTGGTCTACTCCCACACCGGCGGCACCGAGGTGAAGCACGACAACCTCCAGGCCGATCCGCACGTGCTCGTGCTTGCCGGCGACACCACCCGGGACCGCGGGCTCGCCGTCGTCGTGGAGGGATCGCCGTGCCGGTGACCGGCGCTTCTGACACAGGCGCTTCTGACATAGGCGCTTCTGACACAGGCGCTTCTGACACGGGCGCTTCTGACACAGGGCAGCGACAGAGCGCTCAGGAAAGGGCATCATGCGGCTCCTTCTCACATCTGCCGGCATCGCGAACACGAGCATCCACGACGCGCTGGTCGACCTCCTGGGCAAGCCGATCGCCGAGTCTCACGCCCTCTGCATCCCCACCGCGGCATATGGGCACCCCCAGAGCAATCCCGTCCGCGCATGGCGTTTCATCAGTGGACAGTCCGGCCTACCCATGTGCGAGCTGGGGTGGAAGTCCGTGGGAGTGCTGGAGCTCACCGCGCTGCCCAGCATCGGTGCGGAGCGCTGGGTCCCCTGGGTCCGGGAGGCGGACGTCCTGCTGGTGAACGGCGGCGATGCGCTGTACCTGTGTCACTGGATGCGGCAGTCGGGGCTGGCGGATCTGTTGCCATCGCTGAGCGAGACGGTCTGGGCGGGACTGAGCGCCGGGAGCATGGTGATGACTCCCCATATCGGGGAGACCTTCGTCCAGTGGAAGCCGCCGTCCGGTGACGACAGCGCCCTGGGTGTCGTCGACTTCTCGATCTTCCCGCACCTGGATCACGAACTCCTGCCCGAGAACACCATGGCCGAGGCGGAAAGGTGGGCGGCCGGCGTCCCGAATCAGGCGTACGCGATCGACGATGAGACCGCCATCAAGGTGATCGACGGGCATGTCGAGGTCGTCTCCGAGGGGCACTGGAAGCTGTTCACCCCCTAGATCATGAGCGTCGGCGACCTCTCCGTCCTCGTGCTCGCACCGCCGTGACCGAGCGCTCCCCAGCCGCTCCGGCAGGTCATCGAGTCGACCAGCCGCGCACCGATCAGAGGTAGCGCTCCAGGATGGACGACTCGGCGAGCCGCGACAGGCCCTCGCGGACGCTGCGTGCCCGGGTCTCGCCCACCCCGCCGACCGCCTGGAGATCGTCGGTGCTGGCCGCGAGCAGCTTCTGCAGGCCGCCGAAGTGGCTCACGAGCCGGTCGACGATCGCCCCGGGAAGGCGGGGGACCTTGGTGAGCAGCCGGAAGCCGCGTGGGCTGACCGGCGTGTCGAGCGCCTCGCCGCCGTGGTGACCCAAGATCTGCGCCACCTTCGACAGGTCGAGCAGGTCGCTCGACGACAGCTCGTCCAGCTCCCGCATGGCGTCGGCGTCCCCGTAGGGCCGCGCGCCCAGCCAACCGGGCGCGTAGTCGCGGATGATCTGCACCCGGTCGGTCTCCACGCCCGCGAACAGCTCGTCGAGCTGGAGGGACAGCAGCCGCCCGTCGGTGCCGAGCTCGACGACGTATCCCTCGATCTCGCGGGCGATGCGGCGGACCATCTCCAGGCGCTGGACGACGACGGCCACGTCGCGGACCGTGACGAGGTCCTCGATCTCCAGGGCCGACAGATTGCCGGAGACCTCGTCGAGCCGCTTCTTGTAGCGTTCGAGCGTCGCCAGGGCCTGGTTGGCCTTGGACAGGATCGCGGCCGACTCCTCCAGCACATAGCGGATGCCGTCGAGGTAGAGCGCGATGATCCGCATCGACTTGCTGATCGCGATGACCGGGAGCGAGGTCTGCCTGGCCACCCGCTGCGCCGTACGGTGCCGGGTGCCGGACTCGTCGGTGGGGATGGCCGGGTCGGGCACGAGGTGGACGGCGGCCCGCACGATCCTCTGGTGGGCCGTGTCGAGCACGATCGCGCCGTCCATCTTGGCCAGCTCCCGCAGCCGGGTGGCGGAGAACTCGACGTCGAGCGTGAACCCGCCGGTGCAGATGTCCTCGACCGTGCGGTCGTACCCGAGGACGATCAGGCCGCCGGTGTGGCCGCGCAGGATGCGCTCCAGCCCGTCACGCAGCGCCGTCCCCGGGGCGACCGCGGCGAGCACGGCCCTTCTGCGGTCGTCGATCGCCTTGTCGTTGTCCAGCACATGCACCCCAGTGGGCTCGCCCGGTCGTTATCCGTCAGATCGTCTTCCCACCGATCCCGTGTCGCGGCGAGATCCGCGAGGCGCTCCGCAGGCGCCCTGTGAAGCCCGTCGGGGGCGCGGGGGCGAGGCCACGGCCGACCGGGCAGGCAACAGAGTTTACCGGCGTGTTGCCGTGCTTACCGGTGTGACGAGGGATCACCTCGCGGATCCCATGAGGTTGAGGGCGTCCCACACGTTCTCCACCTCCGTGACCTCGAACCCCGGCGCGAACGGCGTCGTGCGGCCGGCCGGCGAGCGCAGTGCCACGAGCCGGCCGCGGCCCGCCGACGTCTCCGGGCGCGGCTCCTCCTCCAGCGAGCCGGTGGGCACCAGCGCCCTGGTGAAGCCGAGCCGGGCCGCCTCGGCCAGCCGCCGCCGGACGTCCCGCACGGGCCGCAGCTCGCCGGCCAGGCCGACCTCGCCCAGCGCGACGAGCCCGGGGGGCAGGGCCTGGTCGCCGGCCGCGCTGACCACCGACAGCATCAGCGCGAGGTCCACGGCGGGATCGGTCAGGCGGATGCCGCCCACGGTGGCCGTGAAGACGTCGCACTTGCCGATCTTGGCGCGGAGTCGCCGCTCGATGACGGCGAGCACCATCGCCACCCGGTAGGAGTCGAGCCCGGAGGACGTGCGGCGGGGCTGGGGAGCCTCGGTCGGGCCGACCAGGGCCTGCAACTCGGCCGGGATCGGCCGGGTGCCCTCGATGGTCACGGTGATGCAGGTGCCCGGCATCGGCTCGGGATGGCGGGAGACGAACAGCCCGCTGGGGTCGGCGATCCCCGTGATGCCGCGCTCGTGCAGGTCGAAGCAGCCCACCTCGTCGATCGGGCCGAACCGGTTCTTCACCGCGCGCACCAGGCGCAGCCGCGAGTTGCGGTCGCCCTCGAAGTGGAGCACGACGTCGACCAGGTGCTCCAGCACCCGGGGGCCGGCGATCGTGCCGTCCTTGGTCACGTGGCCGACGAGCACGGTGGACATGGCCCGATCCTTGGCCAGGCGGACCAGGTTGCCGGCGACCTCCCTGACCTGGGTCACGCCGCCGGGCACTCCGGTCGCGTCGGCCGAGCCGATCGTCTGGACCGAGTCGACGATGAGCAGGGTCGGCTGCACCTTCTCGACGTGCGCCACCAACGCCGACAGGTCGGTCTCCGCGGCCAGGTAGAGCCTGTCTTCGATCGCGCCGATGCGGTCGGCGCGCATGCGCACCTGGGCGGCCGACTCCTCGCCGGTCACGTAGAGGACGGTCTCGCCCCGCGCGGTGCGGGCGGCGGCCTCCAGCAGCAGCGTCGACTTGCCGATGCCCGGCTCTCCCGCCAGGAGCACGACCGCGCCGGGGACGAGACCGCCGCCGAGCACGCGGTCGAGCTCGGGGACTCCGGTCGTCCGTGCGCTGACGACCTCGGCCTTCACCTGGCCGATCGGGACGGCGGGGGCGGAGACGGCGCCCGGCTTGACCACGTGGACGCCCTGCCGGGCGCCGGCCTCCTCGACCGTGCCCCACGCCTGGCACTCCCCGCACCTGCCGACCCACTTGACCGTGGTCCAGCCGCACTCGCCGCACCGGTACGCCGGTTTCGCTGCCTTGCTCACGTGCGGGAGGTTACCGGCCGCCGCCGACAATCCCGCCGGAAACCGCGGCGGCCCTTCCGGGAGACGGCGGTCCTGCCGTGGAACGGCGCCCCTTCCGGGAAGCGGTGAGCCTTCCGGAAGCGGCGAGCCTTGCGGGGGACCGGGAACTAGCCTTGCGGCTTCTCCGGCACGTAGAAGGCGGTGGTGCCGGCCACGGCCGCGTTCACCACGTCGTCGGGCGCGCCGGAGGCCCGGTATGCCTCGCCCCACAGGCTGCTGCTGAGCCTCATGAGCTCGCGCGCCTCCTCCGACTGCTCCCACGCGGAGGGGTCGTCGAGCATCTCGCCGCGCAGGTGCAGCCCGAGCCCGAGCAGCGCCAGGTCCCAGCCGACGCCCGTGGCCCCCGGACCGAACTGGTCCCAGAACTCGGGCGGGACGACGGCGACGTGCTCCAGCTCGAACACGGTGCGCCCCTCGCCCTCCGGGCTCAGCCGCACCTCGACCTCGCTGAAGCCGGGGTTCTCGCCGAACAGCCAGCTCACCCGCAGCAGCCGCGGCGGCTCGCAGCGCAGGATCTCCCCGCCCGCGTTGCCCTGGAGCTGGTAGTGCCCGCCGAGCTTCAGCTCGCCGCTCACCGGGAGGAACCAGCGGCTGATCCGCTCGGGGTCGGTGCAGGCGTCCCACACGTCCTCGATGCCGGCGTCGTAGGTGCGCCGCAGCAGCACCGTGCGGGCGTCGCCTTCCGGCAGGTCGCGCGTGCCGACCGCGCGGTGGACTTGGTTGATCATGTCGATGAAGTCGCTCATTTGGCCGTTCTTCCTCGTCGGTCCGTCCGTCGTGGGCTGCGTGCTGGGCAGCGTGACGGCTGTGTCAGCGGCCGCGTTGATGGCCGCGTTGATGGCCGCGTTGATGGCCGCGGTGATGGCCGCGGTGATGGCCGCGTTGGTTGCCGCGTCATGGGCTGCGTCATGGGCATCGCCGCCGGCGTGCCGCCGTCCGAGCCGCAGCTCCCGTCTGCCCCGCGCCAGTTCGGTGCCGAGCGCGTCGCTCCGCTGCCCCCAGAAGCCGCGGAACCGCTCCAGCCAGGCGTCGGCCTCCCGCAGCGGCGCGGTTTCGAGGGCGTACAGCCGCCGCGTGCCCTCGGCGCGTACGGACGCGAGTCCGCACTCGCGGAGCACCCGCAGATGCTGGGAGATGGCCGGCTGTGAGATCCCGAACTCGGCACGGATGGCCGAGGTGAGCGCGCCCGACGTCTGCTCGCCATCGGAGAGCAGCTCCAGGATCCGGCGTCGCACCGGATCCCCCAGCGCGTCGAATGCGTGCACGCGCCCACTATGCCGGGAGCCGCTTATAAAAGTCAACGCTTATATAAGCGACTCCCGGCGGACGGACGTGTCTAGAAGTGGCCCGCGAGGTCGGCGAGCAGCAGGCGCTTGGGCTTGGCGCCCCTGATCTGCTGGACGATCTCGCCGTCTCGGTAGAGGTTCAGCGTGGGAAAGCCCAGGACGTTGTAGCGCTGGGCGATCTCGGGGTGCTCGTCGGCATTGATCTTGGCGACCGTGAGGCGGTCGCCGTACTCGGCGGCGATCTCCTCCAGGATCGGGGCGATCATCTTGCACGGCGGGCACCAGTCGGTCCAGAAGTCCACCAGCACGGGCTTGTCGCTGTGCAGCACCTGCTCGTCGAAATTCTCCGCGGTCAGCGTGATCATGACTCTCCTCGTCGGGTGAGAAAGGAGTGCCGGACAAATGCTGCCTGCTTGATTTGTCAGGCACGACTAAGGCAGCCGGGGCAGGCGTCGGCGAATTGGGCGGCGACCTCCGCGCGGCGGGCGAGCAGGTCGCGGATCTCCCGGTCGATCTCCGCGAGCTTGCGCCGATAGACGGCCACAGACTCCGGGCAGGAGCCTCCGGACGGGTGTCCGGACCGCAGGCAGTCCACGAACGGGCGGGCGTCCTCCAGCGTGAAGCCGACCGACATCAGCTCCCGGATCTCGGTGACGATCCGGACGTCCGACTCGTCGTACTCGCGATATCCGTTTGCCGAGCGGCGCGACCGGATGAGCCCCCGCTGCTCGTAGTAGCGCAGCGCGCGGGTGCTCACTCCCACGCGCCGGGCCAGCTCGCCGATCCGCATCGGCCCCTCCTCGGCTGTCCTGGCACGACGCTAAAGCTTGACGCCGGTGACAAGGTCAAGCCCCGATTCAGAATTCCCGCCAGCGGAGGACGTTCGGATAGCCGATCTCCAGGCCCTCGATCTCCCGCAGCGCCTCGCCGGCCACCTCGGGCGTGAACTCGATGCGCAGCACCGCCTCCAGGTCGGCCCGGGAGCGGAACGTCATCCGCAGGTCCAGCTCCTCGCGCCGCCAGCCGTGCCGGGACCAGAAGCGTTCCACGGTCTCCGGGGAGTACGACGGCAGCGAGCGGCGGAACCAGCGGCCGAACGCCCCGCGCGCGGCGTCCACGTCCACGACGAAGGCCGCGCCGCCCCGGCGCAGCACCCGCCCCAGCTCGCGCAGGCCGGGCTCGCAGCCGGGCCCGAAGAAGTACGCCCAGCGCGCGATCGCCACGTCGGCCGACGCGTCGGGAAGGGGCAGCGCCTGCGCGGTGCCCGTACGCACGGAGACGTTGGGCAGCGACGCGCAGCGGGCGTCGGCCTGCGCGGCCAGGCCGACGTGCGGCTCGACGCCCACGACGCGCCCGGCGGACGCGGCGAGCGCGGGCAGGTGGAAGCCGCTGCCACAGCCGATCTCGACCACGGTCGCGCCGTCCCAGGGCCGTACGGCCCGCATCGCCGCCTCGGTCGCGCCCGCGGGCCCGACGGCGAGGTTCTCCAGCTCGTAGATCTGGGGAGTGTTCCAGATGTTCGGACTGGGTACGGCCCCGCTCACGATCCGTGCCATGCGCCCCACATTAGTTGGCGACCTTGGGTAGTTGATTGTGGCGAAGCGGCGCAGGGCGCGGGTGCGGCTTAGGCTGGATCCGTGAACGGGCGCATGGAGCGAACGGACGGCCACGGCCACGGCACTGGAACGTGCCCGCGGGCCGCCAGGGGAGGCTGGCCTCATGAGTGACATCCGCGTGCCCAGCGGCAAGGTGGCGCTGTCGACGGCGTCGGTGTACCCGGAGCGGACGCCGGACGCCTTCGAACTGGCCGCCCGGCTCGGGTACGACGGCGTAGAGATCATGGTGGGACAGGACCCGGTCAGCCAGGACATCGAGGTCCTCGAACGGCTGCGTGACCACTATGAGATCCCCATCCTGGCAGTGCACGCGCCCTGTCTGCTGGTGACCCAGCGGGTGTGGGGCCGCGACCCGTGGCTGAAGCTGCGCAGGGCCCGCGAGGCGGCCGAGCGGCTGGGCGCGCAGACGGTCGTCGTGCATCCGCCCTTCCGGTGGCAGCGCGACTACGCCAGGGATTTCGAGAAGGGGCTGGCCCGGATGCGCGAGGAGACGGACGTCGTCTTCGCGGTGGAGAACATGTTCCCGCTGCGGGCCAGGGGCAACGAGGTCGTGCCGTACGCGCCGGACTGGAACCCCGTCGACTTCGACTTCCCCCAGGTGACGCTCGACCTGTCCCATACGGCGGTGTCCGGGTCCGACGCGATGGAGATGGCGACCAAGCTGGGCGACCGGCTGGCCCACCTGCACCTGGCCGACGGTGTGGGCACCACCAACAAGGACGAGCACCTGGTGCCCGGCCGGGGGACGCAGCCCTGCGGGCCGATCCTGGAACGCCTGGCCGGCAACGATTATCAGGGCCTTGTCGTTCTGGAGATCAACACGCGCAAGGCCACCAGCCGCAGCGAGCGGATCGAGGACCTGACCGAGGCCCTCGCCTTCGCGCGGCTCCACTTCGCCGCCTCATCGACGGCCTCATGAACGAGCGGATCGCGGACAGCCACCGGGTCTTCGACCGCGTCTCGGAGGAGTACGACGCGGCGAGGCCGCACTACCCCGAGGCCCTCTACGTCGCGCTGGAGACCCTGTCGGGGGTCCGGCTCGCGGGGGCGACCGTGATCGACGTCGGGGCCGGCACGGGCATCTCGACGCGGGGGCTGCTCGACCGCGGCGCCCGGGTCGTCGCCGTCGACCGCGGCGAGCGGATGCTGGCCCGGCTGCGCGCCCGCACGGCCTGCCCCGCCCTGCTCGCCGACGGGAACGACCTGCCCTTCCGCGCGGGCGCGGCCGACCTTGTGACGTACGCGCAGTCGTGGCACTGGCTCGACCCGGCCCTGTCGGTGGCCGAGGCCGTACGCGTGATCGCGGACGGCGGCGCGATCTCGGGCTGGTGGAACAGCGTGGATCCCGGCAAGGCCGACTGGCTGGCGGCCAACCAGGTGCGGCTCGCCGAGTCGTGCCCCGGTTACATCGGGCCCGTGCTGCCCGGGTGGAGCATGCCGCCGATCGCCGCGGCCATGTCCGACGCCGGTCTCGCCGTCGCCGACACCTGGGTCGGCTGGACCAGGTCGGTGCGGCTGGAGGACTTCCTGACCGACCTGCGCTCCCACTCGTACATGGCGAGTATGGACGGCGACGTGGTGACGGAGCTGCTCGCCAGGGAGCGTGCCGAGCTCGGCCGGGTGTTTCCCGACGGGCGGCTGACCGTTCCGATGCGCGTGTATCTTGCGGTGGGTCGCAGGGGCTGAACTGGAGCGGGGATCGATGTGACGACGGAGGTGCCGGAGGTCTCGGGCGGCAGGCGGCGGCCGGGGCGCCGGCCCGGCCGGCGTCCGGGCTCGGCGGATACCCGGGGCGAGATCCTCGCCGCGGCGCGCAAGGTCTTCGCGGAGAAGGGGTTCGACAAGGCGACGATCCGCGGCATCGCCCGGGAGGCCGGTGTCGATCCGGCCCTCGTCCACCACTATTTCGACACCAAGGAGGGCGTGTTCGTCGCGGCCATGCGGCTGCCGCTGGACCCTTCGACGGTGCTTCCCCCCATCCTGGCGGGGCCGCGTGAGCAGGTCGGCGAGCGTGTCGTCCGCTTCGTCCTGACGATGACGGCGGACCCGGCGGCCAGGGAGCCGATGCTGGGGCTGGTGCGGTCGGCGATGGTGAACGAGCAGGCCGTCGGCATGGTCAGGGAGTTCTTCGCGACGGCCGTCCTCGGGCGGGTGGCCAAGGCGCTGGACGTTCCGCCGCTGCGGATGGAGGCCGCCTTCGGGCAGTTGTTCGGCCTGGTGATGACGCGGTACATCCTCAGGTTCGAGCCGCTGGCCTCCGCCGACATCGAGGAGATCGTCGCGCTGGTCGGCCCCACCGTGCAGCGCTACCTGGCCGGATAGATTACGGCCGCCCCGCGCATACCCTCTTATAGAGCTTTGTTCTAGTATCGTGCCGTCGGCGGGAAACGCAGTGACGAGCGCCACTCGCCGAGCGTGACGCAGGATAAGTTACTCGCCGGTACCATTCGGGAAGCGCAGGCGTTATCCACAGGGCGGGGCACAACCGCCCTCGCGAGGGCGCCGCGCCCCTACGCTGGCCGCCGACGTTCGATATTGGAGGGACTCGTGCTCTGGGTAGCGATTGCAGGCCTCATCGCGACCGCCGTGGCGGTCGGGTTGGCGGGCCGTCGCGTGCTGTTCCTCTATCGGCTGGCCACCAGCGGCCAGCCGGCCCCGGAGCGGATCGAGTACGCCAAACAGCACGCCGGCGCCGAGATCAAGGCCCAGCTGGTGGAGGTCTTCGGCCAGCGCAAGCTGCTGAAGTGGACGCCGTCCGGCACCGCCCACTTCTTCGTCATGTGGGCGTTCTTCATCCTGCTGACCGTCTACATCGAGGCGTACGGCGCGATCATCCAGGGAGCGATCACCGGGCACTCGGACTTCCACATCCCGCTCATCGGGACCTGGCCGGTGCTGGGCTTCCTGCAGGACTTCATCGCGGTCGCCTGTCTGCTCGGGCTGGTCGCGTTCACGGCCATCCGGATCAAGAACTCGCCGAAGAAGCTCGGACGCGGCTCCCGGTTCTCCGGTTCGCACCTGGGCGGGGCCTGGCTGGTCCTGTTCATGATCTTCAACATCATCTGGACGCTGTTCCTCGCCCGGGGGGCGGCGGCGGCCAACGGCAACTTCCCCTATGAGTCCGGCGCCTTCGTCAGCCTGGCCATCGGGAAGGTGTTGCCGCACAGCGAGCTGCTGGAGCAGATCGCCCTGCTGCTGCACATCGGCCTCATGCTGGTGTTCCTGGTCATCGTGGTGAACAGCAAGCACCTGCACATCTTCACCGCGCCGCTGAACGTGTTGTTCTCCCGCCGTCCGGACGGGCTGGGCCCCGCCCAGCCGATGCGCAGCGGCGGCAAGGTGCTCGACTTCGAGGAGGCCGACCCCGAGGTCGACGTGTTCGGCCGCGGCAAGATCACCGACACGACCTGGAAGGGCTTCCTCGACTTCTACACCTGCACCGAGTGCGGCCGCTGCCAGTCCCAGTGCCCGGCCTGGAACACCGACAAGCCGCTGTCGCCCAAGATGCTCATCCTCGACCAGCGCGACCACGCCTTCGCGGTCGCGCCCTACCTGCTGGCCGGGGAGAAGGAGAAGGAGAGCTTCTCCGAGGACGTGCTGGCCCTGCTCGACAAGCCGCTGGTGGGCGAGGACGGGGTCATCCACCCCGACGTGTTGTGGTCGTGCACCAACTGCGGCGCCTGCGTCGAGCAGTGCCCGGTCGACATCGAGCACATCGACCACATCCTCGACATGCGCCGCTACCAGGTGATGATCGAGTCGTCGTTCCCGTCCGAGGCGGGCGTGATGCTCAAGAACCTGGAGAACAAGGGCAACCCGTGGGGCATGTCCGAGATGAAGCGGGCCGAGTGGATCGAGGAACTTGCCACCTCCGTGGACGGACAACACTTCGAGGTCCCGATCATCGACGGGAAGATGCCCGAGGACGTCGAGTATCTGTTCTGGGTCGGCTGCGCCGGCGCGCTGGAGGACCGGGCCAAGAAGACCACCAAGGCGGTGGCGGAGCTGCTGCACATCGCCGGGGTCAAGTTCGGCGTGCTCGGCCCGATGGAGGCGTGCACGGGCGACCCGGCCCGCCGCCTGGGCATGGAGTTCCTGTTCAACATGCTCGCCCAGCAGAACATCGAGACGCTCAACGAGGCCGGGGTCAAGAAGATCGTGGCCACCTGCCCTCACTGCTTCAACACCCTCGCCAACGAATACCCCCAGCTCGGTGGCACGTACGAGGTCGTGCACCACACCCAGCTGCTGGCGCATCTGGTGGAGGAGGGCAGGCTCACCCCGATCACGCCGATCGAGGAGAAGATCACCTATCACGACCCGTGCTTCCTCGGCCGGCACAACAAGGTGTACGCCCAGCCGCGCGACATCATGGCCAAGGTGCCGGGTGTCCAGACTCAGGAGATGCACCGCTGCAAGGAGCGCGGATTCTGCTGCGGCGCCGGCGGCGCGCGCATGTGGATGGAGGAGCGAATCGGAAAGCGCATCAACACCGAGCGCGTCGACGAGGCGCTGACCACCGATCCCGACACCGTCTCCACCGCCTGCCCGTTCTGCCTGGTGATGCTCGGCGACGCGATCAACGAGAAGAAGAACGCCGGTCAGGCCAAGGAGTCGCTGGAGGTCGTGGACGTCGCCCAGCTCCTCATCAAATCCATCAAGCAGGGGTAAAGCAATCCTTGCCGTGATCGTGAACTATTTGTGGAAAACATCGGTCAAGGCGATGGAATGAATCGTGTTTCACGGAACAGTGACAAAGGCTTTCTCCACATAACAGGAAAATCACGGTAACCTCAACGTTGGCTCAATCGACGGGGAGGGGGCTGGACGGTGGGCGTGGTCGTCATCGACGCGGAGGTCACCCTGGCGGACGTCCTCTCCCTGCGTCTGTCCATCGCCGAGCCGCTGGCGGACGGCACCCGCCTGGTCCTGCGGCAACGCGGCACGGGTGAGGAACGGCAGGTGCCGCTCGGCGCATCGGGCGGGCGGACGAGGGACGCCGGCGTCGCGGTCTCCCTGGCGCCCCTCGACCTCGGCCCCGGCCGCTGGGACACCTACCTCGAACAGGGCGGCGCCCGCACCCGCATCCAGAGCGCCGATCCCGGGTTCTCGCTCGACCGTCTCGACGCGTACGCGCTGGGCCGGCGGACGCTGGCCTACCGGGCCTACCGCACGCGCAACGGATTCCTGGCCCTCAAGATAGATCCGGCGGAGCCGGTCGCCGACGTCCGCGCGGTGTGGTTCCGCGAGGGACGCTTCGAGGTGACCGGGCTGCTGGCCTACACCGGCCTGGACGACGACGACCGGCACCGCCACGCCACGCTCGCGCTGCGTCACAGCAACCCGGGCCTCAACAACCCGGGCAACAGCAACTCGGGCCACAGCCACCCCGGCCACGACGACCCGGGTGTCGGCGCCGCGGTGCCCGGTGACAGCGGTGACAGCGGTGACAGCGGTGACAACGAGCCGGGGCACGGCGATCCGGGGCGCGATGATCCGGCCGCCACCGTGCGGGTCGCCGCCACCGTCCAGGGGGTCCGGTTCCACGCCGCGCTCTCACTGTGCGACGTGCTGGCCGCCACCCCGGACTCGCAGGGCTCCTGGGAGCCCTATCTGGAGGTGGACGGCGTCGACCGCGCGCTGCCGCTGGGCGCCAGGCTCGACGACGTCGAGGGCAAGCGCCGCCGCGTCCACTATCCCCACGCGCTCGTGGACGGCGTGCCGATCCGGCCCAGCTTCACGCCCGCCGACGAGCTGCTGCTGGAGGTGGGGGCGTGAGGATCGCGTTCCTGCTCCCGTCGGCGTACGGCATGCGGGGCGACGTGCGGGCGATGCTCAACCTCGCGGGCGGGCTGGCCGCGCGGCACGAGGTGGAGGTCGTGAGCGTCCGGCGCACCCGGGAGACGCCGTTCTTCCCGGTCGACCGCCGGGTGACGCTGCGCTGGCTCGTGGACGCCCGGCCCGGTGTCCACCGCCTGCTGCCCCGGGGACAGGTGCGCACGGAGGTCGCGCTCTGGCGGACGCTGCGGGGACTGCAGGCCGACGTCCTGGTCACCACCCGGCCGTCGCTGAGCGTCCAGGCCGCCCGGTATGCGCCGCGAGACGTCGTCCGCATCGCGCGGGAGTGGAGCAGACCGTCGGTGCCCGGCCCGGTGCGCCGGTTCTATCCCCGCCTCGACGCGGTGGTGGCGAGCACGGCCGGCCGGCGGGACGAATGGGTGCGGCTGCTCGACGACGACCTGTCGGTCCACGTCATCCCCGACGCCCTGCCCGCGACGCCCTGGCCGCGCTCCCGCATGGACAACCGGATCGTCAGCGCCGGGGGCAGGCTGGTGCCCGGCAAGTCGTACGACCAGCTCGTGCGGGCCTTCGCGATCGTCGCCGACAAACGGCCCGACTGGCGGCTGCGGTTGTACGGCGGGGGCCCGGAGGAGCGGCGGCTGCGCGCCCTCGTCCGCGACCTCGACCTGCACAACCACGTCTACTTCATGGGCACCACTCCCGACCTGCCCGGCGAGTTCGCCAAGGCGTCCATCGTCGCGGTGCCGGCGCGCCACGAGGTGCTGGGCATGACCGTGATCGAGGCGCTGAGCTGCGGGGTGCCGATCGTGGGCTTCGCCGGATCGCGCGGGCCCGCCGAGTTTCTCCGGCCGGGGCACGACAGTGTGCTGGTCCAGGAGGGGGAGAGCGGTGACGCCGAGCCGCTGGCCTGTGCGCTGCTCGCCCTCGTCGACGACGAACGCCGCCGCATGAAGCTGGCGGCCGGGGCGCTGGAGAGCGCGTCCGCCCACGCCGCGACGGCCGTCGCGGTCCGCTGGGAGGAGCTCATGTACGGCCTGCGCTCCCGCCCCTGACCGGCGTCAGCGGACGGATGCCCCCGTGCTGTCCCCCGGCCCGTCCAGGAGGGCGGCGAGGGCGGTGCGGTCGCTGACGCCTGTCTTGTCGTAGACGGCGTACAGCGTGTTGGCCACGGTGCGGACGGACACGACGAGCCGCTCGGCGATCTCGCGGTTCGTCAGCCCTTGGGCGGCCAGCACGGCGATCTCGCGCTGCCTCGGCGTCAGACCGGGGACGTCGAGGTCCATCAGCGCGAGCGTGCGGGCACCCTGGCAGCGCTGGGAGAGCCGCCAGGCCCGCGTTTCCGCGGTCCGCGCGCCGCGCCGCAGCCCGGACTCGCGGTGGCGGACGGCCGCCTGCGCCGCCGCCTCGGCCGCGTAGAGCAGCAGGCCGAGCCGTTCGAAGCCTTCCGAGACCGCGTCGAGCTCCCCGCCGTCGCGGGCGGCGGCGTGCCGCGCGAAGAGGGCGACCAACGGACTGTCCACGTCGAGCGTGGCGAGCCGTGCGGAAACGAGGTCGGGACGGCCCAGTCTGACGACGTCGTGCAGCGCGAACGGCACGTCGCACGGCAACGCGCTCTCGGCGGTCTCCAGGCAGATCTCGACAGCCCCGGCGACGTCGCCGCGCGCGGCCAGGGTCCATGCCGTGGCGAAGCGGAGGGGCAGGACGACGTACGGGCCGATGGGCACGCCTGTGGCCTCCGCGCGCGCCTGGGCCTCCTCGGCCGCTGCGGCGTCACCGAGCAGCGCGTACGCGTGCGCGAGCTCGCCCAGGCAGGCTCCGGCCAGCACGCTGCGGGCGGGCAGCCGCACGACGGTGTCGCGGGCACAGGCGAGGGCGTCGGCGAGCCGGCCGCGCAGCCGCAGCACGCGGGCCTTCGCCGCGCCGAACTCCAGGATCGCCCGCGTCCAGCTGCCGAACCGGCCTCCCAGGCCGTATCCCTCGTCGGCGAGCCGCTCGGCGGTGTCCAGGTCACCGAGCAGCAGCGCGGCGTTCGTGGCATTGCCGGTCAGAGCGGCGGACAGGCTGCGCATGGCGTCGGGTTCCCGCGCGAGCCGGGCGCCGGCCTCCTCCACCCGGGCCAGGCATTCCACGGCCCGGCCCCGCGCCAGCAGGACGGCCGCCTCGGCCCCGCCGATCATGCGTTCGCCGTGCGGGCTGAGCGGGCCCATGTCGCGCGTGCGCGCCAGCAGGTCCTCGGCGGCGGCGACGTCGCCGGTGAGGGCGGCCAGGACGGCGCGCATGATGAAGACGCCCTGCCGTCCGTCGACACCGCGGGCCAGCCGGGTGGTCTCCTCCAGGACGGCTCGTGCCCGCGTAACGTCCCCGAGCCCGACGGTCAGGTTGAGCGCGCGCTGCACCCCGAGGTCGATCCGGGCCGTCTCGCCCATCTCCACCGCCCAGGCGGTGGCGTACGTCTCCTCGGCCTCGGCGTGCCGGTCGGTGTAGAACAGCACGGTGCCGAGCGCGGCCAGCGCGGGGCCTCCGCCGCCGGCCGCCACGGCCGCGCGGCCAAGCCGTACGGCCAGCTCCAGGTCGCGGATGACCGTGGCGCGCTCGCACCCGGCCAGTAAGAGCCCGGGGTCACCGGTCATGCCGCCGTCCAGCCGCCAGACCGCCACCCTGAGCACGTCCTCGCGCCGTCGCAGCCCGGCCGCGGTGACCGCCTGAGCCAGCCGGCGCGTCACCGCGCGGGTGCGCAGCACCCCACAACCGTCCCTGATGACCTCGCCGTAGAGGGGGTGCGCGAGCCGCACCTGGAGCCGCCGGCCGTCCTGCTGCACGGTGACGAGCTGCCGGTCCTCCAGATGCCGGACGGCGTCGAGGGACCCGAGGACGGCCAGCAGGTCGGCGCCGAGCGGCTCGCCGTAGGCCAGGAGCTCCAGCGCCTCCCGCTCGTGCACGGTCAGTTCGCCGATGCGGCCGGCGACGGTCTCACGCAGCGTGGGCGTGATCGTCAGCGGCCCGCGCCAGCGCCACACGTCCCCGTCCTCGGTGAGGATCCCGGACAGCACGAGCTCGTGCAGGTAGAGCGCGTTGCCCTGGCTGGCGTGCCACAGCCTGGCCACGGTCGCGGCCTCCACCCGGCCGCCCACGGCGGCCTCCAGGACGGCCGCGGTCTCCTCCGGGGAGAACGGCTCCAGCTCCAGCCGCGGCACCAGGCCGTCCTTCCACAGCGCGTGCACCGCGTCGGGCGCCCGTGTCCGGCTGCGCAGCGTCGCGATCACGCGGGTGCCGCCGCTCGTCACGAGGTGGTGGACGAGCGCGGCCGAGGCCGGGTCGAGCAGGTGGGCGTCGTCCACCACCAGCACCGGCGCGCGCAGCGCGGCGGCGGCCCAGCCCAGCGGGTTGCCGGCGGGCGGTGTGGCGGGCAGCAGCGGGGCGAAGGCGCCGAGGGGGAGCTCTCCCGCGGCCGCGGTGGCCCGCACCCACGCGACCGGTTCGAGATCGTGGACGGCCTGCGCCACCAGGCGGCTCTTGCCCGTCCCCGGCGGGCCGGCGACGACCATGCCGCGCCCGGCCGACCTGATCGCCGCCAGTTGCGCCGCACGACCGACGAACGGCCAGGAGGCTGCCACGGCGCGAGCGTATTCGAGTAGCCCATGCTCATGCGAGGACGATTTCCGGGCGGCAGGCTGGGCCCATGATCCTGACACCGGCCACCGATCTGACGGACCTGGTCCGCGAGAGCCTCGGCGATCCCCTGGCCGAGATCGCGGAGCAGCAGGTCGAGCCCTTTCACTTCGGCTTCGGGGCGCTGTCGACGGCCTCGCTCCATCGCGTGCGCGGCACGACGACGACCGGTGTGACCTGGTCGTTCTTCGTCAAGTCGATCCACTCGATCAAGCACTCGGCCTGGTTCGAGAAGATGCCCGAGCAGATGCGGGCCGTCGCGCCGGCGCGGTTCCCCTGGCGGGCCGACGCGGACGTCTACCTCGCCCGCCCCCCGCTTCCCGGCGGGCTGCGGCTGCCCCGCATGTATCGGCTGGACGACCTGGGAGACGACCGGCTCGTCATGTGGCTGGAGGACGTGCCGGTCGCGCCCGCCACGTGGGACCTGGACCGCTACCGCGCCGCCGCCCGCCTGCTCGGCGCTCTGGCCGCCGCACGGCCCGTGGCGGGCCGGTCCTCGGCGCCGCGCGAGCCGCTGAACCGTGGACTCCACTGGTTCTGCACGGGTCCGGTCGCCGACCTGTTCCTGCCGGTCCTGCGGGACCCGGCGACGTGGCGCCACCCTCTCGTCGCCCGGCACGCCGACCCCCTGCTCAAGGCCGACCTGCTCGCGCTCACCGAGCGGATCGGCCCGCTGCTCGACGCGCTCGACCGCCTCCCGCACACCCTCGTGCACGGCGACGCCGGCCCGGCGAACCTGTTGATCCCCTCCGACGGCTCGGCCGAGTTCGTGGCCGTCGACTGGAGCTGGCCATATCCGGCGGCCGTGGGCTTCGATCTCGGCCAGCTCCTGGTCGGCCGGGCGCACACCGGCGAACTCGACCCCGCCGATCTGCCCGCCGTCCACGAGGCGATCGAGGCCGCGTACGCCGCCGCGGCGGCCGGGATCGCGGACCCCTGCGAGATCTCCCGCGGCTACGTCGCCGCGCTCGTGCTGCGCAGCGCGTGGACCGCGATCCCCATCGAGCTCCTCGACCGGGAGCCCACCCCCGAGCTGCACGACCTGTTCCGCAAACGGGTCGCGCTCGCCCGGTTCATCGTGGACCTGGGGCGGTCGTTCCGCCCCTGAGACGGACGGCGGGCCCAGGTCAGTCGGCGGGGTCAGTCGGCGGGGTCAGTCGGCGGGTTTGTCGAGGTGTGCGGTGGCGGCGGCGACGGAGTCGTGGATCGGCAACTCCGTGTCGAGGCCGGTGATCCGGAGCATCCGGGCGAAGCGCCCGTGGGCGCCGCTGAGCGCCAGGCGCCCGCCGGCCGCCCTGACGGCGGCCAGGCCTCCCATGAGGACGCTCAGCCCGGTCGAGTCGCAGAACTTGAGCCCTTCGGCGTCGACCACGATCCGGGGCGGTGTCCGCAGCCCGACCGCCTCGGCCAGGCAGGTACGCAGGGAAGCGGCGGAGCCCAGGTCAAGGTCGCCGAACAGCCGGATGACGACGACGTCCTGGTCCAGGACGGTGAGCATGGAGAAGATGTCGGGCTGTCCGTGCCTTTCCGGTTCCACCGTGCTCGCCCCTGCCACTGGCCCTGCCGCCGGGCCGTCGCCTCACGGCCCGCCGGAGCTGCTGTCCGTCCATGATTGCATATGGCAAATGATGCCGGGGCCGCACAGTCAGGGTCGTTCCCTGCGGACGAGCAGCATGGCGGCGTCGTCCGGAACGGGCCCGCCGACGTGCTCGACCAGGTCGCGTTCGAGCAGGTCGAGAGCGTCCTGCGGCTCGCGGTCGCGCAGCAGGCGAGGCGCCCGGTCGCCCAGGGGATAGAAGCTCCCGCCCCGATCGCGCGCCTCGCACACGCCGTCGGTGTAGAAGAGGATCTCGTCGCCCTCGCGGAACTCGCATCCGTACGGCTCGGGGGCGGCGCGGGCGAGCCCGGCCAGGCCGAGCGGCGGCGCATCCCGAGGCGGTTCGAGCCACTGGACGCGGCCGTCGCGGCCGAGCAGGAGCGGCGGCGGGTGGCCGTAGTTGAGCAGCTCGATCTCGTGCTCGCGCACCTCCGCGAGCACGGCGGTGACGAACTCCTCCCCGCCCAGCCCGCGCGCGAGGTGCTCCTCCAGATGCCGGCCGACGTCGGCCAGCGTCGGCTCGTCGTAGGCGGCCTCCCGGAAGGCGCCGACCACCGAGGCGGCCGTCTCCACCGCGTCCAGCCCCTTGCCCTGCACGTCGGCGACGATCAGCCGGATGCCGCCCGGCCCTCTGGCGATGTCGTACAGGTCCCCGCCGATGCGGGCGTCCAGCGTGGCGGAGGTGTACGAGAGGGCGATGCGCAGGTCGCCCGCACGGCGGGGCACCGGGTGGAGCAGCACGCGCTGGGCCGCCTCGGCGACGAGGCGGACGTCCGCCAGCTTGCGCTGCCCCTCGGCCCGGAGCCGGCTGGCCAGCATGGCGGCCGCGGTGACCCCGACGATCGCGACCAGCGTCACGGTGATCCGCGGATGACTGAGCAGGTGGTCGTGGTAGGCCAGCGGCGCGGACAGGACGAGCGCGACCAGCCCGGCCAGCGCGGTGTGGCGCGGGCCGCCCGTCACCGCGGCGAACGCGGGCCCGAGGGTCAGCAACGGCAGCAGGCCCAGGGACGGTCCGACGAGCAGGTCGAACACCACCACCGCCGCCATGGCGGCGAACGGCAGCGTACGGAGGACAGCCTGGGTTCCCATCCGCGACTCCAGCGTCGCCACGAGCCGGTTCATGGATGCATTCCCGCGCCCGCCCGCCCTACCCCCCGTATCGGGACGGCGACGCGCGATACCGGTTCTGGGTATCGTTGGAGGATGCACGGGTACAGCGGGGACAAGCAGGCCTACCTCACCCGCCTGCGCCGGATCGAGGGACAGATCCGGGGACTGCAGCGAATGGTCGACGAGGAGGTCTACTGCATCGACATCCTCACTCAGGTCTCGGCGGCCACCCGCGCTCTCCAGGCGGTGGCGCTCGGGCTGCTGGAGGACCACATCGCCCACTGCGTGGCCGACGCCGTCAAGACCGGAGGCCCGGAGGCGAACGAGAAGGTGAAGGAGGCCTCGGCGGCCATCGCCCGGCTCGTCAGGTCGTGATTCCGGCTCGTCGCCGTCGGTCCGCCACCGTGTGTGCGTGACCGCTTTGTCGCCAGTCGCCCGTACGGGCGAGTGGACGGATCATTTCGGTGAGCAACCGTCCCGGGCCCACCAGATGCCCGGGACGGTCCGTGCCCTCAGTGCCTTCAGCGGCTCGCCGAAGTCCGCAATCCGAGCGCGTTGTCGAGCTCTTCCAAGGTCAGTCGGTTCTCCGTGATGTTCACGGCCTCCAGCACCTCGGCGTAGAGCGCGATTTCGTCCAACGCGACACGGTCGTGGACCCGAGAGTCCAGGTCATCGTGCCCCACCGCGTCGTCCTTCCTTCCGCAGCCCACACCCATCACGAGGTTACGTCCGGGTACCCTGCCGCGACATGGCCCATCGTGACCATTCCGACCCGCACCCCTCGTCCCTCCGGGACCATTTCCCCGATACTGAGATCACAATTCGATGAAAAAGGCGGTGATGGGGGGAAGGGATTGCTAAAGCGGAGGTAACGACGAAATATCCGAATTGGAGGTTTCGAACAGCCAACTGCCCGACTCGTCCAGGTCGGGTTTGCGCCGATCCGCCGCCTCCTGCGGACGCGGGTCGTCCCGCTGGTGGATCAGGCACTTCACGACCGCGGAGCATACCGCGAAGCCCTCGGACGGCGCGGGCGTGCCGGTCAGGGCGCACCAGGCCAGGCCGGTCGCGTACGCGGAGCCGAGCAGGGCGGCGGCCGTCCCCCGATCGGGCGGGACCAGCCCCGGCGGCAGCTCGCCGCCGGCCGGCCAGCAGCCCCGCAGCGGATGGGCGGGGTCGGCGAGCGCGAGATAGAGGGCCTGCCGGAGTTCGTCGTCCATCCACGGATAGAGCGCGGTGACCACCTGCGCGGTGTACGAGCTGCCCGGCACCGCCCAGGCGGGCTCGGACACGCCGCACACGCCGGCCACGTCGGCGGCGAGCAGCGAGGCCGCCACGGCCCGCGGATCCATCCCGCGCGCGGCCGTGTAGCCCAGGGCCTCGACCAGGTCGTACAGCGTGTGGCGGAAGTGCTCGCCCGGCGCCCATTCGGGGAGCGTGGCCGGCACGAGGTGCGGCGGGCAGCGCGTCAGCCAAACCTGCCGTACGGCGCCGCCGGGCATGGCGTGCTGGTCCAGCCAGGGGCTGCCGAGCAGCGGCTCGGCCATCGCGATCAGCGCGTCGGCGCGCGGGCGGAACCGGGGGTCGGCGCGCAGCACGGTGGCGGTCTCGGCCATCAGCCCGGCCAGCCGCAGGCCCGCCTCCCGCGCGCCGGAGCGCATCCGCTCGGCGTAGAGGGCCACGAGCGCGTCGAGCGAGCCCATGGGCAGCCAGCGCACCCAGTCGTCCCCGGGCAGCGGGCGGGCCAGGAACTCGCCGAACATCGACAGCATGACCTCGTTGCCGTCGAAGGCGGGCGCGTAGGCGCACCACATGATCGTGCCCCACACGGCGGCCACGGTCGAGGCCACGTCGCGGGCGAAGACCTGCTGGTAGACACTGCCGTTGAGAGGGAAGTCCTCCCGGCGCAGCCCGCGGTGGGCGAGCAGCAGCGCGCGGAGCCGTTCGGTGATCTCGTGCGGGACGTCCGGGCCGACGAACCCCTGGGTGGACCCGCGGTCGTACGCGAAGTCGGGACCGGTGGGGATCAGCGCGGGCGGGATCGCCACGCCCGGCGGGCTCGGCCGCGCGCCGGAGCGGAGGGCGGGATGCACCGGGGGAGCGGACAGGTGCCAGCGGCCGTCGACGCGGTCGAGGCGATACCAGCGGGCGTGCGCGCCGAACAGCCATCGGGCGCCGTCGGGAGTGACCAGAGCCCGCTGGGCCAGGGTGTGCGCCCGGGTGACCGGGGGGAGCAGCGTCCACCGGGGGTCGCCGACGACGGCGCGCACGTCGCGCTCCATCGTGGTGAACCCGTCCCAGTGCACGCGGCAGTGTCCTCCGTCCTCGGAGAGGACGACCTTCGCTTATCCCGGATGAGGCGGCCGGAGCAGGCGGCGGCCAGGCCCTGACCGATGCCCTCCGGGGCACACGATGCCGGGACGAACCCGGCGGTCCCCTCGCTGGATCCGATGGTAGCCCCCCGGTCAGGGAGGCGGCGGGAGCGCGGTGGGGTGGAGGAGGGGCCGGCGGAGGCCGTTGGTGAAAGTTTCACGCGCCGGGAGGCGTTGAGCAGCACATATGCGTATTTCTCAGGGTTGGGGGTATCTCGGGGAGCGCCCGCCACTTGGCATGGGCAGCCGTGACGGGTTCCATAGGTGCTCGTGACGGAGATCCAGGAGGCCGGGGCAGCCCGAGAGCGGGACGCGGACGAGGCATCGGAGAAGATGACGCCCGTGGACACCTCTGGCGGCACGGCGACCGGCGAGCAGACGGGGCCGCACGCGCGCAGGGAACGCTGGGCGGTGTGGTGGCTCATGCGGTCGTCCGACCGCACGGCCCTGCTCATCTGGTTCTTCTGGCAGGTCGCGTCGTACATCTACCTGATCCTCGCGGCGCCGGGCCGTACGGAGGACGCGATCCTCGACCGGTTCAACCGGTACGACTCCTACAACTTCATGGACATCGCGCAGTACGGCTACGACGGCCGGCCGGAGGACCAGGACTCGCCGCGGCTCGTCGCGTTCTTCCCCGGCCTGCCGCTGCTGCTGCGCGCCCTGCACCTGGTCATCCCGGACATGAGGCTCGCCCTCGTCCTGATCTCGTTCGTCGCGAGCGCCGTCGTGGCGGTGGCGCTGTCGCGGCTGAGCGAGTCCTACCGGGAGGGCAGCGGTCACTGGACCGTGCTGGCGTTCTTCCTCAGCCCGTTCGCGGTGTTCCTGATGGCCGGCTACACGGAGGCGCCGTTCCTCGCGCTGGCGATCCCCGCGTGGCTGCTGGCCCGTCGCGGCCGGTGGGAGGCCGCCGCCGTGTGCGCCGCCTTCGCGGCGTCGATGCGCATCTCCGGGCTCTTCCTCGCCCTCGGCCTGGTCGTGATGTTCCTCGTCTCGCGCGACGGCCTGCGCGCCCCGCGGGGATGGCGGAAGGCGCCGTGGCTGGTGCTGCCGGGTGTGCCGGTGCTGGCCTACATGATCTACCTCTGGAACCGTACGGGCGACCTCATGGCCTGGAAGTCGGCGGAGGCGCAGTATTGGGGCCGTTATCCCGAGCTGCCGTGGAACGTCTTCATCGACACCTGGCACAGGTCGCTCAACGAGCCCATCCTGGCGACGTCGTATCGCGAGGAGATCCTGTCGGCGCTCGTGCTGGTTTTGCTGATCATCGCGCGGCTGGTGCGGCGCAACTGGCCCGACCTCGCCTATCTGGCGCCGCAGGCGGTGGCGCTGCTGGCGATGTCGTCGTTCTACATGTCGGTGGGCCGGGCCTCGTTGCTGTGGTGGCCGCTCTACATCTCGGTGGGCGTCGTCGGCAGCCGAAGGCCCTGGGTCATGATGGCCTACCTCGCGGTGGCCGCGCCGATCTGGGCAATCAATGTCGGAAATTTCACCACAGGCGCCTGGGTGGGTTGATCCACCTCTGACTAGCTTCTCCGTGTATGGGGGTATTTATCGCAGGAGTGGCGGTTGTTGCGGTTGTGGTGGCCGGTCTTCCATCGGTGGCGGTCACCTACCGGGTGAACGTCCTCACCTACAACGTCTGCGCGGCGGGCAACAGCGCCGGCACCTGCGTACGCGACCTCACCCCCGAGCGCCGGAAGACCTGGGCGGGTCAGGTCTCCACGTTGATCCGGTCGCGAGACGTGGACGTCGCCTCGTTCACCGAGATGTGCTACGCCCAGGTGGGCCTGCTCCGGAATGCTCTGCCCGGCTATCGGCTGGTCTGGTACGGCTACGCGAAGGGCGGCGGGCCGGGCCGCGAAGACCGGTGCCGCACGCTGTGGAGCGACCTCACCCCGGACACGGTCCCGCCGGACGGCAAGACCTTCGGCATGGCACTGGCGCTGAAGAACGGCGTCGAGGGCCCGCCGCCGCTGCGGCGGCTGCTGCGCGCCGACCACGCCCCGTCGGCACCGGGTGAGACGATCCACCCGCGCGGCCTGCTGTGCGCCACCGGCCGGGTCGGCCCGCGCCGCTCGGTCTGCTGCGTGACCCACATCTCCGACACCGAGACCCCGCGCCAGGTCGTCGATCTGGTGTCGGCGTACGCCGGGGACGCCCCGGTGATCCTCACCGGCGACTTCAACCGGGAGCCCGGCCACAACCAGCTCACCGACGTGTACGGCATGGGCCTGGGCCAGGGCGGCTACACCGAGGTCGACGCCGAGCCGTGCGGGGTCGCGCGCCGGGGCGGCGAGCACACCACACGCGGCGGCCGGAAGATCGACTACATCTTCGCGAGCGAGGCCGACTACCGTCCGGGCGGCGCCGAGGTCGTCAGAACCGACCCGGAGCTGTCGGACCACCTGGCGCTGGCCGGCACGCTCATCGGGACCGAACCGAGGCCGCGGCGTGACGGCGCGCCTTGGCGAGGTAGTTATCCGGCGTACGCGCGAAGGAGGCGCGGTCGTCGTCGGTGAGCTCGCGGACGACCTTCCCCGGCACGCCCGCGACCAGCACGCCGGCCGGGATGCGGCGGCCGGGCGGCACGACGGCCCCGGCCGCGATCAGGGACCCGGCCCCGACTACCGCCCCGCCGAGCACGACCGCCCCGATGCCCACCAGCGCGCCGGTCTCGACGTGCGCGCCGTGCACCATCGCCCGGTGACCGAGGCTCACCCGGTCTTCCAGGATCGCGGGCTCCCCGGGATCGGCGTGCAGGCAGCACAGGTCCTGGATGTTGACCTCGTCGCCGACCTCGATGCGTTCGTCGTCGCCGCGCAGCACCGAGCCGTACCAGACGTTCGCGCCGCGACCGAGCCGCACCCTGCCGACGACCACCGCCCCCGGGGCCACCCACGCCTCGGGGTGGATGATCGGCGTGGCGTCGTCGTCCAGGTCGGCGATGTACGGCATGCGCCCATGATCCCACGAGGCTCCGCACCGGGTTCGGCGTGGCGCCCGGTTTCGCCGGCCGCTCGGGGCGGTCAGGTTGCGATGTGCGACGGATAGCAGGAAAGTCGTGTCCTGGCTGCGTTACCGTCGTTATCTCCAACCCCAGGGTTTCTCATGACGAATCAGACCGACAACTTCCCCGACCTGATGAGTGACGACTCCTTCGAAGTCGTGATGCGCGGCTACAGCCGCAGGCAGGTCCACGACTACATGGTCCGGACCCGCAACCAGATCCGGGACCTGGAGGAACGGCTCGCCCGCACGATCGACCAGGCGGAGCAGACCCGCCTGGAGCTGGCCGAGGCGCGGCGGAGGATGGCGGAGTCGCCGCAGAACCCCGACGAGCTGGGGGAGCGCCTGAGCCAGATACTCAAGCTGGCGCAGGAGGAGGCGGCGGCCAACAAGGAGGCGTCCGAGGCGGAGGCCAGGCGGGTGCGCGAGACCTCGATGGCCGAGGCCGAGCGGCTGGTGACGTCGGCGCGTGAGCAGGCCGACGCGATCAGGGCCGCCGCGCAGGAGGAGGCCGAGCGCCGCGTCGCCGACGCAAGCGCCACGTCCGAGCGGCTGCTGGCGCAGGCGGGCGCGGAGGCGGAGCAGACGCTGGGCACGGCCCGCGCGGAGGCGGAGGAGACCCTGCGCACCGCCCGCGCGGAGGGGGAGCGGCAGCTCACCGCCGCCCGGATGGAGGCGGAGCGGCTGCTCGTCGAGGCGCGCGGGCAGGCCGAGGCCATGCTGGCGGCGGCGCAGCAGCGGGTGAACGCGCTGGACGAGCACACCGGCCGCCGGGTGGCCTACCTCACCGACACCCACGCGGAGGTCGTGCGCCGGCTCAACGAGATCGGCTCGGTGCTCGGCGACCTGATGCACCGTGAGAGCGCGGCGGGCCCGCTTATCGACGAGGCCGCCGTGCTGCCGCCCCCGCAGCAGGTGCACGCCATCGCCGCGGGCGCGCCCGACCAGCGGCACGACCAGCGGCCCGACCAGCACCGGCCCGACCAGTCGCACGAGCAGCAGCCGCACGACCACGCGCACGGGCAGCAGCCGCACGGGCCGGTCGAGGACCCGCAGCAGGCCCTGGAGGCCGCGCCGTCCGGGCCCGAGGCGCATGACGCCGCCGCAGGTCAGGGGCACATGGACGGCGACGAGGACGACGCGGTCCTGATCGTGGACGACGGACGCCACGCCAACGGTCACAACGGACATCACGAGAACGAGAACGGTCACGGTGTGCCGTCGTCGCCCGAGGACACCGACGTCAACCTCGGCCGGGTGCGGCGCGCCTTGCCGAACGGAGAGCCGGTCACCGGCCAGTGAGCCGGATGTGAGCCGGCAAGTGAGCCGGACCTGAGCCCACCAGTGAGCCCGGCCCGGCCGTGGCGACGCAGGTGAGGACTCGTAGCGAACTGGTAGCGGAAGCCCCCGCCCCCGATCGGGTCGGGGGCTTCCGCGCTCATGGATCGGCGGCGTGCGCCTCCTGCCGGCGCAGCAGCTCACGCAGCCCGTCGGGCTCGTCGGCGTCGATGGTCATCGCGCATCCCGCCGCGCGCTGCGCCGAGGTGAGCGGGTGGTGCCGGGTCGCCCACCACCGGCCCGCGTCGCTCCGCCAGATCGTCCACTCCGGAAACTCCCGGGCTATCTCGGCGAGGCGTCGGTCCAAGGACATCCGTACACCTTCCCTCGCCTCATGCCCGGGTGCTCTTAGTGCTCTTGACCTCTCCACCTCAAGGTGCGGGACATCTCTAGAGAAATCAATGATCGGGACAGTCAGGTCAACGTTGCCTCTTGACCTAGGCGTCGAAGTCGTATTGGAGTACATACGACGCCGCGTCCAGGATCATCTCGTTGACCTCGACAGGCACGCCTCCCTCCGCGAAGGCGACCCGGGTGACGGAGATCACCGGCGTCCCGGCCGGGAGGTTCAGCGACTCGGCCTCCCCGGGCAGGGGCATCCGGGCCCGCACCTCCTCACTGAAGTGGACGGGAGGCCGGCCGAGCTCGCCAAGCCGGGCGTACACGCCGCCCGGACCCGTGTCGGGCAGGACGACCGCCGTGCCCTCCACGAGGTCGGCGGGAAAATGGGAGGCCGCGAGCTGCACCGGACGGCCGTCCACCGAGTAGCGGCGGCGGCGCACCCACACCTCGCCGGTGCCGAGCACGCGGGCGACCTGCTCGTTCGCCGGCTCGCGCAGGATGGTCACCTCGTCCACGACGTACGAGCGGCCCCGGGTGTCGGAGTCCCAGATGGCCAGGCCCTGGGCCCACTGCTCGCGGGAGAGCCGGCGCGACCCGTGGCGGCGGATGGGGCGGAACAGCCGCACGTAGACGCCCGATCCCCGCTTCGGCACGGCGAGCCCTTCGTTGATGAGCACGGCGAGCGCCTGCCGTGCCGTGGCCCGTGCGACCCCGTGCTCCTTCATGAGCGCGTTCTCGCCCGGTAGCCGGTCGCCGTCACCGAGTGCTCCGGACAGGATCTTATCGCGCAGCCTGTCGGCGATGCGGCGATAGATCGGGGACTCGTGATGCACCGACGGGGATTCCGTCACGTTTGATCACCCTCTGTCACCAACGGGGGTTTGGCGTCTCCAGAGAACTTGCCCCGTCTTGTCCACGATCGCACAGAGTCTTGGGTGCGTCTTGTGCTTACTTTTGGCTGATCGTGCCGGTGTGGCGATCTCTGGGGGTTATAGCCGTCCGCATCGGTGGAACGGTCCCTTCCGGTATTGCCGGTGCCGGGAACGCTCCGTCATCATGACTACGACAAGATCGGATATTTCGGTACATAATGCGGTGACGAAGGAGTTGCCGATGGTACTCAGCCGGGCCGAATGCCAGGACCTCGACGCCAAGGACCCGCTCCGGGAGTTCCGGGACGAGTTCTCGCTGCCTCCCGGGGTCGTCTACCTGCTGGGCAACTCGCTCGGCGCGCTGCCGCGACGTACGCCGGAGCGGGTGGCGCACACGGTCGAGACCGAGTGGGGGGTGCATCTCGGGGCGAGCTGGAACACGGCCGGCTGGTGGGACATGCCGCAGAGCACCGGCGACCGCATCGCGCCCCTCATCGGCGCGCGTCCCGGCGACGTGCTGGCGGGCGACTCCACCTCGGTGAACATCTTCAAGGTGGTCACGGCCGCCCTCCCGCTGCGGCCCGGCCGCCGCGTGATCGTCTCCGACCTCGACAACTTCCCCACGGACCGGTACGTCGTGGAGGGCGCCGCCCGGGCGCTCGGCGCGTACGAGATCCGGGACATCGGCGAGACCGGCCCTTCGCTGGAGGACGCCCTCGGCGACGACGTGGCGCTCGTGCTGCTGTCGCACGTGGACTACCGGACCGGCGCGGCCAGGGACATGGCGGCGGTGACGGAGCTGGTGCGGGCGGCCGGCGCGCTCATGGTCTGGGACCTGTGCCACAGCGCCGGGGCGCTGCCCGTGCGGGTGGGCGAGGCCGACTTCGCCGTCGGCTGCACCTACAAGTACCTCAACGGCGGTCCGGGCGCCCCCGCCTACCTGTACGTCGCGCCACGTCACCAGGACGGCGTCCAGAACGTGCTGTCGGGCTGGCACGGGCACGCCGCGCCGTTCGACTTCGAACCGCACTATCGCCCCGCGCCCGGTGTGCGGCGTTTCGCCACCGGCAGCCCGCCGATCCTGTCGTACGCCGCGCTGAACGCGTCACTCGACATCTGGGAGCGGGTGGACCTCGACGAGGTCAGAGCCAAGAGCGTGGCCCTGACCTCGCTGTTCGTCGACCTGCTCGACGATCTCGTCGACCCGGGGCTCGGGCTCGCCCTGGCCTCCCCACGCGACCCGGAGCGGCGGGGAAGCCAGGTCAGCTACCGTCACCCGCAGGGCTACCCGGTGGTGCGCGCGCTCGCGGACCGGGGGGTGGTGGGCGACTACCGCGAGCCGGACTTCGTCCGGTTCGGCTTCGCCCCGCTCTACCTGCGCTATGCCGACGTGCACGACGCGGCGACGACGCTGGCGGAGGTGCTCCGCGAGGAGCTGTGGCGGGACGAGCGCTACGCGCGGCGGCTCACCGTCACCTGAGGTGTGTCAGCGGCCGCGGCGGGCCAGCCCGGCGACGATGTCGCCGGCCAGGGCCACGCAGCGGTCGCAGATGCGCCCGCCCTCGCCGTGGACCATGTGGACGCGCGGACCCGGCGGCCTGCGGCAGAAGGAGCAGGCGGCGTCGCGCTTGATGCGGCGGTTGACCAGGTGCCGGTGGGCGAAGGCGGGCGTGAAGCGCCTGCGCGAGCTTCGCCTGATGAACCCGAACCGCTCACCGATGGCGGTCCAGGACGCGCCGGCCTCGCGGGCCCGGCACACCGCGAGATCGAGCAGGGCGTCCACCTCGCCGCCCGATTCGCCGGCGAGGTCCCGGCATAGGGCGATCGCGGCGGACAGGATTTCCAGAGGGTCTTCGGGGTCGGATGCGCGCGAGCGGGCCCGCTCGAGTAACTCAGATGCCTCCATGGCCGACACCATAGGCCGCAGTATTTAAACGATCAAGCGATGCGGGCGTTCACCCTGCGTAGGCTGGCCAGGTGAGAATGCCCGAGGAGCGGGCGAGGGAGCTGTTCGCGCAGGCGCGCGTGGCCCGCCTCGCGACGGTCGGGGCCGGGGGTGCGCCGCGGCTCGTCCCGGTCACGTTCGCCGTGCTGCCGCACGGCGAGAAGGGCACCGTGGTGACGGCGGTGGACCACAAGCCGAAGGCCACCACCGACCTGCGACGGCTGCGCGACATCCGCGACAATCCCCGCGTCTGCCTGCTGGCCGACCACTACGAGGAGGACTGGGAACGGCTGTGGTGGGTGCGCGCCGACGGGCACGCCCGCGTCGTGGAGGGCGGCGACGAGCGCGAGCGGGCCGTGGCGTGGCTGGTGCGCAAGTATGCCCAGTATCGCGAACGGCCCCCGGCCGGGCCCGCGATCCTCGTCGGGGTCGAGCGCTGGTCGGGCTGGTCGTACGGCGAGCTGTAGGCGGGCCGGCGTGGTCAGGCGGACGGGAAGGGGTCGTCTCCCCGGGCGATGGCGTCCAGCATGCGGGTGGTGAACGCCTGGGCCGCGCGGTGGATGCCGGGGCCGAAGCTGACCCTGGCGACGCCGAGGGCCGCGAGGTCGCGGATGGGCGGCACGCCGGGCCGCATCAGCACGTTGATCGGGCCGCCGATCTCCCGGGCGAGCGCGCCGATCACCTCGGGATCGCCCGCGAGGATGGGGTAGACGCAGTCGGCGCCGGCCGTGAGGTAGCGACGGCCCCGCTCGACCGCCTCCGCGAGCCTCTCGTCGGGGGTTCCGGAGCCGTGGATGAAGGTGTCCACGCGGGCGTTGACCACAAGACCGCTGCCGGCCTCGGTCGCCGCCGCCCGCACGGCGGCCAGGAAGTCCGCCTGCTCGGCGGCGTCGACCAACGCCCCGGTCGCCGGGTCGGAGTCCTCCAGGTTGCAGCCCACGGCGCCCGCGGCGGCGAGCCGCTCGACGAGCTCGGCGGGCTTCAGCCCGTAGCCGCGCTCCACGTCGGCGGTGACGGGGACGGTCACGACCCGGCTGATGCGGGCCACGGCCGCGAACATCTCGTCCGCGGGCGTGTCGTGCCCGTCCTCGTAGCCCAGGACGTCGGCGACGGCGGCGCTTCCGGTGGCGACGGCGGGGAACCCGGCCGCCTCGACGGCGCGGGCGGACGCGGCGTCCCAGGCGTTGGGCAGCACGACGGGGTCGCCGGGCACGTGCAGCGCCCGCAGGGCGGCCGCCTTCTTCTGCAACTCGGTCACGAGGCCACCCTAGAGAGCCGGGTGGGCGGGAACGCCACCGGCTGCCCGGAAATGAGGGGAAGCCGGTCGTGGCTTAAGGGGTCGAGACCGGTGTCGTGGCCTTCCCATCATTGGATACGCTCGCGAAACCGGCCCCCCCACCCCGTGCGTCAGGAGAGTTTTCATGAGCGACATCGACAGCGCCGCCGACCAGGCCGGAGCGGGCAGCCGTCCCCGAGTGGACTTCTACTTCGACCCCGTCTGCCCGTTCGCGTGGGTCACGTCGCGGTGGATTCTGGAGGTCGAGAAGCAGCGCGACATCGACCTGCGGTTCCGGGTGATGAGTCTTTCGGTGCTGAACGAGGGCAAGGAGGACCTGTCCGACTTCTACCGCGAGGCGGTGCCCCGGTGGCGCGGCCCGGTCCGCGTGTGCGTCGCCGCCGCGCAGCAGCACGGTGAGGGCGTGCTGCGCGACCTGTACACCGCGATGGGCACCCGCATCCACAACCAGGACAACAAGGACTACGGAGTCGTCGCCAAGGAGGCGCTCGCCGAGGCCGGCCTGCCGGTCGAACTGGCCGACGCCGCCGGCACCGACGAGTACGACGAGGCCCTGCGCCGCATGCACCACGAGGGCATGGACCCGGTCGGCGACGAGGTGGGCACGCCCACGATCCACATCGACGGTGTCGCGTTCTTCGGCCCGGTCATGACCCGCATCCCGCGGGGTGAGGAGGCCGTCCGCATCTTCGACGGCGCCCTGGCCATGGCGAAGTTCCCGTACTTCTACGAGATGAAGCGCAGCCGCACCACCGACCCCGAGTTCGACTGACCCGCGTCTCTTCCCTCACCTCGGCGGCTCCTCGTGGGGCCGCCGGGGCGGGGCCTTGCCGGTGTTCCTGAACAGCGATCGCATGGTCGCCAGCGCCGGAGACCTGTCGTCGGACCGCCAGGCCAGGCTGATCGTCCGGTGCAGGCCCGGCGGGGCGAGCCGCCGTACGCTGAGGGGGTTTTCGGCCAGGTCGGCCACGGTCCTCGGCACGAGGGCGAGGCCCATGCCCCCGCTGGCGAGGGCGCAGGACATGCCGTAGTTGCCCGTCTCGTACGCCACGATCGGCGGCGCCAGCCCCTCGCGGCGAAACAGCGCCTCGAGCGCCTCCCGGTTGGCCAGCCCGCGTGAACCGCTGATCAGCGGTCGTCCCGCGAGCTCGGGCCACGGCAGCGGCTCGGCCGGATCGGTGAGCGCGTGCCCGGGGGCGGCCACCAGCACCAGCTCCTCCACCAGCAGCGCCTCGACGGTGACCCCGGAGGGCAGCGTGGGCGCGGGCTGATGCTCGTAGGTGTGGGTGAGCACGAGATCCGCCTCGCCCGTGGCCAGCGCGGGCAGCCCCGACGGGGGTTCGTACTCCCGCACATTCACCTCCACGGCGGGGTGAGCCCGCCGGAACGCCGCGAGGACCGGCGGTAACAGGTGGATTCCGGCGGTTGTGAAGGTGCCGATCGTGATGTGGCCGCCGGACAGGCCGGCGAGCGCGGACAGGCCGTGCCGGGCCCGTTCGAGCTCGTCGAGCACCCGCCGGGCGTGCTCCACCAGCAGCTCGCCCGCCGCCGTGAGCGTGGCGCCGCGGCGGTGCCGGATCACGAGGGTGGCTCCCGCCTCCCGCTCCAGCTTGGCGATCTGCTGCGACAGCGCGGGCGGCGTGTAGCCGAGGCGGGCCGCCGCCCGGGTGATCGAACCGGCTTCGGCGACCGCCACCAGCGCCGCGAGCCGTGTCACGTCGTGCATGAAGCAATGCTTAACACCGCCTCGCCAAATGTGACATACCTCACGAATGCTTCGCTCCCGCATCCTCGTCTCACGACCTGATCGGAACTGCCCGAGGGGAACCGGAGGAGCGGATGAACACGACGACACGATCGACCCGGACGTTCGAGGTGTGCGTGATCGGAGCGGGACCGCGCGGCATGTCGGTGATCGAGCGGCTGTGCGCCAACGCGCGGCGGCTGCCGCCGCGGGCACGCGTCCTGCTGCACGTCGTGGATCCGTACCCGCCGGGGGCGGGCCAGGTGTGGCGCACCGACCAGCCGGGCCAGCTCCTGATGAACACCGTCGCCTCCCAGGTCACGCTCTTCACCGACCCCAGCGTCGACATCCGGGGGCCGCTGGAGACCGGCCCGAGCCTGTACGAGTGGGCGCGCCACCTGGTGCTCTTCCCGGACGGCGTCGAGGAGCACGTGCTCGCCGAGGCGCGGCGGCTCGGGCCCGACATCTATCCCACCCGCGCCTTCTACGGCCGCTATCTGCGCTGGGTGTTCGAGCGGGTGGTCGCGCGGGCGCCCCGGCAGGTGGAGGTGCGGGTGCACGCCACCCGGGCGACCGCGCTCGACGACGTGCCCGGCACCGGCGCGCAGCGGGTGGTGCTTGAGGACGGCACCGTGCTCGGCTCGCTCGACGCGGTGGTCCTGGCGCAGGGACACCTGCCGGTCGAGCCCACGGACGCCGAGCGGGAGGCCGCCGCGTACGCCGCCGCCCACAACCTGGTCCATGTGCCGCCCGCCAACCCGGCCGACGTCGACCTGAGCGACGTGCGTCCCGGGGAGGCGGTGCTGCTGCGCGGCCTCGGGCTCAACTTCTTCGACCACATGGCGCTGCTGACGATCGGGCGCGGCGGCCGGTTCGAGCGGGGTGAGGCGGGCCGCCTCGTCTACCGGCCCTCCGGCCACGAGCCCCGCCTGTACGCCGGATCACGCCGGGGCATCCCCTACCAGTCGCGGGGCGAGAACGAGAAGGGTGTCGAGGGCAGGCACGAGCCGCTGCTGCTCACGCCGGGCAGGATCGCGTCGCTGGCCGCGCGCTCGGCCGCCCGCGGCGGGCTCGACTTCCGCGCCGACCTGTGGCCGCTGATCGCCAAGGAGGTGGAGACCGTCTACTACGCCACCCTGCTGGCCCGGCGGGAGTGCGAGTGCATCGCCGGCCGCTTCCGCGCCGCGTACCTCGCCTGCTCCTGGGGCGACCCGGGGGAGGCCACGGTGCTCGACGCCTTCGGCATCGGCGAGGCGGTCCGGTGGGACTGGGAGAGCGTGGCCGAGCCCTACCGGGGCATCGGCTTCACCGGGCCGGACGACTGGCGCGAGTGGCTGACCGCCTATCTGCGCACCGACCTGACCCAGGCCCGCGCGGGCAACGTGAGCGGGCCGCTGAAGGCCGCCCTCGACGTGCTGCGCGACCTGCGCAACGAGGTCAGGCAGGTGGTCGACCACGGCGGGCTCACCGGGCGCTCCCACCGCGACGACCTCGACCGGTGGTACACGCCGCTCAACGCGTTCCTGTCCATCGGGCCGCCGGCCGAGCGGGTGGAGCAGATGATCGCGCTCATCGAGGCCGGTGTGCTCACCGTCATCGGTCCCGGCATGCGGGTGCACGCCCGCGACGGCGTCTTCGAGGCCGAGTCGGCCGCCGTGCCGGGCTCGGCCGTACGGGCCAGGGTGCTCGTCGAGGCGCGGCTGCCCGAGATCGACCTGCGGCGCACGGCCGACCCCCTGCTGCGTCACCTGCTGCGGACCGGCCAGTGCCGGGCGTACGTGATCGGCGGGCGGCGTGGCGACACCGGCTACGAGACGGGCGGTCTCGCGGTGACCCGCCGGCCCTACCGGCTGCTCGACGCGGACGGGCGGGCCCACCCGCGGCGGTTCGCGTACGGCGTGCCCACCGAGTCGGTCCACTGGGTGACGGCCGCGGGCGTGCGGCCGGGGGTGAACTCCGTGATCCTGGGCGACTCCGACGCCATCGCCCGCAGCGTGCTCACGCTGACGCCTGCCCGGGCCCTCCCGGCCCGCCGCCGCGTCGCGCACGTGGCCGCCGGACCCCGTACGGCTCTCGCCGCCTCCGCGTGCGGCGCGACCCGGGCGGGTGTGCGATGAACGAGCTGGATATGGGGTTGCTCTCCCCGGTCAGGGTGGGTTCGGCGGCGGAGCGGGCGACCGGCGACGGCGCGTGGCTGCGCGCGATGCTCGACGCGGAGGCCGCCCTGGTCCGCGCGCAGGCCCGGCTGGGCGTCGTCCCGGCGGAGGCCGCGGAGACGATCGGCAATGTGGCGGAGGCGGGCGCCCTCGACCTGGCGGCCCTGGCCCTGCGCGCCCGCGAGGCGGCCAACCCGGTCGTGGCGCTGGTCGAGGACCTGACGGCGGCCGTGGCGGTGGTGGACCCGGCCGCGGCCGAATATGTGCACCGCGGCTCGACGAGCCAGGACATCATGGACACGGCCGCCATGCTGGTGGCCGCGCGGACCCTGGGTCTGATCACCGCCGACCTCGATCGGGCCGCGACCGCGCTCGCGGGGCTCGCGGCACGGCACCGCGACACGCTGATGCCGGGCCGCACGCTGACCCAGCAGGCGGTGCCCACGACGTTCGGCCTGAAGGCGGCCGGGTGGCTGCACGCCGTACGCGAGGCCGCGATCCGGCTGCGCCGGGTGCGCGCGGAGCTGCCCGCCGAGCTCGGCGGCGCGGCCGGCACGCTGGCGGGCTACGTGGAGTACGCACGGATGGCGGCAGTGCCCGACCCGGAGTCGTATCCGGAGCGGCTGATCGCGGCGTTCGCCGCCGAGGTGGGGCTGGCCGAGCCGATGGTCCCCTGGCACGTCCTGCGCGTTCCGGTCGCCGACCTCGCCGGGGCGCTGGCCCTCACCTCGGGGGTGCTCGGGAAGATCGCGGTGGACGTGCAGTCGCTGTCGCGCACCGAGGTGGCCGAGGTCGTGGAGCCGGCCGCCCCCGGCCGGGGCGTGTCGTCCGCGATGCCCCACAAGCGCAACCCGGTCCTCGCCACCCTCGTGCGGTCCGCGGCGATCCAGGTGCCCGCGCTCGCCGCGAGTCTCCACCAGTGCCTGCTCGCCGAGGACGAACGGCCCGCGGGCGCCTGGCACGCCGAGTGGCAGCCGCTGCGCGAGTGCCTGCGGCTGGTTGGCGGGGCCGCCGCCGTGACGGCCGAACTGGCCGAGGGACTGGTCGCCTTCCCCGAGCGCATGCGGGCCAACCTCACGCTCACCGGCAGCTTGACCGTCACCGAACGGGCGGCGGCCGTACTCGCGCCGTTGTTGGGGAAGGTCGCCGCCAAGCGGCTGCTCGGGGAGGCGTCCGCGGAGGCCGCCGCGTCCGGGCGTCCCGTGGCCGAGGTGCTGGAGGAGCTCCTGCCCGTGCCCGAAGGGCTCGACCTGGCCCGGTTGTTCGACCCGGCCGATTACACGGGGGCCGCCGGAGCGCTCGTCGACCGCGTTCTACGCTGCTGTCCAGACGAGTGAGGAGGTCCCGTGACCGGTCGCGCCCTTCCCTTCGGGCCGTCGAGCCCGATCATCCAGGCGCCCATGGCGGGCGGCGCCTCTACCCCGGCCCTGGCGGCGGCGGTGTCCGGGGCGGGCGGCCTCGGGTTCCTCGCGGCGGGTTACCGTACGGCGGAGGACGTGCGCCGGGACATCGCGGCGGTGCGCGAGCGGACGGACCGGCCGTTCGGGGTGAACGTCTTCGTCCCCGATTTCGCGGCGCGGCGGGAGCCGGGTGACGACGCGGCGGTGGCCCGCTATCGCGAGGAGCTCGCCCCCGAGGCCGAGCGGTACGGCGTGACGCTGCCGGAGGCCCCCGCCTGGGACGACGACGGGTGGGACGCCAAGATCGACGTGCTGGTGGACGAACGGGTGCCGGTGGCCTCCTTCACCTTCGGCTGCCCGCCGCCCGAGGTGACGGCCCGTCTCCACGACACGGGAGCCGTGATCATGGTCATGGTGAACACCCCGTGGGAGGCGGTCGCGGCGGCCGAGGCCGGCGCCGACGCGGTGGTGGTGCAGGGCCCCGGAGCGGGCGGGCACCAGGCGGCCTTCCTGGCCCCGCCACCGTCCTGGCCGAGCTCCTGGACGGCCCCGGACGACCTGCCGGAACTCGTGCGGCGCGTGCGCGAGGCGACCGGCGTGCCGATCGTCGCGGCCGGGGGGATCATGGACGGCGCGGACATCGCCGCCGTCCTCGCCGCGGGCGCGGTCGCCGCGCAACTGGGCACGGCGTTCCTGCGCACCCCGGAGAGCGGGGCGCACCCCGTGCACAAGGCCGCCCTCGCCGACCCCCGCTTCATCCGCACCGCGTTCACCCGGGCCTTCTCCGGACGTACGGCGCGCGGCCTGGCCAACCGGTTCATGGCGGAGCACGAGGCGTCGGCGCCCGCGTACTACCCGCAGGTGCACCACCTGACGAAGGGCCTCCGCCGGGCGGCGGCCGAGCACGGCGACCCCGAGGCGATGGCGCTGTGGTGCGGCCACGGTTACCGCCGCTGCCGCGACCTCCCCGCCGCGGCCCTCGTCGGCACCCTCATGAAGGAACTCGCGACCGCCCGCGCCTGACGGCCGGAGTCACAGCGTGACCACGATCTTGCCGTGGACGTGGCGTCCGGCCTGCAGCGTCACGGCGTCGCGGATCCGCTCGATCGGGAAGGTCGCGGCGATGGGCACGGTGATCGCGCCGGCGAGGACCGCGTCGGTGATCCGCTCCAGGTCGGCCGGGGTGGCCTGCTCGCCACCGGTCGCGCGTACGCCGCCGGGAGGGTTCGGGCCCGCGGCGATCGTGGAGATCCGCTCGGGCGGCACGCCGAGCGCGAGCGCCGCCTCGGCCGTCTCGGTGCCGAACAGGTCCGTCGCGGCGGTCACACCGCCGGGAGCCAGCGCCCGCACCCGATCGGCGAGCCCCGGGCCGTAGGTCACCGGCTCCGCGCCCAGTTGCCGCAGGAAATCGAACGTGCCCTCCGAGGCGGTCCCGATCACCCTGGCGCCCGCGAGCCGCGCGAGCTGTACGGCGAACACGCCGACGCCGCCGGCCGCGCCGCCGACCAGGAGGGTGTCGCCGGATCGCAGGCCGATCGCGTCCAGAGCGGCGGCGGCGGTCAGACCGGCCACCGGGAGCGTGGCCGCCACCTCGTCGCCGATGCCGTCCGGCGTGTGGAACAACGCGCCGGGCGTCGGAGCCTTCATCACCAGGAAGTCGGCGGCGGCCTTCGCCATCGCGCCTCCGTAGACGCGGTCGCCCACGGCGAAACCGTCGGCCCCTTCGCCGGCCTCGTCGACGACGCCGGCGAAGTCGTAGCCGAAGCCGGACGGCAGGGTGAGGCCGAACACCGTCGCCGCCTCGGGGGTCGAGGTGATGATCCAGTCCATCGGGTTCAGGCCGGCGGCCGTCACACGGACGCGTACCTCGCCCGGACCGGCGTGCGGCTCCGGAACATCGCGCAGCTCCAGCACCTCGGGACCTCCGAACGTCTCGTAAACGACGGCTCGGCTCATGGGGAACCTCCGACAGATCTGATGGGACTTGGTCCCATCACCATACATGAGTGATGGGACCAACTCCCGTACACTTGCCTCATGGCCCGCTGGCAGCCCAACGCATCGGAACGACTGATCCTCGCCGCCCTCGAACTCTTCGAGGAGCGGGGCTACGAGAACACGACCGTGATCGAGATCGCGGAGCGTGCCGGGCTGACGAAGAGCACCTTCTTCCGGCACTTCCCGGACAAGCGGGAAGTGCTCTTCGGCGGGGACACGATGGCCGGGCTGCTCGCCAAGGGCATCGCCGAGGCTCCCGCGACCGCCACGCCGTTGGACGCGGTGGCGCACGCTCTCGACGTGGTCGGGAAGGAGGTCTTCACCCCCGACCGCCGCGAATTCGCCGCCCGCAGGCTGGCGGTGATCGCCGCCCACCCTGAGCTGCAGGAACGCGAGGCGCTGAAGGGCCTCGGCCTCACCGCCTCGATGGCCGACGCGCTCACGCGGCGCGGAGTGCCCGGCCTGACCGCGTCCGTGGCCGCGCAACTGGGCGCGCTGGCCATGAAAATCGCCTACGAGCGCTGGAGCGCCACGACCGGCGGCGACGACTTCGGCGAGCTCGCCCGCCAGACGATCACCGACCTCCGCGCCGCCGGCACCCTGTGCTGACGGGGTCTTCCTGCTGACGCCGCCCGGTAGCCGCCGTCAGGCTCAGAGGAGCCGCGGAGAGGCGCATGCTGTGTCAGTTCACGGTCTGGAAGAAGGGTGGGGACGACACCGCCTCGTAATGGACGGGTAACCGGGAGATGGCACGGTGAAGAGGCCGGAGAGGGGCGGAGGTGCTTGTTTTCGCCTCTGAACTAAGATGACCGTGTCGCGACGGGGAGGGTGGTCATGGCGAGGCCTCAGCGCAGGACGGTTCGGGATATCCGCAGAGGCAACCGGGCCGTGTTGCTGCGCGCGCTCTACTTCTCCGGCCCGACCAGCAGAAACGACCTCACCGCGCGCACCGGGCTGAGCGCCGCCACGGTCAGCACGATGACCGCCGACCTGCTGGGCGAGAACATCGTCGTCGAGGCGGGCCAGGTGGAGTCGGACGGCGGCCGGCCTCGCGTGCTGCTGCGGGTCAACCCCGAGTATGGCTTCGCGGTCGGCGTCGACGTGGCGGAGACGCACGTCCGGGTCGGGCTGTTCGACCTGGAGATGACCGAGCGGGCCAAGGTGGACTACATGCTGCGGCCGGCCCGCCACGATCCCGAGCTGATCGCCCGGCACATCCTCGCCGGGGTCGACGTCGTGCTGTCGGACGCCGGGGTGTCCCCGGAGCAGGTGCTCGGCATCGGCGTGGGGGTTCCCGGCATAGTCGAGCCGGGCGCCGACGGCGTCATCCACGCCAAGACCTTCGGCTGGGACGGTGTGCCGCTTGGAGCGCTCCTGCGTCGCGGGACCTCGCTCCCGCTGTACGTGGACAACGGCGCCAAGACGATGGGCCAGGCCGAGCTGTGGTTCGGCTCGGGCCGGGGCGCCTCGGAAGCGGTCATCGTGCTGCTCGGCGTGGGGGTGGGCGCGACCATCGTGGCCGACGGCACCACGTTCCGCGGGGTCAGCAGCAGCGCCGGGGAGTGGGGCCACACCAAGATCGTGGCGAACGGGCGGCCCTGCCGCTGCGGCGGCCGCGGCTGTCTGGAGGCGTACGTCGGGATCGAGGCCATCCTCGACCGGGCGGGCGTCGCCTCGCGGGGCGACTGGGAGGAGGACCTCGCGGGTGTGCTGGCCTCGAAGTCCCCGGTGGTCGAGGAGACCGTCACCTACCTGGGCGTGGGCCTGGCCAACCTGGTCAACCTGATCAACCCCGAGAAGATCGTGATCGGTGGCTGGGTGGGGGTGCAGCTCGGCGAGAGCCTGCTGCCCGACATCCGCCGCGCCACCGCCGCCAACTCGCTGGCCGAGCCGTACGCCGCGACGTCGATCGTGCTGGGCCGCCTCGGCCCCGACGCGGTCGCGCTGGGGGCCGCCACGCTCGTGCTGGAGGAGTTCCTGAACGCGCCGCAGGTCGCGAGGATCACCGCCGCCGGCTGACGACACGGCCGGGTTTCGCGGGAAGGCCCCGCGCGTGGCGAGGGGGATGAGGCACGCCTTACGGGACCTCCTTGTGCATACCGGGACCGACTCGCGCGCCGAAGCGTCCCGAGGCAGGCGCCGCGAGAGGGGCAGGGCGCGGCGGCCAGGGGTGATCCGGCAGGTGTTCCGGCGGGCGGGGAATCGGTCGGATCAGTGACGTTGGAGAGCGCTCTCCCGGAGACTAACATCCGCCGGGGCGCCGGAGTCAATGGATAATTCTGATCGTGAACTAAGTCTTGACATAAGCGATCAGGGGGCGCACGCTCATGCCGCTGGACCTCTCTCATCCCCCACACCCTCGCCCGAGGGGCTCCGCACCGAGGAGACGTACATGCCTCCATCCTCCCCGCCTCACCCCGCCCACGGACGGCCGCGCAGGCGGCGCGGGCGCTCCGGCCTGGTCGCGGCCGGGCTCGTGGCGCTGTCGACCTTCGCGGCCGTGACCGGCGTCGTCCCCGCCACCTACACCGCCGCGGCGGCGGCCTGCGGCACCGCCAACGTCGCGCAGGGCAAGACCGCGTCGGCCTCCTCCACCGAGAACGCCGCGTCCCCGGCGTCGGCGGCGTTCGACGGTGACGCCGGCACTCGATGGTCGAGCGCGTTCAGCGACCCGCAGTGGATCCAGGTGGATCTCGGCAGCTCGCAGCAGATCTGCCGGGTCGTGCTCAGCTGGGAGACCGCCCGCGCCCAGACGTTCAAGATCCAGGTCTCGGCCAACGGCTCCACGTGGTCGGACGCGACCGCGACCGTCAACGGCGTCGCAGGGACGCAGTCGCTCGACGTATCGGCGACGGGCCGCTATGTCCGGATGTACGGCCTGACCAGGGCCACGGCGTACGGCTACTCGCTCTGGGAGTTCGCCGTCAACACGGAGACGGGTGGCGGCGGGACCACCTGCGGCACCGCCAACGTCGCGCAGGGCAAGACCGCGTCGGCCTCCTCCACCGAGAACGCCGCGTCCCCGGCGTCGGCGGCGTTCGACGGTGACGCCGGCACTCGATGGTCGAGCGCGTTCAGCGACCCGCAGTGGATCCAGGTGGATCTCGGCAGCTCACAGCAGATCTGCAAGGTGATCCTGAACTGGGAGACCGCTCGCGCCCAGACGTTCAAGATCCAGGTCTCGGCCAACGGCTCCACGTGGTCGGACGCGACCGCGACCGTCAACGGCGTCGCAGGGACGCAGTCGCTCGACGTATCGGCGACGGGCCGCTATGTCCGGATGTACGGCCTGACCAGGGCCACGGCGTACGGCTACTCGCTCTGGGAGTTCGCCGTCAACACGACCGGCGGCGGTGACGACGGCGGCCCGGGTCTGCCGGGCGGCGGCGACCTCGGGCCGAACGTGAAGATCTTCGACCCGTCGATGTCGAGCGCGAGCATCCAGAACACGCTCGACACGATCTTCGACCAGCAGGAGTCGAACCAGTTCGGCAGCCAGCGCTACGCGCTGCTGTTCAAGCCGGGCACCTACAGCGGGCTCAACGCCCAGATCGGCTTCTACACGTCGATCTCCGGCCTTGGCCAGTCGCCCGACGACGTGACGATCAACGGTGACATCACCGTCGACGCCGGATGGTTCAACGGCAACGCCACCCAGAACTTCTGGCGGTCGGCGGAGAACCTGGCCGTCGTGCCGGTCAACGGCACCGACCGGTGGGCCGTGGCCCAGGCCGCGCCGTTCCGGCGGATCCACGTGCGCGGCGGGCTGAACCTCGCCCCCAACGGGTACGGCTGGGCCAGCGGCGGCTACATCGCCGACAGCAAGATCGACGGCACGGTCGGCCCGTACTCCCAGCAGCAGTGGTTCACCCGCGACAGCACCATCGGCGGCTGGACCAACGCGGTGTGGAACATGGTGTTCTCCGGCGTCGTCGGCGCTCCGGCGCAGAGCTTCCCCAACCCGCCCTACACGACGCTCGCGACCAGCCCCGTCACCCGCGAGAAGCCGTACCTGTACGTGGACTCGGGCGGCGCCTACCGCGTGTTCGTCCCGTCGCCGCGGACGAACTCCAGCGGCGTGAGCTGGGCGAACGGCCCGACCCCCGGCACCTCGATCCCGCTGACGCAGTTCTACGTCGCCAAGCCGTCCGACAGCGCCGCGACGCTCAACCAGGCGCTGAGCCAGGGCCTCAACCTGCTGTTCACGCCCGGCATCTATCACCTCAGCCAGACGCTCAACGTGACCAGGGCGAACACGGTGGTGCTCGGGCTCGGCTACGCCACGCTGATCCCGGACAACGGGGTCGTCGCGATGAACGTCGCGGACGTCGACGGCGTGAAGATCGCCGGTCTGCTCTTCGACGCCGGCACGGTCAACTCGCCGGTGCTGCTGCGGGTCGGCCCCGACGGCGCCTCGGGGAGCCACGCCGCCAACCCGATCTCGGTGCAGGACGTGTTCTTCCGGATCGGCGGCGCGGGACCCGGCTCGGCCACGACGAGCCTGGTGGTGAACAGCGACAACACGATCATCGACCACATCTGGGCGTGGCGGGCCGACCACGGCGCGGGCGTGGGCTGGAACACCAACCCGGCCGACACCGGTGTGATCGTCAACGGCGACAACGTCATCGCGTACGGCCTGTTCGTCGAGCACTACAAGAAGTACGAGGTGATCTGGAACGGCGAGGGCGGCAGGACGATCTTCTTCCAGAACGAGCTGCCCTACGACCCGCCGAACCAGGCGTCCTGGATGAACGGCTCGACGCGGGGCTACGCCGCCTACAAGGTGGCCGACAACGTGAACACGCACGAGGCCTGGGGCATGGGCAGCTACTGCAACTTCAGCACCGACCCCTCCATCGTCGCCGAGCGCGGCTTCGAGGCCCCCAACAAGACGGGCGTGAAGTTCCACGACCTGCTCACGGTGTCGCTGGGCGGCGTCGGAACGATCGCCCACGTCATCAACGACACGGGCGGCGCGGCCCAGGGCACGGCCACCGTCCCGGTCTACGTGGTCAGCTACCCCTGATGTAGACGACCCCGGAAAGCCGGGCGCGGCGGGAGGCGCATCGCCTCCCGCCGCGCTCCGCGCGTCCACAGGGAACTACATCCGCACGCCGGCGGTCTCCAGCAGGTGGATCCGTACGGCGTCCCGCACGCGCATCTCCAGCTCGTCCAGCTCGGCCGGGGTGGCCGCGTCGATGAGGAACGTCACCGCGCGGTCGTCGGAGCTGTGCAGCGGCCCGAGCTCGGCGCCGCGGTCCTTGAGCACGAGCACGGCGCGCAGCGTGGGCGGGTCGTCAGGGGCGCTCGGCTCGACCTCGGGCCACAGGCCGCCCTCGCCCACCCAGGCCGGTGAGACGCCCGGCCAGTCCACCGTGACGTCGCCGAGCCGTCCGGGCTCGTGCTCCAGGTAGACCTGGCGGGCGTACCGGCGCGGCGCGGGATAGGCCGCGGGCTCCCCGAGGGCGATGCGGATGATCTCCGGCTCCATCGGGGCGCCGGTCGCGAGCGAGTAGAGGATCGACAGGCCGTCGCCGGGAGTGCGCGCGGCCACCTCCATGAGACAGGGACGGCCCTCGCCGTCCACCCGCCACTCGGCGTGCGCGATGCCGTCGGCGAAGGCCAGCCGTTCGAGCATGCGCCGGTTGGCGTCGAGGATGATCCGGTTCACGCCCTCCAGCTCGTTCGGCACCGAGTGGGACAGCTCGACGAAGGTGCGGGCGCCCGACTCGGTCGTCTCCTTGCGGGTCACCGAGGCGAACAGGACCCGGCCGTCCTGCACCAGGCTCTCCACGGAGAATTCCTGGCCGGTCACCTTCTCCTCCACCAGCACCGTCTCGTGCGGCAGGTACGCGTCGAGCTGGGCGCGCAGCTCGGCGGCGTCGTGCACGGTCTCCACACCCGAGCTGGAGTGCCGGCTCGCGGGCTTGACCACGGCGGGGAACGACACGCCGTCGGCGGTGAACGCGGCGCGCCCGGCCGCGGGGACGACCACAGAGGCCGGGCTGAACTCCGGCAGATACCACCGCTGCAGATACTTGCTGCGGCAGGCGCGGGTGGCCCGCAGGCCGGGGGAGGGCAGCCCGAGAGCGTCGGCGACCAGGCCGGTCGGCTCGACCAGGGTCTCGCCGACCGCGTAGACGCCGGTGATGTCGTAGCGGTCCCGCCACGCCCGTACGCCGGAGATCACGCCGGCGGTGAACGAGTTGTCGGTGTTGACGTCGCCGTCGGTGAAGGCGATCTCCTCGATGACCGAGGCCGGGTGCGCCGGGTCGCGCATCTGGGCCAGGGCCTGCTCCCGCCAGGAGGCCGGCGTGACCACGAGGATCTTGAGCCCCCGGCGGGACAGTTCGCGCAGATAAAGAGGGGCCCGGCAGATCACCAGGAATGATCCGGTAAGTACGAATGCTCGAGGTTTCACTTTCGCCACCGCCGTTTCTCGCACGTGCTCACAGGCACTTCGCGAACGGAGATTAGTTCCGCCATTTTCGGACGGTCAACGAAATTTCCCGATCATTCGGGATGACCGGTTTCCCGATAGGGGTGGACCGGGGTCGCCGGCCACCCGCTGCCTGCCCTGCCTCGGGGTTCCGAGAAGTCCGAGGTCGTCCTGGATTGTCCGGCCGCGCTGTGGGGCCGTTAGGGGTTGTGAGAAATGTGCGCCCGACCGAATCCTGAATTCGTCCCGACAGGGCCGGAACATCCGTGAACCCCCGATTGGAGGGCTGTTCAATGGCTGGCAACGGCGCCGGAGAAGACGGTCTGGAGACGCTGCGGGCCTCGCTCGACCGTATCGACGAGTCGCTGCTCGACACACTGCGCAGGCGTATCGAGTGCTGTGTGGAAATCGCGCATTTCAAGCGCGAGCACAACGTCCCGATGATGCAGCCCCACCGCATCGGCATCGTGCAGCGGCGGGCCGCCCGATACGCGCAGGACCACGGAATCGACCCCGACTTCCTGCGCCGGCTCTACGACCTCGTCATCGCGGAGACCTGCAGGGTCGAGGACCTGGTGATCGGCGATGTCGCCGCTCGGTGAGCGCGGCGCCGGCGACTCACCCGGCTATTTCGACACGGCTTGGAGGAACCCCGGCATGAGAACGATCCTGATCGACAATTACGACTCGTTCACCTACAACCTCTACCAGCTGCTGGGTGAGGTGAACGGACAGCCGCCGGTCGTGGTGCGCAACGACGCCGACTGGTCCCAGGTGCCGATCCACGAGTTCGACAGCGTCGTGATCTCCCCGGGTCCCGGCCGGCCCGAGCGGGCCCGCGACTTCGGCGTGAGCGCGCGGGCCATCCGCGAGAGCGGGCTGCCCGTGCTCGGCGTCTGCCTGGGCCACCAGGGCATCTGCCACCTGTTCGGCGGCACCGTCACCCACGCGCCGCAGCCGATGCACGGCCGCGTCTCGCAGGTGCGCCACACCGGAGCCGACATCTTCGCCGGCCTGCCCTCGCCGTTCTCGGTCGTGCGCTACCACTCGCTGGCCGCCACCGACCTGCCGGACGAGCTGGAGGCCGTGGCCTGGACCGACGACGGCGTGGTCATGGGGGTGCGGCACCGCACCGAGCCCATCTGGGGTGTCCAGTTCCACCCCGAGTCGATCAGCAGCGAGCACGGCCGCGAGCTGCTGGCCAACTTCCGCGACCTCGCGCTGGCCCACCGCCGGGCGAGGGAGGATCGCGCCGCCGCCGCCCGCTCGCCCTACCGGGTGCACGTGCGCAGGCTGCCGCTGCTGCCGGACGCGGAGACCGCCTACCGGGAGCTGTTCGCGGGCAAGGAGCACGGCTTCTGGCTCGACAGCAGCTCGGTGATCGACGGGCTGTCGCGGTTCTCGTTCATGGGCGACGGCTCCGGGCCGCTCGCCGAGTACGTCACCTATCGGGTGTCGGAGCGAACGGTCACCGTCAGCCGGGCCGACGGGTCGCGGCAGCGCATCGAGCAGCCGTTCTTCGACTACCTGGACGAGCAGCTGCGCGAGCGTTCCGTGCCGGCGCCCGAGGGCCTGCCGTTCGACTTCAACCTCGGCTACGTCGGCTACCTGGGCTACGAGCTCAAGGCCGAGGCGGGCGGCCAGGCCGCGCACCAGGCCGAGGAGCCCGACGCGGCGCTGCTGTTCGCCGACCGGATGCTCGTGCTCGACGCCGTGGAGAACGTCTGCTACCTGCTCGCGCTGACGACGAGCGAGGAGGGGGACACCGACGGCGGCGCGCTGGCCTGGCTGGACGAGACCGCGGCGCGGCTGTTCTCCCTGCCGAGGCACGAGCCGGCCGAGCCGGTCGCGTTCGCGGGGGTCGGCATGACCGACCCGGCGATCGCCGGCGCGGTGGAGATGCGGCACGACAAGCAGGGCTACCTGAGCCGGATCGGCGAGTGCCTGGAGGAGATCTACCACGGCGAGTCCTACGAGATCTGCCTGACCAACGCGGTCACCGTTCGCGCCGAGATCGACCCGCTGCGGACCTACAGCCACCTGCGGAAGATCAGCCCGGTGCCGTACGGCGCGCTGCTCGACTTCCCCGACGTCGCGGTGCTCAGCGCCTCGCCCGAGCGGTTCATGACGATCGGCCCCGACCGGGTCGCCGAGTCCAAGCCGATCAAGGGCACCCGGCCGCGCGGCGCGACGCCCGAGGAGGACGAGGCGCTCCGCCACGACCTGCTCAGCCGGGAGAAGGACCGCGCCGAGAACCTTATGATCGTCGACTTGATCCGCAACGACCTGAACACGGTCTGCGAGGTCGGGTCGGTGCACGTGCCCCGGCTCTTCCACGTCGAGACGTACGCGCCGGTGCACCAGCTCGTCTCCACGATCCGCGGCACGCTGCGGCCGGAGGAGTCGGTGGTGACCTGCGTGCGGGCCGCCTTCCCCGGCGGGTCGATGACCGGCGCCCCGAAGATCCGCACGATGGAGATCATCGACCGTCTGGAGGAGGGCCCGCGCGGCGCCTACTCCGGCGCGCTGGGCTGGTTCTCCCTCGGCGGGGCCACCGACCTCAGCATCATCATCCGCACCCTCGTCGCCACCCGCGACCGGGTCAGCTTCGGGGTCGGCGGCGCGATCGTGGCCCTGTCGGACCCCGAGGAGGAGTTCGAGGAGACGGTCGTCAAGTCGCGCGCCATGATCACCGCGGTGCTGGACACCGCGGCCCAGACCGTGGGGGCCTGACGATGACCCGCGGGGACCACACGACGGCCGGGGACCGCCCGACGGCGGACCACGCGGACCACGCGGACCACGCGGACCGTGGGGACCACGGGGACACGGGCCTGCTGCGGCGCTGCGTCGTCGTCGGCGGCGCGGGCGCCGTGGGCGGCCTGTTCGCCGGGCACCTGCTGCGGTCCGGCGCCGAGGTGCTCGTCGTCGACCCCGCGCCCGGCCCAGCCACCGCCACCGCCACCGGCACCGGCACCGGCACCGGCACCGAGGCAGGGACCACCCCCACCCGGTCCGTGCCGGCCGTGAACGTCGCCTCGCAGGAATCCACGGCCGGGAGCCCCGCCGGGGCTCCTCCGGCCGGTGAGGCGAGGGTCCTGCGGGGCGACATCACGGACATCGGGCCCGAGCTCGCCGAAGAGCTCGGGCGGGCCGACCTGGTCCTGCTCGCGGTGCCCGAGCAGGTGGCGCTGACGGCGGTGAAGCAGGTGGCCGCGGCGATGCGGCCGGGCGCGCTGCTCGCCGACACGCTCTCGGTCAAGGGCCCGATCGCCGACGAGATCCTGGCCCACGCCGGGGACGTCGAGGCGGCCGGCCTCAACCCGATGTTCGCCCCGTCGCTCGGCTTCGCGGGGCGGCCGGTCGCCGCGGTCGTGGTCCACGACGGTCCCCGCACCCAGGCGCTGCTGCGGCTGGTCGAGAGCTGGGGCGGCCGTACCGTACGGCTCGGCGCGCACGAGCACGACCGGCTGGCCGCGGCGACGCAGGCGCTCACCCACGCGGCGGTGCTGTCGTTCGGGCTGGCGCTGGCCGGCCTCGGCGTCGGCGTCGCCGAACTGGCCGCCGTCGCCCCGCCGCCCCACGCCACGATGCTCGCGCTGCTGGCCCGGATCGCCTCGGGCACCCCGGAGGTCTACTGGGACGTCCAGTCGGCCAACCCGCAGGCCGCCGCCGCCCGCGCGGCGCTGGCCGACGGCGTGCGCACGCTCGCCGGCCTCCTCGACGGCCGGGCGGACGGGGAGGCGAACGGGGAGGCAGAGTTCGCGGCGGCCCTGGGCGGGCTGCGCGACCTCCTCGGCCCCGATCTCGGCTTCTACCGCGACACCTGCGCCGTGATGTTCGGCGCGCTGCCCTCCTACGAGCCCCGATCCTCCTACGAGCCCCGATCCCCCCACCAGCCCGGCCCCACCACGAGCACCTCATCTCCCGCCACTACCGAAAGGTGAGATCGATGACCATCTCCATCTCCCACGAGACCGTCCTCACGACGGAGCAGCGCGCCAGGTTCGCCGCGGACCCCGACCTCGGCGGCGGCAACCTGCTGACGAAGGCCATCGAGGCCAACCCCCACCCGGAGCTGCCGTTCATCCACCTGGGCAGGCCGCTGACCAACACCAAGGGCGAGCAGCAGACCGAGTGGAGCCTGCTGGAGCTGGACGAGCTGGCCCAGAGCTGGTCGGTGTGGTATCTGCGCCAGGGCGTGCGGCCCCGCGACCGCGTGGCCATCTACCTGGAGGACTCCTTCGCCTACTCCCTGCACTTCTACGCGCTGGCCCAGATCGGCGCGGTCGCGGTGCTGGTCAACAGCAAGGCCTCGCGCTACATCGCCACCGAGCTGTGCCGCCAGACCAACCCGGTCGGCATGTACACCGACCTCGCCCACCTGGAGATCCTCGGCGAGGAGTTCCACCTGCTGCCCGGCCTGCGGTGGACGCAGGTGGCCGAGGAGCTGCCCGCGCCCCCGGCGGCGAAGCTGCCGCAGGAGGCCCGCTTCCGCCACGTCGGCGAGGACCCGGTCTCGATCCTGCACTCGTCCGGCACCACCGGGCGGCCCAAGCCGGTCATCCAGACCCACCGCTCGTGCGTGGCCGGTCCCCGGTTCCGTCTCGTGGACCACCACGAGCAGCCGGGCGCCGTGATGATGACCGCGCTGCCGCAGTCGCACCTCGGCTGCATCGCCTACACGACGTACGCCGTGCTCGGCGGCACGCCGATCGTGCCCTGGTTCGACACGAGCGGTCCCGAGCTGGCCAAGGCCGTCGAGAAGTACCGCCCGACGACCGTCATGGCCTTCGGCCACGCGTACGCCGAGCTGGCCGCCGCGGACCTGCCGGCCGGGGCGATCGACTCGGTCAACGTCTGGATCTCCATCGGCGACGCGGTCCACGAGAAGCACATCAAGGGCATCCTGGCCAAGCGCGACTCCTCGCTGCCGCCGGCCGCGTTCTTCGACCGTCTCGGCACCACCGAGCTGGGCTGGGGCGTGCTGCTGAAGGTCCGTACGCTCGCCGACGAGCGCAACGACCGCTGCGTGGGCAAGCCGGTCGGCGTCGCCGAGGTCGCCGTGCTGCGCAGGGACGGCACGATCGCCGAGGTCAACGAGGTCGGGCTGCTCGGCGCGAAGGGCCCGGCGATCACCGCCGGATACTGGAGCGACTCCGACACGACCTACCGCAGCAAGCTGTCGGGCTACTGGCTGACCGGCGACATGGCCTACCGCGACGAGGCGGGCAACTACTTCCAGGTCGACCGGGCGGTGGACGCGATCGAGACCCCGACCGGCACCGGCTACTCGGTCTTCATGGAGGAGCTGCTGCTCAACGAGCTGCCCGAGGTCCTCGACTGCGCCGTGGTGGCGGGCATCCACCGCGGCCGCACGGTCCCGGTGGCGGTCGTGACGTCCAGCGCCGAGAGGCCGGACGCGCAGAGGCTGCTCAACGAGGCGAACGAGAAGCTGAAGGCCGCCGGTCACCCCGAGCTGACCATGCTGGAGGTCGCGCGGAACGAGGAGGACTTCCCGGTCGGCGTCACCGGCAAGGTCCTCAAGCGCCGGCTGCGGGAGAAGTACAGCTCGCTGTCCACCTATATCCGTGAGAACGGCGGCAAGACGCTCGGCACGATCCTCAACGACGTCTTCGTCTGATCCCGCCCGCCGCCCCCGATTCCCGCCGTCCCCACGCGGATCAACGGCGATCCGCACCCGATCCGCGCCGCCGGGCCGGACATCCCCCCCAGGACCGGCCCGGCGGCGCACAGGGCGGACACCACCCCGTCGCGATCCCCCGCACAGACCCGACACCCGCACAGACCCGACACCCGCACAGATCCGATACCACGAAGACCCGACCACATGGATGTGGAGGACTCCCATGACCGACGCCGAGCTGTTGCTGGTGTTCGACTCGACGATCGATCCGTCCGGCATCGCCGGATGGGCCCAGCACTTCGACTCCACCGGCACCACGGCCACGACGTACCGGCTGGGCGGGGCGCACGTGATGGTCGCCCAGGGGCCCGGCGCCCTGCTGCCCCTCCCGGCCGACCTGCCCGGGCCCCGGCAGACGGCGCGGGCGAGCGGCGGCTTCCGGCTCGGCCGGCGTGAGCTGTTCCCCTCGGGCACGGCCGTGACCATCGGCTCCGCGGTGATCGGGGACGGGGACATCGCCGTCTTCGCCGGACCCTGCGCCGTCGAGAACCCCGGGCAGATGATGTCCACGGCCGGGGCCGTCGCCCGGCACGGCGCGGTCGGCCTGCGCGGCGGCGCGTTCAAGCCGCGCACCACGCCCTACTCCTTCCAGGGCCTCAAGTGGGCGGGCCTCGACCTGCTGGTGCGGGCCAGGGAGGAGACCGGCCTGCCGATCCTCACCGAGGTGGTCGACCCCCGGCACGTCGATCGGATGGCCGAGGTGGTCGACGGCTTCCAGATCGGCACCCGCAACATGCAGAACTTCGAGCTGCTGACCGAGGTGGGCCGCAGCGGCATGCCGGCCGTGCTCAAGCGCGGCTTCGGCTGCACGGTCGACGAGCTGCTCACCGCCGCCGAGTATCTCCTGGCGGAGGGCAACAACCAGGTCGTGCTGTGCGAGCGGGGGATCAGGACGTTCGAGGGGGCCACCCGCTTCACGCTCGACCTGTCGGCGGTGGCGCTGCTCAAGCGGCGCACCCACCTGCCGGTGATGGTCGACCCCAGCCACTCCCTCGGCATCCCCGAGCTCATCGAGCCGCTCACGCTGGCCGCCGTCGCGGCGGGCGCGGACGCCCTGCTGATCGACGTGCACGTCCAGCCCGACCAGGCGCTGTGCGACGGCAAGCAGGCGCTGCTCCCCGAGGACTTCGCCCGGCTGATGAGCCGCCTGGAGATGCTCGCGCTCGGCGTCGGCCGCCGGCTGGCCCCGGCCCCGGCCGCCGACTACTCCGAGATCCACGACGCCCTCACCTCCGACGTCGTCTAGCCGCGTACGAGTGCCGGTCGAGGAGGTGGAGCGATGCGCGCGGCGACGAGCACGCCCCCGGCGGACGCCGGTGTCGGCGCCGGTGGCACCGCAGTCGACACACACTGCCCCTATTGTGCGTTGCAGTGCGGGATGACCCTCAGCCCGGCGGGCCGCGCCTCGGTGCGGGTGCGGCCCCGCGACCCGTCCGCGGGCGGACTCTGCCAGAAGGGCTGGACCTCCGCGGCCCTGCTCGGCTCGCCGGCCCGGCTCACCACGCCGCTCGTCCGGGACGGCGGGACCCTGCGCCCGGCGAGCTGGGACGAGGCGCTCGGCCTCGTCGCGAGCAGGATCAAGAAGATCTTCGCGGAGCGCGGGCCCGACGCCGTCGCGGTCTTCGGCGGCGGCGGACTCACCAACGAGAAGGCGTATCTGCTCGGCAAGTTCGCCCGGGTGGCGCTCGGCACCTCGCAGGTCGACTACAACGGCAGGTTCTGCATGTCGTCGGCGGCGGCCGCGGCGCACCGCGCCTTCGGCCTCGACCGGGGGCTGCCGTTCCCCCTGGCCGACCTGGAGGGCGCGGACGCCGTGCTGCTCGCCGGGGCCAACCCGGCCGAGACGATGCCGCCGTTCCTGTCCCGCCTGCGCCGCGCCACGGACGCCGGGGGGCTGATCGTGGTCGATCCCCGGCGCACCCCGACGGCCGAGCGTGCGGCACTGCACCTCGCGCCGGCCCCGGGCACCGACCTCGCGCTGGCCCTCGGCATCCTGCACGCCGTCGTGGCCGGCGGCCGCCTCGACCACGCGTACGTCGCCGGCCGGACGACGGGCTTCGAGGAGACCTGGCGGGTGGCCGCCGCCTGGTGGCCCGAGCGGGCCGAGCGGGTGACCGGCGTCGCCGCCGCCGACCAGCGCAGGGCCGCCGCGATCCTGTCCGAGGCCGCGAGCGCCTACGTGCTGACCGCCCGGGGGGTGGAACAGCACGCCACGGGCGTGGACACGGCCGGGGCCTGGATCAACCTGGCGCTCGCGCTGGGCCTGCCCGGCCGCCGCGGCTCGGGCTGGGGCTGCCTGACCGGCCAGGGCAACGGCCAGGGCGGGCGCGAGCACGGGCAGAAGGCCGACCAGCTTCCCGGCTACCGGAAGATCGACGACCCGGCGGCCCGTGCGCACGTGGCGCGGGTGTGGGGGATCGAGCCGTCCGCGCTGCCCGGCCCGGGGCGCTCGGCGTTCGAGCTCCTCGACGCGCTCGGCACCGACGACGGCCCGTCCGCGCTGCTGGTGTTCGGCAGCAACCCGGTCGTGTCGGCGCCGCACTCGGCCCGGGTGGCCGACCGGCTGGCCGCGCTCGACCTGCTCGTGGTCTCCGACATCGTGCTGTCGGAGACGGCCCGGACGGCCGACGTGGTCCTGCCCATCACCCAATGGGCCGAGGAGGACGGCACGCTGACCAACCTCGAAGGACGCGTGCTGCTGCGCCGCCGCGCGCTGGCCCCGCCGCCCGGGGTGCGCACCGACCTGGAGGTCCTGCACGACCTGGCCGTACGGCTCGGGCAGCCGCCCGAGCGCTTCCCCGCCGACCCCGAGACGGTCTTCACCGAGCTGCGGGCGGCGTCGGAGGGCGGACCCGCCGACTATTCGGGCGTGACCTGGGACCGGCTGCGCGCCGGAGAGCGGCTTCACTGGCCCGTCCCCCGGCAGCCCGAGCACGATAAGCCGGAGCACGGGAAGCCGGAGCACGGGAAGCCGGAGCACGGGAAGCCGGAGCACGACAAGCCGGAGCATCCGGGGACGCCGCGGCTGTTCCTGGACCGGTTCGCCCACCCCGACGGGCGGGCCAGGTTCGCAGCGGTGGACCACAAGGGGCCGGCCGAGCCGCCGGACGAGGAGTTCCCGCTGTACGCGATCACCGGCCGGGTGCTCCAGCACTACCAGTCGGGCGCGCAGACCCGGCGCGTGGAGGAACTGCGCACGGCCGTGCCCGAGGCGTACGCCGAGGTGCACCCGGACACCGCGCGGCGGGCCGGGCTGAGCGACGGCGCGGCGGCGGCGGTCGTCGGCAGGCGCGGGCAAGTCGTCGTCCCGGTGCGCTGCGTGCCGACAATGCGGCCCGACGTGGTCTTCCTGCCGTTCCACTTCCCGGGCGCCCAGCGCGCCAACCTCGTGACGAATCCGGCGCTCGATCCCGTCAGCCGGATGCCCGAATTCAAGGTCTGCGCCGTACGGCTGACGCCGGCGGGCGAACGGGAGGCGCGGTGACTACCAGGGTGGTGATCGCCGGCTACGGCATGGCCGGCGCCCGGCTGGCGGAGGAGATCCGCCGCCGTGATCCGGCGGGAGAGCGCGTCGCGATCGTCGCGATCGGCGACGAGCCGCACCTGCCGTACAACCGGGTCCTGCTGTCGAACGTGCTGGCGGGCGCGATGTCCGCCGCGTCGGTGCGGCTGCAGGAGGAGGGCTGGGCCGCCGCGCACGGCGTCGAGGTGCACCGGGGCCGCGAGGTCGTCTCGCTCGACCGCGCCGGGCGCGGCGTCACGCTGGACGACGGCACGCGGGTCGGCTACGACGTGCTCGTGCTGGCGACCGGCGCGCGTGCGTGGGTGCCGCCCGTGGAAGGGCTGACCGGCGACGACGGCGGGCTCGCCCCCGGCGTGGCGACGTTCCGCACGCTGGACGACTGCGCCGCGATCACGGCCGGAACGCGCGGCGGCGTGCGGGTGGCCGTGCTCGGCGGCGGCCTGCTCGGCCTGGAGGCGGCGCGGGGCCTGGCGGAGCGCGGCAACGCGGTCACCGTCGTCCATCCGCGCCGCCACCTGATGGAGCGCCAGCTCGACGACGGCGCGGGCGAGGTGCTCGCCCAGGTCCTGCGCGGCCTCGGCGTGCGGGTGCTGGTGAACTCGCGCGCGGCCCGCTACCTGCCCGGCGACGGGCTGAAGCTGGACGACGGCCGGCTGGTCGAGGCCGACCTCGTCGTCGTGGCGGCGGGGGTGCGTCCGCAGACGGCGCAGGCGTCGGCCGCCGGGCTCGCCGTCGACGGCGGCGTGCTGGTGGACGACGACCTGCGCACGAACGACCCGCTGATCCACGCCATCGGCGACTGCGCCCGGCATCCCGGCACGGTCACCGGCCTGGTGCAGCCCGCCTGGGAGCAGGCCGCCGCGCTGGCCGCGCTGCTCACCGGCACCCGCTCGCCCTACCGCGGCACGAAGGTGGTGACCCGGCTCAAGGCGAACGGGGTGGACCTGGCCGCGCTCGGCGACGTGCACGCCGGGCCGGACGACCCGCGCGCCGAGGTGCTGTGGCTCAGCGAGCCGGCCCGGGGCCGCTACGCGAAGCTCGTCGTCCGCGACGAGCGGGTCGCGGGAGCCATCGCGCTCGGCGTGCCCGACGCCGCCGCCACGATCACCCAGTTCTACGACCGCGGCCTGCCCGTGCCGCCCGACCGGCTCGCGCTGCTGCTCGGCCGGGCCATGCCGTACGGCGAGGGCGGGGCGCCCGGCGGCGGCGACGCGGCGGCGCTGCCGGAGACGAGCGTGGTGTGCCGCTGCAACGCGGTCAGCAAGAACACGCTGGTCGCCGCGTGGCGGTCCGGAGCCCGCGACCTGACCGCCCTCGCCTCGGCCACCCGGGCGACCACCGGCTGCGGCACCTGCACCGACACCGTGTGCGGCATCGCCCGCTGGCTGGCCCGGGCCGACAAGGAGGAAGCCGCGGGGGTGGCGCATGCCCGATGAGATCCCGGCGACGACGCTGACGAGGAGACCCGCATGAGCGAGACCACGGCGGCCGCCCGGCGCGGCCGCGGCTGGATCGAACACTGGAACCCGGAGGACGAGGAGTTCTGGGAGACCACCGGCCGCAGGGTGGCACGGCGCAACCTGATCTTCTCGGTCTTCACCGAGCACCTGGGTTTCGCGATCTGGGTGCTGTGGTCGGTGGTGGTGCTGAGCCTGCCCGCCGCCGGGCTGCCGATGAGCGTGTCGGAGTCGTTCTGGCTCGTCTCCGCGCCCAACCTGGTCGGCGCGGCGATCCGGATCCCGTACACGTTCGCGGTGCCGCGCTTCGGCGGCCGGTTGTGGACGGTGATGTCGGCGGCGCTGCTGCTGGTGCCGTCATCGCTGCTGGCGTTCGTCGTGCCGAGCGGGTGGCTGGCCGCGCAGGACCACGACACGACGTTCTGGATCCTGCTCGCCTGCGCCGCCGTGGCGGGCGTCGGCGGCGGCAACTTCTCCTCCTCGATGGCGAACATCTCGTTCTTCTATCCGGAGCGGCGCAAGGGCTTCGCGCTCGGCCTCAACGCGGCCGGCGGCAACCTCGGCGTCGCCGTCGTCCAGCTCCTGGTGCCGCTGGTGGTCGTCGCCGGCGTGCCCGTGGCGGCGTCGGGCACACAGGTCCACCTCGCGTACGCCGGGCTCATCTGGATGCCGTTCATCGTGATCGCCGCGCTCGGCGCCTGGCTGTTCATGGACAGCCTGGCCGAGGCCAAGGCCGACCCCCGGTCGTACGCCTCGGCGCTGCGGCACGGGCAGACCTGGGTCGTGTCGCTGCTCTACATCGGCACGTTCGGCTCGTTCATCGGGTTCTCCTTCGCGCTGCCGCTGGTGATCAGGACGACGTTCCCGGAGTTCCTGGCCCAGCATCCGTTCATCCGCGACTACCTCGCCGGGCTGGGCTTCGTCGGGGCGCTGGTCGGCTCCGTCGCCCGTCCGCTCGGGGGCCGGCTGTCCGACCGGTGCGGCGGGGCCCGGGTCACGCTGGCCGTCTTCGCCGGGATGGTGGCGGCGACGGTCGCGGCGGCGGGCGGGGTGATCCGTCACGACTTCGGCCTGTTCTTCTGCTCCTACCTGGTCGTCTTCGCCTGCTCCGGGGTGGGCAACGGCTCGACGTACCGGATGATCCCGGTGATCTTCGGCGAGCTGGGGCGCAGGGAGGCGGCCATGCGCGGTCTCGACCCGGCGCTGACCGCGCCGGACTACAAGCGCAAGGCGGCGGCCGTGATCGGCATCGCCGGGGCGATCGGCGCGTTCGGCGGGTTCCTGATCCAGCAGGTGTTCCGCCTGGCGAGCACCGAGGCGGCGAGCGCGATGAAAGGCGTGACCGGCGCCGCGGCGGCCCGCGTCGCCCAGGAGCACGCGGGCTGGTCGCTGCCCGCCCTGTGGATCTTCGTCGGTTCCTACGTGCTGCTCGCCGGGCTCACGTGGTGGACCTACCTGCGGCGCGGGCCGAGCCGCGCGCCGAGCTTCGCCTACGCCCGGGTGTGAATTTTCGTAGCACCCCGGCGTAACCAAAGTTGTAGGCCGTCTGCCTCTTACGTCATCCGGCCTGGTCATTAGGGTGCGCGGCCGTTGTGGCGGCCATACGCGCGTGCCAGCGTGCTGGTCAGAGGGCCCGCGAAACGGTTCACCCGGGAGGGATTTCGATGGCACGTCGCATTCAAGTCGGCAAGCCGGCCAGGAAGCCCCAGTCGAACGCGCCCGACCTGCGCACCCCGTCGGGCCGCCGGCTGCCCTACTGACCTATCCGCTGAACACCCGCGTCCAGGAGAAAGAAGGGAGGGACCCGGTGAGCGACCTCGTCATGGTCATGCCCTACCGGGCGTTCGTCATCAAGGCCCGTGAGGAGGGGCACCGGATCTGCGCGGTCTGGGATCCCACCCTGCAGACGCCGGACTATCTGGCCGGCATCGCCGACCTGGCCGACGCCTTCGTGCTGACGGACTTCTCCGACCCCGTCGCGTTCGACCGGACCGTACGGCAGGCGGTGCGCGACTTCGACCCCGATTTCGTCTACCACATCGGCGCCGAGGAGAGCATGCTCGCGACCTACCGCATCGCGGAGGAACTCGGCAAGGCGGTCAACCCCGCGCGCTCGATCGAGCTGCTCAACGACAAGCTGCGGCTCCGGCGGCTGCTCGCCGAGCACGACCTGTCGCCGGTGCGCTTCGCCCACGCGGCGCGCTGGCAGGACGTGCCCGCCCTGCTCGACGGCTTCGAGCTGCCCATGGTGGTCAAGCCGACGGAGCTGGCCGGCAGCCGGGGCGTCTACCTGCTGCGCGAGCCCGGCCAGGTCGCCGAATGGGGCGCGCTGCTCGACTCGTACGGCTACGCCGGGCCGGTGCTGGTGGAGGAGTATCTGCGCGGTCCCGAATACAGCGTGGAGTCGCTCAGCGACCACGGCCGCCACCAGGTGGTGGGCGTCACCCGCAAGGTGCTCGGCCCGCCGCCGCTGTTCGTGGAGGCCGGGCACGTGCACCCCGCGCCGGCCGGGCCGGACACCGAGGCGATGGCCGAGCTGACGATCGAGATGCTGCGGCTGACCGGCTACCAGACCGGCCCGGCCCACACCGAGATCATCTGGACCGCGGCCGGTCCCCGGATCGTCGAGTCGCAGGCGCGGCTCGGCGGCGACCAGATCCCGCGCCTGGTGCAGCTCGCCACCGGGCTCGACATCGAGCGGGCCGTGTTCCGGATCCTCGACGGAAGGGCGCCGGGCACGGTGGAGCGCCGTGCGGTCGCCCACATCTCCTACTTCAGCCTGACCCCCGGCGAGGTCCGCGCCGTCTCCGGGGTGGAGGAGGCCAGGGCGCTCGACTACGTCGACATGCTGGAGTTCCCGTTCCGGCCGGGTGACCGGATCCCGGAGACGGTGGACTGGCGCACCCGGCACGGCTTCGTCGTCGTGACCGGGGAGACCGAGGAGCAGGCCGTCGCGCGGGCGCGGCACGTCCACTCGCTCGTCCGGGCCGAGGCGGGCGAGCCGGTCGGGGCCGTCGCGGCCGGAGCGGGCGTGACGTCGTGAATCTGGCCGCACTCCACCCGGCAGTGCTTCATCCCAACCTGCGCATCCGCATCGCGGTCGGCTTCCTGCAGCGCCTGCTCGACTCGATGGTCATGTCGTTCATGGCCATCTATCTCGCCTTCGAGTACGGCGTGGCGGTCGCGGGCGTGCTGGTCGTGACCGTCATGGTGCTCGGCGTCGTGGGCACGCTGGCGGGCGGGCACATGTCCGACTCCCGCGGGCGGCGGCGCACGCTGCTGCTCGGCGAGACCGGCGTCTGCCTGACGTTCGCGCTCATGGCCGTCGCCGACTCGCCCTCCTGGCACAGCCCGGCGATCGTCTACTGCGGCTACCTCGTCAACAAGTTCGCCGCGAGCTTCGCGATGCCGGCGAACGACGCGATGATCCTCGACGTCACGACCCCCGAGAGCCGCAAGCTCGTCTACACGATCAACTACTGGTCGATCAACCTCGCGCTGGCCGTCGGCGCGCTGCTCGGCGGCTTCCTCTACAACGGGCACTTCACGCTGCTGCTGGCCCTGGCCGCCACGGGCACGGTCGCGATCGCCGCGGCCACGTACTTCTTCATCGCGGAGACCAAGCCGGAGGACACCGAGCCGGAGGACAACGAGCCGGAGGACAACGAGCCGACCGAGCCGGGGGAGAGCGAGCCGCGCGGGTCGATCCTGCGGGACTTCGCCAACGGCTACCGGCTGGTGCTCCAGGATCGCGCCTTCGGCCGGCTGCTGATCGCCGCCACGCTGTTCATGTCCATCGAGCTGCAACTGATCAACTACATCGGCGTACGGCTGGCCAGCGACCTGCCGGCGCAGAACCTGCTGTCGATCGGCTCGTGGTCGATCCGCGTGGACGGCGTGGAGATGCTCGGCATCCTCCGCGCGGAGAACACCGTGCTGGTCGTGGCGCTCGCGCTCGTCGCCCACGTCGTGCTGCGCCGGGTGCCCGACCGGGTCCGGATGTACGCCGGGGCGGGGCTGTTCACCGCCGGATACATGGTGCTGGCCGTCAGCGACACCGGGTGGGTGCTGCTCGTGGCCGCGCTGGTGCTCACCGTGGGCGAGCTGATGGACGTGCCGGTGCGGCAGGCGCTGCTCGCCGACATGGTGCCGGCCGCGTCCCGCACCCGCTACATGGCGGTCTACAACCTCAACATCCGGGTGGCCCTGGTGGTCGCGTCGCTGTGCATCACGGTCGGCTCGGTGCTTCCCCCGTGGGGCATGGCCGCGCTGTACGGCGTCTTCGGCCTGGTGATCATCTGGCAGTACCACGCGATCCTCACCCCCTCCGCCGCCCGTGCCGAACAACTCGCGCGGGCGTGACCAGGGAGACGCCATGAATGTGACCGTGCAAGAGGCCGTGCAGGAGACCCGGCAGGAGACCCGGCGGGAGACCGGCGTGGTGCTGCGGGGCGCGGAGCTGGAGTATCGGCGGCACGGCGACTGCTGGGTGAGCCCGGTGGCCGGCCCGCACATCGGCGCGTGGCACTCCACGGTCGAGGCGGTCCGCATCCCCGCGGGCCGCCAATGGTCGCCGCCCGGCGCGGCGGCGGCCGAGCAGGTCGCGGTCGTGCTGGCCGGCGCGGGCGTCGGCACCGTGGGCTACGAGATCACCAGGATGCGCGCCGCCTCGGCGCTGTACTCGCCCGTGGGCAGCCCCTACTCCCTGTCGGCCGGCGACCGGGAGATGACCGTCTACGTCTGGAGCGCCGTGCCGTCCTCGGACGGCACGGCCCGCCTGGGCAGGCCGGGCCCGGGCCAGGCCCGGTTCCGCTCGCTGTGGAACGGCGAGACCTGGCTGACCCCGCCCGTGGCGAGCGTCCTGTTCCGGCCGGCAGCCGGTCGCGCGGGGCTCTGCCTGCGTTGCGGGATCATGCTGCCGGGCGAGACGCTCGGGGTCCGGCAGCACGAGGAGAGCGAGACCGTGTACTTCGTCTTCGAGGGTGAGGGGCAGTTCTACCTGCACGATCGGTGGGTGGAGCTGGGGCCGGGCGACGGCGTCTTCGCGCCGCCGGGCGTCCGGCACGGCGCCCGCAACCCCCACACGGGTCACCTCGCCAGCCGCTTCGTCGTGTTCGGCGGCTCCGTGGCCGAATTGCCGTCATATCTGGGCGATAATGTGCCGGATTTGTAGCGCGAACGGTCGCAGCGATAGGGAAAACTAGGGGTGGAAAATCCGCCTTGCGCAATCTGAGTGGTATCGGGTGCATCATCGAGTTTCTCGAATCTCCATTACTTTCAGCGGTGTCCAGGTGAATGACCAAGCGATATCGAAACCCTTCGAACGGTCACGGCGACCCGGCTCGCGGGCGGCGTCATGCGGCGCGTGAACCTCGGCGGGCAGGGCCTCGTCTCCACGAGCCTCGGGCTCGGCTGCACGGCGCTGACCGGCGCGTACGGCCCGGTCGACCACGATGAGGCGATGCGGGTCGTCATGCGCGCGCTCGACGGCGGCGTGTCGCTGATCGACCTGATCGACGCCGACGGCGAGGCCGAGCGCCTGGTGGGCAAGGCCGTCGCCCACCGGCGCGACGAGGCCCTGATCGCGGCCGCGCCCCGTGGCGCCGGATGGGACCGCGCGGTCGGATGGGCCGGTGCCGGCCGATGGGAGGAGCGAGACCGCGTGTCCCGCCCTGAGGACCTCGGCCGCGCCTGCGACGCGACCCTGGCCCGCCTGGGGATGGAGCAGATCGACCTGTTCGTGGTGGACCCCGGCGCCACCAGTGCGCCGATCGAGGAGACGATGGGCGTGGCCGGCCGGCTCCAGGACGACGGGAAGATCGCGCACATCGGCGTTCGCGGCCTCGACGGAAACCGGTTGCGGCGCGCGCACGCGGCGCGGCCCGTCGCCGCCGTCGCGGTGGAGTACTCCCTCTGGCAGCGCAGGGCGGAGCTGGAGGTGCTGCCGGTGGCGCGCGAGCTGGGGATGGGCGTCGTCGCCGGCCGGCCGCTCGGCCGGGGGTTCCTGACCGGCCGGATCACCTCGCCGGTGCAGCTCGGCCCGGGGGACGTACGCCGCCTGGACCCGCGTTTCTCGCCGGAGAACCTGGAGACGGAGCTGCTGCGGCTGCGCGACGCCCAGGGGGTGGCGGCCGACATGGACATCGGCATCGGGCGGCTGGCCATCGCCTGGCTGCTGGCGCGCGGCGACGACATCGTGCCGGTGCCGAGCACGCGCGACCTGGTCCACCTGGAGATGAACCTCACCGCGGCCGGCATCCTGCTGCCCGAGCCGGTCAAGGCCCGCCTCGCCGGGACGTACCCGCTGCGGGAGGAGTGAGCACACCCCGTACAGGTCAGCCGCGGCGGGGGCCGCGGCTCAGGGGAACGAGCAGTCAGGGGAACGAGCGCTGTCCCCGCAGGCCGGGGGTGTTCGGGCGGGGGCGGGGCGCGGGCTGGTCGCGGCGCGGCGAGATGAGCGAGGCGGCCAGCGCCTTGTTGACCGCGTCGATCCGGGAGACCGCGCCGAGCTTGGTGAAGATGTTGTGCAGGTGCCGCTTGATCGTCGCCTCGGTGAGCGTGAGCCGGGTGGCGATCTGGTAGTTGCTCAGCGCCTGGGCGGCGAGTTCGAGGATCTCCCGCTCCCTGTCGGTCAGCACCACCTGCGACCCGCCCCCCTGCACCTGGGCGAAGGAGTCGCGCGAGACGGCGAGCACGAGCCGGTCGGGCTCGTCCCTGACGCTCCTGACGGCCGAGATCAGCTCCTGGCGGTGCACGCTCTTGAGCAGGTAGCCGCGGATGCCCGCCGCGAGCAGCCGGCTCAGCAGCTGCGGCCCGTCGTACATGCTGAGGATGATGATCTGCGACTCGGGCGAGATCGCGCGCATGCGGGTCACGGTCTGCGTGGCGTCGTCGCCGGGGATCTCGACGTCGAGGAGGACCACGTCGGGGTGCTCCCGCTCGACCAGGGCCACCGCTCCCTCGGAGTCGCCCGCTTCGCCGACGACCTCGAAGTCCTCCTGGGTCTCCAGGATCTCGCGTAGGCCCTCCCTGAAGAGCGCGTGGTCGTCGATGATGGCGATACTAATCATTTTGTCCGATTCGCTCATGCGCTAAGCCCCGAGAAGGGCACGTACAGTTCGACGTGCGTGCCGTGGCCCGGCCTGCTGGTGATGGTGGTCGTCCCTCCGATGATCGCGGCCCGTTCCTGCATCGACATGAGGCCCACTCCGTCCGACCTGCGGCCTCCTTCGGCGAAGCCCAGGCCGTCGTCCTCCACCGACGCCCGCAGTTCGTGGGGGGCGAAGGCGACCCGGATGAGCACCTTGGTGGGGTTGCCGTGGTTGAGCGCGTTCCTCGTCGCCTCACGCAGGATGAGGAAGGACTCGTCACGCACCGTGGGGGAGGCCCATGTCTCGTCCCCGCTGACCCGCAGCCGGATGTCGACCTCGTCCATGTCCACGGTTTCGAGGTAGTACAGCAGGGCCTTCTCCAGGCTGTTGAGCGGCTCCTGCGGGTGCAGTTCGCTGGTGACCGCACGCAGGTTCTGCATGGTCTCCAGGATGGCCTGCTGGGCGATCTCCACTTTGGCGGTCGCCGTCGCGGGCTTGGTCGCCCGGTGCAGATCGTACAGCTCCAGTTGCCGGTGGGCGACGCTGAGGCCGTGCCCGAGCCGGTCGTGCAGTTCCCTCGCGATCCGGCGGCGCTCCTCGACCTGGGCCTCGTGGACCTTGTCGAGCAGGAAGCTGGAGTAGCTGGCCGAGGCCTCCCTGATCCGTGTCGTGATGCTGCGTTCCAGTCCGAGGACGACCAGCGTGAGCAGCCGCATCGACTCGCCGTCGCCGGGCATGCGCTCCATCAGGCAGGTCACGACCGCCTGGAACCACACCGACGCCGCGCGGAGCGACTCGTCCGGGTGGACCCCGCTCGCCGCCCTGGTCGCCCCCACCTCCCACGCGATCATCTTGTGGGAGTCGCCCACCTTGATGGTGCCGGCCCGCAGCGTCTCCGCCACGTCGTCGAGGATCTGCTCCGCGTTCGCCATCGCCTGCCGCAGCGCGATCGGGTCGCGGCTGATCGGGCTGTCCAGGGCCGCGAGGTTCCGTGCGTACGCTTCCAGAATCTCGGAGCGATGCACTTCAAGGAATGCCTCGAAGTCCGGGACCGCCGGTCCGAGTTCTCCGTCTCCCGCCAATGGACCCTCCGAGAGGAAGCGGACGAGTGCCTCCATCCTGGACTAAGCCGCACGCCCAGACAATAAGAATTGTGACACCAGTGGGAGAAGGACGGCCAAATGCACAGCGTATTGCGTTGTCATGAACGCCCGGTAGGGCAGTCGGCGGCGCACCCGGGACCCCTGGGAAAGCGGGGTAAGGGTCACCACGACGAGCAGCGAGGCGCCGGTGAGCATCGCGATCGGCGCCATCCCGAGCGGCACTCGCATTAGCACCGCGACGCCGCAGAAAGCGAGCGCGACGGACGCGGCGACCGCCGACAGCAGCAGCCTGACCGGCCATTCTCCGCGGCTCACCGCGAACGTCGTGCGCCCGGCGGAGCGGTCGCCCGCGATGTCGGGCAGGTCCTTCGCCGGCGAGCCGACCAGACCCATCCACAGCGAGGCCGCGACGGCGAACGCGGGCAGCGCCATCGCCTCCCGCCCGGAAGGGCCGGTCCCGCACGAGGTGTAGCCCGCGCAGTAGGACAGCAGGCCGGACACCCCGCCGATCACCACGGTGGCGCTGGACCACTTCTTCAACTGGAAGGGCGGCGCCGAGTAGAGGTAGCCGAGCACGAGCACCGCCGTGACCAGCCAGATCATCGGGCCGCCGAGCAGCAGCGCGCCGAGCAGGGCGGCCGCGGCGGCGGCCCAGGCGATGACCCGGGCCTGGGCGGGGTCGAGGTCGCCGCGGGCGATCGGGCGGTGCGAGCCGTTGACGCGGTCCTCCCGCACGTCCATCACGCCGTTGAACAGGTAGACGAAGAAGATCGCGCACTGCCACACCAGGGCCCCCGCCACGAGGCGGAACGGGTCGGCGGGGGCGAGCCCGGCGTCCAGGGCCGCGCCGGCGGCGAACCGCAGGAAGAAGATGGCCAGAACGGACGGGCGCGCCTCGGTCAGGCACATTCCGAGGATTCGGAAAGGCGAAATGGAAATGGCCGGGAACGCCGCTCTGCTGATCGACATGAACCGGAGTATGTGTCCGATTCAGGGGGGCGTTAAGGGGGCCGCCCGGGAGGTTGTACCGGGACTACAACTTTCGATACCCCTACCGATCGTACGGGTGATACGGGGCGCACTCTAGTTGCTTCTCTCTTGCCCCTTGACCAGGGCGCTTGTAGCTTCGGCAACGTACCGGTCAGCGAATCACCGGCCATTTGGACGGGCTTCCGGAAGGAAGTGGGCGCGATTCGCGGACAGCTTTTCGGAGAAACGGTCGGTCGCGAATTCGGTGGCATGGTCGCCGGATGAGAAAGGAATTCCTCATGAGCAGCTCTCCTTCCCGTTACTCGGCCTTCACCCCCGTCCGCCTGGCGGACCGGCGCTGGCCGGACCGGACGATCGAGGCCGCCCCGCGATGGCTGTCCACCGACCTGCGCGACGGCAACCAGTCGCTCGTCAACCCGATGAGCCCGGAGCGCAAGCTCGCGATGTTCGACCTGCTCGTACGGATGGGCTACAAGGAGATCGAGGTCGGGTTCCCGGTGGCGAGCCAGGACGACCACGACTTCGTGCGCATGCTGATCGAGCAGGACCGGATCCCCGACGACGTGCGGATCTCGGTCCTGGTGCAGGCGCGGGACGAGCTGATCCGGCGGACCGTGGAGAGCCTGGCCGGCGCGCCCCGGGCCAACATCCACCTCTACAACGCCACGGCCCCGCTCTTCCGCCGGGTGGTCTTCGGCATGACGCGCGACGAGTGCCGGGACCTCGCCGTCGAGGGCACCCGCCTGATGATGAAGTATGCCGAGGCCACCCTGGGCGACTGCGACCTGGGGTTCCAGTATTCGCCGGAGCTGTTCAACGAGACCGAGCCCGAGTTCGCGCTCGAGGTCTGCGAGGCGGTCATGGACGTCTGGCAGCCGGAGGAGGGCCGGGAGATCATCCTCAACTTCCCGACGACGGTGGAGCGGTCGCTCCCGCACGTCTTCGCCGACCAGATCGAGTGGCTCGACCGCAACCTGTCGCGCCGCGAGCACGTCTGCCTGTCGATCCACCCGCACAACGACCGGGGCACCGGCGTGGCCGCCTCCGAGCTGGCGCTGCTGGCCGGCGCCCAGCGGATCGAGGGCTGCCTGTTCGGCAACGGCGAGCGGGCCGGCAACGTCTGCCTGGTCACGCTCGGCCTGAACATGTACACGCACGGGGTCGACCCGGGCATCGACTTCTCCGACATCACCGAGATCCGGCGCACCGTCGAGTACTGCAACGAGATGCAGGTCAACCCCCGCCACCCGTACGGCGGCGACCTCGTCTACACGGCCTTCTCCGGCTCCCACCAGGACGCCATCAAGAAGGGCTTCGACGCACTGGCCGTGGAGGCCGCCGAGGCCGGCGTCAGCGTCGACGACCTGCCGTGGCGCATGCCGTACCTGCCGATCGACCCCAAGGACGTCGGCCGCACGTACGAGGCCGTGGTGCGCATCAACAGCCAGTCGGGCAAGGGCGGCGTGGCCTACATCCTGAGCGCCTGGCACGGGCTGAACCCGCCCAAGAGCCTGCAGGCGGAGTTCGCCCGCGTCGTGCAGGCCCACGCGGACGGCTCGGGCGGCGAGATCACCCCGGCCGTCGTCCGCGACCTGTTCGACGAGGAGTACCTGTCGCGGACCGAGATCACCGTGCCGCTCGGGCTCGGCGGCCGGCCGCTGCAGACCACGTTGTACATCGACGGCGCGCGCTTCGACGTCACCGGGCCGCGGGCCGACGCCATCCGCACCCTGGGCGCCCGGCTGGCGGTCTGGAACGTGGACGTGCAGATGGTGCACCGCACCGGCGTGGAGGCCGCGGCCGGCAGCGCGGAGGACCGCGAGGTCGCGGTCTACGCCGAGTGCGTGATCGACGGACGGCAGGTCTGGGGCGTGGGCCTCGACCACGACGTGGTCGCCGCCTCCTTCGCGGCCGTCCGCTCGGCGCTGGCCCGCGCGGGCGAGTCGAACGCGGAAGGCGCGGCGGAGCGGGCCGGCGAGAGCGTTTCCGCTCGAATGACGCTGGTCGGCTGACCGAGGCCAAACACCGAAGTTTCACAGATAAGTCACGGCAATTGTGAACCCGGTCGTTCGGCCGGGAAACGAACGGAATTCGGGAGGCTCATTATGGCCCTGGTGGAGCGGGAAGAGGTGTTGGCCTCCCTTGAGGACATGCTGGCCGACGCCGTCACCGGCAGAGGGAAGATCGCGATCGTCGGAGGTCCCGTCGCGACGGGCAAGACCGCACTGCTCAACACGCTGGTCGAGGACGCGCTGGAGCACGGCGCCCTGCCGCTGACCGCGACCTGCTCGCAGTCGGAGTCGGGACTGGCGCTGGCCGTGCTGTCGCAGATCCTGCACAACGCGCCGCTCACCCCCGAGGAGGAGGAGCGCACCCGCAACCTGCTGCACGAGGGCGCCCGCTGCGCCATGTCGGCCGACCCGCTCGCCGACTACGTCGACCAGGTGGACGCCCACATCGTGCACGCCCTGTGCATGGTGCTCCTCGAACTCGCCGAGCGGCACCCCCTCATGATCGTGGTGGACGATATCCAGCACGCCGACCGCGCCTCGCAGCTCTGCCTGGCCTACCTCGCCCGCAGACTGCGCTTCGCCCACATCCTGGCGATCTTCAGCCAGTCGGAGGAGTCGTGGAACGCCCCGTCGCTGTTCCAGACCGAGCTGCTGCGCCAGCCGCACTGCCGCCGCCTGCCGCTGTCGGCCCTGTCCCGCGAGGGCGTCGAGATCATGGCCGCCGACATCGTGGGCGACGACGTCGCCCGGCGGTTCGCCGCGGACTGGCACGCGGTCAGCGGCGGCAACCCGCTGCTCGTCGGCGCGCTCATCGAGGACCACCTCGCCGCGGCCGACGCCGGAGGAGCCCCGGCCGGGAGCGAGACGGACACGGGAATCGACGAGATCGTCACGGGCGACGCCTACCGTCAGGCGGTGCAGTCGTGCCTGCACCGCGGCCACCCGCTCGCGGCCCGCGTCGCCCGGGGCCTGGCCGTCGCCGGCGACCCCGGCCACCTCGACCGGCTGCTCGACCTCGACGCCGGCGTCGTCGTCCAGGCGCTCAACGCGCTGCACAACGCCGGGCTGGTCGGCGCCGACCTCCACCTGCGCCACCCCCAGGCGCGCGCCGCCGTGCTCGCCGACCTCGACCGGCACGAGCGGACCGACCTGCACCGCAGGGCCGCCGAGCTGGCGTACGGCCAGGGCGCCCCGGCCGCCGTGATCGCCGAGCACCTGCTGGCCGCCCAGCACAACGGGGGGCCCTGGGCCGTACCGATCCTGGAGGAGGCGGCCCGGCAGGCGCTCAGCGAGGGCCGCGTCGAGCCCGCCGTCGACTACCTGCGCCTGGCCGACGGGGCGTGCACCGACGACCAGCGCCGCGCCACCATCAAGACGACGCTGGTGCGGGCGGAGTGGCGGCTCAACCCCAGCGCCCCCGCCGCCCACCTCGACGAGCTCACCGACGCCATGCACCGCGGCCACCTGCGCGGCTCGGACGCGGTCGTGCTGGCCAAGGCGCTGCTGTGGCACGGCCGGTTCGACGACGCCCGCGACGTGCTCGACCACCTGGGCCGGATCGGCTCGATCATGGACGCGGAGACGGTGGCCGAGATCCGCGCCGCCCGGCCGTGGCTGCGCTGCTCCTACACGCCGTTCCTGGCGCACCTTCCGAGGGTCACCGACATGAGCACGCAGGCGCCGCCGTCCGCGCCGGTCATCGGCCGGCTGGAGGCCGCCACCGCGCTCGCGTCGGTGCTGACCAAGGGCCCGCACCCGCAGACGCTGGCCGACGTGGAGCGCATCCTGCGCGGCTCCCGCCTCGACGACATGTCGATGGACGCCGTCGAGTGCGCCCTGCTCGCGCTGATCTACGGTGAGCGGCCCGACCTGGCCGCCCCCTGGTGCGACCTGTTCTTCGAGGAGGCCGCCAGCCGGCGCGCCCCCAGCAGGCAGGCCCGCCTCGCGGCGCTGCGCGCCGAGATCAGCCTGCGGCAGGGCGACCTTGAGGGCGCCGAGAGCCTCGCCCAGATGGCCGTACGGCTCATCCCGCCGACGAGCTGGGGGGTCGCGGTCGGCGCCCCGCTGTCGGTGCTGCTCACGGCGGTGACCGCGATGGGCCGGCTCGACGAGGCGGTGCAGCTCGTGAACCAGCCCGTGCCCGAGGCCATGCTCCAGACCCGATACGGCCTGCACTACCTGAACGCGCGGGGCCGCTACCACCTGGCGACGGGCGACCTCGGCATGGCGCTGCGCGACTTCCAGACGTGCGGCGAGCTGATGGGCTCCTGGAGCCTCGACTCGCCGGGGCTGGTCTCGTGGCGCACGGGCGCGGCCGAGGCGCTGATCGGCATGGGCCGCGCGGAGCGCGCCCGGCCGCTGCTGGACGAGCACGTGGCGCGCTGCGCCCCCGGCCCGGTCCGCGCCCGCGGCACCGGCCTGCGGCTGACCGCCGCCGCGAGCGAGCCCCGGCAGCGTCCCCCGCTGTTGCGCCGCGCCGCCGACATGCTCCAGGCGAGCGGCGACCAGTATGAGCTGGCCCGCGCCCTGGCCGACCTGGCCGACGCCTACCAGGCGGTGGGCGAGCTGCGCCGCGCCCGTACGGTCGCCAGGCAGGCGCAGCGGATCGCCGAGGAGTGCGAGGCCGTTCCGCTGGTCAACGCGCTCACCCAGGGCGGCCCCGGGCAGCCGGCCGAGCCGCCCCGCACGGAGAGCGGCCCGTCGACGCTGAGCGAGGCCGAGCGCCGGGTGGCCGCGCTCGCCGCGGTCGGATACACCAACCGCGAGATCGCCGACAAGCTCTACATCACGGTCAGCACGGTCGAGCAGCACCTGACCCGGATCTACCGCAAGCTCAACGTCACCCGCCGCTCCGACCTGCCCGCCAGCCTCGAGTTCAGCACCTCCGCCTGACACGGCTCCACGCCCTGGGCCGGCCGGGAAACCCCCGGCCGGCCGCTTCCCTGACTGGAAGGTGAACGCGCATGACTCAGACGAGCGTCCCACCTGCTGCCACACCTGCCGCCACACCTGCCGCCACACTGGCGGGCCGTCTCACGGCGGCCCAGGGCACCGCGATGTACGTCGGCGCGGTGCTCGGCACGGGCGTCATCGCCCTGCCCGCGCTCGCGGCCCAGGCGGCCGGACCGGCGTCGCTGCTGGCCTGGCTCGGCCTGGTCGTGCTGTCGGCCCCGCTGGCCGCGGCGTTCGCCGCGCTCGGCGCGCGTCATCCGGACTCCGGCGGCGTGTCCACCTACGCCCGCCTCGCCTTCGGCGACCGGGCCGCGCTCGTCGTCGGCTGGTGCTTCTACTTCGCGATCCCGCCGAGCGCCGCCGCCGCGGCGCTGTTCGGCGGCGAGTACGTCGCCGCGGCGGTGGGCGGCGGGACCGGCACCGCGACGCTGACGGCGGCGGGGCTGATGGCGGTCGTGACCGTGTCGAACGCCTCCGGCCTTCGGGTGACCGGCCGGGTCCAGCTCGGGCTGGCCGGGCTGCTCGTCGCGTTGCTCGTCGTCGCCGTGGCGCTGTCGCTCCCGCACGCCGACATGGCCAACCTGCGGCCGTTCGCCCCGAACGGCTGGACGGCCATCGCCCCGGCGGCGGCCCTGCTCGTGTGGAGTTTCGCCGGCTGGGAGGCGATCACGCACCTCGCCGCCGACTTCCGCAGGCCGTCCAGAGACCTGCCCAGGGCCGCCGCGGCGGCCGTCGTGCTCGTCGGCGTGCTGTACCTGTCGGTCGCCTTCGCCACCGTCGCCGTCCTCGGCCCGGCCGCCGGAGGCGCGCGGGCGCCCCTCGGCGACCTGCTGGCCCTCGGCCTCGGCGGCAACGCCCGGCTGCTCGCCGCCGCCGCCGCGCTGCTGCTGACGCTCGGCGCGATGAACGCCTACTGGGCCGGGGCGGCCAAGCTCGGCGCCGCCCTCGGGCGCGACGGCGCCCTGCCCGGCTGGCTGTCGCGCGGCAGCGTCGCGGGGGAGGTGCCGCGGCGCAGTCTCACGGTCGTCGCCGTGCTGTCCTTCCTGGCGCTCGCCGTCGTGTACGCGGCGGGGACGGGCATCCGGCCGCTGGTGCTGATGACCAACGGGTCGTTCGTGGTCGTCTACGCGATCGGCGTGGCGGCCGCCATCCGGCTGCTGCCGCGCGGCCGGGCCAGGGCCGCCGCCCTGCTCGCGCTCGTGGCGGTCGCCCTGCTGGTCGCCGCGTCGGGCGTCTACCTCGTCTGGCCGCTGCTGGTCGGCGGCGCCGCCCTGGCGTACGCGCGGTTCGTCCGCGGGGAGGAGGCCGTCCCTGGGGGTGAACAGGCCGGGCATTGACGAAAGTGGAGGGTCACCGGCGACCTTCCGCGTGTGCCCGCCGTGCCGTCCGGTCTCTAGGGTCTAAGGGCCGGACGGACCGGCGAGCAGCGGCACGGAGGGAAAACGGTGGGGAACCAGATCGAGGACGTCCCGGACATCAGCGCCGAGTGGTATCGGGAGGTCACCGGGTTAGCCCTGCACACCCCCGCATGGGTGCGCGACGCGGCGGCGGTCGCGACGGACGCCGTCCCCGCGATCCTCTTCGCGTTCCTCGTCTTCGGCTGGTGGCGGGCGCGGCGCGGGGACGACCGCATGATGGCGCTCGCCCTGCTCGCACCGGTCGCGGTGGTGACGGCCTACCTCGCGAGTGAGGGCGTCAAGAGCGTGTTGCGGCTGCGCCGCCCCTGCTGGGACATGACCGACGTGGTCACGGTGGCGCACTGCCCGCCGTACGGCGACTGGTCGCTGCCGAGCAACCACGCGACCTTCGCCGCGGCGGCAGCCGTCGGGCTGGTCGCTTTGTGGCGCGGTGCGGCGGCGGTCGTGGCACCGGTGATCGCGCTGCTGGAGGCGTTCTCCCGGGTCTTCGTCGGCGCCCACTATCCCCACGACGTGGTGGCGGGGCTGCTGTTCGGCGGCCTGATCGCGCCGGTGGTCCTGCTGGCCATGCGGAGCCCGGCGACCGCGCTGGTCTCCGCGATGCGGCGGCGCCCGGCGCTGGCGGTGCTGGTGGCTACCGGCCGCCCGCCAGTCCTGCCTCGTGGGCGATGACCGCCGAGGTGCAGGCGGGCGGCGATGCCTCCCCGCTCAGGCAACGGTATCCGCAGGTCGTGGGACCCGGACGAACCCGTGCAGGGTGCGGGCGCTGGCGTGGCCGGACAGGGACATGAGCATCGGCGCCGACCAGCCGTCCTCGCCGAGGTGGGCCAGGCGCGAGTGGCGCAGGCGGTGGAGGGTGTAGCCGCCGCCCTCCGGATCGAGCTCCGCGGTGGCCCGTTTGAACAGATACTCCGCCCGCTCGTACGACAGGCGGCCCCGGCCCGTGTGGGGGCACAGGTCGGCCGCCGCCGGCCTGCGGCCCGGCCCCGGCCTGCGGTCGGCGAGGAACAGCGGACCCCGGCGGCGGTCGCCGACGAGGAGGGGAAGGAGCGCGGCCGTGCCGGACTGCCAGCGCAGCCAGTGGCCCCTCGCCTTCACCTCGCCGCGCATGCCGGGCAGGTCGAGGTCGTCCACGTTGAGCGAGAGCGCCCATTCCGCAGGGGCCGCGCTCTCGTACAGCAGCAGCCACAGCGTGCGCTCGCGCGGCGGGAGGTCCGGCCGCTGCCACAGGCTTTCCAGGAGCGAGCGGTCGATGGGGCGGATGCGGCCACGGGGCTCGGGCCGCCGATCGAGCGGGGCGGCGAGGCCGGCGGCGGCCCAGCCGCGCTCTGCCGCCCACGCGGCGAACGACCGCAGCGCCGCGCGGTGCCGGTTCCAGGTCGCGCCCGCCGCCGTGCCCCACGTCGCGGCGAAGACCTCGGCGACCCGGTGGGACGTCACGTCACGCAGCGGGACGTCCTCGCCGAGGTGCCGGCACAGCCGCGTCAGGGTCTGGTTGTAGGAGCGGACGGTGTCGGCGCTCAGACCGGGCCGGGTGAGGAAGAGCGTCATCGCCCTGCCCAGGGTGACGTCCCCGCCCGTCGCTCCGGCCTCCGCGACCTCGTCCCGGCCGACCCCGGCTTCCGCCGCCTCGTTCCGGCCTTCCCGGGCCTCTCGGCCTTCCCGGGCCTCTCGGCCTTCCCGGGCCTCTCGGCCTTCCCGGCCTTCCCGGGCTTCCCGGGCTTCCCGGGCTTCCCGGGCGGCATCTTGGGCTTCCTGGGCGCAGGTCGCGGCGCGGCGTAGCAGCACCGCCCGTTCCGCGGTGTTGCGGGTGAGGGACGCGGCGCGTTCGAACTCCGTACGGGCCTCGTCGTGCCGGCCGAGCCGGGCCAGCATGTCCCCGCGTACGGCGGGCAGCAGGTGATAGCCCTTGAGCGCCGGTTCCCCGGTCAGCGCGTCAACGAGCGTGAGACCGGCGCGCGGACCGTGGGCCATGGCGAGCGCGACCGCGCGGTTGAGCTGGACGACCGGCGTGGGCAGCACCCTGACGAGGGCCTCGTAGAGCGCGGCGATCTGCGGCCAGTCGGTCTCCTCCGGGGTGGCGGCCCGCGCGTGGCAGGCCGCGATGGCCGCCTGCAGCACGTACGGGCCGAGGGGGCCGCCCGCCTGCCGCGCCCGCAGCAGCGCCGCGAAGCCGCGCCGGATGAGCAGCGGGTCCCAGCGCCCCCGGTTCTGCTCGTGCAGCACGACCGGCTCCCCCGACGGGCCGGTGCGCGCGGCGGAGCGCGACTGCTGCAGCTCCATCAACGCCACCAGGCCGTGCACCTCGGCCTCGTCGGGGGCCAGCTCGGCCAGGACGCGGCCCAGGCGCAGCGCCTCCAGACACAGGGACGGGCGCATCAGGTCGTCGCCCGCCGTCGCCGAATATCCCTCGTTGAACACGAGATAGACCACTTCGAGCACCGACGACATCCGGGCCGCCCGCTCGGGACCCGACGGGACCTCGAAGGGAACGTTCGCGTCGGCGAGCGCCCGCTTGGCCCGCACGATCCGCTGCGCGACGGCGCTCTCGGAGACGAGGAAGGCCCGCGCGATCTCGTCGGTGCGCAGGCCGCCGATCAGCCGCAGGGTGAGCGCGACCCGGGCCTCGGTGGACAGCACCGGGTGACAGGAGACGAACATCAGCCGCAGGACGTCGTCGCCGACCTCCCCGTCGAGCGCGTCCACCACCTCGTCCACGTCGCGCTCGCCCTCGTCGGGGCGGGTGGCCAGATCGCGGGCGAGCAGCTCCTGCCCGCGGTCCCGCCGTTCCTCCCGGCGCAGGTGGTCGACGGCCCGGCGCTTGGCGACGGCCATGAGCCAGGCGCCCGGGTTGTCCGGGACGCCCGCCTCGGGCCACTGCTCCAGCGCGGCGAGGACGGCGTCCTGCGCCAGCTCCTCCGCCAGGCCGACGTCACCGATCATCCGCACCAGGCCGGCGACGATCCTCGCGGACTCCATCTTCCAGACGGCGTCCACGACCCGATGGGAGTCCAGGGAGGTCACCCGACCGATGACAGCACCGGCCCGTCCGCCGCGCAACCCGGCGCGTACGCCGCCGGAGGCCGGACGCCTGCCCGGTCACGGCCTCGCCGGCGTTCTCCGGTGTCAGCGGGGGCCGCCTCCGGGGGCGTCTTCGGGGCCGAACACCTGCTGGATCGAGCCCTCGCCGTCGCCGACGATCTTCCAGAAGCGGCGGGCCAGCTCCACGGCCTCCTCGCGGGAGCGCGCCTCGATCAGGGCGAAGCTGACGATCGCCTCCTTCGCCTCCGTGAAGGGGCCGTCGGTCACGGTGATCTCACCCCCGGAGGAGATCATCCGCAGGCCGCCCGGCTCCAGCCCGCCGGTGGCCAGCAGCACGCCCGTCCTGGTCATCTCCTCGATGAAGGCGCCCATCTCGGCCATCATCTCCGCATCCGGTGTGCGGGAGCCGCCCTTGGTGGTCATGAGAAACCGCATCGTCGTTCTCCTTCTTTCCGATCCTCTGTCCGGCCGGGCCGTTCGCCGGTCCCGCCGTCACCTCCACGTCGTACGGGACGAGCCGGAATCGACCGGCTCCGATCCTGACACGCCGTGACCTGGGCCGACGTCTCGATGTGACAGGGAATGCGCATGTGACAGGGAATGCGCACCCGTGGCCGACGCCGCAGGTCGGCGGGGTGGACGGCGGGTGGACGGCGGGCGGGCGTCGGGAGCGGGCGCGGACGGTCGAATCGCGCCGCCGCCGTTCGACGCGTGAGCGAGGCCGGACACCACACCGGCCAGGACAACCCAAGCCCCGGACCACCCAAACCCCGCAGCGCCCAAGCACGGGAAGGCCGAAGCGCCGGAGTCCGGGATACACCCGAAGCCCGCCTGGAAGACCAGGACACCGAAGAAGGGAACGGCCATGACCGCCACGCAGGACACCACCCAGCTCACCTCTCAGCCCGTGTCTCAGTCCGTGTCTCAGCCCGTGTCTCAGTCCGTGTCTCAGTCCACGCACCGGCTCACCGGGGGGCCGGCTGCGCGGCGTTCCGCGCCGGGCGCGCCGGGTGCGACGGGTGCGACGGGTGCGACGAGCCCGGCGGTCTCCATGGGATCGACGCGTGCGCTGCTCACCTGCGCGGTGCTCACCACGCCCGTCTTCGGGATCGTCTCGCTGACGCAGGCGTTCACCCGCGAGGGCTTCGACCTGCTCCGTCACCCGCTCAGCATGCTCAGCACCGGCGACCTCGGGTGGCTGCAGATCGCCAACTTCTGGATCACCGCCGTCCTGACGGTCGCCGGGGCGATCGGACTGCGCAGGGTCATGCGCGGCACGCCCGGAGGGACGTGGGCGCCCAGGCTGCTGCTCGTCGAGGGCGCCGGACTCGCGGCTGCCGGGGTCTTCAGCATGGACCCGGGTGACGGCTTCCCCGCGGGCACCCCGCTGGGTGCCCCGGCCGGGATGAGCTGGCACGCGATGCTGCACATGGCGGCCGGCTCGGTGGCCTTCACCGCGCTCATCGCGGCCTGCTTCGTCCTCGGCCGGCACTTCGCCCGCGCCGGGCGGGCCCGGCACGCGGTCGCCTCCCGGCTCGGCGGCCTGGCTCTCCTGCTGGGCAACGGGTGGGCCATGTCGGGCGGGCGGGCCGGTTCCCTCACGCTGTGCGTCGGCGTGCTCGTCGCGATGGCCTGGGTCTCGGTGGTCGCCGCCGCAAAGCGCGCGAATCTCACGGGCGACGCCGCACGACGCTGACCGCCAGACGTCGACCCTGCCAGACGTCGACCCTGCCGACGGGGAACCGCCGACGGGAAAACCGCGCAGAGCTCCCGGTGATAAACCACTGGGGGCTCTGCGTGGTCTGGTGATACCTTCGGCGTCGTCCGTGCATCGCCGTGACCCGAGGAGGTGAGACCGATCAACGCTGTGTCAGGTCGGGGCTCCCTCCGTCGCATGGTCTAGGGAGCGCCCGCAGAAGGCATCCCGAAAGGCGTGTAACGCTTTGCGCTTCATCTCTCGGACGTCGTCGGACGGCGTCGTTGAACAGCAGTTTCTTCTCGGCGAGATTCCCGGTGTGCTGTGGACGCCGGAAGGCGCCGCAGGGGCTCGTCCCCTGATCCTGATGGGCCACGGCGGCGGGCAGCACAAGAAGGCCCCCGGCATCGTGGCCCGCGCCCGCCGCTTCGTCACCGAGGGCGGTGTCGCGGTGGTCGCGGTCGATGCGCCCAACCACGGCGATCGGCCGAAAACCGAGGAGTTCGCCCGGGTGGCGGCCGGGCTGCGGGCCGGCATGGCCGCGGGTGAGGACGTCGCCCCGCATCTCGCCACGATGCACACGTTCCTGGCCGGTCCCGCCGTGCCGGAATGGCAGGCCGTGGTGACCGCGGTTCAGGAGCTCGACGTCGTCGGCGCCGGCCCGGTGGGCTACTTCGGCATGTCGATGGGCTGCGGGCTCGGCGTGCCCTTCGTCGCCGCCGAGCCCCGGGTCCGCGCGGCGGTGCTGGGCCTGCTGGGCGTGGACGGGCTGACCGAGGCCGCCGCCCGGGTCACCGTCCCGGTGCGGTTCCTGCTCCAGTGGGACGACGACAGGGTGCCGCGAGACCGGGGCCTGGCGCTGTTCGACGCTCTGGGCTCGGCCGACAAGACGCTGCACGCCAACCCCGGCAACCATGGGGAGACCCCCGAGTCCGAGACCGACAGCTCGCTGCGGTTCTTCGTCCGGCATCTCGGTCAGGGCCGCCGGGTGCGGGGAACCCGAGGCACATCACCGGACACTCCCTAGGGTTCCGCCTGCTCGGCACACGCCGGCAGGCGCAGCCGCAGTAACGCGCCGCTTCGGCACGGTACGGCCTCGGCCGTCCCGCCGTGCGCCTCGGCGACCTGCCGGACGATGGCCAGGCCCAGTCCGGAGCCGGGGTGCGCGCGGGCCGCGGGTGATCGATAGAAGCGGTCGAAGACGAATGCGAGATCGCTGTCGGGTATCCCCGGCCCGGTGTCCGCGACCTCGACGGTGCCCGCCTCGACGCTGATCCTGATCCGGCCGTCGGGCGGGCTCCACTTCACGGCGTTGTCGACGAGGTTCGCGACGGCGCGTTCCAGGGCGTCGGGGTCTCCGTGGACGAGAGTGGGCGCGCAGGTCAGCTCGAATCCGATCCGCGGGGCCCGGCGCGCCGCGCGGGCCGCGACGCGCTCGGCGACGAGGTCGAGGCGGACGTCTTCCGTGTGGAACGGCGCCTGGCCATAGCGGGCCAGGTCGACCAGGTCGTTGACCAACGTCGTGAGTTCCCCGGCCTGGCCGAGCGCTTCGGCGGCGAGGAGTGGAGCCTGCGCGTCGGCCGGGTTCTCCGACAGCAGTTCGAGGTTCACCGTCAGGCTCGTCAGCGGTGTGCGCAGTTCGTGCGAGGCGTCGGCCACCAGACGGCGCTGGGCGCCGATTGCTTCGTCCAGGGCGGCGGTCATCGCCGCGAACGCCGAGGCGAGCCGGCCGATCTCATCCCGGCTCTGGGCGGAGATCGGGATGGACAGGTCGCCGGTCGTGCGGATCAGTTCGACGGTCTCGGTGAGCTGGTGCACCGGGCGTAGGACGCGGCGTGCCGCCAGGCGTGAGACCAGTGCCGCCAGGAGTCCGGCGGCCACCGTCGAGCCGGCGAGCAGCCAGGCGAGTTCGCGGAGTGTGGGCGCGGGATCGGATTCCGGGATGGCTGTGCGTACGAGCGTTCCCGGTGATCCGGGCAGCCGGGCCGTGTAGACCCGGTAGGCGATTCCGTTGTAGGTCGCGTCTCGGAAGTAGGCGCCGGCGGTGCCGTCCGCGACGGCGACGTCGCGGGCCGTGAGGTCGACGAACTCCGCCGACGGCCCGGCTCGGACCGGGGCCGGCACGATCTGCAGCTGGGTGCTTCCGATCCCCAGCGGAGCAGTCGGGAAGCCCGGATCCCCGTTGACGTCCCTGAGCTTGGCGTTGATGGCCGCGGCCACGCTCGGTGCCCGGCCGGCGGCCGCGATCAGCGCGTTGTCCATCTGGCCGCGAAGGTTGGCGTTCACGGCCGGATAAAGGACCACCGACACGAGCACCAGGGCGCCCGCGACCACGGAACCGCCGGCGATGGCCAGCCGGGTGCGCAGGTTCATGGTTCCTCGCGCAGGACATACCCCAGGCCGCGCACCGTCTGGATCAATCGGCTGCCGCCGTCCGCTTCGAGCTTGCCGCGCAGGTAGCTGATGTACACCCACAGCGCGTTCGACTCCGGGCCGAAGTCGTAGCCCCAGACGGACTCGAAGATCTGGGTCCGGCTCAGCACCCGGCCGGGGTTGCGCAGGAACAGCTCCAGCAGGGACAACTCCGTCTTGGTCAGATCCAGGCGCCGCCCGGCCCGCTCGGCCCTGCAGCCGCTCACGTCGAGGGCGACGTCGGCGAAGCGCAGCACCTCGGCCCTGGCGCCGCTGCGCCGGAGCAGGGCTCTCAGCCGGGCCCGCAACTCCTCCAGGGCGAAGGGCTTGGCCAGGTAATCGTCGGCCCCCGCGTCGAGCCCGGCGACCCGGTCGACGACCAGGTCCCGGGCCGTGAGCATCAGGATCGGCGTGTCGTGCCCGCCCTCGCGTAGCGCACGGCACACCTCCAGCCCGTTCGGTTCGGGCATGAGGACGTCGAGCACCACCGCGTCCGGGCGGAACACGCCGTGCTCGGCGAGGGCGGACGCCCCATCGGCGGCGGATGACACGTCGTAGCCGTCCCGGCGCAACGCATGCTCCAAGGACCGCCGCACGGCCGCGTCGTCGTCCACCACGAGTATCCGCATGGTCGCCCATCCTCACCCTCGATGCCGCAGTTGTGTGAGACGCGGTGGCTGTCAGCCCTGGCTCAGCGACCGCTTCAGCTCGCGCAACGCGGCATCGAGCCGGTCGGAGCCCACCCCGAGCGAGGCGGCGATGTCACCGAAATCCGTGGACGTCGGACGGACTCTGCCCAATGCCACCAAAGCGGCCAGGGCGTCCTTGGCCTTGGCCTGATCGACACCGAGCGCCGCGGCCAGGGACGCCGCCGCGGCGTCGGTGGTGAACGGCGAGTCCTGTGAGCCGTCCCGGGCCTTCGTGCCCGTGCTGTCTGCCCTGCCCTGATTGTCGCCATCGGGCGCGGGCTTGGCGACGATCGGTCCCAGAGCGTCCCGAACCTGCGAGACCGGCAGCCCGAGGTCGGCCGCGACCGCCGTGACGAAGGACCCCGGCGGAACGTCCTCCATCTTGGCCGCGACCAGCGCGGAGTCGAGCCGCTCGGTCGTCACTCCGAGCTTCGCCGCGATCGCCGCCAGATCGGCGTCCGCATCCGCCCCGGCCCTCGCGCCTGACTTGATCGTCGCGTCGCCGGATTTCACGGCGCCGGGTGCCGGGGCCGTATCGGCCGCCGCGGCCGTACCGGCCGCGGCCAGCGTGGTGAGCGTGAGCGCGGCCACGAGCAGCCGTGTGCGTTTCATCATCGTGATGCCTTTCGTCCACAGAGCGCGCCGGACGGGTGCCGGCGTCCTGGGACAACGCAAACATCGCGGCCTCTGGCGTGGTTTCACCCACCTTTAAGGGTTCCTTAGAACGGCCGCGTTCTCCCCAGCGAGCGATCGATCGGTCATGCCGCCGACGATAGCGCCGCACGGGGAGCGGTCACCGGTCCGAACGAGACGGCCATGCGCCGCGCGTACGCCGGCTGATCGTTGCCCGTGCTCGCCGGGTGGCCGGACGAGCCCCCTATCGAAGGAGGATCCGGGGGTCACTCGCGGGGGAGCTCCGCGCTCACGGTGGTCGGGCCGCCGGGCGGGCTGTCCACCTGGAACCTGCCGTCCAGCGCGGCGACCCTGCGGGCCAGCCCGGACAGGCCGCCGCCGCCGGGGTCGGCGCCGCCCCGCCCGTCGTCGCGCACCCGCACGACGATCGTGTCCCCGTCCTCCAGGATCTCCACCCGCACCTGCTCCGCCGCCGCGTGCTTGGCGGCGTTCGTCACGGCCTCCCGTACGACGAAGTAGACCGCCGTCTCCACCTCGCCGGGTGGGCGGGCGGTGAGGCCGTACGCGACGGTGACGGGCATCCCGGCCCGCTCGGCGACGGCGGACAGGGACTCGCGCAGCCCGAGCGTGTCGAGCTCGGCCGGGTAGACCCGCCAGGCGACCTCGCGCAGCTCGCGCAGGGCCTCCTGGGCCTCCTCGTGGGCCTGGTGGAGCAGATCGTCGAGGAGCTGGGGACTTCGCCCGCGCCGGGCCCGCCCGATCAGCACGGCGAGGGCCACCAGCCGCTGCTGCACGCCGTCGTGCAGGTCGCGCTCGATCCTGCGCCGCTCCTGGTCGACCGCGCTCACGATGCCGGCACGGGTCCTGGCCAGCTCGTCGATGCGGCGCTCCAGCAGCTCGGTGGGGCTGGGGCCGAGGAAGCGCCGGGCGACCCGCAGTTCCAGAGCGGCGACGCCCTGGATGCCCATGATGTCGAGGAACAGCAGGACGAGCCCGGCCACTCCGAAGTAGACGAGGATGCCGGGGGTCGGCGGGATGCCGTCGGGGTTCTCCCCGTGTGCCCAGCTCCACACCATGTAGACGCACACGCTCACACCGATGACCAGCAGGAGGAGCACGAGGCCGCCGAGCAGGCCGATCGGCCACCGGGCCGCGAGATACCCGGCGACCCGGCCGGTCCCGACGGCGTGGTCGAGGCCGCCGAGCAGGCCGAGCCTGCGCATCTCGAGCCGGGCCAGCGGCACGGCGACGGCCCGCAGCAGGCGCTCCCCGGCGCGCCGCGCGGCGGGATGCGGCAGGCAGAGCAGGGCGAGCGGCGCGGCCACCAGCAGGAAGGCCAGCTCGACGACCGCCGTCAGCGTGCCGATGACGAGCGCCGTGAGGATCCTGAGGGCGCGCGCGACGTTCATCGGCTCCTTCGCGGCGGTTCGCGCCGCTCTGGGCGGCAGGCGGGCCCGCCCGGGGAGCGGCTGGTCAACGGGCATGGCGTCCGTGGCCGTGCCGTTCCCGCAGCCGTACGGCCACGAACCAGGCGACGACGAGGTCGACGGCCGCCACGACCACCTTGGAGACGATCCCCATGTAGTCCTCGACGAGGTGCCAGCTCTCGCCGAGCAGATAACCCGCCAGCACGAACACGGTGTTCCAGATCAGGCTGCCGAGCGTGGTGAACAGCAGGAACGTGCCGAGCGGCATGCGTTCCACACCGGCGGGCACCGAGATCAGGCTGCGAAAGATCGGGATCATGCGCCCGAAGAACACCGTCTTCACACCATGCCGGGCGAACCACGCCTCCGCCTTCTCGATGTCGGAGATCTTGACCAGCGGCAGACGTGCCGCGATGGCCACCGTACGCTCCCGGCCGAGCAGGGCGCCGACGCAGTAGAGCGCGAGCGCCCCCACGACGGAGCCCACGGTCGTCCACAGGAGCGCCGCGATCAGGCTCATGTCCCCCTGCGAGGCGGTGAACCCGGCGAGTGGCAGGATGACCTCGCTGGGCAGTGGGGGAAACAGGTTCTCCAGGGCGATCGCGACGCCGGCGCCCGGCGCGCCCAGGCGTTCGGTGAGCTCCATCGCCCACCCGGCGATTCCTCCGATTTCGGTGCTGTTCATGGGGATTGACGCTAGAAGCCGGGCGGCGCGGTCACCATGAGGGGCGCCGCCCGGCTTCCTGCGGTGCGCTTCACATCATGGGTGCGGAAAACCGCAGCTCCGGACAGTCATCCACAGGCTGTGGATATCGACGTGGCGCTCGGCCGCCGCTCCTTCGCCGCGCCGCCGCTCCCGCCCGGCCGCCACTTCTGCCGCGCCTCTTCTGCGCTGCGCCGCTCGTATCCTGCCGCCTTGGGGCCGGAGGCGCACCGGCTCAGAGATCGTCCTTCGGCGTCTGGGACAGCACCCGGTCGGCGGTCGCCGTGACCACCGCCGCGGCGGCCGAGATGTCCCTGACCTGCTCCGCGGGGAGCTCCCGCAGCACCTTCTCCAGCGCTTCCAGGTCGGCCTGGTAGGCCGCCGCCATCGCGGCCTGGGCCTTGGCGGTGCGCCCCGCCTGCTCCACCGCCTTGCCGAGGGCCCGGCCGGCGCGTTCGACGGCCCTGGCCGCCTCGATCGCCGCCTTCTCAAGATTTCTCGCCCACTCGGGCGGCTGGTCGCTCATCGACGTCCTCTGCGTGAGGGTGGTTCCGCGGGCACGGATCGCCCGCGAAGCGGGCTGCATCAGGCCCTTATTGCCCTCCCTGCGGGCTCTACACTCCACGCGGCCCAAGCTCTCGCAGATCTCCCCGGCAGCGGCAGGGCCCCCGCGCGGTGCGGCGCGCGGAGGCCCTTGATCGTGTCCGGGGATCATGCCCGGATCATGAACCGATGCCGGAGGAGGTCAGCCGCAGTGCTCGAAGGGGCTGTCGTAGGTGTTCGAGCCCGCCTTGCCGCCCCACTTCACGCACTTGTCGGCCGCTGCCGCCCGTACCGGCCCGGCGTAATAGCCGTAGTCGCCCGAGTCGGTGACCCGGCTCTTGCCCTGCACCTCCAGATAGGCGGTGGTCGCGGTGGGCGTGCCCAGTGAGGTCTTCTTCATCGTGACGACGCAGTTGTATCCGTTGCCGGAGTTGTAGAGCAGATAGACGGTGCCGGCCGTGCCGAGGGCGGCCGAGTCGATCACCGAGTAGCCGGCGCCGCACACCTGCTCCGGCGTGTACGGGTTCCCGGTTCCGCCGCCGCCCGTGACGTACTGCATGTACGTGTTCCAGTTCCAGTTGGGCCCGGGATCGGTGTGGTCGGAGCCGGGTACCTGGTAGTGCCCCACGATGTGGGAGCGGTCCGTGGGGATGCCGTACCGCGCGGCGATGGAGCGCACGAGGGCGGCCGAGGAGCGGTACATCGCGTCGGTGAACCAGGACGCGTTGTCCACGTATCCCTCGTGCTCGATGCCGACGGAGTGGTGGTTGTAGTCGGAGTTGCCCGCGTGCCAGGCCCGGTCCTTCTCCCGCACCATCTGGGTGATGGCGCCGTCGGACGACCGTACGACGTAGTGCGCCGAGACCTGGGCGGCGGGGTTCTGGAACCAGGAGATCGTCCCGGCGTACGAGCCCTGGGTGACGTGGATGACGATGCGGTCGATCGAGTCGCTCGCCGGCCGGTTGGACACCGCGTAGTTGGCGCTGCTGGCCGCCACCCACGTCGCGCCGGGGTAGTCGACGGCCGCCGCGGCGAGCGTGCGGTTGTTCTCCGGCGTGCCGAGGTCGCGGGCGTTCGCGAGCGCTCCCCGGTCCGGACGCGCCGGGCGGGCGGCCACCGTGATCGTCTCGCCCGCCGGCGTCCGCGCGGTGAACCCGGCCGACAGCAGGTCGTAGACGGCGTCGGCGTACAGCCGGGCGACCTCGGGCGTGCTCGCCCCGCCGTAACGCGCGACGGCGGTGTACCAGCGATCGGCGTCGGCGCGGGCGGCGGCGTCCAGGCCCAGGGCGTCGGCCCTGGCCCGCAGGACGGCCGCCGCGCCCGCCACGTTGGCCGCGTCGTCGGCCTTGAGCGAGGCGACCGGCGCTCCGGTGAGCCCTGCCGCCTCTTCCAGGGTGTGCAGCGTGGGATTGCTGACCAGGTGTGCCACGCCATAGCCGCCGCTCGCGCTCGGCCTGCCGTCGTGGCCGTCGAGGTGGGTCTCGGCGTAGGCGAGCGCGACGAGCAGGTCGCGGGGGACGCCGTGGGCCGCCGCCGCCTGCGTGAAGGCGGTGGCGAGCGGGCCCTCGGCGGCCGAGGCCGGCCCGGCCGGGACGAGCCCGGCCAGGCACAGCAGGAGCGTCACGACGCCCGCGGCGGTCAGGGCCGTACGCCGGGGCGCGCGGACGATCAGGGATGCGGTCATGGGGATCAGCCGCAGTGCTCGAAGGGGCTGTCGTAGGTGTTCGAGCCCGCCTTGCCGCCCCACTTCACGCACTTGTCGGCCGCTGCCGCCCGTACCGGCCCGGCGTAATAGCCGTAGTTGCCGGAGTCGGTGACCCGGCTCTTGCCCTGGACCTCCAGATAGGCGGTGGTCGCGGTGGCCGTGCCCAGTGAGGTCTTCTTCATCGTGACGACGCAGTTGTAGCCGTTGCCGGAGTTGTAGAGCAGATAGACGGTGCCCGCTGTGCCGAGGGCGGCCGAGTCGATCACCGAGTAGCCGCTGCCGCAGACCTCCTGCGGGGTGTAGGGGTTGGTCGACGCGCCGCCGCAGTTCTGCGAGGTCACGGTCTGCGCGGGGTAGCCGAAGGTGACCCCGTTGAACACCGCCTTCTGGATGTTGGCGGGGTAGGACGTGTCGCTCGTGCGCACCTCGTAGTGCAGGTGCGGGGAGATGTTGTTGCCCGGCTTGCTGGTGTTGCCGACCTCGCCGATCTTCTGGCCCTGGCTCACGCTGGCCCCCGCGCTCACCGAGCGCAGGCTCAGATGGGCGTAGTAGGTGAACCAGCCGCCACCGTGATCGATCTTGATGAGGTTGCCGAAGCCGTTCGTCGAGCCCTGGTGGGCCGAGATGACGACGGTGCCGGCCGCCGCGGCCACGACCGTGTCGCCGTAGTCGGCGTCGGCCGTGCTGCCCCGGTTGAAGTCGATCTCGTACGACTGGTGGGCGCTGCTCGCGCTGGAGTTGCCCGTCCACGTCTGGCCACAGGGGAACGGCATCTGAAAGTTCGGGCGCGGACCCGCCGCGGAGGCCGCTGGGGCGGTGGCGGTGCTGAACGCGAGGCCCAGGACCACCGCGAGGCCCGCCGTGACAAGCGATTTGAGTCTCATGACCAAAAGAGTCGGAATCTGCCGCACAAAAATCATCAAGAGTTGGGTACAAAGATTGCGCGAGTCATGGCGAACCGGTCCTTCGAGGAGCAACGCGGTCATGACAGTCGATCGGCCTATGTTCAACGTGCTCGGTCCCCTGGAGGTCCGCCTGCCGGGCACGGCGCCACGGCTCGGCGGGCCGAAGCCCCGCATGCTCCTGGCCACCCTTCTCCTCCACGCCAACCACACCGTCGGCGGCGACGAGCTCGCCGAGGTGCTGTGGCCGGACCACCGGCCGCGCTCGGCCGCGGCCAACCTCCGCACGTACGCGAGCGCCCTGCGCGCGGAGCTCGGGCCGGCCCCGGCCCGCATCCGGGCCATCGGGTCGGGGTACGCGATCGAGCTGCCGCCGCACGAGCTCGACCTGCTGCTGTTCGAGGAGCGGGTGGCCGCCGCGCGGGAGCGCCGGGCGCTGGGCCGGCCCGACGAGGCGGCCGACCTGCTGGCACGGGCGCTGGCGCTGTGGCAGGGCGTCCCGCTGTCCGACCTGCCCGGCAGCCCGCTGTGGGACCGCAGGCTCGGACGGCTCGCCCAGGCGCGGCTGCGCGCCGCGGAAGACCTGGTCGAGCTGCTCATGGCGGCCGGAGAGTACGGCGAGGCGGCCGGGGAGCTGCGCGCCCTGCTCGCCGATCACCCCTTCCGCGAGGACCTGTGGAGCAGGCTCATGCTGGCCCTGCACTGGTCGGGGCGGCAGGGTGAGGCGCTGCGCGCCTTCGGTGCGATCCGCGAGCATCTCGTGAGCGAGCTCGGCGTCGGGCCCGGGCCCGAGCTGCGCCGGGCGCACGCGGCCGTGCTCGCCGGGGAGCCGCCGCCACGACCGCCCGCCCCGGGCGGCCTTCCCGCCGAACCGCCGGTTCCCGTCGCGCCCACCGCCGCCTCCGGTTTCCCGACCGGCCGCACTCACGCCGTTAACCCCGTCGTGCCGCGTCAGCTGCCGCCGGACCTGGTGGACTTCACCGGGCGGGCGGCCGAGGCGGCGGAGCTGACCGGGGCGCTCGCCCCCGGCGGGGTCGCCGTCGTCACCGGGCCGCCGGGCGTCGGCAAGACCGCGCTCGCGGTGCGCTGCGCCCACGCCGTCCGCGAGGCGTACCCGCACGGCCAGCTCTTCCTGTCGCTCGGCGGCACCGACCCCCGGGACGGCGCGGCGGGATCACCGGCCGAGCCGGGAGAGCTGCTGGCCGAGGCGCTGCGCGCGCTGGGCGCGGCGGAGCCGCTGCCGCCCACCGTGCACGAGCGCGCCGCGCTCTACCGCACGCTGCTCGCCGTGCGGCCGATGCTGGTCGTGCTCGACGATGCGGCGGGCGCCGCGCAGGTGCGGCCGCTGCTGCCGGGCGGCGGCAGCGCCGTCGTCGTCACCGGCAGGCGCCGCACCGAGCTGCCCGGCGCCGCCCGGATCGACCTCGACGTCCTGCCCCACGCGGAGGCGCTGGAGCTGCTGACGGCGATCGTCGGCGCGGAGCGGCTGGAGCGGGAGCCGGAGGAGGCCGCCGCCATCGTGCGGGCCTGCGGCCGGCTGCCGCTCGCGATCCGGGTGGCAGGGGCGCGGCTGGCCGCCCGTCCCGGCTGGTCTCCGGCCGTGCTGCGGCGGCGGCTCGACGACGAGACGGTCAGGCTCGCCGAGCTGCGCGCCGGCGACCTGGTGGTGCGGGAGTCCTTCGACCGCAGCTATCGCCTGCTGCCCGACGACGCCGCGCGCACGTTCCGCGCGCTCGGCCTGCTCGGCGCCCGGCCGCTGCCCGGCTGGGTGGTCGACGCCGTGCTCGACCGGCACCGCAGCGACGCCGTGACCGACGTGCTGGTCGACGCGAACCTGCTGCGCCCGGTGGGGACCGACCCCCTCGGCCAGCCCCGATATCGGCTGCCCGACCTGCTGCGCGTCGACGCCAGGGACAAGGCGGGCGAGGTGGACATGCCGGCGCTGGCGCGCGTGGTCGCGGGCTGGACGGCCGCCACGGAACACGCCACGGCCCGCCTGCCCACCACGGTCTTCCGCCTGACCTCGCCCGCGGCCCGGCGCTGGCGGCTGCCCGACGACGCCCTGCGCCGGGTCGGCGCCCATCCCGTCTCCTGGTTCGGCGCGGAGCACGAGACCCTGGTCGAGGCCGTACGGCTGGCCGCGGAGGCGGGGCTGACCGGCGCCGCCTGGGGCCTGGCGGCGGCGCTCGTGCCGTACTTCGACCTGCGCTGTCACCTCGGCGCGTGGGAGGAGACCCACCGCGTCGCCCTGGAGGCCGCCCGCGCCGCCGGAGACCGCGCGGGGGAGGCCGCCATGCTGCGCGGGCTCGGCCAGGTGGCCCTCTACCGGGACAGGTACGCCCAGGCGGCCGGCATGTTCCGCCGCTCGCGCGTGCTCTTCCGCACGCTGGGGGACCTCAGGGGCGAGGCCGTGTCGGTCTGCGGGCTGGGTGCGGTCGGCCAGTTCAGGGGCGACCACGTCGCCGCGTCCCGGCACTTCCGCCGCGCCCTCGGGATGTTCGTGTCGCTGGACGATCGGTCGGGCGAGGCGTACGCCCGGCAGGCGCTCGGGCGCAGCCGCCTGAGCGCGGGCGACCTGAACGGCGCCGCCGACTGGCTCGGCGGCGCGCTGCGCATGGCGCGGGAGCTCGGCGACGCCCACCGGGAGGGCTGCGTGTCGCTCCAGATCGGCCGCCTGCACGACCTCGCGGGGGAGACCGGGCGGGCGATGCGCGCCCAGGGCCGGGCGCTGACGATATTCGAGGGCTTCGGCGACCGGCACTGCGCGGCGTACGCGATGCAGGGCTTGGGCGGGCTCCAGGCGGCCAGGGGCGACTGGCGGAACGGCTCGGCCCGGCTGGAGAGCTCACTGGCGATCTTCCGGCAGCTCGGCGACCGGAGCGGGGAGGCGGCCACGCGGCGGCTGCTCGGCGAGCTGCACCGCTCGTCCGGTCGTCGCGCGCTCGCCCGCGGTTATCTCCACGCGGTCACGTCGCGGCAGGTGGTGGGAGACGGCGATATCTCGTGATTAGACCGGCATGAGCGGGGCATCAGAGGCGTCGTGGGCGGTGGATGGCTCTCCCGCTGGCCGGTGATCCGGCAGCTCAGGGGAGAGGACGGCAGAGGGCGGGCGGCGCGCTCGGCGCGTACGGACGCCCTGCGGCCCCGCGTCGAGGAGGCCGAGACCGTCGCGCGTTCCGTCTGCCCCTACTGTGCGGTGGGCTGCGGCCAGCTCGTCTACGTCAAGGACGGCAAGGTCACCCAGATCGAGGGCGACCCCGCCTCGCCGATCTCGCGGGGACGGCTGTGCCCGAAGGGGTCGGCCAGCAAGCAGCTCGTCACCCACCCCGGCCGTCAGACGACGGTCCTCTACCGCAGGCCGTACGGCACCGAGTGGGAGCCGCTCGACCTCGAAACCGCGATGGACATGATCGCCGACCGCGTCGTGCGGACCCGGCGCGAGACCTGGCAGCAGACGCACGAGGGACAGGAGGTCAGGAGGACTCTGGGCATCGCCAGCCTGGGCGGGGCGACGCTCGACAACGAAGAGAACTACCTGATGAAGAAGCTCTACACCGCCCTCGGCGCGATCCAGGTCGAGAACCAGGCGCGCATATGACACTCCTCCACCGTCCCCGGTCTGGGGACCAGCTTCGGGCGTGGCGGCGCGACCCAGTCCCAGCAGGACCTGGCCAACGCCGACTGCATCGTCATCCAGGGCTCCAACATGGCCGAGTGCCATCCGGTGGGCTACCAGTGGGTGATGGAGGCGCGCGAGCGCGGCGCGAAGGTCTTCCACGTCGACCCGCGCTTCAGCCGTACGAGTGCGACCGTGGACAGGTATCTGCCGATCCGCGCCGGTACTGACATCGTGCTGCTCGGCGCGCTGATCAACTACGTGCTGGCGAACGGGCTCGACTTCCGCGAGTACGTCCTCGCGTACACCAACGCCGCGACCCTGGTGAACCGGGACTTCCGCGACACCGAGGACCTCGACGGCCTGTTCTCCGGCTACGACGAGGAGACCGGCAGGTATGACCCGTCGAGCTGGGCGTACGAGGGCGACGTGCCCGAGGAGGAGGAGCCGGTCGAGGGCGGCGCGCGCCACGCGGAGGCGGCGGGGTCCGACTCGTACGGCGCGCGCGGCGCGGGCGCGAGCGCGACGCCGCCCCAGGACCCGACGCTGACCGACCCGCGGTGCGTCTACCAGATCGTCAAACGGCACTACGCGCGCTACACGCCGGAGATGGTCGAGGAGCTGTGCGGCATCCCGCCGGAGGGGTTCCACGAGCTGGCCGAGGCGATCACGGCCAACTCCGGCCGGGAGCGGACCACGGCGTGGGTCTACTCGGTGGGCTGGACGCAGCACTCGGTCGGCGTGCAGTACATCAGGGCCGCCGCGATCCTGCAGCTCCTGCTGGGCAACATGGGCCGGCCGGGCGGCGGCATCATGGCGCTGCGCGGGCACGCGAGCATCCAGGGCTCCACCGACATCCCGACCCTGTTCAACCTGCTGCCGGGATACATCGCGATGCCGCACGCCCACCGGCACGGCGGCCTCGACGACTACCTGGAACGCGAGGGCGCCGACACCGGCTGGTGGGGCAACCGGCGGGCGTACGTCGTCAGCCTGCTGAAGGCGTGGTGGGGCGACGCGGCGACGGAGGCCAACGACTACTGCTTCGGCTACCTGCCCCGGCTGACCGGCGACCACGGCCACTACGCGAGCGTGATGGGCCAGATCGACGGCACGGTCAAGGGCTACTTCGTCGTGGGCGAGAACCCCGCCGTCGGGTCGGCCAACGGCAAGGCGCAGCGGCTGGGGCTGGCCAACCTCGACTGGCTGGTGGTCCGCGACCTCGTTCTGGTGGAGACCGCGACGTTCTGGAAGGACGCGCCCGAGATCGAGACGGGGGAGCTGCAGACCGAGGAGATCGGCACCGAGGTCTTCTTCATGCCCGCCGCGAGCCACGTGGAGAAGGAGGGCACGTTCACCAACACCCAGCGGCTGCTGCAGTGGCGCGAGAAGGCCCTCGACCCGCCGGGCGACTGCCGCAGCGACCTGTGGTTCTACCACCACCTCGGCAAGCGGATCAGGCAGCGGCTCGGCGACGACGACATCGACCGGCCGGTGATGGAGCTGACCTGGGACTACCCGGAGATCGGCGCGCAGCGCGACCCCGACGCCGCGGCCGTGCTCCGCGAGATCAACGGCAGCGCCGCCGACGGCCGCCTGCTGGCGTCGCTGCGCGAGCTGAAGCCCGACGGCTCGACGAGCTGCGGCTGCTGGATCTACTGCGGGGTGTACGCCGACGGGGTCAACATGGCGGCCCGGCGCACCCCGCACACCGAGCAGGGCCCGGCCGCGCTCGAATGGGGCTGGGCCTGGCCGGCGAACCGGCGCATCCTCTACAACCGCGCCTCCGCCGACCCGCAGGGCCGTCCGTGGAGCGAACGGAAGAAGTACGTCTACTGGGACGGCACCAAGTGGACCGGGCCCGACGTGCCGGACTTCGAGGAGGACAAGGCGCCCGACTACGTGCCGCCCGAGGGGGCCAAGGCCGAGCACGCGCTGGCCGGCACCGACCCGTTCATCATGCAGTCGGACGGCAGGGGCTGGCTGTACGTCCCGTCCGGCCTGTCCGACGGGCCGCTGCCCACCCATTACGAGCCGCACGAGTCGCCGGTGCGCAACGCCTTGTACGGGCAGCAGGCCAACCCGGCCCGCCGCACCATCGACCGGCCGGAGAACCCGTACAACCCGGCGCTGTCGCCCCGGTTCCCGTACGTCTACACGACGAGCAGGCTCACCGAGCACCACACGACGGGCGCCATGAGCAGGCCCCTGCCCTACCTGGCGGAGCTCCAGCCGGAGGCGTTCTGCGAGATGTCGCGGGAGATGGCCGGGGAGCTCGGCCTGGACAACGGCGACTGGGCGACGATCGTCACCGCGCGGACCGCGATCGAGCTGCGCGTGCTCGTCACCGGCCGTGTACGGCCCCTGCGACTGAACGGGAAGGTCGTCCACCAGATCGTCATGCCGTACCACTGGGGATACAGCAGCGGCGGGCTCATCACCGGGGACATCGTCAACGACCTGCCGTCGATCGTGCTCGACCCGAACGTCTACATCCAGGAGAGCAAGGCAGGCACCTGCGACGTCCTGCCCGGACGGCGCCCGCGCGGCCCCGCGCTGCTCGACCTGACCGAGAGGTATCGCCATGGCTGAGCGGGTGGGGTTCTTCACCGACACAACCGTCTGCATCGGGTGCAAGGCCTGCGAGGTGGCCTGCAAGGAGTGGAACGACGTGCCCGACGACGGGTTCGTGTTCCGGGCCACCTCCTACGACAACACCGGCGCGCTCGGCGCGAGCACCTGGCGGCACGTCGCCTTCGTCGAGCAGGACGGCCGGTGGCTGATGTCGTCGGACGTGTGCAAGCACTGCACCCACGCCGCCTGCCTCGACGTCTGCCCCACCGGCGCGTTGTTCCGCACCGAGTTCGACACCGTCGTCGTCCAGCCCGACGTCTGCAACGGCTGCGGCTACTGCGTGCCCGCCTGCCCCTACGGGGTGATCGACCGCAGACAGGACGACGGCCGGGCCTGGAAGTGCACGCTCTGCTACGACCGGCTGCGCGGCGGCATGGAGCCCGCCTGCGCCAAGGCGTGCCCGACGAAGTCCATCCAGTTCGGGCCGCTCGACGAGCTGCGGCAGCGGGCAGAGGAACGGGTCGAACGGCTGCACGCCGAGGGCACGACCGAGGCCCGGCTGTACGGCGCGGACCCGGACAACGGGGTGGGCGGCACGGGCGCGTTCTTCCTCCTGCTGGACGAGCCCGAGACGTACGGCCTGCCGCCGGATCCCGTGGTGACCACCCGCGACCTGCCCGCGATGTGGCGCTGGGCCGGCGGCGCCGCCCTCGCCCTCGCCGCCGGCGTCGCCGTCTCCTTCCTGAGGAGGGCCTGATGCCGAGGCGGCGCGACGAGATGGTGCCGGACGCCGAGTTCCGGTCCTACTACGGCCAGCCGGTCATCAAGCAGCCCCTCTGGCACGAGCCCCACATGCCGGCGTACCTCTATCTGGGCGGGCTGTCCGGCGCGGCGGGCGCGATGGCGGCCGCTGCCCGCCTCACCGGGCGGGATCGGCTGGAGCTGGCCGCCCGCATGGCCGCCTTCGCCGGGGCCGGCGTCGGAACCGTCTTCCTGGTGGCCGAGCTCGGCCGCCCGATGCGCTTCCTCAACATGCTGCGGGTGTTCAAGCTCACCTCGCCGATGAGCGTCGGCTCGTGGACGCTGGCCGCACACAGCGGGCTGACCGGCGTGGCGGCGGGCTCCGCGGTGACCGGCCTGCTGCCCCTCGCGGGCGACGCCGCGTCGGTCGCGAGCGGCCTGAGCGGTATGGCGATGGCCACCTACACGGCCGTCCTGCTGGCCGACACCGCCGTCCCCGCCTGGCACGAGGGCATGCGCGAGCTGCCGTTCCTGTTCGCCGGGAGCGCGCTCGCATCGGCCGGCGCGGCCGTCATGCTCACCACGCCCCGGGCGCTGGCGGGGCCCGCCCGCACCGCCGCGGCGGCGGGGGCCATGGCCGAGATCGTCGCGGGCGGGCTGCTGGAGCACCGTCTCGGCCTCGTCGGCGAGCCGTACCGGACGGGCAGGGCGGGCAGGCTCATGCGGGCCTCCCGCGTGCTCACCCTCGGCGGCGGCCTGCTCGCCACGGTCGCCCGGCGCAGCCGGGCCCTCACCGCGCTGTCCGCGATGGCGATCACGGCCGGAGCCCTGTGCACCCGGTTCGGCGTGCTGGAGGCGGGCCGGGCCTCGGCCAGGGACCCCAAGTACACCGTCGTGCCGCAGCGCGACCGCCTCGACGCGGGCCGCCCCGCCTCCGTGCCCGGCCGCTGAAAAGGGTTCGAGAGACGACCGGCGACCCTGGTAGCGTGCCGGTGACCGTGACCGGCCGAGGAGGTGAGACCCATGAACGCAGGAACCACGTGGGTGCTCCCCCTTCCCGTCACGGCCGGGCGATCGACGTAGGTGTCGCCGGGAGCGCCGAGGCTCTCCCGAAAGGCAACACCTGTGCACACTCTGCGGTTCACCGCCGAGTCGTCCTCGGACGGCATGATCGAACGCGACTTCACCGTGGGCGACGTCCCCGGAGTCCTCTGGTCGCCGGCTCCCGGCACCGGCCGCGCGCCCCTGGTCCTGATGGGCCACGGCGGCGGCAATCACAAGAAGCATCCGGCGATGGCCGGTCGCGCCCGCCTCCTCGCGACCGGCTGCGGCTTCCACGTCGCCGTCATCGACGCGCCCGGTCACGGCGACCGGCCGCGTACGGCGCACGACGAGCAGGAGATCGCCGAGCTGTTCCGGGCGAGGGCGGCGGGCGAGCCGGAAGGGCCGATCGTCGTCCGCTACAACGCCCACCTGGCGGAGCTCGCCGTGCCCGAATGGCAGGCGGTCCTGGACGCGCTCCAGGAACTTCCGGAGATCGGCGCCGACGGGCCGGTCGGCTACTTCGGCATCAACATGGGCACCGCGGTCGGCGTGCCGTTCGTGGCGATCGACCCCAGGATCACGGCCGCGGTCTTCGGCCAGCACTGGCCCGATGTCCTGATCGAGAAGGCGAAGCAGATCACCGTCCCGATCGAGTTCGACATGCAGTGGGACGACGAACACATCCCGCGCGAGGCCGCTCTCGCCCTGTTCGACGCCTTCGCCTCGAAGGAGAAGACGCTGCACGCCAACGCGGGCAGGCACAAGGAACTGCCCAGGTTCGAGGCCGACAGCGCGGTCCGCTTCTTCGCCCGGCACCTCCGCCGGCCGCTCACCCCGCCGGCCTGACGTACGGTCGCGGCGTCCGGCGATCCGGGCGCCGCGACCCCGGCCTCCGCCCTGTCATGGCTCAGGCGGGAGCGGCTGGTGGACCTCCGTCACGCCGTGGGATCGGTCGGCGCCCGCGGCGAGCCGCGGGTCAGTTCGGCGTGATGATCACGGGAGTGTCGTCCCCGGCGTGTACGTCGTCCATGCCCTTACCGGGCTTCTTGGGCAGGGGGCACTTGGCGTGCGCCGGCCTGACGTCGACGTGGATTCTCTCGTCGCTCGTGCCGAACCCGCCGCTCGCGTCGCGCTTCTTGTGCACCATGCAGACGGCGCCCTTGCCGGGCAGCGGGAGCTTCTTGCAGAGAGCGCTCCGCTTGTTCTTCGGGACCTCCTTGCCGTCCACGAAGACCCTGCCGTTCCTGATCTTGACCCTTCTGATCGTGTCCCCCCTGAACGTGCCGCCCTTCTTGTGCACCATGCAGACGACGCCCTTGCCGGGCAGCGGGAGCTTCTTGCAGAGAGCGCTCCGCTTGTTCTTCGGGACCTCCTTGCCCTCCACGAAGACCTTGCCGTCCTGGTCGACCTTGACGGTGGTCTTGCCCTTTTCCATGGCCGCCGGCCCGCTCTTCACGGCGCAGCCGATCCCCGGCTTCGGGGCACCGGTGGAGGTCGCGGACGCGGCCGTGCTGCCGCCGATGCCGAGGCCCACCGTCATGATGACCCCCGCGAGGATCATGCTCCTCTTCCTCATTCTCTGGTCACTCCCTGGACGCCTGCCCGTGGGGCCGGCCGTGATCGGTTGACGGAACGCTCAGCAGTCTGGGGTCCCACACCTGAAGCGACCCTGAAGAGGTAAAGGTCGATCTTCATGTTCCTCTTAGGTGCGCACCTTCACCCTGTTGACGTGCGCCTACTTCTGGTGGAAGACGAACGCAGGCTGACCGAGCTGCTCAAAGACGGCCTGACCAAAGAGGGCTTCGCGGTCGATCTCGCTCACGACGGGCGCGAGGGCCTGTGGATGGCGACCGAGCATTCGTACGACGTGATCGTGCTGGATGTGATGCTGCCGCTGCTGCACGGCTACGGGGTCTGCGCGAAGCTGCGGGAGGCCGGAAACTGGACGCCGATCCTCATGCTCACCGCGAAGGACGGGGAGTACGACGAGGCGGAGGCGCTGGACACCGGCGCGGACGATTATCTGACCAAGCCGTTTTCGTACGTCGTATTGCTGGCGCGACTGAGAGCACTGGCCCGGCGCAAGGTGCGGGAGCGGCCGACGACGCTGACCGTCGGGGACCTCCGGGTCGATCCGGCGGGGCTGAAGTGCAGTCGCGGGGACGTGCAGATCGCGTTGACGCCCAAGGAGTTCGCGATCCTGCACTGCCTGGCGCGGCACGCGGGCGAGGTGGTGACCAAGGCCGAGCTGCTCGCCCAGGCATGGGACTTCGCGTACGACGGCGATTCGAACGTCGTCGAGGTCTATATCAGCGCGCTGCGCCGCAAGATCGACAAACCGTTCGGACGGACGACGCTGAAGACCGTGCGGGGCGTGGGCTATCGGTTGGAGGGCTGACATGGGAGTGCGTCTGAGCACGACGCTGACGGCCACCGCGGCGGTGGCGGCGGCGCTCTGCCTGGCCTCGATCGCGCTTTTCGCCGCGCTGGACTCGAGCCTGACGGCCTCCACCAAGGAGTTGGCGGCGAACGACGCCAAGGAACAGATGCACGTTCTGAAGGCGGAGTCGGGGCCGGGTGACGCGGTGGGCGAAAAGGGAACGGTGTCACCGTTCGGAAAGGGAGCGCTGCCGCCGGGCGGGAAGGGACCGATGCCGGGCTCGGCCGCCGCCGGTGAAGACGACGGCCTTCCGGTGCCCGACGAGGCCATGTTCATGGTCAGACGGACGTTCGAGACCGAGAACGGCCCGGTCACCGTCATCGGAAGAGCCTCGATGGCCCCCGCCACGGCGGCGATGGCCACGCTCAGGAATCTGCTGATCCCGGGGGTTCCGGCGCTCCTCGCGGTGGTCGCGCTGTTCACCTGGCTGGCGGTCGGCCGGGTGCTGCGCCCGGTCTCCGCGATCAGGGCGAAGGTCGCCGACATCACCGCGAACGGTCTGCACGAACGCGTGCCGGAGCCGGACACCCGAGACGAGATCGCGGCACTGGCCCGCACCGTCAACGCGACCCTCGACCGGCTGCAGACCTCCGTCGACGCGCAGCGGCAGTTCGTCGCCGACGCCGCACACGAACTGCGCAGCCCACTGGCGATCCTGCGAACCCGGCTGGAGCTGGCCCGGCCCGCCGAGAAGCCGCTGGCGACCGCGGCACTGGACGATGTCGCACGCCTTCAGTCCCTTGCCGCCGACCTCCTCCTGCTGGCCCGGCTCGACGCGGGCGAACCCCTGTCGCGGGCCGGGGAACTCGACCTGGCCCAGGTGGTCGCCGAGGAGGCCGTCCGCAAACGCCCTCGTCCGGACGTCCACGTGTGCCTCGACCTCACCCCCGGCCTGCTCCTCGACGGCTCCGCCGACCAACTGCGCCGTCTTGTGGCGAACCTCGTCGACAACGCGGTCCGCCACGCCTCCGCGTCGGTCCACGTCACCCTCATGTCTTCGGGCGACCACGCGGTCCTCGACGTCGTGGACGACGGCCCCGGAATCCCCCCGGAACACCACACCACCGTCTTCGAGCGATTCGCCCGCCTGGACCACGCCCGCACCCGGGACACGGGAGGCTCGGGGCTGGGGCTGCCGATCGCCCGGAACATCGCGCGGGCTCACGGGGGGACCGTGCAGGTGGTTCCGCACAGCCCGGGCGCGAGGCTACGTGCGGTCTTCCCGTTGCCCGAGCGGTCTGTCGCATCTGTTGCGTACCCGCCGGGTGACCTCGCGGTGCGGGCCCGCGTGTAGGAGACACGGAGGGCCTGACCGGTCAGCGGGTCTTGGGGAAGGCGGCGCGGGGGCCGGAGCCGTTGAGGATGAATGCGACCGCGACCAGGGGCAGGACGCTCACGGCCTGCAGCACGGCGTACCACATCGGGCAGATGCCCGGGATCAGGTCGACGCCGATGATCGCGATCGGCGTGGTGACGGTGAGGACGCGCATACGCTCGAAGCTGCGCCGCGATCCCTGTGAAGCACGCACGATCATCCGGTGAAGCATCGGGACGATGGCGAGCAGGACGACGGCTCTGGCCCACATGAACGGGGTTCCCGGGTGATCGGCGATCGACGTCACGACGACCGCCGCGAGTGTGACGGCGCAGATCATGCCGGAGAGCGTGACGCACTTCTTCGCCAGGTCGAAGGCCTCGTTGGTGTGGGTGTTGTCGATGGTGGTCATGTCTTTTCCTCCTTGGTGTCGTGGTCTCGACGCTAGGGAGGGCATGGGCGGCGCGGTATGCGTCTGGACGTACGGAGGGGTGGGGCCAGACCCACTCCGGGGCCGAGCCGATGGTGACCGGGCTCCGCGCGGTGCACAGTGGAGACACCACGCCACACCGGCGCATTGCGGGACGTTTCGGAATCGGGGTCATGGAGCGCGAAGGAACAAGGACGCGACAGCCGCTGTCGTGGGCGGCGAGCGCCGCCGTGGGGTTCGTGCGATCGTGCGTCGTGCTGGTCGTGAGCATGCTGGTCCCGGCCGTGTGGGCCGCCGCCGCGGGGTTGTGGATGTGGTGGTGGGGCGGCAACCCGTGGCCGGCGATCGCGCCGGTCGTGTGGGCGTGCGTCGGCACGCTCGCCCTGGTGCGCCCGATCTGCCGGATGACCCGCTTCCTCGTGGCGAAGTGGACGGGCACTGTCATTCCGCCCGGATATCGGCAGGCGGGGCCGGTGATGCGCATGTCGACCGGATATTGGTGGAACGGGTTCTCCTACGAGCGCACGAGCCGGGACGCGCGCCGGGACCAGCGGATGCGGCTCTGGTGGAGCGATCCCGCCACCTGGCGTGACCTGCGGTTCGCGCTGATCGCTCCGTTCACCATGGGGCTGGTCGCGGCCGTTCCGCCGGCCGGAGTCGTGGCGGCGGTCGTCGGGTTCGGCCACCCGGCGCCCTCCATGCGCCTCATCGGGGCGCTCGGCGTGGTCGTGGCGATCGCCGCCGCGCCGTACGCCTGGCGGCCGGTCCGGCCGGTGGCCGTCCGGTTCCTGCGGCCGTCGCCGGCGATGGCGCTGGCCGACCGGGTGGACGAGCTGACGGCCCAGCGCGCGGACACGACGGTCGCGCAGGCCGCCGAGATCCGGCGCATCGAACGCGACCTGCACGACGGAGCGCAGGCGCGCATGGTCGCGCTCGGCATGTCCCTGGCGACCGTGGAGAAGCTGATGGAGACCGACCCCGACCGGGCCAAGGCGCTGCTGCGGGAGGCCCGAGCCGGGGCCACCGCGTCCCTGGCCGAGCTCCGCGACCTGGTCAGGGGCATCAGCCCGCCGCTGCTGACCGAGCGCGGGCTGGTCGACGCCGTCCGCGCTCTCGCCCTGGACAGCCCCCTCGAAACCGCGGTCAGCGTCGACCTCGGCCTGCGCCTGGACCCGCCGATCGAGTCCGCCCTCTATTTCGGCGTCGCCGAACTGCTCACCAACGCGGCCAAGCACGCCCGCGCGACCCGCGCAGGGATATCCATCGCCCGCACCGACGCGGGCATCGTCGTCGACGTCGCGGACGACGGCACGGGCGGTGCCGGGGCCCGGGCGGGCGGCGGGCTCGACGGCCTCCGCCGCCGCCTCGCGACCTTCGACGGCACCCTGGAGATCACCAGCCCGGCGGGCGGTCCGACCCACGTCAGAATGGTCGTGCCATGCGAATCGTTGTAGCCGAAGACCTCTACCTCCTGCGCGACGGGATGGTCCGCCTCCTGGAGGCGTACGGGCACCAGGTGGTGGCGACGGCGACCACCGGGCCCGAGACGCTCGACGTGCTGCTGACCCAGCGGCCGGACGTCGCGGTCGTCGACGTCCGCATGCCGCCGACCCAGTCGGACGAGGGCCTGCGGGCGGCTCTCGACGCCCGCCGCCGGGTGCCCGGACTGCCGATCCTGATCCTTTCGCAGCACGTCGAACAGCTCTACGCCCGCGAGCTCCTCGCCGACGGCACTGGCGGCATCGGCTATTTCCTCAAGGAGAGCGTGTTCGACGCCGATCAGTTCGTGGACGCCCTGGAGCGGGTGGCCGGCGGCGGGACCGCCATGGACCCGGCCGTCATCGCCAAACTGCTGTCCAGCGGGACGTCCAACCGGCGGCTCGAACGGCTCACCGAACGCGAGCACGACGTGCTCGGCCTCATGGCGGAGGGGCTGTCCAACCAGGCCATCGGCCAGCGGCTCTTCCTCAGCGAGAGCGCCATCAGCAAGCACACGACGTCCATCTTCGGCAAGCTCGGCATCACCGACGACGGCAACAACAACCGCCGCGTGCTCGCCGTCCTCACCTATCTGAACAACGCCTGACGCGCTCGGCTAAGCCGGCCGGGGGCGGGCGTTGCGGAGGCGGATGCCGCTCCAGCCCAGGGAACTGGTGGTCACCGCGTCCCAGAACGGCCAGAGGTTGTCCAGCACCCTGAGCTGGATGCCGGCCTCCTCGTGCAGCCGCAGCAGGTCGCCGACGGGTTCGGGCGGCCCGAGGGGCGTGACGGGTTCGGTGGCGACCACCGCGTTCGGCACCGGCTCCCCGAACGGGACGAACCTCTCCGCCGGGAAGCGGTAGGCGTACAGGCGGACGCTCAGGAACGCCTCCAGCCAGCCGTACTCGATGGCGTGGACCCGCTCGCCGCAGCCCGGCCCGATGATCCGGTCGCGGTCGTCGCCGGTGGTCGCCGGGGTCGTCCAGGCCATGGCCCGCGGACACTGGCGGGGAAACCAGTAGTCGGGGCAGCGCTCGGAGGTCACCGCCCAGACGTACGCCTCCGGCTGCCGCGCGGTGGCGGCGACGTGCGGAACGAATCGGGTGATCTCGGGGTCCTCGGAGAAATGCAGCACCTCGCCGGGCTCAGGTCGCATGTCACCGGGTCTACCACGTCACCGCCGTTCCGGGCGGCCAGGGATGTCAGGAGAGCCGGATCGCGGCGTTTCCGGCCGGGACGAGTTCGCCGACGACCGGCGCGCCGGGGACCTCCCCCGCGACCAGCAGGCCGCCCGAGGTCTGGGCGTCGGCCAGCAGGAGCAGGTCCTCCTCACCGAAGCGGCCCGGATCGAGGTGGGGGCGGACCCAATCCAGGTTGCGGCGGGTGCCGCCGCTGACGTAGCCGTCGCGCACCGCCTGCCGTGCGCCCTCCAGGTAGGGCACGGCCGCCACGTCGACCACCGCCGTGACGCCGCTCGCCCTGGCGAGCTTGTAGAGGTGGCCGAGCAGGCCGAATCCGGTCACGTCGGTCGCGCACCTGGCCCCGGCCGCCAGGGCCGCCCGTGAGGTGTCCCGGTTGAGCGTCGTCATGACCTCGACCGCCTGCGGGAACACCTCTCCGGTCGCCTTGTGCCGCGTGTTGAGCACGCCCACACCGAGCGGTTTGGTGAGGGAGATCGGCGTTCCCGCCCGTCCGGCGTCGATGCGCAGCAGCCGGTCGGGGTCGGCCAGGCCGGTGACCGCCATGCCGTACTTGGGCTCGGGGTCGTCCACGCTGTGCCCGCCCGCGACGTGGCAGCCCGCCGCCCGCGCCACGTCCAGGCCCCCGCGCAGCACCTCCCTCGCGAGGTCCATCGACAGCGTCTCCCTGGGCCAGCCCAGCAGGTTCACCGCCACGAGCGGTTCACCGCCCACCGCGTACACGTCGGACAGCGCGTTGGTGGCCGCGATGCGCCCCCAGTCGTACGGGTCGTCCACGACGGGGGTGAAGAAGTCGGCGGTGGCGACAACCGCCCGGCCCCCCTCGATCCTGACCACGGCCGCGTCGTCGCCGTCGTCCAGCCCGATGACCAGTTCGTTCGCGTACGCAGACGGACCGGGGGCCACGAGCCCGGCCACGATGCTCTCCAGCTCACCCGGGGGAATCTTGCAGGCGCAGCCGCCTCCGTGCGCCTGCTGGGTCAGCCGGATCCCGGCCCGATCCGCCGTCTCGGTCATGCCGCACCCGTCCTCGCGTCGTCCGTCCGTCCACGCCGCCTACCGCGGGGCGTCGCCCAGGGTCCCTACCCCGTACCGGTTAGGTTTCTTCCTGGAGGTGTGTGGGCGCCTGGTGGCCCCCGCGGTCTTCAAAACCGACGAGGCCGAGGTCCTCGGCCTGGCGGGTTCGATTCCCGTCCACCTCCGCTCACCGTTCGCCTTCCTCTGGCAAGCCTCCGGTCTGGCCTCGGCCCGGCGCCAGTCGAGCCAAGGGGCGACTACTGGTTGTAATGGGCTCCATCGATCTGCGCCCTGACGTCGTGATCATGGTCGGCCCCCGGCACTCTCCCCTTCACGCGATCGTCGTGGAGATCCAGCAGAAGGAGGAGCCGGGCAAGCTGCAGGCGCTGCCCCGATATGCCGCCGCACTGTGGCTGCAGCTCACCTGCCCGATCACCGTTCTGATGGTCTGCCCGAAGGCCCGTACGGCCAAGTGGGCGGCCGCGCCGATCCGTACCAGCCTGCCCGGCTACACGCTGACCTGCCGGGTGATCGGCCCGGATCAGATCCCGGCTGTCACCGATCCTGCGGAAGCCGCGGCCCACCCCGAGCTGGCCGCGTTGCCGGTGATGGCTCACGGCCAACATCCGCCGGTGATGGAGGCGTTCGTGGCCGCGCTGCGACGCCTACCGGATGAATACGCTCCGCACCGCGCTTTCATCAGGGCCTGTACGGATGTGGGCCTGCTTGACGAATGGGTGCGGCGTGCCGCCACGGCGACCTCGGCTGCCGACCTGTTCGCCGAGGAGTCCTAGCCGCTACGAGCGGCCGTCTCGGCGGGTGGTGACTCATCCGCGAGTCCACCCGGAGCATCGGCTCCCTCGCACGTACGGCCTCGATGCGGTGTCGGCGGGACGACCTGGGGGAGGAAGCAGCGGGCCGGGGACGTCAGGTGCGGCCGAGGTTGCGGGTGATCTCCCGCGACGCGCGCAGCACGAGTTCGGTGAGCCCGGCCGGCACTGCCGGTCGCACTGCCAGCGCGCTGATGGACGCGACGATCTCGCCTTCCGGGCCCCGGACCGGTGCGGCCACGCAGCAGACCCCGGGCATCACCTCGTGGTGATCGACGGCGACCGAACCCGACCGGCGGAGGGACGCCTGGGCCCGCCGCCATTCGGTGAGCGTGAACCCCGGCGGCGCGGCGTCGCCGTCCGGTCTCTGCGTCAGCAGCACCCGGCCCGCGGCGGTCGCCTCGGCAAGCTCGGAGCCCGGCAGGATCGGCGGCACCTCCTTGATCTCTCCCCGCGCCGCCGTGATCACCTTGACTCGGTCTCCTTCCAGCACGGTGAGGAACACGACGGTCGTGGTCAGCGCGGACAGCAGGCGTACGGGTTCGCGGGCGGCGGCCCGCAGCCGCGGGTCGGGTTGCCAGGCGTCGCCCAGGAGGGCGAGCCGCCGCCCCACGAAGTAGCGCTGCCCGTCCTGGTGCACCGCGCCGAGGCTCGTGAGCTGCCGCAGCAGGCGATAGGTGGTCGCCTTCGGCATGCCGGCGTCGCGGGCGAGCTCGGACAGACCGGCTCCCTCCTCGGCCGCCGCCAGCACGTCGAGCAGGTGAAACGCCCCTTCGAGCACGCCGCGCCCGTTCGCCGTACCGGCTCGAATCGCCGGCTTCCGGTGAGGTCCGGCAGCGGCGTGGTCCCGCACGTCCATGGGGCTCCCCTCCAAGGCGGTCACCAGGAACTCGCGGACGAGCACTCCGCCGTTACCGTCGCGGCAGGGAGAAGGGTGTCACCTGCCCGAGGGACGGGGGAGCAGGGCGGGGCCGGGGCGCCAGTCGCCGAGGTAGCTTCGGGGGGTGTGCTCGGCGGCCTGTTGCGGGGTGAGCTGCGGCCGGTTCTCGGGGACGGGGATCGCGGCGCCCGGGCCCGTGTTGTGGAACTCGCCGAAACGCGCGTCCTGCCAGTGGAATCCGGAGCTCATGTCCACGTACGGCGTGGCCGCGTCGATCGAGGGGCCCATCCAGGTCTCGCGTACGACGAGCGACGGGAGGGCGGTCGGGTCGCTGCTGGGCCGCCAGGGCCGGGCCAGGCCGAAGGACGCGTCGGCCGCGGTCCCGTTGATCACGCAGCGCACCGCGAGGTAGCCGAGCGGGTTGGCGGCGGCCGTGCTCGGTGCGAACACGAAGCCGTACGGGCGGAACGTCTCGTCCCTGGCCAGGGTGCTCAGCTCGCACCGCTCGAAGACGGCGGTCGCGCGGCCGAAGACGAAGTCGACGTCTCCCTCGATGTGGCACGCGCGGTAGTACTGCCGGGCGAAGGTGTCCAGGCTGCGGGTGTCGGCATACAGCGTGTCCTGGTGGCCGAGGAAACGGCACCTCTCGAAGTACGACCGGTCGCCCATGACCTTGGCCGCCACCGCCTGGGTGCCGGTGATGTCGGGGTGGTCGGCCCGCAGCCAGTCGTTGGCGAACGTGACGTGCGCGGCGGTGAAGCCGTCGGCCTGGATCGTGGTGGTGGCGCTGCCGCTGGTGCCGTACGTGCCGCCCTCGGGCTTGGGCGTGCCGGCCGCGTTGTCGTAGACGATCACCACGTCGCGCGCGTCGCCGGTCGCGCCCAGGAAGCACAGCCCGGTCTTGGCCTGCGGCACGAGGACGGTCTCCCGGTAGGTCCCGGCGGCGATCACCAGGGTCCAGCCCTCGGCCGGGCCGTCCGGCGTCGCGTTCACGGCGGCCTGGACGGTGGCGTGGTCGCCTCGCCCCTGGGTGTCGACGTACAGGGTGCGGTCGTTCAGCCGCCGCCGGGGCGAGCCGTACCGGCCGAAGGGGAGCACGTGGGCGGCGCGTGCGGGCGACGCGACCGCGAGGCCGAGGATCGCGGCGGCCGCGCCGGCCAGCGCCTGCCGCCGGCCGATCAGCGGGGTAAGGGACGACATGGCGGCTCCTGTGGTCACATACATGAACTGGTTCCTCAGGTGCGAACAGAAGCACCGTAAGATTCGCCTCCGAACCTGTCAACGACGACGGAACGACCAAGCCCGGCCGGTGGCGTGAATCGCCCGGCCCCCGGCGAAGAACCGGCGTGCCCGGCCCGGCTCATCGGGCGGCCGGGCGCCGCCGCTGTAATTTGAAGTGTGGATCCACGGAGGCGGGTGCCGCGCACCGACGCCGTGCTGGCCGATCCGCGGCTGGTCGCCGCCGTCGAGCGGCTCGGCCGACCGGCCGTCAAGGACGCGGTCGTGCACGCGCAGCAGCGGGTGCGGCAGGGCGAGATCGAACCGGAGGACGTCGCCGACGTCGCGCTGGCGGCGCTGCCGCGCCGCGCCACGAGCCTGCGGCCCGTCGTCAACATGACCGGCGTGCTGCTCCACACGAATCTGGGCCGTGCGCCGCTGTCCCCGGCCGCCGTCGAGGCGGTGACGGTGGCGGCGGGTGCGACCGACGTGGAGTTCGACCTGGAGTCGGGAGCGCGGGCGCGCCGGGGACGCGGCGCGATCGAGGCGCTCGCCCGGGCCGTGCCCGACGCCGAGGGCGTCCATGTGGTCAACAACAACGCCGCCGCCCTCGTGCTGGCCGCCACCGCGCTCGCCGCCGGGCGGGAGATCGTGATCAGCAGGGGCGAGCTGGTCGAGATCGGCGACGGATTCCGCATCCCCGACCTGCTCGTGTCGACCGGCGCGCGGCTGCGCGAGGTGGGCACGACCAACCGCACCGCCCTGGCCGACTATCGGGACGCGATCGGGCCGCAGACGGGGTTCGTGCTCAAGGTCCACCCGTCGAACTTCCGGGTCGAGGGCTTCACCGGCTCCGTCGAGGTGGCCGAGCTGACCGGGCTGGGCGTGCCCGTGGTCGTCGACATCGGTTCGGGGCTGCTCGACCGTGATCCGCTCCTGCCGGAGGAGCCCGACGCCGCGAGCGTGCTGCGGGCCGGTGCCGACCTCGTCACCGCGAGCGGCGACAAGCTGCTCGGCGGCCCGCAGGCCGGTTTGCTGCTCGGCCGTCGCGACCTGGTCGAACGGCTCAGGCGGCACCCGCTCGCCCGCGCGCTCCGCGTCGACAAGCTGACGCTGGCCGCGCTGGAGGCGACGTTGCGGGGCCCGGAGCCGCCCGTACGGCAGGCTCTCCATGCCGACCCGATCGTCCTGAGGGAGCGGGCCGAGGCACTGGCCAAGGCGTTGTGCCAGGCGGGTGTGGACGCGGCGGCCGTGTCCGCGGAGGCGACCGTGGGCGGGGGCGGGGCCCCCGGAGTGCGCCTGCCGAGCGTGGCGGTGAGCCTGCCGGAACGGCTGGCCGCACCGCTGCGGCGCGGCGAGCCGCCGGTCGTCGGCCGGGTCGAGGGGGGACGCCTGCTGCTCGACCTGCGCGCCGTGCCGCCGGACCTGGACGGCGAGGTCCTCGCGGCCGTCCTGAAAGCGGCCGTCCCGGATGCCGCCGTCCCGGATGCCGCCGTCCCGGACGCCGCCGTCCCGGACGCCGCCGTCCCGAAGGCGGGCTTCTGATGGGGAGTCTCTGATGGCCTCGGGCACGCACGTCGTGGCCACGGCCGGACACGTCGACCACGGCAAGTCGACGCTGGTGCGGGCGCTGACCGGGATGGAGCCCGACCGGCTGGCGGAGGAGCGGCGCCGTGGGCTCACGATCGAGCTGGGCTACGCCTGGACGACGCTGCCCTCCGGAGATCGGGTGGCCTTCGTCGACGTGCCCGGGCACGAACGCTTCCTCGGCACGATGCTCGCCGGTGTCGGGCCGGTGCCCGCCGTCATGTTCGTCGTCGCCGCCGACGAGGGGTGGATGCCCCAGTCACAGGAGCATCTGGTCGCGCTGCGCACCCTCGGCGTACGGCATGGCCTGCTCGCCGTCACCCGTGCGGACCTCGCCGACCCCGCCCCCGCCCTGGATGACGCGCGCGCCCGGCTGGTGGAGGCCGGACTGGTGGAGGCCGGGCTGGGCGAGGTGGAGGCCCTGGCGGTGAGCGGGCGCACCGGCGAGGGACTCGACGGGCTGCGGGCCGCCCTCGACCGGCTGGTGGCGGCGCTGCCCGCGCCCGATCCGCAGGCCCCCGTACGGCTGTGGATCGACCGGGCGTTCAGCGTGCGCGGCAGCGGCACGGTCGTGACCGGCACGCTGCCCGCCGGCCGCGTCGAGACGGGCGACGAACTGGAGCTGGACGGCGAGCCGGTGCGGGTGCGCGCCCTGGAGTCGCTCAAGGAGCACGTCGAGTCGGTCACCGGGGTCGCGCGGGTGGCGCTCAACCTGCGCGGGCGGATCGCGCCGCAACGTGGCCACGCCCTCGTCACGCCCGGCGCCTGGACGGCGACGAGCCTGGCCGACGTACGCGTGACGATGGCGGAAGGCGCGCGCGGGCCGCTTCCGGCGCGGCTCACCGCCCACATCGGCTCGGCGGCGGTGCCGTGCGAGGTGCGCCCGCTCGGCGGCGAGGCCGAGGGTGGGGCGGCCCGGCTGCGCCTGGCCCGGCCGCTTCCCCTGCACCTGGGCGACGCACTGCTGCTGCGCGACCCGGGCCGGGGACAGGGTGAGCTGCGGGTGCTCGCGCGGGCCACCGTGCTCGACGTGCGCCCTCCGGAGCTGCGCCGCCGGGGGGCGGCCAGGGAGCGGGCGAAGGCGCTGGCGGACGCGTCGGCGGACGCCGCGTCCCTCCTGCGTACGCACCTGCTGCTGCGCGACGGCGAGCTGCTCGTGATGGGCTGCCCGCCCGGGGGACGGCCGGTGGCCGCCGGCTGGCACGCCGACCCCGATCACTGGGCGGAGTTGTCGGCCCGCCTCCCGGAGGTCGTACGGCGGTACGCCGCCGATCATCCCCTGGAGCCGGGCATGCCGGTGGAGGCCGCCCGCCACGAGCTGGGCCTGCCCGACCGCCGGCTCGTGACGGCGCTCGTACGGCCGCCGCTGACGGTGGCCGACGGGCGGATCACCACGGCCGGCCGCGTCGTGACCGGGACGGCCGGGCTGCCCGCCCCCGTCGCCCAGGCGGTGCGGGCCCTGCTGGACGACCTGGCCGAGGCCCCGTTCCAGGCGCCGGACGCCGGGCGGCTGGCCGCGCTGGGGCTCGGGCCGCGCGAGCTCGCCGCCGCCGTACGCGCCGGGGCGCTGCTGCGCGTGGCCGAGGGCGTGGTGCTCGCGCCGGGCGCGGACGCAGGCGCGGCGGCGCTGCTGGCCCGGCTGCCGCAGCCGTTCACGGTCAGCCAGGCCAGGAGCGCGCTCGGCACCAGCCGCAGGGTCGCGGTGCCGTTGCTGGAACACCTCGACCGCAAGGGCCTCACCGAGCGCGTGGACGAGGTCCACCGCCGCTGCCGGCCCACCGGCTGATCTGTGCTCAAAAGGCCGCGCACGCCTGCCGGGCCGCTTACGTCTGCCGGTCGCTTACGCCTCCCGGTCGCTTACGCCTCCGGGGACGTCGCGCTTGCCGGCCTCGGGGTTGCCGGGGTCGATGCCGAAGCTGATGACCCGCCGCGGATGGACGCGGATGATCGGGCCGGGCAGCGGGGCGTTCGAGTCGGCGGCCTCGGTGAGCGCCTCGCCGCGCCCGCGTATCTCCAGGCAGCGCACCTGCCATGGATCGACGGACGGGATGTCGTCCACGACGAACGCCACCTTTCCGTTGGCCAGCACGTTGCGGAACTTGCGGCTGGCCGCCATGTTGTGCCCGGCGATGTCGATCGTCCGGAGCTCCGGGTTGTAGCGGAACCCGACCGGGCTCACCTGGAGCGTCCCGTTCGGCTGGAGCGTGGCCAGACGCCCGATCCGCTGACTGCCGAGGTATTCGATTTCGCGCTCTGTGAAGATCATGTGCCCATCCTATTCAAGTGATTGATTGATTTTTGTTACTCAAGCACATGATTGGCTAGGGTGCGACACATGGCTTCATCAGGGCGGCGCGCACCGCAGGAGCACGGGAAGGCGGCGGAACGGACCCGCGAGCGGATCCTGGCGGCGGCGGTCGAGGAGTTCGGCGCCAAGGGGTACGCCGGAGCCCGGACGGCCGCCATCGCGGCGCGAGCGGGCGTCAACCAGCAGCTCATCTCCTACTACTTCGGTGGAAAACAGGGCCTCGTCGAGGAGCTGCGGCGCAGGTGGGCGCGGGCGCAGGAGAGCGTGACGCCGCCCGGCGCGACGTACGCCGAGAGCGTGGCGGCCCACCTCGACGCGACGCTGGACAACCCGGACTGGTCCCGGCTGGTGATCTGGCAGGCGCTGGGCGACGGCTCGTCCCCTGAGAGCGACGACGAATGGGCGGCGGCGCAGCGAGACCGGCTGCGCCAGGCCGTGGAGCGGACCCGCCGCCGTCAGGAGGAGGGCGAGATCACCGGCGAGCTGGACGCCGAGTTCGTCCTGCTGGTCGCCTACGCGCTGGCCTTCGCGCCCATCGCGCTGCCCCGCATGGTCGAGGGGATCGCCGGCGCCGATCCGCTGTCGAAGGACTATCGCGAATGGGTCGTCGGACAGCTGGCCAGGATGACGGCGAGACAGCCGTGATGTGCTCCGCCCATCGCCGTACGGAAGCGCAGTAGGGCGGGCATGATCAGGGTCTGGGCGCGGCCGGCCCCCGACGCCGGATTCTGACCGGACGGCGGTGCGGGCTCATCGGTCGTCACGCACTGAGCTCGCCGCCGAGGGGAGCGGAGGGGTAGCCCGGCACCGCGCCGCGTACCTTCCACGGCTCGTGGACCAGGTGGCCGGGCAGCGCCGCGAGCTCGGGGACGTAGCGCCGCACGTACTCCCCCTCGGGGTCGAATCTCTTCGCCTGGCGCAGGGGATTGAGCGTGCGGTAGGGCCGGGTGTCGTTGCCCGTGCCCGCGACCCACTGCCAGTTGCCGCAGTTGTTCGGCATGTCGCCGTCGAGCAGCCACTCGGCGAAGTGCTCCAGCCCGGCCCGCCAGTCGATCCCGAGCCGCTTGGTCAGGTAGGAGCCGGTGACCAGGCGCACCCGGTTGTGCATCCAGCCCTCGGCGCGGAGCTGGCGCATGCCCGCGTCCACGATCGGAACCCCGGTCGCGCCCTCCCGCCAGGCGGCCTCCGCCTCCTCGTCACGCCGCCACTCCACGTCCCTCGGCCGGTAGTCGCGCCGGCCCATGTCGGGGAACGCGTCGACGACCTGGTAGTGGAAGTCGCGCCAGCACAGTTGCCTCACATACTCCTCGCCGCCGGGCCGTTCGCAGGCGCGGGCCACCACCTCGGACGGCGACAGGCAGCCGAAGTGGAGGTAGGCGCTCAGCATCGAGGTGCGCCCCGCCATCCGGTCGCGCGTCTCGGCGTAGGAGGCCAGGCCGTCGCTCACCCACCGCTCCAGCCGCCGCCGCGCCTCGCCCTCCCCGCCCCGCACGATCCCGTACGGCGTGGGGGACGTCTCAGGCAGGACGCCGGGATCGACACCACGTGGCAGGGGCAGGCGGTGGGGCGCGCCGAGGACCGGCCGTCTCGCGGTGGCCGACCAGGCCCGCCAGTAGGGCGAGAAGACGCGGTAGTGGCTCCCGCCGCCGGGTCGCAGCGCGCCGGGGGGCACCACGGTCACACCGGGGAAGAGACGGAACTCCAGCCGGTGGGCCCGGCACTCCTCCGCCAGGCGCCGTTCGCGCCGCCGCGCCAGCGGGCTGACGTCCTCGCTCGCCCAGATCGCCGCCGCGCCCGTCTCCCCGGCCGTCCGTACGGCGTGGGCCACCGGGTCGCCGTGCCGTACGACGAGGTCACCGCCGAGCGCGCGCAGGGACGACCGCAGGTCGTCGAGGGACGCGAGGAGGAAGTCGCGGCGGTGCCGGGCCCCGATGGCGGGGTCGAACACGAACAACGGAACGACGTGCCGGGCCACGGCGCACGCTTCGGACAACGCCGGGTGATCGTGAATGCGCAGGTCCCGGTTGAACAGCACGACGACGGCCTCCACGCACGTCTCTTCGTGGTCCCCGGCACCGGTGGTTGCGGGTGGGCGGGTGATGACGGTGATCGTGACGATCAGGCGCGCAGGGTGGGTACGGCGAGGACCGCGAGCGAGGCCCAGGCGATGGTGACCGAGACCCGCTGGAGGGCGGGGAGAGCAGGCCCGCGACGACGAAGTCGGCGGTCTGGGTCCGTCCGCGTTCGCCGAGGGCGGAGGCAGCTCACCGGATGGCGTAGCGGCTTGTAGCGGGCGCGTGCGGCGCCGTCGGCGAGGTATGTGACGGTGAAGACGGGGCCCACGACCAGCCCGCCGGCGAGCAGCACTGATCGGCCATCCGTCAACGTAGGTAGACGCCGACCGGGTGTCAATCCGAATCGGCACGTGCC
>NZ_VIRM01000003.1 GCF_006874475.1 Microbispora hainanensis
CACTCTTCGAAGCTTACCTCCGGAAGCCACCCAATCAAGCTCGACGCCCGAAATACACCTTCTTCATCCCTAACCAATCGACTGACCGTTTCAGAGGCCCTAGCCGACATGGCTGTGGCTTTTTTGATGCCCCCCAACCCGACATGGAGAGGCCCCCCTTTTTCCCAATGGACGAGAACGAGAACAGCCAGCCCGACAACTCCCCTTCTGGTGAGGCCACCGACAATGGCGGGACGCCGCCGAACCGACCAGGCCGGCGAAAAGGACCTGGCGGCCGAGCTGGAGAAGTGGAAGCACTTCGCTCGGGAGCACGAGAAGAAGTGGCAGAAGGCCAGTGGTGAGCTGGAGGAGCTTCGCAAGGCGCAGATGACCGACGCGGAGCGGGCACTTGCCGAGGCCGAGGGGCGGGGCCGCAAGGCCGCGCTGGAATCGACCTCGAAAGAGCGTGCCAAGCTCAAGCTTGAGGCTGCGGCTGCGGCTGCGGCTGCGGCTGCGGCTGCGGCTGCGGCTGCCAAGGCTGGCGTGGACATCACGCCGCTGCTGGACAAGCTCGACGTCTCCCAGTTCTTGTCCGAAACCGAGGACAACGACAACGAGATCGGTGACTTCGTCTCTCAGTTCTCCGCTCAGTTCGCAGCCCGCAAGCAGCCGAAGTTCCCACAGGGAATCGGGATCGGCCCGCAGAGCAACAGAGCAAGCCGGGTCAGCTGACCCATGCCGATCTGAAGCGGATGACGCCCAAGGAAATCGCTGAGGCCGAGGCCAAGGGCCTCTTTGACGACCTCAAGAAGGGGCTCATCTGAGTCCTCTCCCCCAGATAGCCCCACTCGGATTGGACATCATTCATGGCTTTTGACTCCGCCACTCACGGCCAGGTGAAGCCTGGTTTCGTCCCGGAGATCTACTCGGCGAACCTCCAGGTGCGCCTGGAGGGCATGCTGGTCCTCGCCAGCGCCCTGGTCGCCAACCGCGACTTCGAGGGTGAGATCAGCAACCAGGGTGACACGGTTCACGTGCCGCTGGAAATCCTGGACCCGACGATCACCCCGCACCACATGCAGAACGGCCTGGGCACTCCCGAGGAGCTGGGCCTCACCGACACCGACATCAAGATCACCGAGGCGGACGGCTTCAACTTCCGCGTTGAGGACATCGCGGCTGTCCAGAACGCCGTCAAGGGTCTGGTCGCCAAGGTTCAGGAGCGCGCCGCGCGCAAGCTCGCCGAGAAGGCAGACCTGTTAGGTGTCAAACCTGATCACCACGGCGGAGGGCACCGCCGACCCGCGCGGCAAGACCGTCACGAAGATCGTGCGGGACGACGCCCAGGAGCCCTCAAGGCGTACGAGACGATCGTCGCCGCGAACCTGGTCCTGGACAACTAGATATGCAGTCCGGCCGCTACATCGTGGTCAACCCGAAGGTCCGCTCGGAGCTGCTTTTGGACGAGCGGTTCATCTCGGCCGACAAGTACGGCGGGGGCTCGGTGATCACCAACGGTGAGATCGGCCGCATCCTCGGCATGGCGGTCTACATGACCACGGTCATGCACGGCCGGGACATGGTCGTCCGCCACCAGATGGCCGTGACGTTCGCCAACCAGATCGTCAAGACGCCCTGGCCTGCCTCATGCACGGCTCCTGAGCGACGACCTCAGCGGCAGGTTCGCCGCGATCACCGGCGCATGGAGCGTCGAGCGGGACACGGCCATGACCATCGTCATGGTCCCGATGGGCGATTGCATCCGGTCCGGATCTCTCTAGGGTCGAGACCATGGCGCGTATGGATTGGCTCCGTGTCGCCGATCGGCCGTCCCTGTTCAACTTCGTGTTCTGGGCGATGACGGCCATCCTGACCGCCGGCCTCGTGCAGGCGGCCGTGACCCGCACCACCGCCCTGCCGCACGTCGCGCTCTTCGGCGCCGACCTGGTGCTGGTCGCGGCGCTCTGGCCGGCCCTGCCCTGGAGCCGCGGGCGGGGCCGCCTCTGGGTGGCGCCGCTGTTCCTGGCGGCGACGCTCACGCTGGGGGTCACCGGTTCGGCGGGATATCACCTGCCCCTGATCCTGCTCGCGGTGGCCGACCTGGCCTTCCTGTACGGCATGCGCGTCGCGACGGCCATCCTGTCGTGCGTCGTGGTCCTGTGCGCCGTCACGCCTCCGCTCGTCGGTTCGACGATCGCCGACGGCCTGGTCCAGGCCGCCTCGATGGCGATGTTCTCCGCGTTCGTCCTGGGCATGGTGGCGTCCATACGTGAGGCGCGGCGCAGGCGCGAGGAGGCCCAGGGGTTGCTGGAGCGGATCAGGGAGCTGGCCGTCGCCGAGGAGCGGGCGCGGATGGCGGCGGAGATGCACGACTCGGTCGGCCACCACCTCACCGTCATCAAGATGGGCCTGGAGAACGCCGAGCGGTTCCGCGAGCGCCGCCCCGAGGCCGCCTGGGCGGAGGTCCGCCAGGCCAAGGAGCTCACCGTGGAGGCGCTGGCCGACGCGCGGCGCTGGGTGCGTGCGCTGCGGCCGCTCGCGCTGGACGGCCGCGTCGGCAGCGCCGCGCTCGAACGGCTCGCGGCGTCGTTCGACGGCACCGGCATCAGCGTGAGCTTCGAGGTGCGGGGCGAGGAGCGGCGGCTGGAGGCCGACACCGAGCTCGTCCTCTATCGGGTGCTGCAGGAGGGGCTCACCAACGCGCTGCGGCACGCGAAGGCGGAGCACGTGCACGGCACGCTCACGTTCGGAGACGGCCGGGTGGCGCTCGTGGTCAGCGACGACGGAACGGGCCGGGACGACGGGTCGCGCGGCGGCTTCGGGCTGGCGTCGCTGGCCGATCGGGCCAGGGCGCTCGGCGGCACGCTGGCCGGCGGCAACAGGCCGGGCGGCGGGTTCGAGTTGCGCGCCGAGCTGCCGCTGGCGGGGGTGCGGGCATGACGCCGGTCACGGTGGTGCTCGTGGACGACCAGGCGCTGCTGCGCCAGGGGCTGCGCAAGCTGCTTGAGGTCGAGGACGGCATCGAGGTCGCCGGCGAGGCGGCCGACGGCTACGAGGCGCTGCGGGTGATCGGCGACCGCCGCCCGCGCGTGGCGCTCGTGGACATGCGCATGCCGGGCATGAACGGCGTGGAGCTGATCGTCCGCCTGGCCGCCGCGCATCCGGAGGTGGCGGTCGTCGTGCTCAGCACGTTCGACGAGGACGAGTACATCTTCGGCGCGCTGCGCGGCGGCGCGACCGGCTATCTGCTGAAGGACTGCTCGCCGGAGGAGCTGGTCTCGGCCGTCCACCGGGTGAGCCGCGGGGAGACCGTGCTGGGCAGCCCGGTGGCGGCCCGGCTCGTCGCCGAGCTGCGGCACCTGCCGGTGAACGCGGTCGCCTTCCGCGGGCAGGAGCTGCTGTCGGCCCGCGAGGTGGAGGTGGCGCGGATGGTCGCCGCCGGGGCCGCCAACAGGGAGATCGCGGCCCGGCTGTTCATCACGGAGGGCACGGTCAAGAACCACGTGTCGAGCGTGCTGCGCAAGCTGGGCCTGCGCGACCGCATCCAGCTCGCCCTGCACCTGCGTCCCTGAGCCGCGCCCGGCCGCGCTTGCGTCCCTGAGCCGCGCCTGCGGAGAGCCGGCGGCTCCCGCGAACGGGAGCCGCCGGACGAGGGTCACCAGGAGGCGGGCTTGCCCTTCTGGAACAGCCACACGTCGAAGAACGCCTTCAGGTCCTTGCCCGAGACCTTCTCCGCCGCCTGGATGAAGTCGGCGGTGCTCGCGTTGCCATACCGGTGCTGGGCGGCCCAGTCCTTGATCAGCGTGAAGAAGGCGGTGTCGCCGATCTTGCCGCGCAGCGCGTGCAGCGTCATCGCGCCGCGGTTGTACGGCACGTTGCCGAACATGTCCTCGGGGCCGGGGTCGGCCGTGACGACCTGCCAGAACGACGAGGTCGCCGCCCGGCCGTAGTTGCTGGAGCTGTCGAACGTCTGCTGCGCGGTGGCGCCGCCGGTGTGCTCGGTCCACAGCCAGGTCGCGTACGTCGCGAAGCCCTCGTTGAGCCAGATGTCGGACCACTTGGCGACGCTCACGCTGTCGCCGTACCACTGGTGCGCGAGCTCGTGCGCCATCGTGCCGACGCTGGGCGCGCTGGAGAAGATGGGCTTGGTCTGGCTCTCCAGGGCGTAGCCGACGTCCGGCGCGCGGTCGATGATGGCGCCCGCCTGGTTGTACGGGTACGGCCCGAAGATCGAGGAGAAGAACTCCAGGATGTCGGGGATCCTGGCGACGGCCGCGGCCGACTGGGCCTCCAGACGCGGGTCCACGGCGGTGTAGACCGGGATGCCGCTCGGCGTGGTCGTCTCGTTCACGGTGAAGTTCCCCAGCGTCACGGTGGCGAGGTAGGTCGCCATCGGCTCGGCCGAGTCCCACACGAACGTCGTCCTGCCCTTCGCGGTCGTCTTGGACACCAGGCGGCCGTTGCCGACCACCGTGACGCCCTCGGGGACCGTCGCACGGAAGGTGAACGTCGCCTTGTCCGTGGGGCTGTCGTTGGACGGCAGCCAGGCCGGGGCTCCCTGCGGCTCGCCCGGCACGAAGGCGCCGTCGTCGGTCGGCACCCAGCCCTCGATCGACTCGTCGGGGTCGGTGATCACCGGCGGCGTCCCGGCGTACGTCACCGTGACCGTGAACGTCTCCCCGGTCTTGAGCTTCGGCCGCGGCGTGACGACGAGCTCCTGCCCGTCCCGCCGGAAGTCGGCCGGATGCTTGCCCACCTTCAGCGACGTGATCTCCGGCCCGCGGAAGTCCAGGTCGAACTGGTCGAGGTCCTGGGTGGCGACCGCGGTGATCACCGTCGTGGCGTCCATGACCTTGGTGGCGGGGTCGTAGGAGAACGTGACGTCGTAGTGCCGCACGTCGTAGCCGCCGTTGCCCTGGTCGGGGAAGTACGGGTCGCCGAGCGAGGGGGCGCCCGCGGAGAAGCGCGGCGCTCCGGGGTTGCCGGGGGCCGCGAGGGCCGTGGTCGCCTGGGTGGCGGCGAGCAGCGCGGCCGCGAGGGCCGCGCCGCCGAGCCGCGCCGCCCGGCGCGAGCGGGACGAGGTCATGAGGTTCCTTTCAAGGTCCGGGCGGCCGGGAGACCGGCCGCCCGGCCCGGTGTCTTACGTGGGATCAGGCGACGACGGAGCGGAGCGGGATGCCCGCCGCGCCGAGGTCGCGGACCAGGTCGCGGACGAACGGGTGCTCGTCGGCGGACAGGCCGTCGGGGTTCGGGATCGTGATGTAGGACGAGCCGTCCGCGGACGCGGTCTGCGCCGTGTCCGTGTAGCGCTCGACCACCGCCTGCGCCCGCGCCAGGTCGGCGTCGGCCACCTGGATGACGATCGGCCGCCACTCGCCGCCGAGGTTCGGCGGCTCCTCGGCCGTCGCCGCGGCGCTGCGCAGCGCGTCCGGAGCGACGCGCAGCTTCGCCTGGGGCGAGGCCTGCGGCGCCGGGTAGAGCACGGCGTTGGCGAGCAGGTGGATCCCGTTCTCGTTGTACGCCCGGAACAGCGGGTTGTACGCGAACAGCACGGCGTGTCCGGCGCCGGTCGGCTCGTCGACGAGAGAGGCCGTGCCCTTGAGCGCCTCGGAGCCCACCGTGTAGCCGTTGGACCAGAAGGTGTCGTCCGTGGGGTAGGTGAGCACGTTCACCCCGGTCTGGCTGGGGTTGAGGATCGGGTCGCCGTTGTTGAACTGGAAGTCCTCCGCCGGCCGGCCGAGCGACACCGGGCTGTCCTGGGCCACGTCCACCCGGAAGTGCGAGCCGATGACCTGGTAGCCGGTCGGCTTGGCCTTCTCCGTCGTGGAGGTGAGGCCCGCGGCCCGGGCGACCCGGGTTCCCTCGTTGCGCAGCCCGACGTACGTGCCGCCCGCGGCCACCCACTGCCTGAGGTTGGCCAGGCCCTGCTCGGTCAGGCCGCCGTTGGAGCTGCTGCCGTCCGGGACGAGCAGGACGGTCCGCTCGGTGAACGCCGGAGTGTTGCCGTTGACGTCGGCCGTGGTCACCGGCTTGAGGTCGAGACCCCAGCGGGCGCCGAGCACGTAGCGGGCCTCGCCGTAGGACCCGGAGGTGGTGGAGACGCCGGTGCCGGCGAACAGGCCGACGTCGGGGGTGCGCAGCGCGGCGCCGGAGGCGGGGGCGCGGACGCCCTCGACCGTCACGCCCAGCGAGCGGGCGAGCTTGTCCAGATCGCCGCGCTTCATGGCGGTCTCGGGCAGGGTGACGACCCCGCTGGTGACGTCACGCGTGAGCGGCACACCCGCGCCGAGCAGCCGGAAGGTCAGCTCGGAGGCGGCGGCGGAGTCCATCGGGTAGGCGTACGACCCGCCCTTGGGCGCGTTGGAGGCGACGCCGCCGTCGATGTCCTTGACGAGGTCGGCCTTCGGCGACACCGCGTCGCCGGTGGAGATGGTGTCCACGCCCGCGAGCAGCGGGTTGCTCCACGAGGAGACGTCGTAGAAGTACGGGAACGGGACATAGGGGTCCTCGCCCATGACCGCCTGGATCCAGTGCTTCTGCGGCTGGTCCATGGGGATCCAGTAGGCCCCCTCGGGCACCGTCACGTCACTGGCCGTCCGGCCGCCGAAGACCCGCGCGGAGGGCACCTTCACCGGATTCTTCACCCGGTAGACCTCGACGTCCATACGGCGCAGCCGCTCGACCAGCCGGCGTACGTCGCCGAGCTGGCGGTCGGGCAGCAGGAAGTAGGACCGGATCGTGATGTCGGGCACCGGGAACCGGACGGTGTTGGCCGGCTGCACGACCTCGTTCGGCTCCAGGGCGCCCGCGGCGCCCTCGGCGAGCGAGGTCTGCCAGATCGAGTAGTAGCCGTTCAGCACCTCACGCCGGTTGTCGGCGGCCCAGCCGGTCGTGGCCCACTGGGTGTTGAACTGCTGCTGCACCCGGTCTTCGACCGCCGAGGAGCTGCCCTTCTCGAAGGTCATACCGGCGGCGCCGAAGCCCGTGGCCGGGACGCTGTCGCCGTAGCCCATGTAGAACAGGTCGTACGTCGCGTAGTTGAAGTAGCACTCGGTGGTGACCACGTCGTCGCAGGCGCCGTTGTAGCCGAAGCCGGCGGCGTTCGCCGCGCCGATGCGGTTGATCCAGTCCACCGGCTGGTCGGCGATCTCGTGGTGGATCGGGTCGGCGTTCGGCGGGAAGAAGTACTGCCGGCCGCCCATCTCGTGGGCGTCGACGAAGACCTGCGGCGGATAGCGGCGCAGCATCTCGAGCTTGCCGTCGGTCTCCGGCTGGGTGCGCGCGAACCAGTCCCGGTTGAGGTCGAAGCCGTACTCGTTCGTCCGGCGGCTCGCGTCGCGGCCGTCCGGGTTCTGGGTCGGCATGATGACCGTGAGCAGGTTGTCGTTGCGCTTGGCGACGTCGCAGGACAGGCCACTGGCCAGCTCGTACAGGGTCTTGAGCGCGGCGTCGGCGCCGCTCTTCTCGCCGCCGTGCACGTTGCCGGCGATCCAGACGATGGCGGGCGAGTCGTCGGCGATGCGCGCCGCCTTGTCCGCCTTCAGCGACCTCGGGTCGCGCAGCGAGCGGATCTGGTCCGCGATCTTCTTGAGCTGCCCGGGGACCATGTTGTGGGAGTCGGACACGATGGCGTAGGGCAGGTCCTGGCCGGTCACGCTGTGGGCCACGGTGCCCGTGACCACGCGGTCCGAGGCGCCGCCCACGGCCTCCACGTACTTCTCGATCTCTTCGGTCGTGAGCACCCGGGGCTGGCCCTTGCCCAGCGGGAAGCCGAAGAACTGCTCAGGGGAGGGCACCTTGGCCACGTGGGCGTTCGGGTCGGTGTCGCACTCCGCGGGCGGCTTGCCGCCCGGCTTGGCCAGCGCCGGGGTCGCGGGCGTCAGCGTGAGCGTGGCCGACACCAGGACGGCGGCGCCGAGCGCCATGCCATAAGGGGATCTTCCGCACAGCAATGTGCGTAACCGCATCTCGCCTCCAGGCGGGGGGACGGGGAGGTCTCGGTGGGAGAGCGCCCGTCCGGGAAACGACAAAGTCACTGCGGACAGTATTAGAACGGAATAAACCGGACAAGCCGCGGCGAAACATAACCATGCGCGAACGGAAACTGTGAGAAATGGCGTTTTCGCAAGTCAATGTGCCAGCGGCTGTCCGAATCACCCTTTTATAACGTCCGATAACAACTGGGCATCGGGTTCGCCCGCCACAGCGGCGGTCACAGCCGGTCGGCGCGGCCCGCGACGTCCCCGCCGGCGCCGGGCATCGTGTGATCGAAGACGGACGTCCGCGCGCTCCGCTGTGGGACCATTCAGGATGTTCGGAGGAGGGACAGGGTGGACGAGGAGCGCCGCGTCGCGGGCAGATATCACCTGCTCGAACCGATCGGCCGCGGAGGCATGGGCGTCGTGTGGCGTGCCCACGACGACCTGCTCGACCGCGCGGTGGCCGTCAAAGAGGTGCTCTACCACCCCACTTCCGACGAGGACAGGGAGACCTTCAACCGCCGCACCATCCGTGAGGCGCGGGCGGCGGGCCGCATCGACCATCCGAACGTCGTCGTCGTCCACGACGTCATCGAGGAGGACGGCCGCCCCTGGATCGTGATGCAGCTCGTGCGGTCGCAGTCGCTGGGCCAGGTGCTGCGCGACCAGGGCCCCCTGCCGCCCGCCCGGGTCGCCGCGATCGGCCTGCAGGTGCTCGACGCGCTGTGCACGGCGCACGCCGCCGGGGTGCTGCACCGGGACGTCAAGCCGGAGAACGTGCTGCTCAACGGGGAGACCCGGGTGGTGCTCACCGACTTCGGCATCGCGACGATGCCGGAGGAGGCCGGGCTCACCATGACCGGCGGCATCATCGGCACCCCCGCGTTCATGCCGCCCGAGCGGCTCAACGGCGAGCCCGCGACCCCCGAGTCCGACCTGTGGTCGCTCGGCGCGACGCTGTACGCCGCCGTCGAGGGCGCGACCCCGTTCGACCGCAAGACGCCCGTGGCCACTCTGGCCGCCATCCTGCACGACGAACCGGCCCCGCCCCAGCGGGCGGGTGCCCTGAGGCCGGTGCTCGAAGGGCTGCTGCGCAAGGACCCGGCGCGGCGCATGGGCGCGGCCGAGGCCGCGGCCCTGCTCAACGCCGCCGTGACGGCCGCATCCGGACCCCCTGCGACCACCGCTGCCCCCGCCGCTGCCGCCCCCGGTCTCCCGCACAACCGGCCCGAGCCCGGCCCGTGGAGCGGCGCACCGTCCGGGCCGTCGCAGCCTCCGTCCGGTCCCCCGCAGCCGCACGGAACCCCGCCGCACGGAACCCCGCCGCACGGTGGCACGGCCATGTGGCCCGGGAGCGCCGGTCCCGAGGGGCCCACGGGCCCCGGCGGCGGCACGGGCATGGCGGGCCACCCCACGGCACCGAACGGCGGAGGGGTACACGCGGGCCACGCCGGTCCCGGCGGTCCCGGCGTTCCGCCGGGAAGCCGGGCCGGCGCGTACCCCGCACCGGGTGCTCAGGGACGTGGCTCCGCGGCCAAGGAGACCCCGGCCAAGGTGATCCTGCTCGTCGTGTTACCGCTGCTGCTCGTGGCCGCCGTCGCGGGCGGCTGGTACGGCTACCGCTCGCTGGCCGGCGACGGGACCCTCGCCCAGGACCCCACACCCACGGAGATCGGCCCCACCACGGGCACCGATCACCCGTCGGGGGACATCTCACCGAGCGTCTCCCCCGAGCCGGCCACGCCGTCGGAGGATCCCACGCCGGCGGCGGAACCGTCAGAGGATCCCTCGCAGGAGCCGTCGCCCGCATCCTCCACGCCCGCCGCGGTCACGCCGCCGAAGGGGTGGAAGATCCACCGTGACGCGCTGGGCTTCTCCATCGCCCTGCCCTCCGGCTGGGTCCCGTTCGGGAGGGAGGGCGACCGGGTGCGCTTCCACCATCCGAACAACCGCGACTACCTGCAGGTGGACCTGACGCCGTGGGAGGACCCCGATCCGGTGACGGCCCTGCGCATCGTCGAGATGAACTCGACCAAGCGGGGCTACCTGCCGGGCTACGAGCGCATCGCCTACAGGACGAGCCGTTACCTCGGGGTGGAGTCGGCGGAGTGGGAGTTCACGTTCACACCGAGCTTCGGCAAGGTGCGGGTGATCGACCGCGCCTTCAGGCTCGGCGACGGCCGGTCCATCATGCTCTATTGGCAGGCCGCCGACTCCCGGTGGACATCCGGCCTGTCCTATTTCAAGGCCTTCACGCGCACCTTCCAGCCGGCCTGACGATCCGGGGAAGATCGGCAGGTCGAGAGGGAATTCGCCCGGATGGGCAATGACCTCGCATGCGTTCGCCCAAGACGGGTAGCGCGAACACCATGGCTGAAGCGCAGACCTCCGAACGTGTCGTGGCAGGACGCTATCGCCTGATCGAGCCGCTGGGGCGGGGCGGCATGGGCACCGTGTGGCGAGCCGTCGACCAGGTGCTCGAACGGGAGGTTGCCGTCAAGGAGCTGCTCGCGTCGGCCGGGCTCACCGGCGCGGAGCGGGAGGTCTTCACCATCAGGACCTTCCGCGAGGCCAGGGCCGCCGGGCGGCTGAGCCATCCGGGCGTGGCGGCGGTGTACAACGCCTTCGAGGAGAACGGCTATCCCTGGATCGTCCTCGAACTGATCCCGTCCCGGACGCTGGGATCGGTCATCCACGAGGAGGGCCCGCTGCCGCCCCGGCGGGTGGCGGAGATCGGGTCCCAGGTGCTGGCCGCGCTGCGCGTCGCCCATGCGAACGGGGTGCTGCACCGGGACGTCAAACCCGACAACGTGCTGCTCGCCGACGACGGCCGGGTCGTGCTGACGGACTTCGGCATCGCCGCGATGGAGGACGACTCACCGGTCACCCGCACCGGCATGCTGATCGGCACCCCGGCGTTCATCGCACCGGAACGGGCGGCGGGACGGCAGGCACAGCGGGCGTCCGACCTGTGGTCGCTCGGAGTGACGCTGTTCATGGCCGTCGAGGGGCGCTCGCCGTTCCACCGGGGGCACGCGCTGGCGACGCTCGCCGCGGTCATGTACGAGGAGGCGGGCCCGCTTCACAACGCCGGGCCGCTGGCACCGGTGATCGAGGGCCTGCTGGTCAAGGACCCGGCCCGCAGGATGACCGCGGCGTACGTCGCGCAGCACCTGTACGCCGTGGCCACCGGCCAGGTGACCGACCCGGTCGTGCCGCGCCCGCGCCAGCCGCCCCGGCTCGCCCGGCTGATGCCCGTCTTCGACACCTCGCCTTCGGCTCCCGTCTCCGCCCCCACGCCCGTGTCCTTCGGCGAGGGCACCCCGACACCGGTCCCGGTGCCCGCACCGGTGCGCGGACGGCGCAGGCCGTGGGCGCTGGCGGCGGGTTCCGGGGCACTCGTCGCGCTCGTCGGGCTGGTGGCCGGCGCGATCGCGTTCGCCACCGCCAGGTTTCCGGCCGACCCGAGGGGGACCGCCGTGGTGAGCACGCCCACGGTGACGGTCTTCGCGACCAGGACCGCCGAGCCCAAGACCGCCGAGGCCGCCGAGACCGGTAAGCGGGCCGGGAGCCGCGGAGCGGAGAAGACGGCCACCCAGCCGGTGGCGAACCCCGGCGCCGCAGGCGGGCACCGTACGGAGGATCGCGGCGGGGCTGCCGGCAGGTCCGCCGGGAGGCCGCCCGGGAAGCCCGGCGGGGGAAAGCACAAGGACAAGCCCACGGGGGCCGCGTCCAAGGGCGCCGGCAAGCCCAAGGGGTCTCCACCGGCGAAGCGGAACGACAAGGGATCCGCCGGCAAGCCCGGGAACGGCGGCGGCAGCGCCAAGCCGTCCCAGGGCGCGGGTGGGGGCCAGGGAAAAGACGAGGGCCGGGAGCCCACCACCGACGACACCGGTGACCCCGGCGACCCCGGCGACCCCGGCAACCTCGGTGACATCCCCGACGGCTACACCCAGCCCGAAAACGACTGGGCGGCCTGACTCCAGCCGACTCCGAAAGGCCCCGGCGCCGGGGCCAGACACCCGCTCGGCTGGCCGGGGGAACCCTGCGTGCCGGCGCACCGCCCGTCCTCAAAGCCCCTGGAGCTTGCGGAGCCGGGGCAGGCTCAGCCCTCGTCGGCGAGGATCTCCAGCGCGTGGGCGAGGTCCGCGGGGTAGTCGCTGGTGAAGGTCATCCACTCGCCCGTCGCCGGGTGCTCGAACGACAGCGAGACCGCGTGCAGCCACTGCCGGCCCACGCCGAGGCGGGCGGCGAGGGTGGGGTCGGCGCCGTACAGCAGGTCGCCCACGCACGGGTGCCTGAGGGCGGCCATGTGGACCCGGATCTGGTGGGTCCTGCCGGTCTCCAGCTTGATGTCGAGCAGCGACGCCGCCCGGAACGCCTCGATCGTGTCGTAGTGCGTGACCGAGTCCTTGCCTCCGGCGACCACCGCGAAGCGCCCGTCGCCCGCCGGATGCCGGTCGATCGGGGCGTCGACCGTGCCCCGCAGCGGGTCCATGTGCCCCTGGACGAGCGCGTGGTAGCGCTTGTCGACCGTGCGTTCCTTGAACGCCCGCTTGAGGTGCGAGTAGGCCCGCTCGCTCTTGGCGACGACCATGACGCCGGTGGTGTTGGCGTCGAGCCGGTGAACGATGCCCTGCCGCTCCGCGGCGCCGCTCGTGGACACCCGGTGGCCGCCGCCGAGCAGGCCGCCGATCACGGTGGGGCCGGTCCAGCCGACGGTCGGGTGCGCCGCCACGCCGATCGGCTTGCTCACCACGACGACGTCGTCGTCCTCGTACAGGATCGTCATGCCGGGCACCGGCTCGGCCACGGGCATCGGCGCGGCGGGCGGCGGCGGGATCGTGACGTCCAGCCAGGCCCCGGCGTGGACGCGGTCGGACTTCGCCGGGACGGCGCCGTCGACCAGCACGTCCCCGGAGGCGATCAGTTCGGCCGCACGGGTGCGGGAGAAGCCGAAGAGGCGGGCCAGGGCGGCGTCGAGGCGCTCGCCCTCCAGGCCGTCCGGCACGGGCAGGCTGCGCTGGTCACCCATCGGTCCGCTCCCTCGCCGGCTCGCCGGCCTGCGTGTCCGCCTCACCCTCCGTGTGGCTCCGCCCGCGGTCCTCGACCGGCTCCGGCGTGTCCGTCTGGCGGGTGCCGTCGATCTGGTAGCCGCGCCAGGCGAGGAACACGGCGAGCACACCGCCGCACACGATGCCCGAGTCGGCGAGGTTGAACACCGGAAAGCGGGTGACCGGGAACACCTGGATGAAGTCGACCACATGCCCCTGGAAGGGGGCCGGCCACCGGAAGATGCGGTCGGTCAGGTTGCCGACCGCACCGCCCAGCAGCAGGCCCAGCGTGATCGCCCAGGGCAGGCTGTGCAGCTTCCGCGCCGTACGCACGATCGCGACGACGACGGCCAGCGCGATCACCGTGAACACGATCGTCATGCCGGTGCCGATGCTGAAGGCGGCGCCGGCGTTGCGGATCACGGTCAGCACCAGCGCGCCGGGCACGACGGTGAGGGGCTCCTCGTGCTCCAGGAACTCCACGACGAGGAACTTGCTGACCTGGTCGAGCACGTAGACGACCGCGGCCACGACAACGAGGAGAGCGATCTTCCGCGCGCGGTCGGGCCGCGGCGGTGCACCGCTCAGCGGCGCTCCTCCCGCTGCTTGCACGCTACGCACAGCGTCGCCCTCGGGAATGCCCGAAGACGCTCCTTGCCGATCGGCTTGTGGCACGATTCGCACTCTCCGTAAGTCCCTGCCTCGACGCGGGCGATCGCCCGCTCGTTCTGCGCGAGCAGGTCGCGCGCATTCAGGGTAAGGGCGATCTCGCGCTCACGCTCATAGGTCTTGGCCCCGGCGTCCGCCGGATCGTCCCCCGCGCCCTGGCTCACGTCTCCGGACGCGAGCTGCTCCTCCGCCCGGGCGATGTCGGCGCGCAGTTCCTCGATCTCGTGCCGCAGCCGCTCGCCGACCTCCGCGAGCTCCTCGCCGGACCAGACGTCGTCACTGATGGCGGTTCTCGCCGTGCGCGTCATTGCGGGCCTCCCCTTCGCCCAGAACCCGTCGGGCTCAGGGCACCCGTCGAGCGGGTGCGATTCGAGCCGGTCCGGGCAGAATAAGTCGCCGATAACGAATCGGCAACGGACTCGCCGAGGCTTTTACCCCATCCGTACCGGGCTGGGGCATTCGGCCAGCTCCTCCTCGTCACGCTCTGTATCGATCAGTTTGTCGCGGACGGTGCCACCGGGACCATGCCCCGGATCCCGAGACGAAGGCCCGCGGACCGCCACCGGTCGTCCTTCCGACGGCCGCCGGGGCCCACCCGCACACCCTCACAACAATCGCGGGGTCTGCGCGTGTTCCTCCCTATTCCCGGGACGAGCCCGGTCTCACCCCGAACGTCGCGCGCATATCGGGAAGCCCTTCCGCCCGCGTTGCGTTATCGTCGTAGTCTGCAAGGCGTTGATGGGGACGAGTACCTCCGCATCCGCCCGCTCAGCGACCCGGGGACGGTGTGAGCCCGGGGCGGGCCGCGCAGGGAAGATCACCCCGGAGCCGCCGGAAGAAAGGCCGTCCCGGCCGAGTAGAACCGGCAGCGGAGAGAAAACGAGAGGGCGCCCGGCCAGGCCGGTCGTCAAGAAGGGTGGTACCGCGGAGCCGTCGCCGGCTTCGTCCCTTCACGCCATGTCAGCAGCGCTGTCACAGCCACCGCGTGGAGGTCCCGCCCGACGATGTCTTCCCACTATTTCCGCTCACTTCCCGCGCAGGTCGACCTGCCGGCCCTCGAGCACGAGGTCCTCGAACGCTGGCGGGACGGGAAGGTCTTCGAGCGCTCGCTGCAGCAGAACGCCGAGGGCCCCACCTGGGTGTTCTACGAGGGCCCGCCGACCGCCAACGGCATGCCCGGCGTCCACCACGTCGAGGCCCGCGTCTTCAAGGACGTCTTCCCCCGCTACAAGTCGATGCGCGGCTACCACGTGCCCCGCAAGGCCGGCTGGGACTGCCACGGCCTGCCGGTCGAGGTCGCCGTCGAGAAGGAACTCGGCCTGTCCGGCAAGCCCGAGATCGAGTCGTACGGCATCGCCGAGTTCAACGCGCGCTGCCGCGAGTCGGTGCTGCGGCACGTGGACGCGTTCGAGGAGATGACCGAGCGGATGGGCTACTGGGTCGACATGTCCCAGGCCTACCGCACGATGGACCCCCAGTATGTCGAGGCCGTCTGGTGGTCGCTCAAGGTCGTCTGGGACAAGGACCTGCTGTTCCGCGACCACCGGATCACTCCGTACTGCCCGCGCTGCGGCACCGGCCTGTCCGACCACGAGCTCGGCCAGCCCGGCGGCTACGAGACCGTCTCCAGCCCGTCGGTGTACGTGCGCATGCCCGTCCTCTCCGGCCCGCTGGCCGAGATGGGCGCCTCGCTGCTGATCTGGACCACCACGCCCTGGACCCTGGTGTCCAACACCGCCGTCGCCGTGCACCCCGACGTCACGTACGTCGCGGCCCGGCGCGGCGACGAGGTGCTGGTCGTGGCCGAGCCGCTGCTGCGGCGGGTCCTCGGCGAGGACGCCGAGGTGCTGGCCACCTACCAGGGCTCCGAGCTGGAGCACACCGTCTACCAGCGCCCCTTCGACCTGGTAGACATCGAGGGCGCCCACTACGTCGTGCTCGGCACCTACGTCACGGTCGAGGACGGCACCGGCCTGGTCCACCAGGCTCCCGCCTTCGGCGCCGACGACATGGCCGTCTGCAGGCGCTACGGCCTGCCGGTGGTCAACCCGATCGGCCCGGACGGCCGCTTCCTGCCGGACGTGCCGTTCGTGGGCGGCATGTTCTTCAAGGACGCCGACGAGCCGCTGACGGAAAACCTCCGCGAGCGCGGCCTGCTGTTCCGCGGCGAGCACTTCGAGCACAGCTACCCGCACTGCTGGCGCTGCCACACTCCGCTGCTCTACTACGCGCTGCCGTCCTGGTACATCAGGACCACCGCGATCAAGGACCAGCTCCTCGCCGAGAACGAGCGCACCAACTGGTTCCCCGAGACGATCAAGCACGGCCGCTATGGCGAGTGGCTGCGCAACAACGTCGACTGGGCGCTGTCGCGGTCGCGCTACTGGGGCACCCCGCTGCCGCTGTGGGTCTGCTCCGAGAACGAGGACCACGTCACCTGCGTCGGCTCCCTCAAGGAGCTGGGCGAGCTGGCGGGCCAGGACCTGACCGGCCTCGACCCGCACCGCCCGTACGTCGACGACGTGACCTTCCCCTGCCCCACGTGCGGTGCGGAGGCCCGGCGCGTGCCCGACGTGATCGACGTCTGGTACGACTCCGGCGCCATGCCGTTCGCCCAGTGGGGCGCGCCGCTGGTCAACAAGGACGTCTTCGAGAGCTCCTTCCCCGGCCAGTTCATCTGCGAGGCGATCGACCAGACCCGCGGCTGGTTCTACTCGATGATGACCGTCGGCACGCTGGTGTTCGGCCGGTCGTCGTACGAGAACGTGCTCTGCCTCGGCCTGATCCTCGCCGAGGACGGCCGCAAGATGAGCAAGCACCTGGGCAACGTCCTGCAGCCGATGCCGCTCATGAACCAGCACGGCGCCGACCCCCTGCGCTGGTACATGGCCACCTCCGGGTCCCCCTGGGCCCCGCGCAGGATCGGCCACGCGGCGCTGGAGGAGATCGTCCGCAAGGTCCTGCTGACCTACTGGAACACCGCGTCGTTCTTCACGCTCTACGCCAACGCCGAGTCATGGTCCCCGGCCCGGAGAGCCGAGGCCCCGGCGTACGCGGACCGGCCGCTGATCGACCGGTGGGCGCTGGCGGAGCTGCACCGCACGGTGGCCGAGGTCACCGCGTCGATGGAGGAGTTCGACACCGCCCGGGCCGGGCGCCGGCTCACCGAGTTCCTGGACGACCTGTCCAACTGGTACGTCCGCCGCTCGCGCCGCCGCTTCTGGTCCGGTGAGGCGTCCGCCTTCGCGACGCTCTACGAGTGCCTGGAGACCGTCACCCGGCTCATGGCCCCGCTCGTGCCGTTCCTCACCGACTACCTGTGGGACGTGCTGCGCGACCCGGACGCCCCGGCCTCGGTGCACCTGGCCACCTGGCCCGAGGTGAACACCGCGCTGCTCGACCCCGAGCTGTCGGAGCGGATGGCGCTGGTGCGCCGGCTCGTGGAGCTGGGCCGCTCGGCGCGTGCCTCGTCGTCGGTCAAGACCCGCCAGCCGCTCGGCCGGGCCCTGGTCGGCGCTCCCGGCTGGGCCGCGCTCCCCGGCGAGCTGCGCGACCTGATCGCCGACGAGCTCAACGTCCAGCGGCTGGAGGACCTGTCCGGGTTCTCCGCCGACCTGGTGACGTTCACGGTCAAGCCCAACTTCCGCAGCCTCGGCAAGCGGTTCGGCTCACAGACCAAGCTGGTCGCGGCGGCCGTGTCGGGCGCCGACCCGGCGGAGCTGGCCCGCGCCCTGCGCTCGGGCGGGTCCGCGACGGTCGACGCCGGTGAGCTCGGCACGGTGGAGCTGGGCGCGGACGACGTGATCGTCACCGAGCAGCCGAAGTCCGGCTGGGCCGTGGAGACCGGCGCGGTGGACACCGGCACCGGCGAGACCGTGGCGCTCGACCTGGCGATCACCGACGAACTGCGCCGGGCCGGCCTGGTCCGCGACGTGATCCGGCTCGTCCAGGAGGCCCGCAAGTCGACCGGCCTGTCCATCACCGACCGCATCCACCTGTGCTGGTCGGCCAAGGGCGAGCTGGCCGAGGCGCTGCGCGAGAGCGGCGACGCCGTCGCCGAGGAGGTGCTGGCGGCGAGCCTCACCGAGGGCGCCCCGGACGAGGACCTGCCGGTGCACGAGGACGCCGACCTCGGCCTGTCCTTCCGCCTCCGCAAGGCCTGATCCCGTCACCGATGGGGCCGGTCGCGCCGACCGGCCCCATCGGCGTCACAACGGGGCGTGCGCCCCGGCACGCGTCCAGGTCGCCGGCAGGTGGACCGCCGCCTCGGCGGCTCCGTCTACGGCGGGAACGAGCACCACGAGCCGCTGCCGCGGATCGCCCGCCACGCGGCTGGGCCCGGCTCTCCTCCGGGCTTCGAGCCGGGGGGAGGGTGCTAACTCTCGTTCTGGCAGACCGAGCAGGGGGTGAGGCCGGCCTTGTCGGCCTCGGCCCGCGTCATGGTCTCGATACCCGAGTCGCCCATCCCACTGATCAGGGGGCACTCGTCCTCGTGGTAGCGCCGCGTGCCGATCATGACCCGCACCGGCGCGTCCCCGTCCGCGGACGGCTCCGCCGCGTCGGCGGCGCGATCCTGACCGGTCTCGTCGCCGGACCCGCCACGGTCCTCGCGGTCCGTGTCCGTACCGCCGGGGCGGGACGTGGCCGCCTTGCCTGGACGGGCCGTAGTGGCGGCGCGATCGCCGTCGCCCGCGCCGTCCTCCTCGTTGGAGGCGCCAGCCCGCTTGGCGGTGCTCCCGGCGGCGGGTGCCGGGCCGGAGGTGGAGCCGGCCGAGGCCGCGGATCCGGCGCGCCCGGATCCGCGGGTCTCTGCCGGCTCCACCGGCTTCCGGGCCCCCGCACGCGGGGGCGTGGGGGAATCCTCCGGTCCGGACGCCGTGCCGGCGTCCGCGGTCCCGGAGTCGTTCTGGTCGTCACGGGCCTGCTTGCCGTCCGCCCGGGGAGAGGCGGCCGGCCGCGGCGAGGCCGCAGCCGCGCCCTTGGCCTTGCCCTTGGCGGCGGGTCCGCCGGACTCGCCGTCCTCCGGCGACGGGGTGTCCTCTGTCGCCTCCCCGGCGCCCGCCGTGGACCTCGCGGGGTCCCACGGCTGGGAGAACATGCCGGGCTTGAACCAGCCGTGCTCCGCGGTGTCGGTGAGCGACTCGTCCGTCTCGTCGTCCGGCCGGCCCGGTGCCGATCCCGTCGCCGGCGAAGACCAGGCCGGTGCGGACCATGACGTGGCAGAAGGCCGGGACGACGCGGAGGAACCGGACGACGATCCCGAAGGCGCGGCGGAAGACGAGGCGGAAGACGAGGACGGCGGGGTGGAGGCGGCGGGCCGCTGCGGCGTCGTCTCGGAGCCGGACTCCTGCGCCGCGCGCCGGCCGAACCAGTCCACGGGCGTGTGCGTGCCATCCCTGGGTCCGGCGCCGGCCTCGGAAGTCGTGTCGTCCTGGTCGGTAGCCTCGGTGCCGGCGATCTTCCCGGACGTTTTCTCCGCCGTCTCGCGGGGCTCTTCGCGCGCTTCGTCGTCGGACGGCGCAGACGATCCCTCTGTGGAAGGGGCGGCTGCGGAAGAGCCGGACGCGGGGGGAACGACCGTGGCACCCGCCTCGCCGGCAACGGATGTGCCGGGGCCGGAGGACTCTGGACCGGGCGACTCGGGCAGGCGCGGCCCCGGGACGCCGGGCTGAGGGAACCGCGCGACAGGCGGCTCACGATCAGCGGGCGTGGAGCGGGACGGGGTCCTGCCGGTCGTGCCGGAGGTCCCGGCCGAAGGCGTGGTGGTCGTGGGAGCGGCTTCCGCGCGCAGGCTCTCGTCGCGGGCTGTGTCGCCGCGGGATGTGTCGCCGCGGGATGGGGCCTCCTCCGGCTCCCCCGTACGGGTGGAGACCTCGGGGAGACAGGTGGTGCAGGGCGTGAAGCCCTCCTCGCGGGCCTCCTCGTGCGTCAGCTCCTCGGTCTCACGCCCGGCGAGCTGGCGGCAGGTGGCCAGATGGAAGCGCTTGCGCCCGGGGATCACGAGGACGATCGCGTCGGGGGCGAGGCCCCGGCCGGAACCGGCCGGCGGCCGCGTGATCGGTCCCGTCCGCTGGGGTGGCGGGGACGGGAAGGTCTGCGGGGGCAATGCCCCGTGATGTGTGACCGGTGGGGCCGCCAGCATGGGCGTGGCCACCGGATGCGCCGGTGCCCCGGCAAGGGCTCCGCCGTACGCCCCGCTCACGGCACCGACGTGCGCGAGCTGGGGCACGGACGAACCCTGGGGGGTGGGAGCGGTTCCCTCGGCGGCACGCCCACCGGCAGGGAACAGCTCGTGGCGCCTCAGCAGTGCCCCGATCAGCAGACAGACCGCCGACAGCACGCTGACGACGATCGACCACATCACGAGAGGGGGCGTCCCCAGCACGACGCCTGCGATGAGCAGGACGATTGCGGCGAGGACCAGGGCGGCACTGATGAGGATCACGGGGGGTTCTCCGAGCTATCGGGTCCCTGTGGGGACCCGCCACTGCTTACCGGCGGTCGTTGTGGGGGCCGTCGGGTCCGGGGAAGGCGCCGGAGTGCTGCGAGGGCTCCTGGCCGAACGGGTTGGGGGCCCCGCCCATCTGCTGGGGAGCAGGGGCGACGGCGTGGGCCATGGCCGGGGCGGCGCCCACGATCGGGAAGCCTCCACTGCCCTCACCGGCCACGTTGAGCTCGGCGAGCTGGTTCTCCAGGTACAGCTTGAGACGGCTGCGGTATTCGCGCTCGAAGCTGCGCAGCTCCTCGACCTTGCGCTCCAGCTCGTCGCGGGTCTGCACGAGGGTGCCCATGGCCTGGCGGTGCCGCTCCTGGGCGTCGCGCTCCAGCGTCTCGGCGCGGGCGCGGGCGTCGCCGATGATCTGCTCGGCCTGGCGGCGGGCCTTGCCGAGGATGTCGTCGGCCTCACGACGGGCGCGGGTCACGGTCTCGTCCGCCTCGCGACGGGCGTCGGCGATCGCCTGGTCGGCCGTCTGCTGGGCGAGGGCGAGCACGCGGGCCGCGGTGTCCATGTTGTCCTCGGCGGGCGGCAGGCCCATGCCGACGGGAACCGGCTCGGGGCGGGCCGGCTCCGGAGGCTTGATCGGCTCCGGCTGGGGCGCCATCATCTCGGGCTTCGGCTCGGCCACGGGAGCGGGAGCCATCTGCATGGAGCCGGGCATGCCCATGCCTCCGGGCACCTTGCCTCTGAGGCACTCGGCCAGCTTCGCGCGGAGTTCCTCGTTCTCCTGGATGAGGCGGTCCAGCTCGGCCTCGACCTCGTCGAGGAAAGCGTCGACCTCCTCCTCGTCGTACCCCGGCCTCAGCCGGGTGGTACTGAACTGCTTGTTCCGCACATCAGCGGGCGTCAACGGCATTTGGGTCTCCTTGGCGCGCTTGGAGTCTGTCCGGTCGGACGGTACCCGATCAACGAAGCGCGTTCACGACTTGGATCAAGACCAAAACCACAATGAACAGCACTGTGAAGCTCAGGTCAAAGGCCACCGTACCCAACCTGAGGGGCGGAATGAAACGGCGGAGGAACTTGAGAGGTGGGTCGGTCACTGTGTAAACGACCTCCGCCAGCACCAGGACGACCCCTGTGGGCCGCCAGCCGCGGGCGAACGCCTGCACCGTATCTATGATCATTCTGCCGATCAGCAGGACCAGGAAGAGGGTCAGGGCGATGACCAAGATCTCACTAATGATCCCCACGGTCGAGCCCCGCCTCCCCTCGGTCCAGCCGTCCTCGGGCCGCACGGGCACCGCTCTGCCGGTCACTGTTCATGTAGGGAACTCTAGCTCTGGTTGAAGAAGCCGCGTTCCGCGATTCTGGCCTTGTCCTCGGCGGTCACCTCAACGTTGGCGGGGGACAACAGGAACACCTTGTTGGTAACACGTTCGATGCTGCCGTGTAGGCCAAAGACGAGACCTGCCGCGAAATCGACAAGGCGTTTTGCGTCGCTGTCGACCATCTCTGTCAGATTCATGATGACCGGCGTGCCCTCACGGAAGTGCTCGCCGATCGTGCGCGCCTCGTTGTACGTGCGGGGATGCAGGGTGGTGATACGCGCCAGATCGGTCGTACGGCGCTCGAGCACGGTCGTGGGAGGACGCGGGGCGGGGACGGCCGTCTCGGTGTCGTCCTCGCGCTCCAGGGGCCCCGAGTGCGTGCCCGAGGGCCCGGCGAAGCCGCGCCGCGGCGACTCGTACTCCTCGTCGCCGTAGTCCTCGTCGGTGCCGTATTCTGCCGCATACCTGTCTTCGTAGCGGTCGTCCTCCACGAGACCGAGGTAGACCGCCATCTTGCGCATCGCGCCGGCCATCGCTCGTCGTCCTCCGCGTTACTGGTGCCTTCAAGGTCCCTTTGGAAGGCCAGGGCGGTAGCCGTACCCCCCTTGGAGCTCACCGCTGATCGACCTCTACCTGTGCGCGGACACCATGGTCCACTTGGGGGACATTACCTGACGAAGGGCTTTCGGCGGCCGAGCAACGCCGTACCGACTCGAAGGTGTGTCGCGCCGTTCGCCACAGCTTGGGGGATGTCTCCGCTCATTCCCGCCGATATGACGTCGGCGGCGGGGTGTTCCTCGCGGACCCGCTCGGCGACGGCCCGCAGCCGCGCGAACGCGGCGGACGGGTCCTCCCCCAGCGGGGCGACCGCCATGACTCCCCGCAGGCGCAGCCCCTCCGTCTTCGCCACGAGCCCGGCGAGCGCCGGCACCTCCTCCGGCGCGGCGCCGCCCCGTCCGGCCCCGCCCTCGCCCGGCGCGGCGTCGAGAGCGACCTGGATGAGGCAGTCGACCTCGCGCCCCGCGCGTACGGCCTCGCGGCCGAGCGCGTCCACCAGCCGGGGACGGTCCACCGAGTGGACCATGTGGGCGTAGGACGCGACCGAGCGGACCTTGTTCGTCTGTAACTGGCCGATGAAGTGCCACGTGAGGCCGAGACCGGCGCACTCGGCCGCCTTGGCCGCCGCCTCCTGGTCGCGGTTCTCGCCGACGTGCGCCACGCCGAGCTCGGCGAGCAGCCGCACGTCGGAGGCCGGGTAGGTCTTCGTCACCGCGATCAGGGTGATCTCCGACCGCGACCGGCCGACGGCCCGGCAGGCGTCCTCGATGCGCCGCTCCACCTCGGCCAGGGCCGCGGTCAGCTCCTCGCGCCGGTCAGCCACGGACCGTTCCCCCGGCCGTACGGATGCCCAGCGTCACTTGAGGAAGTCCGGCACGTCGAGTTCCTCCTCCTGCTCCTCGAACACCACCGGACGCCGGGGACCCGGCTGAGCTGTCCTGGATGTGATCGGGGTCGGCGGCTCGGGAGCCGGGCGCGGGATCGACAGCGGCCCGGTGGCGCCCTGGTCACGCCCGCCGTCGGCCGCCGCGTCGCGCTGGAACGGCGTGACCGCCTCGGCCTGCTGGGCCTCCGGCCCGGACGCGGCCTGCGACGTCGCCTGCTGGACCGGCTGGCTCACGGGCTGGGCCGGCGGCGGCACGGGGTTCGACGGAAGCGCGTTCACCGAGAACTGGGTCGCCGGCGGATTCGCGGGCTGCGCCGGAGCGGGTGCGGGCTGCGCCACACTGCTCACCGGACGCACCGGCGGTTGCGCGGGCTCCGCGCGCTGCTCCGGCTTGGCCGGCGCGGGCGCGGGACGGGCCGCTGGTGCGGGCGTCGCAGGACGGGTCTGCTGGGGCCGCGACAGCGGCGCGGCCGCCGGCTTGGCCGGCTCGGGCTCGTCGAACCCGGCCGCGATGACCGTCACCCGCACCTCGTCGCCGAGCGCGTCGTCGATGACCGTGCCGAAGATGATGTTGGCGTCGGGCGCGGCGGCGTTGCTGACCAGCTGGGCCGCCTCGTTGATCTCGAACAGCCCCAGGTCGGAGCCGCCCGCGATGGACAGCAGCACGCCGTGGGCGCCGTCGATGCTCGCCTCCAGCAGCGGGCTGGATACCGCCATCTCCGCGGCGGCGACCGACCGGTCGTCACCCCTGGCGTGGCCGATGCCCATGAGGGCCGAGCCCGCGCCGGACATGACCGACTTCACGTCTGCGAAGTCCAGGTTGATCAGACCGGGCGTGGTGATGAGGTCGGTGATGCCCTGCACACCGGACAGCAGCACCTGGTCGGCGGCCTTGAACGCGTCGAGCACGCTCACCTGGCGGTCGGAGATCGACAGCAGCCGGTCGTTCGGGATGACGATCAGGGTGTCGACCTCCTCGCGGAGGGTCTCGATGCCGGCCTCGGCCTGCATGGCCCGGCGCTTGCCCTCGAAGCTGAAGGGCCGGGTGACCACGCCGATCGTCAGCGCGCCGAGCGAGCGGGCGATGCTGGCCACGACCGGCGCGCCGCCGGTGCCGGTGCCGCCGCCCTCGCCCGCGGTCACGAAGACCATGTCGGCGCCCTTGATGACCTCTTCGATCTCCTCCCGGTGGTCCTCGGCGGCCTTGCGGCCCACCTCCGGGTTGGCGCCCGCGCCGAGGCCCCGCGTGAGCTCGCGCCCCACGTCGAGCTTCACGTCGGCGTCACTCATCAGCAGCGCCTGGGCGTCAGTGTTTATGGCGATGAACTCGACGCCCTTGAGTCCCTCCTCGATCATCCGGTTGACGGCGTTCACTCCGCCGCCGCCGATGCCGACGACCTTGATGACCGCGAGGTAGTTCTGCGGTGCTGCCACGACGAGGGGCCTTTCCGCTCGTTTGCGTTTCATGCGGGCAGGGCCCGCCGTCTTCTGAACTCTCACCCTCAAGTTGAGATTTAGAGTTATGTCAACCTGAGGATTGATACGGACAGTAGGGTTGCGCGTCCCCCAGGGTCAACTAACCGCGCCGCAAGGCCGTCCGGCGTGTCGCGCGCTGTCCTTTTCGCACGAAGCCCCGCTCCCGGGCGGGCCCGGACCACGTTTTCCCGGCCCGTGAGAAATCTCACTTGACCGTCACCACCTGCGGCGAGCTGACATCGTAGCTGGTTCCCGGCTTGGCGAGGGCGGCGAGCAGGACACGTCCCTTCTGCGCCGAGCGCTCCGCGTCTCCCCACACGACCGTACGGCCGTCGGTGAGCTTGAGCGTGATCGACCGGGGCGAGGGGACGCGCAGCTCCCGCAGGCGCTGCAGGACGCTCTCGGGCAGCGCCCGGAGCACGGTGAGCCCGGCCCTGGTGGCGGGGTCGTCCACGGCGGCCCGCTGGACGCGCAGCACGGGCAGCCGGGGCGGGGCCACGGCCACCTCCTGCAGGACGACGCCGTAGCGGTCGACGACCGCGGTCGTCAGGCCCATGGGCACGGCGGCGGCGGGAACGCGCTCGACCACGCTGATGTGCAGCGTTCCGGGCCAGCCGCGCTCGACCGTGGCCGACTCGACCGCGCGCATCGCGCGCACCCGCTGTTCGACCCCGGCGAGATCGACGGTGGCGAGCGGCGTGCCGGTGCGCACTCCGACGACCTGCCGCACCTGCTCGGCGGGGATCCGGTTGTTGCCGGTGATCTCGACCTCGCGCACGCCGAGGACGGGCGAGAAGAACACGACCCACGTGGCGACGCCCACCACCCCGCCGGCCAGCAGGGTGGCGAGCGCCGAACGCCGGACGGCCCGCCTCACCGGTCCCCCACGCTCCGGATCACGGCGCGCATCACCGGGCGGACAGCTCCGCGACGATCTTCGGGCCGAGTTCCGTCACGTCTCCCGCGCCCATCGTCAGCACGATGTCGCCGGGGCGGGCCCGGCCGGCGACGAGCTCCGGCACGGCCCGCCGGTCGGGCGCGTAGACGACCCGCTCGGCGGGAAGCGGGACCTTCCCCGCGACCAGAGCGCCGGAGACCCCGGGCTCGGGGTCCTCGCGCGCGCCGTACACGTCGAGCACGATCACCTCGTCGGCGAGGCCGAGCGCCGCGCCGAACTCGTCGGCGAAGAACCGGGTGCGCGAGTAGAGGTGCGGCTGGAAGACCGCGATGACCCGGCCGTCGCCGGTCACGACGTCGCGGGCGGCGCGCAGGTCGGCGGTCAGCTCGGTCGGGTGGTGGGCGTAGCTGTCGAAGACCGTCACGCCCGCGGCCTCGCCCTTGGACTCGAACCGCCGCTTGGCCCCGGTGAAGGCGGCCAGGCCCTCCTTGACGTCGTCGAAGCCCAGGCCGAGGTGGAGCGCCACGGCGATCACCGCGGTGGCGTTGAGCGCGTTGTGCCGGCCCGGCACGGCGAGGCGCACCTCGCCGCGTCCCGGCCCGCCGGGCACGGCGGGGCCGAGCTCCACGCCGAACTCCACGCCGAGGCCGCGCGGCACCACGTCGGTCGTGCGCAGGTCGGCGCCGGCGCTCTCGCCGTACGTGACGACCGTGAGGCCGCGCTCACGGGCGAGGGGCACGAGGGCGGCGGCGCCCGGATCGTCGGCGCACACCACGAGCAGCGACCCGATGCGCTCGACGAAGCGGGCGAAGCTGTCGTGGACGGCCTGGGGGTCGCCGTAGTTGTCGAGGTGGTCGGCCTCGACGTTGGTGACCACGGCGACGCCCGGCGCGAGCATGAGGAACGAGCCGTCGCTCTCGTCGGCCTCCGCGACGAACACCTCGCCCGCGCCGTCGTCGGCGCCGAGCCCGGTCGTCACGAGCTGCCCGCCGACGCAGTAGGACGGGTCCTCGCCGCACTTCTGCAGCGCCACGGTCAGCATGGAGGTGGTCGTGGTCTTGCCGTGCGTGCCGGCGACGGCGATGCCGGTGCGGCCGGCCATGACCGAGGCCAGCGCGGCGGCGCGCGGGATCACCCGCAGGTTCTGCCGCAGCGCCTCCCCCAGCTCCGGGTTCGAGTCGCGGATGGCGGTGGACACCACGACCGTGTCCACCTCCTTGATATGGGAGGCGGCATGGCCGACGTGGATGACGGCGCCCAGCTCGCGCAGCTCGGCCAGCAGCTCCGAGGGCCGCGCGTCGCTGCCCGACACCGGCACGCCTCGCTTGAGCAGGATCCGGGCGATGCCGGACATGCCGGCACCGCCGATGCCGATGAAGTGCACCCGCCCCAGGTCGGCCGCCGGGACGGGATCCACGAGCTTGACGAGACTCATCGGTGAGCGATCTCCAGCACCTTGCGGGCGAGCGCCATGTCGGCGTCCTTGCGGCCCATCCGCGATGCGGCCTCGGACATCGCGACCACGCGCTCGGGGTCGTTCAGGATCGGCAGCAGCGTCTGGACGATCCAGGCCGCCGACAGGTTCGCGTCGTCGACCATCAGGCCGCCCCCGGCCCGCACGATGGGCTCGGCGTTGAGGCGCTGCTCGCCGTTGCCGTGCGGCAGCGGCACGTACGCCGCGGGCAGCCCCACGGCGGTGAGCTCGGCGCAGGTCATGGCGCCCGCACGGGACAGCACGAGGTCGGCGGCGGCGTAGGCGAGGTCCATCCGGTCGACGTACGGCAGGATGACGTACTGCGGGTCGCCCGGCGGCGGCTCCACCTCGACGGTGTTCTTGGGCCCGATCACGTGCAGCACCTGGACGCCCGCCGCCCGCAGGTAGGGCGCGGCCTCCAGCGCCGCCTGGTTGATCGAGCGGGCGCCCTGGGAGCCGCCGAACACGAGCAGCGTCACCCGGTCGGACTCCAGCCCGAAGTACGACCGCGCCTTGTCGCCCATCGACAGGCGGTCCATCATGCTGATCTCACGGCGCAGCGGGATGCCGATGTACTCGGCGTTCGGGAGCACGGCGTCCGGGTGGCCGGTGAAGACGTGCTCGGTGATGCGGGCGCCGAGCCGGTTGGCCAGGCCGGGCCTGGGGTTGGCCTCGTGGACCACGATCGGCACGCCGCGCCGCCGGGCTCCGAGGTAGCCGGGCGTGGCGACATATCCCCCGAAGCCGACCAGGACGTCCGCGCCGACCTTGTCGAGGATGCCCGCGGCGCTGCCGATGGCCCCCGCGAGGCGGCCGGGCACGGTGAGAAGCCGGGGGCTGAGTGAGCGGGGCAGCGGCACGGCGGGCACGAGTTCGAGCTCGTAGCCCCGGGCGGGCACCAGGCGGGTCTCCAGGCCGCGCTCGGTGCCGAGGCAGGTGATGCCGATCCTCGGGTCGAGCCGGCGAAGCGCGTCGGCCAGCGCGAGCGCCGGCTCGATATGGCCGGCCGTCCCGCCGCCGGCGAGGACCACCCTCATGTCACTCCCTGTCTTCGCGGACGTTCTCCCGGACGCTTTCGCGGGCGTCTTCCCGGATCTTCTCGCGAATGTCGCCGCGTCCGTTCCCTGTCGTTCCTCTTCGTGCCGTCGGCGGCCGCGCCGCCCGCTGACGGGCCGGTGCCCGCGAGACCGCGGGCCGCCGCCCGGCGCGGCCGTTCAGGCCAAGCCAGCTTAGAGCCCGCGCGGCCGGTCCCGGGCCACGGGCGGCAAGCGCCTCGGCCGCTCCGGGCTCCTGTTTGGCGAACGACACCAGCATGCCGAGCGCGGCGAGCGTCGGCAGCAGCGCCGATCCGCCGTACGAGACCAGCGGCAGCGGGATACCGGTGACCGGGAAGACCCCGATGACCGCGCCGATGTTGACGACGGCCTGCCCGGCGATCCAGGCGGTGACGGCGGCGGCCGACAGCCGGACGAAGGGGTCCTTCGTCCTGATGGCGATGCGCAGCCCGGCATAGCCGAGCAGGCCGAACAGCGCGACCACCACGAGCGTCCCCATCAGCCCGAGCTCCTCGCCCAGGATGGAGAAGATGAAGTCGCTCTCCGCGTGCGGCACGTAGTTCCACTTCTGCCGGCCCGCGCCGAGCCCGAGGCCGAACCAGCCGCCCGAGCCGATGGCCATCAGCCCCTGGGCGGATTGGAAGCCCTCGTTCTGCGCGGTCTCCCACGGGTGCAGGAAGCCGGTGAGGCGGTCGAGCCGGTATGGCTCGACGAGGATCATAGTGGCGGTCGCCAGCGCGAGCAGCGCGAGGATGCCGCCGAACAGCCGCACCGGCGCGCCGACCACCCACAGCAGCGCCAGGAAGATCATCATGAGCACGAGCGTCGTGCCGAGGTCGCGCCCGAGCATGACCAGGACGGCCAGCAGGGCCACGCCCGGCATCAGCGGGATCAGCAGCTGCCGCCACTCGATGCGGCCGGCGCGCGCCCGCGTAGCGAGCAGGTCGGCCCCCCACAGCACCAGGGCCAGCTTCGCCGGCTCCGACGGCTGCACCGAGAACGGACCGATGACGATCCAGCGCTGGGCGCCCAGCAGCTCCTGGCCGAGGAAGATGACCATCAGCAGGCCGAGGATCGACAGGCCCATCAGCGGATAGCCCGCCAGGCGGAAGAACCGCTGCGGCAGCCGGGAGCAGGCCCACATCAGCGGAAGCCCGATCGCCACCGAGGTGACCTGCTTGAGGAACCAGTAGAACGGGTCGCCGATCCGCTGCAGCGCCTCGATGCTCGACGCCGACAGCACCATCATCAGCCCGAGCGCCAGCAGCAGGGCGCTGCAGCCGAGCACCAGGTGGTAGGACGTCAGCGGGCGGCCGAGCAGCTCGCGCAGCGCGGCGAGCTGGGCGGCGGCCCAGCCGACGGGCTCGGGCCCCTGACGCTCCGGCTCGCGGACGGTGGCGGCGCCGGGCGAGCCGGTCGCCGGGCCGGTCGCTGGGCCCGTCACGAGGCCGCCAGCCGCCGCACGGCTCGGGCGAAGGCCTCCCCACGCGCTCCGTAACTCGCGAACATGTCCAGTGACGCCCCGGCGGGGGCGAGCAGCACGGTGTCACCCGGGGTGGCGAGCCGGGCGGCTTCGGCGACGACACGGTCCATGACCCCAGTGTCTTGCTCCGGCACGTCCACCACGGGGACATTCGCGGCGTGTCGCGCCAATGCGCGGCGGATCACATCCCGGTCGGTCCCCAGCAGCACCGCGCCGCGCAGCCGGTGCGCGGCCTGCCGTACGAGGTCGTCGACGTCGGCGCCCTTGAGCTGACCACCCGCGATCCACACGATCGACGGGTAGGCGGCCAGCGACGCGGCGGCCGCGTGCGGGTTGGTGGCCTTGGAGTCGTCCACGTAGTCGACCTCGCCGACCCGGGCCACGTGGGCGATCCGGTGCGGGTCGGGGGTGAACTCCCGCAGGCCGCGGCGTACGGCCTCGGGCGGCACGCCGTACGCGCGGGCCAGCGCCGCGGCGGCGAGCGCGTTGGCGACGTTGTGCGGCGCGAACGGCCGCACGTCGGCGAGGCAGGCCAGCTCCTCCGCCGAGGTCACGGGGTCGGCCACGAAGGCCCGGTCGACCAGCAGGTCCTCCACGACCCCCAGCTCCCCCGGGCGGGGCACGGCGAGCGTGAAGCCCACCCGCGAGGCGTACGGCTCGGCCAGCCGGGACGACGACGCGTCGTCGGCGTTGTAGACCACCGTCCCCGCGCCCGCGAAGATGCGCGCCTTGGCCGCGGCGTACTCCTCCATGGAGCCGTGCCAGTCGATGTGGTCGGGCGCCACGTTGAGCACGGCCCCGGCGAGCGGGGCCACGGTGGACGACCAGTGGAGCTGGAAGCTCGACAGCTCCACGGCCAGCACGTCGTAGGGCCCGTCGACGGCCTCGACGATGGGGACGCCGACGTTGCCCACGGCCACGGCCTTGTGACCGGCGGCCGACAGCATGGACGTGAGCATGCGGACGGCGGTCGTCTTGCCGTTGGTGCCGGTCAGCGCCAGCCAGGGGGCCGCGGGCTCCCGCCGCAGCCGCCAGGCCAGCTCGACCTCCCCGATGACCTCGACGCCCGCGTCCGCGGCGGCGACGAGCAGCGGGTGGGTGGGACGCCAGCCGGGCGAGGTGACCAGGAGCGTGGTCCCGGCGGGGAGGGCGGGCTCGCCGAAGCGCACCTCCACGCCCAGCTCGGCGAGCTCGGCGGCCGTGGCGCGCTGCCGCTCGCCGTCCGCGGCCTCCAGCACGGTCACGCGCTCGCCGCGCGCCGCCAGGGCCCGCGCCGCGGCGGCGCCCGACACGCCGAGGCCGGCGACGACGACGGTCACTGCTTCGGCATCCATTCGAGGTAGAACAGCCCGAGACCGGCGGCGACGCACAGCGCGGCGATCAGCCAGAAGCGCACCACGATCGTCGTCTCGGCCCAGCCCGACAGCTCGAAGTGGTGCTGGAGCGGCGCCATCCGGAAGACGCGTCTGCGGGTCAGCTTGAAGGACCCGACCTGGATGATCACCGACATCGTGATGATCGCGAAAAGGCCGCCCAGGATGACGAGCAGGAGCTGGGTCCGGGTGGTGAACGCCAGGCCGGCGATCACACCGCCGAGGGCCAGCGAGCCGGTGTCACCCATGAAGATCTTGGCGGGCGGGGCGTTCCACCACAGGAAGCCCAGGCAGGCGCCCAGCACCGCCGCCGCGACCACCGCCAGGTCCAGCGGGTCGCGCACCCAGTAGCAGTTGGGGCCGAAGCCGACCGTCGTGCAGCTGTTGCGCAGCTGCCAGTTGCCGATCAGCACGTACGCCGCGAGGACCAGGCAGGTGGCGCCGGAGGCCAGGCCGTCGAGGCCGTCGGTCAGGTTCACCGCGTTCGAGAAGCCCACGATGAAGAACACGACCCAGATCATGAACCCGATCAGCCCGATGGACGGCCCGATGTCCCGCAGGAACGACACGTGCGTGTCGGCCGGGGTGACGGCGTAGGCGTTGGGGAACCGCAGCACCAGCACCGCGAAGATCGCGCCGATGACGAGCTGCCCGCCCGCCTTGGCGCCGCTGCGCAGGCCCAGGCTGCGCTGCTTGTAGATCTTGATGAAGTCGTCGAGGAAGCCGACCGCGCCGAGGCCCGTCATCAGGAACAGCACCAGCAGTCCCGACGCCGTCGGCGGGTCGCTGACCGCGGAGAAGACGGTCACCCCGTGCGCGACGAAATAGCCGATCAGCGACGCGATGACGATCACCGTGCCGCCCATCGTGGGAGTGCCCTTCTTGTCGTAGTGTCCCGACGGGCCCTCCTCCCGGATGTTCTGGCCGTAGCCCCTGCGGGCGAACAGCCGGATGGCCAGCGGCGTGCCGACCATGGACAACATCAGCGAGATCGCCCCCGCGATGAGGATGTTCCTCACCGGGCGTCACCTCCGAGGATCGCCTCGGCGACCCGCTCGAGCCCGGCCGCACGCGGCCCCTTCACCAGCACCACGTCGCCCGGCGCGAGCCGGCCGGACAACTCCCGCGCCGCCGCGGCGGCGTCCGGGACGTGGATCGCGCCGGGCGCGCCCCGGAGCACCGGCCCGGCGTCCTCCCCCACCACGACGACGGCCTCCAGGCCCGCGCCCGCGGCCAGCCGCCCGAGGTCCTCGTTGAGCGCCGCGCTGTCCTCGCCGAGTTCACGCAGCGCGGCGATCACCGCGAACCGCCGCCGTCCTTCGCCGATCACGGTGAGGCTGCCGAAGGCGGCCCGCATGGAGTCGGGGTTGGCGTTGTAGGCGTCGTTGATCACGGTCACGCCGTCGGGCCGCTCGCCGACCTCCATCCGCCAGCGGCTGCGCGGCTCGGCCGCCGACAGCTCCTCGGCGATGGCGGCCACCGGCAGCCCCAGCTCGTACGCGGCCGCCGCCGCGGCCAGGGCGTTGTCCACCGCGTGCGCGCCGTACAGGCGCAGCCGGACCGGGGCGGCGCCGGACGGCGTGCGCAGCGTGAACGAGGCGCGGCCGGTCGCGTCGAGCGTCTCGTCCTCCGCCCGCACGTGCGCCTCCGGCGAGCGCCCGAAGTAGGTCACCCGCGCGCTCGTACGGCCGGCCATCGCGCGCACCAGCGGGTCGTCGGCGTTGAGCACGGCGACCCCGTCGGCGGGCAGCGCCTCGACGAGCTCGCCCTTGGCCTGCGCGATGGCCTCCTTGCCGCCGAACACCCCGAGGTGGGCGGTGCCGACGTTGAGCACCACGCCGATGCGGGGCGGGGCGATCTTCGCCAGATAGGCGATGTGGCCGACGTTGCGCGCGCTCAGCTCCAGCACCAGGAAGCGGGTGGTCTCGTCGGCCTTGAGGACGGTCAGCGGGTGGCCGATCTCGTTGTTGAACGAGCCGATGGGGGCGACCGTGGGGCCGAGCCGGGCGGCGAGACCGGCCAGCAGGTCCTTGGTCGTGGTCTTGCCCGCGGAGCCGGTCACCCCGGCCACGGTCGTGCCGGGCAGCTCCGACAGCACGGCGGTGGCGAGCGAGGCCAGGGCCGCGAGCGGGTCGCCCACGATCACGGCCGGCGTGTCGACGGGCCGGGTGGCGAGGACGGCGACGGCGCCGGCGTCGTGGGCCTGCCGGGCGAAGTCGTGCCCGTCGGCCCGTTCACCCTTGATCGCCACGAACAGCGAGCCCGGTCCGGCCGCCCGTGAGTCGATCACGACGGGTCCCCGGACCACGGCCCCGGGGTCGGCCACCCCGTGTAGTGCTCCGGACGTGATCTCGGCGACCCGGGCCAGCGGCAACGGGATCATGGTGTCTTTCCTGCTCTCTTTCGCGTCGCTAACTCGGCCGCCCGGACACGGCCCGGCATCGGCTCACGCATCGGCGGCCTCTCGCGCCGCCCGCCGTGCCCGGCTCCGCTCCGCGATGGCCGCGGCGGCCACCTCACGGTCGTCGAAGGGAATGACCTCGCCCCCGACATACTGCCCCTGCTCGTGTCCCTTGCCGGCCACAACTACCACATCTCCGGGCACCGCACCGCCGACCGCCAGACGGATGGCGGCCGCCCGGTCCGGCTCCACAACCACGTGGGCCCGCTCCTTGATGGGTACCCGCAGCGCGCCCTCCAGCATCGCGGCGAGGATCGCGAGCGGGTCCTCCGTACGAGGGTTGTCGCTGGTGAACACGGCGAGGTCGGCGAGACGGACGGCGGCCTCGCCCATCATCGGGCGCTTGCCGCGGTCGCGGTCGCCGCCGCAGCCCAGCACGATCACCAGGCGGCCGCCCGGCCCGTCGTCCAGCACGGCGCGCAGCGAGCGCAGGACCGACTCGACCGCGCCCGGCTTGTGCGCGTAGTCCACGATCACCTGGACGTCGTCCGCGCCCGGCACCCGCTCCATCCGGCCCGGCACGCCGGCGAACTCGCCGACGCCGGTCACGGCGGCCTGCAGCGGGACCCCGGCCTCCACCAGCGCCACCAGCGCGCCGAGCGTGTTGGCCACGTTGAACGGGCCGGGCAGGGCCACCGACACCTCGGCCTCGACCCCGCCGGGCCCCACCAGGCGGAACGTGCTGCCCGCGGAGCCGAGGCGCACGTCCTCGGCGCGCCAGTCGGCCTCCGGCGCCCCGGTGGCGGAGAACGTGGTGATCGGGATCTTGGCCGTCCCGGCCAGCTCCCGTCCGTGGGCGTCGTCGATGTTCACCACGCCCGCCCGGCTGAACTCCGGGGTGAACAGCCGCGCCTTGGCCGCGAAGTAGTCGTCCAGGTCGCGGTGGAAGTCCAGGTGGTCCTGCGAGAGGTTCGTGAAGATCGACACGTCGTAGCACAGGCCGTCCACCCGGCCGAGGGCCAGGGCGTGGCTGGAGACCTCCATGGCCGCCGCGCTCACGCCCCGCTCGCGCATCAGCGCGAACAGCCCCTGCAGGTCGGTCGCCTCGGGGGTGGTGAGCTCGGGGGTGAACCGGACGTCGCCCGCGCGGATCTCCACGCCGCCCACCAGGCCGGTGCGGTGGCCCGCCGCCCGCAGTCCCGCCTCCAGCAGGAACGTCGAGGTGGACTTGCCACTCGTGCCCGTGACGCCGATGAGCGCGATGCCGTCGGCCGGCTTGCCGTACACCCAGGCGGCGACCTGTCCGAGCACCGCGCGCGGGTCGGGCACGACGAGCACCGGCAGCCCGGTGGCGACGGCCCGGTCGCGGCCCTCCTCGTCGGTCAGGATCGCCGTCGCGCCCGACGCCAGGGCGTCGGCGGCGAACTCCGCGCCGTGCCGGGCCTTGCCGGGCGCGGCCACGTACAGGTCGCCGCGCCGCACCCGGCGCGAGTCGAGGGTGATGCCGGTGACCGTGCCGCGCACCGCCCGCGCTCCGGGGGACGGGACGGCCGACGAGGTGCCGAGCAGGGACGCCAGGGCGGACAGCGGGCGGGCCTGGACGGCCTCGGGACGCATGGACGACGGGGAACGCACGGCGAGAGCGTACCCCCCTCCGTCGCTCGTCCCGGCCACGTCGGCTCCGCTCACGTGGCCGTCACTCCGACGGGCGAAGGACCATCGCGGGCGCCTTCGTGCCGGTCGGCGGGATCTTCCTGCTCTTCAACGCGAAAGTCATGACGTCCTTGAACACCGGGGCGGCGACGGAGCCGCCGTAGTGGTCCTTCTTCGGGTCCTGGATCACCGCCAGGGCGACCAGCCGGGGCTGGTCCGCCGGGGTGAAGCCGACGAACGTGGCGGTGTACCCGCAGTATCCCGCGCACTTCTCGTCGTAGCGCATGGCGGTGCCGGTCTTGCCCGCGACACGGTAGCCCTCGATCGAGGCCTCCTCTCCCGTGCCCTCGTTGCCCACCACGGCCTCCAGCATCAGCGCGATCTTCTTGGCGTTGGCCTCGCTGATCACCCGGGTGCCCTTCGCCGGGGGGCTGGGGACGAACGCGCCGTGCTCGTCGGTGGTGCCCGCCACGATCGAGGGGGTCAACCGCACTCCGCCGTTGGCGATCGTCTGGTAGACGCTGGCCATCTGCAGCGCGGTGACCGAAATGCCCTGGCCGTAGGCGATCGTACAGCGCTGGCTGCCCGACCACGTCTGCCACTCGGGCAGCAGGCCGGCCTGCTCACCGGGGACCCCCGACCCGCTGCGCGCGCCGAACCCGAAGGACCGGAACATGTCGTACAGCCGCTGACTGGTGATCTTCTCCGATACCATGATCGTGCCGACGTTGCTCGACTCGGCGAGGATCCCGGTGAACGTCAGCGGCTCGGGCTTGTGCGGATGGGCGTCCCTGAGCTGCTGGTCGGCGCACTGGATGTGATCGGGCACACGGAAGACGGTCTCGGGGGTGACCGCGCCCGCCTCCATCGCCGCCGCGGCCGTGATCACCTTGTTGGTGCTGCCCGGCTCGAAGATTTCCGACACGGCACGGTTGGCGCGGTCCTCGGCCGGGGCCGACTGCCAGTTGTTGAGGTCGGCCTGGGGCGCGTTCGCCATGGCGAGGATCTGCCCGGTCCGCACGTCCATGACGATCACGCTGCCGCTGCGCGCCCGGCTCGCCCGCACCTGCCGGTCGAGCGCCTGCTCCGCCGCCCACTGGAGGTCCCTGTCGATCGTCAGGCGCACGTCCCGCCCGGGCACCGGCGCCTCGCGCTGGCTGCGCGTCATCGGGATGCGCTGCCGGTTCGCGCCGAGCTCGACGCTCTGCTTGCCGTCCTTGCCCGCCAGGATGTCGTCGTACGCGCTCTCCAGGCCCTCCAGGCCCCTGCCGTCGACGCCGACGAAGCCGACCAGGCCGCCCGCGAGCGAGCCTCCGGGATAGAGGCGGCGGTAGGTCTCCTTCATGCCCACGCCCTTGAGCTCGAAGCCCATGATGCGCTTGGCCCGCGGCGGCTCGACGTCACGGGCGAGCGGGATGTACCGCTGGGTGGTCTTGGCCAGCGCGGCGGCGATCTCCTCCTTGGGCTTGTTCAGCTCCCGGGCGAGCGTGGTGGCGACCAGGTCGCGCTTGGCCGGGTCGACGTCCGCGGGGTCGACGTAGATCTCCCTGGCCTCGACCGTCACGGCGAGGTCGTGGCCCCCGGCGTCGGTGATCGAGCCGCGCTTGGCCGGCAGCGTCTCGGGGCGCACGCGCTGCTCGGCGGCCCTCGCCTGGAGCACCTTGGAGTCGAACCCCTGGAGCTGGACCAGCCGGCCGGCGAACAGCGACAGCACGATCGCCATCACCACCAGCGCCGCCCGCAGCCGCCGGGCGGGGTTGCCCAGCCGGAGCACGGCGGGCGGACGCGGCGGGCCGGGCGGGCCCGAGAAACGCTGCGGGCCGGACGAACGCCGCGGGCCCGGGGGACGCTGAGAACCGGGCGGACGCGGCGGAGCGCCGCCGGTGCGGGGACGACCCCCGCCGGTGCCGCCCGTCCCGCCGGACGCACCGGGTGCGGACGACCTGGACGCGGACGGCCGCGATACGGACGGCCGTGATGTGGACGGTCGCGGCGCGGATGACCTCGGCGCGGACGGGCTCGCCCCGGACGGGCGTGGCGCGCCGGTCCTGCCCGGGGCGTCCGCCTTCGACGACGCACCGTCTCCGGCCGTCCCCGGCGTTCCCGGGGCGCCGGACCTGCCGGGGGACCTTCCCGGGACATCGGGCCTTCCTGCGGCGCCGGGTTTGCCTGAAACACCGGGTTTGCCGGAAACGCCGGGCCTTCCTGCGGCGCCCTGCTTTCCTGAGGCGCCGGGCTTTCCCGAGGCGCCCTGCTTTCCTGTGGCGCCCTGCTTTCCTGTGGCGCCGGGACGCGGATCGCCGCCGGCCGCGGCGCGCGGGCGGCCGGAGGCACCAGACCCGCCTCCCCGCGCACCGTGGCCCGACCCACCGTGGCCCGACCCACCGTGCCCCGGCGTACCGTGGCCCGGCATGCCGCCGTGCGGCCGGGCGGGGCGCCGCCCGGGCGACTCGCCGCCGCGGCCGTTCCTGGTGTCGTCGCGCCCGCCCGCGGCGTCGCGCGCGCCGTCCGCCCGGCCGCCGCCCTGCCTGCCTCCGCCTTCCGGGGCACCGCCGGTGCGGCCGCGCCGGGCCGAGCCGCCCGTCGCGTCGTCGCGTCCGGGGTCGGCAGGACGGCCGGGACGACCGAGCCTCGGCGGCCCGTCCTGGCGGGGCGGCCGCCCCGGGGAGCCCGGGCTCCTCCTGTCACCGCCCGGGCCCTGGCCACCGCCTCGCCCGCTGGGACCCCCGCGGCCGGGACCCGGGTTCCGGCCGCTGTCTCTCACCGGTCCGTGCCCTCCTTCTGGGCCTGCTCCTGCGCCGTGCCGCCGCCCGCGTCGATGAACTTCGGCGCGGACTTGTCGGGCTCGAGGCCCTGCCCCGCGGCCTGCTCCTTCACCGCGTTGGGCTGCGTCCACTGGCGGAGCTGGTTCTCCTGCTCCGCGGCCTGCTCGTGCAGCTCGTCGATGCTCGACTGCAGGTCGCTCAGCCTGAACGAGTCCTTCGAGAGGACCACGTTCAGCAGCAGGAGGGTCACCAGGCCACCGCACATGAGGCCCACGACGAGCAGCACGAAGGGCGCACGCGGCGGCCGCCGGAACGCCCGCCGCGCCATTGTGGCACGCGTGGTCGCCGCCGGCCGGGTTTCCGGACCGCTGCGCCGGACGCGCCGCGGCGCGGGCGCGACCTCGGTGAGACCCCTGGCCTCACGGGACGGCGCGGGACGGGTCGCCGTACGGGATGCGGCCGTGCCGGACGTGGCAGGGGCGGCCGTACGCACCCGGGAGCCGTCGCGCTTCGGGGCCGCGACGGATCCCGCGGACGCCGCGGCCGCCTCACCGGGGCGCGCGTCCGTACGAGCCTTCCGGGGAGCCGGGACCGCCTCACGACGGGGCCGGCCGTCCGCGCCCGGCCGGGACGCCGGGGCGGCCTCACGGCTGCGGCTCTGCGCGCCGCCGCGGGGAGCCGGGACGGCCTCGCGCGCGCGGTCGTCGCCTGTCGCGGGCGCGCCGGGGCGGACGCGGCGCTTGTCGGGAGCGGCGACGGCCTCGCCCGCCGTCGCGGCGGTCCGGCCCGGCGTGCGGCCGGGCACGCGGGGCGGCGCGGCCGTGCGCCCGGCCGCCCTCCTGCTCTCCTGCTCTGTCCTCATCCCTCGCGGATCCTCTCTGCCGCCCGCATGCGGGCCGAGGCCGCCCGCGGGTTGCGGGCCACCTCCTCGTCGTCCGGGAGCTCCGCTCCCCTCGTCAGAAGGCGGAACCGGGGCTGGTGAGCCTCCAGGGGGACCGGCAGCCCGGGAGGGCTGGTGTCCCTGGTTCGCGCCGCGAGGACCTGCTTGGTGAGCCGGTCCTCAAGGGAGTGGTAGGCGAGCACGACCACGCGCCCGCCCAGCGCCAGCGCGTCCAGTGCGGCGGGGAGCGCCTGTTCGAGCGCCGACAGCTCGCCGTTCACCTCGATGCGCAGCGCCTGGAACGTTCTCTTCGCGGGGTTGCCTCCGGTCCGCCTCGTGGCGGCGGGTATCGCCGCGCGGACCAGGTCGGCAAGCCGTTTCGTGCTGGTGATGGGGTCCTTGGCGCGCTCCTTGACGATGAGGTTCGCGACGCGTGCCGCGAACCGCTCCTCGCCGTAGTCGCGCAGGATGCGGGTGAGGTCCGCGGCGGAGTAGGTGTTCACCACACGCTCGGCGGTGAGCTCCTGCTCGCGGTCCATCCGCATGTCGAGGGGGGCGTCGTAGGAATAGGCGAAACCGCGCTCGGCCTCGTCGAGCTGAGGGGAGGACACGCCGAGGTCGAACAGCGCGGCGTTCACGCGGGGCCGTCCGGCGTCACGGAGCACATCGGCCAGTTCGTCGGAGACGGCGCGCACCAGAGTGATCCGGTCCGCGTACGGCGCGAGCCGGGCGGTGGAGCGCTCGATGGCGGTGGGGTCGCGGTCGATGCCGACGAGGTGGAGGGAGGGGTGGGCGGCCAGAAGCGCCTCGGCGTGCCCGCCGAGACCGAGGTTGGCGTCCACGGCCACCGGCTCCGGTCCGGACAACGCCGGAGCGAGCAACTCCAGCACGCGATCGAGCATGACCGGAACGTGACCACCCGGCTGACCGGGCTCTTGCGACAACGCTTCCAACCCCCATTTAACGCCGCAGTACTCGCGGATTCGCGGCTGTGCCGCCGGTGACTACCCAACGGACCCCCACCCATGCCGGTTCCCGGAGAACCGACCCGTCCGGCCAGGTCCCCATCCGCGTCGCCGGCCGTGGCGTCTGACACCGGGGAAGGTGCATCAGCTGCCACATGGGAGCGGGTGGAGACCTCGCCGAACGTCACCGACGGGTCAATTGATCAAAAGAAAGGACCGATCTACAGAATCCCGGGCAGCACCTCCTCCGACAGATCGGAGAATGCCTGTTCCTGGGCCTCCAGGTAGGTGTCCCATGCCTGGGCGTCCCAGATCTCCAGTCGCGTGTTGGCGCCGATCACGACGCAGTCACGTTCCAGCCCGGCGTAACGCCGCAGCGTCTGGGGAATCGTGATGCGTCCCTGCTTGTCCGGCACCTCGTCGGACGCGCTGGCGAAGAAGACACGGCTGTAGTCGCGGACCGCCTTCGCCGTCACCGGAGCGGTACGCAGGGCCTCGGTGATGCGCTGGAACTCCTCTACGGGGAAGACGTAGAGGCAGCGCTCCTGGCCTTTGGTGATCACCAGACCCTCCGCCAGCTCCTCGCGATACTTCGCCGGCAGGAACAGCCGTCCTTTGTCGTCGAGGCGCGGGTGGTGGGTGCCGAGGAACACCGGACCCACCTCCTGTGCCTTGTGGAGCGCTCAGCGCTCTAGCCCCTGCCCTCCACTGCGCACCACCATACTCCACTTCTCCCCACCGTCAACTGATTCTGACCGTGTCGGCATTCAAAATCGGCGGCGTTTTCCCAGGTGAAATGGGGTGGGTCGGAGTGGGGCGCCGCGGCGCCCCCTACCCCGCGCGCGGGCGTGTCGGCACCCCGGAAACCCCGCCGCGTACGGGGTTCCCGGCGGCGGCCTGAGCGGGGTGGAGGAACCCGGTGGGGGGAAGTGGAGCGCGCCGGGGGCGCGCCCGGCTTCACGTGTCACGGGATTCGGACGAACGCACGACGTGACCGTGAAGAGACGCCACAACACTGTGGGCAGTTCACCCGGATTTCCGGACAAAGTCGCCCTAGAACCAGAGGGGACATAGGGTCAGTACACAGAATGGAAAAGGAACGTATAACGCCCCATTCTCGGGGACGCACCCTCAAGGAGACCTGGTGGCAGTAACTCCCGACGTCACCGATGCTTCAGCCCGGCTCGAGGATCTCATCGATACCGCCCACCGGATCCGCGCCTCGATCGAATCAGTGATCGAAGGCAAGAGTGACGTCGTCCGCCTTACTATCACCGTGCTCCTGGCGGAGGGCCACCTGCTGATCGAGGACGTGCCCGGTGTGGGCAAGACGATGCTCGCCAAGGCCCTGGCGCGCTCCATCGACTGCCCGGTCAAGCGGGTCCAGTTCACCCCCGACCTGCTGCCGAGCGACATCACCGGTGTCAGCGCGTACAACCAGCAGACGCGGGAGTTCGAGTTCAAGCCCGGACCGGTCTTCGCCAACATCGTCGTCGGCGACGAGATCAACCGCGCCTCCCCCAAGACGCAGTCCGCCCTCCTGGAGTGCATGGAGGAGCACCAGGTCACGGTCGACGGCGTGACCTACGCGCTGGAGGCGCCGTTCATGGTCATCGCGACGCAGAACCCGATCGAGATGGAGGGCACCTATCCCCTCCCCGAGGCGCAGCGCGACCGCTTCACCGCGAAGATCGCCATGGGATACCCGGAGCCTGCCGCCGAGCTGGAGATGCTCGACGTGCACGGCGCCTCACAGCCGCTGGACAAGATGGAGCCGGTCGCGACCACCGCGGAGGTGGCCGCGCTGATCGAGGCCGTCCGCGCGGTCTACGTCTCCCAGCCGGTCAAGCGCTATGCGGTCGACATGGTCGCGGCCACCCGGCACTCCCCCGACCTGCGGCTCGGCGCCTCCCCGCGTGCCACCCTTCATCTGGTGCGCAGCGCGCGGGCCCACGCCGCGCTGTCGGGCCGCGACTACGTGATCCCGGACGACCTGCAGGAGCTGGCCGTCCCCGTGCTGGCGCACCGCCTGCTGCCGAGCCTGGAGGCGCAGGGGCAGCGCCGCCGCCCCGAACAGCTCGTCGGCGAGCTGGTGCGGCGCGTCCCGGTGCCCGACGCCAAGTAGCGACGCGAGCGGGCCGGATGCGAGTGGGCCGGATGCGAGCGGATGCAAGTAAGCAGCGCGCAGTGGACCGGGTGCGAATGAGCCGGGCACGAGTAGGCAGGCCGCGAGTAAGCAGGGCGCGCGCCCGGCAGTGTGACAGTGAGCAAGTGACGGAGGGCCCATGATCGGGCTGAAGGCTCTGACCTCGCGAGGACGCTCGTTCCTCGCGTCCGGCGTGGCGGCCCTGCTGTGCGCGCTCGTCCTCGGCGAGCAGGACCTGCTGCGCGTGTCCGTGCTGATCATCGCGATGCCGTTGCTCGCGTCGATGGTCGTGGCCCGCACGCGTTATCGGCTGGCCTGCGCCAGACGGCTCACCCCGGCGCGGGTGCAGGCCGGCGAGCAGACCACGGTCACCCTGCGGCTGGAGAACGTCACCCGGCTGCCCACCGGGCTGCTGCTGGTGGAGGACACCCTGCAGTACGCGCTGGGCACCCGGCCGAGGTTCGTCCTCGACCGGATGGAGTCGCGCGGCGTCCGGGAGATCGACTACAAGGTGAGCTCGGACCTGCGCGGGCGCTTCCCGATCGGGCCGCTCTCGGTGCGGATCGCCGACCCGTTCGGGCTGGTGGAGCTGACCCGCTCGTTCACCATCACCGACACGCTCGTGGTCACGCCCGAGGTGGTGCCGCTGCCGCCTGCGCGCCTTTCCGGCGAGTACAGCGGCGGCGGCGACAGCCGTACGCGGTCGGTCGCGGCGGCGGGCGACGACGACGTGGCGCCTCGCGAGTATCGCCAGGGCGACGACCTGCGCCGGGTCCACTGGCGCTCGACCGCGCGGCACGGCGAGCTGATGGTCAGGCGCGAGGAGCAGGAGTGGCAGAGCCGGGGCGCGCTGCTGCTCGACACCCGCAGGCACGCGCACCGGGGCGAGGGGCCGCGCTCGTCGTTCGAGGTCGCGGTCTCCGCCGCCGCGTCCATCGGCGTGCACCTGTCCGCGGAGGGGCTCGCCCTGCGCCTGGTCACCGACCAGGGCGCGGGGCACGTGGTGGACACCGGCCAGTCGTGGTCGCTGCTCGACACGCTCTCGGTCATCCGGCAGAGCACGGCGCGCTCGCTGGAGCACGGCGTCGGCGCGCTGCGTCAGGGCGGCGGCGAAGGGCTGATCATCGCGGTCCTCGGGGGGCTCGACCCGGAGGAGGCCCGGGCGCTCGCGCAGCTCAGGCACTCGGGCGTGACCGCCGTCGCGATCCTGCTCGACCTCGCCTCCTGGGACCGCGCGTCCGGGCACGGGGCCTCCTGGGACGCCGTCGCCGAGGAGAACGCGAGGGCCGCGCGGTCGGTCCTGACCGGCGCCGGGTGGCGGGTGCTCGACCTGCCCGCCGGCACGTCGCTCGCCGACGTGTGGCCGGAGGCCGGAAACAAGAGGAGCGCGGCCTGAGCCGGCCGCTCCGGCGGGACGGAAGGTAGGAAGCAATGAAACTGCCGGTTGCGGCGGGGCTGGCCACGGCGGCCGTCACGATCACGCTCTATCCGCTCTTCGAGGGCGGCACCTGGTTCTGGTCCTGCATCGGGACGATCCTCGTCGTCACCGTGACCGGGACGGTGGCCTCCCGCCTGGGCGCCCGCCCGTGGGTGGCACCCGCCGTGACGCCCGTGGCGGTCCTGATCTACCTGACGCTCGTGTTCACGCCGGACGAGGCGTGGCTGCGGATCATCCCCACCAAGGACTCGATCGTCCGGCTCGCCGAGCTGATCGGCTCCGGATATGACGACATCCAGCGGTACGCCGCCCCGGTGCCGGACAACCCCGGCATCATGCTGCTCACCACGGCGGGCGTGGCGCTGATCGCCCTGCTCGTGGACGTCTTCGCGGTGCGGCTGCGCCGGGCGGCCCTGGCCGGGCTGCCGATGCTCGGCCTGTTCACCGTGCCCGCGGCGGTGATCACGGACCCGATCGGGTGGATCGCGTTCGTCGTCGCGGCCTTCGGCTACATCGGCCTGCTCGTCGCCGACGGGCGCGAGCGGCTGAGCCGCTGGGGCCGGGCCGTAGTGGTGCGCCGTTCCTCCGGCGCCTCGCGTGGCGCCGCCCCCGACACCGAGCGGCTCGCTCTGTCGGGCAAGCGCATCGGCGTGACGGCGATCGCGCTGGCCGTCCTGGTGCCCGCGCTGCTGCCGGTCCTCTCCCCCGATCCGCTGTTCGGCTTCGGCGTCGGCAACGGCCTCGGCGGGGGCGGCGGCAACATCGGCATCCCCGACGCCATCGCCAAGCTCGGCGGCCAGCTCAGGCAGCAGCGCAACGCGACCGTGCTCACCTACACCAGCAGCGACGACGTGCCGCGCTATCTGCGGATCTACTCGCTCGACGTCTTCGACGGGACGAAGTGGACGCTGGCCCCGCTGCGCGGACGCCCGGAGGACCGCGTGTCGGAGGGGCCGCTGCCGCCCGTTCCCGGGCTCCGGCCCGGGGTGGCGGTGAAGCGCGCCGAGATGCGGGTGACGATGAGCGAGGAGATCGACAGGCTCCACTTCCTGCCGCTGCCCTACCCGGCCAGGCAGGTCGAGGCGGACGGCGACTGGCGCGCCGACCGGGCCTCGCTCATGGTCTTCTCCACCGAGGACGAGGCGGCCGGGCTGGACTATCGGGTGACGACCGAGGAGCCCGAGCCCACCCTGACCGAGCTGCGCACGGCGGTGACCCTCCCGGACACCGACCGCTACCTGCAGCTGCCCGAGGGGCTCGACCCCCGGGTGGCCGCCCTCGCCCACCGGGTCACCGCCGACGCCGCCTCGTCGTACGAGGCCGCGGTCAAGCTGCAGGAGTGGTTCACCCGGGACGGCCGGTTCACCTACGACGTGCGCGCGTCCGGATCGGGCGCGCAGGCGCTGTCCCGGTTCCTGCTGCGCGACCGCATCGGCTACTGCGAGCAGTTCGCCGGGGCCATGGCCGTGATGGCGCGCCTGCTCAACATCCCGGCGCGGGTGTCGATCGGATACACCGGCGGCACCAAGATCGGCAATGAGTGGACGGTCCGCACGCACGACGCCCACGCGTGGCCGGAGCTGTTCTTCGACGGGATCGGCTGGCTGCGGTTCGAGCCCACCCCCACCGGGGCCGCCGGGCAGGGCACGGCCCAGGTGCCGCTCTACTCGCTGCCCGTCACGCCGACGGACGACCCGACGGCGAACCCGTCCGGCGGGCCGTCGTCGAGCGAGGATGACGACGCCGGCCAGAGCGCCGGGCCGGCCCGGCCGAACCCGCGCCAGCTCGACCGCGACCTCGACGGCACGGCCATCGCGGCCGACCCCGGCACGCCCCTGCCCGTCAAGATCGGCATCGGCGCCGCCGCCGCGCTCGCGCTGCTGTTGCTGCCCGCCGCCGCGCGGGTCGTGGTGCGCCGCCGTCGCCTTCGCCGGGTCACGCGTACGGCGGCGGGAGGCCACGCGGCCTGGGCCGAGCTGCGCGACATGCTCACGGACCTGGGAATGGCCGGGGAGCCGAGCGAGACGCCGCGCGCGCTCGGCCGCCGGATCGGCGAGCGATACGCGCTCGGGCCGCAGGCCGCCGAGGCGCTCACCCGCGTCGTCACATCCGAGGAACGGCTCAGGTACGCTCCCACGCCCTCGGCGTCGGGGCCCGTCCCGGCGGACCTGCACCGGATCAGGCGCGACCTGGCGTCGAAGGCCTCACGGTGGCGGCGTCTTGGGGCCGCGCTCGCCCCGATGTCCGTCCTGCTGCGGGTGCGGGCGGCCGGCGAGGGCGCGCTCGACGTGTTCGACCGGCTGGAGGGGCTGCGGCTCTGGCGGGGGCGGCCCGGCGGAACGCGGGCGGCGACCACGCCGGAACGCCCGGGCGGCACCCGGGCCGGGGCGGACGACCCCGCGAGGGAGCTGACCCTCACCGGCGCCCGCCGCTGATCTCCCGGCCCCCGGCCCCCGGCAGCCGTTAGCCGGCCGAGCCGCCGCCGGGGGCGCCGGGCCCCGCCGGGCGCGCGGCAGGCAGCAGCCGTATGCCAAGGCGGAGCCGGGGGCGCCGGGCGGCGCAGACGACTCGGTGGGCCCGGGAAGCGGGCCCACCGGCGGTGGCTCAGAGTGTGACGGGGATCAGTGCTCGTCGTGGCGGCGGCGCCAGCGCTCCTCCATGCGCTCCATGAAGCTCTGGCGCTGGGGACGGCGGCCACGGCCACGGGCCGCGGGCGGGGAGTCGCCGAACCCGTTCATGCGCTTCCAGCTCGACAGGCCCCACAGGCAGGTTGCCAGCATGACCACGAAACCGGCGGCACCGAGCCAGATCTGGGCCGCGACGACGCCGACCATCAGCAGGACCACGCCGAGTGCGAAGCCTATGGAGGCCTTCACCAGGCGGCGCTTGTAGTGGCTGCGCGGATCGCTGATCCGTACGGTGTTCGCCCACTTCGGGTCCTCGGCATAGAGGGCCTGCTCGATCTGGTCGAGCAAGCGCTGCTCGTGCTCAGACAGCGGCACGGCGCCTCCCAAGGACGGCCCCATTCAGGGGAAGACGGCAACGGACGACACGGGGTGTCCGAACCTCGCGGTCGGTTATCCCCAGAATACGAGGCCTCAGACGTAGGCGAAAGAAAACGTCCAACGCGGTCCAAACCGGAGGTGACGTCATAGACCTATTGGACCAAACGGACGCCGAACAAGCGATGCCGGCTTCACCGCGTCCGGGCCGAAACGGCGGGCCGCCCGGTCCATCGCCTGTTCGGCCTCCCGCCAGCCGGTCTCCCGCTCTCCCAGGCCGAGCTGACGCGTCGCCGCGGCGGCCGGGATCAGGTTCTCCACACGCACGCCGACCAGCCGCAACCGCACCCGCTCCAGCCCGGCGGCCTCGTAGAGCTCGCATGATGTGTCGAAAATCTCCTTCGCGACGTCGGTCGCCTCGCGCAGCGTACGCGACCGGGTGATGGTCGTGAAGTCGGATCGTCGGAGTTTGACGCTGACCGTGCGGCCGACATGCCCGCCGGCCCGCAGGCGCGCGGCGACCCGCTCCGACAGCCGCAGCAGCTCACGCCTGATCGTCTCGGGGTCGTCGACGTCGTGCGGGAATGTCTCCTCGTTGCCGATGCTCTTGTCGGGCGCGTGCGGCACCACCCGGCGTTCGTCGCGCCCCCAGGCCAGGGCCGCCAGGTGCGCGCCGACGGCGCCGAACTCGCGCTGGAGCGTCGCCGCCGGCACCTGGGCCAGGTCGCCCACGGTGCGGATGCCGAGCCGTACGAGGGCCTGCTCGGTGCGCTCTCCCACGCCCCACAGGGCGGCGACGGGCAGCGGGTGCAGGAACTCGACGACCCGGTCGGCCGGGACCACGAGCAGGCCGTCCGGCTTGCACTGGCGCGAGGCGAGCTTGGCCACGAACTTCGTGCTCGCCACCCCCACCGAGCAGGTGATGCCGAAACGCTCGGCCACCTGGGCGCGGATCATGCGGGCGATGGCCGCGGGGCTGCCGAGCCTGCGGCGGGCCCCGCCGACGTCGAGGAACGCCTCGTCGGAGGCGATCGGCTCCACTTCGGGGGTGATCGCCTTGAAGATCTCCATCACGCCGCGGGACACCTCGGCGTACGCGGCGTGGCGGGGCGGGATGACCGTGGCCTGCGGGCAGATGCGCCGGGCCCGGGTCATCGGCATCGCCGAGTGGACCCCGAACCTGCGGGCCTCGTAGGTGGCGCTCAGCACGACCCCGCGCGCGCCCGTGGCGCCGACGATGACCGGGGTGCCCCGCAGCTCCGGACGGTCGAGCAACTCGACGCTGGCGTAGAAGGCGTCCATGTCCACGTGGAGGATGGGGCAGCCGCTGTCGTCGGCCGGGCCGTCCGGCGGTGGCGACGGATCCCGAGGCAGCAGCTGGTTCCGGGACATGAGGTCACCCTACCCGACCACCGCGCTATGCGAACATCTTTTCTACTGGCGGTAGGCGATGACGTGGATCTGAGTGGCGATGTCGCGGAGCACGGGGTGGGTGGCCGCCGCCCGCTCCAGCGCCACGAGGCCTTCGGGGTCGCTCTCGGCCAGCATGCCCGGCACGAGGTCGGCGAAGATCCGCACGCCCTGCACCTCTCCGACCGTGAACCCGGCGCCGGACAGCAGCTCGCCCAGCGTCTCGCGGGAGAAGCGGCGCGGCGTGGGGTCGCGGTCGCCCCAGCGGCCCGCCGGGTCGGACATAACCCGGCGCGCCTCGTCGAAGTGACCTGCCAGCGAGCGGTGGACCGCCGCGGCGACCGAGCTGGCGGCCAGCACGCTCACCACTCCGCCAGGACGCAGGATGCCGCCGACCGCGCCCAGCGCACCCGCCGGGTCCTCGACGTACTCCAGCACGCTGTGGCACAGCACCAGGTCGGTGCTGCCGGGCTCCAGCAGGTCGCCGAGGTCGGCGGCGTCGCCCTGCAGGCCCTTCACGCCGACGCCCGTCTCGGCGGCCCGGCGCTCCAGCGCGGCCAGCGAGTCGGGGGTCGAGTCGACCACGGTCACGGCGTGCCCGAGCGTGGCCAGCGGCACGGCGAAACCGCCCGTGCCGCCGCCGGCGTCGACGATGTCGAGGGTGTCGCGCCCGGTGGCGGCCGTCCGTTCGGCCAGGAGCGCGCGCAGCGCCTCCCAGACGACGGCGCGGCGTGTGGCGTCACGCACTTGCGGCCTCCCTGTCGGGCCTCTCGGAGCTGTCGGCCTCCCGGACCGCCCGAGCCGCCCGGGACGCCGGGCTGTGGTCGGGCCGAGGGGCCGTGGGGTCAGAGCGAAAGCGAGGGCTTGAGCTGCTTGAAGCGGGCCAGCAGCCCGTTGACGAACTGCGGCGACTCGTCGGTCGACAGCTCCGCGGCCAGGTGCACCCACTCGCTGATGACCACGCCCTCCGGAACCTCCTCCGACCACAGCATCTCGTAGGTCCCGCCGCGCAGGATGTTGCGGTCCACGGCCGGCATGCGCTCCAGGGTCCAGCCCTCGGCGTACGTCGAGATCAGCTCGTCGATGCGGTCCAGGTGGCGGACCACGCCCTCGACGATGAAGGAGGTGTACTCGTTGACCGGCGGGTCCGCCCGCTCGACCCGCTCGGCGAGCACGTCGAGCGGGCTCAGCTGCCGGGCCTCGGCCTCGAAGAGAACGTCCAGCGCGCGGCGGCGGGCCTTCCCCCGAGCCGACACGTCAGGCCCGACCGAGGTACTCGCCGGTGCGAGTGTCGACCTTGACCTTCTCACCGGTCGTGATGAAGAGCGGGACCTTGATCTCGGCGCCGGTCTCCAGGGTGGCGGGCTTGGTGCCGCCGGTGGAGCGGTCGCCCTGCAGGCCCGGGTCGGTGTGCGAGATCGTCAGCTCGACGGCCGCCGGGAGGTCGACGTACAGCGGGTTGCCCTCGTTGAAGGCGACGGTCGCGGTCGTGTTCTCCAGCATGTAGTTGGCCGCGGTGCCCACCACGTCGCGCGGGACGTTGACCATGTCGTAGGTCTCGGTGTCCATGAACACGAAGTCGTCGCCGTCGAGGTAGGAGTACTGCATGTCACGCTTGTCGACGTTCGCCACGTCGACCTTCACGCCGGCGTTGAAGGTCTTGTCCACGACCTTGCCGGACAGGATGTTCTTGAGCTTGGTGCGGACGAACGCGCCGCCCTTACCCGGCTTGACGTGCTGGAACTCGACAACGGTCCACAGCTCCCCACCGTCGAGCTTGAGCACGAGTCCGTTCTTCAGGTCGTTCGTCGTCGCCACGTAGCGTCTCCCGCGTGCGGCTGCCCTACAGGACGAGCAGCTCCTTGGTCGTCAGTGTGAGAAGCTCCGGCCCGTCAGCACGCGTCACCAGCGTGTCCTCGATGCGCACACCGCCCCTGCCCGGAAGATAGACCCCCGGCTCGACGGTGATCGGAACTCGATCCTCTAGTCTACCGGTCCTGCCAGGGCCCAGGAACGGCAGCTCGTGGATCTCCAGCCCGACTCCGTGACCCAGCCCGTGGCCGAACCGCTCGGCGTGACCCGCCTCGGCGATCACGTCGCGCGCCGCGGCGTCCACCTCGTGCGCCGTCGCCCCCGCCCGTACGGCGTGGCGGCCCGCGCGCTGGGCCTGCCGTACGAGGTCGTGGAGGTCGCGCTGCCAGGGGGCGGGCGGGCCCACCGCGACCGTGCGGGTCATGTCCGCGTGGTAGCCGTCGTAGCGGGCGCCGAAGTCCATGGTCACCAGGTCGCCCCGCTCGACCGGCCGGTCCGAGGGCGAGTGGTGCGGGATCGAGCCGTTGGGGCCGCTCGCCACGATGGAGTCGAAGGCCGGCTTGTCCGCGCCGAGCTCGACCATGGCGGCCTCCAGCCACCGGGCGATCTCCCGCTCGGTGACGCCGGGGGCGATGCGCTCCACGACCAGCGAGAACGCCTCGTCGGTGATCGCGCAGGCGCGGCGCAGCGCGGCGATCTCCCCCTCGTCCTTGACGGCCCTGACGGCCTCCACCAGGCCGCCGGCCGGATGGAGGCCGGCGTGCCCGGCGGCCAGCCGCTGGAACAGCCCCACCGGCATGTGGTCGGCCTCCACCGCGATCCGCGCCGCGGGGGGCACGCGGCCGAGCAGGGCCCCCGCGACGTCGCGCTCCTCCGTCACCTCGACGCCCGCGCACACCGCCTGGGCCGTCTCCAGGTAGCGCGAGTCGGTGGCGAGCGCGGCCTCACCCGTCGCGGTGACGAGCACGGCGGCGTTGGAGCTGCTCAGGCCGGTCAGGTAACGGACGTTGACCGGCCAGGTGACCAGGGCGGCGGCCGCCTCGTGCCCGGAGAGGGCCGCGGCCAGCCGCGCGCGGCGGGATTCGTACGTCACGCCCCGGACTCTACGCCCGCCCGGCGTCCCTCACACGCCGGAGCCGAGGCGGCCGCCGGGCCGGAGCCCGCCGGGAATCGTCGGGCAGGGCGGGCCGCCGGGCACGCGGGCGCGAGGAGGCCGCCGGACCGGGGGGCGGCTCAGGCGGCCATGCCCTTGATCTTCTCGATGAGCTTGACGCGCTCCTCGTGGGTGGGGGCGATGGGGGCGACGTTCAGCGTGGTGACCCCGGCCTCGCGCAGCGCGGCCAGCCGCTCCCGCACGTGGCCCTCCGGGCCGACCAGGGACACGCGCTCCAGCAGCTCCCTGGGCACCAGCGCCTCGGCCTCCTTCTTCCTGCCCTCCAGGTAGAGGTCCTGGATCTGCTCGGCCTCCTTCTCGTAGCCGTAGCGGCGGGCCAGGTCGTTGTAGAAGTTCCTGCCCTTGGCGCCCATGCCGCCGATGTAGAGGGCGGCCATGGAACGGCCCAGCTCCAGCACGCCCTCGACGTCGTCGCCGATCGCGAGCACGGCCTGCGCGATCACGTCCAGCTCGCCGAGAGCGGGATCCCTGCGCTCGCGACCTGCGGCCAGCGAGGGGCCCCACACCTCGCCGGCCTTCTCCGGCATGTAGAAGATCGGCTCCCAGCCCTCGGCCAGCTCGGCGGCGAGCTCCACGTTCTTCGGCCCGATGGCGGCGATGACGATCGGGACGCGCTCGCGCACCGGGTGGTTGATCAGCTTGAGCGGCTTGCCGAGGCCGGTGCCGCCCTCCAGGGGCAGCGTGTAGTGCTTGCCGGAATACTCCAGCCGCTCGCGCCGCCAGACCTTGCGGCAGATCTCGATCACCTCGCGGGTGCGGCCGAGCGGCGCGGTGTACGGCACGCCGTGGAAGCCCTCGATCACCTGCGGGCCCGATGCGCCGATGCCGAGCGTGAACCGCCCGTCGGAGACGTAGTCGAGACCGGCGGCCGTCATGGCCAGCAGGGCCGGCGTGCGGGAGTAGATCGGCAGGATGCCCGAGGCGATCTGCAGCCGCTCGGTCCTCGCCGCGATGTAACCGAGCTGGCTGACGGCGTCGAAGCTGTACGCCTCGGCCACGAACACGATGTCGAGCCCGGCCTTCTCGTAGTCGGCCAGCTCGGCGACGGTCTCCTTGAAGCCCCCCGAATAGTTGAGGGCCATCCCGATCCGCATCCGCTTCGTCCTTCCGCGCGTGAACCCGCCAGTAACCGAATGATGTTCCGTACTCGGGTCCCAAGGCTAGCCAGCCGGAAGGGCCGTGACCACTGTCAGGGGCGGCGGCCGACGCCTCCGAGCACCGGCAGGAAGCCGCCGCGCAACGGCAGCGCGTCGGGCTCGGGGCGCCACTCGTTCAGCGGCACCGTGCCCGGCTCGACCATGTCGAACCCGTCGAAGAACCGGGCGATCCGCGCCGCCGGCCTGGCCTCGAAGGGCGCGTTGGCCCTGCCGTACACGCCGCCCGCCGCGGCCATCGCCTCCGGAACCGGGTCGGAGCAGGCGTGCGAGATGACGACGTGGCTTCCGGAGGGAAGGACTTCACGGTAGGCCGCGACGATCCCCTCCGGGTCCTCCTCGTCCGGCACGAAGTGGAGGCAGGCCACCAGCAGCAGCGCGACGGGCCGGTCGAAGGCGAGACCGGCCGCCGACGCCGCGGCGACGATCTCCTCGGGCCCGCGCAGGTCGCCCTCCAGGAAGCGCACCCGCGGATCGCCCTCCAGCAGGGCCCGCGCGTGCGCCGCCACCACCGCGTCGTTGTCCACGTACGTCACGAGCGAGTCGGGGGCCTCCTTCAGCGCGATCTCGTGGACGCTGCCCTGCGTCGGCAGCCCGGCGCCGAGGTCGAGGAACTGGCGGATACCGCACTCGGCCGCCAGGTAGCGCACGGCCCGGCCGAGGAACGCGCGGTTCTCCCGCACGGCCTCCCGTACGTGCCCCTTGGACAGCTCGACGATCCGCTCGGCCGCCGCCCGGTCGGCCGGGAAGTGGTTCTTGCCGCCCAGGTAGTAGTCGTACATGCGGGCGACGTTGGGCTGAGTGACGTCGAATCCGCCGGGCGCCTGCTCCGTCATGACCACGCTCCCTGCTCGGCCGGACTGCTTTCGCGATCATTGTGACGGAGCTCACCATTGGCGGCGAATCGGGCGAATCACCCTTCGCGGAGCCGGCGCAGGTCGGCCGGTGTGTCGACGTCCGCGGGGTCGCCCGCGTCGTCGCAGGGCACGGCCGTGAGCAGTTCGGGATGCGTGCGCAGGAAGGGCCGCGCGCCCACGTCGCCCTCGGCGAGCGCCGCCACCTCCGCCAGGTGCTCGCGCGCGACGAGCACCGGGTTGCGGGGCGCCCCGCCGTACGCCGCGACGGCGACCCGGGCGCCCGCCTCGAACGCCGCGATCAGCCGGCGCACCGCCTCGGGCCGCACCAGCGGCTGGTCGGCCAGCGCGATCACCACGGCGGGGGCGGACGGCGGCAGCGCGCGCAGCCCGGCCCGCAGCGACGATCCCATGCCGGACGCCCACCCGGGATTGCGGACGACGACCGCACCCGCGACCGGCACCTCGGCGGCCCCGAGCACGATCAGCACCGGCCGGCACCCGCCCTCGGCGAGCAGCCGCACCCCGCGGTCGGCGAGCCGCTCCCCCTCGAACTCCACCAGCGCCTTCGGCCCGCCGAGCCGGCTGCCGCCCCCGGCGGCCAGCAGCAGCCCGGCGACCGCCGCGCCGCTCACCGCGACTCGCCGTGGATGCGCCCCGACGTCTCGCTGAGCGGCCTGCCGCTGCCGCCCCAGCGCAGCCGGATCAGCTCGGCCGCGATCGACACGGCCGTCTCCTCCGGCGTGCGCGCCCCGAGGTCGAGCCCGATGGGCGATCTCAGCCGGGCCAGCTCGTCCTCGGTCAGGCCCGCCTCGCGCAGCCGCGCCAGCCGGTCCTCGTGCGTGCGCCGCGACCCCATCGCCCCGACGTACGCCGCGGGAGTGCGCAGCGCCACCTCCAGCAGCGGCACGTCGAACTTCGGGTCGTGGGTGAGCACGCAGATCACGGTGCGCTCGTCGACCTCGACGCCGGACAGATAGTCGTGCGGCCAGGCCACCACGACCTCGTCGGCCTCCGGGAACCGCTTGGCCGTGGCGAAGACCGGCCGCGCGTCGCACACCACCACGTGGTAGCCGAGGAAGCGCCCGATCCGCGCGACGGCCGCGGCGAAATCGATCGCGCCGAAGACCAGCATGCGCGGCGGCGGCGCGAACGACTGCACGAACACCCGCAGGTCGTCCAGCCGCCGCTCGCCCTCGGGGCCGTAGCGCCGCACGCCGGTCAGCCCCTGCGCGAGCATGCCGCGCACGTCGTCGTCCACCGCGTCGTCGAGCCGGGCCGAGCCGAGCGAGCCCGCCGCCCGGTCCGGCCAGACCACGCGGCGCGCCCCCACGCGGCCGGGGCCCGCGACGATCGTGGCCACGGCGACCGGCCGCCGCGCCGCGACGTCCGCGGCGACCTCTCCGAGCTGCGGATAGTCCTCCCTGGAGACCGGCTCCACGAACACGTCGATGATCCCGCCGCAGGTGAGGCCGACCGCGAAGGCGTCGTCGTCGCTCACGCCATACCGCTCCAGCACCGGCGTCCCGGTGGCGACGACCTGCGCGGCGAGCTCGTAGACCGCCCCCTCGACGCAGCCGCCCGACACGCTGCCGGCCGCCTCGCCGTCGAGGACGGCCATCGCCGCGCCGGGCGGGCGCGGCGCGCTGCGGAAGGTGCCGACGACGGTGGCGAGGCCGAACCGCCGCCCCTGCTCCCACCAGCGCAGCACCTGGTCGAGCACGTCACGCATCGGCCCCTCCCCTCCCCGCGGCCCGCACGGGCCGGTCGCCGGCCAGCAGCGCGGCCAGTTCCTCGTACGCGGCCAGGCTGTGCCCCGCGACGAAGTCCGTGACATAGGGCAGCGCCGCGCGGATGCCCGCGGTCAGCGGCAGGTACGCCGGGTCGCCCTTGTGCGGGTTGACCCACACGACGCGGCGGGCCAGCCGCGACAGCCGGGCCATCTGCGCGCCCAGCAGGCCGGCCTCGCCCCGCTCCCATCCGTCGGAGGCGATCACGACGATCGCCCCCCGGGGGTCGGGCAGGCGCAGCAACGCCCGCACCTCCTCCCCCAGCCGGGTGCCGCCGCTCCAGTCAGGGATGGCCGCCGAGCACTCGTCCAGGGCGTGGCCGGGGTCGCGGTGGCGCAGCGCGGCGGTGATCCTGGTGAGCCGCGTGCCGATGCTGAACACCTCGGTCGCCCGCGGCTCCGCGCGCACCAGCGCGTGGGCGAAGCGCAGCAGCGTGTCGGCGTAGGCGGCCATCGAGCCGCTGACGTCCACGAGCATGACGACCCGTCGCGGCCGGTCCCTGCGCACGCGGCGGCGCAGCCGCGCCGGTTCCCCGCCGTGCCGGAGGATCTCCCTGACCGTGCGCCGCGCGTCGATCGCGCCGCCGTGGGGCGACAGGCGGTGACGGCGCGTCCTGCGCGGCTGCCGCGCACCGCGCAGCAGCGCGAGCAGGCGGTGCACCTCCCGCCGCTCGGCCTCGCTCATCCGCGCGACGTCCCGGCGCCGCAGCACCTCGATCTCGCTCGCCGTGGCCGGGGGCGCACCCGCCTCGCCCGCCGGTTCCGGCTCCCCGCCGCCGTACGGCGACGCCACCGGGCGGGTCACGGACACGGTCATCGCGCGTACGCGGTGCGGCGGGGCGGAGGCGGCGGAGAAGTAGGCCGCGAAGCAGCGCTCGTAGCGCACCAGGTCGTCGGGCCCGGCGCACAGGGTGAGACGGCCCGCCCAGTAGACGTCCCGCCCGTCGGCGGCGTCGAGATGGCCGAGCGCCGCCAGGAAGGTCTGCGTGCGATGGTGGTCGGCCGCGACCCCCGCCGCCCGCAGCGTGCGGGCGAACCCGGTCAGCACCGCGACCGGCTCCGGGCCGCCGGGCGGCGCGGGCGGGTCATGGGGACGGCCGCTTCCGCCCCGCCCGGTCACGGCGGCGTCGTCAGCCACGGCCGCCGTCCGGTGTGAGCAGCCCCCGGGCACGGACGGTCTCCTGGTCCTCCCGGTGCTTGAGCACCGCGCCCAGCGTCGCGGCGGCCAGGGCCGGATCGAGCTCCACCGCGCCGAGCGTGAGCAGGGCCTCGGCCCAGTCGAGGGTCTCGGCGATGCCCGGCGGCTTGACCAGGCCGGCCTCGCGCATGCGGCCCGCCGTCCGCGCCACGTCGGCCGCGAGCCGCTCCGCGCATCCGGGCAGGCGCCGCCGCAGGATCGCCACCTCCCGGTCGAACCCGGGGTGCTCCAGCCAGTGATACAGACAGCGCCGTTTCAGCGCGTCGTGCACCTCGCGGGTCCGGTTGGAGGTCAGGACGACGACCGGCGGGGTCGCCGCCCGGATCGTCCCGATCTCCGGCACCGAGATCGTGAAGTCGGACAGCACCTCCAGCAGGAACGCCTCGAACTCGTCGTCGGCCCGGTCGATCTCGTCCACCAGCAGCACGCCGGGCTGCGTCTCCAGGGCCCGCAGCAGCGGCCTCGCGATGAGGAACCGCCGGTCGTAGATCTCGCCCTCCAGCGCGGCGACGTCGGCCGCGCCCGCCGCCTCGGCCGCCTTGAGATGCAGGAGCTGCCGGGGGAAGTCCCAGTCGTACAGGGCCTGCGCCGCGTCGAGCCCCTCGTGGCACTGCAGCCTGATCAGCGGCGCGCCGAGGATCGCCGCCAGCGTCTTGGCCAGCTCGGTCTTGCCGACGCCCGCCTCGCCCTCCAGGAACAGCGGCCTGCCCATCTTCAGGGCGAGGTAGGCCGCGATCGTCACGCCCTCGTCGGCCAGGTAGTCGTGATGGTCGAGCAACTCCGCCAGCGTCGCCGGCGCGTCGAGGTCCGAGATCGTGGTCGTCCGCCGCAGCACACGGCCAGGCTACGTGGCGGCGTTCCGCGAGGCTCTGGCCGAATCCACCAAAGCCGGACGGGTCAGGCGGGGCCGCGTCACCACGATCGCACAGACCCGTCCGGTCCTACTCCGGAGCGGTGCCGAGCACGGCGTCCAGCAGGCCGGGGAAGCGGTCGTCCAGGTCCTCCCTGCGCAGGCTCACGTATCGCTGCCTGCCCTCGGGGACGTTGCGGACGACACCGGCCTCGCGGAGGGTCTTCAGGTGGTGCGACAGCGTCGACTTCGGCACCTCTCCCCCCGCGGGCTGGCACGCGGCCACCTCCAGCGGCCCCTGCGCGAGCCGCCGTACGAGCGCCAGCCGCGAGGGGTCGCTCAGCGCGAACAGCACGTCGGTCAGCACCAGGCTCGCGGCGTCGGGGTGCGGGAGGTCCCGGGCTCCAGGCATAGTTCGATAGTAGTCGAACTATCGCGCGCCGCGCCGTACTGCGTGACGGCTCGGAACGGCTCGGAACGCTCGGAACGCTCGGAACGCTCGGAACGCTCGGAACGCGGCGCACCGCCACCCCGGCGACGCCGGTCTTCGTCCTGCTCATAGCCGCCGAGCGTGCGGCCCGCGCGGCCCGATCCGGCTCAGCGCTGGCCGCGCAGGGCCTCGGCGGAGTAGCCCGCGATCTCCTTGTATCGCTGGGAGATCGCGGCCAGCTCCTCCACCTTGATCACGTCGTCGATGGACTCGAAGGGCCGGTCGCCGGTCCGCTGCCACACCTCGCGGATGATCACGTCCGGCGGCATGCTGCGGTTGGCCAGCACGACCTGCGCGGTCGCGGGCAGCCGTTCCGCCTCGTACGCGCGCAGCGCGGCCACCGTGCCGGACGTGCCGCTCAGATGGGTGCGCAGCGCCTGCGCGTCGAGGATCGCCTGGCCGGCGCCGTTGGAGCCGCGCGGCACCATCGGGTGGGCGGCGTCGCCGAGCAGGGTGATCCGGCCCTCGCTCCAGTGGTCCAGGGGGTCCTGGTCGACCATCGGATATTCCAGAACGGTCTCGGAGGCCCGCATCATCGCCGGCACGTCGAGCCAGTCGAAGTGCCAGTCCTCGAAGGCCCCGATGAAGTCCTCCAGGGCGCCGCGCCGGTTCCAGTCGCGCTGCAGGTGCCGGGGCGTCTGGATCTCGACGACCCAGTTGATGAGCTGGTCGCCGTCGGGCAGGTTCCTGATGGGATAGGCGACGAGTTTGCCCCGGTCGATCCAGCCGGCCCGCACCATGCTGGCCCCGGACAGGAACGGACGGCCCTTGGTCACGCCCCGCCACATGTTGATGCCCGAATAGCGTGGCGTGCCCTCGTCCGGGTGGAGCTGCTTGCGCAGCACCGAGTGGATGCCGTCGCAGCCGACCAGCACCCGGGCCCGTACGGACGGCAGCGGGTCGCCGCCGGGACCGGTGAAGTGGGCGGTCACGCCGTTCTCGTCCTGCTCCGCTCCGGCGCACCGGTGGCCGAGCACCACGGCGTCCGCGCCGATCCGCTCCCGCACCGCCGCGAGCAGGACCGCCTGGAGGTCGCCGCGATGGATCGAGTACTGCGGATGGTCGTAACCGGCGTAGCGGCCGGACGGCTCCCGGTAGATGAGCTGGCCGAAGCGGTTGAAGAACACCGATTCCCTGGTGACCACGCCGGCCTCGGCCAGCGCGTCGCCGAGGCCGAGCCGGTGCAGGACGCGGGTGGAGTGCGGCAGCAGGTTGATGCCGACGCCCAGCGCACCGAGATCGGGCACGGCCTCGTAGACGCGGCAGCCGATCCCGGCGTCGTGCAGTTCGAGGGCGAGCACCAGGCCGGCGATGCCGGCGCCGACGATGAGGACCTCTTCCTCGACCGGGAGGCTTGCGGGATCGGGGAGGGACCGTGGCGGCATGAGGACTCCTGGCTCCTGTGCTGTCGGGCTGTCGGACTGTAGGGCCGTCGGGCGGGGGGAATGTGCCGGTGCCGGCGGTTCCGTCCCGGCAGGTCCGCGCATCAGGCGGTCCGGGTCGCGGCGAGCGATGACGACGGCCTCGCGGTGGGGCGGCGCCTGGTCCGGCGCCGAGCACATGCTGCCATCATGTTGTGCACTACAGACGCATTTGGGGCGACTTTTCTGTTATACAGAACAACATGCCTGACACTCTCCCCCCTTACGCCATCGGCTCGGTGGACAAAGCGCTGCAGATCCTGCTCATGATCAGAGACCGGGGGGAGGTGCGGGTCACCGACGTCAGCGACGAGCTCGACGTCGCCCGCTCCACGGCCCACCGGCTGCTGCTCACGCTGGCGCACCGCGGATTCGTCGCCCAGGACCGGGTCACGAAGGCCTACCGCGCCGGCCGGGTCGTGGTGGAGATCGGGCTGACGGCGGTCGGCGGGCTCGACGTGCGCCGCAAGGCCAGGCGGCACATGGAGTGGCTGGCGGCCGAGTTGCACGAGACCATCAACCTGATCGTGCTGGAGGGCAACGGCGCCCGGTTCATCGACGGCGTGGAGGGCGACCGGCCGCTGCGGGTGTCGTCGCGCACCGGCACGCTGCTGCCCGCCCACAGCACCTCGGGCGGCAAGGTCCTGCTCGCCGAACTGCCCGACGACGAGGTGCTCGCGCTGTTCCCCGACGGCCTCACCCGGGTCACCGACCGCACCATCACCGACCCCGACGCCCTGCGAGCGGAGTTGCGCAGTGTGCGCGACCTCGGCTACGGGGTGAATCACGAGGAGAGCGCCGCCGGGCTGGACGCGGTGGCCGTCTGCGTGCGCGACCATCTCGGCCGCGCGCTCGCCGCGCTCGCGGTCAGCCTGCCCCACCAGCGCATGACGCAGGGAAACCTGCACACCATGCTCCCCCTGCTGCGCGCCGCCGCCGAGGGAATCAGCCAGGATCTGTGACCGCGCTGCGGGCTGATTTGTTGCGCTGTGCAGAATCTATGGCCGCGTGATTCCCTTTTGTGAAAACGCACCGTAACTTCTGGCACGAAACGATCCGGACGCTGTGCCATGAGACGGATACCTGTCATGATTCTGCATCAAAACGGTCACTTCAGCATGCTTTCGCGCAGGTGGCGCCGGTGAGCTACAACGACTACGACGCTCCCCACGCCGACCTGCGCGAGCTGATCGAGCGGATCGACCGGTCCGGTCAGCTGGTACGGCTCGGCGGTGTCGACCCCCACCTCGAGCTCGGCACCCTCATCGAGCTCATCGCGCACCGCGGTGGCGAGGGCGGCCCGGCCGTCCTTTTCGACGACCTCGTGGGCGCCAAGCCCGGCCACCGCGCCTTCTCCGGCGCCACCAACTCGGCCGGACGGCTCGCCCTCACCCTCGGCCTCCCGGCGCCCGGCCATCCGCTCGACGTCGTGCGCGCGTACCGCGACCGGATGAAGACCCACCAGCCCATCCCCCCGGTCACCGTGGACGACGGCCCGGTGCTGGAGAACATCCTGCGCGACGACGAGGTGGACGTGACCGCGCTGGTCGCGCCGCTCCTGCACGAACGGGACGGCGGGCGCTACATCGGCACCGACGACCTGGTCACCATGCGCGACCCCGACGACGGCTGGGTCAACATCGGCACCTACCGGAGCATGGTGCACGGCCCCGACCGGGTCGGCCTGTGGATGTCCCCCGGCAAGCAGGGCAGGCAGATCAGGGAGAAGTACTTCTCCCGCGGCGAGCCCTGCCCGGTGCTGATCTCCTGCGGCCACGACCCGCTGCTCTTCCTCGCCTCCGGCAACGAGCTGCGTTACGGCCTGTCGGAGTACGACTACGCGGGCGGGCACCGCGGCATGCCGTTCGAGGTGGTGGCCTCCGAGCTGCACGGGCTGCCCATGCCCGCCCGGGCCGAGCTGGTGCTCGAAGGCGAGATGTATCCGGGCGACGTCGCGCCCGAGGGGCCGTTCGGCGAGTTCACCGGCTACTACGCCGGCGGCCGCTCGGACCAGCCCGTGGTGCGCGTCCGCCGCGTCTACCACCGCAACGACCCCATCGTGACCGTCGCCTCCCCCATCAGGCCCCCCTCGAACTTCTCGTACAGCAAGTGCGTGATGAAGGCGGGCATGATCTGGGACGAGGTCGAGCGGGCCGGGCTGTCCGGCGTGCAGGGCGTCTGGTGCCACGAGGCGGGGGCGGCCCGGCTGTTCAACGTCATCTCCGTCAAGCAGGCCTACGACGGCCACGCCAAGCAGGCCGGGCTGCTCGCGGCCTCCTGCCAGTCCGGCTCCTACCTCGGGCGCTTCGTCGTCGTGGTGGACGAGGACATCGACCCGACCGACATGTTCGACGTGCTGTGGGCCATGTCCACCCGGTGCGACCCGGTCGACGACATCGAGATCATCCGCCGGGCGTGGAGCGGGCCGCTCGACCCGCGCATCCCGCACGGCCAGACGCACAACTCGCGGGCCGTCATCATGGCCGTCCGCCCGTACGACCGCATCAAGGAGTTCCCGCCCGTCGCCGAGGCGAGCCCGGAGCTGCGCGAACAGGTCGCGCGCAAGTTCGCCGGCGTCCTGGCGGGACTCGGCTCCTCATCCCCCCGACAGGAGGAAGCACAATGATCAGGTTCCGCCTGGCCGCGGTCGTCGCGGTGACCGCCTCCCTCGCCCTCGGCGTCGCCGCGTGCGGCGGCGACGACTCCGCCGCCTCCGAGGACGGCGCCACCATCACCTACGGCATCTACGAGCCCGGCGCCGACTCCGGCTATCTGCTGATGGGGCAGGAGAAGAACTTCTTCGCCAAGCACGGCGTCACGGTCAAGGTCGTCCAGCTGAAGAGCGCCGCACAGGCCTTCCCCGCGCTGCTGGCCAAGCAGGTCGACGTGATCCAGGGCAACCCGAGCGAGGCGCTGCTCGCGTCGCAGAAGGGCGCGAAGCTCAAGTTCGTCGGGTCCACCATGCCGGGCCAGAACTACGCCATCTATGGCAAGAGCGACCTCGCCTCCATGTCCGCGTTGTCCGGCGCCACGCTCGCCATCTCCACCCCGACCGGCCTGCCGGCGGTGGTCGCCAAGGCCATGATGCTCCAGTCGTCCGTCGACCCGTCCTCGGTGAAGCTCGTCAACTCGGGCGGGTCGTCCGACCGCTACAAGGCCGTGGTCTCCGGGCAGGTGCAGGCCGCCTCCGCGCCGCTGGACTACACGGCGCAGGCCGCCAAGGACGGCGTCAACCTCCTCGCCCGGGCCAAGGACGTGGTGCCCGACTTCCCCCGGTACGCGCTGATCACCAGGGACGACGTGCTCCAGGCGAAGGGCGACGCGGTCACCGGTCTCATCGCCGGCCTGGTCGAGGGCATCCGCTATGCCGACGGGCATCCGGACGAGGCCAAGGCGCTGGCCGCCAAGACCCTGAAGGTGGCGGCGAACGATCCGATGATCTCCGAGACGTACAAGGAGTTCCACGACGGCGGCTACCTGGCCATGAACGGCGAGATCCCGGTCAAGCAGATCAAGTATCTCGCCGACCTCCAGGTGAAGCTCGGCATCGCCACGACGGCGATCCCGGTGGACCCGCTGGTGGACGACAGCTACCGGCAGAAGGCCGTCGGCCAGCTCGGCGAGGTCCCCTCGAACTACTACGGAGACAGCCGATGAGCGACGACCTCGCGGTGGACGTACAGGGTGTGTCCAAGGTCTTCGTCGACGACAAAGGGCGCGAGGTGCACGCGCTGCGGGACGTGACGTTCCAGGTGCGCCGCTCGGAGATCGTGGCCCTGACCGGGCGCAGCGGGTGCGGAAAGACCACCCTGCTGCGGATCATCATGGGCCTGGAGCACCCGACCTCCGGCATGGTGAAGGTGGACGGCGATCCGGTGCGCGGCTGCGGGCCCAACCGGGGCATCGTCTTCCAGAACGCGGAGCTGCTGCCCTGGCGCACCGCGCTCGCCAACGTCGAGTTCGGCCTGGAGGCCCGCGGCCTGCCGAAGGCGGAACGGCGGGCGGCCGCCGAACGGGCGATCGAGCTGGTCGGGCTGACGCACGCCGCGAACCGCCGCCCGCACGAGCTGTCCGGCGGCATGCGGCAGCGGGTCGGCATCGCCCGCGCGCTCGCCATCGACCCCGCCGTGCTGCTCATGGACGAGCCCTTCTCCGCGCTCGACGCGCAGACCAGGGAGAAGATGCAGGGCGAGCTGCTGGAGATCCACGAGCGCACCGGCAAGACCATCATCTTCGTCAGTCACGACATCGACGAGTCCGTGCTGCTCGCCGACCGCGTGGTCACCCTCGTGCCCGACCCCGGCCGGGTGCACGGGGTGCTCGACACCGCCTTCGGCCGCTCCACGTCCCTCGACGAGCGCCGCGACTCCGCGGAGTTCGCCCAGCGCCGCCACGAGCTGCTGCAACTCGTGCACGGCCGCGAGATCCGGCAGCAGGATGGAGTGTCCGCATGACCGCCCTGGCAGAGCAGGCGGCGCCCACCGACGACGAGACCGCGCTGTCCAGGAAGATCCGATCCCAGCGCCGCAGCGGCCGTGACCGCCTCGTCACCGCCGCCGGCGTGGTCGTCCTGCTGGCCATCTGGGAGATCGCCGCCCGGCAGGTCGACCCGATCCTGGCCGCGCCGCCCAGCGCCGTGCTCAGGGCGCTGATCAGCATGATCGCGGACGGCACGCTGCTCACGGCGGTGTGGGAGAGCGCCCAGCCCTTCCTGACCGGCTACGTGCTGGCCATCGTGGCCGGCGTGCCGCTGGGCCTGCTCATCGGCCGGTTCCGGGTCGTCGAGGCGGCGATCGGCTGGCTGGTCATCGCGGGCTACGCGATGCCGATGATCGCCCTCACCCCGGTCTTCATGCTCTGGTTCGGCCTGGGCTTCGCGGTCAAGGCCGCAATGGTGATGACCATGACGGTCTTCGCCATCGCCATCAACACCTGGAACGGCGTGCAGCACGTGCCGCGCACCCTCATCGAGGTCGGCACCGTCTTCTGCGCCTCGCAGCCGCGCATCCTCACCCAGATCGTGATCCCGTCCGTCATCCCGTCGATCATGACCGGGCTGCGGATCGGCATCGGCAAGGCCGTGGTCGGCATCGTGATCGCCGAGTTCTTCACCGCGATCGGCGGCGTCGGCGGGGTCATCGTGGACGCCGGGCACAGCTTCCAGCCCGACCGCATGTTCGCCGCGGTCGTCGTGCTGATGGCCGCCGCGGTCGCACTGACCGGGCTGATCGGCCTGATCGAGCGGCGGCTGGCCCCCTGGAACCGGTCGATCGCGGGAGGCTCGCGATGAACACCCCGATCGCCGGCGCACCGCGCCGGGTCGTCGTCGGCGTCTCCGGCGCGACCGGCACGGCCCTGGCCGTACGGACGCTGCAGCTGCTCGGCGCGGCGGGAGTCGAACGGCACCTCATCGTCAGCCCCGCCGCCCGGCGCACGGCGGCGTACGAGATGCCGGACGCCGCGTTCGACGCCGAGGTGGTGCACAACTTCCGCGACATCGGCGCCTCCATCGCGTCCGGCTCCTACCCGGTGGACGGGATGATCGTCATCCCGTGCAGCGTCAAGACGCTCGGCGCCATCGCCTCGGGGGTGTCGGAGAACCTGCTGGTGCGGGCCGCCGACGTGACCCTCAAGGAACGCCGCCGGCTCGTGCTGTGCGTGCGCGAGACGCCGCTGCACCTGGGACACCTGCGGGCGATGGTCACCGCGACCGAGATCGGCGCGATCATCGCGCCCCCGATGCCGGCCTTCTACTCCAATCCGGAGTCGCTGGACGACGTGGTGGACCACATCGTGGCCCGGGCGCTGTCGCTGATCGGCGTGCACGTGCCCGGCGCGCCGCCGTGGCAGGGGACTCCCGCCTCGGCGACGCGTACCGGCGGCCAGGAGCAGCCCGGCGACGCGGACCCGGCCACCGCGCTCGGACGTCCCGGCTGGTGACCCGCCGGCCCAGGGGTTCCGGTGGGAGCCCGGACGAGCGGGTGGTTCGGCACGGTTTAGGTTCGGCACGGTTTAGGTTCGGCACGGTTTAGGTTCGGCACATGACCGACGATCGGAGCCTGCCCCGGCCCGGCTGCCTCACCGGCTCGCCCGCCGGGCGGGCGCTCGCGGCAGAGCTGGAGGCCCGCTGGGCCGAACCGCACCGGCGCTACCACACCACGGCCCACCTGCGGGCGGTCCTGGCCGCGATCGAGCCGCTCGCCGCCCAGGCCGGGGACGCCGACGCCGTACGGCTGGCGGCGTGGTTCCACGATGCCGTCTACGAGGGGCGGCCCTGGTGGGACGAGGAGCGCAGCGCCCAGCTCGCCCAGGCCCGGCTGCCCGCCTGCGGCCTGCCCGCGGAGCGGGTGCGCGAGGTGGCCCGGCTCGTGCGGCTCACGGCGGGGCACGCCTACGAGCCCGGCGACAGGAACGCGGCCGTCCTGTGCGACGCCGACCTGGCGATCCTCGCGGCTCCGCCCGGCGCCTACGAGACGTACGCGAGAGCCGTACGCGAGGAGTATCGGCACGTGCCGGACGAGGCGTTCCGGGTCGGACGTGCCGGGGTGCTGCGGGAGTTGCTCGGCAAGCCCCGCCTGTTCGGCACTCCCGTGGGCCGGGACCTGTGGGAGGCGCGGGCCCGTGAGAACGTCGCCGCCGAGCTGGCCGGTCTTCTCTGATCGGCACGCCCAGGCGGCGGATCGCGTGCGAGTCGCGCGAGTGACCGCCAGGCCGGGTTGGAAGCCGCAGCCGGATCAGGCCCCGCAGACCGATGTCACTGCCCGGGTTTGGAGCCGCTGCCCGGGTTTCGAGCCGCTGCCCCGTGCACGTTCACGCGATCTGATGCCGGCCGGGCGCCTTTACGATGTAGATCAGGTGCGGGTCTTCGGACGGCGCAGGCCGGACGCGCGCAGGCGGCGCACCAGCTCCTGACTGCCGACGGGCTCGGCACCGAGGAACACGGCCCGGTCGTAGACCGTCTCCGGCACGTCGTAGTGGTCCCGGTCGAAGGCGCGCTCGGGCACGCCGAGCAGGCGGGCGAAGTCGTGCAGCTCCTCCAGCGAGCAGTCGCTGACCAGATGGGACCACAGCAGGCCCCGGGGTCCCGGCCAGTTCGGCCGGTCGATCAGCACCGCCATGCGCCCCTCCCCCGGGCCCGTCGGGTGACCCGCGGCGGCGGATCACCCACCGCGCCGCGGGTCCGGGGGGTGTCCCCCCGTGTCGTCCCGGGTGAGCATAGTCCTCGGCCCCGCCCGCCACCCCGCCGCCCGTCCCCTCCGATACGGCAGCCGACGCCGGGACCGAGGAACCCCCGAACCAGATCCGGAACCAGATCCGGAATCAGAGCGGATCCGGAGCGAATTCGAAGCGGAATCAGCTCGGATTCGGACCGGAATCAGTGCGGATGCGGTGCGGTCTCAGCACGGATTCCGGGCGAATTCAGCGCGGATTAGCGCGAATTCCGGGCGGGAAGACAGATCGCCGGAGAACGCACCGGAAATCCCCCAAGGACCACCCCGGCGGAGATCACCTCCTAGCACTTCCCGGGAACGCGCTTACATTTGGGACAGCATTTGAACTTGCGATGGTTTGTGCATCGATAAGTGCACCTGGGCGGCTTCGGATTCGTATAGGCATCACCGGGAGCCGCCCGCGTGACGGTCGCGCCGTCCACGCCGGCCGACGCCGGAGACGCCGCAGCCGGCCAGAGCGCGATCGTGCCGAGCAGCGCCGAGCCGACGATGATGCTCAATCGCCCACCTCGCATGACCTTTCTCCTCTCCATCAAGCCGCGGCGCGGCTGTTCAGGCCTTTTCTCCCTCATTGTCCGGATCCCCTCCGGGAGGCGTCCAGCCCATCGCCCGCCATCGCGCATGATCCAGGGAAAAGCCGATGCGAATCCCGGCGCGGCGATTGGCAGGGATCGATGAATGACGGGCCGGGCCGGCCTCGGAATGGCCCCGCCCCGGGTTTCCGCCGACACGGGATCTACGTCGACACGATGCGCCGCACCGGGCCGGGCCGGATTCCCCGGCGGCTTCGCCCGCATGTCCCGCGCTTTCGTCATGCCAAAGGTGCGGCGGCCCCAAAATGTCCGTCCGGCCACGGCATGGAAAGTGCCCCGGCCCGGCAAAAGCCCGCATACTCGCCATCTGGACGGCAACCGTCGGGAGCCAGGGGTCACAGGAGCCATGGGTCACGGGGGGAAGACGATGGCTGCACGAACCGTCCGGTCCGTTACCGCGCTCGCGGCGGCGGCCGTGCTGACGGCGGCGCTGCTCGTCGGCTGCGGCGGCGGCACGACCGCGGTCGTCCCGATGTCCGGAGGCGCCGCGGGGGCCGGCCCGGCGGCGGTCGCCACGCCGACCGCCGCCGAGACCGAGGACAACTCACCATGCCCGACCGGCGGAAACGTCAAGAAGTTCGCCAAGACGCGGTTCGCGCTGCACGCGGGTCTCGCGCTCGGCGCCTTTCACCGTTACATCTACAAACCGCTGCGCAGCGGCGGCTTCAAGGCCGGGGCCGACAAGCGCAAGCGCACGATCGCCAAGGCCGCGATCGCCGGCGTCTTCGCCCTGCACCAGTTGAAGGTCGCCAAGCGCTTCGCCAGGGCCAATCCGGCCCTGTGCAAGGCCGTCGAGGGCGTCAGCTCCCGGTTCAAGACGCTGGCAGGCAAGCTGCACGACGGCACCGCCACGCCGGCCGACATCGCCGCAGGCAAGAGCTCGATCGACGGCCTGCAGCGCGACGCGTTGAGGACCGGCTACAAGTTCAAGGAGCAGAACGTCACCATCCCCGGGTGAGCCGTGGGTGACGACGCCGCCGGCCCGGACCGGTCAGCTCACCTTGGAGAAGAACGCGCGGATGTCGGCGGCGAGGTGATCCGGCCGGTCCATCGCGATGAAGTGATGGCCGCCCGGGTTGTCCTCCGGCCAGTGGAGGATCGTGTTGTGCCGCTCCGCGAACCGGCGGATGCCGGGCGGTCCGCTGTAGACGCCGGTCGGCGCCGCCGTCTGGCCCTCCGGCCAGGCGAAGCCGGTGCTCTCGTAGTAGGGCCAGGCCGACGTCCCGAACGTCCCGGTGAACCAGTAGAGGCTCACGTTGGTCAGGAACAGATCCCGGTCGATCACCTCCTCAAGAGGCTTGCCGGAGGCGTTGAACTCGTGGAACTTCTGGGCCATCCAGGCCAGTGCCGCGACCGGTGAGTCATGCCAGCCGTACGTGAACGTCTGCGGCGCCGCGCGCAGCAGACCGTGGTGGTCGACGCCGTTCATCCAGTCCTGTTCCATCAGCCCGGCATAGGCCGCCCGCTCGTCCTCGGTCATCTCCGGCAGGTCCTTCTCGGTGGGGAAACCGAGACCGCTGACGACGTAGACGCCGACGACGTTGTCCGGTGCCGCCTTGGCCAGCTCCGGGGCGACGTAGGCCCCGAAGTCCCCGCCCTGCGTGCCGTACCGCTCGTAACCGAGACGACGCATCAGCCCGGCCCAGGTGCGCGCCACGCGCGCCGCGGTCCAGCCGGTGCCGCGCGGCGGTGCGGAGAAGCCGAAGCCCGGCAGGGAGGGCACCACGACGTGGAACGCCCGGCCCCCGCCGTACGCACCGGGGTCGGTGAGCCTGCCGATGAGCTCGGTGAACTCCAGGAACGAGTTCGGCCAGCCGTGCGTGAGGACGAGCGGCAGGGCGTCGGGCTCGGCGGAGCGCACGTGCAGGAAGTGGATCTCCTGACCGTCGATCTCGGTCATGAACTGCGGGAACTCGTTCAGCCGCGCCTCGTGCGCGCGCCAGTCGTACTCCTCGCGCCAGTGGCGCGCGAGCTCACGGAGGAACGCGGTGGGGACGCCACGGCTCCAGCCGTCGCCGGGCAGCTCACGGGGCCGGCGGGCGCGGTCCAGCCGGTCGTTCAGGTCGGCCAGGTCGGCCTGCGCGATCTCGATGCGGAAAGGGCGGATCTCGGGGCTCATGTCTCTCCCAGTGGGTCGCGATGACGGGATCGACGTTAGGAGCCAAGTAGGTCATGGACTGTCCTAGTTGACCGGGCATGCTTGGTCCATGAGTGACATGTCCGCACGGCTGCTCGGCCTGCTGTCGCTGCTGCAGACTCCCCGCGAGTGGCCGGGGAGCGAGCTGGCCGAGCGTCTGGGAGTCAGCCCCCGGACCATCCGCCGCGACGTCGACCGCCTGCGCGAGCTGGGATATCCGGTTCAGGCGACGATGGGCGCGGTGGGCGGTTACCGGCTCGCCGCGGGCGCCGCGATGCCGCCGCTGCTGCTCGACGACGAGGAGGCGGTGGCCATCGCCGTCGGCCTGCGTACGGCCGCCGCGCACCCGGTGGAGGGCATCGACGAGGCGTCCGTGCGGGCCCTGGCCAAGCTGGAGCAGGTGCTGCCGTCGCGGCTGCGGCACCGGGTGAGCTCGCTCGCCGCCGCGACCGTCCCGATGCTCGCCGGAGCCGAGCCGTCGGTGGATCCGCGGACCCTGACGGTGCTCGCCGGAGCCGCCGCCAACCGCGAGCGGCTGCGCTTCGCCTACCGGTCCGCGGACGGCGCCGAGACCAGGCGCCTGACCGAGCCGTACCGCCTGGTCGCCTCCGGACGCCGGTGGTATCTCATGGCGTTCGACAACGACCGCGACGACTGGCGGATCTTCCGCGCCGACCGGATCGGCGACCCCCATCCGACCGGCGTACGGTTCCCGGGACGCGTGCCGCCGGACCAGGACCCGGCCGAGTTCGTCACCGCCACACTGCACTCGTCCGCGCCGGTTTACGAGGTGGTGGCGACGCTACGCCTGCCGGCCGGTCAGGCGGCACGCCGGCTCGGCGCCGCCGCGGGGAGCGTCGAGCCGATCGACGACCACAGCTGCCGCCTGCGCGGGCGGGCCGACACCCTGGAGTGGCTCGCGTCGCGCCTGCTCATGCTCGGCTGCGAGTTCGCGGTGCACGAGCCGCCGGAGCTGCGGGCGTATCTGCGTGCGCTGAGCACGCGCGCCGCTCACGCCTCGGCACTCGGCAATTAACCTATTGACTTGGTAGGAAATACGGGCAACTCTGGTGGCGAATCCTTCGTCGTCAACAGCGAGGTGTGTCCATGTCCGTCGTCGAACTCCAGGGCGAGTTAGGCGGCGCGGTCCGGGCGGGTCCCCGGCCGCGTCCCCGCTCCGCCACGGCTCGCGGTCCGCGGAGGGGGTGGCACAGGTGGGTCAGCCCCCTCGTCGTCGTGCTGCTGTGGCAGCTCGCCAGCACGCTCGGGCTGCTGCCCGCCCGGTTGCTCGCCGCCCCGTCGCAGATCGCCGCGACCGCGCTCGACCTGGTGGGCTTGGGGACGCTGCCCACGGCGATCACGGTGTCCCTCGAACGGGTGCTCCTCGGCTTCGCCGCCGGCGCGCTCGCGGGCGTCGGCCTCGCGCTGGTCGCCGGGCTGAGCCGGGCCGGTGAGAGCGCCGTCGACCCGATCATGCAGATGCTCCGGGCGCTGCCGTTCTTCGGCCTGATCCCGCTGTTCATCCTCTGGTTCGGGATCGGGGAGACGCCCAAGGTGCTGCTGGTGGCGCTCGCCGTCTCCTTTCCGCTCTACCTCAACACGTTCGCGGGCATCCGGGGCGTGGACGGCAAGCTCGCCGAGGTCGCCCGTACGCTGCGGCTCGGCCGGGCCGCGCTCGTACGGCACATCGTGCTGCCCGGCGCGCTCCCCCAGACGCTCGTCGGGCTGCGGCAGAGCCTCGGCGTGGCCTGGCTGGCGCTGATCGTGGCCGAGCAGATCAACGCCGACGCCGGCCTCGGCTACATGATCAACGACGCGCGGGAGTTCCTGCGCACCGACGTGATCGTGGTCGGCCTGCTCGTCTACAGCGCGCTCGGCCTGCTCACCGACGCCCTGGTCCGGCTGCTGGAAAGGAGGGCGCTGGTATGGCGGCGCGAGTTCCTGTCCCGGTGAGTGGCACGGTGAACAGCACGGTGACCGGCACGGCGACCGGCACGGTGACCGGCACGGTGAGCGACGCGGCGGACGCCCCGGTGAACGCTTCGGTGAACGCTTCGGTGAGTGGCACGGCGGTGGCCACCGTGCGCGGGCTCACCCGGCGCTTCGGCGACCGCACCGTGCTCGACGGCCTCGACCTGACGATCGAACGCGGCGAGTTCGTCGCGCTCCTCGGTCGCAGCGGCTCGGGCAAGTCCACGCTGCTGCGCGCGCTCGCCGGCCTGGACGAGGAGGTCGAGGGCGGCCTGGAGGTGGACGGCTCGGTCGCCGTGGCCTTCCAGGAGCCCCGGCTGGTGCCGTGGAAGCGGGTGCGCGACAACCTGACGCTCGGCCTGAACGTGCCCGACCCGGCCGGCCGGGCGGAGGCGGCGCTGGCCGAGGTGGGCCTGGCCGACCGCGCACGGGCGTGGCCGCTGACGCTGTCCGGCGGCGAGGCGCAGCGGGCGAGCCTGGCCCGCGCGCTCGTCCGCGACCCGGGGCTGCTGCTGCTCGACGAGCCGTTCAGCGCCCTCGACGCGCTGACCCGGATCACCGTGCACCGCCTGGTGCTCGACCTGTGGGCGGCGCACGGCCCTGCCGTGCTGCTGGTGACCCACGACGTGGACGAGGCGCTGCTGCTGGCCGACCGGATCCTGGTGCTCGACGGCGGGCGCCTCGCACACGAGTGGACGGTCACCGCGCCGCGCCCCCGGCACCGCGACCACCCCGACCTGCTCACCCTGCGCGCGGCCCTGCTGTCCGCGCTGGGCGTCACCCCGGAGGGACCCGCATGACCAGGAGACCGCTCGCCGCGCTGCTGATCGTCCTCGCGGCCGTCACGGCCTGCGCCTCGACGGGACAGGGCACGTCCGGAGGGAACGACGGACAGGCCGCGGGCCGCGTCACCCTCCGGGTCGGCGACCAGAAGGCCGGGTCGCAGGCCCTTCTCAAGGCCGCGGGGCTGCTCGACGGCACCTCCTACGCGATCACGTGGTCGCAGTTCACCTCCGGTCCGCCGCTGCTTGAGGCGGTCAACGCGGGCGCGGTCGACATCGGCGGCGTGGGCAACACCCCGCCCGTCTTCGCCGCCGCCTCCGGCTCGAAGATCAAGATCGTGTCGGCGTACCGGCAGAGTGCCAAGGGATCGGCGATCGTCGTCCCCGACGGGTCGGCGATCACGTCGCCCGCGCAGCTCAAGGGCAAGAAGATCGCGGTGGCGAAGGGCAGCTCCGCCCACTACCACCTGCTGGCGGTCCTGAAGAAGGAGGGCCTGTCGTTCAAGGACATCCAGCCGCAGTATCTCCAGCCCGCCGACGCCCTGGCCGCGTTCTCGTCGGGCACCGTCGACGCCTGGGCCATCTGGGACCCCTTCACCTCGCAGGCCGAGATCCAGCACAAGGCCCGGCTCCTGATCGACGGCCAGGGCGTCGTCAACGGCCTGGGCTTCCAGGTCGCCGCTCCCGCCGCGCTCGAAGACGCGAGCAGGCGGGCCGCGATCGACGACTTCCTCACGCGTCTCGCCAAGGCGCGGAACTGGGCCGCCGGCCACCTGGACGAGTGGGCGAAGGTGTGGGCGCAGGAGACGGGCCTGCCGGTCGAGGTGGCGAACGCCGCCGTGGCCAACGCCGTCGCCACCCCCGTCGTGATCGACGACGCGGTCGTCGCCTCGGAACAGGAGATCGCCGACGCGTTCACGGCCGAGGGCCTCGTGCCGGGCACCATCACCTTCTCCCAGTTCGTCGACGACCGCTTCAACGACGTCGTCAGGAAGGCGCAGCAATGAGATTCCACTGGTTCCTGCCCACCTCGGGAGACGGCCGCTCCATCACCGGCGGCGGACACGGCCTGGCACGCCGGCACGGGCAGCCGAGAGCCGCGGCGTCTCGGCCGCCCACGATCGACTACCTCGCCCAGGTCGCCCGCGCGGCCGAGCATGCCGGGTTCGAGGCCGTGCTCACCCCCACAGGCACCTACTGCGAGGACGCCTGGCTGGTCACCGCCGCGCTGACCCAGGTGACGACGCGGCTGAAGTTCCTGGTGGCGTTCCGGCCGGGGGCGCTGTCCCCGACGCTCGCGGCGCAGATGGCCGCCACCTACCAGCGGATCTCCGGCGGCCGGCTGCTGCTCAACGTGGTGACCGGCGGCGAGGCGGCCGAGCAGCGGCGGTTCGGCGACCATCTGGGCAAGGACGAGCGGTACGCGCGGACCTCGGAGTTCCTGTCGATCGTGCGCGGCGCCTGGGACGGCCCGTTCGACTTCAGGGGCGACTACTACGAGGTCGAGGGGGCGACGGTCGCCGAGCGGCCCGACCCGGTGCCCGAGCTGTACTTCGGCGGCTCCTCGGCCGCCGCGGGCCCGGTGGCGGCCCGGCACGTGGACGTCTATCTCACCTGGGGCGAGCCGCCGTCCCAGGTCGCGGCAAAGCTCGACTGGATGCGCGAGCTGGCCGCCGCCGAGGGCCGCACGCTGCGCTTCGGCATCCGGCTGCACGTGATCACGAGGGACACCTCCAAGGAGGCGTGGGCGGAGGCCGGGCGGCTGCTCGACCAGATCTCCCCCGAGGACATCGCGTCGGCGCGGGCCGTCCTGTCCCGCAGCGAGTCGGTCGGGCAGCAGCGGATGCTCGCGCTCCACGAGGGCTTCCGCGGCGGCGGGCCCAGGGACCTGGAGATCCACCCCGGGCTGTGGGCGGGGGTCGGCCTGGTGCGCGGCGGCGCGGGCACCGCGCTGGTCGGCAGCCACGCGGAGGTCGCCGACCTCGTGGAGGAGTACGCCTCACTCGGCGTGGAGGAGTTCGTCCTGTCGGGCTACCCGCACCTGGAGGAGGCCCTCTGGTTCGGCGAGGGCGTGCTGCCCGAGCTGCGCGGGCGCGGTGTGCTCGGCGCCGCCGAGCCCGTACGGCTCAGCGCCTGACGGCGTCGCCCACCGGGGCTCCGTGGCCGTGACAGGAGGTCCCGGCACCAGCGGTCAGAAGCCCCGCCGTCCGGCAGGCGGTCCGGCCCTCGTCGCCGTCAGAGGCGGTCGGGGGCCTCGCCGCGCTCGCGGATCAGGGCGGTGAGCTGGGCCACCGCCCGCCGCGATCGTTCCCGCTCGGTGCTCTGGATGCCCATCGCGCCCAGGCTGTCCCCGTTGGCGAGGTCCAGCTTGGGCCAGGGATCGCCCTCCACCATCGTGACGTCCAGCACCTCGGCCCACTCGAAGCGGTGGACCCTCAGGGCGTTCACCACCGTGATCCCCTGCTCGTCCGCCGTGACCCGCAGGCGGCCGAGCAGGTGGAGCACGCACGCCACCGCCACGCCGAAGGCGACCATGCCCAGCCGGTCGGGGAGCCGGAACTGCTCCGGCAGCCCGACGGCCAGCAGGATCGAGCCGATCACCATCACCGCCGCCATGCCGTACGCGATGATCGTCGTGATGCGGGGACGCCACGTGACGGGCAGCGGAGGCGCGCTCTCAGGCATGACGACCCCCGCGGCCCGGCCCGGCGAGGCGGTGTACGGCGTCCCCGGCCTGCGGGGCCGCGGGCGGATACTGCGTGATCACCAGTCAAGTCTTCCCGACTCGGCGCTGCGGATGCGAGGACTGCGGATGCGAGGGCTGCGGCTTCGCAGGCTGCGGTTCACGTGACCGGGCGAGGTCAGCCGGCGAGGCCGCGAAGGAGGAGGGCGGTCTCCAGGGCGGCGATCGTCGCCTCATACCCCTTGTCCTCCTTGCTGCCCGGCACGCCGGACCGGTCAACCGCCTGATCAAGGGTGTCACAGGTGAGCACCCCGTTGCCCACCGGGGTCGACTCGTCGAGCGAGACCCTGGTCAGGCCCGTGGTCACCGAGTCGCAGACGTAGTCGAAGTGGGCCGTCTCCCCGCGGACCACCACGCCGAGCGCGACGACGGCGTCGCAGCGCCGGGCCAGGGCCTGCGCGACCACCGGGATCTCCAGCGACCCGGCCACGCGGGCCGTGACCGCGGCCGCGCCGCTGTCGCGCGCCGCCTGCTCCGCCCTCGCGAGCAACTGGTCGGTGATCTTCTCGTGCCACCGGGCCGCGACGATGCCGACGGTCAGCCCGCCCGCGTCCACCGCCGCCGCGTCCGGCCGTCCAGCGCCGCTCATGAAGCCTCCTTGCCGAAGTGTTCGCCGTGAATGTCCCGGGGGACTTCGCCCGAGATCTCGTGACCGAGCCGGTCGCGCTTGGCGGTCAGATACTTCTCGTTGTAGGGGTTCATCGCCACCGGCATGGGCTCGCGGCCCAGGACCTTGATGCCGTAGCCGTCCATGCCCCGCACCTTGGCCGGGTTGTTGGTCAGCAGCCGCACCGACTTCACGCCGAGGTCGGCGAGCATCTGCCCGGCATTGGAGAACTCCCTGGCGTCCACCGGCAGCCCCAGCTCCAGGTTGGCGTCGACGGTGTCGCTGCCGTTGTCCTGCAGGCTGTAGGCCCGCAGCTTGGCCAGCAGGCCGATGCCCCGCCCTTCGTGGCCGCGCAGGTAGACGATCACGCCGCGCCCGTTCTCGGCGATCATGCGCATGGCGGTGTCGAGCTGCACGCCGCAGTCGCAGCGCAGCGAGCCGAGCACGTCGCCGGTGAGGCATTCCGAGTGCGCCCGGACGAGCACGTTCTCGCCGTCCTCGATGTCGCCGTACACCAGCGCGACGTGCTCGCCGCCGTCGAGCGCGCTGGCGTAGCCGTACGCCCGCCAGACACCGTAGCGGTTGGGGATGCGCGTCTCGGCGACCCTGGTGACCATCCGCTCGGACCTGCGGCGGTGCTCGATGAGCTGCTCGATCGACACGAGCGCGAGGTCGTGCTCGTCGGCGAACTCGCGCAGGCGGGGCAGGCGCGCCATCGTGCCGTCATCGTTGACGATCTCGGCGAGCGCGCCGGCCGGGGTCAGCCCGGCGAGCCTGGCGAGGTCCACCGACGCCTCGGTGTGCCCGGGCCGCGCCAGCACGCCGCCCTCCCGGTAACGCAGCGGGAAGATGTGCCCCGGCCGGACCAGCTCGTACGGCTCGGTGGCCGAGTCGCACAGCGTCCTGATCGTCTTGGCCCGGTCGGCGGCGGAGATGCCCGTCGTCACCCCGTCCCTGGCGTCCACACTGATCGTGTACGCGGTGCGCAGGCGCTCGCGGTTGTCCTGCACCATGAGCGGCAGGCCGAGCCGGTCGAGCGTGGCGCCCTCCACGCCGACGCAGATGACGCCGCTCGTGTAGCGGATCATGAAGGCGACCAGCTCGGGCGTGGCCTTCGACGCCGCGAAGATGAGGTCGCCCTCGTTCTCGCGGTTCTCGTTGTCCACCACCACGACGGGCTTGCCGTCCCTGATGTCGTTGACGGCCCGCTCGATCGGATCCAGCCCGATCCCGCTCATGGGGCGCCTTCCCTCACTCATGCGGTCACCGCCCGCAACTCGCGCGACCGGCGCAGCCAGTCACGGAACCCGATCATCACCATCACGAAGAACAGTCCGTACACGAGGCCGGAGACCACCAGCCCGGACCTGAACGCCAGCGGCACCCCCACGAGGTCCACGGCGACCCAGATGATCCAGAAGTCGACCAGCGCCTTGCCCTGCGCCCAGGTCGCCACCGCGCTGCCGACGAAGATGTAGGCGTCCGGCCACGGCGCCCAGGAGATGTTCCAGCCCTGGGAGTTGAGGAAGGTGAACAGCAGCGCGACCGCGACCGTCCCGGCGATCATGACGCCCACGAGCGCCCCGCGCTCCCGCACGCGCGCCGAGCGGATCGGCAGCTCCGCGCCGCCGCGCGTGCCGCGCGACCACTTCACCCAGCCGTAGACCGCGAGGATGCCGAACAGCGCCTGCTTGAGCGCGTTGCCGGTGATGTGCGCGCTGAACGACGCCGTGAACAGCAGCACGGAGCCGACGAGCTGCACCGGCCAGGTCCAGATCGTCTTCCTGATCGCGAGCCACACGGTGCCCAGCGCGCACACGTTGCCCACCAGGTCGGTCCACAGGACGCGCTGTCCCAAGACGTCGAACCCGGCCTCCGTCCAGCTCATGCCGAGGCCCCCTTGGCGGTCGCCGCGGTGAGCTTCTCGACATACTTGGCGATCACGTCGACCTCGAGGTTGACCGGCTCGCCGGGCTGCTTGCGGCCGAGCGTGGTGAGGTCGAGAGTGGTGGGGATCAGGCTGACGGAGAAGGTGTCCTCCGTCACGGCGGCCACGGTGAGGCTGACGCCGTCCACCGCGATCGAGCCCTTCTCGACGACATAGCGGGCGAGGTTCGCGGGCAGCGAGAGCCGCACGACCTCCCAGTGCTCCCCGGGCTCGCGCGACAGCACCTCCCCGGTGCCGTCGACGTGGCCCTGCACGATGTGCCCGCCGAGCCGCTGGTCGGCGCGTACGGCACGCTCCAGGTTGACCCGCGAGCCGGGGCGCAGCGCCCCGAGCGACGACCGGTCGAGGGTCTCCTTCATCACGTCGGCGGTGAAGGAGTCTCCCTCGGCGCCGGCCACCGTGAGGCAGACGCCGTTGACGGCGATCGAGTCGCCGTGCCGGGCGTCGCCGGTGACGACCGGGCCGCGCACCGTGAGGCGCGCGGAGTCGCCCAGCGGCTCGAGTGCCACGACCTCGCCGAGCTCCTCGACGATTCCGGTGAACATTCAGCTCTCCTTAGGGGACTGCGGGGCGGAGGACTTGGGACGCAGGACGAGCCTCAGGTCCGGCCCGACAGGGGTGACGCCGGCGAACTCCAGCCGGTGGATCTCGGTGATCGTGGAGGCGCCCGCGGGGCCGAGCGCGGCCGTCCCCGCCCCCAGCAGGGCCGGGGCGAGGTAGCCGACGACCCGGTCGACCAGGCCCTCCCGGAGAAAGGAGCCGGCGAGGAGGGGCCCGCCTTCGATCAGCACGCTCACGACCTGCCTGCCGTGCAGCTCGGCCAGGAGCGCGCGCAGGTCGATCCCGCCGGGGACGCGCGGGAGCCGTACGGCGTGGGGGGACAGGTGGGCGGGAACGGCCGCGTCCTCGGCCACGGCGACCAGCGTCGGAGCCTCGCCGTCCAGGACGCGGGCGGCGGCCGGGGTGCGGGCGTCGGAATCCACGACCACGCGCAGCACGGGCGCCTCGCGGAGCGGGGCGGGGACGCGGGCGGTGAGCCGGGGGTCGTCGGCGAGCACGGTGCCGATGCCGGCGACGACGGCGTCGCTCTCGGCCCGCAGGCGGTGCACGTCGGCCCTGGCCTCGGGCGAAGTGATCCACTGGCTGGTGCCGTCCTCGGCCGCCGAGCGGCCGTCCACCGTGGCGGCGAACTTCCAGGTCACGTACGGCCGGCCGGCCCGCACGGAGGTCAGCCAGGCGGCGTTGACCTCCTCGGCCTCGGCGGTCAGCACGCCCTCGTCCACCACCACGCCGTGCTCCCGCAGGACGGCGGCGCCGCCCGCGGCCTTCGGGTTGGGATCGGAGACGGCGACGACGACCCGGGCCACGCCCGCCTCAAGGAGGGCGGCGGAGCAGGGGCCGGTCCTGCCGGTGTGGTTGCAGGGCTCCAGCGTCACGTAGGCCGTGCCGCCCCTGGCCCGTTCGCCGGCCTCGCGCAGCGCCACGACCTCGGCGTGCGGCCCTCCGGCGTAGGCGTGGAAGCCCTCGCCCGCGACCTCGCCCGAGCGATCGAGGATCACACAGCCGACGACGGGATTGGGGCTGGTGCCGCCCAGGCCCCGGGCGGCGAGCGCGATCGCGCGCCGCATGTGAAGGATGTCCTGTGAGGTCACCCCGGTCTTCCTCTCGCCGTTGTCTACGGCGGGCCCCGGGGTTCGTTCGGGATGCGGCCTCGCATCACCTGCACGGACGGCCTCGCTGCCGGCGCGGCCACACGGCCGCCCGGCGGCACCACGACCGCCCGTTCGCGCGCTTCCTCCCATCCGGACTTTCACCGTCGGTCCTGGAATCTCACCAGGTCCACCGGCCGATGGCTTCGGCCGGGTCGCGGACTTCACCCCTGGGGGCAGGGATGTCACCGCCGGTTCGGAATTACACCGACCCCGGAGCACGCTGCTCTGCTACCCGTCAGTGTAGCCGTGCCCGGCTCGTCGCCCGAAGGTGGGATTGGGGTGATCTGTAGCACACGCTTACCAGTTGCGTTTCGTCTCGGCAGTGTGCGAGTTGTGTCACAAAGTTGTGACACAAAAGCATTTGTGTAATAAGGAGTGTTCCGCGCCGCGTATACCGAGGTCAATGCGGTCACAGGACACAAGGTGATTTACTTTGCACAACGAAGCAAGCATGCGGCGAACTGCCCGCCTCAAGTGATTGACCCCTGCAAAATTAGTTGCCAGGGTTCCCTATAGTCGGATCTCTTCCGATCGTTAATGGTCCATCCGGGAGCACCGCACCATGACGTTCCCCTCCTCGACCGCGACCGACGCCGGCGCGGAGTCCGCGGACACCGCGGACGCCGCAGGCACGGCCGGTTCCGGTCCTGCCGTCGTCGGCCGCTCGCCCGGCCAGCTCATGTGGCGCCGCTTCCGGCGCGACAAGACGGGCGTGGTCTCGGCCATCATCGTGCTCGCGTTCTTCCTGATCGCGTTGCTGGCTCCCGTGATCGCCTCGCTGTACGGCAAGGATCCGTACACGACCTACGGCCAGAACCAGCCCGGCCTGCTCAACGACTTCGGCTACCCGATCGCGCCCAACGGCGGCATCAGCGGCGACTTCTGGTTCGGCCTGGAGCCCGGCCTGGGCCGCGACGTGTTCACCCAGCTCGTGTTCGGCATCCGCACCTCGCTGAGCATCGCCCTCGTCGTGACGGTGATCACCACCATCATCGGCGTCGCGATGGGCATCACCTCCGGCTACCTCGGCGGCAAGACCGACTACGTGATCGGCCGGGTCATCGACACGCTGCTCGCCTTCCCCTCGCAGCTCTTCCTGATCGTCTTCCTGCCGGTCGTCGAGGCCGCGATCGTGCTGCCGGAGGAGGAGACGCCCGTCTGGCTGCGCTACGTGTCCATCTGCGTCGTCCTCACCGTCCTCGGCTGGGCCACGATCGCCCGGTTGCTCCGCGCACAGGTGCTGTCGCTGCGGGCGCGCGAGTTCGTCGAGGCCGCCCGCGTCACCGGCGCGTCGCCGTTCAGGGTGATCTTCAAGGAGCTCCTGCCCAACCTCTGGACTCCGATCATCATCCAGTCCACGCTCGCGCTCCCGCTGTACGTGGGCGCCGAGGCCGGTCTCGGCTTCCTGGGCGTCGGCATGACGGAGCCCACCCCCGACTGGGGCCGGATGTTCCAGGTGGGGGTGAACGTCTACCACTCCGACGTGACCTACCTCCTGTTCCCCGGCGTCGCGATGCTGATCTTCGTCGTCGCCTTCAACCTGCTCGGGGACTCCATCCGCGACGCCTTCGACCCCAAGACAAAGCGCTGACCACACGCGCTCTCCCCCATAGGAAGGACCACATGAGATCGCATAGCAGGCGGATCGCCTCGATGACGGCCGTGCTTGCGGCAGGCGCGCTCGCCCTCGCCGGCTGCGCCAAGGGCGGTGGCGGCGGGGCGCCCCAGGGCGCTGCGGGCACCTCGCAGAAGCCGCTGGAGAACAAGGCCGTCAGCGCCATCTCGGTCGGCACCGCGGCCGACTCCACCGGCCCCGCTCCCGAGGTGCCGGGCGCCAAGCCCGGCGGCACGGTCTACATGATCGACCGGGACGACTTCAGCCACCTGGACCCGGGCCGCGTCTACGTGAACTACAACTCCTCGGTGTCCCACCTGTTCACCCGCCAGCTCACCGCGTACAAGCACGACGACTCGGGCGACATCAAGCTCGTCGGCGACCTGGCCACCGACACCGGCACCACCACCGACAACGGCAAGACGTGGAAGTTCACGCTCAAGGACGGCCTGAAGTGGCAGGACGGCTCGCCGATCACCTCCGCTGACATCAAGTACAGCTTCGAGCGCCTGTTCGCCGACTTCATCACCGAGGGCCCGGACTACGCCGAGACGTGGCTGGTGCCGGACCCGAAGAAGCCGTTCCGCGACCAGTACAAGGGCCCGTACGACGGCAAGGAGCTCGACACGATCGAGACTCCGGACGACAAGACGGTGGTCTTCCACCTCAACGGGGAGCACCCGGACTTCAACTTCACCGTGGCCATGACCGGCTACGGCGCCGTGCCCAAGGCGCAGGACACGAAGCAGAAGTACGACAAGCAGCCGTTCTCCTCGGGTCCGTACAAGATCGTGAGCCACATCACGGACAAGTCGCTGGACCTGGAGCGCAACGAGAACTGGGACCCGAAGACGGACCCGATCCGGCACGCGTACCCGGACAAGTTCCACATGGAGTTCGGCCTGCAGGCGCAGCAGACCACCGAGCGCTTCATGGCCGACACGGGCAACGACAAGCAGGCGTTCACCTTCCACAACCCGGTCGCCCCCGAGCGGGTCCAGGAGGTGCTGGGCGACGCCGAGCTGATGAAGCGGTCGCTGCAGGGCCTGACGCCGTTCACGACCTTCTACAACATCAACACCACGCGGGTCACCGACGTCAACGTCCGCAAGGCCATCATCACGGCCTGGCCGTCCAAGCAGATCCAGCAGCTCCAGGGCGGTGAGATCTCGGCCGGCAAGATCGCCACGACGGTCATGAGCCCGACGGTCCTCGGCTACGAGCAGTTCGACCTGTACAACAAGCTCCAGAAGCCCGAGGGCGACCCCGAGGCGGCCAAGGCGCTGCTCGCCAAGTCGGGCGACCCGAACCCGACCGTCGTCTACGCCTACAACCAGACCCCGGTCCAGGAGAAGGTCACCGTCGCCATCAAGGAGGCGCTGACCAAGGCCGGCTTCAAGGTCGTGGCCAAGCCCCTCAACCCGACGACGTACTACGACGCCATCGGCCCGGTGGACAACAAGTTCGACATCTACTGGGGCGGCTGGGCGGCCGACTGGCCGACCGGATCGACCTCGATCCAGCCGCAGTACGACGGCCGGCTGATCTCCGACAACCAGCCGAACTACACGCACCTCAACCTGCCGGAGATCAACGACGCCATCGACAAGGCGAACGCGATCAGCGACCCGACCGAGGCCGGCAAGGCGTGGGCCGCGATCGACCGGCAGATCATGGACCAGGCCGCGATCGTCCCCGAGTTCTACCAGACCTACTTCGGTCTGTACGGCTCGGGTCTCGGCGGGGTCAAGTTCGACCCGATCGAGGGTGAGCAGTCGGCCCTCGACATCTACGTGAAGTAGCAGCAACCCGGGTCCGCCGTCCCCTCACCGGGGCGGCGGGCCCCCTGCCCGTCCCGCCCGCAGGAGCAAGTGCGAGACCATGACCAGCTACCTGGTACGCCGCGTCGCCGGCGCCCTCGTGATCCTGATGATCATCAGCGCGATCACGTTCTACCTCTTCTACGCCGTCCCGCGTGACCCCGCCCGGGCGTTCTGCGGCAAGATCTGCCAGCCCGAGACGCTGGCGTTGATCCGGCACAACCTGGGCATGGACGAGCCGCTGTTCGTGCAGTACTGGCACTGGCTGGCGGGCATCTTCACCGGCCGCGAGTTCGTCCAGTTCGGCGAGTGCCCGGCGCCCTGCCTCGGCTACTCCTTCGCCACCCAGGAGCCCGTCTTCGGCGCCATCGTCGACCGCTTCCCGGTGACGCTGTCGCTCACCCTGGGCGCGTCGGTGGTCATCCTGGCGTTCGGCATCATGACCGGCATGATCGCGGCCTGGAAGGTCGGGCAGCCGCTCGACAAGATCGCCAGTGCCTCGTCGGTCGTCGGAGCCTCGCTCCAGATCTACTTCGTCGGGCCGCTGCTGGCGTTCTACCTCGTGGACACCCTGCAGCTGATCCCCCGCCCGTCGTACGTGCCGATCACCGAGAACCCGGTGGAGTGGTTCACCCACCTGCTGCTGCCGTGGGTGGTGTTGTCGATCATCTTCACCGCCAACTACACGCGCATGACCCGATCGCAGATGGTCGAGCAGCTCGCCGAGGACTACGTCCGCACGGCCCGCGCCAAGGGCATGTCGAGCAAGGCGGTCTTCTTCCGCTTCGCCTGGCGTGGCGCGATGATCCCCATTGTCACGATCTTCGGTGTCGACCTCGCCACGCTCCTGGGCGGCGCGATCATCACCGAGCAGACGTTCAGCCTGCACGGCATCGGCGAGCTCGCCGTACGCGCCGTGCAGAACACCGACCTGCCGATGCTGCTCGGCGTGACCATCGTGGGCGCGGCGGCGATCGTCCTGCTGAACATCCTGGTGGACGTGCTCTACGCGTTCATCGACCCGCGGGTCCGCCTGACCTGAGCCCGCCCTGCCAACGCCCTACCAAGTCGAACCGGGAACTGGAGCAGCAAGTGACCACCGTGTCGTGGAGCGGCGAGCCGGGGACCTCGCGCGGCCCCGGGCCGTTCCTGTCCGTCCGCGACCTGAGCGTCGAGTTCAGCACCGAGGACGGCATCGTGCACGCCGTCGACAACCTGTCCTTCGATCTGGAGAAGGGCACGACGCTCGGCATCGTCGGCGAGTCCGGATCGGGCAAGTCGGTGACCAACCTCGCCATCCTCGGCCTGCACGACCCCGCCCACACGAAGATCAGCGGGGAGATCTGGCTGGAGGACCAGGAGCTGACCTCGGCGGACGGCACCACGATGGAGCAGCTCCGCGGCAACCGCGTCGCGATGATCTTCCAGGACCCGCTGACCGCACTGTCGCCGTTCCACACGATCGGCCGGCAGATCGGCGAGGTCTACCGCAAGCACAAGGGCGCGAGCAAGAAGGAGGCCCGCGACCGGGCCATCGAGATGCTCCGCCGCGTGGGCATCCCCCAGCCGGAGACGCGGGTGGACCACTACCCGCACGAGTTCTCCGGCGGCATGCGCCAGCGCGCGATGATCGCGATGGCGCTGGTGTGCGACCCCGACCTGCTCATCGCCGACGAGCCGACGACCGCACTCGACGTGACCGTGCAGGCGCAGATCCTCGACCTGCTCAAGGAACTCCAGCAGCAGTTCGGCACCTCGATCATCCTGATCACCCACGACCTCGGCGTCGTGGCCGGCACCGCCGACAACGTCATGGTCATGTACGCCGGGCGGGCCGCCGAGCGCGGCACCGTCCGGGAGGTGCTGCGCGAGCCGCAACACCCCTACACCTGGGGCCTGCTGTCGTCGATGCCGCGCCTGAACGCGTCCGTCGACGTCCCGCTGACGCCGGTGCGCGGCACTCCCCCGAGCCTGCTGAACCCGCCGTCCGGATGCCCGTTCCACCCGCGCTGCGACTACACGAAGCTCGCCGGGCCGGAGCTGTGCTTCGGCCAGCGGCCGTCGATCTCCCCGGAGACCGGGCACGGCGACGCCTGCTACCTCACGCTGGAGCAGAAGAGGGAACTCCGCACCGCGAAGACCGAGGACCACGCATGAACGAGACGCTGCTGGAGCTCAAGGACCTGGTCAAGCACTTCCCCGTGCGGGGCGGCGCGCTGATCAAGCGTCAGGTGGGGGCCGTCCACGCGGTGGACGGCATCGACCTCACGGTCGGCGAGGGCGAGACCGTCGGCCTGGTGGGCGAGTCGGGCTGTGGCAAGTCCACCAGCGGCCGCCTGGCGGCCCGCCTGCTCGAACCGACCTCGGGCAAGATCCTCTATCGGGGCCAGGAAATCAGCCACAGCTCGCGCCGGCAGCTCAAGCCGATCCGGTCCGAGATCCAGATGATCTTCCAGGACCCCTACAGCTCGCTCAACCCCCGCCACACCGTGGGCACGATCATCCGCGGGCCGATGGAGGTCAACGACATCAACCCGCCCGGCGGGCGCAAGAAGCGGGTCCAGGAGCTGCTGGAGATCGTCGGCCTCAACCCCGAGCACTTCAACCGCTTCCCGCACGAGTTCTCCGGCGGCCAGCGGCAGCGCATCGGGATCGCCCGGGCCCTGGCGCTCGACCCGAAGCTCATCATCGCCGACGAGCCGGTCTCGGCGCTGGACGTCTCCATCCAGGCCCAGGTGGTCAACCTGCTGCAGGAGCTGCAGCGCGACCTCGGCATCGCGTTCCTGTTCATCGCGCACGACCTCGCGATCGTGCGGCACTTCTCGCAGCGCGTCGCCGTGATGTACCTCGGCAAGATCGTGGAAGTGGGCGACCGTCAGTCGATCTACGAGCGGCCCCGGCATCCGTACACGCACGCCCTGCTGTCGGCGGTGCCCGAGCCGGACGTGTCGAGCGAGCCACGCGAGCGCATCCGCCTGGCCGGCGACGTCCCGTCGCCGATCAACCCGCCGTCCGGCTGCCGGTTCCGCACGCGCTGCTGGAAGGCCCAGGACAAGTGCGCCACCGAGGTGCCGCCCCTGGTCAGGCTCAGCGGCAACCGCGAGGGTCACCTGACCGCCTGCCACTTCCCCGATGCGCCCACCACACAGGGCGAGGACGTGGTCCTCGACCCCGCCCTCGCCTGACACGCTCTCACTGACACACGCCACGGGCGCGGCCCCCTCGGGGGCTCGCGCCCGTCGCCGTTTTCCCGCATCCCAAGTACGCCCGCTGCCCGTGCCTGCACCGGCGCCGGGCCGGACAAGGCCGTTCAGGCGGGCGGGGCGGCCCGTTCGGCGAGGCTCCTGAGCTCCTCGACGGCGCGGGCGGGGTCGTCCGAGCCGTAGACGGCGTTGCCCGCCACGAAGACGTCGGCCCCGGCCTCGGCACAGCGCTCGATCGTCTCCGCGGACACACCGCCGTCGACCTGGAGCCACACCTCGCCGCCGTACTTGTCGATCAGCGCCCGGGCCCGCGCCAGCTTCGGCAGCACGATGTCGAGGAATCGCTGCCCGCCGAAGCCCGGCTCGACGGTCATGACGAGCATCATGTCGATCTCGGGCAGCAGGTCCTCGTACCCCTCGACGGCGGTCGCCGGGTTCAGCGCCAGACCGGCCCTGGCCCCGGCGGCGCGGATCGCCCGCAGCGTGCGTACGACGGCCTTGGCCGCCTCTGCGTGGACCGTCACACTTGCCGCGCCCGCCTCCGCGTAGTCCGGTGCCCACCGATCCGGGTCATGGATCATGAGGTGGCAGTCGATCGGCGTCGAGGTGGTCTTCAGCAGCGACTCGACGACCGGCAGGCCGAGCGTCAGGTTCGGCACGAAGTGGTAGTCCATGACGTCGACGTGGAGCCAGTCGGCGACGTCCTTGACGCGTGCGGCCTCGTCGGCGAGGCGGGCGAAGTCCGCGGACAGGATGCTGGGCGAGATCTGAACGGCCATAGTGCCTGCAGTCTATTTCGCCCGGACCTGCGTCCCGCCCCTTCCCCCGGCGTCTCGGACGGCACGGCGCGGGCGTTCGCTCAGGCCTCGGCGGCGAGCTGCCGGTCATGCGGCGGCGGGCCGGTGGATTCGCCGCTCCCCCGATAGCCGGTGAGGTCGCGCAGGTGCCGGATCGGCGAGGCCAGCAGGACCAGCGGGATGCAGACGGCCGGGACGACGAAGATCAACAAGGTGGTCCGGCCGCCGAGCAGCCCGGCGACCAGTCCGGCGACCAACCCGCCGATCGGGATCGCGCCCCAGGAGACGAAGCGGACCGTGGCCATCACCCGAGACAGCAGGCCGGGCGGGCTGGCGATCTGCCGATAGGTCCGGGTCACCACACTGATCACCACGATGCCGGCGGCGAACACCACGTTGCCCGCGGCGAAGGCGGCGAAGCCCGGCCAGCCGGCGCCGAGGGGGACGACGAGCGCCCCGGCGACCGTGGCGAACCCGGCGACGATCAGGGCGCGGGCGGTGCCGAGCCAGGCCGTGACCCGGTTCGTCAGGGCCGCGCCGATCAGCGAGCCGACGCCGTCCGCCGCCAGCAGCAGGCCGACGAGACCGGGCGCGGCGTGCAGCTCGCGTACGAGATACAACGCGTAGAGCGCCTGCTGTGCCCCGCAGACCGTGTTGGCCGCGGTGGCGGCCCACATGCACGGGCCCATGACCGGGTGACGCACCACGAAACGCCAGCCTTCGCCGATCATCGCGCGCACCGGCGGCCAGCGGTCGGGTGCCTGTGCGCGGCGTTCGGGCAGGGTCCGCAGCAGCAGGGCGGAGACGAGGTAGCCGGCCGCGTCGACGAGGAGGGTGGGCACCGCCCCGAGCACCTGGACGACGAGGCCGCCGACGGACGGCCCGCCGAGCTGAGTGGTCGCGTGAGTGCCGGACGTCAGGCTGTTGCGCGACTGCAACTGCTCCCTGCTCACGATCGACGGCAGGAAGGTCGAGTTGGCGACGTCGAAGAGGACGTTCGCGAAGCTCGTCACGAGGGCCACGATCACCAGCTGGGCGACCGTCAGCCGGTCGAACCACCAGGCCAGCGGGATGGAGACGACCGCCGCCGCACGGGCCAGGTCGGCGCCGACCTGCACCCTTCGCATGGGAAGCCGCTGCACCACCACCCCGGCGGGCAGGCCGATCACGACCCAGGCGACATAACCGGCGGCGACGATCAGGCCCATCTCGAACGCGGAGGCGTCGAGGACCGTCAGGGCCGTCAGCGGCAGCGCCACCGCGCCGACCGCCGAGCCGACCGCGCTGACCGTGCCGGCCGTCCACCACCGCCAGAAGACGGCCGCCCCGCCTCCGCTGTCGATTCCCATCCCGGCGCCTCTCCGTTCAGTGAGTTCCAATCTGGAACGCACTATACTGGAGCGCGTGAAGCGCGCCGATCTCCCCGACTCCGACTGCGGTATCGCGCAGGCCCTCGGAGTGATCGGCGACTGGTGGACGTTCCTGATCGTGCGGGACGTCGCCGGCGGCATCACCCGCTTCGACGGCCTTCAGCGTGAGCTCGGCGTCAGCCGTCGAGCGCTGACCGAACGCCTGGCCGGGCTCGTCGACCACGGGGTGCTGGAGAAGCGGCCCTATTCCGAGCACCCGCCGCGCTACGACTATGTGCTGACCGCGAAGGGCGAGGGCCTGCTGCCGGCGCTCATCGCCCTGCAGGACTGGGGCACCAGACATGTGATGGGCGACGGGGCGCTGACCGCGACCAGCGAGGACGGGTCCGCCGAGAGCCGCCGCGTGCACGATCTGGTCGGCCGGAAGGTGCCGGACGTCGTGCTGGAACGGCACGACGGCGAACCGGTCACGCCCGCCGCGCCGGGCGTCTGGAGCGTGTTGTTCTTCTTCCCCGGCGCCTTCGCCCCGGGCACCCAGGGCTACCCGCCCGGCTGGACCGACATCCCGGGGACGAAGGGCTGCACTCTGGAGGCTCTCACCTACGCGTCACGGTGTGCCGGCTTCGAGGCGGCAGGAGCCGTGGTCCGAGGCGTGAGCACGCAGCGGCCCGACCAGCTGGCCGCCTTCGTCGCGCACGCGAAGTTGCCCTATCCCCTGCTGTCCGACCAGGACAGCAGGCTCGCCGCCGGGCTGCTGCTGCCGACCTTCCGGACGGCCGGCGCCGACCGCTTCAAGCGCCTGACTCTGCTGGCCGACCCCGGCGGGATCATCCGGGCGGTGCAGTTCCCGATCAACGATCCGGCCGGTTCGGTGGACGAGATGCTCGCCATCGTCCGCGATCGATAACGTCCGAGACCGTCAGGTGCGGCGCAGCAGCGCGAGGAACATCGCGTCCGTGCCGTGCCGGTGCGGCCAGAACTGGGCGTACGGGCCGTCTCCGAGGCCGGGCACCTCCGGCAGGAACGCGCGGGCGTCCAGCACCTCCACGCGGTCGCGCACGTCCTCCACCACCGCCCTGGTCTCGGCCAGGTGCGGCGAGCAGGTGACGTACGCGACGACACCGCCCGGCCGGACGGCCTCGAGCGCCGAGCCGAGCAGCCGCCGCTGCAGCGCGGTCAGCTCGGGGATGCTCCGGGGGTCTCGCCTCCATCGGGCCTCCGGACGCCTGCGCAGGGCGCCGAGCCCGGTGCAGGGGGCGTCGAGCATCACCCGGTCGAACGCGCCCGGCCGCCAGGCGGGCCGCGTGCCGTCGGCCGTGATCACCTTCGCCTCGCGGGTGGTGCCCCACACCAGCCGGGCGCGGTGATACTGCACGTCGGCGCCGAGCAGCCGGGCGCCGCGCTGGGCCGCCACCGCGTCGAGCAGCCCGGCCTTCCCTCCCGGGCCCGCGCACATGTCCAGCCAGGTGGAGTCCTGGTCGAGCGGCACACGGGTCAGCGCGAGCGCCACGAGCTGGCTGGCCTCGTCCTGCACCGCGGCCCGCGCCCCCCCCACCGCCGGCAGGGAGCCGGGGTCGCCCTCCGGCAGATAGGCGGCGTACGGCGAGTAGGCGCCACGCTCGGCCCCCGCCGCGACCAGCTCCTCCACCGTCGCCCGGCCCGGCCGCGCCACCAGCGCCACGCGGGGCCGCTCGTTGTCGGCCTCAAGCAACGCGGCCGTCTCGTCCACGTCACCGCCGACCGCGTCGCGCAGAGCGGTGACGATCCAGCGCGGGTGGCTGTAGGCGATCGCCAGGTTGCCGATCGGGTCCTGGTCACGCGGCGGGGCGACGATCTCCAGCCACTGCTCCAGCGTGCGGCCCGCGACCTTGCGCAGCACGGCGTTGGCGTAGCGGGACGGGCCCGGCCCGACACGCAGCCGCACGAGGTCGATGGTGGCGCTGACCGCCGCGTGGGGCGGGATCCGGGTGCGCAGAAGCTGGTGGACGCCCAGGCGCACCGCGTCGAGCAGCGGCGGGTCCACCTCCTCCGGCGGCCGGTCGCTGCACGCGGCGATGACCTCGTCGTAGGTCCCGAGGCCGCGCAGCGTGCCGTACGCCAGCTCGGTGGCGAGGGCCGCGTCACGGCCGGAGATCCGCCGCTGCCGCAGCAGGGTGGGCATGAGCAGGTTCGCGTACGCGTCGCGCTCGTCGACGGCGCGCATCAGGTCGTAGGCGGCGTTGCGCGCCTCGTCGCGGGGCGGGCGTCCGCGGCCCTGCCGCGGCTGCCCCGCCTTCGCCGCGTGCGCGGCCTGCCCGCCGCGTCCCGGCCTGCCGCCGCGCCCCGGGCGGCCCTGTCCGGAGTCGCCCCCCGGGCCGCCGCCCTGGCCACTCCTCTGGCCACGCCGCGCGCCGCCGCCCTGCCCTCTGCCCTGATTCACGGTGTCACCCTCGACCCTGCCACGACCCTGCCACGACCCTGCCCATCTCGATGCTGCCGCCTTCGGCCCTGTAACCTGCGACGTCACCTGCGATGTCACCGGCGACGCCGTCGCGGGGCCGTTCAGACCAGGGTCTCACCATCCGCGAACCGGACGCCGCGGCCCCATTCGGCCGCGCTCATCTGGCGCTTGCCCTGTGGCTGCACCTCGCCGAGCTCCACCGGGTGGGTGCCGGTCCCGACGAGGACGGACTTCCGCGTGGCCGCGATCTCGCCGGGGGCGAGCTTGCCCGCGTCGGGCGCGAGCCGCACCGGGCCGATCTTGACCCGCTGGCCGCGGAACTCGGCCCACGCACCGGGAGCCGGAGTGCAGGCCCGCACCAGCCGGTCGACCCGCATCGCGGGCGCGGTCCAGTCGATCCTGGCGTCCTCGACCGTGATCTTGGGGGCGATGCTGACGCCGTCGGCGGGCTGCGGGCGCGCCTCCAGCGTGCCGTCCTCGATCCCGTCGAGCGTGGCCAGCAGCAGGCCCGCGCCGGCCTCCGCGAGCCGGGCCAGCAGGGCGCCGCTCGTGTCGTCCGGCCGGATCTGCTCGGTGAGCACGCCGAACACCGGCCCCGCGTCCAGCTCCTTCACGATGCGGAAGGTCGAGGCGCCGGTGACGTCGTCGCCGTGCAGCACGGCGTGCTGCACGGGCGCCGCGCCGCGCCAGGCGGGCAGCACGGAGAAGTGCAGGTTGATCCACCCCTGCGGGGGGATGTCGAGCGCCGCCTGCGGCAGCAGGGCGCCGTACGCGACCACAGGGCAGCAGTCGGGGCCGATCGCCCTCAGCCGGTCGAGGAACTCCGGGTCTGCGGCCTTCGCCGGCTTGAGCACCTCGATCCCCGACTCCTCCGCGAGCTGCGCCACCGGGCTGGGATGCACCTTGCGGCCACGGCCCGACTGCGCGTCCGGCCGGGTCACCACGGCCGCCACCTCGTGCCGGGGCGAGTCCAGCAGGGCGCGCAGCGACGGAAGCGCGGTGTCGGGCGTGCCGGCGAAGACCAGGCGCACTACAGGGCCCTTCCCTGCGTGGCGTGCGGCGAGACCTTCACCACCGGCGCCGACAGGCCGCTCCACTCGGCCTCGCGGATCGCCTTCATCGCGAGCTTGCGCTGCTTGGGGTCCAGGCGGTCGATGAACAGCACGCCGTCGAGATGGTCGGTCTCGTGCTGGAAGCAGCGCGCCATGAGGTCGGTGCCCTCGATCGTCACCGGCTCGCCATGCATGTTGAAGCCCTTGGCCACCGCCCTGATCGCGCGGGGCGTCGGGAAGGTCAGGCCGGGGAAGGACAGGCAGCCCTCCTCGCCCTCCTCGTCGATATCGCCGCCGAGGTCGAGATCGGGGTTGATGAGGTGCCCGAGCTGCTCGTCAACGTAGTAGGTGAACACGCGCAGGCCGACGCCGATCTGCGGCGCGGCCAGGCCGGCGCCCGGCGCGTCCATCATGGTGTCGGTCAGGTCCTTGACGAGCTTGCGCAGTTCCTTGTCGAAGTCGACCACCGGCTCGGCCGGGGTGCGCAGCACCGGGTCGCCGAACAGGCGGATCGGCTGAATGGCCAAGGGTTGACTCCGTTCACGTCACGTACACGAGGAGGATCACCCCAGTCTACGGGCGTGAACGCACCTTCATCGCCGTCTTCCTGGCGGTCTTGGCGATCAGCGGATCGGGGTGGTGCCTGCCGAGCATCTCCAGCACCGCGAGGGCGTCGGGGTGGTCGGCCCGGCCCATCTGGGGCACCAGCGTCAGCAGGTCCTCCCCGAGGAGGTCGAAATGGGCCACCGAGTCGACCGGGGCGCCGATGTAGAGCAGGGCGGCGAGGGTGTCCACCGCCACCCAGGCCCCGTCGCCCTCGCCGAGGGCCGGCGCCTCCAGGTCCCGTACGCCCAGCCAGGCCGCGGCGTAGCGCCACATCATCGGCTCGTCCAGGGCCTCCCGTACGGCCTGCGCGGCCTCCGGGCCCAGCTCCTCCAGCACGGTCCCGGCGGTGCCGCGCTGGGCGGCGTTGCCCGACGCGGCGATCTTGATGAGCTCGCGCGCCGCGTCCTCGGGCACCCGGCGCTCCAGCCACAGCGTGGCGGCGCTGGCCGAGGCCCGGCCGGTCAGCATGGCGTCGATGAGCTCGGCGGCGCCCAGCTCGGCGAGCGCGGCCACCTCGCCGAGCGACGGCGCGTCGTGGCCCTCCCTGAGCAGGTCGCGGCGCACGGCCCACACGCCCGGCTGGGTGAGCCGGACGAGCTCCCCGGTCAGCTCGATCAGCCCGCAATACTCCAGCAGCGCCATGGCCGCCGCCAGCTCCCCCGGCAGCGTCATCCGCAGCCGCCGCAGGTCCGCCGGCCGCGCGTCGCACCCCACCTCGTGGGCCTGGAGGATGCCGCCGGCCAGGGCGGCGAGCGGCATGCCCTCACGCACCGAGTAGATCGTCGCGAGGATCTCGGTCAGGTGCTCGTCGATGACCGCCGACCCGGTCAGGCCCTCCTCGGTGCGGTCGAGCACGTCCATGACCACGCCGTCCCAGAACTCCATGGGGTCGGGCACGCCGGGCCCGGGGCGGGCGCCCTGCCGGGTGACCTCCACGAGGCGGCCGTTGACCGCGACCACCCACAGCAGGCGCAGCCTGGCGGCCTCCAGGCCCAGCTCGGCGACGACCGCCTCGGCCTCGGCGGGGTGCGGCAGCCCCTGCTCGGTGACCTCGCACGCACCCCGGGGAGAGGCCGCGCAGCGGGCCCCGACCCACTCGGCGACGCGGCGGGCGTCCCGCACGAGCGGGACCTCCCGCACCGCGAGGACGAGCTGCTCGTCGGGGGCGATGTCGACCGGCGGGAAGGTGAGCACGTCGCTGTCGGCCATTCCAGCAACTTACTGCACAGCAGTCACCTGATGCCCCGCGAACGAGCCTTGAAAGCCGCTTTCCGGGCGGCTTTGGCGGCGGCCTGGTCCGTCAGCGTGCTGCCGAGCAGTTCGAGAACCTCGACCACGTCGGGGTGGTCGACCCGCCACATGTCCTCGATCAGATGGGCGGGCGGCCCCGAGGCCGCGATGTTCTCCGCGAAGCCCTCCGGGTCGGCCTCGGCGGCGGGCAGCGCGAGCGCGAGCATGTCGACGCTCACCCACAGGACCTCCTCGGGGGTGAGCGCGGGCGCGTTCAGGCCCCGCGAGGACAGCCAGTGGATCGCGTGCGGACGCAGCTCGGCGTCGTCCAGGTAGGACCGCACGACCGGCGCCGCCTCGACGCCCAGCCGGTCGACGATGGTCACCGCGACCCCGCGCACCTCCGCCGGGGCGCCGGCCACGGCGGCGAGCAGCTCCGACGCCGCCTGCTCGGGGGTGCGCCGCGACAGCCACTCGGCGATGTCCCGCTCGGCCGCCTCGTCCGTCGTGCCGTCGCCGATCAGGCCGGCGATCAGCCCGCTCGCGTCGCCCTCGGCCGGGGCGGGCGCGAGCGGGGCGTCCAGGCCCATGCCGGCGTACAGCTCCCGCAGGCCCCACAGGGCGTGCGCGGTCAGAGCCAGGCCGTCCTCGGTCCGCTGGACCGTTCCCGCATACACCAGAGTGGTCAGCGCCTCGTCGAGCCGCCCGACGGGCCGCCCCGCGGCCACCTCGCGCAGGTAGTCGGCGAGCGCGTCCACCGGGACGGGCGACTGCAGCCGATAGAGCAGGTCGTGGATCTGGGACATCCCCTCGTCCACGACCGCCTCCCCGGTGAGCGGCACGGGCCTCTCGACGAGGAACTCCAGCGCCGACCGCCACAGGTCGAGCAGTTCGTCCTCACCGCGCGCGTCCAGCTCGCGGAAGTCCTCCGCGACCACGACGGCCGTGCCGTCGAGCCGGGCCAGGCCCAGGTCGAGCGCGAGCCGCCACGCCGGCTCCGGGCACTCGACGCCGAGCTCGGCCGTGCACGCCCGCGCGTCCCTGACCCGCATGGACCGGCGCTTGGTCACCGTGCGGCCGCCCTCCGCCAGCCAGGTCACCACCAGGTGGGCGTCGCGCAGCAGCGGCACCTCGCGTACGGCCCGCGCCACCTCCTCACGCGGCGCGAGCCGTACGGGCGGCAGGGGCGCGCAGCCGGGGCAGTCGCACTCGCCGCCGTCCGCCGCGTCCTCCGCCCGCGCGGACTGGGCCGCGTCGAGCTCCAGGGAGTCGGGCCCGATCGCGCTGAACAGGCTCTTGGCCATGCCGAACTTGGACGTGTCGGCCAGCGCCTGCGGCATCTCGGGCTCGATGCGGTCGATCGTCTCCCGCATCCGGACGGCCGTCTTGCTGCCGATCTCGCCCGTGTCCAGCAGGAACTCGACCAGTGTCCGCGCCGCGGCGACCGTCTCCGCCGCGCTCTCCGGCGGCGCGATGACCTTGCGCGGATAGATCTCCAGCAGGAGCTCCTCGAAGGTGCCCGGCCGGAAATCGCCCAGCTCGTTCACCTCCAGGTAGTCGCTGGCGTAGTCGCACAGCAGACGTACCTCGTCGACGTCGACCTCGACGTTCCGCTCGCGCCCCCAGGCACGCAGGCCGTCGATGGCCCGGTTCACCCATTCGATCGACACAGGGGCACGCTAACGGCTCGCTTTGTGCGAGGCGAATCGGTCAGATGAGGTCGAGCGGATCAATGTTCACACGGACCACGTCCGGAGCCTTGCGCGCGGAGCGCACACCGGAGGCGCCCTTGAGCGCCCGGGCCAGCGCGGACCCGAGATAGCGCGGCACCCGGACCATCGCCCGCTCCAGCCCGCCGTCCACCGGCACCGGCCCCAGCACCTGCGCTCCGGAAGGCAGGTCGGCGGCCGTCAGCGTCTCCCGGATCGCCGCGGCCGGGCCCGTCAGCGTCGCCATCCGGACGGCCGGGGGAAAACCCAGCTCGGCCCGCTCGTCGAGCTCGCGTTCCGCGAAGGTGACGGGGTCCCAGCGCAGCAGGGCCTGTACGGCGGGCACCGCGGCGTCGGCCAGGACGACCAGCTCCCCCGCCGGCCGCAGCAGTGCGGCGGCGTTCATCCAGCGCCGCAGCGCCTCCTCGGCCGCGCGCAGGTCGGGACGGCCCAGCAGCGCCCACCCGTCGAGCAGCACGGCGGCCGCGTAGCCGCCGTCCGGCACGGGCTCGGCCCCGGGCGTCGCCACGACCAGCGCGGGGGCGCCGCTCACCGTCGCGAGCACGCCGTCGCGTCCGCTGGTGCGCACGGCCACCGAAGGAAAGGCCCGGCCCAGTTCCTCGGCGGTGCGCCGGGCGCCCACGATGACGGCCCGCACGCCCGTCCCGCCGCAGGACGGGCAGCGCCAGTCGCCCGCGATCCGGCCGCACCAGCGGCAGTAGGGCACGGCGTGCCCGCCGCGCAGCGCGAGCGGGCCCGAGCACACCGGCCCGGTGGCCGTGGGCTCCATGAGCACCGGCTCCGCGAGCGGTCTCGCCCTGCCCCCCGCCCTGCCGCCCGCCTGGCCGGTTTCGGCGGGGGCTCCGGGCCGATGGAGGTTCGATCCGCGTCCCGTGGCCGTCGCGGCGCGGCCCCGCGCGTCGCCGCCGAGCGCCGGCGCGCCTCCCGGGGCGGCGTCCGCCGCCGGGGCAGGGCGCACCAGCGGCAGGCCCGAGCAGCGGGCGGGGGCACGGCAGTGACGGCACGCCAGCGCGGGCAGGTAGCCCCTGCGCGGCACCTGGACGAGCACAGGACCGTGCTCCAGGCCCTCCCGCAGCGCCCGCCAGGCGATGCTGGGCAGGCGCGCCGCCCTGGCCGCCTGGTCGCGGGCCAGCTCCGCGTCGTCACCCGCCGGGCGCACCCGGGGCGCCCGGGCCCTGACCGCCGCCCTGTCCGGGACGAGCGGCGCGGCCCAGCCCGTCTCGGCGAGCGCCGTGGCCTCGGCCGTGCGCGCGTAGCCGCCGACGAGCAGGCCCGCCCCGGCCTGGTACGCCCGCAGGGCGAGCACCTCCCGTGCGTGCGGATAGGGCGCGTGGCGCTCGGCGTGCAGGTCGTCGCCGTCGTCCCAGACGACCGCCAGCCCCAGGCGGGCCACCGGCGCGTACGCCGCGGGCCTGTTGCCCACCACGATGCCGATCTCGCCGCGCAGCGCCTTGAGCCAGCGCCGGTAGCGCTCCGCGGGCCCGAGGTCCGCCGTGATCGCCACGTGCGGCGTGTCCCCCAGGGCCGCGGTCACCAGCGCCACGTCCTTGCCGTCGGGCACCACCACGACGACGTCCCGGCCGCCGTCCAGCGTCGCGCGCGCGGCGGCCGCGATGGCGTGCGGCCACGCCGGCCCGTCCGCGTCCGTGCCGGGCAGGGCCGTCCACACGGCGCGCGGGGCCCTGCCCTCGGCCAGCGCCTCCAGGAAGGACGCGCCGGCCGGGTAGGCCCCCCAGGCGTCCCCATACGCCCGCACCGCGTGCCGCCCCGCCTCCCCGCGTGGCACGGTCTCATGCGGCACCGCCTCGGGCGCGGCCTCGCCTCGCGCGGCCTCGTGTGACGCGGGCTCGGGTCGTGCCGCCTCCCCTCGCACCGCCTCGTGTCGTGCGGCTTCGGATGGCGTGGTCTCTCCGCGGATCGCCGCCGCGGGCCCCGCATCTTGAGGGGCCGCCTCCTGCCCCGATCCCACGTCCTCGGCGGGGCGTGAGGGATGGCCGTCGTCGGCGGTCGCGCGTACGGGCTCGGGGGCGGGCGGAGGAACGTCGCCGTCGCCCGGGGAAGCCGCCCGGCGGGCGGGGGTTCTCGCCTCGCCCTCGACCCGGGCGTGCCGCGGCGGAACGGCCAGCCGCAGGACGTCCGACATGGTCCCGGCGTAGCGGTCGGCCACGGCGCGGGCCAGCCGCGCGATGTCGGGGGTGAGGACGGGCTCCGGGGAGATCACTCGTTCCAGGAAGGACAGCCGGCCCTCGTGCTCGCTCTCGGGGAGCCGTTCGAGCAGGAAGCCGTCGGCGAGCTGCCCGGCGAAGCGGACGCGCACCCGGCAGCCGGGCACCGCCTCGGCGTCCATCGTGGTGGGGACCAGGTAGTCGAAGGGACGGTCGAGGTGCGGCAGCGGCGTGTCAACGACGACCCTGGCGACGGGAAGGTTCTGCGCCGCCTCACGCGCGCCCTTGGAGGCGCCCGTCCGCGCTCGCCCCGTGGCACCCCGCGCTGCGGCACCCTGCCTCTGCGCCGCCGCGCCTTGACCTCGTGCGGCGGCATCCTGCCCCCGCGCGCCCCGGCCCTGCGCTGTCGCTCCCTGCCCCTGCGCTGTCGCTCCCTGCCTCTGCGCTGTCGCTCCCTGCCTCTGCGCTGTCGCTCCCTGCCTCTGCGCTGTCGCTCCCTGCCTCTGCGCTGTCGCTCCCTGCCTCTGCGGTGCCGCGCCGGGCGCCCGCTCGGGCCGCCGTGCGGCGGCCGGGGGCGCCGGAAGGAGCGCCTCCTGAGGATGCGGGGCGCGGGTCGGCTCGGTCACGTCTACGTCCTACCAGACGAGGCGAGCCGCAATCGCACGTACGCCCACCGCCTGTGGACATCCGGCTGCCCGGCGGGCATGCCCGGGCGGCGCCCGCCGGCAGAGGCGGGCGCCGCCCGCAGTGCGGTGCCGTCAGGCGGGGGTCACAGACCCGCGGCCGTACGCAGGGCGTCGGCCCGGTCGGTGGACTCCCAGGAGAAGCCCTCGCGGCCGAAGTGGCCGTACGCGGCGGTCTCGGAGTAGATCGGGCGCAGCAGGTCGAGATCGCGGATGATCGCGGCAGGGCGCAGGTCGAAGACCTGGAGCACCGCGTCCTGGATCACGTTGACCGGCGCCTTCTCGGTGCCGAACGTCTCGATGAACAGGCCGACCGGCTGGGCCTTGCCGATGGCGTAGGCGACCTGGACCTCGCAGCGGTCGGCCAGGCCGGCCGCGACGACGTTCTTGGCGACCCAGCGCATGGCGTAGGCGGCCGAGCGGTCGACCTTGGACGGGTCCTTGCCGGAGAAGGCGCCGCCGCCGTGGCGGGCCATGCCGCCGTAGGTGTCGATGATGATCTTGCGGCCGGTGAGGCCGGCGTCGCCCATGGGCCCGCCGATCTCGAAGCGGCCGGTCGGGTTGACCAGCAGGCGGTAGCCCTCGGTCTCGATCTCCAGGTCGGCCAGCACGGGCTCGACCACGTGCTCGCGGATGTCGGGGGTCAGCATCTCCCGCAGATCGATCTCCGGGGCGTGCTGGGTGGAGACGACGACGGTGTCGAGGCGGGCCGGGCGGTCGCCGTCGTACTCGATCGTGACCTGGGTCTTGCCGTCGGGGCGCAGGTAGGGAACCGTGCCGTTCTTCCGCACCTCGGACAGGCGGCGGGCCATCCGGTGCGCGAGCTGGATCGGCAGCGGCATCAGCTCGGGGGTCTCACGGCAGGCGTAGCCGAACATCAGGCCCTGGTCGCCCGCGCCCTGACGGTCGAAGTCGTCGGCGCCCTCGCCCTCGCGGTGCTCGTAGGCGTCGTCCACGCCCTGCGCGATGTCCGGCGACTGCGCGCCGATGGACACCGACACGCCACAGGAGGCGCCGTCGAAGCCCTTGTGGGAGGCGTCGTAACCGATCTCGAGGATCTTCTCGCGGATCAGGGCGGGGATGTCGACGTAGGTCTCCGTCGTCACCTCGCCGGCGACGTGGACCTGGCCAGTGGTGATCAGCGTCTCGACGGCGACCCGGCTCTTGGGGTCGTCCTTGAGCATGGCGTCGAGAATCGCGTCACTGATCTGGTCGGCGATCTTGTCCGGGTGGCCCTCGGTGACCGACTCGGAGGTGAACAGGCGACGGGACAACTCAGGGCTCCTCATGCAGCGGCTGCTGACGTCCATGAGTGACCGGCGGTAGAGCCGGGCCCCACCGCGGTCACTCGATGCTCACGCGAGTCTAGCCCTAGGCGCTGCGGAGCCGCGAAGCCATCCGGATTCGGGTCACCGGGGTTGCTGCCCGCGAACGGGCCCGCCGCGCCCGCCTACGGCGTGTCAGAGATCGGGCAGGGGGTCTCTGGGCAGGTCACCGGGTGTGAACGCCTCCGCGTCCGCCGCCGCCACCACGGCGGCGTACTCGTCGTCGACCTCCAGGGTCATGCCGCCGATTTCGATGCGGGGACCCGACCCGAACTCGATCGGCCCGAGCCGGGTGCGCCGGGGGTAGCGCGCCCACACCCCCGACGGCTCGTCCCTGCTGAACATCTTGGTGGACAGCAGGGTGATCGACCGGTCCGTCACGACGACGAGGAAACCGATCGTGGCAGGGGGCGGCAGGGCCACCGCGGGGAACACGTAACGGATGTCCTCTCCGGGGCCGAGCATCGCCCGGCAGCGCTCCCTGATCGTGGCGGACACCGGCATGGCGATCGCTCCCTCGACGCACGACCTGTGGGGGCTGGGGCGGGCGCCCGCGCCGGCACCACGCGAAGGTCAGGCGAGACGCTGCGCCACCAAATCCCACACTACGTCGGCGAGATCCTCTTTGGGACCCCTCGGAATCTCCACGGACCCGCCCTCCGCAGTGAGGACGACCGCCGCGTTGTCCGGCGTGCCGAACGCGAGGTTCTCCCCGACCTGGTTCACCACGAGCAGGTCGCAGCCCTTGCGTTCCAGCTTGGCTCTGCCGTTGGCCAGGACGTCGTCGGTCTCCGCCGCGAATCCCACGATCACCCGGGGACGCGGCCCGCCGGCCCCGGCGTCCTCCGCGGCGCCCGGCCCATCGGCCTCGGCGTCCTCCGCGGCGCCCGGCCCATCGGCCTCGGCGTCCCGCACGGCGCCCGGGCCGTCGCCGGTCTCGCGTCCGTCGCCCGTCGCCTCGGCGTACGTCTCCCGCTTGGCCCGGCGGATCTCCCCCAGCTCGGCCAGGATGTCTGGATTTTTCGCCAGATGGATCGGATCGGGCTCGGCGGACGATTTCTTGATCTTCGTGTCGCTCTGCCGTACGGGCCGGAAGTCGGCGACCGCGGCGGCCATCACGACCGCGTCGGCGTGCTCGGCCGCCGCCAGGACCGCGTCGCGCAGCTGCCGCGCCGACTCGACCCGGACGACCTTCGCGCCCGCGGGGTCGGGCAGCGTCACGTTCGCCGCCACGAGCGTGACCTCCGCGCCCCGGGCGACGGCCGTACGGGCGAAGGCGTAGCCCTGCAGCCCGGAAGACCGGTTGCCGATGAAGCGCACGGGGTCGATCGCCTCGCGGGTGCCTCCGGCAGAGACGACGACGTGCCGGCCGGCCAGGTCCTCGCGCCGCCCGGCCAGCACCCGGCGGCACACCTCGAAGATCTCGGCGGGGTCGGGCAGCCGCCCGGGGCCGGTGTCGGCGCCGGTGAGCCGGCCGACGGCGGGCTCGATCACGATCGCGCCGCGCTCGCGCAGCGTCGCCACGTTCGCCCGTGTGGCCGGGTGCTCCCACATCTCGGTGTGCATAGCGGGCGCGAACACCACCGGGCACCGTGCCGTGAGCAGGGTGTTGGTGAGCAGGTCGTTGGCCAGCCCGTGCGCGGCGCGGGCCAGCACGTCCGCCGTCGCCGGGGCGACGACCACCAGGTCGGCGGACTGCCCGATGCGCACGTGCGGCACCTCGTGCACCGACTCCCACACCTCGGTGGTCACCGGATTGCCCGACAGCGCGGCCCAGGTCGGCTCGCCGACGAACCGCAGAGCGTCACGGGTCGGCACGACGCGCACGTCGTGCCCCGACTCGGTGAACAGGCGGAGCAGCTCGCAGGACTTGTAGACCGCGATGCCGGCGCTCACGCCCAGCACGACAGACGTCATGACGGAGGCGGCGCTCAGCCCTCGATGGGCTCAGAGGTGAGGAGGCCCTCGGAGATCTCGCGCAGCGCGATGGACAGCGGCTTCTCCTGGGCGTGGGTCTCCACGAGGGGCCCCACGTACTCCAGCAGGCCCTCGCCGAGCTGCGAGTAGTAGGCGTTGATCTGGCGCGCCCGCTTCGCACCCATGATCACGAGGCTGTACTTGCTGTCGACGATGTCGAGAAGTGCGTCGATCGACGGGTTGGTGATGCCTTCCGCGTAGGCGGAGCTGCTTGCCACGTCAGTGATTCCCCTAGCTAGGTGAGTTTCCCATCAAGGTTATCAGCCGGTGGCACACGTCCTTGACGGACGTGTTGACGATCGTGAGATCGAACTCCTTCTCCGCCGCCAGCTCGATCCGGGCCATCTCCAGGCGCCGGGCGATCACGTCGGGAGGCTCGGTGCCGCGGCCGCGCAGCCGCCGCTCCAGCTCCTCCCAGCTCGGCGGGGCGAGGAACACCAGCAGGGCATCGGGCATCGTCTTGCGCACCTGCCTGGCGCCCTGGAGGTCGATCTCCAGCAGGGTGGGGACCCCTGTCGCCAGCTTCTCCAGCACCGGCCCTCTGGGCGTGCCGTAGCGGTTGCCGGCGAACTCGGCCCACTCCAGAAGCTCCGCGGAGGCGACGAGCCGGTCGAACTCGTCGTTGCCGGCGAAGAAGTACTCCACGCCGTGCTGCTCCCCCGGGCGGGGCTTCCGGGTTGTCACCGAGACCGACAGCCACACCTCTGGGTGGGACCGCCGGAGCTCGGCGACGACCGTGGACTTCCCCACACCCGACGGACCGGACAGGACCGTCAGGCGCGGGCGAGGCATGGAGTCACCGCCGTGTGTCCTGGACCCGCTGGTCGCGACTGCCTCGTGGGCCCGATCTCCAGCGGACCGGGACATGTCGGTCACTCCGTACCCCCGTGAAACTCGCTCGTACGTCGCCGAGATCAGCTCTCGGCGCCGCCGAACTCGCGCTCCAGGGAGGCGCGCTGGTTGGCGCCGAGACCCCGCACGCGGCGGGATTCGGCGATACCAAGGCGCTCCATGAGCTGCTTGGCGCGGACCTTGCCGACGCCAGGGAGCGACTCCAGCAGAGCCGAGACCTTCATCTTGCCGATGACGTCGTCGGTCTGCCCATCCTTCAGCACCTCAGCCAGCGAAACCGCGCCGTGCTTGAGCCGGTTCTTGACCTCGGCACGCTCCTTGCGTGCCTTGGCAGCCTTCTCAAGAGCTGCGGCGCGCTGCTCGGGGGTCAGGGGAGGAAGAGCCACGCCGGGTCACCTCGAATTTCTTGTCGATGTACTCGGACGGGAGGGGAAACTAGCTGGTCTTGGCCGTAACGGCAACGTCAAGGGCGGTTTCTCGGACTACAAAATTGATTTTACTACTTTTGGTATTCGAAAAGTCACTCTTCGTAGATCAAAACCGCCTCAGCAGGCCCTAAGCAGGATGACGCAAGGTGACGGCGTCCGAGGCCGGAGAGGGCCCGCTCAGGCGCTCACGCGGCGCAGCGCGGCGGCGATCCCGGCGGCCGCCGCCCCGGGGTCGGGCGCCCCGGTGATGGGCCGTCCGATCACCAGCAGATCGGCCCCCTGGGCGATCGCGTACTCCGGCGTGGCCACCCGCGCCTGGTCCTGGGTGTCGGCGCCGGCGGGCCGCACGCCAGGAGTGATCAATGTCACGTCCGGGCCGACCTCGTCGCGTACGGCCGCGACCTCCCTGGGCGAGCAGACGAGGGCCTGGGCGCCCGCCCCGACGGCCACGGCGGCCATACGGCGCGCGATGTCGGCAGGGGGTCCCTGGATGCCTATCTCGCCGAGATCCGCCTCGGAAAGCGACGTCAGGAGCGTCACGGCCGCGATCTGGGTGTTGGGGGCCGCCTCGACGGCCGCCTTGACCATCGCGTGACCCCCCGCGGCGTGCACGGTGAGGTACGTCGGCTTGAGCCGGGCCACCGCCCGGGTGGCGGCGCCGACGGTGTTGGGGATGTCGTGCAGCTTGAGGTCCAGGAAGACCTGCACGCCGCTCGCGCCGCGCACCGAGGCGATCACGTCGGGCCCGTAGCGCAGATAGAGCTCCAGCCCCACCTTCACCGTGGAAACGTGCGGGGTGACCAGACCGGCCCAGCGGGCCGCGGTCTCCATGTCGGGCGCGTCCAGGGCGACGGCGATGGGAGCAGGCGTGGTCAAAGCGAACTCTCCTCGAGATCTGTGCGTGTTCGTGGTTGCGCGCCCGCCGGGCGGTGGGCCAGGCCCACGGCGTCGGCGAGCCGGTCGAACCCCCGCTCCTGCAGAAGCTCCTCAAGCTCCCTCAGGACGCGCGGGCAGGCGTAGGGGTCGTGGAACAGCGCCGTGCCCACAGCGACGGCGCAGGCGCCCGCCAGGACGAGCTCAAGGGCGTCCCTGCCCGTCGTCACGCCGCCCATGCCGATGATGGGCACTCCCGGCAGCGCCGCGTGCACCTGCCACACGCAGCGCACCGCCAGGGGCCGTACGGCGGGGCCGGACAGACCGCCGGTGCCGGCCGCGAGCGAGGGGCGCATCGTGTCCACGTCGATGCTCATCCCGATCGGGTTGTTGATCATGGCGAGGGCGTCGGCGCCGCCGTCCACGCACGCGCGTGCGACCGCGACGACGTCCGCCACGTCCGGGGACAGCTTGGCGATCACCGGCACCTCGTACGGCGTGGCCGCGCGCACCGAGGCCACGACCTCCGCCGCGGCGGCCCCCTCGCGGGCGAACACCCTGCCGCGGTCCTCGACGTTCGGGCACGACAGGTTGATCTCCACGGCGGTGATGCCCTCGACGCCGGCCAGGCGCCGCGCCAGCGCGGTGTACTCGGTCACGGTGCCGCCGCCGATCGACACGACCGTGCGGGCTCCGCGCTCGGCCAGCCACGGCAGCTCGCGCTCCAGGAACGCCTCGACGCCGGGGCCCTGCAGGCCGACGGCGTTCAGCAGCCCGGAGGGGGTCTCGGCCATCCGGGGCGTCGGCCGTCCCGCGCGCGGGGCCATGGTGATCGACCGGGTGACGAACGCGCCCAGCCGGTGGACGTCGGAGAACTGGGCCAGCTCGCGGCCCGTCCCGCCGCAGCCCGAGGCGGTCAGCACGGGGTTGGGCAGCTCCACATGGGCCAGGTACGTGCGCAGGTCGGCGGTCACGGCCGCCTCCCCCGCCCCGGCTCAGGCATGCCGTCCGCCGGGCGCGCCGAGCGCGTCGAACGGGATCGTCCCGACGTCGTCGAACCGCACCCGCTCGCCCCGGAACACCGGCCCCTCGGTGCAGGCGCGGACCATGCGGGTCACGCCGTCGTCGCCGATGACCGGCACGACGCACGTCATGCAGACCCCGATGCCGCAGGCCATGGACTCCTCCACGGCCACCTGCACGGGGATGCCGAACTCGGCGGCGACCGCCGTGACGCCGCGCAGCGTCACCATCGGCCCGCACGCGTAGACCGCGTCGGCCCGCGCGTCGGCGATCACCCCGGGCAGCACGTCGGTCACCGTGCCGCGCATGCCCAGCGAGCCGTCCTCGGTCGTCAGCGTGGTCGTCTCGCCCATCCTGCGGGCCCGCAGCGCCCCGAAGACCCGGTCGGCCGACGGCGCCCCCAGCACGAAGTCGATGCGGCAGCCCCGCTGCTGCAGCGCGTCCGCCAGCGCGAACAGCGGCGCCGCGCCGTGCTCGTCGCCGACCAGTACGCAGGTGCAGGGGTCGCGGGGCAGGGGGAACGGACGGCCGAGCGGGCCGACCAGGTCGAGCGTGTCGCGCGCCCGGAGGTCGGCGAGCCAGGCCGTCCCGGCACCGCGCACGCCGAAGACGAGCTCCACCGTGCCACCGTAGTCCGGCTTCACGTCGTGGATCGTGAAGGCCCGCCGGGTGAGCATCGAGGAGTTGCGGCCTCCGACGGCGACCGTGACGAAGTGGCCGGGCCGGAACCGGTCGGCGATGCCCGGTGCGACGACCGTGAGCGCATGGTAGGCGTCCACGCGGCGCGTCGTCAGCACCGTCCCCGTGACCTGAACCGGACTCCCGGCCACTCCCTTCCTCCCTGCCTATGGCGCTCGCTTCCCTCACGCCACCCTGCTCATGGCGCTCGCTTCCCTCACGCCACCCTGCTCATGGCGCTCGCTCCGCTCGCGCGTCCTCCGCGTTCAGTCTCGCAGCCTCCTGGCGTGTTCCTGCAGGGAACACACGTCGATGTCGCCCCTGACGATGTGCTGGATGCCCTGCACGGCAGCCGCGAGGCCCTGGACGGTCGTGATGCAGGCGATGCCGCGGTTGACGGCGGCGGTGCGGATCTCGTACCCGTCCAGGCGCGGCCCGCCCTGACCGGGGCTGCCGAACGGGGTGTTCACGATGAGGTCCACCTCTCCGTCGAGGATGCGCCGCACGATCGTCGGCTCGCCGCCGGGCCCCGTCCCGTCGCTGTGCTTGCGCACGATCTTGGCACGTACGCCGTTGCGGCGCAGCACCTCGGCGGTGCCCTCCGTGGCCAGGATCTCGAAGCCGAGGTCCGCGAGCGCCTTCACGGGGAAGATCATGGCCCGCTTGTCCTTGTTGGCGACCGAGACGAACGCCCGTCCCTTGGTCGGCAGCGCTCCGTAGGCCGCCGCCTGCGACTTGGCGAAGGCCGTGCCGAAGAACTCGTCGATGCCCATGACCTCGCCGGTCGAGCGCATCTCCGGCCCGAGGACGATGTCCACGCCGCGGAACCGGTTGAACGGCAGCACCGCCTCCTTGACCGCGACCGGCGCGTCCAGCGGCAGCGTGCCGCCGTCGTAGCCGGCCGGCAGCATGCCCTCGGCGCGCAGCTCGGCGATCGTCGCGCCCAGCATCAGCCGCGCCGCCGCCTTGGCCAGCGGCACCGCCGTGGCCTTGGACACGAACGGCACCGTACGGCTGGCCCGCGGGTTGGCCTCCAGGACGTACAGCACGTTGGAGGCCATGGCGTACTGGACGTTCAGCAGGCCGCGCACGCCCACGCCACGGGCGATGGCCTCGGTGGCCGAGCGGATCCGCTTGATGTCGAAGCCGCCCAGCGTGATCGGCGGCAGGGCGCACGCCGAGTCGCCGGAGTGGATGCCGGCCTCCTCGATGTGCTCCATGACGCCGCCGAGATAGAGCTCCTCGCCGTCGAACAACGCGTCCACGTCGATCTCGATCGCGTCGTCGAGGAACCGGTCGATCAGCACCGGGTGCTCGGAGGCCGCCTTCGCCATGTACGCCCCGAGGGTGTCCTCGTCGTACACGATGGCCATGCCGGCGCCGCCGAGCACGTACGACGGCCGCACGAGCACCGGGTAGCCGATCTCCTCGGCGACGGCCTTCGCCTGGTCCACGGTCGTCGCGGTGCCGTGCTTGGGCGCGGGCAGCCCGGCCTCGGCGAGGACCCGTCCGAACGCGCCGCGGTCCTCGGCGAGGTGGATCGACTCCGGCGAGGTGCCGACCACGGGCACCCCCGCGTCCTTGAGCGCCTGGGCGAGCCCGAGCGGCGTCTGGCCGCCGAGCTGCACGATGACGCCGGCCACCGGCCCGGTCTGCTGCTCGGCGTGCACGACCTCCAGGACGTCCTCCAGGGTGAGCGGCTCGAAGTAGAGCCGGTCGGAGGTGTCGTAGTCGGTCGAGACGGTCTCGGGGTTGCAGTTGACCATCACGGTCTCGTAGCCGGCCCTGGCCAGCTCGAACGACGCGTGCACACAGGCGTAGTCGAACTCGATGCCCTGGCCGATGCGGTTGGGCCCGCTGCCCAGGATGATCACCTTGGGCCGGTCCCCCACCGGCACCTCGGTCTCCTCGTCGTATGTGGAGTAGAGGTACGGCGTGCGCGCGGCGAACTCGGCGGCGCAGGTGTCCACGGTGTTGTAGACGGGCCGGACGCCGAGCTCGTGGCGCGCGGACCGCACCTCGGGCTCCGGCACGCCCAGGATCTCGGCGATCTGCGCGTCGCTGAAGCCGTGCCGCTTGGCCAGCTCCAGGGTGGGCCGGTCGAGCGCGGTGATCGACCGGGCGACCTCGTCGATCGCGAAGAGCTGGTCGACGAACCACGGGTCCACCGACGTGGCCTCGTGGACCTGCTCGGGGGTCGCGCCCGCCCTGATGGCCTGCTGCATGGTGCGCAGCCGTCCGTCGTGCGGCCTGCGGCAGGCCTCCAGGAGCTCGTCCAGGTCGCCGGGCTCGCCCGCCCAGCTGAACGACGACCCCTTCTTCTCCAGCGACCGCAGCGCCTTCTGCAGCGCCTCCGGGAAGGAGCGGCCGATCGCCATCGCCTCGCCGACCGACTTCATGTGGGTGGTCAGCGTCTGGTCGGCCCCGGCGAACTTCTCGAACGCGAACCTCGGCACCTTGACCACGATGTAGTCGAGCGACGGCTCGAACGACGCCGGGGTCTCCTTGGTGATGTCGTTGGGGATCTCGTCGAGGGTGTAGCCGATGGCGAGCTTGGCGGCGATCTTGGCGATCGGGAAGCCGGTGGCCTTGGACGCCAGCGCCGACGACCGCGACACGCGCGGGTTCATCTCGATGACGATCATGCGGCCGGTCTCCGGGTCGACCGCGAACTGGATGTTGCAGCCGCCCGTGTCCACGCCGACCTCGCGGATGACCGCGATCGCGACGTCGCGCATGTTCTGGTATTCGCGGTCGGTCAGCGTCAGCGCGGGCGCCACCGTCACGCTGTCGCCGGTGTGGACGCCCATCGGGTCGATGTTCTCGATGGAGCACACGATGACCACGTTGTCGTGGCGGTCCCGCATGACCTCGAGCTCGTACTCCTTCCAGCCGAGGATCGACTCCTCAAGGAGCACCTCGGTGGTCGGGGACGCGTCGAGGCCGGCGCCCGCGATGCGGCGCAGCTCCTGCTCGTCGTGGGCGAAGCCGGAGCCGGCGCCGCCCATGGTGAAGCTCGGGCGGACGACGACGGGGTATCCCAGCTCGCCGGCCGCGGCCAGGCACTCGTCCATGGTGTGGCAGATCGCGCTGCGCGCCGACTCGGCGTTGAGGCCGCGCTCGGCGGCGACCTTGGCGACGATCTCCTTGAACCGCTCGCGGTTCTCCCCCGCCTGGATGGCGTCGATGTCGGCGCCGATCAGCTCGACGCCGTACTTGTCGAGCACGCCCGCCTCGTGGAGCGCCACGGCGGTGTTGAGCGCCGTCTGGCCGCCCAGCGTGGGCAGCAGCGCGTCGGGCCGCTCCTTGGCGATGATCTTCTCGACGATGTCCGGCGTGATCGGCTCGACGTAGGTGGCGTCGGCGAACTCCGGGTCCGTCATGATCGTGGCGGGGTTGCTGTTGACGAGGATGACCCGGAAGCCTTCGCTGCGCAGGATGCGGCAGGCCTGGGTGCCGGAGTAGTCGAACTCGCACGCCTGTCCGATGACGATCGGGCCGGAGCCGATCACCATGACGGACCTGATGTCCGTACGCTTAGGCACCCTTGGCCCCCTTCTTGTCGTCGGTGTCCTCGGTCGCGCTCCGTCGTGCCTGGGGCGCGCCAAATGACTGAGCCTCGCTCGCAGGTGGGGAGACACGCTGCGCGCCGCTCCCTCGCTCCCTCCTGCGCTCCATCAGCTCGCAGAACTCGTCGAACAGGTACGCGGCGTCGTGCGGGCCCGCGGCCGCCTCGGGGTGGTACTGCACGCTGAACGCGGGACGGTCCAGCAGGCGCAGCCCCTCGACGCAGTCGTCGTTGAGGTTGACGTGGCTCACCTCGGCCGCGCCGTACGGGGTCTCGAAGGGGCCGTCGAGCGGCGCGCGCACGGCGAAGCCGTGGTTGTGCGCGGAGATCTCGACCTTGCCGGTCCTGCGGTCCTGCACCGGCTGGTTCACCCCGCGGTGGCCGTACCGCAGCTTGTAGGTGCCGAGGCCGAGCGCCCGCCCGAGGATCTGGTTGCCGAAGCAGATGCCGAAGAACGGCACGCCCGCGTCCAGCACCTCGCGCAGCGACTCGACCGCGTAGTCGGCCGTGGCCGGGTCGCCGGGGCCGTTGGAGAAGAAGACGCCGTCCGGGTCGAGGGCGAGGATGTCGGCCGCCGTGACGGTCGCCGGCAGCACGTGCACCTCGCAGCCCCGCTCGGACATCCGCTCCGGCGTCATCGCCTTGATGCCCAGGTCGACCGCGGCGACGGTGAAGCGCTTGCGGCCGCGCGCCGGCACGACGTACGGCTCGGCCGTGCTGACCTCGCGGGCCAGGTCGGCGCCCTCCATGCCGGGTGAGCGCCGCACCCGCTCGACCAGCTCGCCGATGTCGCCGCCCTCGCTGAAGACGCCCGCGCGCATCGCGCCGCGCTCGCGCAGGTGGCGGGTGAGGGCGCGGGTGCCGGGCATGGCGATGCCGACCACGCCCTGGTCGCGCAGGTAGTCGTCGAGCGTCCTGCGGGAGCGCCAGTTCGACGGGATCCGGGACGGCTCGCGCACCACGTAGCCCGCGACCCAGACCCTGCCGGACTCGGGGTCCTCGTCGTTGACGCCGGTGTTGCCGATGTGCGGGGCGGTCATCGCCACGATCTGGCGGTGGTAGGAGGGGTCGGTGAGCGTCTCCTGGTAGCCGGTCATGCCGGTGTTGAAGACCATCTCGCCGAACGTCTCGCCCACGGCGCCGTACGGGGTTCCCTCGAAGACGCGTCCGTCCTCGAGCACGAGCAGGGCTGTCATACGAGCTTCCCTTCGAGAACGGTGGGGCGGCCGCGCAGGAACGTCGCGACGACGCGGCCGGGCAGGGTCAGCCCCTCGTAGGGGGTGTTGCGGCTCTTCGACGTCATCGCGGACGGGTCCACCGGCTGCCGGACCGACGGGTCGTACAGCGTGACGTTGCCGGGGGCGCCGGCCTCGATCGGGCGGCCGTGGCCGGCGAGCCTGCCGATCCTGGCCGGCCGCGCGGACATGCGGTCGGCCACCCCGGCCCAGTCGAGCAGCCCGGTCTCGACCATGGCCTCCTGGACCACGGACAGAGCCGTCTCCAGGCCGATCATGCCCATGGCCGCCGCGGCCCACTCGGTCTCCTTGTCCTCGACCGGGTGGGGCGCGTGGTCGGTGGCCACGCAGTCGATCGTGCCGTCGGCCAGCGCCTCGCGCAGCGCCCGCACGTCGTCGGCGGTGCGCAGCGGCGGGTTCACCTTGTAGATCGGGTTGTATGGCCCCAGCGGCGAGCTCTCCGCGCAGGAGTCGGTCAGCAGCAGGTGGTGGGGGGTGACCTCGGCGGTCACGTCCCAGCCCTTCGACTTGGCCCAGCGGATGATCTCGACCGAGCCCGCGGTGGAGACGTGGCAGACGTGCAGCCGGGAGCCGACGTGCGCGGCGAGCAGGCAGTCGCGCGCGATGATCGCCTCCTCGGCGACCGCCGGCCAGCCGGTCAGGCCGAGCCTGGCCGACACCTCGCCCTCGTTGAGCTGGGCGCCCTCGGTCAGCCGGGGCTCCTGGGCGTGCTGGGCGACGACGCCGCCGAACGCCTTGACATACTCCAGCGCCCGGCGCATCAGCACGGCGTCGGACACGCACTTGCCGTCGTCGGAGAAGACCCGCACGCGGGCCGCGGAGTCGGCCATCGCGCCGAGCTCGGCGAGCTGGCGGCCTTCGAGGCCGGAGGTCACCGCGCCCACGGGCTGCACGTCGCAGTGGCCGAATTCCTGGCCGAGCCGCCAGACCTGCTCCACCACGCCGGCGGTGTCGGCCACCGGGGAGGTGTTGGCCATCGCGTGGACGGCGGTGTATCCGCCCCGCGCCGCGGCCTGGGTGCCGGTCTCGACGGTCTCGGCGTCCTCCCGGCCGGGCTCGCGCAGGTGGGTGTGCAGGTCGACCAGGCCGGGCAGGGCGACCAGCCCGTCGGCGTCGATCGTCTGTCCGGCCTTCGCGCCCGAGAGGTCGCCGATCTCCGCCACGACGCCGTCGCGCAGCAGGATGTCGCCGGGGGCGCCGCCCAGGATCCGCGCGCCCTTGATGAGGATGGTGGTCACAGTTCCCTCGTGAACGTCGTACGTGCTCATTCGGCGCCTCCGATCGCGGGCTCGGAACCGCCGAGCAGCAGGTAGAGGACGGCCATCCGGACCGTCACGCCGTTGGTGACCTGCTCGACGATCGTCGAGCGCGGCGAGTCGGCGACCTCCGCGGAGATCTCCATGCCGCGGTTCATCGGGCCGGGGTGCATGACGACGGCGTCGTCGTGCAGGCGGGCGAAGCGGTCGCGGTCGAGGCCGTAGCGGCGGCTGTACTCCCGCGCCGAGGGGAAGTAGGCCGCGTTCATCCGTTCGAGCTGGACCCGCAGCATCATCACGACGTCCGACTTGGGCAGCACGGCGTCGAGGTCGTACGAGACCTGGCAGGGCCAGGTCTCGACGGCCACCGGCAGCAGGGTCGGCGGGGCGACCAGCGTCACCTCCGCGCCGAGCGTGTGCAGCAGCAGCACGTTGGACCGGGCGACCCGGCTGTGCAGCACGTCGCCCACGATGGCGATCTTCAGGCCCTCCAGGCGGCCGAGCCTGCGGCGGATGCTGAAGGCGTCGAGCAGCGCCTGGGTGGGGTGCTCGTGGGTGCCGTCCCCGGCGTTGATCACGCTGCCGCGCACCCAGGTGGCCAGGCGGTGCGGCGCGCCCGAGGCGCTGTGCCGGATCACCACCGCGTCGGCGCCCATGGCCTCCAGGGTGAGCGCGGTGTCCTTCAGCGACTCGCCCTTGGACACGCTCGACCCCTTGGCCGAGAAGTTGATCACATCGGCCGACAGGCGCTTGGCCGCGGCCTCGAAGGAGATGCGGGTGCGGGTTGAGTCCTCGAAGAAGAGGTTCACCACCGTGCGGCCGCGCAGCGTCGGCAGCTTCTTGATGGACCGCTGCGAGACCTGCGCCAGCTCCTCGGCCGTGTCGAGGATGAGGAGCGCGTCGTCGCGGGTGAGGTCGCCGGTCGAGATCAGGTGATGCTTCATCGGTCGTCCTCCTTGATGAGCACGACCGCGTCGCGTCCGTCGGTCTCCTCAAGGAAGACCTTGACCTTCTCGCTCTTGGAGGTCGGCAGGTTCTTGCCGACGTAGTCGGCGCGGATCGGCAGCTCGCGGTGGCCGCGGTCGACGAGCGTGGCGAGCTGGACGGCCCTGGGCCTGCCCACGTCGTTCAGCGCGTCGAGCGCGGCGCGGACGGTGCGGCCGGAGTAGAGGACGTCGTCCACGAGGACGACGGTCCTGCCGTCCACACCGTCCTGGGGCAGTTCGGTGCGGCCGAGCGGACGTGCGGGCCGCAGGCGCAGATCGTCGCGGTACATCGTGACGTCGATGGCGCCGACGGGGACTTTGATTTCCTCGAACTGGGCGATGCGCCCGGCGATGCGGTGCGCGAGGGTGGCGCCGCGGGTGGGGATCCCGATCAGGACGATGTTCTCCGCACCCCTGGTGCGTTCGAGGATCTCGTGTGCGATCCGGGTGAGCGCCCGGTGGATGTCGGGCCCCTCCAGTACGGCGCGGGCCTGATTTCGGGCATCAGACATCAAAAAGTCACCACCTTTCCCGCCTCACGGGACGGGTCTTAAAAGGGTGTCGGTTCTGCTTAGAGTATCAGGGCCGTCTGCGAACCCCCCTCCCGCCAGGGGTGATGCCATCGCGGAGGGCGTTCGCCCTCGGCGTGACGAGGACGCGCCGGGGCCTCAGGGGGACCCCCGGCGCCGTTCACGGGACGCGCCGGGGACGTCCGGGAGACGGGCGAGGGACGTGCCGGGGATCGGAAGCCACATCACACCGGGTGTCGGTGATTTCGGTGAGAGCACTGTTTCACGCTCTTTTTTCCAATCAGCTTGACCTTTGGGAGTGTCGGCTTTACCGTCACTGTCCGTAACCACAACACGCGACCTTCCTGGGTAAAACCCGACGCAGCGGTCACCGAAGGTGCCGGTCTCGGGCACCAGCCCCGGTGTTCGGAACGCTTAGGACAAGGACGCACAATCAAGTGAGAAGAGACATAGAAAGCCGGGGGCCACACGATGCCGTCTGACTACGCCAAGTCGCTGGGCGCGCGCCTGCGCGCCATCCGGACCCAGCAGGGGCTGTCCCTGCACGGTGTGGAAGAGAAGTCCCGCGGACGGTGGAAGGCCGTCGTCGTGGGCTCCTACGAGCGGGGCGACCGCGCGGTGACCGTGCAGAAACTCGCCGAGCTCGCGGATTTCTACGGAGTGCCGGTGTCGGAGCTTCTTCCGGGCGGAGCCGCCCCCAGCCCGCTTGCGCCCGCTCCCAAGTTGGTCATCGACCTTGAGCGCCTTTCACAGCTGCCGAAGGACAAGGCCGGCCCGCTTGCCCGTTACGCCGCGACCATCCAGAGCCAGCGGGGTGACTACAACGGCAAGGTGCTGTCCATCCGGCAGGAGGACCTGCGCTCGCTGGCGGTCATCTATGACAAGTCACCGGTCGAGCTGACCGAGGAGTTCATCCACTGGGGCGTGCTCGACGCGGAGGCCCGTCGCGCCGTCGAGTCCTTCTGACAACCTCACGCCCGGACGCGGCTCCCCGTGACGATGCCGGCCTTCTCCGGCACGCGTCGTGCCTGACGGAGCACGCCTGCCGCGGGTGGCCCGGGCGGCGCCTTCGCGGCATCGGCGCCGGCGGTCCTCTTCGTCACGGGCGGCGCCTCCGCAACGGGGAGCCGCCCGTACGACTGATTCCCGCCATGCGGGGATAGGCAGGACATGACGTTTTTCGTGGGCTCCGAGGTGGGCAGGCTTCGCCGGGTTCTGGTCGACATACCCGAACTCGCGCTCAAACGGCTCACCCCGGGCAACAAGGACGGCCTGCTGTTCGACGACGTGCTGTGGGTGCAGCGCGCGCTGGAGGAGCACCGGGAGTGGTGCGAGGTGCTCGCCGGGCGCGGCGTCGAGGTGCACCACCTCCGCGACCTCCTGCGGGAGGTGATCGAGATCCCCGACGCGCGCAAGCACATCCTCGACGGCAGCGTCGACGAGCACTGGTTCGGCCCGCTGGCCGCCGACGCGATCCGCAACGCCCTCGACGCCCTCGACGCGGACACGCTCGCGCCGCTGCTGCTCGGCGGGATCACCAAACGCGAGATCCTCGAACTGGGCTGTGACCCGGCCTCCATCGTCTTCCACACGCTCGGCCTGGACGACTTCGTCCTCCCGCCGCTGCCCAACCACCTGTTCGCCCGCGACACCTCCTGCTGGATATACGACGGGGTGTCGATCAATCCCATGCGCAAGAAGGCGCGCAGGCGGGAGACCGTCAACTACGAGGCGGTCTACCGGTGGCACCCGCTGTTCGCCCCGGGCTACGGCAACCCGGACGGCGGCGGTTTCAACGTCTGGTACGACGGCGTGCGCATGGCCCCGGCCACCATCGAGGGCGGCGACGTCCTGGTGCTCGGTGACGGCGTCGTGCTCGTCGGGGTGAGCGAGCGCACCCAGCCGCAGGCCGTGGAGATGCTGGCGACCAACCTGTTCCGATCGGGGTCGGCGACCCGCATCGTGGCGCTCGACCTGCCCAAGACCCGTGCGTTCATGCACCTCGACACCGTGATGACCAACGTCGACGTGGGCGTGTTCACGAAGTACGCCGGGCTCGGCATGCTCCCCTCCTACACGGTGGAGCCGGGCGACACCGACAAGGAGCTGAAGGTCACCGATCACCCGCCGGAGGACATGCACAAGGCGATCGCCCGGGCCATCGGCCTCGACGACATCAAGGTCCTCACGCCGACGCAGGACGTGCACGCGGCCGAGCGGGAGCAGTGGGACGACGGCTGCAACGTGCTGGCGCTGGAACCCGGCGTGGTCGTGGCCTACGAGCGCAACACCACGACCAACAACCATCTGCGCAGGCACGGCATCGAGGTCATCACCATCCGGGGCAGCGAGCTCGGCCGCGGCCGCGGCGGGCCGCGGTGCATGAGCTGCCCCCTGGAGCGCGACCCCGTCTGACCGCCCCCGCGATCCCGCCGGCCCGGATCCCTCACGGTACGCAAGCGTGTGAGTATGGTTCCCGCTATGAACGGAGGCAGGAAGGCGCGGATAACGATCACTGTGGACCCCGCCGTGCTTGCGTACGCCGAGCACCTCGTGGCGGCCGGCAAGGCCACCAGTGTGGCCGCCGTCTTCAACGACGCCATCGCGGAAAAGCGCATCACCGAGCAGCGCGCGCTCGCCCTGCTGCGCGAACGCGCCCGCCATGCCGACCCCGAACGAGTGGCCCGCATGATGCGGCATGTGAACCGCCAGCTCGCCGAGCATGGTTTCCCGGCGGCGTCCGGTGAGTGACTTCACCCCCACGCCTTACATCCTCACCACCAGCGTGCTGACCGACGTCGCCCGCGGGGACGCGGACCTGATCGGCCTCCTGCAGGACTTCGACCGGGCCGGTCAGACGCTCGTCGTCCCCGCGCTGGCGGCCGCCGGGGCGCTCCTCGACGGCCGCGGCACGCCGGAGGCCCAGACCCTGCTCGCCCGCCGGCCTGGCCGCGTTCGAGCATGCCGTCGTCGCCCCGCTGGACGGCATCGCACAATCCGCCAAGCTCGTCGACACGATGGCCGTCACCGGCCTCGACATCCATGACGCTCACGCCGCCGCCATCGCGGACGTGTCGGTCTGCCCGATCCTCACCCTGCGCGGCGGCAAATGGCAGCGACCGTCCCGGGCCCTGGACAACCCGCTGCACGTCATCGAGATCGCCGACCCAGACGAATAGGCCCCATGCGGCACGTTCGTGAGGCCCGACGCTTGCGGCCCAAGGCGCGGCGTCAGCCGGGCCATGCGCGCGATGGGCCCACAGCCCAGAACTCGGCGCAAGCCCGCGATGGGCAGGCGCGGTGCCAACCTGCCGGGGCAGGACGCCGGATGTGGCGTCAGCCGGCCATGGGGAGGGTGGGGCGGCCGGGCAGGCCGAGGATCGACTCGACCTCGCCGACGAACCTGTCCGCCTCCGCTATGATTTCCTCCGCGTCGTTCTGCGTAACGGCGCGGACCATGCCGGCCTCGGCCGCCGCGCGCTTGGTCGCGCTCACCGCGAAGTAGGCCGCCCAGTCCGCGAGCTTGGGTTCGGCCTCCGGGAGCAGCTCCCAGGCGCTGCGCAGCCGCCGCCTGCGGCCGTCCATCGGACGTGGACGGGCCGCGAGGATCCCGGCGGCCGCTCGGAGGGCCGCCAGATGGGCCGACACGTAGCGGTCCGCGGGGGTGGGCCCGACGGTGGCGTCCGCGAGGCATGCCCTGGCGTCCGCGAGGTGTGCCAGAACCGCCTGCGAGAGCCGGGGCCCGCTCTTCTGATCGTCGTTCTGCTCAGTCATGCCCGCCTCCTTGAGTCGTGGCACTCCGGCGAAGGTTGCCGGTGACCTCACAGTCGCAGACCGCACCGACAATTTCGCCGGCCGGAGATCCCGCGAACCGCTCGAGATCGCCCGGCGCTTTCCCAGGCTCCCGTGGGCGGCCGGACGAGGAGCTTCCCCTCTCCCCGTCCGGCCCACGCCGCGGGCCGTGCCGCATTCGTCTCCGCCGACGACGAAGGCACGAATCCAACGGGGTGGGCGCGAGCCGCGAGTCCCACGCCCACTCCATCGAACATAGATTCGATCATGTCCCCTGTCAAGGCTGTCAACGAAAACATGTTCGAGGACCGCGTTCGAAACGGGAGCCGGCAGACGACGGAGGGGCCCCGCGCGACCATCTCGCGCGGGGCCCCTCCATAAAGGGAATCAGCGCCGGAAGGCGCCCCTGACGTGCACCGGAACGCCCTTGCCGAGCATGCGCGGCAGGATCTCGGCCACGCTCATGGGCAGACGTACGCAGCCGTGCGAGGCCGGATAGAGCGGCACCGACAGCGCGCCGTGGAGCGCGATGCCGCCGTTGAAGAAGATGGGGTTGTAGAGCTGCCCCAGGTAGGACCGGTGCCAGCCCTTGACCCGCCAGGTGGTCCTGTAGTCGCCGGTCGGCGTGCGGGCGCTGCCGGAGAACCGCTGCCGCTTGCCGTTCCAGGTGGCGTACTCGGTGTAGGGGATGCCACTGCCGCTGGAGATGTGGCTGATCAGCACCGGCACGCCGCCCCGATACAGAACCATCACCTGCTTGGTCAGGTTCACCTCGACGCGGCTCGCCCTGCCCCTGGGCACCAGGACCTTGGGCGCCCGGGGGTTCTCGAGCGCCCTCCAGGTGCGGGCGGCGATCGTGCTGGTCGGCGTGATCCCCTGCACCTTCTGGAACGCCCAGACCGCCATCAGCGTGGCCCCGCCATACCGGCCGTCGACGCTGCCGGGCACATACCCGAGCTCCTTGAGGCGGGCCTGCAGCGCCTTGACGGCGGAGCCCTTGGCGCCGAGCTTGAGCGTCTTGCCCGGGGCGGTGAACGGCGCGTAACCGGCGGCACGTGCGGGGACGGCGCCCCGCGCCGGAAGCGCCGCAATCGCCGGGAGCGCCGGGAGCGCCGAGGACGGCGAGAACGCAGGAAGCGCCCCAAGCACGGCCCCCGTGGTCACGGCCCTCGCGGGCACGACGGTGCCCGCCTGCGCGGTGCCTGCGGCGCCGGTCGCCGCGAAGGCCGTCGCGAACGTCACGACCCCGGCCGCGACGAGCAGTCTCCGTCGACCCCTCATCATGACCAACCCCCTCATAAGCCGGTTTCTCGATCAAAGGACTCACCTTACGGTCCGATTGTGAGCCGCGTGATCGTAAGTGGCCATAATCCGCCGCGCATGTCCTGGCAATCCGTTTAGAGTGACCGGGTGGCAGAAAAGTTGCATCCGAACGTCGTCCGGGTTCAGGAGGCCCTGCGGGCCCACGCGGTGACGGGCGAGGTCGTCGTGCTCGACGAGGCCGCGCCGACGGCCGCCACGGCGGCGGCCCAGCTCGGCTGCGAGGTCGGCGCGATCGCCAACAGCCTGATCTTCGACGCGGACGGCGCGCCGCTGCTGGTGCTGACCAGCGGGGCCCACCGTGTGAACACCGATCTGATCGCGCGCCTCGTGGGCGCGGCGAAGGTGCGGCGGGCCACGCCGGAGTTCGTCCGCGAGCACACCGGGCAGCCCATCGGCGGCGTCGCCCCGGTCGGCCACCCCGCGCCCGTACGGACGCTGGTGGACACCTGGCTGAGCAAGCACGACGTGGTCTGGGCCGCCGCCGGGCACCCCCACACCGTCTTCCCGACGTCCTATGACGAGCTGCTGCGCATCACCGGGGGCACGGCCGCGGACGTGGAGTGACGCCTGCCGAACCGGCCCGGCGTCGTTTTGCTAGTGTGCGACGAGTGATCCGACTGCGACGGGTGGGGCCCGACGAGTTCAGGGCCGTGCTGGACACCGTGCTGGAGATCTACACGGTCGCCATGCGCCCGCCGTCGGACCAGCTCGCGGGGCGCATGGCGATCATGCGCAACCACGCCACCTATCCCGACTTCGACTGTGTGCTCGCCGAGGACGCGCAGGCCTCCGTCATCGCCGGCTTCGCGTACGGCTTCCACGGCGGCCAGGGGCAGTGGTGGCACGACGTCGTGCGGGGGGCGCTGCAGGACCGGGCCGGGCCGCTGGTGGCGGACGACTGGTTCGGCGACGCCCTGGAGATCGCCGAGATCCACGTGCGCCCCGAATATCAGGGCCGGGGCGTCGGCCGGCGGATGATCCACGCGCTGTGCGAGGGCCGCCCGGAGCGTACGGCCGTGCTGTCGACGCACGACGCCCCCACGGTGGCCAGGCATCTCTACCGGGACGTCGGGTTCGCCGACCTGATGACCCGGTTCGTCTTCCCCGGCGGCTACGAGGAGTACGTCATCGCCGGCGTGCGGCTGCCACTGGCCGTGCGCGAAGCCTCCAGGGCCGGGGAAGGCTGACGGGACCGGCCGGCTCAGCCGGCCACGGCGGCGGGCACGCTGTGCAGCGCCTGGAACACCTCGCGGGTCGCGCTCGACCGGTTGAAGGTGATGAAGTGGATGCCGGGCGCGCCCTCGTCGAGGAGCTTGCGGCACAGCTCGACGGCGTGCTCGATGCCGAGGCGGCGGACCGCGGCCGGGTCGTCGGCGACGGCCTCGAACCGCTCGGCCACCTCGGGCGGGAACGGCGCGCCGGACAGCTGCTCCGACCTGGCGATCGTGCTCATCTGCGTGACGGGCATGATCCCGGGGATGATCGGGGTGTCGCACCCGTGGGCCGCCACGCGGTCACGCAGCCGCAGGTAGTCCTCCGCCCTGAAGAACATCTGGGTGATCGCGTAGTCCGCGCCGGCCCGGCACTTCTGCACGAAATACTTCGTGTCCGACTCGATGGTCGCCGACCTGGGGTGCTTGTACGGGAAGGCCGCCACCCCCACGCAGAAGTCGCCCGCCTGGCGGATCAGCCGCACCAGCTCCTCGGCGTACAGCACGCCCTCCGGGTGCTTGACCCACTCGTCCAGGGGGTTGCCGCCGCGCGGGTCGCCGCGTACGGCGAGGATGTTGCGCACGCCCGCGTCGGCGAACCTGCCGACGAGGTGGCGCAGCTCGCGGATCGAGTGGTCGACCGCGGTGAAGTGGGCGACGGGGGTCAGCGTGGTCTCGTGCGCCAGCCGCTCGACGATGTCCACCGTGCGGTCCCGGGTCGAGCCGCCGGCGCCGTAGGTCACGGAGACGAACGTCGGGCGCAGGCCCTCCAGCTCACGGATCGCCCGCCACAGCTGCCGCTCCCCCTCGTCGGTCTTCGGCGGCATGAACTCGAACGAGAACGAGCGCTCACCCGCGGCCAGCAGTTCGCGGACCGTCGGGACGCGATCAGGAAGCCGCGAGGGCAGACCGAGAGCCATACCGGCAAGGGTACAGCGATGGTGGTTTTGACGGCCGTCACAGTCTTGCAATGTGGACATTTGCCCTATCAGAGCGAGATGACACGCTTGGAGGGGATCTGCTGATGGGTGTCTGGATCAACCCCGGTTAGTCTCGGAACATGACCGCTTCCGCCGCCTCGCTCGATTCCATCCGTACGGAGGTGGACCTCGCACTCCGGGAGTTCCTCGACCGGCAGCGACCACACTTCGGTGACCCTCATCTGGCCGCCCTGCTGTCCGCCGCGGAGGACTTCCTGGCCGGCGGCAAAAGGCTGCGGCCCGCCTTCTGTTACTGGGGCTGGCGCGCCGCCGGAGGAGGCGACGAGCCGGGGCTGCGCTTCGCCGCCGCCTCGCTGGAACTCCTCCAGGCCAGCGCGCTCATCCACGATGACGTCATGGACGCGAGCGACGTGCGCCGGGGCATGCCGTCGGCGCACCGCCGGTTCGAACGCATGCACGCCGAGGCGGGCTGGCACGGCTCGGCGCCGCAGTTCGGCGAGGGCACGGCCGTGCTGCTGGGCAACCTGCTGCTGGTGTGGTCCGGGGAGATGTGGCGCACCAGCGGCCTTGCGCCCGAGGCGATCGCCGCCGCCCAGCCGATGCACGACTACATGCTCACCGAGCTGATGTGCGGGCAGTATCTGGACCTGCTCGAACAGGCACAGGGGGAGAGCACGTTCGACAGCGCGCTGCGGGTGGCGCTGTACAAGAGCGGGAAATACTCGGTCGAGCAGCCGCTCCGGCTCGGGCTCGTCCTCGCCGCCCGGGCCCGCCACGCCTGGATCGACCGGCTCTGCGTGCAGTACGGCCAGCAGGTGGGCATCGCCTTCCAGCTCCGCGACGACATCCTCGGCGTGTTCGGCGACCCGGCGGAGACCGGCAAGCCCGCCGGTGACGACCTTCGCGAGGGCAAGCGGACCGTCCTGATCGCGCGTGCGCTCGCCTCGGCCACCCCCGCCCAGACGGAGGTCGTACGGTCCCTGCTCGGCGACCCCGAGCTGGACGCCGAGGGGATCGGGCGGCTGCGCACGGTGATCGAGGAGACCGGTGCGCTGACGGCGTGCGAGGACATGATCAAGCGCTACCTCGACGACGCGCTGCACGCCCTCGACCAGGCGCCGATCGAGGACGAGGCACGCGCCGCACTGGCCGCACTGGCCGTGGCGGCCACCTCCCGCCGCACCTGACGACGGGCATTCCTCACCTGGCGCGGGCGTTCCGCCCCACCGGACGGCGAGCCTCCCGCTCCGCCTGACGCGGACGTTCCGCCGCGGGTGACGGGCGGGCGGCTCGCCGTGCCCGACGGCGGGCGCTGCGCTCAGAGCGGGACGGCGGACAGCCGTGCCTTGAGCTCGGCGGCGGCGGCGCCCGGATCGTCGGCCTCGGTGATCGCGCGGACGACCACGGCGCGGCGCACGCCGTGCGCCATGACCTCGTCGAGGTTGCCCAGGTCGATGCCGCCGATGCCGAACCACGGCCGGTCGGCGCCCAGGCTCGCGGCGTGCTCCAGCAGCGCGGGGCCGGGCGCCGGGCGGCCGGGCTTGGTGGGCGTGGGCCAGATCGGCCCGCAGCAGAAGTAGTCCACGCCCGGCTCCACGGCGGCGGCCGACGCCTCGGCCGCCGAGTGCGTCGACCTGCCGATGAGCACGCCGGGGCCGAGGATCTCCCGCGCCACCGGGACCGGGAGGTCGTCCTGGCCGAGGTGCAGGATGTCGGGCCGGGCCGCGTAGGCCACATCCGCCCGGTCGTTCACCGCCAGCAGCGCACCGTGCCTGTCGCAGGCCGCGCGGAAGACCTCGAGCAGCTCCAGCTCCTCGCGCGCCTCCAGGCCCTTCTCCCTGAGCTGCACGATGTCCACCCCGCCGGACAGGACCGCGTCGAGGAACTTCTCCAGATCGCCGCGGTCCCTCCTGCCGTCAGTGCAGAGGTAGAGCCTGGCCTGCGCGAGCCGCTGTCGCCGGATGTCGTCCACCCGACCACAATGCCATGCGACGGCGGGGTCAGAAGCCCAGGGCCTGGGCCCTGCGCTTGACCTCCGTGTGCCGGCCCTTCACGATCGCGTCGATCGGGGCCCCGGGCAGCGAGTCGTCCGGGGTGAACAGCCACCGGATCGACTCCACCTCGTCGTATCCGGCGTCGGACAGGACCGTGAGCGTGCCGGGCAGGCCCTTGAGCACCTCACCGTCCGCGATGAACACCGCCGGGATCTGCGGCTCGCCGCCGCCCCGCCGGACGCCGACGAGCTTCTTGTCCTTGAGGAGTTGCTTGGCGCGGCCGACGCTGAGCCCCAGCTTCTTGGCGGCCTCCGAGATGGGGAGCCACTCCCCTACGAGCTGGTCGGTCTCCCGGTCGATCTGCGCAACAGTAAGCGTCACGGAACCACCATTACCACAGGCGGGCCGCCAGGAAACACCTCGGCTACGCCATAATGCAGTCGCGTAGCGGCTGGGCCGAATCCGCCACCCGCAGGGAATCGAGCCGCCGGCCGCTCTCAATGATCTTCCGGCCCTGCACCACGTCGCGCGGGCGGTCGACGGTGAGCACCGCGGCGAGCCGGTCGTCGGCCGTCAGCCAGCACACCGCCCACTTCGCGTCCCTGCGCGGGTCGCCGCGCAGCACCATGCGGTCACCGGCCTCCCGATGACCGGCGAACTGCACCATGTGACCGAACTGCTCCGACCAGAAGTACGGCACCGGGTCGTAGACCGCCTCCTCGCCCAGCAGGGTGGCGGCGGCCACGTCGGGGGCCTGCAGCGCGGTGTCCCAGTGCTCGACGCGCAGCCGGGTGCCGAACCTGCGCGACCACCAGCTCGCGCAGTCGCCCACCGCGACCACGTTGGACAGCGACGTGCGCAGGTGCTCGTCGACCACGACCCCGTCGTCGACCCGGACCGCCGACCCCTTCAGCCAGTCGACGGCCGGGCGCACCCCGACGCCGGTGACGACCACGTCGGCCGGCACCCGGGCGCCGGACATGAGCGTGAGGCCGTCGGGGTCCACGGTGCCGACCAGCGCCCCGAGGCGCAGCTCGACGCCCGCCCGCGCGTACCAGCCGGTGGTGTGGCTGCCCACCTCGGGCCCGAGGGCCACGGCGAGGGGGCTCTCCCCCGCCTCCACCACGGTCACCGCGCACCCGGCCCTGGCCGCCGCGGTGGCGACCTCGGCGCCGATCCAGCCGGCCCCGACGACGGCCACGCGGGTGCCGGGGACCAGTCGCTCGCGCAGTGCGAGCGCGTCCTCGATCGTGCGCAGCACGTGCTGACGGCCCTCGCCGCGCAGGCGGATCGGGGTGGCGCCGGTGGCGATCACCAGGCCGTCGTACTCCAGCTCTCCCTCGGTCGTCTCCAGCACGCCCTCGCGCAGGCCCTTGGCCGCCGTGCCGAGGCACAGCCGTACGTCGAGGGCGTCGAGATCGGAGTCGACCACGGTGGAGTCGGTCTCTCCGAGCAGCACCGCCTTCGACAGCGGCGGCCGGTCATAGGGGCGATGGTGTTCCTCGCCGATGAGCGTGATGCGTCCGGTGAACCCACGGAACCTCAACGCCTCGATGCTTCGCACGCCGGCCAGGCCGGCACCCACCACCACGACGTGATCCACAGCTCGACCATAGATTGCCGACAGGGGCCCTGGCCAACGGGGCCCCCATAACGAGTTGGGCAATTGACGCGCACTCGAACAGGCCCGCGTTGTGAGGCCCACAAGCGCCCTCCGCCGGACTCATCGGTCCGCCGATCGGCCGTTGCGGGCGGCGTACTACCCTTGGGGACGTAAGACGCGCGGGAGCCCGGCGGACCGGGCTGAGAGGAGAGCGTGAGGCTCTCGACCGCCCCGACCTGATCCGGGTAATGCCGGCGAAGGGAGCGCTGTGTCCCGCACACCGCCACCCGGCGTCCAGTCCGGCTACGACGTCGTGATCGTGGGCGGCGGGGTGGAGGGCCTGGCCTCGGCCTGGCGCACCGTCCGGCGCGGCCTGTCGGTCGCGGTGGTCGACCCCTCGCCCGGAGGCGGCGCCACCCACGCGTCGGCGGGGATGCTCGCGCCGGTCAGCGAGGTGACCTACACGGAGGAGCCGCTGCTGCGGCTCGGTCTCGCGTCGCTGGCGGCGTGGCCGGCGTTCCGGGCGGAGCTGGAGGACGAGACCGGCGCCGACCTCGACTACCGGACCGAGGGCACGCTGGAGGTCGCCCGCGGCGCGGACGACATGGCCGTCCTCGACGACCTCGCGGCCTTCGAGCAGACGCTCGGCCTGCGGGTCGAGCGGCTCACCGGGCGCGAGTGCCGCTCCTTCGAGCCGATGCTCTCCCCCTCCGTACGCGGTGGGCTGCTGGCCCGCGACGACGCCTGGGTCAACCCCCGCAGGGTCGTGCGCGCCCTGCTCACGGCGTTCGAGAAGGCGGGCGGCACGCTGGTCGCCGAGCGCGTCACCGGGATCGACGCCCCGGAGACGGGCAGGCCGTCCGTACGGCTGGAGTCCGGCGAGACCGTCGCGGCCGGGCAGGTGGTCGTGGCGGCCGGGTCGTGGTCGGCGTCCCTGCTGCCCGGCCTGCCGGTGCGCCCGGTCAAGGGCGAGATCCTCCGGCTGCGCGGGCCCCGGGGCTTCCTCACCCGGTGCGTCAGGGGGCTGGTGCACGGCTCCCCCGCCTACCTGGTCCCGCGGGGCGACGGAGAGATCACGCTGGGCGCCACCACCCAGGAGACGGGGTACGACGCGCGGGTCACCGCCGGAGGCGTCTACGAGCTGCTGCGCGACGCCCGCGAACTGGTGCCCGGCATCACCGAGCTCGAACTGGCCGAGACGACGACCGGCTTCCGCCCGGGCACGCCCGACAACCTGCCGCTCATCGGCCCCGCCGGGCCGCCCGGCGTGCTGGCGGCGACCGGGCACGGGCGCAACGGGGTGCTGCTGTCCCCGGTCACGGCCGACGCCGTCGCCGCGTTCCTCACCGGCGACGAGGTGCCCCCGGTCGCCCGGTTCTGCGATCCAGGGAGATTCAGCCGATGAAAGTCACGATCAACGGAGGCGCGGCCGAGCTGCCGGACGGCGCCACGGTCGGCGACGCCGTACGGACCCTCACGGCCCTGACGTCGGGGGTCGCGGTGGCGCTGAACGGCGAAGTCGTCAGCCGGAGCGCCTGGGACTCCACCCAGGTCGCCGACGGCGACGGCGTCGAAGTGCTCACGGCCGTGCAGGGAGGGTGAGCATGACCGACGACGTCCTCGTGCTGGGCGGGGAGAAGTTCACCTCGCGGCTCATCATGGGCACCGGCGGCGCGCCGTCGCTCGAGGTGCTCGACCAGGCGCTCGAGGCGTCCGGCACCGAGCTGACGACCGTTGCGATGCGCAGGCTCGACCCGCGGTCGCGCGGCTCGGTGCTCGACCTGCTGCGCGCCCGCGGCATCAAGGTGCTGCCGAACACGGCGGGCTGCTTCACCGCCGGGGAGGCGGTGCTGACCGCCCGCCTGGCCCGCGAGGCGCTGGAGACCGACTGGGTGAAGCTGGAGGTCATCGCGGACGAGCGGACCCTGCTACCCGACCCGATCGAGACCTTCGACGCCGCCGAGCGGCTGGTCGCCGACGGCTTCGTGGTGCTGCCGTACATCGGCGACGATCCGGCGCTGGCCCGCAGGCTCCAGGACGCCGGGTGCGCGGCCGTGATGCCGCTCGGCGCCCCGATCGGCTCCGGGCTGGGCATCCGCAACCCGCACAGCATCGAGCTGATCGTCGAGGCGGCCACGGTGCCGGTGATCCTCGACGCCGGCATCGGCACGGCCAGCGACGCCGCGCTCGCGATGGAGCTGGGCTGCGACGCCGTGCTGCTGGCCAGCGCCGTGACGCGGGCGCACCGGCCGGACCTGATGGCGGCGGCCATGCGGCAGGCGGTCACGGCCGGGCGGACGGCCCGCCTCGCCGGGCGCATCCCGCGCCGCCGCTACGCCGAGGCGTCCTCGCCCGCCCGCGCGTCCTGAAGTCCGCCACACAGTCCGGCACCGCGGTCCGGCCGCCACAGTCCGGCCGCCACGGTCCGGCAGCGCCGCGACCAGCCGTCCTCCCCTCGCCCGCCGGTCCCGGAACGTCCGCGCGGGCGGGGCGGACGGCGGCCGATTCCGCGTCCGGTAAGCCTGCTTTTCGGAATCGGTATGGCTTTTCGGACGGCGCGCGAGGCTGCCGAATAGATCTCGGTTTGGGATTCGGGAACACGCCCGGCGGCAAATCACCCGTAAACTCTGGCGAGTGGACACGACGCTAACCGACCCGCTCGTGGGGCAGTTGCTCGACGGGCGCTACCGCGTCGAGTCCCGGATCGCCCGGGGTGGCATGGCCTCCGTATACCTGGCTCTGGACGTCCGGCTCGACCGCACGGTCGCCGTCAAGGTGATGCACCGCTCGCTGGCCGAGGACCCGCAGTTCGTGCGGCGTTTCATCGGCGAGGCCAAGTCGGTGGCCAGCCTCTCGCACCCCAACATCGTGCAGGTCTTCGACCAGGGCACCGACGGGGCGCACGTCTACCTGTCCATGGAGTACGTCCCCGGCCGTACGCTGCGCGACGTGCTGCGCCGGCGCGGCCACCTCCCGGCCCGCGAGGCCCTGGAGATGGTCATCCCGGTGCTCGCCGCCCTCGGCGCGGCCCATCACGCCGGGCTCATCCACCGCGACGTCAAGCCCGAAAACGTGCTGCTCGCCGACGACGGCCGGGTGAAGGTCGTGGACTTCGGCCTGGCCCGCGCGATCGAGGCGACCAACCAGACCAAGACCGGCATGATGATCGGCACGATCGGATACATGTCGCCGGAGCAGGTCACCACTGGCAACGCCGACGCGCGCAGCGACGTGTACGCCGCCGGGATCATGCTGTTCGAGCTGATCACCGGGCGGCAGCCTTATTCGGGTGAGACGCCGATGTCGGTCGCCTACCGGCACGTGCACGAGACCGTGCCCGCGCCGTCGTCGATCGTGCCCGACGTGCCACCGGTGATCGACGCGCTCGTCGCCGCGGCCACCGACAAGGACCCCGCCGCACGCCCGTCGGACGCGACCGCCATGCTCGTCGCCGCCGTCGAGATCCACCGTACGCTGCCGAAGACCGGGCACACCGGCGCGCACGCCTCCCGCCACGGGGCCCCGGACACCGGCGCCCACACCGGCGCCCACACCGGCGCCCACAGCGGCGTGCGTACGGGCGCCCACCGGACCATCCCGCCGGCCGGCGGGGCCTCGTCGTTCGGCACCGGGTCGCATGGCACGGGGTCGCACGGCACCGGCTCTCCTGTCACGGGGTCTCCTGGCACCGGGTCGTTCGGCAGCGGGTCGTTCGGCATGGGGTCGCACGCGCTCGCCGAGCCCGAGTCGCCGCTCGGCCACACGATGATCCAGCCGCGCTCGGAACTGCTGACCGACCGGGCCGAGACGGGACGGCGCAGGGGACGCGGCGGGATCAGGCCCGTCTGGTTCGTCGCCGTGCTGGCCCTCGTCATGCTGGCGGGCGTCGCGTTCACCGGCTGGTGGTTCTCCCAGGGCCGCTACACGAAGGTCCCCGACCTGGTGAACAAGCCCGTCACCGTGGCCAGGCAGATGGCGCAGCAGGCCGGCTTCGAGGTGCGGATCGGCCAGGCGCGGTTCGACGACAAGGCGCCGAAGGACATCGTTCTCGACACCGAGCCGGGGCTGGGCGCCGAGGTGGTCAAGGGCTCGGTGCTCACCCTCATACCGTCGGCCGGCCCGGAACTGGTCGCTGTGCCGCTGGTCGAGAAGCTCAGCCTGGCGGACGCCCGGGCGAAGATCGCCGATGCCGGGCTCACCCCCGGGCGGGTGAGCAAGAGCGCGAGCGACACCGTCCCCCGCGACCAGGTCATCCGCACCAACCCGCCGGTGGGCAAGCGCGTCAAGAAGGGCAGCACGGTCAACTTCGTCGTCAGCGCCGGACTGCTGATGCCGGACGTCACGCAGATGATGCGCGACCAGGCGGAGAAGTTCCTGCGTGAGAAGGGCTTCAACGTCCAGATCGACGAGACCACCGACGACGCCCCGCCGGGCACGGTGATCGCCCAGGACCCGGCCGGCGGCGCCGAGGTAGTGGCCGGGGCGACCGTCCACCTGACCGCCTCACGCGGCCCGGACCAGGGCTTCCACTGGCCGTGGGAGGTCAACCCCGCCGATCCCGGCCAGACCCCGCCCGTCGTCGTGAACGTCCCCAACGTGATGTTCAAGTCCGTCAAGGACGCGGCCAACGAGCTGAAGCAGGCCGGTTTCAAGGTCAACGTCCGCAAGGTGATGGGCACCGACCGCGTGGTCGGTGAGAATCCGCTCGGCCAGCAGCCGCCGGGCACCACCATCACCATCTGGCACTGACGTCCTCGCCGGGCCTCCGGTCGCCTGCGTGCACCGGGGTGCGCAGGCTCAGGGGATGAGGGTGCCGAGGAGGCGGAGGCGGGCGAGGCCGCCGTCAGGGTAGATGTCGAGCCGGGCGTGGGTGATCCGGCGGTCGTCGTCGAGGCGGAAGCGGTGGCGGGTGTCGGGCTGCAGGCGCGTTCTGGGCAGCAGCGGGAACCAGGCGTCCTCGTCCTCCAGCGGCGCGCGGTCCGCGTCCGCGCCCTTCAGCGACGCCCAGCCGGGGGCGTTGAACACCAGGTTGGTCGTGTCGATCTCGGCGACGGCCACCCGGCCGGGCCCGGCCAGGGCGACGACGAGCCAGTCGTTGCCGCCGTCGCGGCGGCGGGCGGTCTCCCAGCCCTCGGACTGGTTGCGGGCCAGGCCAGGCGCGATGACGTTGTTCGGCGAGGAGTAGAACTCGTTGGAGCACGCCGCGACCAGGCCGCCGTTCTCCAGCGCGGCGAGGTCGATGGTGAGTCCCTCCAGGAACGCCCGGTCGGGCACGACCCGCCCGTGGACCCGCAGCCGTGCGACGCCGCCGTCGGGGAAGATGTTCAGCCGCACGTGGGTGAAGCGGCGGGGATCGGTCACGGCGAACTCGTGGACCGCGTCGCCCTTCAGCGGGCTCTTCGGCACGATCTCCACCCAGCCGTCCAGCTCCTCCGGCGAGGGGTGGCCCTCGACCGCGCACGCCTCGACCGACGCGTACGGCGGGTAGTTGCCGCGGAACCACGCCGTGTCCACCACGACGCCGTGGACGACCCCCGGCATGCCGAGCCGGACGATCGCCCAGTCGTGGCCGGGCTCGCGCCGCCGCCGGGTCTCCCAGCCGTCGTAGACCTGGCCCTTGGCCCCGAAGGTGTGGGGCCGGAACTCGGCCGGTCCCGGCCGGATCAGGGCCTCCCGTGCGGCGAACGACTCGTCGTTGGCGGCCACGACCGACCCGCCGTACGTACGGAGGGCGAGGTCGGGCAGGCGGGTGAAGCCGGTCATCGGGATCCTCTCGTCAGCAGCCTGCCGCGCGGGGTGGCGAAGTCGACGGGCGTGCCGCGCAGCCAGGTGGTGCGCACCACGCCCGCGAGCCGCGCGCCGTGGTAGGGAGACACGGGGTTGCGGTGGTGGAGCTCCGCGACGTCCACGGTGAACTCGGCGTCGGGGTCGAAGGCGACGAGGTCGGCGTCGTTGCCCTCCCGGATCGCCCCCTTGCCGGGCAGGCCCGCCAGGCGGGCCGGTCCCTCGGCCATCCAGCGCGCCACATCGGCCAGGCCGTGGCCGCGGGCGCGCGCGGCGCTCCACACGACGGGCAGGCCGACCTGGAGCGAGGAGATCCCGCCCCAGGCGGCGGCGAAGTCGGGCACCTTGAGGTCGGGCGTCGACGGGGAGTGGTCGGAGACGATCCCCATGAGCACGCCGTCGGCGAGCGCCCGCCACAGGGCGTCGCGGTTGGCGGCCTCCCGGATGGGCGGGCAGCACTTGTAGGCGGGCCCGGTGACCTGCTCGGCCGCCAGGGTCAGGTAGTGAGGGCAGGTCTCGGCGGTGACGCGCACCCCGGACGACCGGGCGGCGCGCAGCGGTTCGACGCAGGCGGCGGCCGACACGTGCACGATGTGCGCCCGCGCGCCCGTCTCCGCCGCGAGCGCGATCACCTGCTCGACGGCCCTGCGCTCGGCCTCCTGCGGGCGCGACCCGAGGAAGTCGCCGTACGCGGGACCGCCGGGCTCGGTCAGCAGCCGGGGGTCCTCGGCGTGGGCGATCAGCAGGCCGTCGAACGCCGCCACCTCGGCCAGCGCGGCCCGCAGCCCGTCGCGGTCGAGCGCGGGGAACTCGTCCACGCCGGACGGCGACAGGAAGCACTTGACGCCCGTCACGCCGGCCTCGTGCAGGGGCCGCAGATCGGCGAGGTTGCCGGGGATCGCCCCGCCCCAGAAGGCCACGTCCACGTGGCACCGGCCCTCGGCGGCCTTCCGCTTGACCTCGAGCGCCGCCACGTCCACGGTCGGCGGCAGCGAGTTGAGCGGCATGTCCACGATCGTGGTCACGCCCCCGGCCGCCGCCGCCCTGGTGGCGGTCGCGAAGCCCTCCCAGTGGGTGCGGCCGGGCTCGTTGACGTGCACGTGGGAGTCGACCAGCCCGGGCAGCAGCGGCAGGTCGCCGAGGTCGGCCGACTCCTCGGCCGCCGGCGGCTCGTCGTAGGGGCGCAGGGCCGCGATCACGCCGCCGCGCACGGCGACGGCCAGCGGCCGCTCCCCCTCCGGGGTCACGGTCCGCCGGGACCTCACCACCACGTCGTACGGTTCTCCCACGCGCCGCTCCTCATGTCATGAGATGTCCGGCGGCAATCCGCGCCGCCAGCCGCTCCAGCAGCGGCGCGGCCTCGGCCATGCACCGCCGCACGTCGGGCTCGATATCGGTCAGCGCGTACGCCGCGTCGATGCCGGCCGCCCTCAGCTCGTCGTCGCCGACGGTGCGCCGCCCGCAGACGGCCACGACCGGCACGCCGTGCTTGGCCGCGGCGGCGGCGACGCCCACCGGGGCCTTGCCGCGCAGGGTCTGCTCGTCGATCGAGCCCTCACCCGTGATCACCAGGCGGGCGCCCTCCAGGTGGCGGTCGAACTCCACGAGGTCGAGCAGGTAGCCGATGCCGGGCCGGGTCTCCGCGCCGAGGAACGTCAGCGCGCCGAAGCCCACCCCTCCTGCGGCGCCCGCCCCCGGCCGCCCGGCCACGCCCATCGCCCGCACCACGCCGTCGTGCTCGGCGGCGCCCGCCAGGCCGTGGGTGTGCGCGGCGACGGCCGCCAGCCGGGCCAGCCCGGCCTCCAGCACGGCCACGTCCTGCGGGCTCGCCCCCTTCTGCGGGCCGTACACCGCCGCCGCGCCGTACGGCCCGAGCAGCGGGTTGTCCACGTCGCTCGCCACGATCACCTCGAACCCCCGCAGGAGGCCGGAGGCGTCGATGGTGTGCAGGTCGCGCAGCGCGGCCCCGCCCGGGGGCAGGTCGTTTCCGGCCGCGTCCAGCAGCCGCACGCCGAGGGCCTGGACCATGCCCGCGCCGCCGTCGGTGCAGGCGCTGCCGCCCAGGCCGAGCACGATCCGCGTAGCGCCGTGCCGTACGGCGTGGGCGATCAGCTCGCCGGTGCCGCGGCTGGTGGCGGTCAGTGGCACCGCGTCGCCCGGCAGCCGGCGCAGGCCCGAGGCCTCGGCCAGTTCGATCACGGCGACCCGGGCGCCGGGCTCGTCGCGCACGGCGTAGCTCGCCGTGACCGGATCGCCGGCCGGCCCGGTCACCTCCGTCTCGACCCGGGTGAACCCGCTCGCCACGACCGCGTCCACGGTGCCGTCGCCTCCGTCGGCCACCGGCAGCCGGACGACGGGAACGTCCCCCGACCCTGCGGCGCGCAGCCCGGCGGCCACGTGCGCGGCGACCTCGGGTGAGGTGAGCGAGCCGCGGAACTTGTCCGGTGCGATGACGACGTGTCCTGTCATGGTGTGGCTCACCTGTGGCCCTTCGATCGTGTCCGGGAACGCCTCAGACATGATCCATCGTGGTGAGCCTGCGGTGGGCGGCGACCCCGGCCCGCGCGGCCTCCTCCCCCGGGACGGTGCGCAGCTCGCCGTCGTCCACGACGGTCCGGCCGCCCACGAGCAGCCGGGCGAGCGGCGGGGTCGCGCCGAACGCGAACGCGATCACGGGATCGTCGATCGCGGCGTGGAAGCCGCCGAGCCGCCACAGCGCGACGTCGGCGAGCTTGCCGCGCTCCAGCGAGCCGATCTCGGCCTCCCTGCCGAGGCAGCGGGCGCCGCCGAGCGTGGCCATCTCCAGGGCCTGGCGGGCGGTCAGCGCGCGCGGGCCGTAGCGGGCCCGCTGCATGAGCACGGCCATGCGGATCTCCCCGGCCAGCGGGGTCATCTCGCTGGACGCCGCCCCGTCGACGCCGAGCCCGACCGGCGCGCCCGCGGCCAGCAGGTGGGAGATGCGGGCGATGCCCGCGCCGAGGCGTCCGTTGGACGACGGGCAGTGGGCCGTGCCGGTGCCGGTCTCGCCGAAGCGCCGCACGTCCTTGTCGGTGAGGTGGACGCAGTGGGCCAGCCACACGTCGGGGCCCAGCCAGCCGAGCCGGTCGAGGTATTCGACGGGCAGCACGCCGAACTGCTCCCTGCAGTGCTCGTCCTCGTCGGCCGTCTCCGCCACGTGCGTGTGCAGCCGTACGCCGTGGGAGCGGGCGAGCTCGGCCGAGCGGGTCATGAGCTCGCCGCTGACCGAGAACGGCGAGCAGGGAGCGACCGCGACGCGCAGCATCGACCCGAACGACGGATCATGATATTTCCGGATCGCGTCGTCGGTGGCCCGGAGGATCTCGTCGATGTCCTCCACGACCTCGTCCGGCGGCAGGCCGCCCTGTGAGGCGCCCCGGTCCATCGACCCCCGGCAGGGGTGGAAACGCAGCCCGACCCGCCGCGCGGCCTCGATCTCCGCCTCGAAGAGGTCTCCCCTGCCCTTGGGGAAGACGTAGTGGTGGTCGGTGGAGGTGGTGCAGCCCGACAGGGCCAGCCAGGCCAGCCCGGCCGTCGCGGCGCCCGCCACCACCTCGGCGTCCATCCGGGCCCACAGCCGATAGCTGGCCACCAGCCACTCGAACAGCGTGCCGTCCGGGGTCACCCCCTGGGACGCCCACTGGTAGAGGTGGTGATGGGTGTTGACCAGGCCGGGGGTGGCCAGGCAGCCGGAGCCGTCGACGCGTTCCGCCCCCTCCGGCATGGCCGGAGCGGGGCCGGGGCCGACCGCGGTGATCAGGCCGTCCTCCACGACGACGTGGCCGGACGGGATCTCCTCCCCGGCGACCGGGGCGACGTAGGCGTTCTCGATGACCACGGGATGCGGTTTCTCAGGCAACGGGACCCCCGTACGCGGACAGTTCGGACGCCGCCCCTCGCGGATCGCCACCCACGCACGACAGCCCCGGGGCGTCCCGGAGAGCGTGGCGGGTCGTCCGCGACGCCGGCAGGACACCCCACGGATCATGCGGCGCCCTCGCGGCGTGAACACGGCGGGTCACGCGCGGGAGCCGCTTTCCGCGCGGCGGGCGGCGGCCAGGCGGACCGCGTCGAGGATCTTCTCGTATCCGGTGCAGCGGCACAGGTTGCCGGCCAGGGCCTCGCGGATGTCGGCGTCCGGCGGCACCCCGTCGGAGCCCGCGAGCAGCGCGTGGGCCTGGACGACGAGACCGGGAGTGCAGAAGCCGCACTGCACGGCCCCCGCGTCCACGAACGCGCGCTGCACCTCGTCCAGCCCGCCGCCGAGCTCACCGTCGGACCCCCCATCGGGGACCGCCAGGCCCTCGACCGTCACCACCTCGCGCCCTTCCGCCTGCCCCGCGGCGACGAGGCAGGCGCAGACCGGGGTGCCGTCGAGATAGACCGTGCAGGAGCCGCATTCGCCCTGTTCGCAGGCGTTCTTGGCGCCCGGCAGGCCGAGCCGCTCGCGCAGGACGTAGAGCAGGCTCTCGCCCTCCCACACGTCGTCGGCCGTCATCGGGCGGCCGTTCACGGTCACGTTGACCCTCATCACGCGCTCCCCCTGAGGTCGTCCCATGCCCAGCCGAGCGCGCGGCGCGCCATCACGGCCAGCGCGTGCGTGCGGTAGGCGGCGCGGCCCCGCACGTCGTCGATGGGCGCGGCGGACGCGGCCACGAGCTCGCCGAAGCGGCGCGCGACGCCGGGGTCGAGCGGGCCCTGGCCGTCCCAGTCCAGTCTCTCCGACGCGAAGTCCTCGGCCTGGGGGGCGTGGCGCGGGGTCGGCGCGGCCGAGCCGATGCCGGCGCCCACCCGCCGCCCGCCCGGGTCGAGAGCGACCGCGAACGAGCACACCGCGATCACCATCGCGTTCCTGGTGCCGATCTTCGAGAAATACTGCGGGCCGGTGGCGGCCGGGACGCGTACGGCGCGGATCAGCTCGTCGGGGGCGAGGGCGTTGCGCTTCACCCCGGTATAGAACTCCCCGATCGGGATCAGCCGGGTGCCGCGCACCGACTCGGCCTCCACGACCGCGCCGCCGGCCAGCAACGGCGGATGGCTGTCGCCGGCGGGCGAGGCCGCGCCGAGGTTGCCGGCGACCGTGCCCCGGTTGCGGATCTGCGGCGACCCGACCGTGCGGGACGCCTGGGCCAGCCCGGGCAGCTCGGTGCCGAGCTCGGCGATCAGCCGGGAGTAGGTCACGCCCGCGCCCACGCGGATCTCGCCGCCCTCCCGCGACCAGTCCCGCAGCTCGGGGATCGCGGTGAGGTCGAGCAGGGCGGCCGGGCGGCCCTTGTCGAGGTTGATCTCCACCATGACGTCGGTGCCGCCCTGGATCGGCGTGGCCTCGGGCCGCTCGGCTTTCATCGCGAGGGCGTCCGGCCAGGCCGTCGGTCGCAGGAAGTCCATCGGCTACTCCCAGGCCGGGCCGGCGGCGGGCGCGTCCTCGCGCAGCACCGTGCCCTCGATCAGCCCGTACGGCCGGTCGGCGGCGAAGAAGACCTCACCGTCGTTGTCCAGCCCGAAGGGCGCGAGATCCACCAGGAAGTGGTGCTTGTTGGGCAGCGACAACCGCACCTCGCAGACCCCCGGGCACTCGGCCAGCACCCGGGTGCCCATGGCGTACAGGGTCTGCTGCAGCGACAGGCTGTAGGTGTCGGCGAAGGCCGCGAGCAGGGCGGCCCGCGCGTTCTCGTAGGTCTTGTCCCAGTCCTGTGTCACGTCCGGGGACGCGTCCGCGTGCCGCCACGCCGCGTCCACGGCGGTGGCCAGGACGCGGTCGCGGGTCTCGGGCAGCGTCGTGAACTCGTCCTTGGCGAAGCCCCAGAACTCGGAATTGGTCGTGTTGAGCACGACGAGGTCGCGCAGCCCGGAGACCACCCACGAGGCCGTCCCGTCGTAGTGGGCCACGCAGGTGCGGACCTCCCGGCCCGAGCGGACGAACGAGTGGCCGAACGCGCCGTTGCGTTCCCAGGAATGCTCCTCGACGGCGACCCTCGCGTGGTGGATCGCGGGCTGGGAGTCCGTGAAGTGACGCGCCAGCAGCAGCGCGAAGTCCTCGATCGCCCCGACGCCGTGCTTCTTCGCGAACGCGAAGACCGTGTTCTTCTGCGTGTCGGTGGGCAGGACGGCGGAGTTGTCCCCGGTCAGGTGCACCTCGGTCATGTCGCCCGACAGCGACGTGCTGACCGTGAGGTCCTTGATCCGGTGGGCGTCGCCGTGCCGGGTCACCCGAACGACCCTCGTCTCGGCCTTGCCATACCTGTTCGGCCCCAGAACGGCCATCTCAGCTCCCCCGGTAGGTCGAATAGGCGAACGGGCTCAGCAGCAGCGGCACGTGGTAGTGCTCGCCGGCCTCCCGGATGGCGAACACGACGCTCACCTCGGGGAAGAACGCCTCGTCCCCCAGGTAGGCGCCGGTGTCGAACACGAGCCGGTAGGCCCCCGGGCGCGGATCCTCGGCCGGGTCCCATTCCCGGCCCAGCGGGGTCCACTCGCGGATGCGGCCGTCGCCGTCGGTGCGGCCCTCCGCCACCGGCACGAACCCGTGTGCGGCGCGCCGCGACAGCCGTACGAACAGGTCCTTGACCGGCCGCCCGGCGGCGGTGTCGAGCACGTGCGTCGAAAGGCTCACCGGCCCTCCCAGAGCTTGGCCAGCCGCAACGCGACGATCTTCCACAGTTCGTCTCTGACGACCTTGCGCTCGGTCTCCTCGTCGTTGCCGAGCCGGTCGCGCAGCAGCGCCAGCAGTTCGCCGGCCTCCCGGCCCGTCGCGCAGACCAGGTAGACGTGGCCGAACCGGCTCTCGTAGGCGGCGTTGCCCTCGCGGAGCGCGCCGAGCACGTCCCGGCCGGCGTCCGCGGTGCCGGACTGCTCGGACCGCGACCACGCGGCCTCGCGTCCCAGGCCGTCAGGACGCTCGCCGATCCGCGGGTGCGCCGCCAGCGCCTCCAGCACGTCGTCCCAGGTCAGCTCGGCCAGAGCGGCCTCGCTCGCGCGCCGGAGCCCGTCGAGGTCGCCGAACGGCCCACGCGCGGCGACCGCCTCCGCCCACCTGGCGGAGGCGCAGCAGGCCCGCAGGTCCTCCCGGCTGAGTTCGCGCATGCCCGTCAGTCAACCGCCGGGCCCGGGGCGAATCCAGCGGTGCGAAGTCCGAACCGCGCGCCCCGCTCCGGGGGCCGCTTTGTACGTTGTGACAAAGGGGGCGGCAACAGCCTGCGCCGATGCCCTGTGCCACTACTCCGCGCCACTACCCGGTGCCAATACTCTTGGGAGCATCATGACTCCTTCCAATCTCATCGGCGGACACGTCTTCGTCACCGGAGGCCTCGCCAAGGGCGGGCTGAAGTACGCGGCCGACATCGGCGCGGAAGTGATCCAGGTCTTCGTCACCAACCCCCGGGGTTGGGCGCTCAGCGAGGGAAACCCGGCGGAGGACGCCAAGCTCCGCGAGTCGGGCATGCCCGTCTTCGTGCACGCCGCCTATCTCGTGAACTTCGGGTCGCCGACGCCGGAGACCCTGGAGAACTCGATCGCGGTGACCCGCCACACCCTGCGCAGGGGCAGGGAGATCGGCGCGCTCGGCGTGGTCGTCCACACCGGCTCGGCCGTGAACCAGCCGCGGGAGGCCGCGTTGCGCCAGGTCCACGAGCGCCTGCTGCCGGTGCTGGACGAGCTTCCGGACGACGGCCCCGACCTGCTGCTCGAACCGATGGCGGGCCAGGGCCAGATGCTCTGCGCGACCGTGCAGGACCTCGGCCCCTATCTGGAGGCCCTCGACCATCACCCCAAGGTCGGCGTGTGCCTCGACACCTGCCACGCCTTCGCCGCGGGACACGACCTGGCCGCGCCGGGCGGGGTCAAGGAGACGATGGGCGCGCTGAACGACGTCGCCCCCGGCCGGCTCAAGCTCATCCACGCCAACGACTCGAAGGACCCCTGCGGCTCCAAGCGGGACCGGCACGAGAACATCGGGGCCGGGCACATCGGCGTCCAGCCGTTCGGCGACCTGATGCGCCACCCCACGGCCGCGGGGGTGCCCATCTGCATCGAGACGCCCGGCAAGGCGGACAAGCACCGCGAGGACATCGAACTGCTCAAGAAGCTGCGCGGCGGCTGACCGGCGCGTTCCCGGTGCCCGCCGGTCCACCGCGTCACAGCGGGAACAGTGGGTTCCGGGGTGAGCGGTTTCCGGGTGACCGGCTCTCCCGAGGTGAGCAGCGCTCTTCCGGGGTGAGCGGGGATGGGGCGTTCGCGGCGATCCGGCGCCCCCGTATGGCCGGATCGCCGCGCACCCCCCGATACGCGTGGGCGGGGCCCTTCCCCCCCGAGTAGGGCCCCGCTAGGTAACCACTCGGTGACAACCTGCTCACTTTGTGATTACCCCGCGTGTCTTGCGACGTGCGAAAGACTACGAGGTGTAGTCGGGTGGCGGGATGGCCCTTCGGTCGAGCGGTCTCTAGTTAGCGCCATGCGGCCCGCTCCCGCACGACGAGCGGGCCGCGGGAGACGACGAGCGGTAGATCGGGGCGCACGAAGACGCCCCCGGTCCAGCCGCGCGCACGACGAAGGTGTTGGCCGGCATCGTGAGCGGCAGCAGCGGCAGCCAGGCCGCGCTCACCGCCTCAGGGGTGAGCCACCAGCCCGAGGTAGATCCCCACCCGGACGAGCGCGAAGCGCAGCAGGAGGAGCAGGCCCACGGCGGCCATGGCGTGGCCGATCCCCCGGTGCCAGCTCCATCCTGCGACCAGGCCGCACGCGAGCAGGATCAGCAGTTCGAGCACCGAGTTGGCGATGTCGGCGAAGGCGCGGCCGAGCACCACGCCGGGCCGCGAGATCGGCATCGAACGGTAACGGTCCGTCACCCCGCGGGCGGTCTGCAGGCTGACCACCGTCATCGTGGTCATCACCCCCATCGCCATCGTCTGGGAGAACATGCCCGGCATCAGGAACTCGCGGTAGTCGCCGCCGCCCGCGACGTTCATCGCGCTGCCGAAGACGTAGCCGAACAGCACGACCATGACGATCGGATACAACGTCAGGTTGAGGACCGGACCGCGGCCGGGTTGCGGACCCAGTGCCTGAGGTTGGTGCGGGCGATGACCGAGGCGTCCGACAGCGTCCAGCGCAGCCGCTCGCCCCACCCGGGCGGCGCGTCCGGGGTGGCGAGGGCGCTCATGCGGCCGCCTCCGCCGTCAGGCTGAGGAACACCTCGTCCAGCGTCGGACGCCGCAGGGAGACGTCCTCGACCTCGATGCCGCGCCGCTCCAGCTCCCGTACGACCGTGGTGAGCGCCCGACCCGGTCGCGCACGGGGGCGGTCAGGCGGCGCGCGTCCGCGTCGGCCACGGGCTCGGCCTGCGCGACGCCCCCGAGGACCGCGGCGGCGTCGCCGAGGCGGGCGGGATCGCGCACCACGAGGTCGAGGTGATCGCCGCCGATCAGCGACTTCAGGCGCTCGGGAGTGTCGTCCGCGATCACCCTCCCGCCGTCGATCACCGCTATCTGCCGGGCGAGCTGGTCGGCCTCGAAGAGGTACTGCGTCGTCATGAGCACGGTGCTGCCGGCGTCGGCGAGCCCGCGCACGGCGCGCCAGACCTCCGTACGGCTGCGGGGGTCGAGCCCGGTGGTCGGCTCGTCGAGGAACAGCACGCGCGGGGCCTGGATGAACGCGGCGGCCAGGTCGAGACGGCGCCGCATGCCGACGGAGTAGCTCTTGACCCGCCGGTCGGCCGCCTCGGACAGTCCGAACCGCTCCAGGACTCGACGGCGCGGCGGCGCGCCACAGTGCCCGCGAGATGGTGGAGCCGCCCCCACATCTCGAGGTTCTCCCGCCCGGTGAGGATCTCGTCCACAGCCGCCTCCTGCCCGGCCACGCCGATGCGGCGGCGCATCTCGGCCGGGTGCCGCGCGACGTCGAACCCGGCCACGCTCGCGCGGCCCGAGCCGGGCCGCGCGAGCGTGGCCGGCACACGGACGGCGGTGGTCTTGCCCGCGCCGTTCATCGCCGAAGCCGCCCAGATCGGCCGCAGCACACTGCACCGCTACTTCTCGGACCGGAAGGACCTGATGAACGCGGCCGTCGTCGACTCCTTCCGGGTGGTGGAGGAATCGACGGCAGGGGCGGCCATCGATCAGGGCCCGCCGCTCGAGGCGATGCGCAGACTGATCGCCGCCCTGGTGGACGCCGGAGACCGCCTGGCGTTCCTGTTCGGCGACCCCCGGGTCCTGGAGGAGTTCACGGCCTGTTTCGAGCCCGATCTGTCGGTGCCGACCACCGTCGGCCTCATCGAGCGCGGACAGGCCGAGGGCGTGTTCGACGCCGGCGTCAGCGCCGAGTGGATCCAGCAGGTGCTGTGGGCCCTCACCTACACCGGCTGGGAGGCGGCCGAGAAGGGGCTGCTCCCCCGTCACGGCGTCGCCGCCGCCGTTACCCGCGCTTTCGAGAGCGGCATGGTCGTGTCCCCGGCCCGCCCCTGACATGCCTTACCGCGTGGGTGGCGCCCGGCGGGTTCACGGACGGAACTGGCGCACGAGCTGCTCGCGCACCTGCCGGGTGTGCCGCCGGCTCACCGGGAGCGTCTCGCCGCCCACCTGCAGGACCACCCGCCCCGCGTCGAAGCGGAGCTCGCTGACGTGCCGCGCGTTGACCAGGGTGCTGCGGTGCGCCCGGACGAACCCTGCGCCCGCCCAGCGCCGTTCCAGCGCCGCGAGGGACATCCGTACGAGATAGACGGCCTCGGCCGTGTGCAGGCGGACGTAGTCGCCGTGGGCCTCGGCGTAGCACACGTCCTGCCGCGCCACGAACTTCGTGCGGCCCCCGAGCTCGACCGGGATCGTCTCCAGGTCCTCCCCCTCGGCGCCGGGAGGCGCGACGGCGGCCGAGAGCCGGCGCACGGCCTCCGCCAGCCGCTCCGGGCGTACGGGCTTGAGCAGGTAGTCGACGGCCTCCAGCTCGAACGCCTGGACCGCGCAGTCGTGCGCGCTGACGAAGACCAGGCGGGGAGGCATGGGGAACCCGCCGATGAGCCGGGCGAGGTCGAGGCCGTCGAGACCCGGCATGCGCACGTCCAGGAAGACGCCGTCGAGGCGCACCCCGTCGGCGATCATCTGCACCATGTCGTGCAGGGCGGCCCCGCCGTCGGTCGCCGTGCTCACGTGCTCCACCCGGGCGTCCTGGCGGAGCAGGAAGGCGAGCTCGGACAGGGCGGGGACCTCGTCGTCCACCGCGAGGACACGCAGCATGGCGTCCACCGTGCCGCGTGCCCGGCCCTCCGCGCAAGGGGTGACCGAACGGTAAGTCACATTCCCGATACTCTCCGCCACCATCGCGGCGCGGCCCGAGGCAAGTTTCCCGCCAAGACATGGTAGAACTATCGGCCTTTGGGCGTCTAACAGGACTTTTGTCCGCCAGGGCTGCTTACCGTTGACAATACGACCAGGCCCACCGAGGAACTTCCATGCGCATCAGGCCCGGCACGTTCCTTCCCCTCGCCAACTCCATCCAGGCGCGTGTGACACTGACCGTGGCGGCGGTGTCCGTGCTCGTCGTCACGGTGATCGGCACCGGCCTGTGCCCGCTGATCCGCCACCGGCTGGAATCCGAGATCTACCGGGAGACCCACCGGGTCGCGACCGAGTGGGTCGGCATGATGGAGCACGGGCAGGTTCCGCCGCCGACGCCGACCGCGCGGGTCCCCCTCGTCCAGCTCGTCGACTCGCGCGGCCGGGTGGTGGCGGCCGGGCCCATGGCCGGAGATCGGCCGCTCAGCACGGTCAAGCCGAGCGCGAACAACCGTATCGACGACGTGACCGAGTGTCCCGAGGGCAAGCCGTGCATCATGCTCACCGCCGCCCGGGTTCCGGCCTTTCAGTCCCGGGAGTTCTGGCAGGGCGAGCCCCACTTCGTCTACGCCGGCACCGACCAGCCGCCCGCCCTGCGCGGACGGCGGCTGGAGCTCCTCACCGGCGTCGGCGGGGTGCTGCTGGTGGCTCTGTGGACGTGGACGACCTGGCGGGCGACGGGCCGCATCCTGCATCCCATAAAGACCATCAGGCAGCGGATGTCCGAGATCACCGCCAACGACCTGTCCCTGCGGGTGCCGCAGCCGTCCGGCCAGGACGAGATCGCCCGGCTGGCCCGCACCGCGAACGAGACGCTCGACCGGCTGGAGTCGGCGGTCACGCGGCAGCGGGAGTTCGCCGCCGTCGTGTCCCATGAGCTCAAGTCGCCGCTCGCCGGTCTGCGGACGGGGCTGGAAGAGGCGCTGCTCTTCCCGGAGATCGACCCACGGCAGGCGATCGCGAGGTCGCTGCCGTCCGCCGACCGCATGCAGAAGATCATCGACGAGCTGCTCACCTTCGCCCGGCTGCGCAACACGCCGTGCTCGCTCGAGCCGGTCGACCTCGGAGCGCTCGTACGCGCCGAGGCGGCGGCGCGCACCACGGGAACGCCGGTGCGCACCAGGACCCAGCCCGACCTGCTGGTCCTCGGCAACCGCGTGCAACTGGGCAGCGTCGTGACGAACCTGCTGGTGAACGCGCAGCGTCATGCGAGCCGCCAGGTGGAGGTGAGCGCCGAGCGCGCCGGAGCCCAGGCGCAGGTGGTCGTGCAGGACGACGGCGACGGTATCGACGAGAAGGACAGGGAGCGCGTCTTCGAACCCTTCACCCGCCTGGAGGCGGGACGGCGGCTCGATCCCCACGGCAGCGGCCTCGGCCTGGCCCTGTGCCGGGCGATCGCCGTGGCGCACGAGGGCAGCCTGTGCGTCGAGGACTCCCCGCGCGGCGCCCGGTTCGTCCTCCGGCTCCCGCTCCTGACCGGCTGAGCCCCGGCCGGCCCGCTCCCCCGCCTGGACGGGCAACCGCGCCGCCGCGGTCAACTCCCTCACGGCGCTGATCGGGCCGGGACCTGCTCGCGGCGGAGGCAAGCCCCGGACGCGGTGGCATCGACGGGCGGACGACCGTGACCCCTGGCGGGTTCAGGTGCGGGCCGGGACGGGACGGGGGCGGGTCTTGGGAATGCGCAGCCGGATGCGGGTCCCCTTGCCGGGCGCCGTCTCGACCATGAGCCCGTAGTCCTGGCCGTAGAGGTGGCGCATGCGCAGGTCCACGTTGCTCAGCCCGATCCCGCTGCTCTCCTCGGCGAGCGCGGCCCGCAGATGTTCGGGGTCCATGCCGACGCCGTCGTCCTCGACCCAGATGTGCGCCTCCGGCCCGGCGTCCCTGATCACGACCCGGACCTCCCCTGGCATGCCGTGCTTGATGGCGTTCTCCACCAGCGGTTGCAGGCACAGGAACGGCACGTCGACCCGCAGCACCTCGGGAGCGACCTGGACGGTGAAACGCAGCCGGTCGCCGAACCTCGCCTGCTCGAGCAGCAGGTAGCGGTCGACGCAGCTCAGCTCGTCGGCGAGCGAGGTGAAGTCGGCCGCCCGGCGCAGCGCGTAGCGGATGAAGTCGGCGAAGTCGAGCAGCAGCTCGCGGGCGCGCTCGGGATCGGTCCGGACGAACGAGGCGATCGTGGTCAGCGAGTTGTGCACGAAATGGGGCGAGATCTGCGCGCGCAGCGCCCGCGCCTCCGCCTCCAGGGTGCGCCTGCGGGATGCGTCGAGCTCGGCGAGTTCGAGCTGGCCGGACATCCAGCGGCCCACCTCGGCCGCCGTCCGCATCAGACCGGTGCCGATCTCGGTGTCGTACGCCGCGAGCGCGCCGAACGCCCGGCCCTCCACGATCAGGGGGACGACCACACCGTGCCGGTCGCCGTCCGCGGCGGAGGCGCGGCGCGGCCTGCCGCCCGCCATGGTCGCGCGCACCTCCGCGAGGACCGCCTCGTCGGCCGGCACGCCCGTGCCGTTCCTGGCCAGGACGCGGTCGCCCGTGGCGACCACCAAACCGGCGGTGCCGAGCAACGTCCGCAGGTGCCGCGCGGCGCGACGGGCGGAGCCGCGGGTGAGCCCGGCGCGCAGCGAGCCCGCCGCCAGCCCGGCGACGCGCAGGGCGAGGAACATCGCCTCCCCGGGCAGTTCGCCGGGTGCCGGCCCGCGGCCGGCGAGGGCGCGGCCCAGCGCGCCGCCGCAGACCCCGCAGAGCGCGCACAGCGTGACCCAGACGGCTGAAGACACGCCGGACACCGTAGCCGCTCGGCGGCCTCACGGTGGGCCGTCGCCCGGGTCCTCCTGGTATGAGTAGCGCTGTTCCTTCCAGGGATCGGCCACGTTGTGATAGCCGCGTTCCTCCCAGAAGCCGCGCCGGTCCTCGGTCAGGTATTCGATAGCGCGCACCCATTTCACGCTCTTCCAGGCGTACAGGTGCGGCACCACGATCCGTACGGGATAGCCGCGCTCGGGAGACAGCGGGTTCCCGTCGAGGTGTGTGGCGAACAGCGTGGCCGGCCGGTCGAAGTCGGACATGCGCACGTTGGCGCTGAAGCCGTACTCGGCCCACACCATGACGTGACGCACGCCGGGCGCCGGAGGCACGCGGTCGAGCAGCACCGACGTGGAGACGCCGCCCCACTCGTTGCCCATGAGGGAGAACTTGGTGACGCAGTGGAAATCGGCGACGACGGTCGTCGTGGGCAGCGCGGAGAACTCCTCCCACGAGAAGTCGTGGACCCGGCCCGAGGCCGTGGCGCCGAACACCTGGAACCGCCACGTCTCGGGGCGGAACGCCGGGACCCGCCCGTAGTGGACGACAGGCCGTCCACGTGGGACGTACTGGCCCGGCGGCAGGCGCGTCTCCTCCTCAGGGTTCTCCGGCACGCACGCCATCCTGCCATCCGCCCGGAGGACGGCCACACCGGCCCCCGGGGGGTGGGGATGCGGCACGATCAAGGGGGCGTGCGCTATATTGCGTCACATGCGCACCGCTTGGTCGTTTTGGTATGGCGACGGACCCGTGAGGACCGATCGCCTCCATGCGCTGCGCTGACAGCCACGGCGAACGAAGGCCCCGGGTCCACACGGACCCGGGGCCTTCGTCGTTTTTCCCCGACCCGCACGATTCACAGCGACAGGAGTCATCATGGTCATCGTCATGGCCCCCGAGGCCACGCAGGACGACGTCGAGGCGATCGCCGACGTCGTGGCCGCCGCCGGAGGGGAGGCGTTCGCGAGCCGCGGCGTGAACCGCACGATCATCGGCCTCATCGGCGACGTCGAGCAGTTCGCCGCGCTGAACCTGCGCGCCATGCCGGGCGTCGCCGACGTCGTGCGGGTCTCCACGCAGTACAAGCTCGTGAGCAGGGAGAACCACCCGCAGCGCTCCACGGTGACCGTGCGCGGCGTCCCGATCGGCCCGGACACCGTCACCCTGATCGCCGGCCCGTGCGCCGTCGAGACGCCGGAGCAGACGCTGGAGGCCGCGCTGATGGCCAAGGCGGCGGGCGCGACGCTGCTGCGCGGCGGCGCCTACAAGCCGCGCACCTCGCCGTACGCCTTCCAGGGGCTGGGCGAGAAGGGCCTGCGCATCCTGGCCGACGTACGCGAGCAGACCGGTCTGCCGATCGTCACCGAGGTCGTGGACGCCCACGACGTGGCGCTCGTCGCGTCGTACGCCGACATGCTGCAGGTCGGCACCCGCAACGCGCAGAACTTCGCGCTGCTGCAGGCCGTGGGCGCGGCGGGCAAGCCGGTCATGCTGAAGCGGGGCATGACGGCGACCATCGAGGAGTGGCTCATGGCGGCCGAATACGTCGCCCAGCGCGGCAACCTCGACATCGTGCTGTGCGAGCGCGGCATCCGCACCTACGAGCCCGCCACCCGCAACACGCTCGACATCTCGGCGGTCCCGGTCGTCCAGCGCCTGTCGCACCTGCCGGTGATCGTGGACCCGTCGCACTCCGGCGGCCGGCGCGACCTCGTGCTGCCGCTGTCGCGGGCCGCCGTCGCGGTCGGGGCGGACGGCCTGATCGTCGACGTCCACCCCCACCCGGAGCAGGCCCTGTGCGACGGCCCGCAGGCCCTGGTGAACGGCGACCTGGACGCCCTCGCGGCGGTCATGCGCGACTTCCCCCCGCTGGTCGGCCGCACCGCCACCACCGGCGCGACGACGCCGTCCGCGATCTCCGCCTGAACCCTCGGCTGGGGCCGGGGAGCGCGTTGCGCGGTCCCCGGCTTCTGGCGGGCCGACCGGGGCTCAGACGTCGAGCTTGTACGGCTGGATCGAGTCGGCGAGCTGGGCGGCGAGGTCCTCGGCGTCGAGCCGCTTCTCGATCTGCTTGAGGTCCTCGATCTTCGCGCGGGTCTCGGCCTGCCGGGGCGCGAGCAGCGTGCAGCAGTCCTCGTCGGGCAGCTCGGAGATCTCCAGCGTCCCGATCCTGCGCGCCTCGGCCATGATCTCGGTCTTGTCCAGGCCGATCAGCGGACGCAGGATCGGCAGGTCCACGGCGTGGTCCTGGGCCGTGATGTTGGCGAGGGTCTGCGAGGAGACCTGGCCGAGGCTGTCGCCGGTGACCAGCGCCTCGGCGTGGATGCGGTGGGCGACCTCCTCGGCCGTCTTGAGCATCAGCCGCCGCTGCGCGATCACCGCGAGCCGGTCCTGGCCGGAGTTCCTGATCGACTGCTGCGCCTTGCCGAACGGCACCACCCACAGCCGCGACTTGCCCTGGAACTTGTCCAGGTTGCGCACCAGCGCGTACGCCTTGTAGATCGACTCGGAGGTGGTGAACGGGATGCCGGAGAAGTGCAGGAAGTCCACCCGCAGGCCGCGCCGCATCATGCGGTAGGCGGCGACCGGGGAGTCGATGCCGCCGGACAGCAGCGCCAGCGCCCGGCCGCTGGAGCCGACCGGCAGGCCGCCCTGACCCGGCCGGCCTCCGGTGAACAGGAACGCCTCGTCCTTGTCCACCTCGATGTGCACGGTCAGCTCCGGGTTGCTCAGGTCGACCGGCAGCCCGTAGGTGTCGTTGATCGCCCCGCCGACCACGCGGTCGAGCTCGTTCGACCGCAACGGGAAGCGCTTGTCACGACGCCGCGACCGTACGGCGAAGCGCGCCTTGCGGGCCACCTCGTCGCTGTCCCTGATCAGCTCGATCGCGGCCTTGGTGATCGCGTCCGTGTCCTTCGCCACCCGCCAGGCCAGGTGGACCAGCACGATGCCGGGCACGTCGGCCACGCGGGCCGCCACGGCCTCCGCCTCCTCCACCTCGGTCCCCGCGGGCAGGAACAGGGCGATCACCCCGTGCCGCTGGCGGATGTCGACCCGGTGGTCCTTGAGAGCGTGCTTGATGTTCGCACGCAGGCGCATCTCGAAGATCTCGCGGTTCCGGCCCTTCAGAACCACCTCGCCTAACTTGAGCAGCACCGAGGGCTCTCCGAGGGCGGTCATGGTCATCTGTGGAAACCTCCGGAACGGACATGGACGGCCGTCACGCCGGGGAGGGCTGCGGCCAGGGGACGTTCGCCATGGACAACGCGTCGCGGCGATGCAGGCTTCCCACTGTAATGCCGCCGCCGCGACAGCGCCGATCAGCACCCGGTGCCCCGCCATTCTTTGCCCTGCCGCGTCGTCGCCCGGGGGCGTCCAGGAACCCGGGCCGGTCACCGCTCCGGAAGGAACCTCCGTCGGTGGACCCCGCGCTAGTCGAGCTCGGCCAGGCCCTTCTCTATCGCGTAGCGGACCAGTTCGACGCGGTTGTGGAGCTGGAGCTTGCTCAGCGTGTTCTGCACGTGGTTCTGCACGGTGCGATGCGACAGCACCAGGCGCTCGGCGATCTGCCGATAGGTCAGGCCCTTGGCGACCATGCGCAGCACCTCGGTCTCCCGGTCGGTCAGCCGGGGGCCGTCCTGCGCGGCGTCGCGGTCCGGGCCGGCCGTCCGGTGGGCCAGCCTGCGATACTCCCCAAGCACCAGCCCGGCCAGGCCGGGGGTGAAGACGGCGTCGCCCTCGGCGGTGCGCCGTACGGCGTCCAGGAACTCCTCCCGGCTCGCCGATTTCACGAGATAGCCGGAGGCGCCCGCCTTGACCGCTTCCAGCACGTCCGCCTCCTCGGCGCTGGCCGACAGGACGAGCACGCGCGGCGGGGCGGCGGACGCCCCGAACCCCCGGGCCACCTCGACCCCCGGCAGGTCCGGCAGCCGCAGGTCCAGCACCACCACGTCGGGCCGCACCGCCGCCGCCACGCGCAGCGCCTGACGGCCCTCCCCGGTGGTGGCGACGACGTCGTACCCGGCCTCGGCCAGTCGCGGGCGACCGCCTCCCGCCACATCGGGTGGTCGTCCACCACCATGACCCGCACCCGCGGGCGTTCCCGGCCGCCGGCCGCCGGGCCGTCGTCGGCCCCCGCACCGGTGGCCGGGCCCGGGGGATCGTCCGCACGCAGCCGTTCGTCTCCGCTCACGACCGCTTCCCGCTCCCTTCGTCCGCCCGCACCTTGTCCGCGCTCATTGGGACCGACAGCTCGATCTCCGTTCCCGTACGCGACGAGGTGATCGCCACCGTGCCGCCGAGGTCGGCCACGCGGCCCCGGATCGAGCGGGCCACGCCCATGCGCCCCTCGCGGGCCGCCTGCTCCAACCGGCCCTCGGGGATGCCCGGCCCGTCGTCGCGCACGGTGACGACGACCGCGCCATCGTCCTCCTCCGCGAGTATCCACGCGCGGGTGCCCTCGGGACAGTGCCGGGCGACGTTGTCGAGGGCCGCGCCGACGGCCGCCGCCACCTCCCGCGCGCTCCCGTCCGGCAGCCGCAGCGGTGTCGCGGGCGCGGACACCGTCACCCGGGAGGTGCCGTACGGCCGCAGCAGCTCGCGCAGGTCGGCATCGGGTTCCGCCGCGCCGGTCCCCGTGGAACCAGGAGATGCGTGGGCGAGGCGGCGGCGCTGCCACACCGGAGGCCGGAGACCGGGCGGCGGGGCGGGATCCGGCTCCTCCGCCACGGGCGGGGCCTGCACCAGCGCCCGCAGCGCCGCCTCCTGCTCCCCCGCCAGCCTGCCCAGCTCGGCCGCCTCGCCGCCGATCTCCGCGCCCCTGCGCTGCACCAGGGCCAGCACCTGGAGCACCGAGTCGTGGATGCCGCGGGCGAGCCGCTCCCGCTCGCGGCCGACCGCCTCGATCCGCGCGGCGCGCCGCATGCGCTCCTCGGCCTCCCGCGCGAGCCGGGCGACGTGCCCGACGACCACTCCGGCCATGAACATGAGCACGGCGCCGTTCACCGGGATCGAGGCGAGGTCGACCCCGTTGCCGCTGCGCAGCCACAGGTCGGCCGCCGACATGACCGCGGCGGCGACCGCACCGGCACGGCGTCCCCGCGCCACGCCGTACGCGAGGACGGGCCCGGCCACCCAGGTCGCCGTGACCGGGATCGCCCCGGCCACCATGTCGTCGCGGCTCTGCGCGTACGGCGCGGCCAGCAGGCATGCCGCCGTGACGACGAGGTCGGCGGCCAGCAACGGCCCCCGCCGTGCGGCGGGAGGCTGGACGAGCATGACGACGGTCCAGACGGCCATCACGCCGACGACGGCCCAGGCCACGGCGGGACGGGCGTAGCCGCCCGCCCTGAGCACGAGCAGCGCCGCGTACGCGAGCGACGCCACGCGGAAGACCGCGATCGCCCGCCAGAACGGTCCCTCGATGCCCATCGCGCGGCGCCCTCTCCTGATCGAGCCGGGGAGGGCCGGGCCCTCCGCTCACATACTCGGGCAATCGCCGCGCCCAGGGGACTCACTTCGTGCGGTTCGGGGCCTGGCATGCGTACGGCTCCCGCGGGGCGACGCGGGAGCCGTACAGGATCGTGCGCGGGCCGCGGTGACGGGCCCGCGACCGATCAGCCGAAGAAGACCTCGGCCTCCTCGTAGCGGGAGGCCGGCACGGTCTTGAGCTCGGCGGTCGCCTCGGCGAGCTCGACGCGGACGATGTCGGTGCCGCGCAGCGCGATCATCTTGCCGTAGTCGCCCTCGTGCACCGCGTCGATCGCACCCAGCCCGAAGCGGGTCGCGAGCACGCGGTCGTAGGCGGTCGGGGTGCCGCCGCGCTGGATGTGGCCGAGGACCGTGGTGCGGGCCTCCTTGCCGGTGCGCTTCTCGATCTCCTTGGCGAGGACCTCGCCGATGCCGCCGAGACGCACGTGGCCGAACGCGTCGAGCTCGCCCGCCTGCAGCGCCATCTGGCCCTCAAGCGGGTGGGCGCCCTCGGCGACGACGATGATCGGCGCGTAGCGGGTCTTGAACCGCGACTCGACGTAGGCGCAGACCTTCTCGATGTCGAACGGCTTCTCCGGGATGAGGATGACGTTGGCGCCGGCGGCCATGCCCGCGTGCAGCGCGATCCAGCCCGCGTGGCGGCCCATGACCTCGCAGATCAGCGCGCGGTGGTGCGACTCGGCGGTCGTGTGGAGCCGGTCGATGGCCTCCATCGCGATGTTGACCGCGGTGTCGAAGCCGAAGGTGTAGTCGGTGGCGTTGAGGTCGTTGTCGATCGTCTTGGGCACGCCGACGACCTTCACGCCGCGGTCGAACAGCTGCTTGGCCACGCCCAGCGTGTCCTCACCGCCGATGGCGATGAGCGCGTCGACGCCCTGCGCGGCGAGGTTCTCCTTGATCCGCTCGACGCCGCCCTCGATCTTGATCGGGTTCGTGCGGGAGGAACCGAGAATGGTGCCGCCGCGCGGGAGGATGCCCCGGACGGCCTGGATGTCGAGCGGCATGGTGTCGCCCTCCAGAGGGCCACGCCAGCCGTCGCGGAATCCGACGAACTCGTGCCCGTACACGCCGACGCCCTTGCGGACGACGCCGCGGATCACCGCGTTCAGCCCGGGGCAGTCGCCGCCTCCGGTCAGGACTCCAATACGCATGACGGGTTCTTCCTCCATCTGGGATTACGCGTGGAATGGCGCGGCCGGCCCGACGCAGACCCCGGCACTCCACCGCACCGCATTCTGCCTGAGCCTATCTCAATGGTCTAGACCAAAAGGAGAGGCTACGCCACCCGGCCGACCAGACCAACTCAGTCTCGCACGACGAGACCGCGCTCGTCGTGAGAGGCGTCTTCCCAACGGGCCGCCGCGGTCCTATCTTTGACTTCGTCAATCATTTCCTTGAGATAGGCAAGGGAAAAATGGACATCGTTTCCGAAGTCCGTGCCTTCAACCGCTTCTACACGTCCGTCATCGGCGTGCTCGGGTCGGGAATGCACGACACCCCCTACTCCCTTACCGAGGCGCGGGTGCTGTTCGAGCTCGGCACCAGGGACGCCGCCGACACCGCCGACGTCAGGGCCATGCTCGGCCTCGACCCCGGCTACCTGAGCCGGATCCTCACCAGGTTCGAAGGCGACGGGCTCGTGTCCCGGGAGCGGTCGGCCGAGGACGCCCGCCGCCAGGTCGTTCGGCTCACCCCCAAGGGCCGCGACACCTTCGCCCTTCTCGACCGGCGTTCGGCCGTCGAGATCGAGACCCTGCTGGCGAAGCTGACCGATCCGGAACGCCGCCGGCTCGTCACCGCGATGGGCACCGTACGCAGCCTGCTGGAGCCCGACGATCGGCGCGAGCCGTACGTGATCAGGCCCCCGCGGGCGGGCGACCTCGGCTGGGTGGTGCACCGGCACGGGGCCCTCTACAGCGAGGAGTACGGCTGGGGCGCCGCGTTCGAGGCCCTGGTCGCGCGGATCGTCGCCGAGTACGTCGAGGACCAGGACCCCCGCCGGGAGGCGGCCTGGATCGCCGAGGTGCGCGGCGATCCGGTGGGATGCATCTTCTGCGTGCGCAAGGACGACACGACGGCCCAGCTCCGCCTGCTGCTGGTCGAGCCGTCCGCCCGCGGCATGGGCATCGGCGGGCGCCTGGTCGACGAGTGCCTGCGCTTCGCCGCGGCGGCCGGCTACCGGCGGATCGTGCTCTGGACCCGCGACGTGCTCGTCAGCGCGCGCCGGATCTACCAGGCCGCCGGATTCGAGCTGGTGGAGCAGTATCCGAGCGAGGAGTCGGGCATCCCCGTCACCGACCAGGTATGGGCCAAGGACCTGTGACCCTCCCGGCCGGCCCGTACCATGATCTTCGTGGTGAGACTGGTGCGGCGGGCCGTGAGAACGCCGCGAGAGAGCGTCGCGCTCGCGATGTGCGTGGCGGTGCTCGCGGGAGCGGGCGCGGCGGGGTGTGCGGGCGCACGTGAGCCCGCGCGGCCCGCCGCCCCCACGGCGCAGGTCACGGCGCAGGTCACGGCGCAGGTCACGGCGCAGGTCACGGCCATGTCCGAAGCCGCGCACAGCGTGGTCCGGATCCGGGGTTACGCCTCCTCCTGCCGGAAACCGCTGGAGGCGACCGGATTCGTCTACGCACCCGAGAGGGTCATGGTCAACGCGCACACCGTGGCAGGAGTGGACCGCGACCTGGAAGTCGTCCTCGGCGACGGGCGGCGGTTCGCCGCACGGGTGGTCGCCTTCGACCCGGAGGCCGACGCCGCCGTCCTGCGGGTGCCCGGGCTGACCGCCCGGCCGCTGCGGCTCACGGAAACCTCGATCACCTCCGCCGTGGTCGTCGGCTATCGCAAGGGCGCGACCGTCCCGGTCGAGCTGCCCGCCAGGGTGCGGCCGGACCAGACCGCCGAGTCGTACGACATATACGGCCGCGTGCGAGTCTCGCTGCGGATCCATCGCTTCCACGGTGCGGCCATCACGCCCGGCATGTCGGGCGCTCCGCTGGTCGCCGACGGAGATCGGGTGGCGGGGATGGTCTTCGCGGTGGACACGGACAAGGCCGACGTCGGCTACGCGCTCACCACGGCACAGTTCAGAGCGGTCGCCACGGCCGGCAGGAGGGCCACCTCCGCCGTGCCGCACGACCCCTGCGACTGACAGCCCTCGTACGCCGGCGGCTGCGGTCCGCCGGGCGAGTGGGCCGGCGCGCGGCGAAGTCCGGCCTATTCGTATCGTCCGACCTCGCGAGACCATGGCCGGTTCAGGCCCGGACAAGATCATGGACGAGATCACGGACGAGATCGTGGAACGGCCCGCGGACCTCGACGGTCACGGCGGCCGGGGCGGGCCGCCCGTTCTGGGACGGACGGCAGGAGAAGTAGAGCCGGTCGCCGTCCCGCGACATCGCGGGGCCCGTCACGGTCCAGCCGCCCGTGAGGCGCAGGAACGGCGCCGCCCGGTCACCGGCGACGAGGGTGATCTCGCCGTCCGCACCGCCGCCCGGCGCCCCGGCCGTTTCGTGCAGCACCGCCAGGCACTCGCGGACGGTGTCGTACGCCCACACCCGGCCGTCGCCCTCGGTGACGAACCACACCAGGCCGTCGGAAAAGTGACAGGCGCCGCCGCCCGCGAACCTCCTGGCCCCTTTCACCTGCTCACGCAGGGGCACATGGTCGGGGAGCGCCGGGATCGGCACCCGTTCCCAGGTCACCGGCTCCTCGCCGGGGTCGCCGACCAGCACCTCCAGCACGCCCGTCGTGAGGTCGCCCCGGTCGTCCGGCAGGAACCGATACAGGCATCCGTCCGGCTCCCCCTCCGTGAGGTAGACGACGCCCCGGCCGGGATCACAGGCCACACCGGCATGGGTGAACAGGCCCATCGCGAGCCGGGGCATGGGGGCGCGCAGGCCGTACGGGTCGCATTCGAAGACCCGGCCGTACGGCGTCCGCTCGCCCGAGATCCAGGTGTGCCACGGTGTCTCTGCGCCGGGCCCGCAGCGGTCGGCGCCGGACAGGATGCGATATCCGCCCCGCAGGGTTCCGTCCGGGGCGAAACGCAGCGCCGTCGCACCGCCGAGCAACGGCAGCGCGCAGTTGGACACGTATATCCAGCCGTCCTCGTCGGGGAACCACCCGCCGCCGTCAGGGGCCGCGTGCCAGACCACTCCCCCGGCACGCTCTCCCGACCGCGCCACGATCCGGGCGGCGAAACCCGGCGGCAGGGCCCTCAGCACGCCCGCCGGGAAGGGGCCGTCCGGATCTCCCGCGGCGTACGGCTCGCGGCCGGGCGGCTCACCTCCGTCGTCAGGCCGTGCGCACGTCGCGCGCCACAACGATCCGGGCAGCGCCGAGAGCGCCGCCGATCGGACGGAAGTACCCTGCACCGCTGACCGCCTCCTCGACCTGCCCCTGGTCATGCCGGCCGCCCACCGACGGCCGTTCGCTCGTTTCCGCGCCGCCGCCCCGCGTTTTCCCGCCCCGCGTTCTCCTGTCCCTCGGCGGCACGTGGCACACGTCGCTCCACCCAGTCGATCCGTTTCGTGTGAACGGCGGGAGAAGCGGCGTTCCTCGCCGAGACGAACTCTTCGAAAACCATGACGCCGCATGACGGAAACGATATTGACAGTGTCATTGTGACAGTGTCATCGTGGAGGCATGAGCGACACCTGGACGATCGGCGAACTGGCGGAGCGGGCGGCGGACCTGCTCAGCCAGGAGCGGCGCGTCCACGGCCGGGATCCAGGCGGAAACGATCCGGAGTCAGACGCCAAGGGCCAGGAGCCACAGGTCAGCCGTCCCGGGCCGCGAGCCGACGGCCCCGACCCGCGCGCCAACCGCCCTGAGCCCCGCACCAACCGCCCTGAGCCCCGCGCCAACCGCCCTGAGCCCCGCGCCAATGGCAGGGTGCGCGAGGTGCCGAACGAACGGCTCATCCGCTGGTACACGACGATCGGGCTCCTCGACCCCCCGCTGGGCCGGCGTGGCCGGGTGGCCCTCTATGGCCGCCGTCATCTGCTCCAGCTCGTGGCCGTGAAGCGCCGCCAGGCGGACGGCCTGTCCATCGCCGACATCCAGGCGGAGCTGGCGGGGGCGACCGACGCGATGCTTATGCGCGTCGCCGGGCTCGCCGAGCCGTTGTCAGGACCGGCCCCCCGGCCGCTCTCCTCGCCCCCTCCGTTGTCCCCGCCCCCTCCGTTGTCCCCGCCCCCTCCACTTTCCCCGCCCCCTCCGCACAGCCCGGCGGTCCCGGCCCCGGCGAGCCCCGCGGACCGCCTTTTCGGCCCGCCGGACACCGCGACACCGCCTGCGCCCGATTGGTACGGGGCGAGCCCGGAAACCGACGCCCAGCCCGCCATGCCGGACGTCGCACGGCCGGCGGCCCGCGACCGCTTCTGGGCACACCCAGCCTCATCGGCCACCACGGCCGGCTCCGGCCACTACGTGACCCCGAACGGGGACACCACGCACAGAGACGCCCCACACGGGAACACCACCCGCGGGAACAGCACGGACAGAGACACCACGCACGGCGACATCCCACTCGGGGACGCCGTGCCGGTGAACAACGTGCCCGTGAACACAGCGCCCGTTGACGCCACGCCCGCGCGCACCGCGCCCGTGAACACGGTGCCCCCCGACGCCGTGCTCCCCGACGCCGTGCTCCCCGACGCCGTGCTCCCCGACGTCGTGCTCCCGGACGTCGTGCTCCCGGACGTCGTGCACGGCGTACGACTCGCACCCGGGGTGACGGTCCTGCTCGACCGCGCCCATCGGGTCCCGGACGGGCACGAGGTGGCGGCGCTGCGCCGGGCCGCGGCCCCGCTTCTCGCGGCCCTCGCCACGCTCGGTCTGGCCGGGTCGTTCGACAGCGCCCGTGACCCCCACAACGCCTCGGCACTCGATCCACACGCTTCCGACACGTCCGACCCGCTGGAGGGATGACGCCATGACCGTTCCCATCACACCTCTGCGGCCGGAGGAGTGCCGGCCTGTGCCGGACGCCGGGTTCGGAGCGCTGGAGACCGAGAAGGGCAACCTTCCCCTGGAGAGTGTGGACGTCAGCGCCCACCTCACCGGACTGGTGGCGGGCGTCGAGGTCGTCCAGACCTTCCGCAACGCCTTCGACGTGTCGCTGGAGGCCACGTACGTCTTCCCGCTGCCGCCGCGGGCCGCGGTCACCGCCTTCCGGATGGAGGCGGACGACCGGGTGATCGAGGGCGTGCTCAAGGAGCGTGGGCAGGCACGGGCCGACTACGACCGCGCGCTCACCGAGGGGAGGCGCGCGGCGATCGCCGAGGAGGACCGGCCCGACGTGTTCACGATCAGGGTCGGCAACATCGTCCCCGGGGAGCGCGTGGTGGTCCGCCTCACGCTGAGCCAGCCGCTTCCCTACGAGGACGGCGCGGCCGAGTTCCGCTTCCCGCTGGTCGTGGCGCCCCGCTACATCCCCGGGGCTCCGTTGTCCGGCCCGCCGGCCGGTGGTGGCGTGGCACCCGACACCGACGCCGTGCCCGACGCCTCCCGGATCACGCCACCCGTCCTGCTTCCCAACTTTCCCTATCCCGTACGGCTGTCGCTCGCGGCGACGATCGACCCCACCGGGCTCGACCTGCGCGAGGTCCGCTCCAGCCTGCACGAGGTCGATCGGGAGGGCGACACGATCAGGCTGCGGCCCGGCGAGCGGCTCGACCGCGACTTCATCCTGCGCCTGGCGTTCGACGCCTCCTCGTCGCTCGCGCTCGTCCCTGACGACGCGGCGGACGCCGGCTCGCCCGGCGATGACATGGCCGCGGGCAGCGGCGCGGCCGACGGCGGCGGCAGCGGCTCCGCGAAGGGCACACCGGATGACACGGCGAGGGACACGGCGAGGGACACAGCACAGGACCCGGCCGACGCCGAGGGAACCTTCCTGCTGACCCTGCTGCCGCCGCCGGAGGACGCCACCCGGACCGCGCCCCGTGACGTCGTCCTGCTGCTCGACCGGTCCGGCAGCATGACGGGCTGGAAGATGGTCGCCGCACGGCGCGCCGCCGCACGGATCGTCGACACGCTCACCCCGCGTGACCGGTTCGCCGTGCTCGCGTTCGATTCGGTCGTGGAGCGTGCCTTCTCCGACGGCCTGGTGGAGGCGACCGACCGCAACCGATACCGCGCCGTCGAGCACCTGTCCCGCCTCGACGCACGCGGGGGCACGGAGATGCTCGCTCCTCTGGAGGAGGCCCTGCGGCTGCTCGACGGCGACAACGCGCCCGCACCGGGGGCGGCCACCGACCCCGGCCGGTCGGGTGAGGACGGCGGGCACGGCGGATCCGGCCCGTCCCGCGAGCAGGCGCGCGACCGGGTGCTCGTCCTGGTGACCGACGGCCAGGTGGGCAACGAGGACCAGATCCTCGAACGCATCGGCACGAGGCTGCAGGGCATCCGGGTGCACACCGTGGGCATCGACAGGGCGGTGAACGCGGGGTTCCTTGGACGGCTGGCCCTGGCCGGCTCGGGCCGGTGCGAGCTGGTCGAGTCGGAGGACCGCCTCGACGCGGCGATGGAGCACATCCACCGCCGCATCGGCTCACCGCTGGTGACGGACATCGCGCTGAAGGCGGAAGGCGTGGACCTTGTGGCGGACACCGTCACGCATGCCGGCTCGCTCTACCCCGGCGTCCCCCTGGTCGTGAGCGGGCGTTACCGGGGGCGGCGGCCGGCCGGAGCCATCACGGTGCAGGGCCGCAGGGCCGACGGCCGTCCCTGGGAGGAGCGGATCGAGGGCCGTCCCGTCCGCAACCCGGCGATCCGGGCCGTGTGGGCACGGGCATATCTGCGCGCTCTGGAAGACCGATACGCCATGGGCGACCACTCCCTCGAACAGCGGATCATCGATGTCTCACTGCGTTTCGGTGTGCTGTGCCGGTTCACCGCCTTCGTGGCCGTCGACACCCGCGTCAGCGGCGAGGGCGGCCCGGAGCACCGGGTGATCCAGCCGGTCGAACCTCCGAGCGGCTGGGAGATGCCGGCCGCGATGCCGATGACGGCACCCGGCGCTCCGATGATGGCGAGGATGGCCGCGTTCACCACGGCCGGCCCTGAGATGCCTTTCGCTTCTGCGGCGGAAGGGCCCATCGCAGCGGCTCCGCCGCCCGGCGCGCCCCCGGCAGTGCCCCCTGTCGTGCCCCCTGTCGTGCCTCCTGTCGTGTCTCCCGCCCCGCCTTATGCCGGCGCGCCCGCACCGGCTCGGAGACGGGCCTCTCGCGGGTTCTCCATCGGTCGTTTCCTTCCGCGTCCCGGCGAGGGGATCGCCCCTGCCACGGATTTCGAGGGCATCCGGCCGCTGCTCGCCGAGGAGCTCGCGAAGCTGGGCGAGGCGGAGTCGCTGCCCGAGCGGGAGCGGCGGCGCTATCTGGCGGATCTGGCCAGCCGCCTGCGCGTCCTCGCGCAGATGGCGGGTGGTCCTCCGGATCTCATCGCACTCGCCGCCGACCTGGAGAGGGCCGAGTGGGCCGAGGTCTCGCTCGACGACCTCTGGCGGCGGACGGTCGCCCTGCTGACCATCCTGACCGGCGGCCCCGGCTCCGCCTCAGCGGGACCAGCGTCCCCCGGGTTGGCGACCCCCGGGTCCGCGTTCCCGGGCTCCCTCGGTTCCCCGGGCTCGGCGCCCGGAGCGAAGGAGGGCCGGCGTCCCTTCTGGAAGCGATCGTGAGACGGCATCCGGAAGAGACCGCCACACGACAGGGGTGAAGCGAGCGCGGCCGGGACACCGGCGGGGAAGCCGGGACCCGGCCGCATCGGCGCGGGTTCCGCTGTGAGCGGAGCTCCTACGAGGGTTCTGGTAGGCGAATGACATCGGACGGCGGGGTGGGTGTGGGACGCCGCGGCTCCCTCACCCCTCCCGTGTCAGGCCGATCGTCGCGTCCACCTGCGGGGACGGGAGACCGGCGGCGCAGCAACCGATTGAGAAGCCCTTTCAGCCCCATATGCCGCCAACGCCTGGGATTGTCGATCGGTTCCTCGCCGCGGAGGTCGGCCGTCAGAGTGGCGGAGGCGGGTGGAGGCTGCCGCACCGGCCATCGCGCGGGCATTCCGGAGACCGCCGTATTGGTGATCGGCAGATCCGCCGGCCCGGGCCCGCGTCCGATCGGCATGCGCCGCCGGTGACTGGCGGCACCCGCTTCGGGTAACCGTCACGACGTTAGGCTTTCGAACTTGCTCGAAATGGATACGCAGGCGAGATCCAAGCCCGCTCACCCGGAACCGGAGGAGGGCCTGAGCATCGCCGAAGCCGCCCGCCGCACCGGTCTCAGCGTGCACACGTTGCGCTACTACGAACGCGCCGGCCTGGTCGTCACCCCCGTCGGCCGTACCACCGGGGGTCCGCGGCGTTACCACGGGGTCGACCTCAAGTGGATCGTCATCTGCACGAAGATGCGGGCCACCGGCATGCCCTACGGCCTCGCTCCTCCACCGCATGCGGCGGGCCCCTCGCGCATCCCCTGCACGCGGCAGACTGCCGCGCCTCCACCGGCTCAGCGGGCCGGCCGGAAGCGACGGAGCCTCGGTCCGTCCGGCGACGAGGCCGCCACGCCGGTTCCCCGCGTGAGCACGTAGTGTTGCCCGGTATGAACCCAATCGTCCTCGACGGCGGTCTCGCCACGCACCTGGAGACACTCGGCTGTGACCTGAGCGACGACCTGTGGTCGGCACGACTGCTCACCGATGATCCCCGCGTCATCCGTCAGGCGCACCTCGACTACTTCAGGGCCGGGGCCGATGTCGCCACCACGGCCAGCTACCAGGCGAGCATCCCCGGGTTCGTACGGCACGGCCTCACCTCTCAGGAGGCCCGCGACCTCATCCGGCTGTCGGTGACGCTTGCCGTACAGGCGAGGGACGAGGCCGGGCACGGGCTCGTCGCCGCGAGCGTGGGGCCCTACGGCGCCTACCTGGCCAACGGCGCGGAGTACACCGGCGACTACGACCTGGACGAGGACGGCCTCACCGAGTGGCATCGGGAGCGGTTCGAGATCCTCGCCGACGCGGGGGCCGACCTGCTGGCATGCGAGACGATCCCCTCGCAGGCAGAGGCGCGGGCGCTCGCGAGGCTCCTGCGCGAGACGCCGTCTGTGAAGGCGTGGGTCACCTTCTCCTGCCGGGACGGCGAGCACATCAGCGACGGAACGCCGTTCGAGGAGTCGGCGGCGATCTTCGCGGACCTCCCTCAGGTGGTCGCCGTGGGCGTGAACTGCACCGCGCCGCGCTTCATCCCGGATCTGATCAAGCGCGGAGCCTCGATCGTCTACCCCAACTCCGGGGAGACATGGGACGCCGCGAACCGGCGCTGGCTGGGGCTCGCGGATCCCGTCGAGTTCGGCAGGGCGGCGGCCGGGTGGGCCTCGCTCGGCGCCCGTTATGTGGGCGGCTGCTGCCGCACCACCCCGGCCCACATCCGCGAGATCCGCTCCCAGCTCACCTGAGCCCGCCTCCAGGCCGCACACGAGAGGCGCGAGACGCCGGGAGCTGTCTATGAGACCGGCTCGTCACGCCGGCGGCGAACCGCCCCGGGCGTACCCCGCCGCCGGCTGCGTGCGGGGTCAGCCCACGGCGGCCGGGCCGTCGGTGCTCCGGGCGGCGAGCGGGATCTCCTTGAGGAAGAAGGCCACGACCAGCGCGAGGGCGACGAAGGGCAGGCTGGCGAGGAACACGTCGTCGATGGCGTTGGTGAACGCGACCAGCACGTGGTCCTTGACCGGCTGCGGCAACTGCTGGATCGCCTGCACGTTGTTGGCGTCCACGCGCCCCGGCGGCATCCTGCCGCCGAACTCGACGGTCAGGTAGTGGGTGAGCCGGTTGGTGAGGACCGCACCCATGATCGCCGTGCCGATGGCGGCGCCCATCATCCGGAAGAACGTCGCCGAGCTCGTCGCCACGCCCATGTCGGCGCGCTCCACCGCGTTCTGGATGGCCGTGACGATCGTCTGCATGGTGAACCCGAGTCCGGCGCCGAAGAGGTAGGCGTAGACCGCCACCTGCCAGTACGGCGTGTCCACCTTGATCGTGGACAGCAGCCACATGGCCACCAGGAGGACCGCCCCGCCCAGGATCGGGAAGATCTTGTATCGGCCGGTCCTGCTCATGATCTGGCCGGAGGTGATGGACGTGGAGAAGATGCCGAAGACCGCGGGCAGCAGCGCCAGGCCGGACACGGTCGGCGACATGCCCTGGACGGCCTGGAGGTAGACCGGCAGGAAGATCATGCCGCCGAACATCGCCAGGCCCGCGAGGAAGCTGAAGGCGTTGCCCACACTGAAGATCTTGTTGCGGAACAGCCGCATCGGCAGGATCGGCTCGGCCGCCCGCAGTTCGACGAACACGAACAGGGCCGCGAACCCCACGAACCCGGTCAGCAGGGCCAGGGAGCCGGGGGCCGTCCAGCCGATATCACCGCCCGCCCAGTCGAGGTAGAGCAGGAAGCACGACACCCCGGCCACGATCAGCGCCGCGCCCAGGTAGTCGATGCGGTGACTGCGGCGGGTGAAGGGGATCCGCAGCGCCATCGAGGTCACGACGAGCGAGATCAACCCGATGGGCAGGTTGATCCAGAAGATCCACCGCCAGCCGGGACCGTCGGTGAAGAAGCCGCCGAGCAGCGGCCCGGCGACGCTGGAGGTGCCCCACACGGCGCCGAAGTAGCCCTGGTATCGGCCGCGCTCGCGCGGCGGGATGACGTCGCCGATGATGCTGAACGCCAGCGCCATCAGCCCGCCGCCGCCCAGGCCCTGGATCGCCCGGAAGCCGATGAGCTGGCCGATGTCCTGGCTCAGCCCGGCGAGCACCGAGCCGAGCAGGAAGATGCCGATGGCGGCCTGGAAGATGATCCGCCTGCCGTACAGGTCGGAGATCTTGCCCCACAGCGGGGTCGCCGCGGTCGAGGTGAGCAGGTAGGCGGTGACCACCCACGACAGCTTGTCAAGACCGCCGAGCTCGCTGACGATGCGCGGCAGGGCCGTGCCGACGATGCTCTGGTCGAGCGCGGCCAGCAGCATTCCGGCCGCCACTCCGGAGAGCACGATCAGGATCTGGCGGTGCGGCAGATATCCGGTGTCGGTCTGCTGCTCCTCGCGGACGCTCATGCGGGACACCCGCGAGCGGCGACTCCGGCGGCGGCGGGCCCGCTCGCCGGGGTCGTGGACGGGCCGTCCAATCCGTCGCCCGCGCCGTCACCCGCTCCGTGCCTCGCGGCGCCGGGCTCGGCCCATGTGCGGTGCCTGCGTGCTGGCATGCTCCTACGCCTTCCGATCCGAACGTGTCTGAACGTCCCCAGGTGCGCGGCGAACACCGCAACGTTACCCGTCCGGTCCGGAAGTATTAGGAATTCTCGCGAGCCGCCCCGGTCGTTTCCGTCTTGGCCGCCGCCGCGTACTTGCCGGCGTACTCCTGGCCCGGCAGCTCCGTCAGCGCGTACATGAGCGCGCGGGAGGACCGGCGGGCGGCCCGCGGAGTCCGCCGCCGGCCGCCCGCCCGGAGTGGTTCCACCCGCGTCCGCCGTACGGCTTCACCAGCGCAGCGGCCCGTTGACGTCGAAGTAGCCGCCGGTCGGGCCGTCGGGGCCGATCTCCGCCATCCGGACGATGATCTCGGCCGCCTCTTCGACGGTCTGCGTGCCCGTGTTGCCGTTCAGGTCCGTCTTGGTGAAGCCGGGCTCGACGGCGTTGATCCGCATCTGCGGGAACGCCTTGGCGTACTGCACGGTGAGCATGTTGACCGCCGTCTTCGACGCCGGGTAGGCGAGGCCCGGGTAGAAGTGCGCATGGTGGGCGGGGTCGGACAGGGCGGCCAGCGAGGCCAGGCCGCTGCTGACGTTGACCACGACCGGCGCGGCCGAGCGCTTGAGCAGCGGCAGGAACGCGTGGGTGACGCGGACCATGCCGAAGACGTTCGTCTCGAAGACGGCGCGCACCTGGTCGGCGGTCGTGGACTCGGGGGTGGGGATGGCGTTGCCCTCGACGCGGGGCTCGACGCCCGCGTTGTTGATCAGTACGTCGAGCCCGCCGTCCGCCTCGATGGTCTTGACCGCAGCCTCGACTGTGGCGTCGTCGGTGACATCGAGGAGGACGAACCGCGCGCCCAGCTCCTGGGCGGCCCGGCGGCCGCGCTCGGCGTTGCGGGCGCCCACATACACGGTGTGACCCGCGGCGACGAGCCGGCGGGCGGTCTCGCGGCCGATGCCCTTGTTCGCTCCGGTGATCAGTGTTGTCGTCATGCGTCCACCCTCCGGCACGGCGCGGCGGGCAGCCAGACGTCCCTGCTTCCTGGGACTGCCGGTACCAGGCGCGGGCCCGGGCCCGGGATGTCGGCTGGGGGCATGTCGGCGACGGAACTCGGCAGGGTTCCGGGGCGCCGGCGCGACCGGGTCACCCCGGAGACGGTGGGGCTGCCCTCCGTCGGCCGGACGGGCCGTCCGGCCGGAAAAATCAGGAATTCTCGCGAGCCGCCCGGGTCGTTTCCGTCTTGGCCGCCGCCGCGTACTTGTCGACGTACTCCTGGCCGGACAGCTCCATCAGCGCGTACATGATCTCGTCGGTGACCGCCCGGAGCACGAGGCGGTCGTTCTCCATGCCGTAGTAACGGGAGAAGTCGAGCGGCTTGCCATAGCGGACGCCGGGGCGGATGCCGAACCTGGGGATCGGCCGGCCGGGGGGCATCATCTCGAACGTGTTGACCATCGCCCACGGGATCACCGGCGCCCGGGACTCCAGCGCGAGCCGGGCCACGCCCGTCTTGCCCTTGTAGAGACGGCCGTCGGGCGAGCGGGTGCCCTCGGGGTAGATGCCGAGCACCTGCCGCTCCCTGAGGATGCGCAGGCCGGTGCGGAGCGCCGCCTCGCTCGCCTTGCCGCCGGAACGGTCGATCGGGACGGTGCCGACGCCCGAGAAGAAAGCGCGGCTCACCACGCCTTTGAGCCCGCGACCGGTGAAATATTCGGCCTTGCCCAGGGAAATCACCTTGCGCGGCAGGAATCCGGCCCCGAAGAAGTGGTCGGCGAACGACAGGTGGTTGCCGGCCAGGATGACCGGGCCCTCCTTCGGCACGTTCTCCACCCCCTCGGCCCAGGGGCGGAACACGAAGCGGAGGATCGGCCAGAGGATGGCCTTCACCACCCAATAAAACACGTGGGCACCCCCTCGGCTCGGATGTGCAGTCATCTTCGCACGCCCAGCCCTCTCGCACTAACGCTGACCAACGTGCGAGTATCGGGCGGAACACGCCGCCGTTTCACGGAGGTCACCCATGCCAGTGCTGCCCGGTGCGGAGCCGTACCACCATGAGGGCGGCGACATCGGCGTCCTGCTCTGTCACGGATTCACCGGCTCGCCGCAGTCGCTGCGGCCCTGGGGTGAACACCTGGCGGAGGCGGGGCTGACGGTGTCCCTGCCGCGTCTGCCAGGACACGGGACGACGTGGCAGGAGATGAGCCGCACCCGCTGGGAGGACTGGTACGCCGAGCTGGACAAGGCGTTCGCCGACCTGCGCGGACGGTGCGCGGAGGCGTTCGTGATGGGCCTGTCCCTCGGCGGCTGCATGGCGCTGCGCCTGGCCGAGGTGCACGGTGACGCCGTCGCGGGCGTCGTGGTGGTCAACCCGTCCGTGGTCAACGACGTGCCGCTGCTGTGGCTGGCCCCGGCGCTCAAGTACGTCGTACGCTCGACCCCGGGGGTGGCGGGCGACATCAAGAAGGAGGGCATGAGCGAGCTCGGCTATCTGCGCACGCCCGTCCGGGCCGCCGCCACGCTGCCCCGGCTGTGGAAGCTCGTCCAGTCCGACATCGCCAAGGTGACCCAGCCGGTGCTGGTGTTCCACAGCAGGAACGACCACGTGGTAAAGCCGGGGAGCGTCGCGTTCCTGCAGGCGAGAATGCGAAACAATCTGGAGGTCAGAGAGCTGGCGAACAGCTATCACGTGGCCACTCTCGACAACGACGCGCCTGTGATCTTCGAAGGGAGTCTGGAGTTCATCCGCTCCCACGCCTCGGTACCCTTGACGAAGGACTTGTGACCCGGGATCGACGTGACGCCGCAAAGTGACGAGGACGAGGTCTGGCGCCAGATCGTCGCCTCGTTCAACGAGACAGCCGAGGACGCCTCGGCCGAACAACCATGGCCTGACCGGGAGAACGTCACCGAGGAGACCGACGCGGGCGACGACGCCCCCGGCGGGGGTGCCTCCGGCGGCGTGGCCCTCGGCGACGACGCTCCCGGCGACGGGGTCCGGGACGACGACCGGACCGCTGAGGAACAGGCTCCCACCCCCGGCGACGACGATCATTACATCCCGCCGCCCCCTCCGCCGCTTCCGCACGGCGACACCCTCAGCCGGCTCTCCTGGCTGGCGCTGTTCGGCGGCCCCGCCTACCTGCTCCTGGCCGCTCTGCTGGAGTGGCCCATGGACGGCTGGATCGTGTTCGCCGCGGTGTCGGCGTTCATCGCGGGATTCGTGATCCTCGTCGTGCGCATGGGCGACGGCCCGCCCGCCGACTCCGGCTGGGACGACGGCGCGGTCGTCTGACCGGGCTCTCTGACCGGGCTCTCTGACCGGGCTCTCTGATCGGGCGCTCTGACTGGGCCGCTCTGACTGGGCCGCTCTGGCTAGGGCGCTCTGACCGGGGCTCCGTCGTCTGACCGGGGCTGTACGACGGCGCACGCCCCGGCCGGTCCGGGCCCCACCGTGCCCGCCTTCATTCGGTCTCGCCGGCCGCCTTCACGGTGTGGCTGTCGGCGGGGGGCGGTCCGAACCGCTCCACGAGGTCGGTGTAGCGGCCCTTGTCGTCCAGGGTGTGGCCGACCGCCATGGTGAGATCGCCGACGTGCGCGACCGCCTGCAGCCGCACCGTCCGGTCGTCGGCCGGTTTCGGGCCCCGCAGCGTGGTCCAGCGCGCTCCGTCGTATCGGAGCAGGAACCCCTCGCCCTCGTGCTTCCGGTCGTACCCCGAGATCCAGAACTCGCCGTCACCGTCCCCCGTGACGCCGTACAGCTCGGCGCGCCGCTCCGGCGGCGTCACCCGCTTCCACTGCTTGCCGTCCCAGTCGAGCACCAGTGGGGCGATGCCGCCGTCGCTCTGGTAGACGCCGCCGACCGCGACCGCGCGCTTGCGGCCGTCGGCGTACACGTCCCGCAGGAAGCCGCCCTTGATCGCCGGAAGGTCGGCCTGTTTCCACCCGCTGCCGGTCAGGTGCATGGCCAGCGGGCCGGAGCCGGTGTCGCCCACCGCCCAGCCGTCCGACCTGCTCGCGAACGCCACGCCGTACATCGCGCCCACGGGGCCCTGGACGGTCTTCCAGGTCGTGCCCTTGGCGGAGCCACCGCTGCTCAGCAGGAACGCCTTGCCGTCCCGGCTGCCGACCGCGACCACCCGCCCGGAGGAGGCCGCGACCCCGCCGAGCCAGTCGCCGGTGCGCAGCTGCGGCACGCCGACGCGGTCGAACCCGTCACGCGAGCCCTTCGCGACGTACGGCAGGCCGTCGTGGCCGTCGCCGACGGCCCAGACCTCGGAGGCGGAGGCGGCGGCGACCGACCGCAGGTGGCCGGCCCCGGTGGCGTCGCCCCTGATCGGCACCTCGCTCCAGGAGGAGCCGTTCCAATGGGTGATGATCCCCTGGTTGCGCCAGAAGTCCCAGGCGTTCTGCTGGCCCACGGCCCAGACGTCCGTGGCCGACAGGCCGGCGACGTCCGACAGCGAGCCGTCGGGCTGGAGCCGTCCGGTGGAGGAGCCCGCGTCCTGGGCGACCTCGTCCCCCGACGGGCCGCGCTCCACCTGGGCGCGGACGATCCCTGCGTACGCGTGCGCGACCGATGTGGCGCACGGGAGGAGTCCGGCCAGCAGGCCGGCGGAGAGCACACACAACGGCACCGCACGCCGAGTGAGGCGGCGGGTCATGAAACGATCGTACGGGTGACCGGGCACTCCCCGTCACACAGGTCGCGAATCCGGTCACCCGAGATGCGGAAACGCGGCCGTGCCGGCCGTCTCCGCGCCCGCCGGAAGCCGCGGCACCGCCGCCCGGCCCACCCTGGCCCGGCCCACCGTGGCCCGGCCCGCCGGGGCCGTTTCAGCCGCGAAGGCGCTCCCGGCCGCGTCAGGCTCCGGCGGACGCCCTGAAGGCGCTTCCGGCCGGGTCAGGCTCCGGCGGACGGCGTCACGGCGATCTCGGCGACGACCGGCAGGTGGTCGCTCGCGACAGGCAGGTCCTCGGCCCGGACGTCCGCGCCGCCGTACGACACGACGGTCAGGCAGGGACCCGCGAAGATCGCGTCGATGCGCGCGCGGGGGTCGCGGGCGGGGAACGTCGCACCGGCACGGTCGTCGTCTCCGCCCGCCCCGATGCCTGCCCCGATGCCTGCCGCGATGCCTGCCGCGATCCGCGGCGCGGCGTCCCGCGCGGCGGTGAAGCAGTCCGTGTAGCGCGACTCGAGAAGACGCCAGACCGGGGAGCCGGGGACCTCGTTGAGGTCCCCGGCGAGCACCGGCGCGGCCCCGGACTGCCGGGCCTCGCGCTCCAGGATCGGCATGATCTGGGCGGCGTGGCTCAGCCGCGCCCCCGCCTGGAGGTCGAGGTGGGCCGAGCACACGGCATACCTCTCCCGGTCCTTCTCGGCCGTCTTCTCCACGACGGCCAGCGCGACGGACCGCCACTCCAGCCCGGGGAACCACCGCAGGCGGTGCCCACGCCCACGCAGGAGCCGTACGGCCGGGGAGATCAAAACGGCGGTCCCGCCCACGCGGCCTCCGGCGGCCACGGACAGACCGGCCGCGCGGGCCAGCGCCCGCCGCTCCCGCCGCCAGCCGGGCAGGCGGGGCGCCTCCTGCAGGCACAGCACGTCGGGCCGCAGTGCGCGGATCACCCGGACCAGCGCCCTGCGGTCGTCCTTCAGTCCCCGGACGTTGTAGGTCGCGACCCTCAGCACGCCGTCAGCGGAGCCGGGCCAGGTCTCCGGCGCCCACCAGCCCCGCCGACGGGCCCATCTCGGCCACCCTGATCTCGGCGAGCGGGCGGTGGCCCCGGCCGGTCAGCCGCGCGGCGAACTCCTCGCGCACCCGGTCGATGAACAGGTCCGCCGCGCCGGAGACGCCGCCGCCGATGATGAAGCACCCGGGGTCGAGGATCGCCGCCATGTCGGCCAGCCCCTGGGCGAGCCATTGGGCGAGCGACTCGAAGGCGGCCAGCGCCGCCCGGTCGCCCTGGCGTGCCGCCTCGGTCACGTGCTCGCCCTGGATGCCCTCGGCCGAGCCGCCGCCGAGCCGCAGCAGGTGCACGGCGCCCTCCGGGTCGGCCTGCGCGTTGTTCCGCGCGTCCATCAGCAGCGACGTGCCGCTGGCGTACCGCTCCCAGCAGCCCTTGTTGCCGCAGCCGCAGGGGCGGCCGTCCGGCACCGCCTGCATGTGGCCCAGCTCGGCGCCCATCCCCCACCGTCCGCGGTAGAGCTGGCCGCCGAGCACGATGCCGCCGCCGATGCCGGTGCCCACGGTCACGCACACGACGTGGCTCTCGCCCCGGCCCGCGCCGAACCGGTATTCGCCCCAGGCCATCGCGTTGGCGTCGTTCTCGACGACGACCGGCAGGCCGACCAGATCGGCCACCTTGTCGCGCAGCGGCTCCTCGCGCCAGGCGAGGTTGGGGGCGAAGCGGATGACCGAGCGGGTCTCGTCGACGAAGCCCGCCGCGCCGATGCCGACGGCCTCGACCGCGTGCCGGGCCGCGAGCTCGGTCACCGCATCGGCGATCGTGAGCGCCATCTTCTCGGGACTGCCCGCCGGGCTGTTCCGCAGGCCGCGCTCGATGATGGCGCCGTGTTCGTCGACGACGCCATACGCGATCTTGGTACCGCCCACGTCCACGCCGATGGTCAGCGCCATTCGTCATCCTTCCACCCGGTCCGGTTCTCACCCGGATCCGCTTCGCGGCCGACGTCCGCTTCGCGCCCGGATCCGTTTCCGGTCCAGGCTGCTACGGCCCGAGCCTTCACGCCGCGCCGATTGAAGCCGATCAGACCGGGTTGTGGCAATCCCGACGCCGCCCGCCCTCGGCCGGCCCGTCACCCCAGGTCGATGTGCTCGACCTTCGAGTCGCCGGGCCGCCGCTCCCCGTCCGGGCGTTCCCTGCCGCCCGTCATGGGGCGTTGCAGGGCGTCGACCGCCTCCCGGAACGCCGCGAACAGCTCTCCGCCCGCCGCGATCAGGTGGCCGGTGACGTCGCCGCCCGCCTCGCGGCGTGCCGCGATGACCCGGCACACCGGGCAGGCCCGGCAGACGTACTCGTCGTGGTCCTCCGCGACGGCCTCGCTCCAGACGTCGTCGCTCCGGCCGCCCGCCCCGGCGCCGCCGAAGGCGGATCCGAAGCCGCTCACACCGCCCTTCACGAGCCCCTTGCCGAACTCCCGGCCCATCCGCCGCTGCACGGCGTCCAGCAGCTTCATCGCCTCCTCGGCCGCCGACCCGAGCGGGTCCTGGCGACGGGGAGTGGTGTCGTTGGAATCCGTCATTTCGCCCCTCCTGCCTGGAACCGTACCCGGAGCCGACCGTCCCGGAGCGCCGCCGAGGAGATCTCACGCCGGGCGAGTGCGGCGGGCAGGGTGATGACGCGCCGGTAGGACCCGGCGGTGACGATGATGTCGTCCCCCTTGCGGGCGAGGTCGAGGTCGTCGCGGTCGGCCAGCGGAAGCGACAGCGCCAGCTCGTCGGCGGTGAACCTCAGCGGCGGCTCGACGCCGGGACGCGCGAAGGGGTCCCGGTCTCCGTACATCCGCGCGGCGAGGTCCGAGAGAGCGGCGGTGCCGACCGGCTCCGCCGGGAGATAGGGGACGGTGAGGACGGGCAGCGGCGCGAACGACTCGTGCACCGCGGCGAGCTGCCTGGTCTGGGCCTCCACCCATCCCAGCCGCCACTCGTCGGCGCCCTCCGCCGGGAAGACCCGGTTGGCGATCACCGCGTCGACGCGGTAGCCGTACAGGCTGAGCGAGGTGAGGGTGCGCCGGGCCTCGGCGACGACCACCGCCTCGGGGGTCAGCACGAGCCGTACGGACGCGTCGTCGCCGGTCAGCAGCGCGCGCACCTCCAGCAGGCCGCGGTGCAGCCGCTCCCCCGCCGACACGACCTCGCCCTCGGGCACGCTCACCTTGGCGACGTGCCGGATCACCGGCGACAGCGCCCTGAGCATCCGCCTGCCCGTGGGAAGCAGGCGGTTGACGTGCCAGTCGAGCGCCTCCGGCAGGGCGAGCAGGCGCAGCGTCTCGGCGGTCGGCGCGCAGTCGACGACGATCACGTCCCAGCGGCCGGTGCGGGCCTGCTCGCGCAGTTCGAGCAGCGCGAGGATCTCCTCCGCGCCGGGCAGCACGGTGATCTCCTCGGCGGTGACCTCGTCGAGGCCGAGCTCGGCCAGCACGTTGCCGGCGTAGTCGCGTAACTCGCCCCAGTGCCGCTCGAGCGACCGCTGGGTGTCCACCTGCTGCAGGTGCAGCCCGGGCGCGGCCTCGACCGGCTCCGGCGAGGGCGGCACGCCGAGCGCGTCGGCGAGCGAGTGCGCGGTGTCGGTGGACACGACCAGCGTCTTGTTGCCCCGCCCGGCGGCGAGCGTGGCGGTCGCGGCGGCCGCCGTGGTCTTGCCGACCCCGCCCTTCCCCGTGAAGAGGAGGATCCTCATCGGTTCTCGACGCGCCGCTTGAGCCCTTTCAGCGCGGTGTCGACGATGACCTTCTCGGCCTTGCGCTTGATCATGCCGATCATCGGGACCTTCAGGTCCACGGCGAGGTCGTAGGTGACCTCGGTGCCGCCGCCGTTCTCGGCCAGGCGGTAGCTGCCGGTCAGGCCCGACAGCATCTTCCCCGCCTCGACCATCCGCCAGGTCACGCCCGCGTCCTCGTCCCAGTCGTACCCGAGGACGTAGTCGTCGCTGATCACGCCCGCGTCGAGGACGAAGCGGACCCGGGTGGCGCGGCCGTCCGCGCCCGTCTCCAGGACCTCGGCCTTCTTCACCTGGCCGGCCCACTCCGGATAGGCGGGGAAGTCGGCGATGACGGCCATGATTGTCGACCGGCCGGCGCCGATCGTGATGCTCGACGAAGTGCGATCAGCCATGCGCCAACCGTACTTCACCACTCCAGGGCGAAAGGCGTGCCACGGCCGCGGAAATGGCCGACGTTGACGCACTCCGTGCGACCCACGCGGGTGCGGCCGACCAACGGCTGGTGGACGTGGCCGAACAGTGCGAAGCGCGGCTGCGTCCTCCTGATCGCCTCCAGCGTGGCCTCGCTCCCTCGTTCGAACCGCCGGGCCACCACGTCGTAGAGCAGGTCGGGGATGGCGGGCGGGATGTGGCAGCACAACACGTCCACCTCGCCCACCGCCTCGACCTTGCGCGCGTACTCCTCGTCGTCGATCTCGTACGGCGTGCGATACCTGGTGCGCAGGCCGCCGCCGACGAACCCGAAGGTCAGCCCGCCGATCTCGACCACCTCGCCGTCCAGGACCCGCTGGCCGGGCCGCAGATGGTCGGCCCACAGGCGCGGCATGTCCACGTTGCCGTACGTGAGGTAGGCCGGCGTCGGCATGGCGGTGAAGATCTGCTCGTACTGGCGGCGGACGGCCGCCTCGATGAGCTCGCGAGGATCGTCGTCGAGGGAGGCCCACAGCCCGGCCGACAGTCGCCGCGCCTCGTCGAAGCGGCCCGCCGTGCGCAGTCCCACGTATTCGCTCGCCCTCTCCGCGCCGAACAGGTCGGGGAAGATGCCCTGCGAGTGGTCGGCGTAGTCGATGAACAGGAGCAGGTCGCCGAGGCAGATCAGGGCGTCGGCCCCGTCGCCCGCACGGGCGAGCGCGTCGGCCCGGCCGTGGACGTCGCTGACGACGTGGATGCGCATGCCGACATGGTAACGGCCGCTTTACCTAGCATCCGCTTGGGTAACGGAAAGGTGCCGGGCCCACCGGGCGGGGGACACTGATAGCGTCCGCGTGCCCCCGGATAACGCCTGGGTGACGGACCTACCCATGCGTAACATCGCACGGTAGCGTCCGGTGAGACACGAAGAGTTATGCCCGCAACGCGGTTCCCGCCCTCCGCCGGGGATCGCGTGGCCGTGCGCGAAGGAGTGACCCGTGCGCGAGTTCAGCGTTCCCGTGCTGGTGGACGTGCCGCTGTCCGCGAACTGCACCGACGTGGTGTTCCAGCGCGGTGTGGACGAGCCGGACGCCGTCGTCATCCGCCACAAGGAGAGCGAGGATCCGGCCGCGCCGTGGACGCCGGTCACCGCCGCGCGGTTCAGGGATCAGGTGGCGGCCGTCGCCAAGGGGCTGATCGCCGCCGGGATCGAGCCCGGCGACCGGGTCGGCCTGATGTCGCGCACCCGCTACGAGTGGACGGTCGCCGACTACGCCATCTGGGCGGCCGGCGCGGTCGGGGTGCCGATCTACGAGACCTCCTTCGCCGACCAGGTGAAGTGGATCCTGACCGACAGCGGCGCCAAGGCCGCGTTCGTGGAGACGGCCGCGCACGAGGAGACCGTCCGCGAGGCGGTGCCCGAGCTGCCGCTGCTGTGGCGCATCGACGGCGGCGCGTTCGCCGAGCTGGAGCGCCTCGGGGCCGACGTGTCCAACGACACGCTCGCCGAGCGCAGGGCGAGCCGGGGCGGGCGCGACCTCGCCACGATCATCTACACCTCGGGCACCACCGGCATGCCGAAGGGCTGCCGCCTGACCCACGACAACCTGCTGTTCACGGCGCGCAACGTCTCCCGTGGGCCGCTGGAGTCGATGTTCGACGTGGAGGGGCGGGCCGCGCTGCTCTTCCTCCCCCTGGCGCACAGCTTCGCCCGGATCATCCAGGTCGTCCTGATCGAGACCGGCACGGTGCTGGCACACAGCCCGAACATGAAGAACGTGGCTCCCGACCTGCGGGAGTTCAAGCCCACGTTCCTGCTGGGCGTGCCGCGCGTGTTCGAGAAGGTCTACAACGCCGCCGAGCAGAAGGCCAACGCGGAGGGCAAGGGCAAGATCTTCCACGCCGCCGTACGTGCCGCGATCGAGTGGAGCAAGGCCGAGAGCTCCGGCGGGGCCGGCCTCGGCGCCCGGCTCAAGCACGCGGCCTTCGACAAGCTCGTGTACGGCAAGCTGCGGGCGGCCACGGGCGGCGCGCTGACGGCGGCCGTCTCCGGCGGCTCGGCCCTCGGCGAGCGGCTCGGCCACTTCTTCCGCGGCGTGGGCATCGAGGTGTTCGAGGGCTGGGGGCTCACCGAGACCAGCGCGCCCTCGACCGTCAACATCCCGGGCGCCAACAAGATCGGCACGGTCGGCAAGCCGTTCCCCGGCGTGAGCATCCGGATCGCCGACGACGGCGAGATCCTGGTGAAGGGCCGGCACGTCTTCGACGGCTACTGGAACAACGAGCGCGCCACCAAGGAGGCGATCGACCCGGAGGGCTGGTTCCACACCGGGGACGTCGGTCAGCTCGACGAACACGGCTACCTGAGCATCACCGGCCGCAAGAAGGAGATCCTCGTCACCGCGGGCGGCAAGAACGTCGCCCCGGCGCCGCTTGAGGACGCCATCCGGGCGCACCGCCTGATCAGTCAGGTCATGGTCGTCGGCGACGGCAAGCCGTTCATCGGGGCGATCGTCACCCTCGACCACGAGGCGATGGAGCAGTGGAAGGAGGCCAACGGCCGCTCCGGCGCGTCCATGGCCGAGCTGTGCTCCGACCCGGCCGTCGTCGCCGAGGTGCAGCAGGCGGTGGACGACGCCAACCGGATGGTCTCCAAGGCCGAGCAGATCAAGAAGTTCAGCATCCTCGACATCGAGCTGAGCGAGGAGAGCGGCCACGTCACGCCGAAGCAGTCGATCAAGCGGCACGTCGTGGCCCGCGACTTCGCCAAGCAGATCGACGAGCTGTACGGCGGCTGAGCGGGACGACGCGGAGGTGCGCCGGACCCGCCGGTGGAACTCTTGAAAGTTTCATCGGCGTCGGCGCACCCTCCGGACGACGCGGGACGCCGCCGGGCGACGGGACCGGGACGGCCCTGGACACGCGGTGATCAGGACAACCGGATCCCCCCTATAGGAGTGGATCTTCTTCGTCGCCGATGATGGACCACCTGCGACGACGCCGCGCCGGCCCCGTGGGCCACCGGAAATATCGTCGCCGTCCCGCAATGTCGCACTTCGCTTGGTTATGCTCCAAACGAATCCATGATCGTTGGGGAAGGGCGGGCGATGGGCAACAGGGCCGGCAGCTGGAACTGGACGCACCGCGATCCCGACTATCTCCCCCCGGAGATCGACACCACGAAGCCCAGCATCGCGCGTGTGTACGACGCGTTCCTCGGCGGCAAGGACAACTTCGCGGTGGACCGCGCGGTCGCCACGGAGGGCATGCGGCACTTCCCCGACCGCGGCGAGGGCGCCCGCAACAACCGGGCCATGCTGTTCCGCGGTGTGAAGTACATGGCCGAGCAGGGCATCGACCAGTTCCTCGACATCGGCTCGGGTCTGCCCACGATGGACAACACCCACTCGGTCGCGCAACGGATCAATCCCGCCGCGAAGGTCGTCTACGTGGACAACGACCCCATCGTGCTGGCCCACGCGCGGGCGATCCTGCAGACCGACGCGCGCACCCGCGTGATCACCGCGGACATGCGCGAGCCCGAGGTGATCCTCAACCACCCCGAGGTCGAGGGCTTCCTCGACTTCTCCCGCCCCATCGGCCTGCTGCTGGTGGCCGTGGTCCACCACCTCGCCGACGCGGAGGACCCGGACGGCCTCGTGGACACCTACAAGGCCCGCCTGGCCCCGGGCAGCTACATGCAGCTCACCCACTTCTGCTCCTGCGCGCCCGAGATGCGCGAGCTTGAGGCGGTGCTGCTGCAGATGCTCGGCACCGGCCGCGCCCGGGACATGCCCGAGATCGTGCGGTTCTTCGACGGCCTCGAACTGATCGAGCCCGGCGTGGTGCACGTGCCCGAGTGGCGTCCCGAGAAGCCCGTGCACCACCCCCTCGACCTCGGCGGCATCTGCGTCGCCGGCGGCGTCGGCCGCAAGCCCTGACCAGCCGGAACAGCGTCCTCTTCGCGGGCGTGCCCACCGGCTGAGGCGGTTCACAGCAGCGCGGCGAACCGGGCCGCGACGAGGTCCCAGCGCCACTCCTCCTCGATCCAGGCCCGGCCCCGCTCGCCCATCGCGCGGGCTCGGGCCGGGTCGGCCAGCAGATCGCCCAGGGCGCCGGCCACCGCCGTGTGCGACGTGCCGTCGACCACCAGGCCCGTCTCGCCGTGCCGTACGGCGTCGGGGGCGCCGCCGGAGGAGCCCGCGACCACGGGCAGCCCGGTGGCCGACGCCTCCAGGTAGACGATGCCGAGGCCCTCGACGTCGAGCCCGCCGAACCTGCTGCGGCAGGGCATGGCGAACACGTCGCCCGCGTCGTAGTAGGCCGGGAGGGACGCCCACGGGACGGACCCGGTGACGACCACCGAATCGCGCAGGCCTGACCCGGCCGCCGTCCGTTCCAGCGACCGCCGCAGGGGGCCGCCGCCGACCAGGAGCAGGACCGCGCCGGGCACCCGCCGCAGAACGAGCGGCCAGGCCCGCAGCAGCACGTCCTGGCCCTTGCGCGGCACCAGCCGGGAGACGCAGACGACCACCGGCCGGTCACCCAGGCCGAGGGACGCGCGGACCCGGTCGCCGCCCGCCCCCGGACGATAGAGGGTCGTGTCCACCCCGGGCGCGAGCCGTACGAGCCGGGAGGCGGGGACGACCCGGGCGATCCGGCGGCGGGTGTACTCGCCGAGGTAGGTCACGACGTCGGCTCCCGCCCCGATGCGGCGCAGCAGGGCGCGCGCGCCCGGCAGGCGGGCCCACGACGCCTCGTGCCCGTGGGTCAGCATGACGATCCGGCCCGCGCCCGCGGCGCGCAGGACGGGAGCGAGCAGCCCCAGCGGCGCCGCCGCGCCGAAGACGACGGTCGCGCCGTCCTCCACCAGCGCCGCCGCCCGTCTCGCCACCGCGCGCGTCGGCAGCATCAGCGAGGAGGGATGGCGGACCACCTCGTACGGCTGGCGGGCGTCGAACTCCTCGCACCCCTTCCAGCGCGGGGCGTACACGACCACGGAGCCGGGCGGCCTGCGCGCGGCGAGGCCGTGCACGAACGCCTGGATGCCGCCCGGTCTGGGCGGGAAGTCGTTCGTGACGATCAGCGTCCGCTTCGTCATCCTCACCCCCGCTGCCGGCGTGATCACGCGGTCCGCCCGCGCCGCCCCGAGAACGCATTGTCGCAGTCCCGGCCGGGCCGGCGCGGTGCGACGATCAGGGCCGGGCGAGTCGCTCGCGCGCCCACGACCGCCAGGCGCGCGTCAGTTCGTCGGCGGTCAGCCCGAGCTCCTCGCGCAGGGCGGCGCCGATCTCCTCGCGCAGCGCGGCGCGATAGAGGGCGACCAGCCTCGGCTCGCCGAACCGGGCCGCGATGTAACGGCAGGCGAGCCACGCCTCCTCGTACGCCTGGGCGGGCCTGGCAGCGAAGTCGGCGGGCCCCGGCAGACCGCCGAGCGCCGCTCTCCCGGCCGCGACGTCGGCGGCCAGCTCGGCGGCGACCGTACGGACCGGCAGCCCGCTGTCCAGGTAGCCCACGTAGTCGGCGAAGCCCTCCATGAGCCACATCGGCACCGCGCGGGGGCCGGCGGTCGCGACGTGCGTCAGCTCGTGGGTCACGACGACCAGGCGGCCGGTCGCGGACAGGCGGGCGAAGGCGGCCGGCTGCACGATCACGCGGCCGCCGGTGGCGAGGGCCGCCAGGCCCTCCACCTTCGCCGGCGCGGCCAGCACGGCGGCCTGCTCCTCGGTGCGCGGCACGAGGACCACCGCGCCGCCGCGACCGCCCCAGACCCTCGTGACCGTACGGCCCGCGCGGCCGGCCAGCGCGGCGATCTCGGCGACCAGCGGCCGGGGCGACCCGACGACGACGGCCCGCTCGCCCCTGGCGACCGAGGCGCCGGTCCACATGCCCGGATGCTCACGTACGGCGGCGCGGGCGTCCAGCCGCAGGGCGCGCAGCGGGTCGGGCGGCGCCGCGGCGGCGGGCCCGGCCAGCAGCGCGGCCAGCGCGACGGCCACGGCCGCGATCCTGCGGGGAGGGACCCCCTGGGGCGCGGCTTCGGGCCCGCGCCGGTCGGCTCCGGCGCGCACGCTCGGCACGCCCGCGGGCACGCCGCTCGTGACAGTCACGCCGTGCATGCTAGCCAGCACATGTCACGGCCCCGTCCACCTCGGCGAGGTGAACGGGGCCGTAAGGACGGCGCAGGTCGAGGGGGCTTGGTGACCGGTGCCCGTCAGACGCCCGGACGGACGGCACCCACGAAGGTGCTCCTCCGGTAGGCGTCCAGCTTGTCGATCCTGACCCGCGTGCCGCTGTGCGGGGCGTGGATCATCCTGTTGTGCCCGACGTACATGCCGACGTGGCCGCCGCCGCTGGTGAAGATGAGGTCACCGGGCTCGAAGTGCCCCCAGGACACCTTCTTCCTGACCGCGCCGCGGATGGACCACGTGGTGCGCGGCAGCCGTACGCCGGCCTTGCGCCAGGCGTACTGGACCAGGCCCGAGCAGTCGAACGCGCCCGGTCCCGTGGCTCCGTAGCGGTAGGGGTCGCCGATCTGCTTCTCGGCGGCCTTCACCGCGCGGCGGGCCTTGGCCCGCTGGAGCGAGGCCCTGCTGATCTTCCGCTTGGACGTGTGCTTCTTGGTCCGCTTCTTCGCGGCGGCGTTGCGGGCGGCGGTCTTCGCGCTCTCCTCGGCGCCCGTCTTCGTGGCCGTCTTCGTGGCCGTCTTCGTGGCCGTCTTCGTCGCCGTGGCCGTCTTGACGACCGTGACCGTCACCGGATCGGCCGCCGTGCCGGCCGCCGTGCCGGCCGCCGCCGGAGGTGCTCCGACGACCCCTACGGATGCCGTCAACGCGGCACCACTAACGGCAATTCGGGCAAGACGGGACAGACTGGGGGTGGTAGACAGGATCTCTCCTCGGGTCTTCCGCTCACGCCTACCGGGTTAGCTGACGGGTTCGGGCGGGGAAGTCGCCCTACGGCGCGCGATGCGCCGATTCACCCCGGACCTTCGTGTGAAGGTCGATGGTTCCCCGGCTCCGTGCCTCCTGACTGCACGGACTCGGCTGGTCATCGGCGTCGGGGGGATCCCGCGAGGGGGAGGGTGATGAAGGACGCCGATGCCGGTGGATGACTGCGACCGGCCGGCCGGACCGGGACGCGTGGCGGCGAGGCGTGCTCGCCGCGGCCCAGAAGCTACCGAGGACTCGCGGCGTTCGGCAAAGCGCTCCGGCCGGATAAAGATCGCATAACGAAGGTCGTGGAGAAGAAATCGCAGCGTACCCACACCGCGAATGCCTCAAATGTGACTCTGCTCACAATCTAGACAACAAGCGCCGATGGGGTCACATTTGCCACATCAGTCACAGATCATCGCGGAGACGGCCGGGCCCTCAGGGGCGTACGGCTCCGATCGCGTGATACTCGGCGAGTGTGACGACTTTCACAACATCGCCGGTCTGCGGGGCGTGGACGACCTTCCCGTCGCCGGCGTAGATGCCGACGTGCCCATATCCGGCGTGCCAGAGCAGGTCGCCCGGCTGGAGGTCGTCGAGCGAGACCCGGCGGCTGGCGCCCCAGGCCCACTGCTCGTAGCTCGTCCGGGGCAGCCGCACACCCGCCGCCTCCCACGCGGCCTGCACGAGCCCGGAGCAGTCCCAGGCGCCCGGCCCGGTGCCCCCGTAGCGGTAGGGCTTGCCGATCTGCTTGTAGGCGAACTGGAGGGCGGCCAGCGCGTTGCCTGACGCCGGCCCGTTGTAGACGACGCCGGCGCTGTTGGGGTTGCCGGGGTTGAACGTCCCGAGCGAGCGCAGCAGCTTCATCTGCTCCCGGACGAGCTTGTCGACCTTCTCCTTCTCGTCCGCTAACTCGTCCTTGACGTCAGCGGCCTCCTGGTAGACCGCCTTGCTCTGGTTGCGGCGGTCCTTGAGGTCCTTGATGGCGCCCTCGTACTGCTTGAGCCGCCCGGCCCGCTCGGCCGACATGTGGTTGAGCGTGGCGAGGCCGCTGAGCATGGCGTCGGGGTTGGAGCTGTAGAAGACGCCGCCCCACGACCCCATGTCGCCGACCTGGTAGCTGCTGACCGCCATCGAGACCAGCCCGGAGCGCAGCGACTCGACCCGGGCGTTCTGCTTCTTGTAGTCCTCGTTGATCGTGAGGTACTTCTGGCGGGCCTTCTTCCACTTCTCGTTGGCCGCGTTATAGCGGTCCACGAGCTGGTCGGCCTGCGCGTTGAGCTTGCTCAGCTTCGCTTTGGCCTGCGCGACGGTGGGCTTCGGATCCGCCTGCGCGCCCGTCATCGGAGTGAGCAGGACCACGGCGGCCAGACCGGCGGCCACCGGCACACGCCCTCGCACTGAGCCCCCTTGAGGATGAACCTCTTAGATCGACGAAACCTGCGGCGCGACTCTATCTAGGCGATCTTGAAGCTTCAACCTATTCGCAGGTATTCGCGGCACTCGTCACCTACTGTGACGCCGCAGGTCCGGGGCGTGCGCGGAGGGCGTCAGCCGCGGCCGAGACGGCGCAGCAGCAGGAGCGAGGGCACCGGCCGGGCGCCCATGCGGCGCACCGACTCGGCCACCTCCCGGTCGGAGGAGACCACCGCGATGGCCCGCCCCGGCGGCTCCGCCCGCACCAGCGTGCGGATGAGGTCGTCGGCGATCTCCCCGGGCGCGCTGAACATCACCCGCACCCCGCGCGGCGCGGACACCTGGACGGGCCCGTTCAGCTCGGCGCCGTCGAACACGCACGTCACCTCCGCCCGCGTCTGCACGGCGAGCCCGCCGAGCCCGGTCAGCAGCCGGGCCCGCTGGTCGGCCAGGGTCAGCGAGGGATAACCGGTCTTGGTCACGTTGTAGCCGTCGACGATCAGATGCAGGTGAGGGATGGCCAGGAGCTGGTCGAGGAGCTGCGGATCGTCGTTGGCCAGCGCCCGCGCGGGCACGGCCGACACGCCCGGCTCGCCGGGCAGCACCGCGTTCACGTAGTCGGCCGGCCTGCTGATCGTCGTGGGCAGGCCGAGCTCCTTGCGCAGCCCGGAGGCGGCGTCCTGGAGCGCGTCCAGCAGCACCCGCACCCGGGCGTCCTCGATGCTGCGGCCCTCGCGGGCGGCTCTGCGGCTTGCCTCGAGCTGGCGCTCGGCGTCCGCCAGGCGCTCCTTGAGCCGGCGCAGCTCGGTCTCGGCCGCGCCGTTGGCGCTCGCGGCCCTGGCCCGCGCCTCGGCCGTCTCGGCCTCCAGCTCGGCCGCCCTGGCCTCGGCGGCCCTGACCCGCTCGCGGGCGTCGTGCAGCTTGCGCCGCAGGTCGGAGTTCTCCGCGCGGGCCGCCTTGAGCTGCTCGCGCACCCGGTCGATCTCCTCCTTGGCGGAGGCACGCTGCGCCGCGAGCTGCTCGCGCAGCCGCGTCTCCGCCTGCTCCCGCTGGGTGCCCGCGGCGGCGGCCTGCTCCAGGTCGGTCCGCGCCTGCTCGACCAGGTCCGGCCAGCCGGGCGGGCGGGTCAGGTAGGCCGCCGCCGCGACCAGCACCGGCTCGGCCGCGGGGGGCACCGTGCCCTCGGCCAGGCTCCCCACCAGCTCGGGCCAGGCGGTCTCCACCGCCTCGGCCACCCGCTCGCGGAACTCCTTGTCGTTCTCCAGCTGGGCCGCGATCGGCGCGCTGCCCAGACGGGCGCGCTTGCGCGGGTCGAACCTGGCGATGTTGCGCAACGGCGGCGGCACGGCCGCGGCGGGCATCGAGCCCAGCACCTGCGCGGCGACCTCCACCACGTGTAAACGGACCTGCTCGGGCAACGGACGAGACAGGCCTTCTCCGGCTGAACTCATCTCGTCGCTCCTCGGCCGTGTCCTACAGATCTTCTGCCCACTGCGGTCGCCCCGGCGGCGCCTCGCGGTGCTGTCGCCCCCGAATGCGAGAACGTCCCGATGTCCGGCGTCCCCGAGGCGTGAGCCTCACGGCGCGCCCACCGGACCGCCCTCACACGGCAAGATCTGCGAGACACTCCCATGTTCCTGTCTTCTTTCAAGGGTACGGCCGTCACACCGTGACCATGTCGCGTTCATGATCCGTGACGGCGTCCCGCACCGCCGGGGCCGGGCGACGCACAACCCCTTCGCGGGCGGCCCGATTCCCGTCCGTACGCTTGTCGCCGTGTTCACACCGCCCTACCCGATAACGACTCCCCGCCTGGCCCTGCGCCCCTTCGCCGAGACCGACCTCGACGACCTGTACGCCTTCCACTCCCTGCCCGAGGTCACCCGATATCTCTACTGGGACGCCCGTACGCGGGAGGAGACGAAGGCCGCGCTCGACCGGAAGATCGCCTGCGCGTCGCTCGGAGAGGACGGCGACGTGCTCAGCGTGGCCGCCGCACTGGCCGGCGGCGGGCCCGTGATCGGGGACCTCACGCTGTTCCTGCGCAGCCGCGAGCACCGCCAGGGCGAGATCGGCTTCGTCTTCAACCCCGCCTACCAGGGCCGCGGCCTGGCCACCGAGGCGGCCCGCGAGATCCTGCGCATCGGGTTCGAGGGCCTCGGCCTGCACCGGATCCACGGCAACTGCGACGCGCGCAACACCGCCTCCGCCCGCCTCATGGAACGGCTCGGCATGCGGCTGGAGGCCCATCTGGTGGAGAACGAGTTCTTCGCCGGGGCCTGGAGCGACGAACTGGTCTACGCGATGCTGGCCCGCGAATGGCGCGCCGGAGCGGCCTCCGCGCAGCCGCCCGCCTGACCGTCGCTTGACCTCCGCATGGGGTGGGGGCGGCAATTGTCGGTCGGGACTTCTATGGTCATGGGCGTGGATGCGGTACAGGGCACGCTGGACGAGCTCGGCACTCCCCTGCGGGAGGTGACGTTCGTCGTCTTCGACCTGGAGACCACGGGCGGATCGTCCGCGGAGCACGCCATCACGGAGATCGGCGCGGTGAAGGTGCGCGGCGGCGAAGTGATCGGCGAGTTCGCCACGCTGGTCGACCCCGGCGGCCCGATCCCGCCGTTCATCTCCGTGCTGACCGGCATCACCGACGCGATGGTCGTGGCCGCGCCGAAGTTCTCCGAGGTGCTGCCGAGCTTCCTGGAGTTCATCGCCGGCGCCGCGCTGGTGGCGCACAACGCGCCGTTCGACATGTCGTTCCTCAAAGCGGCGTGCCAGGTCAACGGCTACCCGCCCCCGGCCAACCCCGTGGTGGACACCGCCGACCTCGCGCGCCGCGTGCTGACCCGCGACGAGACGCCCAACTGCAAGCTGGCCACCCTCGCCCGGGTCTTCCGCAGCTCCACCGAGCCCTGCCACCGGGCGCTGGCGGACGCGAAGGCCACGGTCGACGTGCTGCACGGCCTCATCGCGCGGGTCGGGTCGCTCGGCGTGCACACGCTGGAAGACCTGCGCGGCTTCGTGCGCGCTCCCACCCCGGAGCAGCAGCGCAAACGCCACCTCGCCGACGGGGTTCCCGGCGTGCCCGGCGTCTACATCTTCGAGGACGCCAGGGGGGAGGCGCTCTACATCGGCAAGAGCTCCAACCTGCGCAACCGCGTGCGCAGCTACTTCACGGCGAGCGAGACCCGCTCCCGCGTCCGCGAGATGGTCGGCATCGCGGAGCGGGTCAGGACGATCGTCTGCGCCACCGCGCTGGAGGCGGAGATCCGCGAACTGCGGATGATCGGAGCCACCAAGCCGCGCTACAACAGGCGGTCCCGCTTCCCCGAGCGGGTGGTCTGGCTCAAGCTGACCGACGAGGCGTTCCCGCGGCTCAGCGTCGTGCGCGAGGTGAAGGACGACGGCGCGACCTATCTCGGCCCGTTCGGCAGCAGCCGCACCGCCGACGACGCGCGGACCGCCATGCACGAGGCGTTGCCGCTGCGCCAGTGCACCGAACGGCTGTCGCCCCGCGTGCGCCGCCCCGCCTGCGCGCTCGCCGAGATCGGCCGGTGCGGCGCGCCGTGCGAGGGCCGCGAGAGCGAGGAGAGCTACGCCCGCCACGTCCGCCGTGCGCGGCACGCGATGGAGCTCGACGCGGAGGCGGTCTTCTCGGCGATGGAGGCGCGCATGAGCCGCCTGTCGGCCGAGCAGCGATACGAGGAGGCGGCCGTCGACAGGGACCGGCTCGCGGCCTATGTCAGGACCGCCGCGCGCATGCAGCGCCTGCGCTCCCTGACCGGCATCCCGCAGATGGTCGCGGCCAGCCCCGCCTTCGACGGCGGCTGGGACATCCACGTCATCCGGCACGGCAGGCTCGCCGCGGCCGGTGTGATGCCCCGGGGCGCCCATCCCACGCCCTACGTGGACGCGCTGGTCGCCACGGCGGAGACGGTCGTCCCCGGTCCCGGGCCCACCCCGGCCGCCAGCGCCGAGGAGACCGAGTGCGTGCTGCGCTGGCTCGACTCCCCCGGCGTGCGCCTCGTCCAGGTCGACGGCACCTGGAGCCTTCCGGCGTACGGCGCGGGGCGGCTGGTCGAGCGCATCGAGCGCGCCTACCGGCACCAGCGCGGCGACCGCCGTGAGGGACGGCCCCTGCGGTGAGGCCGCGGGGGTGGCACTAAGGTCGGGGGCGACAGACCCGAGCCGCGAGACAGCAGGAGAGACGCGCATGGTCACCGCGATCGTCCACATCAAGGCGGACGTCGACAGGATCCCCGAGGTCGCCCAGGCCATCGCCGAGATCGAGGGCGTCAGCGAGGTGTATTCGATCACCGGCGAGTTCGACCTGCTGGCCATGGTCAGGGTCGGCCGCTACGACGAGGTGGCCGAGGTCGTGCCCGGCCGCGTCAACAAGGTGCCGGGCGTGCGGCACACCGAGACGCACATCGCCTTCCGCACCTACTCCCGTCACGACCTGGAGGCGGCCTTCTCCATCGGCCTCGCCGACGCCGACTGACCCCGCCCGGCGGCGGCGAGGCGCCGGTTTCGAGGCGGCCCGAGCGCGCGGGGGATCAGGCGGCGGATCAGGCCGGACGCAGCAGCCGGACGCGGACCTCGAACCCGCCGGGGAGCGGGTGCGCGGCGACCGAGCCGCCGAACAGCGCCGCGCGCTCCCAGGTGCCGACGAGCCGGTCACGCGGCAGCCCGTCGTCGTGGACGACCACCTCGAGGAGGGCGGGCAGCCACCGCAGCGTGACCGTCGCCGAGCGGGCCGTGCCGTACCACAGGGCGCCGCCCAGCGCCTCCTCCACGATGCGGTAGGCCGACAGCTCCAGCGTCGGGCCGCTCCCCCGGGCGCCGACCTCGGTGAGCGAGACGGCGAGCCCGCTCGCACGGAAGTCGTCGAGCAGCCGCGGCAGGTCTCCGAGGCCCGGCTGGGGGCCGCGGCGCTGCCCGTCCATGCGCAGCAGGCCCATCAGCCGGCGCAGGTCGGACAGGACGCGACGGCCCGACTCCTCGGCCTCGCGGAAGGTCTGCCGCGCCCGTTCCGGATCCTTGTCCATGATCACCCGGCCCGCTCCCACGCCCAGCGTGATCACGCTGAGGTCGTGGGCCACCAGGTCGTGCAGTTCCGAGGCGATCCGCAGGCGTTCCCTGACGACGTCGGCCCCGGCGGCGAGGCTGGTGGGACTGAGGTGGGCGGGCCTCCCGGGCCGTACGCCGACCGCGCCGTCCGTGCTCTCGGCCCGGGCCTGCCGGCCGCCCCTGGCGCCGTCCCGTCTCCGGCAGACCGCGCCGAGGCGGCGTTCGGCGGAGGGCGCACCGCGGAGACCGGCGGCGAGCAGGGCCATCGCACCGCGGGCCGACGCGGCCCAGCGGTGGATGGCGCGAAGGGCGAGCAGGCGCATCATGGCCCGAACGGTACGGCTCAGGCCGAACCCGGCACGTCCCCATCACGGCGGACGGCCGATCCCTCCCGCGGTGGAGGTGATCGGGATCAGAAGCGCGATCAGGCCTTTCCGCCGAGCGCGCGGCTGATCTCGATCCAGCGCTCCAGCGTCTGCGCGGCCCTGCCCGAGTCGACCGCCTCGACCGCGCGGGCGTACGCCGCGCGCAGGTCACCGGTCAGGTCGTCGCCCGGGCCGTCGTAGGCGACCAGGCCGGCCGCGGCGTTCAGCAGCACCGCGTCGCGCACCGGCCCCGTCTTGCCGCGCAGCAGGTCGCGCACCGCCGCCGCGTTGAACTCGACGTCGCCGCCGCGCAGGTCGCCGGGCTGGGAGCGCGGGATGCCGAGGTCGGCCGGGTCGATCGTGGTCTGGGTCGCGGTGCCGTCGCGGACGACGAAGACCGTCGACGGGGCCGCGGTGGACAGCTCGTCCAGGCCGTCGTCGCCCCGGAAGACCAGCGCCGACACGCCGCGCTCGGCGAAGACCCCGGCCATGACCGGCAGCATGCGCGCGTCGAACACGCCGATCGCCTGGGCGGCGGGGCGCGCGGGGTTGGCCAGCGGCCCGAGGAAGTTGAACACCGTCGGCACGCCGATCTCCTTGCGCGGCGGGCCGGTGAAGCGCAGCGCGGGGTGGTAGACGGGCGCGAAGCAGAAGGCGATGCCGGCCTCCACCGCGACCCTGGCGGTGGTCTCCGGCGACAGGTCGAGGGCGACGCCCAGGTGTTCGAGCACGTCGGCCGCGCCGCACAGCGAGGAGGCGGCCCGGTTGCCGTGCTTGACGACCCGGGCCCCGGCCGCCGCCGCGACGATCGCGGCCATGGTCGAGACGTTGACGGTGTGCGCCCGGTCGCCGCCGGTGCCGACGATGTCGACCACCCGCCCTTCGACCGTGAGCGGGGTCGCGCGCTCGAACATGGTGCGGACGAGGCCCGTCACCTCGGCGACGGTCTCGCCCTTGGCCCGCAGGGCGACGGCGAAGGCCGCGATCTGCGCCGGGGTGGCCGACCCCGACATGATCTCCCCCATTACCCAGGCCGTCTCGTCGGCCGTCAGGTTCTCGCCCGCCAGCAGGGCGTTCAGCGTGGAGGGCCAGGTGGTGCGCGTGTCCATGGTGGGCTCCGCGGATTCGATGTGGAGTCGGGTCGGCGTGTCGGCTGTGCGGCGCGGCCGGGAGGCCGGGACGCGGGGCCGGGCGCGACGGCGCCCGGCGTCCAGGTGCGCCCCGGCTCAGGGCGCGCGGTTCAGGGCGCCCGGTTCAGGGCGCCCGGTTCAGTGCGCCCGGTTCAGTGCGCCTTGGTGAGGCTGAGACGGCGCCGCATGAGGTCGGCCACGGCCTCGGCCAGGACGACGGGGTCGATGGGCTGCGCGACGACGGCGTCGGCACGGGACCAGTTGGCCAGCCAGCGATCGTCCCTGCGGGCGATCAGCAGCAGGATCGGGGGGCAGTTGTGCACCTCGTCCTTGGCCTGCCGGCTGACCCCCATCCCGCCGGCCGGCTGCGCCTCGCCGTCGAGGACGGCGATGTCGATGTCGCCGGAGTCGAGGTGCTTGATCACGGCCGGCTGGGTCGCGCACTCGACGATCTCGACGAGGGGCACGTCCGCGGCGGGGCGCCGCCCGATGGCCAGCCGCACCTTCTCCCGGGTGCTTGCGTCGTCGCTGTAGACGAGAACCCTCATTTCACGCTCACTGTCGAATCGCGGGGTATGGTCATCGTGATGCTACCGGCGCGGCTGCAGGGCTCGCAGCCCCGGGGCGATTGCGATGACATGCCCGTTTCGCAGGCGCAGATGGACCCTAGCGGGGGGTCGTGGGGCGACCCGACCTGGGGAGCCGCAATAATGCTGGGCGTGGCGACAGCATCCGCAATTACTACGACGACGAGACCGCACGGTTCCAGCCGGCCGAACCTGGTTCAGGTCGGCACCATCGTGTGGTTGTCCTCTGAGCTCATGTTCTTCGCGGCGCTGTTCGCGATGTACTTCACCATCCGGTCGGTCAGCCTGGGGCAGGGCACTCACTGGCCCGAGGCGGACCTCAACGTCCCGTTCGCGACCTTCAACACGACCGTCCTGGTTCTGTCGAGCGTCACGTGCCAGCTGGGCGTGTGGGCCGTCGAGAAAGGCCAGGTCAAGAAGCTGCGATTCTGGTATGTCGTAAGCTTCCTGATGGGTGCGTTCTTCGTGGGCGGACAGCTCTGGGAGTACGGGCACCTGGCGGAGGAGGGTCACATCCTCTCGCACTCTCCGTACGACTCGGTGTTCTACCTGACCACGGGCTTCCATGGCTTGCACGTGACGGGTGGTCTGATCGCGTTCCTGTTCATCCTGGGACGCACGTACGCCGCGAAGCGCTTGACGTATGAGCAGCAGACCAGCGCGATCGTCGTGTCCTACTACTGGCACTTCGTCGACGTGGTCTGGATCGGCCTTTTCGCGACCATCTACATCATCAAATGATCGGAACGGGGATTTCGGTGAACTCCATCACCGCCCGACGGCGCCATCCCCTCGCGCGAGTCGCCGTCGTGGCGCTCGCGCTGGGCCTGCTCGGCGGCGGCTACGCGCTCGCGGCGCCGAACGGCAGCACCGCGGACGCCGCGATCGCGTCCGGCAAGGCCGACGACGTGGCGCAGGGCAAGAGCCTGTTCGTGGCGCACTGCGCGAGCTGCCACGGCATGAACGCCGAGGGCACCAACAAGGCTCCGACGCTCATCGGCGTCGGAGCCGCCGCCGTGAACTTCCAGGTGAGCAGCGGCCGCATGCCGGCCGCCGACGCGGGTCCCCAGGCTCCGCGCAAGCCGCGCCCCGAGTGGGCGACCGACCAGGCCGTCGACCAGCTCGCGGCGTACGTCCAGTCGCTGGGCGGCGGCCCGACGGTGCCCAGCGCCGAGCAGGTCGACCCGGCCAAGGGCGACCCGGCCAAGGGCGGCGAGCTCTTCCGCGCCAACTGCATCCAGTGCCACAACTTCGTGGGCGCCGGCGGGGCGCTGACCTACGGCAAGTACGCGCCGCCGCTGAACCCGGCGACGCCGACGCAGATCTACGAGGCGATGGCCACCGGCCCGCAGGCGATGCCGGTGTTCAACGACTCGACGATCACGCCGGAGCAGAAGCGTGACATGATCGCGTACATCACCCACGTGCGGTCGCAGGTCGACCCGGGCGGTTCGGGTCTGGGCCGTATCGGCCCCGTCACCGAGGGCCTTGTAGCGTGGGTCGTGGGTCTCAGCCTCCTGATCCTGGCCTCCATCTGGATCACAGCGAAGAAGCGACGTGCGGCATGACAGAGCAGAACGAGTTCCCCGAGAGCGGCCGGGTGCCCACGCGCGTCCTCGGCACACCGCCCGCGGACGCGCCGATCGTCGACTCCGACCCGGTCCACGCGCCCGAGGGCGTTCCCGGTGTGATCCCGCAGGACCCGGTCCAGGCCCGCAAGGCCGAGCGCATCGTCGCTCTGCTGTTCCTGGTCACCTTCCTGGCCGGGGCCGGCTTCATCGCCTCGTACGTGATCTTCCAGGTCGGCACGATCGACAGGACGGCCACGTCGAACCTCGCGCTCGGCGGCACCCTGACCCTGGCCCTGCTCTCGCTGGCCGCGGGGCTCACGGTCTGGGTGCGGCGGATCATGCCGAAGTACAACCTCGTCCAGGAACGCCACGAGATGCGTTCCGACGACGAGACGCGTGAGTACGTCCGGGAGACCTTCCTCCAGGGCGCCGAGGAGAGCGGGTTCGTCAAGCACCGGCTGCTGCGCCGCACGCTGCTGCTGGCCGCCGCTCCGCTGGGCCTGGCCCCGCTGGTGCTGCTGAAGGACCTCGGCCCGCTGCCCGGGACCTCGCTCAGGCACACCGTCTGGGGCGAGCCCACCAAGGACGGCAAGCCGCGCCGCCTCGTGGTCGAGGGCTCCGGCCAGCCGATCCGCGCGGCCGACTTCAACTCGCCCGGCGGCATCCTCTCCGTGGTCCCCGAGGGCTACGAGGAGGACCTGAACGCCCTGGCCAAGGCGACGCTGATCCTGCTCAAGTTCCGTCCGGAGGAGCTCAAGTCCGGCACGAACCTGAACTGGACGCACGACGGCATCGTCGCCTACTCCAAGATCTGCACCCACGTGGGCTGTCCGGCGGCGCTCTACGAGCAGACGACGCACCACATCCTGTGCCCGTGCCACCAGTCGACCTTCGACGCGGCGGACGGGGCGAAGGTCGTCTTCGGCCCCGCCGCGCGGCCACTGCCGCAGCTCCCCATCGGAATCGACGAGGAGGGCTACCTCGTCGCGAAGTCCGACTTCGACGTCCCCGTCGGTCCCAGCTTCTGGGAGCGCGGCGACGCCGAAGCCGAAGTTAGGGAGAAAGCATCATGAACGCTCCCCCGAAGGCCATTACAGGCGTCTCGACGTTCGTCGACGACCGCATCGGCGCGGGGAACTTCCTCAAGCGCAACCTGAGGAAGATCTTCCCCGACCACTGGTCGTTCCTCCTGGGGGAGATCGCGCTCTACTCGTTCGTCATCCTGCTGCTGACCGGTACGTTCCTGACGTTCTGGTTCAAGCCGGGTATGGCCGAGACCACGTACACGGGCAGCTACGCCCCGCTGTACGGCGTGAAGATGTCGGAGGCCTACGCCTCGGCGCTGAACATCAGCTTCGACGTCCGCGGCGGTCTGCTCATGCGGCAGATCCACCACTGGGCGGCGCTGCTGTTCGTGGCCGGCATGACGGTGCACATGCTCCGGGTCTTCTTCACCGGCGCGTACCGCAAGCCTCGCGAGCTCAACTGGATCATCGGCATCCTCCTGCTCTCGCTGGCGCTCCTTGAGGGCCTCACCGGCTACTCCCTCCCCGACGACCTGCTCTCCGGCGCCGGTCTGCGGATCACCGAGGGCGTCATGCTGGCGATCCCGATCGTGGGCACCTACCTCCAGTTCTTCCTGTTCGGCGGCGAGTATCCGGGCCACGACGTCATCTCGCGGTTCTACTCGATCCACATCCTGCTGATCCCGGGCATCCTGCTCGCGCTCGTCTCGGCCCACATGATCCTGATGTGGGTGCAGAAGCACACGCAGATGCCGGGCAAGGGCAGGACCGAGAAGAACGTGGTGGGCGCCCCGTTCTATCCGGCCTTCATGATCAAGGCGGGCGCGTTCTTCCTGTTCACGTTCGGCGTCATCGCGCTGCTCGGCACGTTCGCCCAGATCAACCCGATCTGGCTGTTCGGGCCGTACACGCCGGCGGACATCTCGGCCGGTTCCCAGCCCGACTGGTACATGGGCTTCCTGGAGGGCGCGCTGCGTCTCATGCCGGCCTGGGAGATCAACTTCCTCGGCCACACGGTGACGTTCAGCGTGCTGATCCCGGCGCTGGTGCCACTGGGCATCGTCATGACGGGCCTGGCGCTCTATCCGTTCCTGGAGCAGTGGGTCACGGGCGACCGCCGCGAGCACCACGTCGCCGACCGGCCGCGCAACAACCCGCACCGTACGGCCATCGGCATCTCGGGCATCACCTTCTACGGCATCCTGTGGCTGCTGGGCGCCAACGACGAGATCTCGGCGAACTTCCACATCAGCCTGTACACGACGACCTGGTTCGGACGGATCGCGATCTTCGTCGGCCCGGCCATCGCCTACTGGATCACCTACCGGATGTGCATCGGCCTTCAGCGCAAGGACGCCGAGGTGCTGTCCCACGGCGTGGAGTCCGGCGTCATCAAGCGGATGCCGAACGGCCAGTACATCGAGGTCCACACCCCGCCGGCGGAGGACATCGCCGAGCACATCCGCGGCAAGAAGGAGATCCCGGTGCTCGAGAGCGCCGAGGACGGCGAGGGCATCCCGCCCAAGGGCGCCCGCAGCGCCCTCGGCCGGCTCCGGGCCAAGATGAGCGAGGCGTACGGCACCGACCACGTGCCGCTGACCGACGGCCACCACGAGGAGGGCCACGAGGGGGAGCACGCGGGCGTCGGCGCCGGCGACCGCAAGGAGCTCCACTGACGGGCGCCTGACCTACCGGCACGAAGCGGCCCGGCAGGGGGAACCACTCCCCCGCCGGGCCGTTGCGTTTTGCGGCTCAGGGGGCCGGGGTGACGAGGCCGGCCTCGTAGGCGATGATGACGAGCCGCACGCGGTCGCGGGCGCCGAGCTTGGCGAGCAGCCGCGTCACGTACGTCTTCACGGTGGCGGCGCTGATGAACAGCTCGGCGGCGATCTCCGCGTTGGACAGGCCGCGCCCGACGAGGGTCAGCACCTCGGCCTCCCGCTCGGTGAGCCCCAGGCCCGGCCGGGTCCTTGTGCCGGGCCTGGGGCCGGGCGCGGGACGGCCCGCGAACTCCTCGATCAGCCGGCGGGTCACGCGCGGCGCGATCAGGGCCTCCCCGGCGGCGACCACCCGGATCGCGGCGAGGATGTCGTCCAGCGCCATGTCCTTGACGAGGAACCCGGACGCCCCGGCGCGCAGCGCGCCGTAGACGTACTCGTCGTCGTCGAAGGTCGTCAGGACGAGCACCTGGGCGCCGCAGCCCTCGGTGATCAGCCGGGTGGCCTCGATCCCGTCCATGCCGGGCATGCGGATGTCCATCACGACGACGTCGGGACCGAGCTCCTCCGCCATCCGCACCGCCTCGGCGCCGGTGCCCGCCTCCCCGGCCATGCCGAGGCCGGGCGCGTCGGCGATGACCATCTGCAGGGCGGCGCGGATCAGCGGCTGGTCGTCGGCGAGCAGCACGCGGACGGTCATCGCACTCCCGCCGGAACGGGCAGCCGAGCCTCGACCCGGAAGCCTCCCTCGGGACGCGGCCCGGCGGCGAAGGTCCCGTGCAGGACGCCGACCCGCTCGCGCATCCCGATCAGGCCGTACCCTCCCCCGGTGTCGCCGCCGCGCCCGTCGTCGAGCACCTCGATGCGCACCTCGTCGTCCCGGTAGTCGATCGACACCCGGCACGACGCCGTGCCCGCGTGACGCACCACGTTGGTGACGGCCTCCTGGACGATGCGGTAGGCCGACACGTCGATCTCCGGCGGCAGTGGACGAGGCTCTCCCAGCCGGCGCACGTCGACCCGTACGCCCGCCTGCGTGGTCGCGGCGGCCAGCCGGTCGACGTCGGCGAGGCCGGACCCCCTTTCCAAGGATGCGGTCTCCAGCGCTCCCGGTGACGCCGGACGCCCCTGCTCGGAGCCGCGCAGTCCGCCGAGCATCCGGCGCAGCCCCGACAGCGTCTGGCGGCCGGCCGTCTCGATCTCGCCGAGCGCGTCCCGTGCCCGCTCCGGCCGGGTGTCGATGACCCGCCGCGCGGCGCCTGCCTGCAGGGCGATGACGCCGATGCTGTGGGCGACCATGTCGTGCAGGTCACGGGCGATCCTGAGCCGCTCGTCGCTGACCGCCTGGGCCGCCGCGCGGGCGCGCAGCTCCTCGGCGTGCTCGCGCGACTCACGCACCGAGTCGCCGAGCAGCCAGGCGATGACGGTCGTGAGGGCCACGGCGGTCTCGGACGACACCCCGATCGGCCACCCGCACAGCAGCCGCACCGCCAGATAGCCGCCCAGCGTGGCGATGGCCATGACGACTGCGGCGAGGCCGGTTCCGCGCGGCCGCTCGGCGGCGATGAAGAACACCGCGACCTCGGCCGCGAGGAACTGCGCCAGCGGAATCTCCGCCTCGCCCAGGGGCAGCGTCCCGAGAGCGGACGCGGCGAGCACCAGCACCAGGGCCGGCACCGGGCGGCGGCGCAGCAGGGCGCCGCAGGCCAGCGCGAGTGCGGTGGCCATCGCCATGTTGACCAGGCCGTCCCAGCGGAAGAACTGGGCCGCGGGGCGCGCGGCGGGATACCACTCTCCGGGCAGCTGCAGTCGCATCAGGAACGTGAACGCCATGCCCCCGAACCAGGCGAGGACCACCCATGCTCCGGGAGGCAGCCGCTTCAACAGGGGGCTCGGGGGTGCGACCGGCATGCCCAGAGCGTAACCGAGTGTCCGATTCACCGGCATCCGACCAGGGGTTTACATCCACGGTCTGACCAGTGCCGCGGCGAATGTCACTGACCGTCCGATGTGGTGCGGCCTCACCTCACGGCACCGTGAACCGGGTGATCGACACCATCCAGTCTGCGGACGCCGACGACCGGCCGCCGGCGCCTCTCGCCCACGGCGGCACGGGCGAACGCCGCCGCCCGCTCGCACGCCTCCACCGTGGCCCGCGCGCGCTCTTCCGCCCCGGCCCGGCCTGGGGGCGGCTGCGCCGGGGGCTGCTCGCCGCGATCGCCGCCGCCGCGATCGCCGTCCCGGTGACCGGCGCGGCGCGCCCCGAGGCGGTCTCCGCGCCCGCCCCGCCCCGCCTGGCCCCACTGCGGGCCGTGACCGCCGCGAGCCTGGCCGAGCGATACACCGCCACCCGCGGCGCGATCGAGACGGCGATGCGGACCGCCACGGCCGCCGGTCACCGATGGCGGGCCGCGATGCTGCGGGCGATGGCCGACCCCGCCCGGCGCTTCCTGTCCTTCGACGGCCGCGACGGCGGCCGGACCGCCGAGGTGTTCGGCGACCTGGCGACGGCCGACCGGATCGCGGTGATCGTCCCCGGTTCCGGCACCGGCCTCGACACGTACGGGCTCCTGCGGGGCGGCTCGATGCGGCTGCAGCGGGCGCTCGGCGACCGGGGTGCCGTCGTCGCCTGGCTCGGCTACCGGCCCCCGAGCGTCGTCAGTCTCCAGGCGCTGACTCCCGGCCGTGCCGACGAGGCCGTTCCCGCGCTGCGCGCCTTCGTCCGCGAGCTGGCCCGGCTCAGGCCCGCCGCCCGCATCGGCCTGCTGTGTCACTCGTACGGAAGCGTGCTGTGCGGCCGGGCCGCGCCCGGGCTGGAGGTCGCGGACATCATCCTGTGCGGCAGCCCCGGCGCGGGCGTGGACGACGTGGCGGCGATGCGCACCCCGGCGGCGGTGTGGGCCGCACGCGGCACCGGAGACTGGGTCGCCGATCTGCCGCACGCGGCGGTGCGCCTGCCCTTCGGCACGATCGGGCTCGGCGAGGATCCCCTGGCCCCCCGGTTCGGCGCCCGGATCTTCGCCGCGGGCGACGGCGGTCACAGCGACTATCTGGTTGACGGATCGCCCGCGCTGGCGAACATCGCCCGGGTCCTGTCGGGGCATGCTCCCACCGGAGTGAGCCATGCTTCGTGACCTCGTCCAGCGCGTCGAGGAGGCGACACCCGCCGGGCGCGACCGGGCCGTCGACGCGCTGCGCGCCCTCGCCATCGCCGGTGTGGTGGCCGGACACTGGCTGGTGACCGCCCCCGTCGCCGACAGCGGCGTGCTGCGCGTCACCAGCCCGTTGAAGTACATGCCGCAGCTCGCGCCCGTCTCCTGGCTGTTCCAGACCATGGCCGTGTTCTTCTTCGTGGGCGGGCGGGTGGCCGTCGAGAGCCATGTCCGTGTGCGGGCCCGGGGCGAGGGCCACGGGCGGTGGGCCGCCGCCCGGATGGCCCGCCTGTTCCGCCCGGTGGTGCCCCTGGTGGGGGTGTGGAGCGCGGCGGCGGTGGCGATGCTCGCGTGGGGGGCAGATCCGGGGACCGTCTACGCGCTGGTCAAGCTGGTGTGGTCGCCGATGTGGTTCCTGCTGGTCTTCGCCGCGCTGACGGCGGCGACCCCGCTCGCCGCCCGGCTGCACCCGGTGTGGCCGCTCGCCGCCGTCGCGCTGGCCGACCTCGTCAGGTTCGGCCTGGACGGGCCCTCCTGGACGCAGGAAGTGGGCTGGATCAACGTGGGGACCGGCTGGCTGGTGCCGTACTGTCTGGGCGCCCTGTGGGCGCGCGGGCGGCTGGACGGCCGCCTGACAGGGTGGGCGCTGCTGCTCGGCGGGGCCGCCGCCACGGCCGTTCTCGTCGTATGGGCCGCCTATCCGGCGTCCATGGTCGGCGTGCCGGGCGCGCCGGTCTCCAACCAGTCCCCGCCCACGCTCGCGGCCGCCGCGTTCGGGCTCGCCCAGTGCGGGGCGGCCCTGCTGCTGGCCGGGCCGCTGCGGGGGCTTCTGCGCCGCCCCGCCGCCTGGGCGCTGGTGGCGGTGGCCAACCTCTCCGCGATGACGATCTTTCTGTGGCACCAGACCGCGATGATCGTGGTGACCGTGACGGCCCTGCGGCTCGCGGGCGGCCCGCTGACCGGGCTGCACACCGTCCCCGCCGATCCCGGCTGGGTGGTCGCACGGCTGGCGTGGCTGCCGGCGTTCGCGGCGGCCCTGGCCGTGTGCGTGGCGGCCTTCCGCCGCCACGAGAGGCGCCGCCCGTACGGCCGTGCGGTCAGAGGCTCTCGGCGGGAGCGGCACGCAGGCGGCTCCGCTTGAGCCACTGCGGCCAGGAGTCCTGCCAGTAGCTCCAGCCGTTGGTCGCCTCCAGCCTGCGCGGCGTCCCCGTCACGATGACCGGGTCGCCGATCAGAGTGTTGTTCTTGAACCACTTGGCGTTCTCCGGGCTGACGTTCACGCAGCCGTGGCTGACGTTGGAGTTGCCCTGGTCGCCGACGGACCACGGAGCGCCGTGGACGTACTCGCCGGTGTTGGAGATGCGGACGCTGTTGTACACCGTCGTCTGGTAGTAGCCGGCCTGTCCGGGGCCCGCGTCCGGCGACGTCATGACCGTGACGTCCTCCCTGGACATCGCCACGTGGATGCCGCTGGTGGTGTGGTGGCGAAGCACGTCGCCCATGCCCGCGCTGATCGGCATGTTCTTGATCTGCTTGCCGTCCCGCTCGATCTTCATGTGGTGCGTCTGGGTGTTGGCGACGCTGATCTGCGAGCGGCCGATCTCGAAGTCCCTGACGTAGTCCTGCTTGCCGTACATGCCCTCGCCGCCCCTGACGCCGGCCAGGCGCGCGGTGACGCGGACCTTCGTGTACGTCGGCCAGTACTTCTCCGGACGGAAGACCACGTTCTTGTCGTCGAGCCAGTGCCAGGCGCCCTCGATGGGCTTGGACGCCCGCACGATCAGGTTGCGCTCGACGGACACCCGGTCGGTGACCGGCTTGTCGAAGGTGATGATGATCGGCATGCCGACGCCGACCGTCAGGCCTGTGTCCTGCTTGTCGGGCAGCAGGGTGGAGATGCCGAAGGTCTTGGCGGCCTGCTTCGTGGTGAAGCGGACGGTCCTGGTCGTCGAGCCGCCGGGGCCCGCCGCCTTCGCCTCGACGCTGTAGGCCGTCCCCGGGGCCATGGAGCGCTCGCTGCGCCACTGGGTGCGGTCGGGGCTGAAGACGCCCGCGACGGGCTTTCCCCCGGCCTGTACGGCCACATGGGTGAGCGTGCCGCCCGCCGTGCCGATCAGGATCGGCAGCTCGGGCGGCAGGCCGGCCGCGCCGTCGAGCGGGCTGATGCTGATCGCCGTCCGTGGACCTTGGTCCTCGTCCCGCCCGCTCGACATGGAACATCCGGCAACCATCACGAGAAGGGCCAGCGCCCCCGCCCCAGCACGCACGTCCGTCCCCCTAGCGTCGCTTTCCGGGGGTTATTCCCTGATGACGTACCGTTCGGGCAGTCCGGGGACCGCATGGCGGCAAAGAACGCGGACGGCCGGCCGGCGAGATCGCCGACCGGCCGTCAGAGGCGTTTCACGCGCTCAGTGCGAGAAGTTGCCCCGGTAGTACTGGAACACGAACCCGATCATGCTCATGACGGTGCAGAACACGCCGATGAAGAACAGCCACCAGCCGACCGCGAAGCCGAAGAACGTGAGCGCGGCCGACAGGCACACGAACAGCGGCCACCAGCTGTGCGGGCTGTAGAAGCCGATCTCGCCCGCGCCGTCGCTGATCTCGGCCTCCTTGTTGTCCTCCGGCTGGTCGCCGATGCGGCGCGCCGTGAACAGCAGGTAGTAGCCGATCATGAAGGCCAGGCCGACGGAGATCGCCATGGCGGTGGTGCCGGTCGGCTCCTTGGACCAGAACCAGTAGACCACGTCCGCGGCGGCGAAGAAGAGGCCGCAGAGCAGGAACATCCATCCCTGGATCTTCATCGGGACTCCTCCACCAGCTCAGGCTTGGCGGTGATGTGCGGGTACTTGAGGTCGAACGCCGGGCGCTCGGACCGGATCCGAGGCAGCGACGTGAAGTTGTGCCGCGGCGGCGGGCAGGAGGTCGCCCACTCGAGCGAACCGCCGAAGCCCCAGGGGTCGTCCACCGTGACCTTCGGCGCCTTCCGCCACGTCACCCACACGTTGTAGAAGAACGGCAGGGTGGACAGGCCGAGCAGGAGCGCGCCGGCCGAGGAGACCATGTTCAGGTCGGTGAAGCCGTCGCTCGCCGAGTAGTCGGCGTAGCGCCGGGGGAAGCCGATGACGCCCAGCCAGTGCTGCACCAGGAAGGTCAGGTGGAAGCCGAAGAACAGCAGCCAGAAGTGGAGCTTGCCGATCTTGTCGTTCAGCATCTTGCCGGTGAACTTGGGCCACCAGAAGTAGAACCCGGCGAACATCGCGAACACCACGGTGCCGAAGACCACGTAGTGGAAGTGGGCCACGACGAAGTAGGTGTCGCTGATGTGGAAGTCCAGCGGCGGCGACGCCAGGATGACGCCGGTCAGACCGCCGAACAGGAAGGTCACCAGGAAGCCGACCGCGAACAGCATCGGCGACTCGAACGACAGGTGTCCCCGCCACATGGTGCCGATCCAGTTGAAGAACTTCACACCGGTCGGCACGGCGATGAGGAACGTCATGAACGAGAAGAACGGCAGCAGCACCTGCCCGGTCACGAACATGTGGTGGGCCCACACGGTGACCGACAGGCCCGCGATGGCGATGGTCGCGCCAACCAGGCCGATGTAACCGAAGATCGGCTTGCGGCTGAAGACCGGAAGGATCTCGGTGATGATGCCGAAGAACGGCAGCGCGATGATGTAGACCTCGGGGTGACCGAAGAACCAGAACAGGTGCTGCCACAGCATCGCCCCGCCCGTGGGCGAGTCGAAGATGTGCGCGCCCAGCTTGCGGTCGGCCTCAAGGGCGAGCAGCGCGGCCGCCAGGACCGGGAAGGCCAGCAGCACCAGGATGCTGGTCAGCAGGATGTTCCAGGTGAAGATCGGCATCCGGAACATCGTCATGCCGGGGGCCCGCATGGTCAGGATCGTGGTGATGAAGTTCACCGCGCCGAGGATCGTGCCCAGACCGGACATCGCCAGGCCCAGGACCCACAGGTCGCTGCCGAGGCCCGGCGAGGTCACCGCGTTCGACAGCGGCGCGTACGCCGTCCAGCCGAACGACGCGGACCCGTTCGGGGTGAAGAAGCCGGAGACGGCGATCACGCTGCCGAACAGGTAGAGCCAGTAGCTCACCATGTTCAGGCGGGGGAACGCCACGTCGGGCGCGCCGATCTGCAGCGGCATCAGCTCGTTGGCGAAGCCGGCGAACAGCGGCGTCGCGAACATGAGCAGCATGATCGTGCCGTGCATCGTGAACAGCTGGTTGAACTGCTCGTTGGACACCATCTGCAGCCCGGGCTGCGCGAGCTCGGCCCGCATCACCAACGCCATGAGGCCGCCGATGAGGAAGAACACGAACGACGTGATCAGGTAGAGGTGCCCGATCACCTTGTGGTCGGTCGAGGACAGCCATTTGGCGATGACCGTGCCCTTGCGGTACGGCCGCGCGGCGAGGCCGACCGGTTGCTGGATGGCGGTCACTGCGCACTCCCCGCCTGGCTCTTGATGTACTGGTCGAACTCGGCCTGCGGGACGAGCTTCACGGAGAACAGCATCTTGCTGTGGTCGGTGCCGCAGAGCTCGGCGCATCGGCCGACGAAGACGCCCGTCTTGTCGAGCGTCGTGATCTGGAACTTGTTGTGCACGTTGCCCGGGAAGACGTCCTGCTTGAACAGGAACGCCGGCACCCAGAACGAGTGGATGACGTCGGGCGAGTGCAGGTCGAACTGGACCTGGGTGTTGACCGGCAGCACGAGCTGCGGACCCTGCGGGTTCTCCGCGCTCTGCTTGCTGAGGTCGACCGGCACGCCCGCGACCACGGCCTTCTGGCCCTGGTATTCGGTCGTGAACCGCCAGCTCCACTGGTAGCCCTCGACGGCCACCTTGACCGGGGCGTCCTTGGTGATCCGCGTGATCTCGGTCTCGTCACGGGCCGTGAAGTAGAAGAAGACCGCGACCATGATGACCGGGACCACCGTGTAGAGGATCTCGATCGGCAGGTTGTAGCGCACCTGCGGAGGCAGCTGATCGGGGCTGTTCTTCTTCTTCCGATGGAAGATGCACGCCCACAGGATCAGTCCCCAGACGACCACACCGGTGGCGAGAGCCGCGATCCAGCTCCCGTTCCAGAGCGTCTGGACGATGCCGGCCTGCTTGGTGACACCTTCCGGCATGCCCCCACGGGACCACTGATCGATCGCCTGGTTGCTACACGCCGTCCCGGACGCCACCAGCAGCGCCAGGGCGGCGGCTCCGGGCAACCGGCGGCGTGCCCACGGTCGCCGTGTCGTACGGCGGGTCGGACTCACGGATCGCCTACCCCACAGATGAAGCCCAAGAGTTCCTCTCCTGGGCGGTTTTTCCAATTGACCATTGGGTGAGACCTGCGCCAACCTTGCGGCCGGTCTGCCCTTTACTTGGTTGAGTTCACGCTGGGGGACACATTAGCGCGGACCGGCGCCGCCCCTCTGAGCAGCCCCCGTTAATGTCCTAACTGTGGCCTACCTGGACGCGGCTTCGACCGAACCTCTCCATCCCGCGGCCCGTGACGCCTTGCTGGCGGCGATCGACGCCGGTTGGGCCGATCCCGCCCGCCTGTACGGCACGGCGCGCCGGGCCCAGATGTTACTGGAGCGCGCGCGGGCAGAGGTAGCCGAACTGATCGGCGCCCGGCCCGACGAAGTGTCGTTCACCGCCTCGGGGACGCAGGCGGTGCACCTCGGCGTGCTCGGCACGCTGGCCGGCCGCCGCCGGACCGGGACCCGCCTGGTGGCGGGCGCCGTCGAGCACTCCAGCGTCCTGCACGCGGGCGCCCTCCACGAGCGCGACGGCGGGGAGCTGGAGATCGTGGGCGTGAGCCGTACGGGCCGGGTGGACGCGGACGCCTTCGCCGAGGCCGTCGCGCGCCCCGGCACGGCCCTGGCGTGCCTGCAGACGGCCAACCACGAGGTGGGGACCCTCCAGCCGGTCGAGGAGGCGGCGCGGGCCTGCCGGGAGGCGGGCGTGCCGCTGCTGGTCGACGCCGCGCAGTCGGTGGGCCGCCTGCCGGTCCCCGAGGGCTGGTCGGTCCTGACCGCGAGCGCGCACAAGTGGGGCGGCCCGGCCGGGGTGGGCGTGCTGGCGCTGCGCAAGGGCGTGCGGTGGCGCTCTCCCCTGCCCGAGGACGAGCGCGAACGGCGGCGCGTGCCGGGGTTCGAGAACGTGCCCGCGATCGTGGCCGCCGCCGCGGCGCTGCGCGCCCGGGCCGAGGAGGCGGAGGCCGAGGGACGCCGGCTGTCCGCCCTGGTCGACAAGATCCGCACCGAGGTGCCCCGCCGGGTGCCCGATGTGGAGGTCGTCGGCGACGCGGTCCTGCGGCTGCCGCACATCGTCACCTTCTCCTGCCTGTACGTCGAGGGCGAGGCGCTGCTGACCGAGCTCGACAAGGCCGGTTTCGCCGTCTCGTCCGGGAGCTCCTGCACGGCGAGTACGCTTCGTCCATCGCATGTTCTGGAGGCAATGGGCGTGCTTACGCATGGGAATGTGCGGGTATCGCTGCCCCGTGGCGCGTCCGAGGACGACGTCGATCGTTTCCTCGCGGTGCTTCCGGACATCGTGCGGCGGATCCGGTCGAGCTTGGGGGTGCACTGATGTGGCGCAGACGGACGGGCGGCGCCCGGCGGTCTCCTGAGGCGGCTGCGGCCGAGCCCGCCCCGCCGGTCCAGCCGGCGGAGCCGCCCGCGCTGACGATCGACGCGCTCGGCCGCAAGTGCCCGATTCCGATCATCATGCTGGCCGAGCGGATCAACCAGGTGGCGATGGGCGGCGTGGTCGCCGTGCTGGCCGACGACCCCGCCGCGTTCACCGACGTCCCGGCCTGGTGCCGGTTGAAGTCACACGAGCACGTGGGGAGCTACGAGCTGCCGCAGGGCGGCTGGTCCATCCACGTGCGCCGCAACTACTGAGCGCCCGCCGTCAGGCGTAATGGCAGCGGGCGTGCCGGCCCACCTCGCCGGCCGCGTCGGCGCCGTACGCCGCGGCGAAGCGCTCCAGGAAGACGCGCTGGCTCAGCTCGTACTCCTGGCAGCCGACCTGCTCCAGCACGTGGGTGGCGGTGAGGTTGCCGATCTGGCCGCAGCGCTCCAGCGACAGCCCCCAGGCGAGGCCCGCGAGGAACCCGGCGCGGAAGGCGTCGCCGACGCCGGTCGGGTCGGCCTTGCCCAGCTCGGGGGCCGGCGAGATGTGCAGCGACGGCTCGCCCTTCCGGTCGATCCTGGCGCCCTTGGGCCCGAGAGTGGTCACCCGGACGCCGACCCGGTCGAGAATCTCCTCGCCCGACCAGCCGGTCTTCTGCTCGATCAGCCCGAGCTCGTAGTCGTTGCTGAACAGATACGCCGCGCCCTCCACGAGCTGGCGGATCTCCTCGCCCGGCATGCGGGCGAGCTGCTGCGACGGGTCGGCGGCGAACGGGATGCCCCGCTGCCGCGCCTCGTCGGTGTGCCGCAGCATCGCCGCCGGGTCGTTGGGGCTGATCAGGACGAGGTCGAGCCCGCCCAGACGGTCGGCGATCGGGCCCAGCTCGATCTCCCGCGCCTCCGCCATCGCGCCGGTGTAGAACGAGGCGATCTGGTTGTGCTCCTCGTCCGTGGTGCACAGGAAGCGCGCCGTGTGGTGCAGCTCGGAGACGTGCACCGATGCGCAGTCGACGCCGTGGCGCTCCAGCCAGGAGCGGTAGTCGGCGAAGTCGGTGCCCACGGCGCCGACGAGGACCGGGGTGAGCCCCAGGCAGCCCATGCCGAACGCGATGTTGGCCGCGCATCCGCCACGGCGGATCTGCAGTTCGTCGACGAGGAACGACAACGACACCCGGTCGAGCTGCTCGGCGATGAGCTGGTCGCCGAAGCGGCCGGGGAACGTCATCAGATGGTCGGTGGCGATGGAGCCGGTGACGGCGATGCGCACGGGGTCATTCTCCTCGTTGTCAGCATCAGGGAGACAGGGGCGGGGACGTTGATCCCGCCGAACCTACTGAGCGTACCGTCTCCGACATGACGACGCCCCGCACGGAAGCGATCCGTACGGGGCGCTCGACCCACCCTCTGGCGCGGCACGACCCGGCGCCCGCCGGGCACGCGCTCGCCGTCAGTTGAACGAGTCGCCGCAGGCGCACGACCCCGTCGCGTTGGGGTTGTCGATGGTGAAGCCCTGCTTCTCAATCGTGTCGACGAAGTCGACCGTGGCCCCGATGAGGTACGGCGCGCTCATCCGGTCGGTGACGACGTTCACGCCGCCGAAGGTGGAGACCACGTCGCCGTCCATCGACCGGTCGTCGAAGAAGAGCTGGTAACGCAGGCCGGAACAGCCACCCGGCTGGACGGCCACCCGGAGCTGCAGCCCTTCCTCGCCCTGCTGCTCGAGCAGGCTCTTGACCTTGGCCGCGGCCGCGTCAGTCAGGATCAGGCCCTGCTGCGTGGTCTCGCTGCTCTCAACCGTCATGTGCTGACTCCCGCGTCTGCGCCAACCGCCCTTCGGGGCGGTTCGATTGGTTCTGACGTCCTACCTAGACGCTACCAACACCTGTGCAGCCCTACACATTCCAGATCCCTCACAGGCGACCGCGCGACGAAGCAGGCGACGTGATGTGTAATGATTAGTCGTCAGTTAGACGATAAGTCCCCGAGGGGGTGTGGTCGTGACGATCACCGAGACCGGCCTTCCGCTCTTCATCCTCGGCCGGGGCACCGACCCGCACAGCGAACGCGGCGTCGACTGCCCGGGCGAGCTGCCTCCCGCGTCCGATCCGACCCTCGTGGAGCGCGCCCGCGTCGCCAAGGAACGGCTCGGCGACCGGCTGTTCGTGCTCGGTCACCACTACCAGCGTGACGAGGTCATCCAGTTCGCCGACGTGACCGGCGACTCGTTCAAGCTCGCCCGCGAGGCCGCCGCCCGGCCCGAGGCGGAGTACATCGTGTTCTGCGGTGTCCACTTCATGGCCGAGTCGGCCGACATCCTGACCAGGGACACGCAGAAGGTGGTGCTCCCCGACCTGGCCGCCGGCTGCTCGATGGCCGACATGGCGACCTTCACCCAGGTCGAGGACTGCTGGGACGCCCTGGAGGACGCCGGCATCGCCGACCAGGTGGTGCCGATCACGTACATGAACTCCAGCGCCGACATCAAGGCGTTCTGCGGACGGCACGGCGGCGCCGTGTGCACCTCCTCGAACGCCAAGCGGGCGCTCGACTGGGCCTTCGAGCAGGGCGAGAAGGTGCTGTTCCTGCCCGACCAGCACCTGGGCCGCAACACGGCCGTGCTGGAGCTGGGGCTGTCGCTGGACGACTGCGTGGTCTACAACCCGCACCGCCCGAACGGCGGCCTCACCCGGGAGCAGCTGGAGAACGCGAAGATGATCCTGTGGAAGGGCCACTGCTCGGTCCACGGGCGTTTCTCCGCCGCCTGCGTGGACGAGGTGCGGGAGCGCATCCCCGGGGTGAACGTGCTCGTGCACCCCGAGTGCCGCCACGAGGTCGTGACCAAGGCGGACTATGTCGGCTCGACCGAATACATCATCCGCAAGCTGGAGGAGGCCCCGGCCGGGTCCTCCTGGGCCGTCGGCACCGAGCTGAACCTGGTGCGCCGGCTGGCGAACCGGTTCCCCGACAAGACCATCACGTTCCTCGACCGGACCGTGTGCTACTGCTCCACCATGAACCGCATCGACCTGCCGCACCTGGTCTGGGCGCTGGAGTCGCTGGCCGACGGCGAGGTCGTCAACCAGATCACCGTCGACGCGGACACCACCCACTGGGCCAAGGTCGCCCTCGACCGCATGCTGGCCCTGCCGTAACGGCGGCCCCGTGACGCAGGGCGCCCCCGGATCTCCCGGGGGCGCCCTGCGTTTTCCAGGTCTTTCCGGGGTTTTCCAGGTCTTGGCTTCAGATCTTGGCGCGCTCGCGCCACCAGTCCAGCAGGGCCGTGTCGCCCTCGACCGCGCCGGGCTCGCGCCGTCCCCACAAGGTCAGCATCAGGTCGCCGGTCGTCTCCGCGCGCACGGTGACGTCCGCGGTGACGTCCGCTATAACGTCCGCTATGACGTCCGCGGCCACGGCATCCGGGGCGCCGGACCGCTCGTACGCGAACCCCTCGGGCGTGAGCCGCACGAGCCAGGCCCTTCCCGTCTCCGTCCGCCAGGAGATCGTCTCCCCGTCGCCCTTCAGCTCGGCGATCAGGGGCCGCCACCGGGCGTGCGGGAGCATGTCGAAGAACTCCGCCACCCCGTCGGCCGCGACGTCCTCGTCCACCTCTGGGGCGATCCCGAGGGCGATCTCGGCGTCGGCGCGGTGGACGACGGTCTCGTGGAGCTGGCGGCGCGACCAGAACCGGGCGGTGCGGTTCGGCGTCCAGTTCCACACCTCGGTCTCCGGGTCGCGGCCCTTCAGCGCCTCGGCGAGCGGTGCGGCGCCTGCCTCCAGCCAGTCGGCGTGGCCCGCGAAGTCCTCCGGGAAGCCGTGGTCCATCGCGGCGCGGTCATACCGGCGGACGGCGGCGTCGCGCACCATCGCGGCGGCCCACCGGTGGATGGCCCCCGTGTGCTCGACCAGCTCCCTGAGGTCCCATCCCGGGCAGGTCGGCACAGGTGTGGTCCCGTCCCGTCCCCGTACGGCCTCGGCCATCCGGCCGATCTCCACGGCCGCGGCCTCGGTGTGCCGCAGGTGGGTCCACTCGGTCATGGGGCTCCCGAAGGGTCAGAGGCCGGGGGCGCCCCAGACGGGAAACCAGCTCGCGAGTTCGGGTTCGATCGGGAGCTCTCGGTCCAGGACGCCGCGCACCTGCAGTTCCAGCGCGTTGTCGCGGCGCGGTTCGCCCGTGGGGGCGAAAGGGTAGAACGTGCCGCGCTTGTAGAGATACACGATCGCCAGCTTCCGGTGCGAGGGGTCGGCGAAGGTGACGAGCGAGCACAGCAGCGACGGCCCGAACCCGGCCGACTCCAGGGACGAGTTGGCGGCGTGCAGGTCGGTCACGAGCCCGGCCACGTCGGGGTTGCGCACCTGCAGCCACGTGTAGCCGTAGGAGTCCCGGGAGATCTCGACCCTGCCCATCAGGGCCTCGATGTCCTGTTCGAGCCGGGCGAAGGCGCCGCCTTCGGCGGCTCGGAAGCACACCGAGCCGGTGCCCGCCGGGGCGAAGCCGGTGGCGGCCTGCAGCATGACGGCGGCCGACGGCAGGGCGAACAACGCGTCCAGGTCGGGCCTGGCGGGCTTGGAGCGGCCGAGCAGCGAGTCGAACCAGCCCATCAGCGTCCCCCCATCAGCGGCCCAGCTCGGCGGAGATCCTGGCGAGCTGCTCCAGCCGGCGCTCCAGCGGGGGGTGGGTCGACAGCAGCGAGGCGATGCTCTGACCCGACACGGCGGGCACGAAGAAGAAGGCGTTGAACGGCTGCGCCTCGCGCAGGTCCCTGGTCGGGATCCTGCCGATCTCGCCGCTGATCTTGACCAGGGCGCTGGCCAGGGCGCTCGGCTGCTGCGTCAGCAGCGCGCCCGCGCGGTCGGCGGCCAGCTCGCGGTAGCGCGACAGCGCCCGCGTCAGCAGGAAGCTGACCGCGTAGACCAGGCCGGAGACCGCGAAGATGATCAGGCCGATCGGGGGTCCGTTGTCGTTCCTCCGGCCGCCCAGACCGGTGTAGAGCGCGAAGCGCGTCATCAGACCGGCCACGATCCCCAGGAACGAGGCGATCGTCATCACGGCCACGTCGCGGTGGGCCACATGGGACATCTCGTGGGCCAGCACGCCTTCGAGCTCCCGCGCGTCGAGCCTGCGCAGGATCCCGGTGGTCACGCAGACCACCGAGTTCTTCTGGTTGCGTCCGGTGGCGAACGCGTTGGGGAGGTCGGAGTCGGCGATCGCCACGCGCGGCTTCGGCATCCCCGCCATCGCGCTCAGCCGGTCGATGATCCCGTGCAGCTCGGGAGCCTCCTGCGGGGAGACCTCCCGCCCGTGCATCGCGAACAGCGCGATCTTGTCGGACAGGAAGTACTGCACCAGCAGGAGACCCCCGGCGATCACGAGCACGGTGACCGCACGTACGCCCATCGCGATCAGGACGGCCACGAACGCGACGTAGAGCAGGCCGAGCAGGAACATCGTCACGGTCATCCGGACGGTGAGGCCGCGATCTGGGGCGAAGCGCGTGGAGGACATCAGCCAGGGATGAGCCCGGTGTCCCCGAGCATCTCCCGCACTTCCTCGATCGAGGCGTCGGCCGGCGGCAGGATCAGCTCGGACGGCTCCAGCGAGTCGTCCGGCAGGGCCTTGCCGACGTGCCGCACCTTGTCGAGGAGCGCGTGCAGCTTGGTGCGGAACTCGGTCTCGTCGCCCGACTCGATCGCGGCTTCCAGCTCGCTGTCGAGCTCGTTGAGGACGTCGATGTCGGCGGCGCCGATCTCGACCTGTCCCTCGCCCATGATTCTGACGATCACAGTCCCTCCCCCGGCTGGCGCAGCTGCTGCGTCTGCTGCTGGCTGGATGGGGCGGCCTGACCCTGCTGGCCCTGCTCGATCGCGCTCCTGGGCGCCGGGCCCTGGCCGAGCTCGGCCTTCATCCTGGCGAGCTCCAGCTCGATGTCCGAGCCGGCGCCCATGCGGTCGAGCTCCGCCTGGATGTCGTCGCGCTGCCCGGTGAAGTCGTCGAGTGCGCCGCTGGCGAGCAGCTCGTCGATCGCGCCCGCACGCGCCTGCATCTGCGCGGTCTTGTCCTCGGCCCGCTGGATGGCCAGACCGACGTCGCCCATCTCCTCGGAGATGCCGGAGAACGCCTCGTTGATCCGCGTCTGGGCCTCGGCCGCCGTATAGGTGGCCTTGAGGGTCTCCTTCTTCGTACGGAAGGAGTCGACCTTGGCCTGGAGCCGCTGGCTGGCGAGGGTGAGCTTCTCCTCCTCGCCCTGCAGGTTGTTGTACTGGAGGCGCAGGTCGGCGATCTGGGCGTTGAGACCGTTGCGGCGGGTCAGCGCCTCACGGGCCAGATCCTCGCGCCCGGCCGACAGGGCCTGCCTGCTCTGGTTCTCCAGCTTCGCGGCCTGCCCTTCGAGCTGGTTGATCTGCAGCTCCACCCGCTTGCGGCTGGTGGCCACGTCGGCCACGCCCCGGCGGACCTTCTGCAGCAGCTCAAGCTGGCGCTGATAGGAATAGTCCAGCGTCTCCCGCGGATCCTCCATCTTGTCCAGGGCCTTGTTGGCCTTGGACTTGAAGATCATGGAAAGTCTCTTCATCACGCTCATGCGCGTCGGCCGTCCCCTTCTCCAAGGTTGTGCGTGGGTGACCCCAGCCGTCTCAAACCCCTTGTCAGGCGGCGTTGCCGCCTGGGTTCACCCTACGCATAACGCGCGAGGGCGTCACTAAGTTGCACTCCCGGTAGGCTGGGCGACGTGTTCCGACGTCGCACTCAGACCTCTGCGGAGGACTCCCCCGTCCCTGTAGAGGATCCTAAGCCCCACGGCACCCCGGGTAAGGGCCGTCCTACCCCGAAGCGGAGCGAGGCGCAGGGCCGCCGCCGCTCCCCGGTGACCGCTCCGGCCAACCGCAAGGAGGCCTACCGCCTGGCACGCGAGCGCGACAAGGCGCTGCGCGCCAAGCAGCGCGACGCCATGCTGCGCGGCGACGAGCGCGCGCTTCCGGCACGCGACCGCGGCCCGGTGCGCAAGTTCGCGCGCGACTGGGTCGACTCGCGGCGGCTGCCGGGGCAGTACTTCCTGCCCGTCGTGTTCGTCATCATGCTGCTGTCGATGGTGCCGTTCCCGATCCCGGTCCGTTCGGCCGTCATGCTGCTTTACACGCTGTCCCTGCCGGTCGTGATGGTGCTCGTGCTGGCGAGCTCCTTCTACGTGGCCGGGAGGGTGAAGAAGGAGGCGGCGGCGAAGTTCCCGGGCGAGGACCTCAAGGGCGTGGGCTTCTACGCCGCGATGCGCTCGTCCCAGATGCGCCGCCTGCGCTTCCCGAAGCCGACCGTCCTGCCCGGCGGTCTGCCGGTCGCCCTCAAGAACACGGCCGACACGGCCGGCGCGAAGAAGTGACCCGCACGGCCGCCTGATCCGCGCCATCGGATTCGGGCTGTCCTACCCGGAGTGCCCAGGTCGCCCGGCCTGGGCCACCCGGGTCTGTCCGGCCCGCCCGACCTGTTTGTCCGGTCTGGGCCGCCTGGGCCGTCCGGCCTGCCCCATGCGGGTAGTCCGGCCTGTTCCATGCGGCCGCCAGGCTCACTTCCAGCAGGCTCACTTCCAGTCGAGGACGCCCCCGCGCACCACGGGGATCCACCCGCCCACCGGGCCGCCCTCCGCGAGGCCGTCCGCCGTGGCCTTGAGCAGCGCGTAGTACGACGGCCACTCGTCCTCGAAGTAGGGCGTCTCCCAGTCCGCCGAGCCCACCCCGCCGGTCGCGGAGTTCGTCACCAGGTAGTCGCCGGCGTCGGAGCCGTAGGCGAAGGGGATGCCGCCGCCCATCCGGCACGCCTCGGGCCAGGAGGAGACCAGCCCGCGGGCGCCCATGATCTCGTAATAGGGCGAGAACCGGAATCCGGCCGTTCCCCGGGCTCCGTTGTGGCGCAGCAGCGAGGCTCGCAGCGAGTCGGGGATAGGCGTCCCCATCCGCGCCTCGGCCGACGCCACCAGCCGCCGCGTGGCCGGGCCGTTCAGGGAGGCGTACGTCCTGGGCGCGTGCGCCTTCAGCCACCTCTCTATCCGCCGCCACTGCCGGTTCACCGCCGTCGTCACGCGCCGGGAGATCGGCCGTACGACAGGAGTCGCGGATGCCCTCCGGACCACGCACTTGGGAGCGGGGGACGGCGCCTGTGACACGGCCTCCGCGCCCACGGGAGCGGTGGACGGCACGACGTCGCGGGCCACGCCGCACGCGTCCGCGAGGCAGGGCTCGGCATGCTCCTCCACGTACCCCTCCCCCACCGTCTCACCGCCGGAAGGCACGAGGTTTCCCGCCATCGGGCAACCGTCCGCGAGGCAGGGGCCGGCGGGGTCTCCCGCGTACGCCGTCAGGCCGGACGGCGCCCCGCGCCGCGTGCCGAACACGGCGCTTTCCAGCACCTGCGACGTGAGCACGAGCAGGCCGAGCGCGACGAGCGCGGCCGTCCAGCGGCGTGCCTTCCGCCCGTGCGGACTCCGGATCCGGGCGAGCCCCTCGAGGAGACGCGCGACCGGCGCGCCGGCCTCCGGCCGGTCGTACCTCGCGAGGTCCTCGCTCGTGGGCCGGCCGAGCACGGGCTCGGGCCCGCGCGCGGCCGGCTCTCCCGCCTCCTGCGGCGAGGCGGCCGGCCGCGAAGCCGGCGGGACGGAGCGAGGAGCGGCCTGTACGGCGATACGGCGGCGGCGGACGGCGACGAGCCCTATGGCGACACCGGCGACCAGCGCGACGGCCAGAGCCAGCCGCACAGGGCGAGAAACGATCAACCGGCGCACGCCGGGCACCCTACCGTGAACCACCCGGAAGAGTGACGCGGTGTCGTGATCTAAGGTCGGACCATGGAATATCGTCATCTTGGCCGCAGCGGCCTCGTGGTCAGCGAGATCAGCTACGGCAACTGGATCACCCATGGGTCGCAGGTGGAGGAGGACGCCGCCGTCGAGTGCGTCCGCGCGGCTCTCGACGAGGGCATCACGACCTTCGACACCGCCGACGTCTACGCCGGGACCAGGGCCGAGGAGGTCCTCGGCCGGGCGCTGAAGGGCATCCGCCGCGAGTCGCTGGAGATCTTCACCAAGGTCTACTGGCCGACCGGCGAGGGCAAGAACGACCGGGGCCTGTCCCGCAAGCACATCATGGAGTCGATCAACGGGTCGCTCCGCCGGCTGCAGACCGACTACGTCGACCTCTACCAGGCGCATCGCTTCGACGTCGAGACGCCGCTGGAGGAGACCCTGCGGGCCTTCGACGACCTCGTACGGCAGGGCAAGGTGCTCTACGTCGGGGTCAGCGAGTGGACGGCCGACCAGATCGCCCGGGCCTTGAAGATCGCCGACGAGATGGGCTTCGACCGCCTGGTGTCCAACCAGCCGCAATACTCGATGCTCTGGCGGGTCATCGAGGCCGAGGTCGTGCCGCTGTGCGAGAAGGAGGGCCTGGGCCAGATCGTCTGGTCGCCGATCGCCCAGGGCGTGCTGACCGGCAAGTACCTGCCCGGCCAGCCGCCGCCGGCCGGCTCCCGCGCCACCGACGCGTCCGGCTCGGGCTTCATCGGCCGGCTGATGGACGACGAGCTGCTGCGCCGGGTGCAGGACCTCAAGCCCATCGCGGCCGACCTCGGGCTCTCGATGGCCCAGCTCGCCGTGGCGTGGGTGCTGCAGAACCCCAACGTGTCGTCGGCCATCATCGGGGCCACCAAGCCCGAGCAGGTGCGCGACAACGTCAAGGCCGCGGGTGTGAAGCTCGACGCCGAGGTGCTCAAGAAGATCGACGACGTGCTCGGCCCGGTCGTGGAGCGCGACCCGGCCAAGACCATCAGCCCGTCGGCGCGTCCCTGACGCCGTCGCGGTCCTGCCGGATCGGCAGTCGCCGCGGGGGTCGGGCCACGCTCGTCGTGGTCCCGGCCCCCGCGCGGCTCACTCGGCGCGCAGGGACATCCCCGAGTATTCGACCCGCTCGTCCTCCATCAGCGTGACCTGCTCGACACCGGCCTCGAGCAGCTCGCGCCAGCTCTCCCCCAGCCACGACTCCGCGTCCGACTGGCTGGAGAAGATCTCCCGGGGCAGCGGCCGGTCCGTGACCTCGCCGCCGTTCGCGTCCTCGTAACGCCACCGCCAAATCATGCGCACCCGCTCCTTCGGTTCCTCGCCGCCCCGCGCCGGGACTTCACGCCGGGGCCGGTGCGGCACAAAGACCGTGCAGCCGGACCCTATCCTCTCTTCCCGGCATCCTCTCTTACCTGCGTCCAACCTCCGCCGGCTCGGGGCCGCCCGGCGACACGGACGCGGAAAGGCAGCGGCATGGAGGTCCGCCTGGAGGGAACCGGCGGCCCGGAGGGCTGGCCCGTCCCCGGCTGTCCCTGCGCGTCCTGCGGCCGGCTCGCCCCCGGCCACCGGCGTCCGTCCTCGATCGTTCTCGACGGCCGCGTACGGCTGGCGGAGGCCCGCCCGGCCGCCGGGTACGTGATCCGCGAGACGGCCGACGGGCGCGAGGTCACCGGGCCCGACGGCGGCCGCCTGCTGTACGCCGCGGGACCCGCGACCGGCTCACCCCGCCGGGACGCGGACGCGCCCTTCGACGTGGTGCTCATGGACCTGCCCGACCGTCCGGAACGGCTGGGCGACCTGCGCCGCCGCGGACGCGTCACGCCCGCGACGCGGATCATCGCGGTGCATCTCGACCACCGCGTCCCCGCGGAGAGCGAGCTGGCCCGCCGGCTCGGTTTCTGGGGCGCGGCGGCCGTCCCCGACGGGACCGTCGTGCACACCGCGAGCGCGGAGGCGCCCCCGTGGGTGCGGCCCCGGCGGACGCTGCTGCTGGGCGGGTCGCGGTCGGGCAAGTCCGAGGAGGCCGAGCTCCGCCTGGCCGCCGAACCCGAGGTGACCTATGTCGCCACCGGCCCCTCGGGCGGTGACGACCCGGCCTGGCTCGCCCGCGTGCGCGCCCACCGTGAACGGCGCCCGGCGCACTGGCAGACGATCGAGACGACCGACCTCGTGTCCGTCCTGTCCTGCGGTCCGCGGACGCTGCTCGTCGACGGGATCGGCACCTGGCTCGCCGCCGTGTTCGACGAGTGCGCCGCCTGGCCGGACGGCACGGCCTCGACCGGCCACCGCGCCGCCCTCGACCGGGTGGCGGAGCGGTGCGACGCGCTGACGGCCGCCTGGCGCGGCACCCGCGCCCGGGTGGTGGCGGTGAGCGACGAGGTGGGCCTCGGGGTGATCCCGGCCACCCCGGCGGGACGGCTGTTCCGCGACGCGCTCGGCCGCCTCAACCAGGCTCTCGCCCGCGAGTCCGAGGACGTGGCCCTGGTGGTCTCCGGCCGGGTCGTCCCGCTGCCCCTCTGACAACTACGATCTGCCCTCGTGCCCGGCGAATCCTCCCCCGTACGCGGCCCCGGCGCGGCCTGGCGGCTCGCGGTCGGGACCCTCACCGTCCTCCCCGTACGCCCGGTGGAGGTCGACCGCGCCGTCGCGGGACGCGCGATGTCGCTCGCGCCGTTCGTCGGCCTGCTGCTCGGCCTGGCCGCCACCGTGGTGCTCGTGGTCGCCGGGGGGCTGTCGGGCTCGCAGGTGCTCGGCGCCGTCCTCGCCGTGGGCATGCTGGCGTGGCTGACCCGGGCCCTGCACCTGGACGGCCTCGCGGACCTGGCCGACGGTCTCGGCAGCGGCAAGCCGGCCGACGGCGCGCTCGACGTGATGAAGCGCTCCGACATCGGCCCGTTCGGCGTGGTCACCCTCGTGATCACCCTGCTCGTTCAGGTGGCCGTGCTGGCGCGGGACGACACGGCCGCCTGGGTCGCGCTCGTGGCGGCCACGGCGACCGGCAGGCTGGCCGTCACCTGGGCCTGCCGCGACGGCGTGCCCGCCGCCCGGCCCACCGGCCTCGGCGCGCTCGTCGCCGGCACCGTACGGCGGGGCGCCGCGATCGGGGCCACCGCCGCGACGGCGGCCGTCGTGGTGGTGCTCGCCCTCGTGGCGGCCTCCGGCCCGTCGCTGCTGGAGTATTGCCGGCCGTTCGATTCGACGGCCGCCTTCGGCTACACCAGCTATTCCACCCCGCCCCCCGGAATCATCTACGAGCACTTCGCCGGCACGGACCTGCGGCCCGGCGGGCTGCTGCACCGCCTGTCGGACGATCCATACCTGATCACGGCGGCCGGGCTGCTGCTCGCGATGGCCGCCGGGCTGGGGGCGGCCGCGCTGCTGCGCCGCCGGGCCGTACGCCGGCTGGGCGGCGTCACCGGCGACGTGCTCGGCGCCCTGGTGGAGACGGCCACGACCGTCACGCTGCTGGTCGCCGCCCTGCTGCTGTGAGAGCCGCGGACGCGCCGGTCAGCGCGGCACGGCGACGGGGCGCAGCCGATAGACGGCGAGGACGACGGCCGCGAGCAGCACCCAGCCGACGATCCCGGTGATCCCGGCGAGCGCCGCGTTCGGCGGGGCGTCCGCGTCGCCGAGGAGCAGCGCCTGGCCCGCCACGGCGTTGATCGAGCCGTGCGCGATGACCGCGGGCCACACGCTGCGCGAGCGCAGCCGCAGCCAGCCGAGCAGTGCGCCGAAGATGACGCAGAAGCCGATGAACAGCACCGCCGCCCAGGCGCCGAGCGCCGGGTAGTTGTAGCCCTTGAGCGTGAGGGGGGCGTGCCAGAGGCCCCAGATCACCCCCGACAGCACCAGCGCCGGCCACACCGGGGCGGGCCACACCGGGGCGGGCCGCCGCTCCCCCGGGCCGGTCATGCCCGCGGACGAGCCGCCCGGCACCTGCGCGACCGCGGGGACGGATCCGGCCGCGGGCACAGATCCGACCTGATGCACGGGGGCGACCGCCGGGTCGCCGAGCAGGCGCGGCAGCAGCCAGCCCCGCCAGCCCCACTCCTCTCCGAACGCGGGGATCGCGTTGATGAAGGGGGCGATCAGCACGGCCTGCACGATCTGCAGGGCGTACATGACCTGCGGGTCCAGCGGCACCTTGTCGAGGGCCGCGCCCAGCTGCTCGCGGTAGAGGCTCAGCCCGGCGACGTCGAGGCTCACGGCGCCGACGGCGGCGCTGGCGAGGAGGGCGACGGCCACGAGCACCGGCACGCCGAGCAGCGCCGCCACCAGGAGCGGGGCCGTCGTGCTCCGGTCGGGCCCGAGCGTGAGGCCGGTCGCCCGCGCCCATTCCTTGAACGGCGTGCCGCGCCGCCGGATGAGCCACACGGCCAGCACGCCCAGGGACGGCGTGAACATCATCACCATGCCGACGAGCTGGAAGGCGCCCGGGCTGAAGGGGCCCGTCCACAGAGGCAGCGCGATCAGCCACGAGGCCCCGAACGCGACGAGGAGGAAGAGCCAGACGTCGGAGTGGCGCCGGATCACGGGCATCACCTTTCACCAGAGCTCGGAGGGGGTTCGGACGAGGATGCGCGCGGCGCTCGGGCACGCGGGTCAGGGCGATCGGGTGCCGCGGTGGGCGACGAGCGCGTTGAGCAGGGCGGCGCCGCGCTCGGCGTCGTCCACGCTGATGGCGAGCTGCCCGCCGGAGGTGTAGCGCACGACCAGGCACGCGCCGCCGCGGACCATGATCGTGGCCCGTCCGGGGAGGCCGCGGTAGCCCCATCCGCCCACCTGGGACGGATAGCGCTCCTCCACCCAGGCGCGGTCGATCCGGTCGAGCGGCACCCGCCGCGCGGGCCACCGCAGCGGGCCGAACGCCACCCGCATGCCCTCGGAGCTCACCCTGACCGAGACGGTCGAGAGCGCGAACCCGGCGAGGCCGACGACGGCCAGCACGGCGGCCGTGTGCCAGGTGCGGTCGGACAGGCCCATGAGCCGGAGCACGGCGAACGCGACGGACGCGGCCAGCGCGGCGCCGGAGAGCACAAGGAGCAGCGGGGCCGACGCCGACGACAGCCACACCACCCGCCGCCCCAGTGCGAGGCCGGGGACGGCCGCGTCCGGCGCGGGCGGCGGCGGCTCGTCCGGCCCACGGCGCGCCGCCCACCCCGCGAGCATGGCGCACGCGACGGCCACGGCGACGACGAGAATCGCCTGCCAGGTGATCGGAGCCGCCTCCTGCCAGCGGGACCTGCCGAGGTTGGCGGCGATCGACACGGCCTGCACCCCGATCAGGAAGATCCCGGTCCAGGCGAGACCGGCGACGATCCCGGCCCGGCCGGCTCGCGAGGCGACGAGGCGCCGCCGCCCGAAGGCGAGGAACGACACCGCGAGCACCACCCAGAGCGCCAGGGGGACGGCCGTGAGGAAGACGGCCGGAGCGGAGCCGTCGGGCGCGCCGGACGGACCCCAATGGGTGGCCACCGGGTCCGGCAGGCGATCGGAGAACACCAGTGGCACCGCCACGAGCACGGCGGCCACCAGGATGAACCAGGCCCCGCCGGCCAGGAGGAATCGGGTGCGGAAGCCGGTCGTGGAGATGTCCTGCGTGTCTGTCATGCCATTTCCTTGCCGACGTCCCTGACCAGGGCAACGACGTCATCGGGGGTGAGGCCATACCGGGCGGCCTCGTCGAGCAGGTCGCGCGCACGCGTCCGCAGCGCCGCGCGGCCGTCCGGCCGCCGCAGCACGGACACGCCGCGCCCACGGCGGAACTCCAGCAGGCCCTCGTCGCGCAGGTCGCGCAGCGAGCGCAGCACGGTGTTCGCGTTGACGCCCAGCGCGTGGGCGAGATCGCGGGCCGGCGGGAGCCGATCGCCGGGGGCGATGTCCCCGGCTCCGATCGCGCGCCGTATGGCGGCGGCCACCTGCTCGTGCAGGGGCCGCGGATCGTTGAGATCGAGCGTGAGCAACATAGTGCTAGTGACATTAGCACCATAAGCCGGAAAGGCCTAGATGGTGCTACTTTCATTGGCACCATCGGGATTACCGATAGGTAGGATGAACCCTCGTTTATGCGTAGCCGAGTCAGCCCAGCTAGCATCGGCTCACGTGACCACAGTGCGCATAAACGCATCTGACGCGGTCTCCATCGAGACCAGTGCTCTCATAATCGGCGTCCACACGACCCCGGAGGGTCCACGCCCGGCTCCCGGAGGCGAAGGCCTCGATCAGGCCCTGGACGGACGACTCGCCGAGATCCTCACCACAATGGGATTCAGCGGCAAGGCCGAAGAGGTCGTCAAGATCCCCACTCTCGGGGCGCTGCCCGCGCCCGTCGCCGTCGCCGTGGGCCTCGGCGACGCGCCGCAGGACGGCGCCGAGGGCGGCTACGACCTGGAAACCCTGCGCCGGGCGGCCGGGGCGGCCGTCCGCTCGCTCGCAGGCACGGCGTCCGCCGCGCTCGCCCTGCCCGCCCGTACGGCCGCCGAGGCCGAGGCCGTGGCGCTGGGCGGCCTGCTCGGCGCCTACGACTTCACGCGCTACCGCACCAACGGCGACCTCAAGCCGCCCGTCGGCGAGCTGACCGTGCTGTCCGGCGCGGCCGGGGCCGAGGAGGCCGTCGCGCACGCGACGACGCTCGCCGGCTCGGTCACGCTCGTCCGCGACCTGGTGAACACGCCGCCGTCCGACCTGTGGCCCGCGCGCTTCGCCGAGATCGCCCAGGAGACCGGCGGCGAGGCCGGCCTGTCGGTCGAGGTGCTCGACGAGGTCAGGCTCAAGGAGGACGGCTACGGCGGCATCATCGGCGTCGGCCAGGGCTCGATCAACCCGCCCCGCCTGGTCCGCGTCGCCTATAGCCACCCCGAGGCCACCCGGAAGGTCGCGTTCGTCGGCAAGGGCATCACCTTCGACTCCGGCGGCCTGTCGCTCAAGCCCTCCGCGTCCATGGACTGGATGAAGTCGGACATGGGCGGAGCGGGAGCGGTGTTCGGTGCGCTCCTCGCGATCGCACGGCTGGGCCTGCCCGTCAACGCGGTCGGCTACCTCTGCCTCGCGGAGAACATGCCCTCGGGCAGCGCCCAGCGCCCCTCCGACGTCCTGCACACCTACAGCGGCAAGACCGTCGAGGTGCTCGACACCGACGCCGAGGGCCGCCTGGTGCTGATCGACGGCATCGCCCGCGCCGCCGAGGACGAGCCCGACGTGATCATCGACGTCGCCACCCTGACCGGCGCCCAGATCGTGGCGCTCGGGTGGCGTACGGCCGGCGTGATGTCCAACGACGACGACCTCCGCGAGGAGATCGTCCGCATCGCCGGCGAACAGGGCGAGGCCGCCTGGGGCATGCCGCTGCCCGCCGAGCTGCGCAAGGGGCTCGACTCCGCGGTCGCCGACATCGCCAACCTCCAGCCCGAGCGGTGGGGCAGCATGCTCGCCGCGGGCATCTTCCTGCGGGAGTTCGTCCCCGCGGGCGTCCGCTGGGCGCACGTGGACATGGCCGGGCCGGCGTTCAACAAGGGCGAGCCGCACGGCTACACGCCCAAGGGCGGCACCGGCGCGCTGACCCGCACGCTCGTCGCCGTCGCCGAGCGCTACGCGGGGAACGGCACGTCCGCGCAGGCTGTTTAAACGAGAAAGAGCCCGTGGGCTGCCGGAAGAAGGAAGCCGGCCCCGCCGCGGCGTGCCCGCGCGGGCCAGGGCCGGGGCCACGATCTTCCAGGACAAGTGAAAAGATGCTGCCGGGTCCACCCGGCGGTGCGAATACGACCAAGGAGCATTCCAGTGGCTGATGGCAGCGGCCCCTACGACATCGTCGTCCTAGGTGGCGGTAGCGGTGGATACGCCTGTGCCCTGCGGGCGGCCGAGCTCGGCATGAACGTCGTCCTCATCGAGAAGGACAAGGTCGGGGGCACGTGCCTGCACCGCGGCTGCATCCCCACCAAGGCGCTGCTGCACGCGGCCGAGCTCGCCGACCAGGCTCGCGAGGGCGAGTCGTTCGGCGTCCGCACCCGGCTGGAGGGCATCGACGTCCCCGGCGTCCACGCGTACAAGGACAAGGTGATCGGGGGCCTCTACAAGGGCCTCGCCGGGCTCATCAAGAGCAAGAAGATCACCGTGGTCGAGGGCGAGGGCCGCCTGGCCGGCCCCGGCCGCGTCGTGGTCGGCGACCAGGTCTACGAGGGCCGCAACGTCGTGCTGGCGACCGGCTCGGTGCCCAAGTCGCTGCCCGGCCTCGACATCGACGGCGAGAAGGTGATCAGCAGCGACCACGCGCTGGTCCTCGACCGCGTCCCGTCCTCGGTCGTCATCCTGGGCGGCGGCGTCATCGGCGTCGAGTTCGCCAGTGTGTGGCGCTCGTTCGGCGCCGAGGTCACCATCGTCGAGGCGCTGCCGCACCTGCTGCCGCTGGAGGACGAGTCCAGCTCCAAGCTGCTGGAGCGCGCCTTCCGCCGCCGCGGCATCAAGTACGAGCTGGGCGCCCGGTTCGAGAGCGTCAAGACCACCGACACCGGGGTCGTCGTCTCCCTGGAGAACGGCAAGACCCTCGACGCCGAGATCATGCTCGTCGCCGTCGGCCGCGGCCCGGTCTCGGCCGGCCTCGGCTACGAGGAGAACGGCGTCGCGATGGAGCGCGGCTACGTGCTGGTCAACGAGTTCTGCCAGACCAGCGTGCCGGGCGTGTACGCCGTGGGCGACCTGATCCCCACGCTGCAGCTCGCCCACGTCGGCTTCGCCGAGGGCATCCTGGTCGCCGAGCACATCGCCGGGCTCAACCCGGTGCCGATCGACTACGACGGCGTGCCGCGCATCACCTACTCCGAGCCCGAGGTCGCGTCGGTGGGCATCGCCACGTCGGTCGCCCGCGAGCGCGGTCACGACGTCGTCGAGCTGAGCTACAACCTCGCCGGCAACGGCAGGAGCAAGATCCTGCAGACCCAGGGCGAGGTCAAGGTCGTCGCCGAGCGCGACGGCCGGGTGCTCGGCGTGCACATGGTCGGCAGCCGGGTGGGCGAGCTGATCGCGGAAGCCCAGCTGATCTTCAACTGGGAGGCCACGCCCGTCGACGTCGCCCAGCTCATCCACCCGCACCCGACCCAGTCCGAGGCTCTCGGCGAGGCCATGCTGGCCCTGGCCGGCAAGCCGCTGCACGTCCACAACTGAAGCCCTCCTAGCGAACGCGAGAGAAGACACACCATGCCGGTCTCCGTAACCATGCCCCAGCTCGGCGAGAGCGTTACCGAGGGCACCGTCACCCGTTGGCTGAAGAAGGAAGGCGACCGCGTCGAGGCCGACGAGCCGCTCCTCGAGGTGTCGACCGACAAGGTCGACACCGAGATCCCGTCGCCGTCCGCCGGCTACCTGACCAAGATCATCGTCGGTGAGGACGAGACGGTCGAGGTCGGCGCCGAGCTCGCCCTGATCGACTCCGAGGCGGGCGCCGCTCCGGCCGCCGCCGAGCCGGCGGCTCCGGCTCCCGCTCCGCAGCCCGAGCCGGAACCCGCTCCGGCCCCCGCGCAGGCGGCGGCGCCCGAGCCCGCTCCGGCCGCGCCGATCTCGTCGATCCCGCAGCCCGCGCCCGCCGTGGTGACGCCGCAGCAGGCGCCCCCGGCGCCCGCCCCGGCCCCGCAGGCCCCGGCCCCGCAGCCGCCCGCCCCGGCCGCGCAGCCGAGCGAGCCGACCCCGCTGCCCTCGTCCGGTGAGGGCCCGTACGTCACGCCGCTGGTCCGCAAGCTCGCCGCCGAGCACGGCGTCGACCTCGACTCGCTGACCGGCACCGGTGTCGGCGGCCGGATCCGCAAGCAGGACGTGATCGAGGCCGCCCGCGTCCAGCGCGAGCAGGCCACCGCCGCTCCGGCCCCGCAGGCGGCGCCCGCCCAGGCGCCCGCCGCCCCGGCCGCCGCCGCGCCCGCCGCCTCGGAGGTGCGGGTGGACACCACGCTGCGCGGCCGTACGGAGAAGATGTCGCGCCTGCGTCAGACCATCGCCAAGCGCATGGTGGAGTCGCTGCAGGTCTCGGCCCAGCTCACCACCGTGGTCGAGGTCGACGTCACCCGCATCGCCCGCCTGCGCGACCGGGCCAAGGACGAGTTCCTGCGGCGCGAGGGCGTGAAGCTGTCGTTCATGCCGTTCTTCGCGATGGCCACGGTCGAGGCGCTCAAGCAGCACCCGAAGCTGAACGCGACGATCAACAGTGAGACCAACGAGGTCACCTACTTCGACGCCGAGCACCTGGCCTTCGCGACCGACACCGAGCGCGGCCTGATCGTCCCGGTGATCAAGAACGCCGGCGACCTCAACATCGCCGGGCTCGCCCGGAAGATCGCCGACCTGGCCGAGCGCACCCGCACCAACAAGGTGAGCCCCGACGAGCTGACCGGCGGCACGTTCACGCTGACCAACACCGGCAGCCGGGGCGCGCTGTTCGACACGCCGATCCTCAACCAGCCGCAGGTCGGCATGCTGGGCACCGGCGCGGTCGTCAAGCGCCCGGTCGTCGTCGACACCCCGGAGGGCGAGGTCATCGCGGTCCGCTCGATGGTGTACCTCGCGCTCAGCTACGACCACCGCCTGGTCGACGGCGCCGACGCGGCCCGCTTCCTCACGACGATCAAGCACCGTCTCGAGGAGGGCCGCTTCGAGGCCCAGCTCGGCCTGGCGTAGCCGTACGCCGGGGGCGGCGCGAGCCGCACTCCCGGACACCACAGGGCCGTCCCGCGCTCGGCGGGGCGGCCCCGTTCGTTTCCGGGTAATGATCTGTGCGTGGAGACGATGACGACAGTGGTGACAGGCTCCTCGGGGCTGCTCGGAACGGCCCTGGTGAGCGCGCTGCGCGCCGAGGGACACGAGGTGCGCCGTCTCGTACGACGCGCACCCGCCGGGCCCGACGAGTGCTTCTGGGACCCGGAGGGCGACGTGCTCGACCCCGCGGCGCTTGAAGGCGCGGACGCGGTCGTCCACCTGGCCGGCGCCGGCATCGGCGAGCGCCGGTGGACCGAGGCGTACAAGCGGGAGCTGGTGAACAGCCGCGTCAGCGGCACGCACATCCTCGCCGCCGCGATGGCCCGCGCCGAGCGCGGGCCGCGGGTGCTGCTGTCCTCCTCCGCGATCGGCTTCTACGGCGACACCGGGGATCGTGCCGTGGACGAGTCAGCGCCGGCCGGCACGGGCTTCCTCGCCGATCTCGCGCGCGCCTGGGAGGCCGCCACCGCGCCCGCCGAAGAGGCGGGCGTGCGAGTGACGCTGCTGCGCAGCGGAATGGTGCTCAGCGGCCGGGGCGGCGCGCTCGCCCGGCTGCTGCCGATCTTCAAGATGGGCGCGGGCGCCGTGCTCGGCAGCGGCAGGCAGTACGTCTCGTGGATCTCGCTGCCCGACTGGGTCGACGCGGTCCGTTTCCTGCTCGCGCACGAGCTCGCGGGGCCGGTGAACCTCACGGCTCCCGAGCCGGTGACCAACGCCGAATACACGGCCGCGCTCGCCGAGGCGGTGCGGCGCCCGACGATGCCGCTGCCGGCCCCGCGCTTCGCGCTGCGCCTGGCGCTCGGGGAGTTCGCGGAGGAGGCACTGCTCGCGGGCCCGCGGGTGCTCCCCCGGCGGCTGCTCGACGCGGGTCACCGGTTCGCCCATCCCACCGTCGGCGAGGCGCTCGCCGCCGTACTCTGAAGAGTCACTCGATCCGGGAACAGGAGTGTGGGCATGAGCCGCATCGGGCAGTCGCACATCGTCGCCATCGGAGGCGGATCGTTCCGGCAGACGGAGCGATACGGGTTCATCGAGCCGACCGCCCTGCTGCGTTACGTCCTCGACCTGACCGGTCAGGACCGCCCCAAGCTCGGCCTGCTCGCCACCGCCACCGGCGACGACGCCGACTGGCTGCTCAAGATGTACGGCGCGTTCGCCCGCTGGGACGTCGAGGTGAGCCACCTGACGGTCTTCCCCATGCCGAACGTCGAGGACCCCCGCGAGTGGATTCTGGAGCAGGACGCGATCTACGTGAGCGGCGGCAGCGTCGCCAACCTCGCCGCGCTGTGGCGGCTGCACGGCCTGGACGAGGCGTTCGCCGAGGCCTGGCGGGCGGGCATCGTGCTGTCCGGGCAGAGCGCCGGCGCGCTGTGCTGGCACGTCGGCGGCAACACCGACTCGTTCGGGCCGGCGCTGCGTCCCTGGGCCGAGGGCCTGGGCCTGCTGCCCTACTCGTGCGGCGTCCACTACAACTCCGACCCCCAGCGGCGGGCGCTGCTGCACGAGTCGGTCGCGTCGGGCGAGCTGCCCGAGGGGTACGCCGCCGACGAGGGCGTGGCACTGCACTACGTGGGCACCGAGTTCATCCAGGCCGTGACCACCGACCCCCAGGGGTACGCCTACCGGATCGAGCGGGACGGGTCCGCAGTGAAGGAGCTGCGTATCGAGCCCCGGCTGCTGACCTCTACGCTGTGAACGTGAAGGGCGATGGGAACGTGAAGGGCGTGGCCATCGTCCGCCTCGGCGTCGACGTACCGTACGAGCAGGCGTGGACCCTGCAGCGGCGGCTGCACGCCCGGCGGGCGGCCGACGAGATCTCCGACCTCTGCCTCATGCTGGAGCACGCCCCCGTCTACACGGCGGGCAAGCGGACGCTGCCGCACGAGCGGCCGGTCGACGGCACCCCGGTCATCGACGTCGACCGGGGCGGGAAGATCACCTGGCACGGTCCGGGGCAGCTCGTCTGCTACCCCATCATCCGCATCGGCGACGTGACCTCCTACATCCGCCTGCTGGAGGAGGTCCTGATCCAGGTTTGCGCCGACTTCGGGCTGACGGCGCGCCGGGTGGAGGGCGCCGGCGGGGTGTGGGTGCCCGGCGACCCCGCGCACGGGCTGCCCGACCGCAGGATCGGCACGATCGGCATCCGCGTGTCCGGCGGGGTCACCATGCACGGCTTCGCGCTCAACTGCGTCAACGACCTGAGCTGGTACACCCGCATCGCCGGCGACGACGCCGGGGTCACCTCGCTGGCGGCCGAGACCGGCCGGCGGATCATGGTCGACGAGGTCATCCCGTTCGCCGGCAAGCGCCTCGCCGAGGCCCTGGGCGAGGAGCCGTACGACCTGTACGAGGAGGACCTCGCCTGACGCCTACGCGCCGCGGCCCTTCCGGCGGATCTTGATCTGCCGCATGTCGGTCACCGCGAGGTGCAGGATCTCGTACGGGTGCCCGTGCGCGTCCAGCGCGGCCATCGCCCCCAGCGCGGCCTCGTCCTCGCCGTCGTCCGGCCCGGCGGGCACCTGGCAGCGGAAGGTGAAGGCGGACACGCTCGCGTCGTGGGTGAACGTGCCGCCCTCGGTGTAGCCCACGCCGCCCGCCGCCGTCACCGCCGCCGTCACCGCCGCCCGCCCGGCGTCGTCGAGCCCGGCGAACTTCCCTCTGATCGTCACTCTGAACACGGTGATCCCTCTCGTACGGCATAGGCGCGGACGCGCTCGCCCAAGACGCTCTCCGCGACGTCGAGCAGCTCCAGCACCGCCGCCGCGATGGCGTCCGGGCTCTCCCCCGCCGTCGTACGCCGCCCGATCTCGGCGTACACCAGCGAGTGGAGGCAGCCGATGTGCCAGGCGACCAGGCGCGGCAGCGGATCACCGGCGTCCGCGCCGGTCTCCTCGGCCAGCTCGGCCGCCAGCTCGTCGGTCATCCGGCGGCCGAGGTCCTCCAGGCGGGCGGTCAGCGTGGGGGCGGCCCGCATCATCTCCAGCACGCGCCCGAATCCCGCGCTCAGCCCGACCGAGCGTTCGCGTCCGCGGATCTCCCGGCGCAGGCGCTCCAGCACCGCGCCAACCGCGGACTGCCCCGGCGGCCGCTCCCGCACGATGTCGGCCAGCCTCCGCGGCGACGCCTCCTCCGGCGGGAGGACGAGGTCCTCCTTTGCCTGGAAGTAGTTGTAGACGGTGTTCACCGACACCTCGGCGGCCTGCGCGACCTCGGCCATCGTGACGTTGTCGAAGCCGCGCTCCACGAACAGCCCGACCGCCACCTCGGCGATGCGCTGCCGGGTCCGCCGCTTCTTCCGCTCCCGCAGTCCCTCGGCCATTGCTGGACTCTACTGCAAACTTGCAATGCATTGCAGTTTTTTGTGTCTCGCCTAATGAGACGGCCTCGGACATACTCGCGGCATGAACCTCTCCTCACCCCCCGAAGAGGTCCGTACCGATCCGCTCCCCCGCGACACCAGGAGGCGGTTCCTGCGGCTGCGGGGCCGGCGACTGGACCGGCCCGGCCACACGGCCGCCAAACTGGCCGCTCTCGCCCTGTCGGCCGTCGTCCACGCGGTGACCGCCGCCTTCCTGGCCGCCGGCGTGTTCATCGTCACCGGCTGGCGAGGGAACGTGATCGGCTGGCTGTGCGGCAGCGTTCCCATCGCCATCGCGATCTGGACCAGACCCCGGACGATCCGGCTCCCGGACGGCGCCGAAGAGGTCACCGGAGCCGAGGCACCGGCCCTGTTCGAGGCGGCCGGCCGGATCGCGGGCGCCGTCGGGGCGGCGCCACCCGCCGCGGTCTATGTGCACGACCGTCTCTATCGATGCGCCTACCTGCGGCCGGGGCTGCGGCGGCGGCCCGTGCTGCTCGTCGGCCTTCCGCTGCTGCTCGCCCTGACACCGCGCGAGCGCGCCGGCATGCTCGCGGCGGAGCTCGCGCGCGACGTCAGCGGCGACCCCCGCCGCGGCCTGCTCGTCCCGTCGGCGCTCGCCACCGTGGGAGAGTGGCGGCGCGCCCTGACGGGCATGCGGGTGGAGGGCTACCGCGACTACGGCGACCCCCTGCTGGAGGCCAACAGCGCCGTCAAGGGAGGCAGGATGGCGTCCCAGGCGATCGGCAAGGTCACCGGCTGGATCCTGGCGTGGCCGCTGTTCCTCGCCGAGCTCGCGCTGCGCCGGCTCGTCTCCGCCCGGTCGCAGCACGCCGTCTACTTCGCCGACCAGGTCGCGGCCCGTGCCGTCTCCTCGCGGGCCGTCGTCGAGTATGCCGACGCGCTGCTCATGGCGGAAAGCCGCCTCACCCCCGTGATGGCCGCGGCCAGGCGCGGGGAGACGGCCGAGGAGATCCGCCGCGCCGTGCTCTCCAGGGACCCCGGCACGGCCCTGGTGGCCGCGCGCCGGGAGGACTCCCTCGCCGGACAGTCCCCCTGGCAGGCGGAGCCGCCGGCGGCGCTGCGGGCCCTGCTCCTCGAATCCGCCGGCGTCGAGGAGGGCACGGCGGGCATCGGCTCGGGCGAGTCCGACCGGATCGACGCCGAGCTGTCCCGTCACCTCGCCCGCACGATCAGGGAGCTGTCCCGGATCACCTGAACGCAGGTAATAAGCTGGGTTCGTGAACGAGCGTTCCGACAGGCACGCAGGCCCGCGTACGGCGCAGGGCCGCGTGCTCCCGCTCGGACCCCGGGCCCGCGGCCCGCTACCGCGGAGTGCTGCGAAGGAAGTCGCATGACCGTCGCTCCTGAAGGCCGAAAGCTCCTCCGCCTGGAGGTGCGCAACAGCCAGACCCCCATCGAGAAGAAGCCGCCGTGGATCAAGACGCGGCTGCACAACGGCCCCAACTTCAACGAGATCAAGTCGTTGGTGAAGGGCGCGGGGCTGCACACGGTGTGCCAGGAAGCGGGCTGTCCCAACATCTCCGAATGCTGGGAGGACCGCGAGGCCACCTTCCTCATCGGCGGCGACCAGTGCACCCGGCGCTGCGACTTCTGCCAGATCGACACCGGCAAGCCGGCCGAGTATGACCGGGACGAGCCGCGCCGCGTCGCCGAGTCGGTGCGCCAGATGGGCCTGCGCTACGCCACGGTGACCGGTGTCGCCCGCGACGACCTGCCCGACGGCGGCTCCTGGCTGTACGCGGAGACCGCCCGGCAGATCCACGAGACGGTGCCCGGTTGCGGCGTCGAGCTCCTGGTGCCGGACTTCAACGGCGACCGCGACCAGCTGGAGGAGGTCTTCTCCAGCAGGCCCGAGGTCTTCGCGCACAACATCGAGACCGTCCCGCGGATCTTCAAGCGGATCCGGCCCGCCTTCCGCTACGAGCGCTCGCTGCGGGTCATCGGCCTGGCCCGCGAGGCGGGGCTGGTCACCAAGTCGAACCTCATCCTCGGCATGGGCGAGGAGCGCGAGGAGATCACCCAGGCGCTGCGCGACCTGCACGAGGCCGGGTGCGACCTGGTGACCATCACGCAGTATCTGCGCCCCACCCCGCGCCACCACCCGGTGGACCGCTGGGTCAAGCCCGAGGAGTTCGTGGAGCTCCAGCAGGAGGCCGAGGAGATCGGCTTCGCCGGCGTCATGTCCGGGCCGCTGGTGCGCTCGTCCTACCGGGCCGGACGCCTGTACCAGCAGGCGATCGCCGCCCGCGTGGGCGAGTCTCGTTTTCATTAAGTCAGCTCGACGTTTGTATCCTTCAGACCATGGCGAAAGACGCAGCGTCTCCGGGGCGCCTCAAGCAGCTCCGGATGGTCGCACAGATCATTCAGCAGGCGAACCCCAAGGGCATGCCGATCGTCTACGCGTCGGCTCTGGGCACGTTCGTCCTGTTCGTCGTCATCGGCGTGATCTTCGGCTGGACGTGGATCGTGTTCGGCGTCTTCGCCGCGGTACTGGTGGGGATGATCGTCTTCAGCCGGCTGGCGCAGAAGGCGCAATACTCGATGCTCCACGGGCAGCCGGGGGCGACGTACGCGATCCTGCAGAGCCTGCGCGGCACCTGGTATGTCGAGGAGAAGCCGGTCGCGGTCAACCGCGACCAGGACCTCGTCTTCCGGGTCGTCGGATACCCCGGGGTCATCCTGGTCTCCGAGGGCCCGCCCAACCGGGTGCAGCGCATGCTCGTCGCGGAGAAGAAGCGTGTGCAGCGCGTCGCGGTCGACGTTCCGGTGTACGACATCCAGTGCGGTGACGCGGAGGGTCAGATCCCCCTGGCCAAGCTCCAGCGGCACATGATGAAGCTGCCGCGCAACCTGAAGAAGGGCGCGGTGTCCGAGGTCAACAACCGGATGCGCGCCCTTACCCCGGCCATCCCGATGCCGAAGGGCCCCATCCCCAAGGGCACCCGGATGCCGCGCGGCCCCAAGATGCGCTGACGACGTTGGACTTCGTGGGAAGGCGGCCGGTCTCCCGGTCGCAGACCTCCCGGGCCAACCGCGACTGGTGGGACGGCGCGGCCGACGACTACCAGACCGAGCACGGCGGGTTCCTGCGCGACGACGGCTTCGTGTGGTGCCCCGAGGGCCTGGACGAGGCCGACGCCCGGCTGCTCGGCGGCGTCGCCGGGCGCCGGGTCCTGGAGATCGGGTGCGGCGCCGGCCAGTGTGGCCGGTGGCTGCTGGGACAGGGCGCGACGGTCGCCGCCGTCGACCTGTCCTACCGGCAGTTGCAGCACTCCCGGCGGATCGACATGTCCGCCGGGGTGACCCTGCCCGTCGTCCAGGCCGACGCCGAGACGCTGCCGTTCGCGGACGAGTCGTTCGACCTCGCGTGCTCGGCCTACGGTGCGCTGCCGTTCGTGGCGGACGCCGGGGCGGTGCTCGCCGAGGTGCGCCGGGTGCTGCGGCCGGGCGGCCGGTTCGTGTTCTCCGTCAGCCACCCCGTGCGGTGGGCCTTCCCCGACGATCCCGGCCCGCGCGGCCTGACCGCCGACCGGCCCTACTTCGACCGCTCGCCGTACGTCGAGTTCGGCGAGGACGGCGAGCCGTCATACGTGGAGCACCACCGGACGATGGGCGACTGGGTGGGGTTGATCGCCGCCTCCGGTCTCGTCCTGACCGGCCTGACCGAGCCGGAGTGGCCGCCGGATCACGACCGCACGTGGGGCGGCTGGAGCCCGCTGCGCGGCCGGCTGCTCCCCGGCACGGCGATCTTCCGGTGCGTCAGGGCCGCGTCGTAGCACCCGGCGAGGGGCGGCTCGCGTTCCCCGCTCCGGCCGCCCGCTCGTCGCTCGCGCGCGTCAGACGAAGTAGCGCAGCCAGACGTACACCCAGGCCATCGTGATGCTCAGCGCGGTGACGAAGATGCCATAGCGGGTGAACTGCCAGAAGCCGATGCGATGGCCGGTCCTGGCGGCGATGCCGACGGCCACGACGTTCGCGCTCGCGGCCACCGCGGTGCCGTTGCCGCTGAAGTCGGCCCCCAGCGCGAAGGACCACCACAGCGCCTGCCCGGTCTTCGCGTCCGGCGTCTGGGCGACCATCTCCTCGACGACGGGCACCATCGTGGCGACGTAGGGGATGTTGTCGAAGAACGCGCCGAGCACGCCCGAACCGAAGAGCAGCGCCGTGGCCGACAGGAAGTGGTCGCCGCCGAGCGCGCCGACGGCCCAGCCGCCCATCGTGGCGATGACGCCCGTGTTCACCAGGCCGGCGACCAGGACGAACAGGCCCATGAAGAAGACCAGGGTGCCCCACTCGACCTCGCGCAGGACGTCGGACACGTCGGCGCGGGACACCAGGAGCATCACCCCGGCGCCCACCAGGGCGACGATCGACGGCTCCACGTGCAGCACGGGGTGCAGGCAGAACGCGGCGACGACCCCGCCGAGCACGATCATGCATCGCGTGAGCAGGCGCGGGTCGGTGATCGCCCGCCGTTCCTGCAGCGCCATCACCGCGGCCACCCGTTCCGGCGCGTAGCGGAACGACTTGCGGAACAGCACCCGGGTGAGCAGCACGAACACGACGAAGACGACGACCACGATCGGCGCCATGTGGACCAGGAAGTCGTTGAACGTCAGCCCGGCGCGGCTGCCGATGATGATGTTGGGCGGGTCGCCGATGAGCGTCGCCGCGCCGCCGATGTTGGACGCGAGGACCTCGGCGATGAGGTAGGGCTGAGCCGGGATGCCGAGCCGGTTGCAGACGACCACGGTGACCGGTGCGACCAGCATGATCGTGGTGACGTTGTCCAGGAACGGCGAGGCGATCGCGGTGATGATCATCAGCATGACCATCAGCCGGTAGGGCCGGCCCCTGGACTTCTTGGCCGCCCAGATGGCGAGGTAGTCGAAGACTCCCGTGTGCTTGACGACGCCGACGATGATCATCATGCCGAACAACAGGAAGATGACGTTCCAGTCGATTCCGGCTGTTTCGGAGAAGAACACCTCGTCGCCGGGGATGAGCCCGAGGACGGCCATCGCTCCGGCGGCGACGAGGACCACCTTGACCTTGTGCACCTTCTCCGCCGCGATGAAGGCGAAGGCCACCACGAAGATCGCGAAGGAGACGGCCGCGCTCACGTGCGGCGCCCCGGTGGCCCGGCGGTGAGCGCACGGCGGACGGGGTTCCGGCACGGTGTCCCGGCAGGCGGGCGCCGTGACGACGACGGCATGGCGAAGCGGTGAATGATCGGAACCTCCGGATCGTGGAAACGCCGCACGGCGCGACGCGTACGGACGCGAGACGGTGAGTCTGCGACCGGAAAGGGCGCGGGGCGGCCCGCCGCCGGCACTGGGGAGATCACTCAGCCGGTGGCACGAGCGCCAGGCTGGTGAGCAGCCGCTCCAGGGTGATCGCGCCGGCCAGGGTGCCGTCGGAGTCGACGACCGCGGTGATGGGGCTGCGCATCCGCGTCATGAGGGCGGCCACTTCGAGCAGGGTCGCGTCGAGGGGCACCGTGACCGGCCTGGGCGGCTGGGGCGGCAGGCACTCGCCCACCGTGATGCCGTCCAGCTCCTGCCAGAAGCGGTCGGCGTGGGCCTCGTCGATCGCCCGGGCGAGCGCCGGGTCCTCCTGATAGGCCCCGGGCACCGTGAGACGCAGGACCTGCGTGCCGGGAAGCACCCATCCCGGCCGTCCCCTGCCGTCCACCACGATCAACCCGGGCATCCGGTTCAGCACCATGATCCGTACGGCCCGGGCGACAGGGTCGTGGACGGTCACCGTCGGCAGGTTCACAACGACATCGCGTGCTTGCATCAGGCCATCACATCGATCGGAGAGGCGGACGGTTCCGGGCGTGGTCATCGGGCCGCCTCCACGAACTCGGCGAAGCGGCGTTCCAGATGGGCGAGCCGATCGAGGACCGGCCTGCTGTGCAGGATGTCGGCGAGCTGGTCGGCCTCGCGCTGGTCCAGGGTGATCACCTGGAACGGCGTGTCGGGCTCCCCGGAGCCGTAGAGGAGAAGCCTCCGGCCGCCGGCCTTGTCCACGAGCACGCCGAAGCGCTGTCCGTCGCGGGTGACGCACTGGTGCACCACGGTCGCGACGCCGGGCAGGGTGGCGCGGGTCACGTCCATCTCGGCTACCTCCCATCGGTGGCGGATCCTCACCACGGGGCCGGGGTCGGGACCCTCTCTCGCCCGCACGGGCCGCTCGACCGGTGCCGGGCCGCGACCGCCCCCGCGGTGCCCGGACGTGCGGTGCCCGGACACTCGGCCTGCCGGCGGCGTCGCGTCTCCCTCTCCGCCCGTCGGCACCAGTCTTCGAGACGGCGCGGGCGACCACCATCGGGTGCGTCACCCATATCGGGAGAGGTATGACATGTAGGAAGGCCGCACGATGGGGGGCAGCCCGCATGGACACCGGCGCACGCGTACGAGCAGGCTGTGAGCCGTGAACGAGCGCACCGAGCCGAGCATCGAGCCGCGCATCGACCCCCGCTCCGGCCCGGGGAGCGACACGGGGACCGGCACAGGGAGCCACGCGGGGAGCGGCGGAGCGGCGGCGACCCGGTCGCGGCCGCGGCACCCTGCCCGCGCCCTGTTCTGGCGGCTGTTCGCGATCAACGGGCTGGTCTTCACCGCCGGGACGTTCGTGCTCGCGCTCTCCCCCGCCACGGTGTCCTCACCGGTCCTGCTCACCGAGATACCGGTCCTGATCGTGGGGCTGGCCCTGATCATCACGGCCAACGCGCTGCTGATCCGCAAGAGCCTCGCCCCGCTGGACGCGCTCACGACGCTCATGCGGCGGGTCGACCTGCTGAGGGCGGGCGACCGGCTCACCGACAGCGGCAACGGCGATCTCGCCCAGCTGATCGGCACGTTCAACGAGATGCTCGACCGGCTCGAAGCCGAGCGCAGCGCCAGCAGCGCGCACGCGCTGGCCGCGCAGGAGGGGGAACGGCAGCGGATCGCGCGCGAGCTGCACGACGAGATCGGCCAGAGCCTCACGGTGGCGCTGCTGTCGCTCAAGCGCGTCGCCGACCGGGCGCCCGAGGAGCTCCGGGAGGAGCTGAGATCCGTCCAGGAGACGGTCCGAGCCAGCCTGGACGAGGTGCGGCGGGTCGCCAGACGGCTGCGGCCCGGGGTCTTGGAGGACCTCGGGCTGCACAGTGCGCTGAGCGCGCTGGGCAGCGATTTCGCGCAGGCGAGCGGGATCGCGATCACGCGTGAGATCGACCCCGGCCTGCCCCCGCTCAGCGGCGAGGTCGAACTCGTCCTCTATCGGATCGCGCAGGAGGGGCTGACGAACGTCGCCAGGCACTCCCGCGCCCGCCACGTGGAGCTGTCGCTCAGGCAGGAGCAGGGACGGCTCACGCTGCGCATCGCCGACGACGGGCGCGGGGGCGTCGACAAGGAAGGCGCCGGGATCCGCGGCATGCGCGAGCGCGCCCTTCTCATCGGCGCCCGGCTGACCGTCGGCTCCCCGCCCGGCGGCGGCACGGACGTGCGTCTGGTCGTCCCCCCGCACGCGGTTCAGGGGGTTCCCCCGGTTCTGGGGGATCACGACAGTTCTCGCGGATCAGGCGGTTCAGACGGTTCACCCGGTTCAGGCTGATGGCGAGGATCACGCGGTTCACCCGGTGAAGGAGAGCTGATCGGTGGAGAGCGCCAAGACCCGCATCCTGCTGGCCGACGACCACGCGCTGGTCCGGCGCGGACTGCGGCTGATCCTCGACGCGGAGCCCGATCTCGTGGTGGTCGCCGAAGCCGCCGACGGCGCCGAGGCGGTCGAGGCCGCCCGATCCGAGGAGATCGACCTCGCCATCCTCGACATCGCGATGCCCCGCATGACGGGGATCCAGGCGGCGCGCGAGATCTCACGGCAGGCGCCCCACGTCCGGATCCTGATCCTGTCGATGTACGACAACGAGCAGTATTTCTTCGAGGCGCTCAAGGCCGGCGCCTCGGGCTACGTGCTCAAGTCGGTCGCCGACCAGGACCTTCTGGAGGCGTGCCGGGCGGCGATGCGAGGGGAGCCCTTCCTCTATCCGGGCGCGGTCACCGCCCTCATCCGCGACTACCTGCGGCGCGCCCGGCAGGGCGAGCGCGTGCCGGACAGCATCCTGACGCCCCGGGAGGAGGAGATCGTCAAGCTGATCGCCGAGGGCAACTCGGCCAAGGAGATCGCGGAGACGCTCTTCATCAGCGTGAAGACCGTTGACCGGCACCGCGCGAACATCCTGCAGAAGCTCGGCATGCGCGACCGGCTCGAACTGACCCGTTACGCCATCCGCGCCGGCCTCGTCGAACCCTGACCGCGGCCTCCCGCGACGTCAGAGGTTGACCACGACCGTGCCGCTCGCGCGGTCGTGCAGGCCGCGCCGGTCGCGGTCCCAGATGAGCGCGGGCACGGCGAGGCACAGCAGCAGCGTGCGCACCAGCACGCCGGGGAATTGCGGCCGTCCGCCGTCGAGCCGGGCCACGCGGATGCCGAACAGCCGCATCCCCAGCGTCATGCCGATCGTGCTGACCAGCAGGACGTACTCCGCGGCGAAGACGCCGAGGCCGACCACGCCGACGTCGTTGCCCTGGACACGCAGCAGGCCTCCGGCGATGGCCCAGGTGCACAGCAGCCAGTCGACGGCGACGGCGCCGATCCTGCGTCCCCACCCCGCGACCGCCCCGGGGCCCTGCTCGGGCAGGCCGAGGCGCTCCCCCGGATAGCCCAGGTTCGCCCCGGCGGCCCGCGGGCCGTCCATCCAGGTCTGCGTCCAACGCGGCTGCCGGTCACTCATGGTTTCCCAGCGTATAGGGGACCGGCGCCGGTCCGGTGTCCGGGCGCGAAGCCGTCCATCATGGGCGGGCTTTTCCCATTAAATGCCGGTATCGTGAATCGTTTCCGACCTCAGCGCTTGGAGGGAACCGTGCGACCGGCGGACCCCGATGACATCGACGCGCGCTTCGAGGCGCTGGTCGCGCAGTTCGACGAGGACGAGATCCGGCGGATGACCGCGGCGGCCGAGACGGACGTGTTTCCGCCGGAACGACGGCGCCGCCCGGCCGCGCTGCTGGTGATCGCGGGCCTGGTCGTGCTCGTGGGGCTCATCGTCGTCCTGCGGCCGGACGTCCTGGAGCGGCTCGGCATCGTCCGCCCGGCCGCCGGCGGCGAGGAACTGATGATCTCCGGTCCGGTGGTCGCCCGGCCCGGGCCCGTGCTGACGCCGCTTCCCGACGGCGAGGAGGGCCTGTTCGACCACGGCCCCGTCCCGGCGCCGTCCGACGCCCCGTTCGCCGGCACTCCTGCCGTCGACTACGCCGACGGCGAGCAGGGGCTGGTCATGCCCGCGGCACGCGCGCTCGGCGGGCTCACCGAGCAGGAGGTCGGCCAGGCCCTGCGGCGCGTACGGCGACTGCTGTCGGCCGCGCACCTCGACCCGGCGACCGTACGGGGCGGGCGCCCGGAGGAGCTCATCGGCCTGCTGCATCCCCGGCAGCGCGAGGCGTTCCTCCGCCACCTGGACGACAAGGGCCCTTCCGGCACCCGATCATGGCTGTTCAGTCTCGCGCCGGACGCCGCCGAGCCGGTCGGGAACGTCGTGAAGGTCTCCGGCGAGGCGACGATCTCCGAAAGGGCCGGCGGAGGCGTCGAAATCAAGACGGACTATCTGTTCGTCCACCCGGTCAGCCGTCCCGGCGCGCCCCTGATCGTGACGAGGGTCGTCGAACATCACAGAAGCGAATTCTCCGCCTACCGCGAGGACGGGAAGCTCGTCGTCTGGTGGAACACGGACGGATCCGCCCTCTTTGGCGTGAATTGCGCACTGGACGATGGATTCATCCGTCCGAGATTCCCCGGTGATCCGCAGGGAGCACGGCCCTCGGGCGAGCCCGTCGACCCCTACGACCGCGTGCCCGGCGTTTCCGGCAAGCCGCGCTGCCCGGCCGCGTTGGGCACCTGACCTGCGGAAAGGTCGTACGATGGAACCCGGGGAACGGCGGGCCGACGTTATCGCCGCGGCCTCCCGGGCAGCGCATTCCCTTAACACGCGCGAAACAATCGAGACATGGGGCGGAAACGGCATCGGCCTATTTTCGGGTTGCTAGCCCATGCCCCTGGGAGGTTCGAGAGTGTTCAACTCCGCCGATGACGTCCTCAAGTTCATCCGGGACGAGGGTGTGCAGTTCGTCGACGTCAGGTTCACGGACCTGCCGGGGACGACGCACCACTTCACCTTCCCGGCCGAGAACTTCGGGGCGAACGTCTTCACCGACGGCCTCATGTTCGACGGCTCGTCGATTCGCGGGTTCCAGGCCATCCACGAGTCGGACATGCTCCTGCTGCCCGACCCCTCCACGGCCGTGCTCGACCCGTTCCGTCAGCACAAGACGCTGAACATCAACTTCTTCGTGCACGACCCGCTGACCGGTGAGGCCTACAGCCGCGACCCCCGCAACGTCGCGCGCAAGGCCGAGGAGTACCTCAAGGGCACCGGCATCGCGGACACCGTTTACTTCGGCCCGGAGGCCGAGTTCTACATCTTCGACGACGTCCGCTTCGAGACGAAGCAGAACGCCGGCTACTACTACATCGACTCCATCGAGGGCGCCTGGAACACCGGCAAGGCCTCCGAGGGCGGCAACCTGGGTTACAAGCCCCGCTACAAGGGCGGCTACTTCCCGGTCCCGCCGATGGACCACTTCACCGACCTGCGCTCGCAGATGGTGCGCAACCTCATCGACGCCGGCATCGAGACCGAGATGCAGCACCACGAGGTGGGCACCGCCGGCCAGGCCGAGATCGACTTCAGGTTCGGCACGCTGCTCGAGACGGCCGACAAGCTGATGCTGTACAAGTACATCATCAAGAGCACGGCCATCCAGGCGGGCCGTACGGTCACGTTCATGCCCAAGCCGATCTTCGGTGACAACGGCTCCGGCATGCACTGCCACCAGTCCCTCTGGAAGGACGGCGAGCCGCTGTTCTACGACGAGGTCGGCTACGCCGGTCTGTCGGACACCGCGCGCTACTACATCGGCGGCCTGCTCAAGCACGCCCCGTCGCTGCTGGCCTTCACCAACCCGACGGTGAACTCCTACCACCGCCTGGTGCCCGGTTATGAGGCCCCGGTCAACCTGGTCTACTCGCAGCGCAACCGCTCGGCCTGCGTCCGCATCCCGATCACGGGCTCGAACCCGAAGGCCAAGCGCATCGAGTTCCGCGTGCCGGACCCGTCCTGCAACCCGTACTTCGCCTTCGCCGCCATGCTCATGGCCGGCATCGACGGCATCCGCAACAAGATCGAGCCGCCGGAGCCGGTCGACAAGGACCTGTACGAGCTGCCGCCGGAGGAGGCCCGCAACATCCCGCAGGTGCCGGGCTCTCTGGAGAAGGTGCTCGACGCGCTCGAGGCCGACCACGACTACCTGCTGGAGGGCGGCGTGTTCACGCCGGACCTCATCGAGACGTGGATCTCCTACAAGCGCGAGAACGAGGTCGACCCGATCCGTCTCCGCCCGCACCCGCACGAGTTCGAGCTCTACTACGACGTGTGACCGGTGACCGCGCGGTGACGTGCATGGTCATCGCGCGGTGATCCGGCCGGTTCTGCCTCGGTTCCGTCCGAGCGGCGAGCACCACATCGAGGGCGGCGTTCGGCGCCCGAAGAGGTCAGGAGCGACGCGAGGCAGTGCCGCGAGTCGTGGAGTCGGAAAGCCCGTGACAAGGTCCCGCACCGTGCCACGGGCTTTCCGCATTGCGCATAGCAAGGCGACACTCCCCCGGCTTGCGTGCGTTCATGATCGCCGGGACGACCGCCGAGAGCTCAGGTCCTTTGGGCCACGTCGAAGGGCGGCAGCTCCGCCAGGCCCAGAATGGCCGCCGGCGGGAAGTCCGGCCACGAGCCCGGGGGGTCCTGGTTCAGATTGCGCAGGTGCTTATCAATGAAGCGCTGCGTGTCGCGCAGCACCCTGACCGCGGTGGCGGCATCGATGGCACCGTCCTCCAGCGCGTCGGCGAACTCGTCGAGATCCAGCACCTCGTAGCGCCGGCCGAGCGGGGGCACGAGGATGTCCACGTAGAGGTCGTGGACAGCCAACTCCTTCGGGCCCGCTTCCTCCAGGTCGATGAGGTCGATATACCAGCCGCCTTCGAGCGCGTCGACGAAGGTGACCGGCTTTCTGATCTGTACTCCTTCGTCGGCGATGACGAAGCAGCGATCAGCCTGATCGCTCCCGGTTGCGCTCAAGGATCACGGCCAATGGGACGGCTGCCGCGGGGTAATGTCCTCTCGTGACAACTACGGACGACATCCGGCGCTGGGCCACGGCACTGCCCGAGGTCGAAGAGGTCGGTCACTTCCGGTTCCACGTTCCCGTGTTCAAGGTCCGGGGCCGGACCTTCCTCGGCATGGGCAGGGACGAGACGACGGCCGTGTTCTGCGTCGCCGAGCAGCAGGCCGTCGACGCGGCGCAGACCGACCCATCTGTCTACGAGGCCGTACGCCGCCCGGATGCGCGGAAGAGCTTCCTCGGGCTGCAGGTCGAGCTCGGCAGGGTCCCGGCGGAGCGCGTCAGGAGTCTCGTGGAAGAGGCATGGCGTCAGCAGGCGCCCAAGCGCCTGGTGACCGAGCACGACCGGCACAGACCGGCCTGAGATCACACGAAGACGGGCGAGGCGCAGGAAGGTGGGTGGAGGCGGAGTTCGTCTTCGAGACGGGACGCGTGATCGCGCAAGCCTTCGGGGGCGACCTGCGCCTATCTCACGCCTCCCGGTGACGACGGTCACTTCCCCAGGGCGGGGGTACGGCGCAGCAGGAGGGTGAGAGCTCCGGTGGCGGTGAGCAGGAGCACGGCGAGGACGACCACGCCCGGCCACCCGGCGTCCGTCCAGGCGCGGCCCGCGAGACTGCCGAAGACGGAGGACCCGAGGTAGTAGGTGAACAGGTAGAGCGAGGCGGCCTGGCCGGTGGACACCCCGCCGGCGTGCGCCCGGGCCGGGACCCAGCCACTGGCCACGCCGTGGACGGCGAAGAACCCCACGGTGAGGAGCGCGAGCCCGACGACCACGACCGGCAGCGAGGACGGCAGCGTGACCAGCGCCCCGCCGACGGCCAGCAGGCAGCCCAGCGGAGTCACGGTCCTGCGTCCGTAGCCGTCCGCCAGCCGGCCGAACACCGCGGAGCTGACCGAGCCGATGGGATAGACGAGGAACATCAGGCCGGCCGCTCCGACACCGAGGTGGAACGGCGCGCCCGCGAGCCGGAAGCCCAGGGTGTTGAACACCGCGACCAGGGCTCCCATCGAGCAGCCGCCGATGCCGTACAACGCGAGCAGCCCGCGGTCCGACACCGCGCGCAGGCTCCCGCGGAGCAGGGCGCGTACGCCCGCCGGGGCCGCGGTGAAGCGCCGGGAGGCCGGAAGCAGCACGCGTACCGTCAGGGCGCACAGCAGGCCGAGTGCGGCGACCGCGGCGAGGGCCCAGCGCCAGCCGCCGGCCTGGGCGACGGAGCCGGTCAGGAGGCGGCCGGCCATGCCGCCCAGGGCAGTGCCGCCGACGTACAGACCGGCGGCGCGGGCGTGCGTGGACGGGTGCAGTTCCTCGCGTAGGTAGGCGGTGGCCACCGCGGGGAGCCCGGCCAGCGTGATGCCCTGGAGCGACCGGAGGACCATGAGCGCCGGCCAGCCGGGGGCCAGCGCGCACGCGGCCGCGACGACGGCGGACGCCGTCAGCGACAGGTGGATCAGCCGCGTACGGCCGACGACGTCGGACAGGGGGCCGGCCACCAGCAGTGCGACGCCGAGCCCGAGCGTGGTGAGCGACACGCTCAGCGTGCTCTCCGCGGTGGACACCCCGAACTGCACGGCGAGCTCGGGCAGGATCGCCTGGGTGCTGTACAGCAGCGCGAAGGTGGCGACCCCGGCCGCGAACAGCGCGACGACGACCCTTCGATATCCGGCGGTCCCCGGCAGGTGTCCTGTCACGGCGGAGGTCTCGAGAACAGCGGTCACCCGAACGACTGTGCGCTTCCTGCCGCCATGCGTCCAATGCGATGAAAAGTGGCTTTCGATACGCGATGCGTATGATGGCGGCATGCTGCTCCGGGACCTGTCCTGGCTGGTCGCCCTCGCCGACCACCAGCACGTGACCGACACCGCCGCCATCCTCCGCACCAGCCAGCCGACGCTCTCACGCGCCCTCGCCCGCGTGGAGGCCGAACTCGGCACCCGTGTGTTCGAGCGCGCGCCGGACGGCGTCCACCTGACTCCCAGCGGGAGACTCGTGGTGGCGGCCGCGCGCGACCTCACCGCGCGCTACGAGCAGTTGCTGGCCGACCTGCGGACCCTGCTCGACCCCGACACCGGCGTGGTGCGCCTGGCCTTCCTCGACTCCATCGCCACCTCCCTCGTCCCGCGGCTGCTGCGCTCCTTCCACGAGCACGCTCCCCGGATGCGCATCCTGCTGCGCCAGGAACCGGCGCACGAGATCGTGCACGACCTGCGCACCGGGGCCGCCGACCTCGCGATCACCTCCCCACGCCCACCGGGAGACTTCGGCTGGCACCCCCTGCAGGAGGAGCGGCTGGTGCTCGTCGTGCCGCCGAGCCACCGGCTGCGCGACCGGGAGCAGGTGGCCCTCCGCGAGCTGGCGGACGAGGAGCTCGTCACGACGCCGGTCGGCTTCGGCTACCGGGCCCTGGTCGACGCGCTGCTGCGCGACGCCGGGGTGTCCCCCGCCGTCTCGTTCGAGAGCCAGGACCTCGCGACCATCGAGGGCCTGGTCGCGGCCGGGCTCGGCGTGGCCGTCGTCCCGGAGCCCTTCGCGGGCCTGTCGGGCACCGTCGGCGTCAGGATCGCGGCGGAGGCCGCCCGCCGGACCATCGGCCTCACCTGGCGGACCGACCACGCCCCGGCCGCCCCCGCCACCCGTTTCCGCGACTTCGTCATGACGCCCGCCGTACGATGACCCGATGCGCCAGGCCGACCCGGATCCGTACTGGAACACCAACGTCGCCCGGCACCCCGGCATCCTCCGCGCCGTCCCAGAAGGGTGCGGTGACGCGCTGGACGTCGGCTGCGGAGACGGGCTGCTCGCGCGGAAGCTGACCGGCCGGGCCAAGCGCGTGACCGGCGTCGACAGATCGGCGGGGATGATCACACGTGCCCGCGAGCTGGCGGCCGGCCGGCCCGGGCTCACCTTCGTCGAAGGTGACTTCCTCACCGCCGCCCTGCCCGCCGGGGAGTACGACTTCGTCTGCTCGGTGTCCGCGATCCACCACATGGACTTCGACGCCGCCCTCACCCGGATGCGCGAGCTGCTGCGCCCCGGCGGCACGCTGGTGGTGGTCGGCCTGGCCCGCGAGGCGTCCGTCGCGGAGTGGGCGGCGATGATCGCGGCCGCTCCCGTCGTGCGGGTCACGAAGGTGCTGCGCGGCGCACAGGAGCCCGAGGGGATGCCGGTGGCCGCGCCGCGGATGAGCTACGGGCAGGTGCGGGCCGCGGCGCGCCGCCTGCTGCCGGGCGTGCGCTATCGCCGGCACGTGCTCCGCCGATACTCCCTGACCTGGACGAAGCCCGGCCGCTAGCGCTCGGTGGTCAACGCCCCAGGGCCCGGCGGTAGCGGACCTCGGTCAGCGGGAAGCCGTCCGACTCGTCGTGCAGTGTGGCACCGTCGGGGCGCCAGCCGCCGCGCTCGTAGAACCGCCGCGCGCGGGTGTTCCCGTCGACGACCCAGAGGACGGCCTGCTCATATCCGGCGGCGGCGAGGCTGTCGAGCGCGGCGGCCATGAGCCGCCCGCCGACCCCGGCGCCCCACGCCTCGGGCATCAGGTAGATCGCCGAGATCTCCGCCAGCGAGGCGGGATCGACGTCGTCGTCCCGCCCGGGGCCGAACGAGGCGAACCCGGCGACGGAGCCGTCCGTCTCCGCCACGAGGACCTCCGTACGCGGCGGGGCGGACTCCCCCAGCAGCCGCTCCCAGACCGGCAGGCGCATGGCCGGGGTGAGCCCGTCGAGGTGGGCCTGGGGCATGAGCCCCGGATAGGCGGCCTGCCACGAACGGACGTGCACGACGGCGATCGCCTCCGCGTCCGCCGGTCCGGCGCGTCTGATGACCATGCCCGCTCCATATCCGCTCTCTGCCGCCGCCCCGTTATACACCTCGCTGCCGCGCGCGAAACAATCGGTTGATATCCATAAAAAGGCTGCCGAGAGTCTTTTGTGTGGCCTAATCTCGTCGTCCGTGAAACTCGCCAAGATCGCGCTCGTCGGCACGATGGCGCTGGGGCTCGTCCCGGCCGTCACCGGCACGGCCGCCGCCCACCCGGTCAAGAGCAGGACCCTCACCGACAACGGCCTGTACGGCGCGGGACCGCTGCCGGCCACCACGTGCCGGGAAAGGCGGGTGAAGAAGGGGGACGCGAGGTCCGCGAAGCTCTATCTGAACGAGGTGCTGCGGTGCCTCAGCCGCACCTGGGGCACCGAACTGCGCCGGGCGAATCTGAAGCCGTCGCCGGTGAAGCTCACGTACGCCACCGAGGTGCCGGCGAAGTATTGCGGCGACACGTGGCGCAAGGACGATTGGGACGGCTTCTACTGCGAGACCTCGCACACCATCCTGATCGTGCTCTCCAAGGAGCTCTTGCAGCAGCCGGGGGATCTCTACCTGTTCAACCTGGTGGCGACGTATTACGGGGAGCACCTGCAGAACGTCGCCGGCATGTATCGCGCCTGGTACAAGCTCGACTATCGAAACAAGGCCGAGCTCACCGAGCAGACCCGGCGATACAGCCTGCAGACCTACTGCTTCGCCGGAGTCTCCCTGCGAAGCGTCTGGAAGTCCTTCCGGCGTCCCCGCGAGGACTGGGACGATCTGCTCTTCTACCTGCGCGGCTGGGCGGGCAAGCACAGCGGAGGCCGGAAGTCGATCACCTACTGGGCCGGCGAGGGATTCAAGACCGGCGACCCCGCATCCTGCAACACCTGGACCGCCCCGTCCTCGAAGGTGGCCTGACGTCGCCGCGGCCCTGCGTACGGCGGCCGGGACGCAGGGCATCGAAGACCCGCCGACGAGCCGGCCGCGGGTGAGCGTGCCCGTCAGCCGGTCGTCCACGGGTGGAGCTTGTCGGGGTTGCGTACGGCCCAGATGCGCTTGATCCGGTCGCCCGCGATCTCGAACGCGAACACCGACACGGTGACACCGTCCTGCTGGGCGATCAGGCCGGGCTGGCCGTTGACCGTACGCTCCAGGAGCGTCAGGCCGGACGCCCTGGCGGCGAGGGCGGCGAAGTAGCGTGCGATCTGCTCGCCGCCCTCGATCGGGCGGAGCAGTGCGGGGGCGATGCCGCCGCCGTCGGCGATTCCCGTTGCGGCGGGGTCGAGGAGCCCGATGAGCGCGTTGATGTCCTGGGCCTCCCACGCCTGCTTGAACTCCCTGACGACCGCGGCCTGCCGGGATGCCGGCGCCGTGGCGGCCCGCGAATCGCGGATGCGGCGGCGGGCCGAGGAGGCGAGCTGGCGGCAGGCCGCCGGGGTCCGGCCGACGATCTCCGCCACTTCGGCGAAGGAGTAGCGGAAGACGTCGTGCAGGACGAACGCCACGCGCTCGGCCGGGGTCATCGCGTCGAGCACGACGAGGAACGCCATGCCGACCGACTCGTCCAGGGTGACCCGGTCGGCCGGGTCGGCGCCGATGCCGTCCGGCCGCCCGGTGGCCCAGTCCGCGGGGTCGGGCAGCGGCTCGGGGATCCACTCGCCCACGTAGGTCTCCCGCCGGGCCCGCGCCGAGGAGAGCAGGTTGAGGCAGATGCGCCCGGCGACCCTGGTCAGCCAGGCGCCGGGGGACGCGATGGCGTCCCGCTCCTGCGGTGACATGGCATACCAGCGGGCGTAGGTCTCCTGGACGACGTCCTCGGCCTCGGCCAGGGAGCCGAGCAGGCGGTAGCCGAGATTGATGAGCTGGCGCCGCTCGCTGATGATCGCGCGCAGGCCCGCGTCGGACCGGTCGTGTCCTGGTCCGGGGTGGTCGGTCATGGTTCCGGAAGCTCCCTGGGTCGTGTGCTGCCCTCACCGGTCCGACAAGACAGCGCGGTGAACTGTGAGGCCGGTCCGCCGCCTCACATTCCGGGGCGCCTCACATTCCGGGGCGCCTCACATTCCGGGGCGCCGCGTTGTCGTACTGCTCGAAGCATCGGCATCAGAAGCATCGGCATCAGCAGTGGAGCAGGAGAACGATGACGAAGATCGGGATCATACTCGGCAGCACCCGCCCCGGCCGCAGGGGCGAGCAGGTCGCCAGGTGGGTGCACGAGAGGGCCTCGCACCGCACCGACGCCGAGTTCGCGGTGGTCGACCTGCTCGACCACCCGTTGCCGCACCTCGACGAGCCGGCGTCGGCGATGCTGTCAGCGGGCCGGTATCAGCACGAGCACACCAGGGCCTGGGCGGACACCATCGCCTCGTTCGACGGGTTCGTCATCGTCACTCCCGAATACAACCATTCCGCCCCCGGCGTGCTCAAGGACGCCCTCGACTACCTGTACGCCGAGTGGAACAACAAGGCGGCCGGGTTCGTCTCGTACGGCATCGCGGGCGGCGCCCGAGCGGTCGAGCAGTTGCGGCTGGTCTGCGGGGCGTTGCAGATGGCGGACGTGGCCCCGCAGGTCGCACTGCCGCTGCAGACCGAGTTCGAGGACTACACCGTCTTCAGGCCGGGCCCCCACAGCGCCGGCGCACTCGACACGCTGCTGGACCATGTCGTCGCCTGGAGCACCGCCCTCGCGCCGCTGCGCGCCGCCACCCCGGTCACCGCCGCCGCGACCTGACGTTTCCCGGCGCTGTCCGGTCGTACCAGTGAGAACCGAATGAAGGGACGTACAGCGATGCCTACGCGACGCGAAGAAGACGAGGCCACGATCAGGCGGCACATCGGCAGGGTCGTCGAAGGGATCCGGGCCAAGGATCTCGACGCCCTGAGGCGGCTCTACGCGACGGACGTCGTGTCCTTCGACGTCGAGCCGCCACTGCAGCACGCCGGGATCGACGCGAAGCTGAAGAACTGGGCGAAGGTGTTCGCGGTCTTCCAGGAGGTCGATTACGAGGTGCGCGACCTGACCCTCGCGGTGGGCGACGACGTGGCGTTCGGTCACTGCTTCGGCCGGCTCAGCGGCACGCTGGGGAACGGGACGGCGACGAGCGGCATCTGGGTCCGGGGCACCTTCTGCTTCCGGAAGACCGGCGGCGACTGGCTGATCGCGCACGACCAGGCCTCCGTGCCGCTCGACATCGCCAGCGGGCGGGGAGTGACCGACCTCGAACCCTGATGTGGGCGGGACTGGAAGGTGACACCCCGGTCCGTAACGGCCGGGGCCGTCACCGGAGCCGAAGCCCCCTCGGCCGCCATCCGAAAGGGCAGCCCGCTCTGGCAGAGGAAGCGCAGTGCGCGCTCAGGAGGGGGTGGAGCCGGAGGTACGGCTGCGCAGGCCGCTCAAGCGGCGCAGGATGTCCCACCAGAACGGCGCGCCGAACAGCAGGGAGACCAGCGTGATGAGGAACCCCGGCCAGTGGCCCGGCGACGTGAGGCGCTGCCACCAGTCCCCGCCACGCCAGGCCCACGCCGGGCCGTCGGCCTCGTCCATCGTGACGCTCACCGGCGCGTACGTGAAGATCTTCACGAACGCCGGGGTGCTCAGCACGTCGGTGACGCACGCGTACGGGTCCTGGCCGGGCGCGCACTGCCCACGCAGCGGTTCGAGCGCCTGGGGGCCCGTCTCGCCGAAGGCCGTCACCGCGCTGCGGTAGGCGTTGTCGCGCAGCAGCGTCTTGCCGTACTCCAGGGAGTCCAGGCTGAACACCAGCGTCACGACGAGGCCGAGCGCGACGATGACCCAGCGGACGTAGCGGCGGTAGAGCAGGCTGAGACGCTCCATCTCGCCGTCGAACCAGTCCTCGATACCCCGCCGGAACGCCTCCAGGTCGTGGCTGGCCCTGTCCCACACGGCCTTCAGGGGGCGGGAGAAGGGGCTCTTCAGCGCCTCGAGGTCCCGCATGAGGGCGTCCACGCCGCCGTGCTCGGTGGCGATCTCCATCACGGCGACGGCGAAGCGCGCGGGCGGGATGTCGGCGATGCTCGTCTTTCCGCGCTTGGCGTGGTCGATCTCCTGCAGCCGCTCGTGCAGCAGCTCGGCCATCGACTTGCCCTGGCCCGGCGGCAGCACGCCGCCCGCCGCACCGGCTCCTGCCCCCGGCTCTGCGTCGGCACCTGCGTCGGCACCTGCGTCGACCGCTGCCCCGACCTGCGCGCCGCCCTCCCCACCGGCTCCCGCGCCGGCCGCCGCCGGCTCCACCGTGAGGACGGCGATCTCCTCGGGGTCGGCCTGCCCGGCGGTGTGCGCGGGGTCCACGCTCTCCCCGGCCGCCTGCGCGGTCGCCACCTGCGCGGTCGCCGCTTGCTCGGTCGCCGCCTGCACGGTCGCCGGCTGTCCGGCCGTCATCTGCGCGGTCGTCATCTGTTCCGCTGCCACGGAGCCGGCGGCGGCGGCGAGCGGCGGGCTCTGCACGGGGGCCGGCTGCCGGCTGAACGCGGGCCGCGGGTCCCGGCCGAACGGCAGCCGCGCGAACACGCCCAGCACGCTGGCGGGCAGGCGTGAGCGGCCCTCCTCGGACGACGCCGCCCGCACCGCCTGCGCCGACGCCGTGCGCGCCGTACGACCCAACCTCTTGAGCGCGGCCAGGATCCGGTCGAGCCGGGAGGTCCCGTCCGCCGTCTCCGCGCCGTCGAGAGTGTCGCGCAGGTATGCCCACAGGAATTTGCTGCGGATTCCGAGCAGCCTGACGATGCCCTCGTTGATGCCGCTGACGAGAAGCGACAACAGCAGGAAGGCCAGGATCAGCCCGATGGCCAGGTCTGCGTAATACGAGATCAAAGAGATCACCCGTACCGTTGATACAACGTCGCCTCGGTAAGGGCAACGAATTCCGCGATTCCGGATTTCGATCAGACGACCGGGACGGGGGCGCGCACGGATAAGATCAGGAAAACCCCGTCCCCCCGGAGCATGTGATGGCCGACGAAACACCCGCTGCCGCGAAGCTCAACACCTTGGTGCCGCATCCCGCCCGGGTGTACGACTACTGGCTGGGCGGCAAGGACAACTTCGAAGCGGACCGCGCGGTCGCCGAAGCGGTCAAGGCCGCCTCCCCCGGGGTCGTCCAGGGCGCCCGGGACAACCGGGCGTTCCTGGGCCGGGCCGTACGGTTCCTGGCGGAGCAGGGGATCACCCAGTTCCTCGACATCGGCACCGGCATTCCGACCCAGGGCAACACTCACGAGGTCGCCCAGGCCGTGAATCCGGCGGCCAGGGTCGTCTACGTCGACAACGACCCGATCGTGATGGTCCACGCCCGCGCGCTGCTGCGCAGCACGCCGGAGGGCAGGACCGCCTACATCGAGGCCGATCTGCGTGACCCCGACGCCATCCTCAAGCACCCGGACACGCTGGCGACGCTCGACTTCGACCAGCCGATCGCCGTGGTGATCGTGGGCACGCTCATGTTCGTCAAGGACGAGGACGACCCGTTCGGCGTCGTCAAGCGCTACACCGACGCGGTGGTGCCCGGCAGTTACCTCGCCGTCACCCACGTCACCGGCGACTTCGCCCCCGAGAGCCTGGAGGCCTTCGCCGAGGCGTACAACACCGGTCCCGTCCCGCTCACCTTGCGTACCGGCACGGAGATCGGCCGGTTCTTCGACGGATTCGAGCTCGTGGAGCCCGGCCTGGTGGCGGTCGGCGAATGGCGCCCGGACCCGGACGAGGTCCCCTTCCTGGCCGGCCGCGTGCACGGCGGGTACGGGGCCGTGGGCAGGAAGCTCTGACCGTCCCCCACCCTGACCAGGGCCAGGGCCGGAGTCAGTCCTCGTAGAAGACGCGCTCCACCACGGACCGGGCCCGCCGGGTGGCGCGCCGGTAGTCCTCGACGAAGTCCTCGGTGCCCTCGGGCGGATAGCCGAGCGCCCGCGCGAGCAGCACGCGCTCCTTGACCGGGGTCGGGATGCTGTCGGACGCACGCCCGCGCACCAGCATGAGGGCGTCGCGGATGCGCGAGGCGAACAGCCACGCCTGCGCGAGCACCTCCTCGTCGGCCGGGTCGAGCAGGCCCTCCCCCGCCGCCGCGCGCAGCGCGTCGAGGGTGCGCGTCGTACGCAGCGCGGGTGTGGCTCCCGCGTGCCGCAGCTGGATGAGCTGGGCCACCCACTCCACGTCGCTCAGCCCGCCCCTGCCGAGCTTGGTGTGCAGGGCAGGATCGGCCCCGCGCGGCAGCCGCTCGGCCTCCATGCGCGCCTTGAGCTTGCGGATCTCGCGTACGGCGTCCGCGGAGATGCCCCCGGCCGGGTAGCGCAGCGGATCGACGAGCGCGATGAACTCCCGGCCGAGCTCGGGGTCGCCCGCGCAGAACCGCGCCCGCAGCAGCGCCTGGGCCTCCCAGTGCGAGGCCCAGCGGTCGTAGTAGGCCCGATAGGAGGCGATCGTGCGGACGAGCGGCCCCTGCCGCCCCTCCGGCCGCAGGCCCGCGTCGATCTGCAGCGGCGGGTCGGGGGCGGGCAGCGCGAGCAGCCTGCGCGTCTCCTCGGCCACGGCGTGGGCGGCGTCGGTCGCGTCCCGGTCGGCCACGCCCGGCAGCGGCGCGTGCACGAACATGACGTCGGCGTCGCTGGCGTAGGAGCTCTCCAGGCCGCCGAGGCGGCCCATGGCGATGACGGCCATCCGTGTCGGGAACGGGGCCCGGCGTTCCAGCGTGACCTTGTTGATCGCCGTGTCCAGCGCCGCCTGGATCGTGACGTCGTTCAACGACGAGAGGGCCTGGCCGACCTCCTCGATGTCGATCAGCCCCGACAGGTCGGCGCAGGCCGTGCGGAGCAGCTCCCTGCGGCGCAGCGCCCGCACGGCGGCGACGGCGGTCTCGGCGTCCTCCGCGTGGCGGCTCACCGCGGCGGCGGCCTCGGCGGCGAGCGTCGCGGCGGGCCGTACGGCCAGCTCGGCGGGCGAGCCCAGCATCGCGACGGCCTCGGGGGCGTGCAGCAGTAAACCGGTGACGTACTTGCTGGTGCCGAGCAGGTGGGCGAGGCGCTCGGCGGCGGCGGTCTCGTCGCGCAGCAGGCGCAGATACCACGGCGTGGTGCCGAGCTTGTCGCTCACCTGGCGGAAGCCGAGCAGGCCGGCGTCGGGGTCGGGGGCGTCGGCGAACCAGCCGAGCATGACCGGCAGCAGCGTCCGCTGTATGGCCGCCCGGCGGGAGACCCCGCTGGTGAGCGCGGCGATGTGCCGCAGCGCGCCCTCGGGGTCGGCGTAACCGAGCGCCTCCAGCCGCGCGGTGGCGGCGGCCGTGGACAGGCGGGCCTCGGTCTCCGGCAGCCGGGCCACGGCCTGCAGCAGCGGGCGGTAGAACAGCTTCTCGTGAAGCCGCCGCACCTCCAGCGCGTGCCGCTTCCACGTGGTGGTGAACTCCCCCACCGGGTCGGTCGTCATGCCCAGCCCCCGGCCGAGCCGCCGCAGGTCGGCGGTGTCCGACGGCACCACGTGGGTGCGGCGCAGCCGGTGGAGCTGGAGCATGTGCTCGACCTGGCGCAGGAAGGTGTAGGCCTCGGCGAGCGCCTTGGCGTCGTCGCGCCCGACGTAGCCGCCCCTGGAGAGCGCGGCGAGGGCCGACAGCGTGGCCCGGCGGCGCAGCAGCGGGTCGGAGCGGCCGTGCACGAGCTGGAGGAGCTGGACGGCGAACTCGATGTCCCGCAGCCCGCCCGGCCCGAGCTTGATCTGCCGGTCGGCCTCGCCCGCGGGCACGTGCGCCTCCACGCGGCGGCGCATGGCCTGCACGTCCTCCACGAAATGGGGCCGGGCGGCGGCCTGCCAGACCAGCTCGTTGACCGCGGCGACGTACTGCTGGCCGAGCTCCAGGTCGCCCGCGACCGGGCGCGCCTTGAGCAGCGCCTGGAACTCCCAGGTCTTGGCCCACCGCCGGTAATAGGTCAGGTGGCTTTCCATGCTGCGCACGAGCGGGCCCATCTTGCCCTCCGGGCGCAGGTTGGCGTCCACCTCCCACAGCGCGCCCTCGGGGGTGCTCGCCGAGCAGGCGCGCATCATGCCCTGCGCGAGGCGCGTGGCGGTCTGCAGCGCCTTGGTCTCGTCGACGCCCTCCTTGGGCTCGGCCACGAAGACGACGTCGACGTCGGAGATGTAGTTCAGCTCGCGGGCCCCGCACTTGCCCATGCCGATGACGGCCAGCCGTACGTCGCCCGCGTCGGCCACCTCGGCCCTGGCGATGGCGAGGGCGGCCTCCAGCGCGGCCGAGGCGAGGTCGGCCAGCGCGGCGGCGACCTCGGCGAGCGTGCACTCGCCGGTCACGTCCCGGCTCGCCAGGTGCAGCAGGCGGCTGCGGTAGGCGACGCGCAGCGCGTCCATCGCCGGCGTTCCCTGCCCGGCGGTGACCCCGCCGGCCATGAGTTCGGCCACGGGCTCGGACGTGTCCGGGTCGGCCCCGACCGCGAGCAGCATCTCCTCGCGCAGGTCGCCGGGCGTGGGCCAGCGCGTCCACTGGATGGACGGCAGGCACTCCGGGTGCCGCACGACGTGCTCGCCGAGCGCCGCGCTGAGCCCGAAGACGCCGAGCAGCCTGCGGCGCAGGCCGGGGTCGGCGCGGAACGCCCCGAGCACGCTCGCGTCCCGCTCGACCAGGCGGCTGAGCGTGGTCAGCGCCAGATCCGGGTCCGCGGCCCTGACGAGGTCGTCGAGCAGCGCGAGATCGCCGACCGCCTCGGGGCCGAGCTCGTCGAGCAGCCGTTCGGCCCGCGCGCCGTCGGCGAATCCGAGCGCCGCCAGGCGCCCTGCCGTCGTCTGTATCCGAGGCGCGGCGTTCACCGTTCCTTCCTCCACCCCGACGTCGATCACGTCGGCCCCCCGAGACGAACCTTCCCAGTAACGGTACACATGGGACGGAAGCCTCCTCGCAGAGATCGGCCCCCTGCCGCGGAGCCGACCTCGGACATCACCGCCCGGCGCCCGCCGGGCTCAGCGCACACGCTAACGCTCCGCGTTGTGCGCGTCCTTAGCGGTTTCTCTGCGTAATCGGCCCATCACGCGTTTTCGCCGCGCGCTCCTCCCGCCCGGGCCGGCCCCTTGTCAGGGCAGGTCAGGGCAGGTCAGGGCAGGTCAGGGCAGGTCAGCGCCCGGTGATCTGGGCCGCGAACGCCTCGGCGAGCGGCCTCCAGGTGCGCCTCAGCTCGTCCCCGGCCGCCTCGGCCTGCGCGTTCAGCTCCCCGGCCCGCTCGGGCGGCAGCTCCCCTCCCTCGGTCCAGGAGGCGAAGATCTCCGGCGTGGCCTCGGGGTGGAACTGCACGGCCCAGGCCCGGTCGCCCAGCCGGTACGCCTGGTTGGGGTAGCGCGCGCCGGTGGCCAGCCGTACGGCGCCCTCGGGCAGGGTGGTCATGGCGTCGTAGTGATACTGGATCGCCCGGACCGGCCCGGACGGCGGCCCGGACGGCGGCCCGGACGGCAGCGCGGACAGCAGCGCGGACAGCAGCGGGTCGGCGGCGGCCTCGGGCAGCGGCTCGATCTCCCCCAGGCCGATCTCCAGGCCCGCGTCGCCGCGCTCGACGGTCCCGCCGCAGGCCATGGTCATGAGCTGGGCGCCGAGGCAGATGCCGAGCGTCGGCACGCCCTCGTCCACGGCACGGGCGATCAGGGCCCTGGTGGCCGGGAGCCAGGCGTAGCCCTCGTCGTCCCAGGCCGCCGCGGCGCCGCCGAGGACCAGCAGCCCGCCGGCGGCGCGCTCGGGCACCGGCTCCCCCTTGTACGGCCGGACGACCTCGGTCTCGACTCCGGCGGCCTCCAGCCACCCCGCGAAGAAGCCCAGGCCGGCCTCGGCCTCGTGCTCGATGACGGTCAGACGTTCACCCATACGGGAGAGCTTAAAGACACATATCAGGACAGGCGATACCGGAGAGGGTCGTACCGTACAGTCCGAACCATGAACATCGATGAGGTCGCCGTCCCCGGCGGACGGCTGCGGATCGCCAGGTTCGGCGGCGGTCCCCGCCTGATCATCGCGGCGCACGGCATCACCGCCTCCCTCATGGCGTGGCGGGCGGTGGCCGACGCGCTGCCGCCCGGCTGGTCGCTGGTCGCCGTGGACCTGCGCGGGCGCGGCCACAGCGCCGATCTGCCCGGCCCGTACGGCCTGGACCGGCACGCCGACGACCTGGAACGCGTCGCCGAGCACGTGGGCGCGGACGGCACGAGCGTGCTCACCGGGCACTCCATGGGCGCCTACGTCGCGGCGCTGCACGGCGCGCACCGGCGTTACGCCAAGGTCGTGCTCGTGGACGGCGGCCTGCCGCTGCCGCTGCCGCCCGGCGCCGACCCCGACGAGGTGCTGGAGGCGACGCTCGGCCCGGCCATCGCCCGGCTCTCCCAGACCTATCCGAGCGTGGACGCCTACCTCGGCTTCTTCCGCGCCCACCCCGCGCTCGCGAACGACTGGTCCCCCTTGATCGAGGAGTACGTCCGCTACGACGCCGCCGGGCCGGACGACGCCGTCCGCTCCCGCGCCCGCGAGGACGCCGTACGGCAGGACGGCCGCTGGCTGCTCACCGAGCACGAGGCGATCGGGACCGCGCTGAAGGCCGTCGAGCCCGCGCCGCTCCTGCTCCGCGCGCCGCGAGGGCTGCTGAACCAGGACGTCGGGATGCTCCCCGACGACCTGACCGCGCAGTGGACGGCCGGGCTGCCCGGCCTGCGCGACGAGGTCGTGCCGGACTGCAACCACTACACGATCCTGTTCGACCCCCGCTGCGCCGCGGTGGTGGCCGCCCGCCTCACGGCGTGAGCGCCGGCCCTTTCGAGCCCGGCGGCCCTGGACGAGCTCCACCGCCGCCCGGCGTCCACGGCTCGCCCTGATCGGGACGGAGCCGGGTCACTGGCGGGGCAGGATCCAGGTCGCCTTGGCGGCGGCGACGAGCGCGCCGTCCACCTCGTAGACCGCGCTCGTGCCGAACAGCTTGCGGCCGTCGCGGCCCTCCGCCCGGGCGACGACCGAGTATCGGCCCATCGGGTAGACCCGGCGGAACACCTGACCGGTCAGCCGGCCGAGCAGCGGAGGCTCGATGGGCTGCCGGTCGGGGAAGCTGCGGTAGTGCGCCCAGCCGGTGACGCAGTCGAGCGCCGCCCAGACGATCGAGTCGGGCACCACGCCCTGCTCGTCGGTCACGTTGAACGGCACCCGCCAGCCCGCGGCCACGAGCTCGCCGCCGTCGGCGGGGCTCTCGACCGGGCCGGGGAAGATCCGCAGCCCGTCGCCCGGCTCGCGCAATCCGCAGGCGAAGCAGCCCGCGATGGCGTGGCCGTGCCTGCCGGGGAAGCCGGCCTCCGCGCGGGCCGCGTCGGTGAACCGCACGAACGGCGGCGGCGTCAGCGTCTCGGCGACGGGGATCGCCTCCACCAGGTGACTGTCGCCCTGGCTGAGCACGACGGCGTTGCCGACGTGCTCGACGCACAGGGCGGTCTCCAACGGGACCGGTCTGCGAAGGGTGACCTCCACCGGCGAGTCGTGACCGCGCCCGGTCAGCGTGCCGGCGAGGGTGCCCGCTATCCAGCCGCCGTTGGCGGTGCCCTCTGGTCCCCGGAAACGCTTCGGTACGGTCAGAACGGTCTGCAGCCCCGCAGCCGCCGTCATATGGCCACGCCCTCCCTGAGTCACGTCTTGATACGGCTCACCCGTAAAAGTCGTAACAAGTGAACCGATTTTACTGTTCCGGCGTACGGACCAGCCAAACAGACGGGAGTGTCAGAAAGATTTGCAGCCTGTAACGGCGTGGTGACGCGATCTCCGTCAGAGCACGGGCAGGTAGCGGCCCAGCTCGAACTCGGTCACCTGGCGGCGGTAGTCCTGCCACTCCGCGCGCTTGTTGCGCAGGAAGTAGTCGAAGACGTGCTCGCCCAGCGTCTCCGCGACCAGCTCGCTGTGCTCCATCGCCACGATCGCCTCGTCGAGCGACTGGGGCAGCGGCTGGATGCCGAGCGCGCGCCGCTCCGCGCTGGTCAGCGCCCAGACGTCGTCCTCGGCCCCCGGCGGCATCTCGTACCCCTCCTCGATGCCCTTGAGCCCGGCGGCCAGGATGACGGCGAAGGCGAGATAGGGGTTGCAGGAGGAGTCGACCGAGCGGAACTCGATGCGGGTCGAGCCGCCCTTGTGCGGCTTGTACATGGGCACGCGCACGAGCGCGGAGCGGTTGTTGTGCCCCCAGCAGATGTACGCGGGGGCCTCGCCGCCGGCCCCGGCGATCGCCTCGGCGCCGCCCCACAGCCGCTTGTAGGAGTTGACCCACTGGTTGCAGACGGCGGTGATCTCCGCGGCGTGCCGGAGCAGCCCGCCGATGAACGACCGGCCGATCTTGGAGAGCTGATAGTCGGCGCCGGGCTCGTAGAAGGCGTTGCGGTCGCCCTCGAACAGCGACATGTGGGTGTGCATGCCCGACCCGGGGAAGTCGGTGAACGGCTTGGGCATGAACGAGGCCCACACCCCCTGCTCCAGCGCCACCTCCTTCATGACCAGGCGGAACGTCATGATGTTGTCGGCCGTGGTCAGCGCGTCGGCGTAGCGGAGGTCGATCTCCTGCTGGCCCGGCGCGCCCTCGTGGTGGCTGAACTCCACCGAGATGCCCATCGACTCCAGCATCATGATCGCGTTGCGGCGGAAGTCGTGGCCCGCGCTGTGCGGCGTGTGGTCGAAGTAGCCGCCATCGTCGATCGGCTCGGGCTTGTCACCCTTCTCCGGCCGGTTGCGCAGCAGGAAGAACTCCACCTCGGGATGGGTGTAGAACGTGAAGCCCATGTCGGCCGCCTTGGCCAGCGTCCGCTTGAGCACGAAGCGCGGGTCGGCGTGCGACGGCGAGCCGTCCGGCATCAGGATGTCGCAGAACATGCGGGCGGCGCCCGGCGACTCGCTGCGCCACGGCAGGATCTGGAACGTCGCGGGGTCGGGCTTGGCCAGCATGTCCGACTCGTAGACCCGCGAGAAGCCCTCGATCGCCGAGCCGTCGAAGCCGATGCCCTCGGCGAAGGCGCCCTCCAGCTCGGCCGGCGCGATCGCCACCGACTTCAGGAAACCGAGCACGTCGGTGAACCACAGCCGGATGAACCGGATGTCTCGCTCTTCGAGCGTGCGGAGCACGAATTCCTGCTGGCGGTCCAAGGCGTACCTCACGGAGTCACAGGTCTGGTCTCCTACCAGTCTGCCCGGTGAGTGTTTCACAGGGGTTACGGGGGAGTGTGAGCCGGCGGTCCTGCGGCTCACCACGGCCCGGAACGGCGGCGGCGCCCGGCGGCGCGGGCGGAGACGGTGACGAGGATCACACCGAACAAAACCCGCGGCCGGGGCGTCGATGCCGTTGATCCGGTGTTGATCGGGCGTCGACCCGCGCGCACTACCTTCCCGGCATGCCGGTGCACGACCCGAAGGAGCCCCCGTCCGTGGCACGACCGCTGCTCGACTCCGCGGAACCCCGGCTCCGGCGGCTGCGTGCGCTCGACTGGCCGGGGCGGGTGCGGGTGCTCGGGCCCGCCGCCGCGATGGCGATCACGGGCGCGGCGATCTGCCTGGAGCTCGCCGACATCTGGGTGACCGCCCAGTTGCCCGACTCCCCCTACACGCCGCTGCCGTTCGCGCCCGAGGACGTGGCCGGCACCACGCTCCCGATCTTCGGCGTGCTGCTGGTGATCTCGCGGCCCCGGCTGCTGCTCGGCTGGCTGCTGTGCCTGGGCGGCCTGGGCTCGGCCGCCAACATCCTCGCCGCCAACACGGCGGCCCTGCTCGTCCTCCGCGGCGGCCATCCGCTGGTCCACCCGCTCTGGGTGTTCGCCGACGGCGTGTGGAACCTCACGACGTACGCGCTCGGGGTGCTGCTGCCGCTGCTCTATCCCACCGGGCGCATCCTGTCGAAGCGGTGGTGCGTGCCCGGGGGCGTGACCGCCGCGGCCCTCGCCCTCGACTGGCTGTGCTCGCTGATCGCCCCGTCGAGCGTACGCACCGGCGGCAACGCGCTGGAGGTGGCGGCCTTCGCGCCGTACTACGAGGGCACCCGGCAGGTGCTGCACACGGTCGTCGCGGTGGGCATGGCGCTGGCGTTCTCCTCGCTCGTCGTCCGCTTCACCCGGGCCGACGGGATCGAGCGCCGCCAGATCCTGTGGCCGCTGGTGGCCATGGCCGGGGTGGTGATCCCGTGGGTGATCGGCCATCCGGTCTGGTGGACGGCCTCGCTCACGCTCCCGCTGGTGCCGGCCGCGATCGCGGTGGCCGTGCTGCGCTACCGGCTGTACGGCATCGACACGCTGATCAGCAGGGCCCTCGTCGGTGCGGGCCTGGTCGGCGTCGTCGCCGCCGTCTACGTGCTCGTCGGCGCGGGCTCCAGCCTGATCCTCTCCGGCGTCGACCGGTTCGCCGGCCTGGCCGCGGCCCTGTTCGCCGGGGCGTTCTTCCATCCGATCCGGAGCGGCCTGCAACGCCTCGTCGACCGCGCGCTCTACGGCAGGGGCGGCGACCCGCTCGCGCTCGCCGCCGGGCTGCGGCGGCGCCTGCAGCACGCCGATCCCGCGCACGCGCTGCTGGCCGCCCTGGAGGTGCTGCGCGAGGGCCTGTCGGTCACCGGCATCGCGGTGGAGATCGACGGGAACGTCACGACGAGCGGGCGGCCCGGTCCCGTGACGCGGGAGATACCGCTGGTCTGGCACGGCGAGCCGGTCGGCCGCCTGCTCATCGGCCCGCCGGGCGGGCGTCGTTTCCCCGCCGCCCACGACGAGCGCGTGATCGCGGTGCTGGCGCCGTACGTCGCCGACGCCGCGCACACAGTGGCGCTGACCACCGCGCTGCAGCGCTCACGCGAGCGCATCCTGACGGCCCGGGAGGAGGAACGGCGGCGGCTGCGCCGCGACCTGCACGACGGGCTCGGGCAGACGCTGGCCTCGATGGCGATGACGATCAACATGGCCCGCCACAGCCTGGAACGGTCCCCGGAGACGGCCGACGCCCTGCTGCGGGACCTGCGCGAGGGCATGAACAGCGTCACCGCCGACGTCCGCCAGCTCGTGTACGGCCTGCGTCCCCCGGCGCTCGACGACCTCGGGCTGGCGGGAGCCGTACGCGCCCTGGCGGAGGAGGCGCGCCCCGGCCTGGCGGCCGGCGAGGAGTCGGTCGCGGAGGTCGAGGTGACCGGGGACATGACCGGGCTGCCCGCCGCCGTGGAGGTGGCGGCCTACCGCATCGTGCAGGAGGCGCTGACCAACGCGCGCAAGCACGCGCAGGCCCGGCGGGTGCGGGTGGTCCTGCACAGGAACGGCGAGCTGCGGGTCGTCGTGGCCGACGACGGCGTGGGGCTGCCGCCGGGCCGCCGGTCGGGCGTGGGCATGAGCTCGATGGCCGAGCGGGCGGCCGAGCTGGGCGGCACCTGCGCCGTCGGCTCCGAACCCGGCCACGGCACCACGGTCACCGCCCGGCTGCCCGCCGTGCCCGCCCTGCCGGCCCTGCAGTGACTAGGAGTGATCCCGAGTGACCCGGAGCGGCCCGGAGCGGCCCGGAGCCGCACGGGGTGATCCAGGAGTGAGCAGGACCGATCCGGGGTGGATCAGGAGACGTCGGCGAGCGACTCGCCGGCCGGGGTCCGCCGGTAGAGCACCTCGCGGCCGAGCCGCCGCCGCGCCACCAGGCCCGCGTCGGACAGCACGGCGAGGTGCTGGCTGACCGCGCCCGGCGTGAGGCCGAGCCGCCGGGCGAGGCCGCTGGTCGAGCCCGGCTCGGCCAGCGCGGTGAGCACCTGCGCCCGGGTGCGGCCGATGAGCGCGGCCAGCGCCTCCGGCGTGCAGGGAGGCGAGCCGTCCGTCCACAGCGTCCCGACGCCCCGCGCCGGATAGCACAGCATCGGCAGGTAGGGCTCGTACATCACCCAGACATCGGGCCAGGAGAAGGCGCTCGGCACGAGGACGAGGCCGTCCCCGCCGAGGTCGCCGTCATAGTCGCAGTTCTTGGCCGTGACGAGCCGGTCGCCGTGCCAGGCGACGCCCGGGTGCAGGTCGGCGAACAGCTCGCGCACTCCCCCGGCCGCCAGCATGCGGGCCCGCCCCATGACGTCGCCCTCCAGCAACGCGCGGATCCGCGGCCAGAACTCCTCGATGGCGACCGTCCAGTACGCCAGCAACTGGTCGGTCACCCGCCGCACGCCCTCCGCCGGGTCGTCGGCGAACCGCCGCAGCGCCGCGGGATCGGACGTCTGCACCCAGACCATCTCCTCGTACGCGGTGGTGGGCGGCGTGGCGCGCACCCGCTCCAGCTCGGCGGCGAAGTCCGGCAGCGGGGTGTCGGGCGGCGGGGTGAGGAAATCGGGCACGTAGCCGCGCACCGGGACCAACGCGAACAGATCTGTGAGATCCACCTCACGCAGGCGCGGCCGTACGGCCCGCAGCCACGGCAGGTGCAGCGAGTGGCGGCCGGGGGCCCGCAGCACCCGGAGGCTGGCGACCAGCTCCCACATGGGAGAGAACGCGAACCGCAGCCGCGCCACGTCGTCAGGCGTGAACCGCCACTCCACCGGCATGATCGCCCCCAATGTTTCAGCCAGGGCTAAAAGATTGGCACGGCGCGGCCCCGGTGTCCAAGGGTGGACGACGTGACCACAGTGATCAGCAGGACCGGCTTCATCCAGTCGAAGGTCGGCGGCCTGCCCCGCCCGTTCTGGGTGCTGTTCGGCGGAACGTTCGTCAACCGGCTCGGCACGATGGTGGAGCCGTTCATCGGCATCTACCTCACGCAGGCACGCGGTGTCTCGCTCGCCACCACCGGGCTGGTCATGACGATGTTCGGCCTGGGGTCCCTGCTGTCGCAGCCGGTCGCCGGGTGGCTGACCGACCGCCTCGGGCGCCGGATCACGCTGACGGGCGGCATGGTCGCCACGGCCGTCACCATGGTCGCGCTCGGCTACACCACCAGCGTGCCGGGGCTCGTCGTGGGCATGCTGCTGCTGGGCATCGTGGTGGACGCCTACCGCCCGGCCTCGCAGGCGATCGTCGCCGACCTGGTGTCGCCGGAGGACCGGCCGCGGGCGTTCGGGCTGCTGTTCTGGGCCATCAACCTGGGCTTCTCGGTCGCCATGGTCGCGGGCGGCTGGCTCGCCCACTCGGGCTTCACCGTGCTGTTCTGGGTGGACGCCGTGACCTGCCTGATCTTCGGTCTCCTCGTGTGGCGGGCGATCCCGGAGACCCGCCCGGCCCGCGAGGACGCGCAGCCCGGCCGGTTCGCCGACGTGCTGCGCGACCGGCTCATGCTGGCCTTCGTCGTGGGCAACCTGGTGTACGCGCTGGTCTACCTGCAGGGCTTCACCACGCTGCCGCTCGCCATGACCGGTCAGGGGCTGCCCACGAGCGCGTACGGCATGGCGATGGCGGTCAACGGCCTGCTGATCGTGGTCGTCCAGCCGCTCACCAACGCGTGGCTGGCCCGGTTCGACTCGTCCAGGGTGCTCGCGGCGGGGTTCGCGCTCGTCGGCGTCGGGTTCGCGGTGACCTCCCTGGCGTCGTCGGCGGCCGGGCACGCGGCGGCCGTGGCCGTCTGGACGCTCGGCGAGGTGCTCACGGCCGGGATCCCGGGGGCGATCGTCGCGGCGCTCGCCCCGCCCCACCTGCGCGGGCGCTACTCGGGCCTGTACGGCCTGTCCTGGTCGGCCGGCACCCTGCTCTCGCCCCTCGTGGGCACCCGGCTGCTGGCCGCCGCCCCCGGGCTGGTGTGGCCGCTGTTCGGCGCCCTCGGCCTGCTCGCGGCGGCGGGACAGCTCCTCATCGGCCGCGCCATACGCCGCCGCGCCGCCCGGACGGCGTAACCGGGCGTCGCGCCGGACGGGGGTGCCCGCCCTTCTGCCCGCACCGCCCGCGCAGGCCCGCGAGGACCGGCACACCACCGCGCGGGGCGGGGGCGCCGGTCCGCTCCTCTCGACTTTCCTGGTCGAACTGGAACGGGACAGGACATAATCCATCGCAGCATGGACGAGAATCCCCCTGCCTTTCCCGTGCGGGCGGTCGCCTGGGCCATGGCGGCCCTGGCACTGGTCCTGACCCTCGCGGGGGTGCTGGTCCAGGTCCGGATCCCCGCGGAGTGGCGGCCGCACCCCCCGTTGACGCCGGACTTCGGCGTCGCGCTCACGTTCCCGCTCACGGGAGCGTTCCTGGTGTCCCAGCGGCCCCGGCTCAGCATGGCCTGGCTGATCTGGGCGGGCGGTCTGCTGGGCTCGGGCAACGTGGCCTTCACGGCGCTGATGTTCCACTGGGCCTCGCAGGGCGACATGGGGGCGGCCGTCACGGCCCGCGCGGTCCAGGTGATCTGCTGGGCGGTGTCGGGCCTGCTGCTGGCGGTCCTGGTTCCGCTCTACTCCCCCACCGGGACGCTCCCCTCCCGCCGCTGGCGCGTGGTCGTCGCCGCCGGCGCCGTCGCCACCGCCGCCGAGATCGTCCTGGGCCTGCTGCGGCCCGATCCCGATCCCGCCGATTACCCCTGGCCGGCGGTGATCCACAACCCGCTGCAGGTCAGGGCCCTCATCCCCTACTACGTCACGGTGTGGGACGTCCTGCAGTACGCGATCCAGGCCTGCGTGGTGGCGGCGCTGGCCTCGCTCGTGCTCCGGCTGCGGCGCGCCGATCCGGTGACGCGGCGGCAGATCGCCTGGCCGCTGTCCGTCTTCGCGGTGTACGTGGTGTTCTACCTGCTCGGCCCCGCGATGTGGCTGCCCGCGACGCTGTGGACGGCGCTCATCCCGTTCGCGATCCTCTTCGCGGCGCTGCGCTACCGGTTGTACGGCATCGACACGGTGATCAGCCGGACGTTCGTCACCGCCGGGCTCCTCGGCGCGATCGGCGTCGTCTACTTCGCGGCCGGGGCGGTCTCCAGCCTGGTCGTGTCCGGATATCACCAGGTGGGCGGCCTCGTGGCGGCGCTGTTCGCCGGCGCGTTCTTCCAGCCGCTGCGCCGCGTCCTGCAGCGCGTGGTCGATCGCGCCCTCTACGGCAGGGTGGGCGATCCGGCACTGCTCGCCGAACGGCTGACGCAGGAGGTGCGGCGGGCCGACCCCGCCGACGCGCTGGCGTCGGTGGTGACGGTCGTGCGCGAGGGCCTGGCCGTGGACGGCGTCGCCGTTGAGATCGACGACGGCAGGCCGCGTTATGTCGAGAGCGGCCAGGTCGGGCCGTCGCCGCGCGAGGTGCCGCTGGTCTGGCACGGCGAGCCGGTCGGCCGGCTGCTCGTCGGGCCACCGGGCGCCCGCCGGTTCGCCGCCGCTCACGACGAGCGGGTGCTGTCCACGCTGCTCCCCTACGTGGCCGACGTCGCGCACGCCGTACGGATGGCCGCCGACCTCCAGCGCTCGCGTGAGCGCATCCTCGCCGCCCGCGAGGAGGAGCGGCGGCGGCTGCGCCGCGACCTCCACGACGGGCTCGGCCAGACGCTCGGGGCGATGGCGATGACGATCAACATGGCCAGGATCAGCCTGGCCAAGTCGCCGGACACCGCCGACGATCTGCTGCGCGACCTGCGGGTCGGCATGGACGCGGTGGCCGGCGACATCCGCGAGCTCGTGTACGGCCTGCGGCCCCCTGCCCTCGACGACCTGGGGCTTGAGGGAGCCGTACGCGCGCTGGCGGAGGAGACGCTGCCCGCGGGGACGGACGGCGTCGAGGACGTCGCGGTGCGGGTGGACGGCGACCTCGCGGGGCTGCCCGCCGCAGTGGAGGTCGCGGTCTACCGCATCGTGCAGGAGGCGCTCAACAACGTGCGCCGCCACGCGCGGGCCACCCGCGCCGAGGTGGTCGTCGCGCGTCACCCGGCGGGGGACGGCGGCGGCGAACTGCGGGTGACGGTCGCCGACGACGGCGCCGGCCCGCCCGCCCGGCCGCGCGCGGGAGTCGGCATGTCCTCGATGCGCGAGCGCGCCGCCGAGCTGGGCGGAAGCTGCGTGGTCACCGCCCCCGAGACCGGCGGCACGGTCGTCGAGGCCAGGTTCCCGCTCACCGCCTGAGCACCCGCCGTCCGCCTCGTGACCCAACCGAGAGCCGCTCGGCACGACCGCGATCTCCACTGCCTCTACGCTTACCGTGCGATGGTGACTTTTCGTGCTCTTGGACCGTTCGAAGCGGTTTCCGACGGCGAGACGCTCGACCTGGGCGGCCAGCGGCAACAGGCCGTGCTCGCCCGGCTGATCGTGGCCGGAGGACGCGCCGTGCCGGTGAGCGTGCTGATCGACGAGCTGTGGCCCGGCGAGCCGCCCGCCCAGGCGCTGTCCACGATCCAGGGGTACGTGTCCCGGCTGCGGCGGGCGCTCGAACCGAACCGCGCACCGCGTGAGGAGGCCGGCGTCCTGGTGTCGGCCCCGCCCGGCTACGCGCTGCGCGCGGACGTCGAGGACGTGGACTGCTGGCACTTCGAGCACCTGGTCAAGAGCGACCACGAGGGCCCGGCCGCGACGCTGCAGCGGATGGAGACGGCCCTCGCCCTGTGGCGCGGGCCCGCGCTCGCCGGGTTCCAGGAGCTGACCTGGGCGCAGACCGAGGCCACGCGGCTCGACCAGCTTCGCCTGCTCGCCGTGGAGCGCCGCGCGGACGCCGCCCTGCGGCTGGGCCGTACGGGCCCGATGATCCCCGACCTGGAGGCGCACGCGTCGGCCCACCCGCTGCGGGAGGAGGCCTGGCGGCTGCTGGCGCTCGCGCTCTACCGCGCCGGGCGGCAGGGTGACGCGCTCGGCGCGCTGCGCCGGGCCCGGGTCGCGCTGCGCGACGAGCTCGGGCTCGACCTCGGCCCGGCCCTGCAGCGGCTGGAGCAGGACATCCTCGTCCAGGCGGAGCATCTGGACGCCCCCGGCCCGGCCGCCGACGCGCCGCCGGACGGGCCGTCCGGGCCGGTGACGACGGCGGGGGCCACCTCCGTCGTGGCGGCTCTGCGCGTGCTGATCGCCGACGACCAGGCGCTGGTGCGCACCGGTCTCAAGGTGATCCTCGACAGCGAGCCGGGGCTCGACCTCGTCGGCGAGGCGGAGAACGGCGAGCAGGCGATCGCGCTCGTCCAGTCGGTGCGGCCCGACGTGGTGCTCATGGACATCCAGATGCCGCGCCTGGACGGCCTGGCGGCGGCCCGGCGGATCCTCGCGGCGGAGGCGCCGCCGAAGGTGATCATGATGACCACCTTCGGCACCGACGAGAACCTCTACGCCGCGCTGCGGGCCGGGGTGAGCGGCTTCGTGCTGAAGACATCGGCGCCCGAGCAGCTCATCGCGGCGGTCCGGGCGGCCGTGGCGGGCGACGCGCTGCTCGACCCGGCGGTCACCACCCACCTCATCGCGGCGTTCGCGGGCCGGCGCGACCCGGCGGCGCCGGAAGGGCTGTCCGACTCCGACATCGACCTGATCAAGCTCGTCGCCCGGGGCTTCACCAACCGGCAGATCGCGATGACGCTGGCCGTTCCGGAGCAGGAGGTCGCCGACGAGGTCAGGGCGCTGCTGCGCGGCCTCGGCCTGGTCGACCGCGCCCAGCTCGTGGTCCTCGCGTACGAAAGAGGGCTGGTCAGCCCCGGCTCGCCCGGCGCCTGACCCTTATCGTCGCTTTGACGACAAAGAATCGGACACTTTAGGGTGGGACCGTGGCTCAACTGCGTATCGCCCTTGCCCAGACCAATCCGATCGTCGGTGACATCGCCGGCAACGCCGACATGCTCGTCGAGTGGACCCGCAGGGCCGCCGGGCGCGGCGCGCACCTCGTGGTGTTCCCCGAGATGTTCCTGACCGGCTACCCCGCCGAGGATCTGGTGCTCCGCTCGTCGTTCGTGGAGGCGTCGATCACGACGCTGTCGAAGACGGCCGCGCGGCTCGCCGACGAGGGGCTCGGCGATCTCCCCGTCGTGGTGGGCTACCTCGACCGGGCCGACCTCGCCCCGCGCGTGGGCCAGCCCAAGGGCGCCCCGCTCGACGCGGTCGCCCTGCTCCACGAGGGCCGGGTGGTGACGAAGTCGGCCAAGCACCACCTGCCGAACTACGGGGTGTTCGACGAGTATCGCTACTTCGTGCGCGGTGACCGCCTGCCGATCTTCCGCCTGCACGGCGTGGACGTCGCCGTGGCCGTGTGCGAGGACCTGTGGCAGGACGGCGGGCCCGTGTCGGTGGTCGCCGAGGCCGGCGCCGGCCTGCTCGTCGTCCCCAACGGCTCGCCGTACGAGACGAACAAGGACGACGTGCGGCTGGAGCTGTGCGCGCGGCGGGCCCGCGAGGCGGGCTGCGCGCTCGCGTACGTGAACATGCTCGGCGGGCAGGACGAGCTGGTCTTCGACGGCGACTCGCTCATCGTGGACGCCTCCGGGGAGCTGGTCGCCCGCGCGCCGCAGTTCGAGGAGGACCTGTTCGTCACCGACCTGGAGCTTCCGGAGGGCACGGGCGAGCTCGGCGAGTCGCGCCACGACGCGCACGACGGCACCGTCATCACCGTCGAGCGGGTGCTGCTGTCGGCCGCGCCGGTCGAGCCGTACGAGCCGGAGACGCCGGTCGTCGCCGAGCGGCTGGACGACCTGGCCGAGATCTACCAGGCGCTCGTGCTCGGCGTGCGCGACTACGTGCGCAAGAACGAATTCCGCTCGGTCATCCTCGGCCTGTCCGGCGGCATCGACTCCGCCCTCGTCGCCACGATCGCCGCCGACGCGATCGGGCCCGAGCGGGTGCACGTCGTGCTGATGCCCTCGCGTTACTCCTCGGACCACTCGATCACCGACGCGGAGGAGCTGGTGCGCCGCCAGGGGCTCCACTCCCGGATGGTGCCGATCGCCGACATCGTCGCGGCGTTCGAGAAGGAGATCGAGCTGCACGGCCTGGCGGCCGAGAACCTCCAGGCCCGCGTGCGCGGCATGCTGCTGATGAGCCTGTCGAACGAGCACGGCCACCTGGTGCTGACCACCGGCAACAAGAGCGAGCTGGCCACCGGCTACTCCACCCTGTACGGCGACTCGGCGGGCGGGTTCGCCCCGATCAAGGACGTGCTCAAGAGCCTGGTCTGGAAGCTCGCGGAGTGGCGCAACGCCCAGCCGGGGCAGCCTCCGATCCCGGAGAACTCGATCACCAAGGAGCCGAGCGCCGAGCTGCGGCCCGGCCAGCGCGACACCGACTCGCTCCCGCCCTACGACGTGCTCGACCGGCTGCTGCGCGACTACGTGGAGCGCGACATGGGCCGCGACGAGCTGATCGCGGCCGGCCACGACCCCGAGCTGGTCACGAAGATCATCCGCCTGGTCGACTCGGCCGAATACAAGCGCCGGCAATACCCCCCGGGCCCGAAGATCACGCCCAAGAACTTCGGCCGCGACCGCCGCCTGCCCATCACCACCCGCTGGCGCGAGGGCCTCTAGCTAGGCCCGCACGTCACGCGTACGGACCAGCAGCCAGGCGCCGAGCAACGCCGCGGCGGCCCAGGCGGCCGTCACGCCGAGGCCCTCCCACGGGCCGAGCGGAAGGTCGTCCAGGTGCGTGGTCGTCTGGACCGCGAGCCCGGCGTTCGCCGGTGTGGCCTGCCAGAGCAGCCGCCGCCAGCCCGGGTCGGCGGCCATGTGCGGGACGAGCGGCAGCACGTACAGCAGGCCGCACACCACGCCGGCCGCGGTCGCGGAGTCCCGCACGGCGGTGGCGATCCCGAGGCTGAGCAGGGCGATCAGCGCGAGCTGGAGCACCGTGCCCGCCGCCGCCCGCAGCGTCGGGCCGTCCGCCAGGGACAGCGGCGGGTGGCCGTTGGCGGCCGTGAACCCGTTGCCCGGCAGGATGAGCCGCGCCGCCAGCACGGACGCGAGCACCGCGACCGTCCCGGCGGCCAGCGTCAGGCCGGTGAGGACGGCGGCCTTCGCGGCCAGGACCCGGCCCCGGTGCGGCATCGCCGCGAACGTCGTCGCGATCATGCCGGTGCCGTACTCGCCGGTGACCGCGAACACGGCCAGGACGGCCACGGCCGCCTGGCCCGCCTGGATCCCGGCGAGGCCGAGCCGGGGGACGTCCTGGTCGCAGCCCGCCGCCGGGCAGGACACGGTCGCGGCCACGGCGGCGCTCGCGGCGGCGGTGAGCACGACGACGGCGGCGGTCAGCCACGCCGTGCCCGGTGCGGTGCGCGTCTTGGTCCACTCCGCGCGAAGCTCCCGTCTCACGCGTCCCCCTTACTCACCGTGTGTCCCTTGCTCTGACGTCCGCCCTGCTCATGTGCCGGCCCTGCTCATGCGTCGGCCCTGCTCATGCGTACGGCGGCCAGGACGGCGGCGAGCGCGGCGTAGCCGCAGAGAACGGCGAGCCCGGCGAGGGGCGGCAGCGGATAGTAGCCGCCCTGGGGGCTGTAGTAGCCGAGCACCTGCGCGTACTCCGGGACACTCTGCTGCACCGCGAACCCGGCCGCCGGAGTGAGCCGCAGCAGCCACCGCGCCACGCCCAGGGGCAGGACGGAGGCGGTGGCGAGAATGTGCGGCACCACGACGAGCCCGGCCACCACGGTGACCGCCGCCGCGCCGCGCCGCACCAGGGCGCCGCAGGCGAGGGCGAGGACCGCGACGGCGGCCGTCAGCGCCGCGACACCGGCCACGACCCGCAGCTCGGTGAACGTGCTCACCGGGAGGACGGCGTTGCCGTTCGCCCGGAGGATGCGCGCGCCGAGGGGCACGGTGAGGGCGGCGGCGGTCAGGCCGGCGGCGAAGGCCACCGCGCCGATGACCACCGTCTTGGCGGCGAACGCCCGGCCCCGCCGTGGCGCGGCCAGCAGGGTGGTGCGGAACAGGCCCCGCCGGTGTTCCGCGGTGACGAACAGCACCGCCACCACCATCACCGCGACCAGCCCGGCGGCCTGGCCGGAGAGCGTGCTCTCGATCCGCATGCCCTCCGTGCTCGGGGCGACGTCGCCGACCCCGGTGATCGTGAACGTTCCGCCGGACTCGGTGAAGCGGCCCGGGTGGTGGGGTGTCCTGCCGCCGGGCTCGTACGCCACGCCGACGTCGTCGTGACTCCACGTGCCGCCCGTCCGGCCCTCCACCCGTCCCTCCAGCCGGACCTGGTCGAAGACGGCGGTCGCCTCGGTGAACCGCACCTGGACGGAGGCGCCGCCCAGGTTCCCTCTGCTCACCGTCAGGTCGCCCGGGGAGGCCACGAACATCCCGGCCTCCACCGTGGCCGGCAGCCGGGCCGGGCGGGCCGTGCCGACCACGATCCACCGCCTGCCGTCGTCGGACTCGTAGCCGGTCAGAGTGCCGCCCGACCGCGTCAGCCGCAGCCAGCGCGGTGACCCCGGCGAAACGCCGCCGGGCCCGCCCGCGACGTCCTCGGTGAAGTCGTGCTGCATCCGCACGCCGTGCCGGGCGGTGACCATGACCGCGGCGTACGACGCGCCCTCCCGGACGCCGTCCTTGACCATGATCCCGGCCTTCGCCCACGGCACGACTCCGGCCACGACGTTGCGCACCCCCGGGGTGGCGTCGGGAAGCCGGATCTGCCCGGTCATGGAGTCGACCCGCACGGTGATCGAGCCGTCGCCGTCCAGCCGGCGGTGGACGAAGAAGAAGCGGTCGCTCACCGCCTCACCGCCCGGCCCGGTCGTGAGCGTGCAGGCGGTCTCGACGTCGCCCATGCCGCAGGAGGCGTGGCTGCCCGCCGCGGACATCAGCCCCAGCGCCACGACGAGCGCCACGCCGACGGCCATGCCGGCCACCCAGCCGCGTACGGTCCTGAACTTGGTCCATTCGGCGTGCACGAGGTGCCGGAAGCCGTCGCGCCCGTTCGCCCCGTGGCCAGTCACGACAGTCGTGGAGTCCGTCATGAGGTCGCCGTCCCGTCTCCGGGGGTCGTGGCGCGGAACTCGACCGCGTCCCGGCTCAGCTCCATGTACGCCTCCTCCAGCGACGCGCGGTGCGCGGCCACCTCGGAGAACGGCACGTCGTTCGCGCCGAGAAGGGCGACGATCCGCCCGGCCTCCAGCCCGGAGACGGTGAGCGTGTCGCGGTCCTGGACGGCCACCCTGGCCCCGGCGCGGGCCAGCACCTCCATCGCCTCCGGACGCGCGGTCGTGCGCAGCGTGACCCGCCCGTCGGAGGCGGCGGCGATCAGGTCGGCGACGCTCGTGTCCGCCACCACCCGTCCCCGGCCCGCGACCACGAGGTGGTCGGCCATGTCCTGCATCTCGCTCATCAGGTGGCTGGACACCAGCACCGCGCGCCCCTCGGCGGCCAAGGACCGCAGCAGGCCGCGGATCCACACGATGCCCACCGGGTCGAGGCCGTTGACCGGCTCGTCCAGCATGAGGACGGGCGGATCCCCGAGCAGCGCGGCGGCGATGCCGAGGCGCTGCCGCATGCCGAGCGAGAACCCGCCCGCCCTGCGCCGCGCCACCGCCCCCAGCCCGACCTGCTCGATCACCTCGTCGACCCGTCGCGCACCCAGTCCCTGGGAGTGGGCCAGCCACAGCAGGTGGTTGCGTGCCGTACGGGAAGGCTGCAGCGCGGCGGCGTCCAGCAGGGCGCCGACCTGGCACAGAGGAGCCCGCAGGCTCCGGTAGGGCCGGCCGCCGACCAGCGCGGAGCCCTCGTCGGCCGTGTCCAGGCCGAGGATCACCCGCATCGTGGTGGACTTGCCCGCGCCGTTGGGCCCGACGAAACCCGTGACCCGGCCCGGCAGCACGGTGAAGGACATCCCGTCCAGCGCCACGGTGGGGCCGTAGCGCTTACGCAGTCCGATTACTTCGATGGCGGCTCGCATGCCCGGCAGGTTAGGCGGCGGCGGGAACGCTCGGCGTCACGGCGGGGAGCGATCTTCGCCCTCCCCGGCGTGAGGGACCTTCCATCCCTCCTGTGAGGGATGTCCGAAAAGGGATTGCCTGGGACAATCACCTCCCGTGGAGCGAGCGGACGACCGGAGAGACAGGCGGGGGTGGCCTCCTCGCGCGTGGACATCCGCCCTCCGCGGCCGCGTGCGAGCCGGGACCTCCGCCCGCTCCGCGCAAGGCGGGACCTCCGCTCTCCCCGTGCAAGGCGAGGTGTCCGTCCTCCGTGCTTTTTTCTTCCGTGCCTTGTTCCTCCGTGCCTTCTTCTTCCGTGCTTCGTACTCGCCCATCGCGCTGGGTGTGCTCGCTGCCCTGCTCGCCCTGGCGGAAGCGGTCGCACACGCCCGCGGCGCGACGCCGCTCTTGTTCGGACATGCCGCGACGGCGCCACCCTTGTTCGAGCACGGCGTGACCGCACCGGTGAGCATGGCCGCGAGCACTGCGGGCACCCCAGTGGATACGGGCATGGGCACGATGGTCATGCCGGTCACCGGCCCGGGGACCGATCCCGGCGGGGCGTCACTGCGTCTGGTCGCGTTCGGCCTGCTCGCCCTGGCCACCACGGTGCCGGTCGTGTTCCTGCGGACCCAGCCGACCGCCGCCGCCCTGGTCGTCGGCGCGGCGGGCGTGCTGTCGTTCACGGCCTTCCGGACGCTCACCGTCGCGGGCGCCGTCGTTGTGGCGGTCGGCCTCTATCGGCTCGGTCTCATCGGAGCGCGGCGGCTTGGCCTCTTGCTCGCCGCGCCGTACGTCGTGGCGGCGCTGCTCGGCCTGCCCGCCTGGACCCTGCCCAGAGGGGTTGCGATGCTCGTTCCCGCGGAGGGCGAGACGCGCGTCCTCGTCCTGCTGCTCGCGTGCATCGCCCCGGCGGCGGCTTTGGCCGGAGTCGCCCGGCGGGCCACCGGTGAGGCCGCGGACAGCCTGGCCGCCCGGCAGGTCATCGCCGGCACCCTCCTGGAGCACACCGCCCGCGGCGAGCGGGCGCGCATCGCCCGGGAACTGCACGACGTGGTCGCCCACCACATCTCCATGGTGGCCGTGCAGGCGGAGACGGCCCGTGTCGCCGTGCCGGGCATGCCGTCCGCCGGGGCGGAGCGGCTGCGGGCGATCGGCGACACCGCCCGCGCGGCGCTGACCGAGATGCGGCGCCTGCTCGGCGTGCTGCGCGAGGACGACCGGGAAGGGGCGGCGGATCTGCGCCCGCAGCCCGGCCTGCGGCCGGCCGAGCTGAACGCGCTGCTCGACGAGGCGCGCGACGCCTCGGGAACGGCCGTGCGCCTCGTTCTCAGCGGCTCCCCCGCCGTGCTCGATCCCGGCGTCGAGCTCGCCGCCCACCGCATCATCCAGGAGGCGCTCACCAACGCCCGGCGGCACGCACCGGGCGCCGCCGTGGACGTGGAGCTGCACTACACCCGCGACGCTCTCCGGCTGCACGTACGGGACAACGGCCCAGGCATTCCGCTCTCCTCGGGCACGGCGACCGGCACCGGCGGGTCCGACGGCCTGCGCGGGCCGGGCGGCGCCGTGATGCCCGTCGCAGCCGTCCCATCCGAAGCCGTGCACCTGCCCGGCGGCATGGCCGGTCACGAACTCGCCGGACAGCAATCGGCCGAACATGAATCGGCCGGTCACGGATTCGCCCGACACGAGTGGGCGCGACACGGATCGGCCGGTCACGGGTTGGCCGGTCACGGGTTGGCCGGGATGCGGGAACGGGCCGCCGCCGTCGGTGGCGAACTGCGCATCGGCTCCGCGGCCGGCGGCGGATTCGTCGTGGAGGCGTGTCTCCCCCGCCTTCCGGATGCCGATGACTTCCAGGCCTCCGGCGCTCCCGGCGGTCCTGACCGCTGGTGGGGCCCTGCCGCACCCGCCGGCCCTGCGGGAGGACGTCCGTGACCGACGGGACGCCGATCCGTGTCGTGGTGGCCGACGACCATCCGGTCGTCCGCACCGGCTTCGCCGAACTGCTGGGCAGCCGGCCGGACTTCGCCGTGGTCGCGACCGCGCCCGACGGGGCGCAGGCCGTCCGGATGTGCCGGGAACTACGCCCGGACGTCGTCGTCATGGACATCCGCATGCCGGTCATGGACGGCATCGAGGCCACCCGGCGGCTCGCCGGCTCCGGAACGCGAGTCCTCATCCTGACGACCTTCGACCTGGACGAGTACGTCTACGACGCGCTGCGTGCCGGGGCGGGCGGCTTCCTGCTCAAGGACGTCACCGCCGAGCGCCTCTTCGAGGCGGTCCGCGTCGTGGCGGCGGGCGATGCGCTGCTGGCCCCCTCGATCACCCGCCGCCTCATCGCCGAGTTCGCCCGCCTGCGGCCGGCGCCCGAGCCCGCCGTCCCGGCCGCGCTCACCCCGAGGGAGACGCAGGTGCTGCGGCTGGTGGCCGAAGGGCTGTCCAACTCCGAGATAGCCGACCGGTTGACCGTCAGCGAGGAGACGGTCAAGACGCACGTGAGCCGGGTGCTGGGCAAGCTCGGCCTGCGCGACCGGACCCAGGCCGTCGTCATGGCGTACGAGACGGGACTGGTCGTGCCGCGCTCCGCCGGTGACCGGTTCAACCCGGCCGGGCCGACCTGACAATGCCACCCGATGGCCGTCGGCACCCGGCGGTATGGCGGCGCGGCGGGCTTGAGACAAGAAAACCGTGACCGATGCCGGGCAGGCGTCCGGCATCGGTCACGGGGTCATCGGAGATGTTGATAAGAGACGGCGTCGCCGGCAGACGACCGCCCGCCCTCGCGTCCATTTCCCGCCAGTGGTACCCGGCATCCCACGAGGATGCCCAGCGCGGCGCTCGGTCTGCATGCCGTTCCGCGCACCGCTCCGTCGTGCCGTTCGATGCGCCGCTCCCGTACGTGGGGCACGAGGGTGACGGCGGCGCACGACGGTGACCGGCGCGGTCCGTACGGCCGTCCGCCGCACGGACCTAGTCACCGCTCAGAGATGGAGGGCCGCATCACGGCGCGGGGCTGGGGAGCCGGGTCACAGCTCGGGGGTCGAGGGACGGGGTTACAGCTCGCGGGTGGATGGACGGGTCACTGCTCGGAGTTGCGGGGGCGGAAGCCCTTGAGCGCCTCGTCGACGATCCGCTCGGGGAGGCCGGCATCGGACTCGCCGGAGTGGGACCACTTCGTGGACCAGATCATGGCCCCGCTGAGCAGCGCCAGCGCCATGTCGATGTCGAGGTCCGCACGCAGCTCCCCGGTCTCCATGCCGCGCCGCAGAACCGCCGCCACCACCGCCCTGCGCGGCTCCACGGCCAGCTCGCGGAACCGCTCCGCCAGCCGGGGATGCCGCTCCGAGTCGCTCATGGCGATGTTCATGATGCAGCGCGTGCGATGGTGACGGGTCTCCTCCTGAATCACCCGGAGGTAGGTCACCAGGTCGTCTCGCACCGTTCCGCCCTGCGGCAGCGGGATCGGCGGCTTGAGCGTCGCGAGTGCGTCCACCACCAGGTCTTCCTTGTTGGACCACCTGCGGTAGATCGTGGTCTTCCCCACACCGGCGCGACCCGCGATCGACTCGATGGACAGCTCCGACACGCCGATGCCCTCGCCGAGCAGTTCGAGGGTGGCCTCGATGATCGACCGTTCCGCCTTCTCGCTGCGCGGGCGGCCCGCCGGGCGGGCCACCCCCTCAGCCGTCTGCTGCGTCTTCATGACAAGTTCACACTACCGCCGCTTCCTTTTCGATCTCAGCCTTGTCGATCGCGGCGTTGACCGAAGACTTGCCCGGCATCCAGCGGGCCACCACGAGGGTGCCGATGAGGGCGACGAGGGCCGACCCGAGGGCCGCCCAGTGAACGCCCGCGACGAACGCGGTGTTCGCGGCGTCGAGCAGCTTCGCGCCCTGCGGGCCCAGGTTCTCCGCGACACCGGCCGCGCCGGAGATGGACTCGGTCACGACGTGGCGGAGCTGCTCCGGCAGGGCCGTGACCTTGTCCTCCATGTCGCTGCGGTAGCTCGCGGACAGGACCGCGCCCAGGATGGCGATGCCCAGCGTGCCGCCGACCTGCCGGACGACGTTGCTCATCGAGGAGCCCACGCCGGCCTTCTCACGCGGCAGCGCGTTCATGATGGCCGTGGTCGCGGGGGGCATGATGTTGGCCATCGCGGCGCCCTGGATGAAGCCGAGAGCCAGCAGGATCCAGATCGGGGTGTCCACCTGCACGAAGGCGTAGCACGCCAGGGCCAGCGTGATGACGAGCATGGCCACCGTGCCGACGGCGCGGGCGCCGTACTTCTGCACCATGCGCGCGCTCTGCGGCGCGAAGATCAGCTGAGCGGCCGCGAAGGGCAGCACGAGCGCCCCCGACTGCAGCGGCGAGTAGTTCCGGACGATCTGCCAGTAGAAGGCCAGGAAGAACATCACGCCCATGGCCGCGAAGAACACGAGGCCGACGGTGGCGATCGCGGTGGAGAAGCCGGCGTTGCGGAAGTTGCGCACGTCGAAGGCGGGGTGGTCGATCCGGCTCTCGTACCAGACGAACGCGGCGAGGATCGCGAGACCCAGCAGCGACGGCACGATGACCGAAACGTCGGCGACGGTGCCGAGGTCGCTGATCCGGACGATGCCGTAGACAAGGGCGATCAGGCCGATGATGGAAAGCAGCACACCGATCGGGTCGAGACCGGACTTGTTCGGGTCCTTGGAGTCGGGCACGATCCCGGCGATCAGCGCGAGGCCGATGATCACGATGGGCACGTTGACGAGGAAGACCGAGCCCCACCAGAAGTGCTCAAGCAGCACGCCCCCCGTGATCGGGCCGATCGCCACGGCGATGCCGACGCCGCCGGCCCAGATGCCGATCGCCTTGCCCCGCTCGTGGATCGGGAAGACGTTCGAGATGATCGCCAGCGTGGCCGGCATGATCGCGGCCCCGCCGAGGCCCATCAGGGCCCTCGCCGCGATGAGCTGCATCGGGTCCTGCGCGTACGCGCTGGCCAGGGAGGCCAGGCCGAACAGGACCATGCCCGCCATGAGCATCCGCTTACGCCCGTAGCGGTCGCCCAGCACCCCGAAGGTGAACAGCAGGCCGGCGAACACCAGCGTGTAGGAGTTCATCGCCCATTCGAGCTCGCTCTGGGTCGCGCCCAGCCCGTGGACGGGATCGGCGATCGTCTTGATCGCCACGTTGAGGATGGTGTTGTCGAGGACGACGGCCAGCAGGCTGAACACCATCACGCCGAGGACCTGCCACCGGCGTGGGTGACCTGTATGAGCTTCTGCGGAAGCTTCCACGGATTCCCCCATGATTTCGATACGACTGAGTTTCGCAACGCAAGCGTAGCGTTGGTCATTCCGATACGCAACGGGACCGTTTCATAATCCGGGACGGTGCCGCCATATCCGCTGGTCAGTTGGGTTAGAGGGACTCGGCCGAGGCGCCGGCCCCCGTCTCGCGCGTCCCCGGCATCCGCGCCTTCCGGAGTGCCCGGAGGCGCGGCGGCGTCTCCCGCGGCCGCCCCCGAGCAGGCGTACGCCACCCGGAGCGGACCGCCGACAACCACCCGGAGCGGGCGGCGGACGCCTTCGCGCGGCGGCCCCGAGGGACAACCGCGGCCCCCTGTAAATCCACGTGGGGGCCGGTTCTATTCCCACTCCGGGGCGTATTTCAATCCCCCGATCCGCCCTGGTCCTGCGCCACGGCGAGGGCGGGCACCCGGTCTCGCTCTCGCGCTGGGGTGCCCACCACTCCTACTCCCGCGCGGGAGCAGGCACCGCTCCTACTCCGGCACGGGGGCGGGCAGGGGCGTCGCGACGTCCGGCCCGGCCGCGATGTCCGCTCCGGCCACCACTCCGAGACCGCTCACATGATCCGGCCCGGCCGCGTCGCTCGATCCGCCCGGTGCGAGGACGGCGGCCGGGGCGTCGCGCCTGACGAGGGCGGTGAGCAGGGCCAGCGCCACGCCGACCGCTCCCGACACGGCGAAGGCCCAGGCCGGGCCATGGGCGTCCAGGAGCCCGCCCGCGAGGGGCCCGGCCAGGGCTCCTCCTATCGTCAGCGACGTGCCGTGCAGGCCCATGGCCTCACCCCGGGCCGCCGCCGGGACGCGCCGGTTGACGGCGTCCACGGTGGCCGACAGCGCCGGGGCGCACAGCAGCCCGGCCGGTGCCAGCGCCAGGCACAGCCAGCCCCAGCCCCCGCCGACCAGGCCCACGGGCGTGGTCAGCAGCGCCAGGCCGCCCGCGAGCAGCCCGGGCGACAGCCCCCGGGAGAGCCCGCCGTACACGAACCCGCCGATGAGCGAGTACGCGCACCACAGGGCGAGCACCAGCCCGGTCCAGGCGGTCGCGCCGTCCGCCTTGAGCATCGCCACCACGCTCAGCTCGGTGGTGGTGAGCACGAAGGTGAGCCCGGACACCAGGCAGAGCATCGCGAGCAGGCCGGGGCGCAGCCACTGCCGCCTCGGGACGTGAACCTCGTGCCCCGCGGCCTCCTCCGCCGACCGGGTGGGCGGGTTGAGCAGATACAGCGCCACACCCGAGCCCGCCAGTCCGGCGGCCACGCCGTACATCGTCGCGGCGCTGCCGAACGCCGTCACGCTCGCGACGGCGAGGGCGGGCCCGACCATGTACGACAACTCCACGCCCATGGAGTCGAGGGCGAAGCCGGTCTGGTGGTTCTCCTTCGGCACCATCGCGGCCACGCACTGCCGGATCGTCCCGAACACCGGCTGGCTGAACAGGCCGCCGATCAGCGCGCCCGGCAGCAGCACGGCGTACGGCAACGACGGCGCGACGCACCACAGGCACAGTTGCACGAGGGTCGTCACGGCCATGACCGGCCGCAGCCCGCGCCGGTCGACGAACCGGCCGACGAGCGGCGAGCCGATCGCGGCGCCCGCCATCGAGGCGGTGCCGACCAGACCCGCCTGGAGGAACCCGAGCTTCTGGTCGTTCACCACGTGCAGGGTCAGCGTCATGCCGGTGCCGGTGAGGGGAATTCGCGCGATCATGCCGACCAGCAGCAACGCCCGCACACCCGGCAGGGCGAGCACCTGCCTGTAACGGTCAAAAGCCATCGTGGTTCCTTACCTCCGGATGGCATTGTGCCGGGTGCCCCGGACATTTCTGTCGCCGGGTCGCCTCTTTCGTCCCTTTAGTCCCACTGGCTGCCGGCCCGGATTACGGCGCCCGTATGGGGGTGTTCCAGCCCATGGCGGCATGCAATGATCTGACTGTCCGGGGACGCCACAGGGGCGCCACGAGGCCTGGAGGTAGCCATGTCCTCTGTTTCCGTTGTGTCCAAGCCCGCCCTCTACGGCGGGGCCGCGGGACGCAGGGTCACCGTCCGCGACATCGCGGCGGCCAAGGAACGCCACGAGAAGTGGCCGATGGTGACCGCGTACGACGCCATGACGGCGCGAGTGTTCGACGAGGCGGGCATCCCGGTGATGCTCGTGGGCGACTCGGCCGCCATGGTCGTCTACGGCTACGACTCGACCCTGCCCGTCACGGTCGACGACCTCATCCCGCTCACCGCCGCGGTCGTACGCGGCTCGTCGCGGGCGATGGTCGTGGCCGACCTGCCGTTCGGCTCCTACCAGGCCTCACCCCAGCAGGCCCTGGAGACCGCGGCCCGCTTCATCAAGGAAGCCGGCGCGCACGCCGTCAAGCTCGAGGGCGGCCGCCGGGTCCTCCCTCAGGTGGAGATGCTCGTGTCGGCCGGAATCCCGGTCGTGGCCCACCTCGGCCTGACCCCCCAGTCGGTCAACGCCTTCGGCGGCTACCGGGTGCAGGGCCGCGGGCAGGCGGGTGACGAGATCATGGCCGACGCCAAGGCGCTGGAGCACGCGGGCGCCTTCGCCGTCGTGCTCGAATGCGTTCCCGCCGACCTCGCCCAGCGGGTCACCACGTCGCTGAGCGTCCCCACGATCGGCATCGGGGCGGGGCCCGACACCGACGCGCAGGTCCTCGTCTGGCAGGACCTCATGGGGCTCACCCCGCAGCCCGCGAAGTTCGTGAAGAAGTACTTCGACCTGGCCGGAGAGATGGACCGGGCGATCCGCGCGTACGCCGACGAGGTCGTCTCCGGCGCCTTCCCCCGGCCCGAGCACACCTATCGCTGACACCGCGAAGGGCGGCCGCGCACGCCGCGGCCGCCCTTTCCCGTGAAACCCCTCAGATCGCGTCGAGCGCCTGGGCGAAGTCGGCCCACAGGTCCTCGGCGTGCTCGATGCCCACGGCCACCCGGACCGTCCCCTCGCCGATGCCCGCCGCGGCCAGGCCCTCGGCGCTCACCGTACGGTGCGACGTCGTGGCCGGGTGGAGGATCAGGGTCTCCACGCCGCCGAGCGAGGGCGCGAGCAGCGCGAGCCGCACGTTGCGCATGAACGCCTCTCCGGCGGAACGCCCTCCGGCGAGGTCGAAGGAGAACACGCCGCCGAAGTCCGGCAGGAGCTTCGTCGCGAGCTCGTGCGACGGGTGGGACGACAGGCCCGGCCAGTGGACCGCGGCCACGGCGGGGTGCTCGGTGAGCCGCGTCGCGAGCACGCGGGCGTTGGCGCAGTGGCGCTCCATGCGCAGCGGCAGCGTCTGCATCCCCCGCAGGGTCAGCCACGCGGCGAACGGGTCGGTCGTCGCGCCGAGCTCCACCGCGTACGACCACACCCGGCGATACACGTCATCGGAGGCGAACACGGCGATCCCGCCGACGACGTCGGTGTGCCCGGACAGGTATTTGGTCACGGAGTGCACGACGATGTCCGCGCCGTGCTCGATGGGGCGGCACAGGACCGGCGACGCGAAGGTGTTGTCGACCACGGTGAGGATCCCGGCCTCGCGCGCCGCCGCGCACATCCCCGGCAGGTCGGCCACCTGCGTCATCGGGTTGGCGATGGTCTCCAGATACAGCAGCTTCGTCGTGGGCCGCACGGCGGCGCGTACGGCCGCGGGGTCGTCCTCCGGCACGCGGGTGACCTCGACGCCGAAGCGCTCCGCGAGGTCGGCCAGCGTCTGGGCCGTGGCGCCGTACAGCGCCGACTGGGCGATCACGTGGTCGCCCGACTTCAGCAGGCCGAGCAGCACGGCGTTGATCGCCCCCATGCCCGAGCCGGTGGCCACGGCGGCCACGCCGCCCTCCAGACCGGCGACCGCCTCCTCCAGCGCCCGCACGGTGGGGTTGGAGAGGCGGCCGTAGACGTACGCCCCGTCGGGCCGTCCCATGCCGTCGGCGAATATGGCCGGGTCGTCGAAGACGAATCCCGAGGTCTGATAGATCGGCATGGAGATCGGCGTGCTGGCCTCCGGCGTGGGCCGGGGCAGATGGACGACGCGCGTTTCCGGATGCAAGGAGCTCATGGCGTCCACAATTACCTAGAAAAGGCTTCCTTGTCAGGTTAGACACCCGGCGACCGGTTACGCGGCGAGCGGAGAAGGCGCCCACCGCCGTCGCCCACGGCGAGGATGAGGGGATGGACGTCGACTTCCTCCTCGTGCACAGTCCCTCCGTCGGCCCCTCGACCTGGGCCCCCGTCGCCGAGACCCTGCGGGCGCGCGGGCACACCGCCGTGGTGCCGCGGCTGACCGACGTGACGGCCGGTCCGCCGCCCTACTGGCCGCGGGTGGTGAGCGAGGTGACGGCGAGCGCGCCGCGCGGGCCGCTCGCCGTCGTGGCGCACAGCAACGCCGGGCTGTTCGTGCCGCTGATCGCGCAGGCCCTCGCCGGGCAGGTCGCCGCGTGCCTGTTCGTCGACGCCGCCCTGCCGCCGCACCAGGGCGTGTGCCAGGCGGCGGAGCCGGAGGACCTCCCCTTCCTGCGCTCCCTCGCCGACGACGCGGGCGTCCTGCCCCGATGGACCGACTGGTGGCCCGAGGACGACGTCGCCGCCCTCCTGCCCGACCCCGTGATCCGCCAGGTGGTCGTGGCCGAGCAGGCGCGGCTGCCCCTCGCGTACTACCAGGAGGAGATCCCGGTGCCGGCGCGCTGGGACCACCTCAGGAGCGGCTACCTGTGGTTCGCGGACGCGTTCGCCGCCTTTGCCCACGAGGCCGGGGAGCGCGGCTGGCCGGTCGCCCGCATCCCCGGCGAGCACCTGCACCAGCTCGTCGCGCCGGAGGCGGTGGCCGACTGGCTGCTCGCCACCGCCACGTGACACCCCGCCGGGCGTACGCCAGGCCGGAGATCTTCATCTCGCTCTGGTCGCCGTCCACCTTCGGGTCGAAGTCCTGGGGTCCTCGAACCGGTACGGATACTCGCGGGTCACCGCGGATGGCTACACGTCGGTGACCCGGATGCCGGCGTGGGCCTTGTATCGGCGGTTGATCGAGATCAGGTTCGCGGTGAGCGCCTCGACCTGGTGGGCGTTGCGCAGCCGGCCCGCGTAGATCCCGCGCGCGCCGGGGATTTGCCCGGCGAGCGCGCGTACGACGTCGGTGGCCTCGCGGTCGTCGCCGAGCACGAGCACGTCGAGGTCGATCTCGGCCACCGCGGGGTCGAGCAGCAGCACCGCCGACACGTGGTGGAAGGCCGCGACCACCCGGCTGCCGGTCAGCACCGCGGCCGCCTGCTGCGCCGCGCTGCCCTCCTCGACGGGCAGCGCGTACGCCCCCTGCTTGTCGAAGCCGAGCGGGTTGACGCAGTCCACCACGATCTTCCCGGCGAGCGGTTCGCGCAGGGACTCCAGCAGTGCCTTGTGCCCCTCCCAGGGCACCGCGACGATCACGACGTCCGCCTCGGCGGCCACCTCGGCGTTCGCGGCCCCGCGCACGCCGACCTCGCGGGCCGCCTCCTGGGCGCGCTCGGTGCTGCGCGAGCCGATCAGGACGGTGTGCCCGGCCAGCGAGAACCGGCGGGCCAGTCCCTTGCCCTGGTCGCCGGTGCCGCCCAGGATGCCGATGGTCAGCGCGGAGACGTCGGGCAGGTCTACGGTGGTGTGCTCAACCATGCCTCCGATCATGCCAGGTCACCGTCGAGAGCCGCCCCGGGGAGTCCCTCAGAGGACGCGAACCGTCACTCGACGGCGTCGACCGGCCATCTGACCAATGGGTCCGGGGACTGCGCTTCACATATCCCAACGGCGATACCCGATCAGGACGAAGACGATCAGGGCGACAGTCCAAGCCGTGAGGAGGAGGGCGCCTTGCGCCGGTGTCACCGCGCTCGCGTCGTCCGCCGCCGGAAACCACATGGCGAATCCGGCACCGTCCGGGAGGTACTTCGCCACAGCGGTGTGATCGCGCAGGAGCGGTCCGGCGATGAAGAAGTACCCCAGCAGGACGACGACTGCCGCAAGAGTCCGGCGCACGAGCGCACCGACGGCGGCGCTGATCAATGATGTGAGTGCGAGATACGCGGTCACACCGCCCAGCGCCCCCGCGACACGACCTGAGGTCACCGGCGCAGCGGTGTCGCCGAGCACACCGGCCGTGAGCACGACTCCGGACGCAGCGGTGATCGCCGCCGCGGGAAACACGACCATCGCCAGCGCGAGGTGCTTGGCGGTGAACTGAAGGGCGCGGCGGGGCATCGCGGTCAGCGTGGTGCGGATCTGCCCGCCGACGTGCTCGGAGCAGGCCGTCAGGACGCCGAGGACGACGAAGCCGGCTTGCGCGTAGCCGATCGAAGCCAGTCCGATGTCGACGGCGCTCCTGGTGCCGGTGGAACCCTGGAGGCCGGCGATCGTGAACGCGATCGCGAGGATCAGATTCACCACCAGAGTGCCTCCGAGCGTCAGCCAGGTCCCTGGAAGAGATGCGAGTTTCGACATTTCCGCCGCGAGCGCCTGAGCGGCTTCCCGGCCATGGCTGCGAGTCGCCGTCATAGGGGCCGTCATGCGTCCCTCCGCGTGAACGCGACGGCGGCGATCACGAGCAGCACCGCCACCCAGGCGGTCATCACCAGTCCTCCGGTGAGCGGGCTGATCTCGACGGTGTCGTCGGGGAGCCTCCGGACGAACATGCGGACCCCGGCCATGTCGGGCAGGTAATTCGCCAGCGGTGTGATCTTGGTCAGCAGATAGGTGACGGTGACGACCGAGGTGTTCGCGATGAGCACCGCGAGCGGAATCACCGCGTGGCGGGTGAGCACGGTGATCCCGAAGGCGAGGAGCGCGGTGTACACCCAGTAGCAGACCACACCGCCCAGCCGCGGAACGTCGTCCACTCCCATCGCCGGGGCGTGCTCGCCGAGGACCACGTGGACGACCCCCATGGTGGTCCCCGACGCGATGATCGCGAGTACCGCGCAGGCGATCGCGACCGCGGAGATTTTCGCGAGCAGGAACCGAAGGCGGCTGGGAACGGCGGTCAGGCTGGTGGTGATCTGACGCCCGCCTCCGGATTCCGCGCTCTCGGTGAAGTACTCGCTGCTGATGGCGACGACGCCGAGGATGATCGCACCGACCACGCCGAACGCCAGTTCCTGATATCCGGCGTCGGCCCCGGCGACGGTCGCGGCGCCGCGGGTGACCGTGCTGCGGGTCGACGACGCGGTGATCGCGGCGATCACGCTCGGCACGAGCACCCCGGCGGCCATCGCGATCCACACCGCCGGCAACGAGGCGAGCTTCGAGGCCTCGGCCGCGAGCGCCCTCATGGCGCATTCCCCGTGGTGAGGGCGAAGAACGCGTCCTCGAGAGTGCGGTGAGAGCCGGTGATCTCGTCGAGGGTGCCATCCGCCACGACCTTGCCCTCGTGGATGACCACGACGTCATCCACGGTTTCCGCGAGCTCCCCCATGAGGTGGCTGGAGAGCAGCACCGTACGGCCGGACGCGGCGTGTTCGCGGAGGAAGGTCCTGATCCAGCGGATGCCGTCCGGGTCCAGCCCGTTCACCGGCTCGTCCAGGATCAGGATCTCGGGGTCTCCGAGCAGCGCCGCCGCCAGCCCGAGACGACGCGCCATGCCCAGGGAGTAGCTGCCGACCCGCCTCGATGCGGCGCTCGTCAGGCCCACCATGTCAAGGACCTCGTCGACGCGCCCACGCGGCAGCCCCGCGGAGCGAGCCACCCATCGCAGGTGTGCCCGGCCCGTCCGCGCCCGATGCGCGCCGGAGCCGTCCAGCATGGCCCCGACCGTGGCGAGTGGATCACGAAGCTGCACGAACGGGACAGAACCAATGAGTGCCGTGCCGGAAGTCGCTCGATCGAGGCCCAGCAGAATGCGCAGCGTGGAGCTTTTGCCCGCTCCGTTCGGGCCGAGAAAACCCGTCACTCTTCCCGGACGGGCCTGGAAACCGATGCCGCTCAGGATCTCCGTGGAACCCCGCCGCTTGACGAGGTCGTCGATCGTAATCATGGTCACATGTGAACCCGGAGCATGGCCCCCAGCCATCGGACCGAGGACCGGACATGGTCGCGCGGCTCGGACTCTGGCCTCTCGGACCCAGGACCGATGTCTCATCCACGAGGGAGTCCTTAGAATTCGGGGATGGGGCCGGGTCGGGCACTTCCGAAACGCAGCCGGCGAGCCTGGCCATCGGCCGTCGCCGTCCACGTCGTGCTCCTGCTCGCTCTTCTCGCGGTCGGCCGCGGGGGTGCCGCCTCGGTCGTCCTCCCGGTGGTCATCGCCGCGCTGGCGTTGACGGTCACCGTGTGGGCGCTGTTTCACGCACGCCGGCAGCGGATCGCGTACGAAGCGCGCCTGACGGCATGGGCCGGCGAACGCGCGGCACAGGCCGAACGACTCCGCATCGCTCGCGAGTTGCACGACATCGTCTCTCACGGCCTGGGTCTGATCACTGTCCGCGCGAGCGCGGCACGCTATCCCGGCGCGGGGGATGACAGCCCCGCGGCGCTGTCGGACATCGAGCGCATCGGACGGCAGACCACGACGGAGCTACGCCGGATGCTCAACGTGCTGCGCGACTCGACCGGCACGACCGCACCTCTGCTGCCCGCGGAATCCCTTCACGACCTGCCGGCCATCATCGCGAGTGCCGAGAGGGCGGGTCCAACCGTCACTCTCAGGCTCGGCGAGATCGATGACATCAGCTCCGGGGCGCAACTCATGGTCTGCTCCATCGTGCGTGAGGCCCTCACGAACACCGCCCGGCATGCCGGGCCCACGGGCGCGGACGTCCACGTGCGTCGCGACGGCGACTGGGTGGTCGCGAGCGTATGGGACGAAGGCCCTGTGGACGGATGGACACCTCACCCGGGAGCCGGGCATGGGATCGAGGGGCTCACGGAGCGCGTCGCCGCCATCGGCGGGACCTTTCGAGCCGAGCACGTCGACAACGGGTTTCGCGTCACCGCCCGCATTCCCGAGGCTCGGACGTCATGAGTGACCGCGAGACTCGGATTCGCGTCGTCATCGCCGATGACCAGCCGTTGCTGCGTCACAGCCTGGCCGCCGTCATCAACGCCAATCACGACATGACGGTGGTCGGCGAGGCGGGCACAGGCGATGAGGTGGTCGAGTGCACCGCTGAGCTCCATCCCGACGTCGTGCTGATGGACATCCGCATGCCGGGCACAGACGGAATCGCAGCCACCCGCCGCATAACGGCCGACGAGTATGTCCGCGCCGCCCTGCAAGCCGGTGCCGGCGGCTTTCTCCTCAAGGACGCCCACCCGGACGAACTCCTCGACGCGATCCGCCGAACGCATCGGGGCGAGTCGCTGTTCGCCCCGACAGTCCTTGCACGCCTTATCGAGGCCTACATCGCCCAGCCGGCACTCGCGAAGCCGGGGAGCCTGGACGGTCTCACCGAACGGGAGACCGAGGTCCTCACCCTGGTCGGCCGCGGGCTTTCCAACGACGAGATCGCGACGAGGCTCACTATCTCGATCAAAACCGTCAAGACCCACATCGGCAACCTGCTGAGCAAGCTCCAGGCACGAGATCGCGCGCACCTCGTCATCGCGGCCTACGAGAGCAACCTCGTCCGGCCGACACGTTGAGTGCGTGCCCAGGCGTCTTGCGATCGAACACGTGCGGCCATCCGCGAACCGGCGCACGCGTTCACTCGACGGTCAGCAGTTCGGGATCGCCGGGAGACCGGCGACGCGGGTGGCCAGCCACGCGACCGCCAGCGGGCCGCCCTCGACCGCGCCGAGCACGTGGCTGCCGGCCGGCAGGCCGGTCCACAGGACGTTCCCGCCCTGGGCGCAGTATTCCTTCCGCAGGGTCCTGCCCACGTCGTACGGGATGATCTCGTCGCCCTTGGCGTGGTAGAGGAACAGCGGCACCCGAGGCGCGGACGCGCCGAGACGGTTCTCGGTGAGGCGGGCCCGCCAGTCCGGGAGGTTCATGACGTCGGCGGTGGTGAGCTCCGCGAGCCGCCGCCCGCCGAGTTTGGCCCGCAGGTCCCCCACGCAGTCGTCGCGGGCGTCGCCGAACAGGGCCGCGCCCTCGGGGGTCAGGTAACTGTCCAGGCGCAGCTCGGGATAGGCGGCGTCCAGACCGATGCCGGCCGCCGCGGCGAGCCCGAAGTCGCCGGTGCCGTCCAGGTGGTCGGCCACGGCCCGCAGGTCGGCCGGCACCCCGCCCGCCGCGACGCCCTTGAGCCGCAGCTCGGGCGCGTACGACGGCTGGAGCTGGGCGGCCCAGGCCGCCGACGATCCGCCCTGTGAGTAGCCCATGACGACGACGGGAGCGCTGCCGGACAGGTTCGCGCCGGCCACCCGCGTCGCCGCCCTGATCGAGTCGAGCACGGCGTGCCCCTGCGACAGGCCCGCCATGTACGTGTGGTCGCCCGGCGTGCCGAGCCCCTCGTAGTCGGTCACCGCGACGGCCCAGCCCTTGAGCAGCATCAGGCTCACGATGGCGAGCTCGGCCTCGGTGCCGCGCGCCATGGCGGCCGACGGGGCGCACTGGTCGCCCATGCCGTGCGTGCCGACGGCATATCCGGCGATGGGCCGCTTGCCGAGGAGGTATGGGGCGTCGGGGACGAGGAGGGTGCCCGAGACGACGTTGGGCTCTCCCGTCGCCGAGGTGGACCGATAGCGGAGGTGCCAGGCCTTCACCGGCATCTCCAGCAGCTTGCCGGGCACGAGGTAGACGGTCGTGCGGCTCGCCTCGACGACCTCCCCGGCGGAGGTCGCGCGTGCGGTGCCGCCCAGTGCGGGCAGCAGGAGAAGAGCCCCGATCATGGACAGGGTGGCACGAACGCGAAGGTTCATGAAGCCGCCTTCCGGCTGTTGGATCCCATTCCAAAATCGGCGCCGCGGGGCGATCGTTACCCGGCGGTAACGGCGTGTCAAGGGCCCAATTGGCGGGACTTCACGCGTTCATGTCAGGCACCATAACGGTCATGGACGCCGCATCGGTGAACCTGCTGCGCGAGGTGCTCGCCTCCACCGGATGGCTCGAACGCACCCGGGAGCTCGGCCTGGCCCTGCGGGCCACCCGGTCGCCCGGAGGGCTTCTCGTGGTCGGCACCCCCGAGGACGAGCCGTGGCACGTCACCGCCCACCTGTCCGACGAGGCCCGGCTGTCGGGGCTCGCACAGCTCTCCCCCACGCTGGTCCGCTGGGCGCCGCCGCCCGGCGCGCCCGCCCACCTGCGGGTCGGGATGGAGCGGCTGGGGAGCGCCGGCAGGGGCGAGACGCTGTTCGTGGTCGCCGAGCAGCGGGCGCCGGTGCCCCTGCTCGAACGCGTGGACGACGCGCGCCGCACCGGCGCCACGATCCTCGCCATCGACGGCGGCGACCCCGAGCTGGAGTCCCTGGCCCACGACGCGATCTCCGTACCGGCCGAAGGGGCCGTCCTGAGCTTCGACGCGGCGCAGCACCTCGTGAGCAGCGCGGCCGGGGAGCTGCGGCGGCCCGGCCTGCGCGAGCGCCTCGCCCGCCTGGCCGAACGGATCACTGGCCCCCACGTGAGCGACTGAGACGTCCGGCGACCGGCCGGCCCCCGGCAGATCGGTCAGGACGCGGGCGACGAGCCGAGCGGGGCGCGGCTGAGCTCGTGCACGCGCCGGTCCACCGCCTCGGCCGCCTCGCGCAGCATAGCGATCACCACGGCCTGCATGGGGTCGGGCTCCCCCGACGTCGTACGGCTCACCCTGGTCAGCGCCTCGATCCTGCGGGTGCCCACGCCGCGGATGCCGGTGACCACCACCTCGCCCGGCGGCACGTCGAGCAGCGCCAGCGACGGCACGATCGCCACCCCGTGCCCCGCCGACACCAGCCCGAGCACGGGCGGGAACTCCGCGATCAGGTGCACGCGGCGCGGGACGAACCCGTGGAGCTGGGCGAGCCGTTCGAGCGCCTGCCCGCACGCCTGGTCGGGCACTCCCGCCACCCACGGCAGGTCCACCAGGTCGGCGACGGTGGCCGGCACCTCGTCCCACGACGGCGGGGCGACGATGCGGTATTCGTCGTCGTAGAGGGGGTGCCGCGACATCGACGGCAGCGACGCGGCCGGCTGGCTCATGTCCCGTTCGGTCACGACCAGGTCCACGCCGCCGAGGCGCAGCTCCTGCACCGCGCCCGGCCCGAACAGCTCCCGGATCACCGGCGTGATCCGCGGGTGCCGTACGGCCAGCTCGCGCAGCGCGGGGACGAGCAGATGCCGGATCACGGTGGGGAACGCCGCGATCGTCACCGGCCCGGACAGCCGCTCGGCGAAGCGGTTGAGCTCGTGCCTCGCCTCGGCGAGCTGCTCCTCGATGCGCTCGGCGTACGCGGCGAGCACCCGCCCCGCCGGGGTCAGCGTGACCCTGCGCTGCGATCGGTCGAACAACGCGAGGCCGACCTCCCGTTCGAGCTGGGCGAGCTGCTGGGAGACGGCCGAAGGCGTGAGATGCAGCGCCTCTGCGGCCTTCATGACGCCGCCTCTGCGGGACACCTCGTGCAGGATCCGCAGCCGCCGCGGGTCGATATCCATGCAGCAGATCTTATGTTCGGATTAAGAATCCTTCACTTGCCCTTCACTCTCCGCGGGCAGGATCATCGGGTCATGACCATGTGCGTGGACGGCCGACCGTCCTGATGTCCACCTTCATCACGATCATCGGCACCGTGGGCGCCGTCGTCCTCCTGCTCGCGTACGCGCTGGTGTCGTCCGGCAGGATGTCCGCGGACGGGCTGCCCTACCAGGTGCTCAACTTCGGCGGGGCGGCCACCTTGATGATCAACAGCGCGTACTACTCGGCCTGGCCCTCGGCGGGCCTCAACCTGGTGTGGAGCGGCATCGGCGTCTGGACGCTCGGCAGGCTCGTCGCCCGCCGCGCGACGGCTCGTCGGCAGGCGGCCGAGGCCGCGCCGGCACCTGGACGGTGAGAGGGAGACCCGGGCCCGCGTAGAGGCGCCGGGCCCGGGTGCACGCGCCGGAGGCAGGGCTCAAGCAGAGGTGCCGGGGCCGGGCCCAGGAGAGCTGCCGGAGGGCCGGGCCCGGGTGAAGGCGCCCGAGGGCCGGCCCCGGGCCAGGGGTCAGGAGATCACCGGCCCCGGGCAAGGGGTCAGGAGATCAGTCGTCCCATTCCTTGTCCTGCTCGGCCCAGCGCTTGTTGCGCTCGGCCGCCGTCCGCAGGGCGTTGGCGGCGGCGTCGCGGGAGTCGTAGGGACCGAGCCGGTCCTTGTTCGGGCAGCCCTTCTCGGGCTCGACGCTCATGTGCTTCAGGCAGAACCACCATTGATCGCTCACGTCCTTAATCGTGCCCCCTTGACGCGCAACTAGACTTGGCCGCATGACCACGCTGCTCCGCCCCGGGCGAATCTCGCCCACCCGCAAGGTTCCCGCCCACATCCCCCGGCCCGAGTACGTGGGGAAGGCCGAGCCCAAGAAGGGCGGCAGCGACGTCCAGACCCCCGAGACCATCGAGAAGATGCGGATCGCGGGCCGGATCGCCGCGCAGGCGCTCGAAGAGGTCGGCAGGCACGTCGCCCCCGGCGTGACGACCGACGAGCTCGACCGCATCGGCCACGAGTTCCTCTGCGACCACGGCGCCTACCCCTCGACGCTCGGCTACCGCGGCTACCCGAAGTCGCTGTGCACCTCGATCAACGAGGTGATCTGCCACGGCATCCCGGACGACACCGTGCTGCGCGACGGCGACATCGTCAACGTGGACATCACCGCCTACATCGGCGGCGTGCACGGCGACACCGACGCCACCTTCCTGGTCGGCGAGGTCGACGAGGAGTCGCGCCTGCTGGTCGAACGGACCCGCGAGGCGATGATGCGGGCGATCAAGGCCGTCGCGCCGGGCCGTCAGCTCAACATCGTCGGCCGGGTGATCGAGGCGTACGCCAAGCGCTTCGGCTACGGCGTCGTCCGCGACTTCACCGGGCACGGCATCTCGACCTCGTTCCACTCCGGGCTCATCGTCCCCCACTACGACGACCCCTCGCTGTCGGTGACCCTGGTGCCGGGGATGACGTTCACGATCGAGCCCATGCTCACGCTCGGCACGATCGACTACGAGATCTGGCCCGACAAGTGGACCGCGGTGACCAAGGACCGCAAGCGAACCGCGCAGTTCGAGCACACCCTCGTGGTGACCGAGTCGGGCTACGAGATCCTCACCCTGCCGTAACAGCGCCGGAGCGATGCCGTGGCGCTTCGCCGGTGTTTCCGGCGAAACGCCACGGCATCTTCCCAGGCATCGCGGGGGTTCTTGAAGCCGCGGGTCTCGGCAGAGGACGCTCGCCGACAGCACGAGACGCCGGATACTCCGCGGCCCTATTCGGCTGCTCTGTCCCGCCTGTTCAGCTTCGCCAGGTAGTCGTTGTAGGCGTCCAGCTCCACGTCCCCCGTGCCGCCGGACTTGGCGGCCGCGGCGTCGGCACGGCGGTCGGCACGGCGCGCGACGCGCTCGTCGTCGCGCCACCACTGGAAGCCGAGCGCGAGCAGCACGATCAGCGTGGGGATCTCGCCGAAGGCCCAGGCGATGCCGCCGCCCATCTGCTGGTCGGCCAGCGAGGAGGCACCCCAGGTGCGCCCGAGCTGGTCGTAGTAACTGGACGCCAGCACCGAGCCCATGCTCATCAGGGCGATCCCGAAGAACGCGTGGAACGGCATGGTCACCATGAGCAGCAGCAGCCGCCCGTAGTAGGGCAGCTTGTACGGCGCCGGGTCGATGCCGATGATCACCCAGAAGAACAGCGAGCCGCTCAGCAGGAAGTGCACGGTCATCGCGATGTGACCGAGGTGTTCCTCCATCGCCGCGGCGAACAGCGGGGTGAAGTACAGCGCGAACGTCGACACCACGAAGATCGCGGTCGCGATGGCGGGGTGGCTGAAGAACTTCATGACCCTGCTGTGCAGGATCACCGTGAGCCACTCGCGCGGGCCCCGATCGCCCCGGCGGGTGGCGGGCTTGAGCGCGCGCAGCGCCAGCGTGACCGGCGCGCCGAGCACCAGGAAGATCGGGACCAGCATCGACAGGACCATGTGCTCGGTCATGTGCACGCTGAACAGCACGGGCGAGTAGCGCGCCACGCCGCTCTGCGTGCTGAACACGAGGATGACGACGCCGATGTACCAGCTGATCGTGCGGCCCCGGGGCCACCGGTCGCCCCGGCGGGCCAGCCGTACGACGCCCGCGCCGTACAGGCCGGCCATGACGACGGCGAGCACGGCGAAGAACAGGTCGAACCACCACAGCGTCAGCAGGTTCGCGACCGTCAGCGGCGGCGGGACCAGGTAGCCGAGCAGCTCGAAGGCCCGGTCGACCGGCGTGTCGACGGGCGGCGGGGCCGTCCGGGACAGCGCCACGGCCAGGCCGATCGTCGCTCCCATCAGCAGGACCTCGCCGAGGGCGAGGCGGAGGAAGGCGTGCGGCTCCCCCTCCGACAGCTTCGGCAGCGTACGGCCGCGGTGGCGCCAGCCGACGAACCCGAGGACGCCGAACGCGACGATCTTGGCCAGCAGGAGCAGTCCGTAGCTCGAGGTGAACAGCTCGCCGACCGAGGTGAGGCGCGAGGCGGCGGCGGCGAGCCCGGAGACGCCGACACCGGCGAAGCACCACAGCGCCATCCGGGAGAAGCGCGCGGCGGCGACGTCCAGGAGGGACCGCCCGCGCAGCGCGTGCACGCAGACCACCCCGAGGCCGCCCACCCACAGGGCCAGGAAGAGCAGGTGCATGGCCACCGAGGTGGTGGCAAGACCGTGGTTGGGCGAGGAGGAGGAGTGTCCGGTGAGGGCGGGCGGCAGCAGCGTCACGAGCGCGAAGACCAGCAGTCCTCCGGCGGCGCCCGTCGTGATCGCACCCCGGGCGAACAGCGCGATGGCGACGGCGAACAGCACGACCAGGGTCAGCGCGATGCCCTGCGGCACCTGGCTCGCGTAGCTGGTCAGCTCGTTGCCGGCGAGGATCTGTCCCACCGGCGCGCCGAGGGTCTCCGACAGGCTGAAGACCAGGGCCACCGCCGCGGCGACCGCCCAGGCCAGCGCGGACCACGACGCGCCCTTCACGTAACTCTGCGCCTGCTTGCCGAGCAGGCCCTTGTCGTTGGGCAGGAACGCCGCGGCGGCCACCAGAAGGCCCACCGTCAGGACGCCGGAGACGTCCATCGCGAGCTTCGACAGCGGCAGCATCCAGCGGGTCAGGGTGCCCTCGTCGGGCAGCCCGGGGATGATGCGCGGGGTCGCGGCGCCGCCGAGCACCATCGCGACGACGAGTGCGCCGACGGCCGCGCAGAGCGCCGCGGCGGTCAGTCGCACCGCCCGGTTCACGGCTTCTTCCGCAGGCTCAGGAACATCCCGATGCCGACGCCGGCGATCCCGAAAATCACCGCCCAGGTCCACCCGGGGATGCCCTGCTGCCCGCCGTCATCGGCCTGCGCCGCGGGTGCCGTCGCGGGCGCGGCGGCCACCGGTGCGGACGCCGCTGCCGGATCGCCGGGGGCGGCCGCCGAGGTCGCCGCCCCTACGGACCGGTCGCCGACCACGGTGAACGGGATCTCCCCCTCAAGGGGGTGCCCGTCGGGCGAGACCACGCGCCAGGCGATCGTGTAGCGACCCGGGGGAACCGGCTCGGTCACCGCCTCGGTGACCTTGGGCCCGTCGACGACCGGCTCGCCTTTCTCGTAGCGTTTGCCGTCCTCGCCGCGGACGATCACGACCGGGAACTGGACGGAGTCCGCGAACTCGAGTGTGACCTTTTGCAAGGTCTTGACCTGCGCGTTCTTCTGCGGGTCGCTACTCTTGAGCGAGGTATGCGCCTGAGCGGGCAGGGCCGGCGCGACACACAGCAGGAGAGCCGCCAGGAGCGAGCCGAAGGCGGCGAGGAAGGGTCTCTTCATGGCACTTCCCAGGCTACCGACCTGGGGGTCCGGTCCATACCTCGCACCGGAAGACTGGGGATGACCCGGAGCCCTTGTGGTCCACGCTCTCGTCACACGAGACGCGAACCGGGCCGGGGCGAGCAGCCTCCGGCCCGGCAGAACCTGTCCTTGTGAGCCGATTCCCGTGTGTGCGGGCCGATTCCCGTGCGTGCGGTCAGAGCTCGACGCAGGCGAGAGCGCGCTGGTAGGCGGCCACGCTCTGCTCGTCCTCGCCGATCCGCCGGCGCATCTCGGCGAGCGTCGTCCAGTCCTCGGCCGTCTTCCGCGTGGGCGGCGCGTTCTCCAGCCACTGGCTCACCGTGTCCAGCTCGGCCGCGGCCTCCTCGTCCTGATGGAGCAGGAAGTGCGCCTGGCTGAGCAGGAGGGCGGCCCGTGTCTTCATCCACCCTGGAGTGCCGCGCACCAGGTCGACGACGGCCCGCGCGTGCTCGACGGCCTGTTCGGGATGGGCGAGGACGATGTCCGCCCATGCGAGATCGAGGGCACCGAGGGCCCTGTCGAAGGTGCTCGTGGCCGCGGCTTCCATCTCCCGCTGCGCCCGGAGCAGGAGATCGTACGCCTTCTCCGAGTCGTCGGGGCACAGATTGAGGACGAGGGTCGCGTGCGCGCCCCGTAGGCGCGCCAGGTTGCGCGGCTCGCCGGTCTCGGACTGGATCGCCAGCGCACGCTCGATCAGGGTGAGGGCCTCTTCCCCGCGCCCTGCCTCCTCGGCCACATATGCGGCGTTCCAACATGCCGCTACGGTGGCCCGGGGAGTTCCCAGTGCGTCGGCGGCCGCCAGAAGTTCGGCGGCGAAATGCCCGGCCCGCAGCATGTCGCCGCGTCTGAGGTAGACGCCCAGCAGCGTGGAGCCGAGCTCGATCAGCGCGTCATTCCAGCCGGACTTGCCCAGTTTCTCGAGCGCCTGCTCACCGACCTGGACGGCGGCGGAATAGTCACCCCGCTCCCGATGGCACCGGCACAGCGCCAGCGCCACCGCGATCTTGCGCTCCTGCGTCATCGTCTCCGCCTCAGACTCGCTGAGCTGCTCGTGCACGGAGATGGCCTCGGCGAGCTCGCCGCACGCCTCGGAGGCCAGCGCGTAGCCGTAGCGGGCCTCGACCCGCAGCGAGGCGAGTCCCTGGAGGTTGCCGTCGGCGAGCAGTTCGGCGTAGCGACGGCGGGCCTCGGCGACCTCGCCGTTCTCCAAGGCGATCTTGGCGAACCCGAGGCCGACCTCGAGATCCTCCATCTGCTCCGCGGTGACGCCGTTGACGAGGTAGGTGAGCGAGCAGTCGAGCTTCTGCGCGAGGAGTTCGAGAACAGCGGGAGTGGGCGTGCGCTTGCCGCTTTCGATCAGCGATACATAACTGTCAGAAAGTTCGGGATGTGCCAACTGTGCTTGAGAAAGCCCACGCTGACGACGAATCGCCTTGATGCGCTGTCCGACCAGATCTTGCGCGGCCATTGGCAACTCCTGCAGTATTGTAGGCCCGGCAGTCTAAGCTGATGGGAGATCCACCGTGCGCCGCCTCGCCCTACCCGTTCTTACCGTCGTCATTTCGGCCGTGCTGGCCGTTGGCGGCAATGCTACGCCAGCTACCGCGTCCACGTCTTCTGCGGACGCGGATTTCCTGGCCAACCACCTCTGCTGCTGATCAAGCCGCTTGGCAGCACACGCCGGGACGTCGGGGACGAAGATCAGGAACTGTCCGGCATCCCTGGCATCCTCTCCGGCGCCCCGGCGGACGCCGCTCCAAATCATCGGCCTTTCCAAAGTGGTAATTCCTCCGACCCGATAAAGCGATATCTCCAGCCCGACGCCACGCATCGGCGCATCTCATTTTTCCGCTAATTTCCCGAGCGGGTGAATTCAATTTCCCGGTGCCGCCGGAGAGCGCCTGCACCTCGGTGACAAAATCGAATTTCCAGCGCCGGGCCGCGGTTTGTTCGTCCGGCGCGCGGCCATCGAGGAATCGCGCCCGGCGTGCCTCTCGGACTCCGCATCGGCTCGCCGGGCCGGAGACAGGCGTCCGACGAGGCGTACGACCCTCTCGAGCGGCACGAAGCCGCGATCACCCCCTCTTCGTCACCCCTCATGGAGCCGCCCCCCACGGCAGGGCCGGACGTGGCCCCCAACGCCGATGACGTGGCCGGGAAGACGGGGAAGGGTCGCGACTCCATCGCACACCCCCACCAGAGCCTCGCACGCTTCTCCACATATCTAGACAAAATCTAGATACGTGATGGCATATTGAAGCTTCTGCCGATCTAGGTCCAACGATGTGCCCATAGCCGGCATCACAGGGATGACTTCGTATTGCAGTAGCTGTACAAGAACGCCGAGGGACGCACCGATCGCCCGATCACGAGGCTCCGCGCACAGCCTCCCAATAGGGCCGGGCGATGCACCCAACGCGTCTGCGCCGTCACCGCATGGAGTCCAAAGACGTATGGATAATTCGAATCAGTGTGGAACTTCTCAGGACTTACCGTCCCGTCTGCGGTTGCTGGGCCCGCCCGCGGGGTGGCGCGGCGGACGGCCCATCGAGCTGGGACCGCCGCTACAGCGGGCGGCCCTGTGCGTACTCGTCGGGCATGAAGGACGCGTGGTCCCGAAGGACGTGCTGATCAGCGGTCTTTGGGGGGATCGCCCCCCGAACACGGCCGAGCAGAGCCTCTACACCTACATCGCCGGCCTCCGGCGGGTGCTGGAGCCCCACCCCGGCAGGCGTGGTCCGTACGCCGTCCTGGTGAACCGGTCGCGGGGCTACGCGCTGGAGCGCGGCCAGGTGCAGGTGGACGTGAACGACTTCGAACGCCGCCTGGCCGAGGCCCGCCGGCTACGCGGCGCGGGCGACCTCCGTGGCGGCCTGCGTGCACTGGACGCCGCCCTGGCGTGCTGGTCGGGGCCCGCCCTCTGCGGTGTGCCGGGTCCCTTCGCGGCGGCGGAACGGGCTCGTCTCGAGGAGTCGCGCCTGTCCGCACGGGAGGATCACGCCGACATACTGCTCGGCCTGGGGCTGCACCAGGACGCTGACCGAGCTGGCCGCGGAGGCACCGCTGCGAGAGCGAACCCGCGACCTGCTCATGCTCGCGCTGTATCGCTGTGGCAGGCAGGCCGACGCTCTCCAGACGTACATAGACGTCAAACGACTGCTCGCGGAGCGGCTCGGCGTGGATCCCGGCGCGACGCTGCGCGAGCGGTACGAACTGATCCTGCGGGCCGATGCGTCGCTCGCGCGGGTGCAGGACCGCGCCGGCGGTGCCGAGGCCCCGGCGCGGCATCCCCGCCAGTTGCCGCGGGCGGCGAGCGTCCTGGTGGGGCGGGCCGAGGAACTGGTGCGTCTGCGGTCCCTGCTCTCCCCCTGGGACGGCGGATCCCCGCAGGCGGTGATCGCGATCACCGGGGCCCCCGGGGCGGGCAAGTCCGCGCTGGCCGTACAGGCCGCCCACGCCTCCTCGCACGCGTTCCCGGACGGACAGCTGTACGTCAACCTCCAGGGGGCGACGCCCGGGGTCGAGCGCCTGAAGCCGATCGAGGTGCTCGGCAGGCTCCTGCGCGCCCTGGGGTTGCCGGGCGAGGCCGTGCCGTCCGATGAGGACGAGGCCGCCGCGGTGCTGCGCGACCGGCTGGAGGAACGCAGGACCCTCATCCTGCTCGACGACGCGGCGGGGCCCGAGCAGGTGCGCGCCCTGCTGGGCCTGCCGTGCGGCAACACCGTGCTGATCACGAGCCGCGAGTCGCACGCGGTGACCGACGACTGCGTCCAGCTCGTGCTCGGGAGGCTGCTGCGGTCGGAGGCGGTCACCATGCTGGCGAAGCTCGTCGGAGCGGAACGGATCGCGGCGGACCCGGCCGCCGCCGGCCGCCTGGCGCACCTGTGCGACCTGCTGCCGCTGGCTCTGCGCCTGGCCGCCGCCCGGCTCGCCGAACGCCCCGACTGGACGGTGCGGGATCTGGGCACGAGGCTGGAGGACCGGCGGCGTACGCTCCACGAGCTGGAGTCGGGCCGAAGCGCCGTCCGCTCCAGTCTGGAGCTGAGCTACGAGGGTCTGGCCAACGGCGGCGAGCTCGATCGGCTGGCCGCGCGGACGATGTGTCACCTCGGCGTCCTGCACGTGGCGAGCCTGACCGCCGAGCTGGTGTCCGCCCTCCTCGGGGAACCGGTCGACGCCGCCGAGCGCGCCCTCGACCGCCTCGCACGCGCGCACCTGGTGGAGATCTCGGAACCGGGCCGCTACCGTCTCCACGACCTCGTGCGGCTGTTCACGATCGAGCTCGCGGACGCCCGCCTCACGCCGGAGGCGCGTAAGGACGCGCTCATGGGCGCGCTCGGCTTCTACGGGGCGACCGCACGTCGTGCCAGCACGATGCTCGATCCCCACCGCGTGCAGCTTCCCTGGTCCGCCGTGCCACAGCGCCCGCTCGAGCTCGGAACCGTCGACGAGGCCAGAGACTGGCTGGCGGAGGAGCTGCCGGACGTGATCGCCGCCGCCTCCCAGGCGATGCAGAGCGAGGACGACGACGTCGCACGGCTCGGGGCCTACGCCGGGTTCGCCCTCACCTGGCAGCTCGTCAGGGGCGCGCACCGCCACGAGCAGCGCGACCTCAACAGGCAGGCCCTCGGCGTCGGCGAGCGGACCGGCGACCAGGAGATCCTTTCCCTGGCCCACGGCCAGATCGCCAACGCGCTGCTGAACCTCGGCAGGGCGGCCGAGGCCCTGCCGCACCAGCAGGCCGAGCTCGAGCTGAGACGCGCGCTGCGCGACGGGTTCGGCGAGATGCGCGCCCTGGGCAATATGGGCGTCACCCTTCTCAAGCTCGAACGGTACGCGGAGGCGCGTGAGCGGACGGAGGCCCAGCGGGCGATCGCCAGGGAGATCGGCTCGGAGGTCGGCGAGCGTCATTCGCTGCTGACCGAGGCGACGGCCTGCCGGAGGCTGGGCGACCTGACGGCGGCCATGAGCCTGCTCGGCGCGGGACTCGCGCTCGCGCAGGCCGCGGGAGACCGTTACCACGAGGCGGGCGGCCTCATGTCGCTCTCCGAGCTGTGCCTGGAGCGCGGCGATCCGCGGACGGCGAAGTCCTACCTCGAGCGCGGTCTGCGGGTGGCCCGGGAGATCGGCTACCGGGTCAGCGAGTGCGAGTCGCTCGCCATGCTCGCCAGAGTGCATCGTCTCCTGAACGAGCCGGCACAGGCCCTGGCGTACGCGCGGGAGGCGCTGGCGGCGCGGCAGCGGTCCGTGGACGAGAGTCTCTCCCGGGTGGCGGAGGACGAACTGCGCGCCATCGAGACCGCCTTCCCCGGATTGGCCCCTTCCCGGCCTCGATCGGCTCACGCGGCGCTCACCGGCTGATCCTCGGTGCGGGGGAGGGACAGGATGTCCATGGAGACGGCACATGGGGAAGTCGACCGGGGTCGTCTCCGGCTCCGGGTGCTCGGACCGGTGACCGCGTGGCTGGAGGACCGGCAGGTGAACCTGGGGCCGCCGCTGCAACGGGCCGCCCTCTGGGTGCTCGCCGCACAGGCGGGCCGCCTCGTCACGAAGGACAGGCTCGTCGGCGCCCTCTGGGGCGCCGCCGCGCCGAAGACGGCCGAGCAGAGCGTCTACACCTATGTGGCCGGGCTGAGACGGCTGCTCGAACCGGAGCGCGGCAGGCGCGGGCCGTTCACGTTGCTCGCCCAGTCCGCGAACGGCTACAGCCTGGCGCGGGACGGGTGCCGGACCGACGCCGAGGACTTCGAGCAGCGCCTCGCCGAGGCCCGTCGTTTCCAGGCCGAGCAGGACCTCCCCGCCTGGCTGCGCGAGCTGGAGGCCGGGCTGGGGCTGTGGGGGGGCACCGCCCTCGGCGGCCTTCCCGGCCCTTTCTGCGAGGCGGAACGCACCCGGTTGGAGAGCATGCGCCAGACGGCGCGGGAGGACCGGGCCGACGCGCTGCTGCGGCTGGGCCGGCACCAGGAGGCGCTCGACGCGCTCGCCGGGCTTACCGTGGAGGCCCCGCTGCGGGAGCGGGCCCGGGAACTGCAGATGCTCGCGCTCTATCGCTGCGGGCGGCAGGCGGAGGCGCTGGAGGTCTTCCACGACGCCAGGCGTCTGCTCGCCGAACACCTCGGCGTCGATCCCGGCGCATCCCTGCGGCGGGCGTACGAGCTCATCCTGCGCGCGGACCCCTCCCTCGCGGCGGCGCCGTCCGCCGCGGCGGTCACCGCTCCCGGAGAGGTCGTCCGGCCGCGTCAGCTCCCGCGCGATCCGCAGATCTTCGTGGGGCGGGCGGAGACGCTGGTGCGGCTGCGCGCTCTGCTCGCGCCCTGGGACGGGGGCGACCCGCAGGCGGTGGTGGCCGTCACCGGCACGGCGGGAGCGGGAAAGTCGACCCTCTCCGTGCACGCGGCGCACGCGGTGAGCGATCACTATCCGGACGGCCAGCTGTACCTGAACCTGCTCGGTGCGACGCCCGGAGTCGGACGACTGAACCCTCTCGACCTGCTCGGGAGACTGCTGCGGGGCCTCGGGGTGCGCCCGGAGGCGGTGCCGTCCGATCAGGACGAGGCCGCGGCGATGCTCAGGGACCGCCTGGCGGGCCGCCACACGCTGATCGTGCTCGACGACGCGTCCGGCCCGGACCAGGTCCGCCCGCTGCTGGGCCTGCCGGCCGGGAACGCCCTGCTCGTCACGAGCCGGGAGTCGTTCGCGGCGGCCGACGACTGCGTCCAGCTCGTCCTCGGCAGGATGCAGCGGTCGGAGTCGGTCGCGATGCTCGCGAAACTCGCGGGCGCCGAACGGATCGCCGCCGACCCGGCCGCCGCCGCCGAACTGGCGGACCTGTGCGGCAGGCTGCCTCTCGCCCTGCGCCTCGCGGCGGCGCGTCTCATGGAGAACCGCCACACCTCCCTCGCCGAGGTGAACGCCCGGCTGCGCGACGAGCGGCGGGCGCTGCACGAGCTGGAGTCGGGCGATCTCGCGGTGCGCACCAGCCTCCAGCTCAGCCACGATGTGCTGGCGGGAAGCGGGCACGAGCCCGACCGGGCGGCGGCCGCCGCCCTGTGCCGTCTGGGCGTCCTGCGCACCCCGGACATCACACCCGAGGTCGTGGCGGCCCTTCTCGACGTGCCGCGCGACGCGGCGGAGCGCGCCGTGGCCCGCCTGGTGCGGGCGAATCTTGCCGAGCCCGGCGAGCACCGCCGCTTCCGCCTTCACGACCTGGTGCGGCTCTTCGCGATGGAACTGGCCGAGCGGCGCCTGAGCGAACGCGACCGCGAGGACGCGCTCGACCGCGTGATCGGCCTGTACGGGACGACCGTGCGCCTGGCGATGAGACTGATCGACCCGCATCGGGTGCATCCACCGCACGAGTTCGCGACGTGTGAACCGTTCGCCCTGACCGGCGGCGTGGACGCGTCCGCGTGGCTGGAGCGGGAACGTCCCAACGTCCTCGCCGTCGCATCCCAGGCGATGGCGTCCCGGAACCCCTGTCTGGCACGTTCCGGCGCCCACCTGGCCTTCTCCTGTCACTGGCCCCTCGTGTACAGCGGGCACCACCCGGAGATCGTGACCCTCAGCCGCCAGGCGCTCGAGGTGGGCGGTCGGCTCGACGACCAGGGGATTTCCGCCCTCGCACACGGTTACCTCGCACAGGGCCTAGACCACATCGGACGCTTCGAGGAAGCCGTCCGTCACCAGCGCGCCGAGGTGGCCCTGCGGCGCACGATCGGGGACCCCTTCTCCCGGATGAGGGCCCTGGGAAACCTCGCCGTCATGCTCAACTCGCTCAAGGTGCACGAGGAAGCCCTGTCGTCGGCGCGGGAGCAACTGCGCATCGCGCGGGAGATCGGTGCGGCGGTCGGCGAACGCCATGCTCTCGTCTGCGTCGGCTCGGCACACCTCGGCCTGGGAGATGTGGCGGCCGCCAGAGCGGCGTGCGCCGAGATGATGGCGCTCGCCGAGGAGGCCGGGGATGCCTTGCACCGGGCGGACGCGCTGATGTGCATGGCCGAGGTCCACCTGGTGCAGGACGACCCCCGGTCGGGGGCGATGCTCTACGAGGAGGCCCTCGTCCTCATGAGGGAGAGCCGGTTCCGCGGCATGGAACCCAGATGCCTCGGCCGGTTGGGCCAGGTCGAACGCCTCATGGGCAGGTTCGACAGGGCGCGCGCGTACCTGCGGGAGACCTTGGCGGTCGCGCAGGAGTGCGGGGCGGGCTACTGGGCGGACTTCGCCCGCGAGGAGCTCGCCCTGCTCGGCGAGAGCCCGCACGACGGCCCGTCGCGAACCGCGGACGGCTCGGCCCGCGCGGAGGGCTCAGCCGGCACGGAGGGCACAGCCCACGCGCAAGGCTCAGCCGGCGCGGAGGGCGAGGAAGAGGTCGACGCGGTCGCCCATGGATGACAGGTCCTTGCCCGTGAGCTCCTCGACCCGCCTGATCCGGTAGCGCACCGTGTTGACGTGCACGTGCAGCCGCTCGGCGCAGGCGTTCCACGATCCGGTGCAGTCGAGGAACGCGCCGAGCGTGCGCACCAGTTCGGCCCCGTGCCGCCGGTCGTAGTCGAACAACGGCCCGAGCAGCCTCTCGGCGAACGACGACCGCACGTCGCCGGGCACGGTCGCCAGCAGCAGCGCGTGGGTGTAGATCTCGTCGCTGGTGACCACTCCCCCGCCACGCGCCTCGGCCATCCGCCGGGCGTGGCCCGCCTCCTCCACCCCGCCCCGGATGGCCTGCGGCCCGGTCAGCGCGCCGCTCAGCCCGGCCGACACCGTGATCGAGGACAGCCCGGCGGCGAGCACCGCCGTACGGGCGCGCAGCAGAGCCGCGAGCGCGTCGCGGTCGCCCCAGGGAGTGTCGCGGCGCAGGGGGACCAGCGCGACCGACGCGTCGGCGCCCGCGGCGGCCACCACTTCGCGGTCGAGCAGCTCCTCCACCACCTGACCGCCCAGCAGGGCGGGGTCCGGGCCGTCCTGCGCCCCGCGCCTGTTCGCCGTGGCGGTGACCACCGCGTACGGCTCGGCCGGGTCGATGCCGCACGTCCGCAGCCGGGCCGACAGCTCCGCGAGGTCGCCGCCCGCGCAGGCCAGGGCGATGAGCTGCTCGGCCAGCCGGCGTTCGACCCGGCGGCCCTCCTCCGCCCGCGTCCGCTCCATCGCGACGCACGCCGCCAGCTCGTAGCCGAGCTCCACGTCGACCTCGCCCCGGCAGACCAGGGCCCAGCCCGCGGCCCGGTGCGATCGGCCGACGGCGAAGATCGTGAACGGCCCGCCGCGGTCGGCGACGACCGGCAGGCGGACGGCGGCGAGGTAGTCGCGGGCCAGCCGTACGGCCCGCTCCTTCGGCAGGTCGCCCGCGACGACCGCGCCGCAGGCGGACACGACGGCGGCGGTGACGCCGAGCTCGGCTTCGACCAGGGCGAACAGCTCGGCGAGCCCGGCCCCCTCGGCCACCGCGGCGACGATTCTGCGGTGCCGCCCGAGCGCGCCGCGCAGGTCGCCCACCTGGGCGGCGGCGACGCGCCTGCCGACGAGCTCGGTGACGGCCCCGAACGACACCTCGACGGGCACTTCGAGCAGCGGCAGCCCACGAGCCCGGCACGCCTCCACCAGGTCGGCGGGGACCGTGCCGAGCCGCGCGTCGCCCGCGCCGAGCGCGGCCACGCCCGCATCGGCCAGGGCGTCCACGAACCGGGCGGAGTCGTCGGGCGACTGGCGCCACATCAGGCCGGTGAGCACCAGTTCGCCGCCCGACAGGTAGCGCCGGGGATCGGGCAGGTCGGTGATGAGCACGCCCTTGATCTCACGGTCCAGCCCCTCGTCGCCCGTGAGCAGGGTGAGCCGCAGTTCCGGGGCGGCGAGCAGATCATGCAACAGCACGAAAGACAGCGTATTTGGAGATATCTACAAGCATCGACTACGGCCGCCCCCGGGTTTCATGGCCGCGCCGATAGGCCCCGGCCCCGCCCGGTTGTTGTACTACGACCGTGGAGCGGCGTATGGCGACGGAGACGGCGGCGGGCACGGCGATCGGAACGGGGCGGCGTCCGGGCCTCGGCGAGAGCGCGCCGCGCCCCGACGGCACGCTGAAGGTCACCGGGGAGTTCGCGTACTCCTCTGACCTGTGGCTTGACGGCATGCTCTGGGGCGCCACGCTGCGCAGCCCGCATCCGTCCGCGTGGATCCGCTCGATCGACGTCGGCCCCGCCCTCGCGATGCCCGGCGTGTTCGCCGTGCTGACCCACGAGGACGTGCCCGGGGAGAAGTTCTACGGGCTGGAGCGCCACGACCAGCCGGTGCTCGCCGTCGACCAGGTCCGCTACCAGGGTGAACCCGTCGCGATCGTGGCCGCCGACCACCCCGAGATCGCGCGCCGCGCCGCCGCCGCGGTCGTCGTGCGCTACGAGGAACGCGAGGCGGTGACCGACCCCCACCGGGCCGCCTTCGACCCGTCCTGCCCTGCCGTACACCCCGAGGGCAACGTCGTACGGCACCAGCCGGTCAGGCTGGGGAGCACCTTCGAGGCCGAGGTGGTCGTCACCGGCGAGTACGAGGTCGGCATGCAGGACCAGGCGTTCCTCGGGCCGGAGTCGGGCCTGGCCGTGCCGGCCGAGGACGGCGGGGTGGACCTGTTCGTCGCCACCCAGTGGCTGCACGTCGACCAGAACCAGGTGGCGCCGTGCCTGGGCCTGCCGAAGGAGAAGGTGCGGCTGACCCTCGCCGGGGTCGGCGGCGCGTTCGGCGCCAGGGAGGACCTGTCGATGCAGGTCCACGCCTCGATGCTGGCGCTGCGGACGGGCCGCCCGGTGAAGATGGTCTATGGCCGTGAGGAGTCGTTCTTCGGCCACGTCCACCGGCATCCGGCGCGGATGCGCTACGAGCACGGCGCCACGGCCGACGGGCGGCTCGTCTACGTCAAGGCGGAGATCCTGCTCGACGGCGGAGCCTACTGCTCGTCCACCCCGGCGGTGGTGGGCAACGCCGCCTCGCTCGGCGTCGGTCCTTACGAGGTGGGCAACGTCCGGATCGACGCGTACGGCGTCTACACGAACAACCCGCCCTGCGGCGCCATGCGCGGGTTCGGGGCGGTGCAGGCGTGTTACGCGTACGAGTCGCAGATGGACCGGCTCGCGGCGGCCTGCGGGCTGTCGCCGGTCGAGATCCGGGTCCGCAACGCGGTGTCGCAGGGGTCGCGCCTGGCCACCGGGCAGGTGATCGACAGCCCCGCGCCGCTCGCGGACATGCTGCAGGAGCTGGCCGCGATGCCGCTGCCGCCGGAGCCGGTGGACGAGCGGCCCGACCTGCGCCTCCTGCCGGGCGGCGTCGCGCAGACCACCCACGGCGAGGGCGTGCGGCGCGGCGTGGGCTACGGCGTCGGCATCAAGAACATCTGCTTCTCCGAGGGCTTCGACGACTACTCGACGGCACGGGTGCGCGTCGAGCTGGCCGGGGACGAGCCGCACGTGCTCGTGCACACCGCCGCCGCCGAGGTGGGCCAGGGACTCGTCACCATCCAGGAACAGATCGCGCGTACGGAGCTCGGGATCGCCAGGGTCACCATCGCCCCGGCGGACACCGCGGTCGGCTCGGCCGGGTCCTCCTCTGCCTCACGTCAGTCGTACGTCACCGGCGGGGCGGTCAAGACGGCGTGCGAGGCGGTGCGGGCGCGCCTCGACACGCTGCGGGCGGCGCATCCGGAGCTGTCGCTGGAGGAGGTGCTGAAGCGGTTCGGGCCGGTCGAGGAGACGCGGGAGTTCCGCCACCGGCCCACGTTCCCCATGGACCCCCTCACCGGCCAGGGCGACTCCCACACGCAGCTCGCGTTGTGCGTGCACCGGGCCGTGGTCGACGTGGACGTCGAGCTCGGCCTGGTCAGGGTCGTCGAGCTGGCCGCCGTGCAGGACGTCGGGAAGATCCTCAATCCGGTGGCCCTGGAAGGGCAGATCCACGGCGGCTCCGCGCAGGGCCTTGGCCTGGCACTGATGGAGGAGATCCAGGTCAGAGACGGCCGGGTGCTCAACCCCTCGTTCACCGACTATCTGATCCCCACCATCCTCGACATGCCGCCGATTCGGCTGTCGGTGCTGGAGAACCCCGACCCCCACGCGCCGTACGGCCTGCGGGGCGCGGGCGAGCCGCCCACGCTGTCGTCGACCCCGGCGGTGGTCGCGGCGGTCAGGGCCGCGACCGGGCTGGATCTCTCCCGTGTCCCCATCCGGCCCGAGGACATCGCGCTCACGCCCGTCGCCCGCTGAGCCCCTCAGTCGGCGATGTAGGTGATGGAGGCCACCTCGTAGCCGCGGCTCTTCGAGCCCCGCACGTGCATGAACATCGCGCCGCCCTCGTAGGAGTAGGCGCAGCCGTAGCCCTTGGGCTCGGAGCCGCAGCCCTGGAAGAAGTGCTTCACGCCCTTCGGGTCGAACTTGGTGCGGAACAGCGTCTTGACCGCCGTGGTCGTGGCGACCTCCAGGCCCCGGTTGCGGTCGCCCTTGCGCCAGGCCTCGAACAGGTGCGTGGCCGCGGCGGACGGCTTGACGAGGTGGCGGGACGCGTAGACCTTCGTGACCTTCCCGCCCGACACGACCATCAGGATGCCGTCGAGCCCGCCCGGAACGCGCACGCTGGTGTGGACGAACCGGCAGGCGTTGCCCGAGCAGCCCGCGAACGTGTCCGGAGCCCGGAAGGGGTAGGCGAAGAGCGTGGAGACCGCGCCCGCGGTGGCGACCCGTGCGGCCGCGTGGCGGTCCGCGCGCAGCCACGCGCGGAACAGCTTCTTGGCGACCGTCGCCGGTGCGGGCGTGCCGTGCGCGGACGCCCTGACGGGGGCCTGCACAGGGGTGTGCGCGGTGGCGGGCGCGGTGGCGGGCGCGGTGGCGGGCGCGGTGGCGGGTGTGGTGATGTGCGTGGTGTGCGCGAGAGCCGGGGCGGCGGCGAGCAGGGAGGCGGGAACCAGGAACGCGGCGGTCGCGGCCGTGGCGGCTGCGCCTCGCAACCATCGTGCTGACATGCGCCGTACGCTACGGGGCTCTGCTTGCACCCGGATTGACCCCGGCTTGCACCGGCCGCCCGCCGCCCTCCCGGCGGCTCTCTGTGCCCGTCACCGGTCTTCTCCAGGGCTGGGCGGGGCGATCACCTCCGCTTCGGGACGAGGACGGTCACCGGGGTCCGCCCGCCGCCGGGGCCCCGTACGGCGGGCACCGGAGTGAGCGATCGTCGCGGCCTCGGCTTGGAGGCCCAGAAGTCTGACCTTCCTGCTACCAGCCCAGAAGTGAATCTCTGGCCTACCTTGCGCCCATGAGTCTCCAACGAGCCGACTTCTACGCGGCCAAAGCCGACCACTACATCGCAGGCACCTACGACGGGAGTGACGGAGATCGCATCGCTCGCGCGATCGCCGCGCAGGCATCCGCCACGCTTGCCGTTGCTTCTGCTCTCCAAGAGGTCGCTGAAGCGCTGAGATCCATTGCAGAAGGCCAGTGACGCCCGTCGTCACTGCAATGCCTGGGTGTGGGCTCGCTCGGGTGGTGGGCGGGGCCGTGTTCTCCTGGATTCATCCCTTCGACGACAGGATGACGATGAGCGACAACTACATGATCGGTCCCGGCGCCCATGAGAACGCCGCCGCTAATTGCCTGGCCGACAAGAAGACCGAGGAGGCGAAGGTGTACGCGATCCTCGCGCTGGCCTCTGCGGTCAACCGCCTGGCGGAGGCGCAAGAGGCCATCGCGAACGCCTGAGCCTCGGCTGCCAAGAAGTCAGGACGCCATGGCGGCACGAGACCGTGACGTCACGACGCCACGAAAGACGACCCGGTCACGGCCCCAAGCAAGGTCCCGCCGGGGTGCGCCGGCGGTCGCCGACGCGGTCGCGCTGACTGTCAGGTTCGACCCGGACGAGTACACCGAGATTGACGAGTGGCTCCTGTCGCTGCGCAGGGAGCTGGGGCGGACCAAGCTCGACAAGTCCGAGGTTGTGCGCGCGCTCCTCCAGGCCGCTCGGGAGCGGGCCGACGTCCGCCGGGCACTGCTCGGCATCTTGAAGGCGTGAAGCCATGAAGTCGTGACGTCACGACGCCACAGCGGCGAAGCAAGATATGCATAAGCCCTGGATACGCAGACATACGAGCGGCGCTCGGCTTCTTGGTCCAGGCCGTGGCGGGCACTCGGGCTGTCGGGGTCCTCTTCCACTTTCTGCCGGATCCGGGCGAGGGCCGCCTTGTCCCATGGGGTGTGTTTGGCCATGTCCGGGAGGTACCCTGCAGGGCGCTCCCCCTGACGGCCTAATGGCCGGTTCGTCACTTTCGCCAATGTAAATTAGCAGAAGTCACGTATGCATGTTTCGGGTGCTTTGCCCTGATTTCGGGGGCGCTTGAGTGTGACGTTCGTCACGCCATTTCGTGCGTTTTCGTTCCACTGCGTTCGGGTGCGTACCACTGCGTCTCACTGCGTCTCGCACGCTGCCGCTTGCTACATGTGACCTGTCGGTCCCGGAGGCTACTCTTCTGCCTGTCGCGCTCGCGTGACCATCAGCGGTCGGTCCGGCCTATAGGGGATCGACCGCCAGGCCCCGGTCCCCCTACGGAGATGTGGCCAGAGGAGAGACCTTGATGGTTACCCGACGACGACGCAAGAAGCTGCCAGGCCCCGGCGATTGGGCCCCGCTCGCGATCCGGGCGGTACTGATCGCGGTGGACTGGTGGCTGAACGGCAGCGGGCCTAGGTAGGTACCCACCTAACCCAGGCCCGCAACGCGCACAACGGGCTCCGGTTCTCCTCGCGACGGGACCGGGGCCCTTTTGCGTCTGCCGCAAGGGTAACGATTCCCTCCGACGAATTCACCGGCGGTCCGCCGTGCCAGCGGTTCTCAGCGCTCTTCGTCGTCCTGGTCCTCATCGGCGGTGCGCTGTTCGTGCTCGTTCTGGTCCGCCTGTGACTGTGCCTCCCGGTCGAGGTGGTCTCGGGCGCTTGGGCTGCTGGGGTCCTTCGCCGCCGCCCGCTGCACCCGGGCGGCGGCTTCCTTGTCCCACGCAGTGTGTTTGGCCATGTGGGGGGAGATACCCGCCCGTGTCTCCGGACAACTGCTCGCGGCCACGTAGCGGACCGCCTTGATGGTGTACAGAAAAGTTGCATTGGATCTTGCCGGGCGGACTTCTTCCGGAGGGCGTCCGCACGTACGGACGGCAAAAGGTGCCCTTTCCTACTAACTTGCTCCGGCGCTTAGGTTTCGTCCGGGACGAAATATCAGGGGGGTTTCCCCGACCGAGGTACGGGTGGCGGGTCAGCGTTTGCGTCGCGTGGCGTCGCGCTGGAGGTAGTCCATGCCGCCGGGGTAGGCCTCGCCGAGGTCGACCAGGACGCCCAGGAGGGCGTTGTAGAGCTTGACGTGGTGCCAGTGCTGGCGGCTCAGCTCGCCTTCGCGTACCTGGTCGGCCAGGGCGCCGAGGTGGGCCAGCCACTCGCGGGCGGTGGTCGGCACGACCGGCCAGGCGGCGGGCTCGGGGCGGGCGGTGATGATCTGGGTGCGGGTGACGGTCTCGCGGATCACCTCGCGGACCGGTTCGGCGCGCAGCGCGCCGGTGGCGATGTCGCGCTGTAGGCGGGCCTCGGCGGTGCGTACTTCCCAGGCGCGGTTGCGGCAGGACTTGGAGCAGTAGGAGGCGGGCCGGCCGCGCCCGGAGTAGGGCACGGCGGTGCCGCACCAGGCGCAGGTGCGGGATTGGAGGCGGTGGTCGACGCGGACGTGAGTGATGGGGTCGGCCTGGTGCTCGGGCTCCATGGCAGGCTCGTTTCATCCCGGACGTATCGTCACGAAAGTGACGGATACCTTAGCACTGGGTCGTCCTAAAGATCATTTTCCTGAAGGTCTTCAGTGGACATTCATGTTGTGAGGTTGTCGGTGCTGGTGATCGCTTGCGTTGACGTCTTCTCTGTTGATCTTGACCTTTGATCTTGTCGCGTCAATGTCGCGTCAGTTGTCGCGGCTGTCGCGTCAACCTCGGGGGTGCGGCGTCGCTGACATCCCCCCTTGCCCGTGGGGGCCTGGTGGGGGAGCACAGGCAGGACCGACGGGGTAGCGAGTCAGCGTCGCCGGCGACGTCGTTCCTGCCAGAGATGGTGGACGTCGACGAGTAGGTCGGTGACGGCGGCGGCCCGGGTCGCGGGGCGTTTGCCGCTGCCGGTGTGGAAGGCGGTGGTGCCGCCGCGGTGGCGGGCCTCCCATCCGGACGTGCGGCCGGTGGCGCCCAGGTGCGGGCGGACGGTGCCGAACAGGTCGCCGGCGACGATGACGGCGTAGGAGCCGTCCACGTCGCCGGTCGTGACGAGTTGGACGGCGGCGAGCTCGTCGTCGGTGTACCAGCGGCACCGCTCCAGCGGGTCGCGGTCGGACCAGGCTTTCCTCACGCGGATTTCGTCAGGCTGCCTGGTGGTCGTGGGGGCGGGCGGCGTCTCCGCGGCGCCGCCCGCGTGTGTGGCGTGCAGCGCGGCCAGTTCGGCGAACGCCTGGCGGGCCTGGCCAATGTGGCGGGCGGGATCGGCGCCGGCGGTGATGGCGTCGGCCGCGTGCCGGGCGGCGGTGGCGAGCTGCTCCGCAAGGCGGTGGGCCGGGCTGTGCGGGGCGGTGACGGCCGTAGATGGCACGGCGGCCGCCGGTGGGGGAGCGGAGGCGCGCGGGGCCGCCGTGGGAGCTTGGCGAGCACGGTAGGCGCGCTGGCGGCAGGCCTGGGAGCAGTAGCGGGCCGGCCGACCGGTCGCGGCCCGCTGAATGGGGTGACCGCAACCGGCGCAGGCTCCGCTCGCCTTGCCGGGGGCCGGGTCCTGTGATGCCGAGGTCTGCGGTGCCCGGGTTTCGTCACAATCCTTCCGTGACGAAACCTGCTTGCGGCGCTCGAACTCCTCCAGCCGGGCGTCGGCCTCGTAGATGCGCTCACGCAGGTCGGTTGGGATCGCCTGCCACTCCGGTGATTCCAGGAAGGCCGTGGCCACCTCCGGCCGCATCCGGCGCAGGATCGCCGCGGCGATCGCGTCGAAGTCCGGTGCTATGGCGCTCCTCCCCTCCTCGGTTTCGTCGCGTTACGAAACTCTAGGCCGGTCGGTCACGGCGCGGGTGCAGGACACGGCACTGCCGCCCCCGCCCCAGCGCCACCCCTGCCGAGAGCTACAAGGCTTGTCGGAGACCAAGAGAGTCAGGACAGTGAAGCGCGAATTGTAGTCATATCACTCGAAGTCGACCATCGTGGGAATTGCGTAAGAGGTTTGCACTTGGAGCGATCCAAATAGCTGTATGCATTCCAGAAGTAACGCTAGGCGACTTTTCACATCGAAAGTTGACACTCCTGACGGGAGGTTGGTTTGATCCGAAACGTTGACGAAGCGCTCCAATAGCCGCAGGCGCGCTCGACTCGGAGAGATAAGGAGGAGTTGCCTTCAAAAATCAGGACTAGGGGCTATGTCACCAAAGTCATAGCCACGGACAGGAATGCTTGCCGGCCCCTATCCGTGGCACATCAAACGATGCATGAAGGAGTCTACACACCATGGGCGT